>JBNLDC010000079.1:0-75470 GCA_050304135.1 Chitinispirillaceae bacterium | reverse complement strand
AAAAGGTGAAAAGTTTAAAAGGTGAAAAGTTTAAAAGGTGAAAAGGTGAAAAGGTGAAAAGGTGAAAAGGTGAAAAGGTGAAAAGGTGAAAAGGTGAAAAGGTGAAAAGGTGAAAAGGTGAAAAGGTGAAAAGGTGAAAAGGTGAAAAGGTGAAAAGGTGAAAAGGTGAAAAGGTGGAGAAATGTAGAAATGGTATAGGGATTACTGCATGTCAACTATTCCGGCACCAGATCAAGACTTGCAGCGCGTTATATCGTGAGTGCCGTTTCCGAAAAAACGGATAGAAAAAGGTAAGGGTTTAAAGTGCCGGGAAGTAGTTTTTTCACTTACATCCACTCCGGAAACATGCACCCGTTACTCATGGGAAACTCTATCATGAAAATCATCTCCTGGAATGTTAACGGCATCCGTGCCGCATCCTCGCACGGATGTATCGATTGGCTGAAAAAAGAACAACCCGACATACTGTGTGTGCAGGAAACAAAGGCACATCCCGATCAGCTTTCAGAAGAGCTTACCGCTCCGGAAGGATACCGGTCGGTGTGGGCAAGTGCGCGTAAAAAAGGATACAGCGGCTGCGCCGTATTTTATAAAAAAGAGTTTCAGTCGGTAAACCTGCTCGGCGAGGAACGATTCGACGATGAAGGACGGGTACAGCTACTCGGAAACGGGGATTTCACCCTGATCAACGCCTACTTTCCCAACAGTCAGAACGAGGGCAGGCGTCTCGATTACAAGCTTGATTTCTGCAATGCACTACTCAGGAAATGCACCGCGCTGCGCAAAGCGGGAAAAAACATCATACTCTGCGGTGATTTCAATATCGCGCATACCCCTATCGATCTGGCACGCCCCAAACAGAACGAAAAGAACCCGGGATACCTGCCCGAAGAACGACAGTGGATGACGGAGTTTCTTGCGAACGGGTATGTCGATACCTTCCGCATGTTCACTTCCGAAGGGGAACATTACAGCTGGTGGTCGTACCGGATGAATGCACGCGCGAAAAATATCGGCTGGCGTATTGATTATTTCTGTGTAAACAGTGAGTTTTCTTCACATGTTAAGGATGCCTTTATTCTTGATGGAGTGACGGGTTCGGATCATTGTCCGGTGGGGATAGTTTTGGGATGATAGTAGTTAGGCAAACGATTAAGTTTTTTAGCCGGCTATTTTCTTCTAATCTTTAAGTAATCGCACCGAGAAACCGCTATTTTTAAGTTCAGCACTTCCACCAAGGCCAGGGCTTTGGAATGTGAGACCATATTCGATTGCATAACCTACATTTTTCTCCTTAGGGATCCACCAGAGAGCGTATAGAGTTTTTCCGTTAAATGCCACAAGTGGACATGACACACCATATGGTTATCGTAACTATTGTGATTATTTGCCTATACCCAACATACATTTTACTCAATGACTAAGTATTTTTACTCAATTACTGAGTATTTTGTTGATTTTAAAAGTGTCGAAACATATAATTCAAGAGTACCAGGTACTGTCAAACAGATGTGTTTAAACTTGTAACAAATTACAATAATAGAAGTTATGCCAGATTATACGAGAACTGCAGTTCATGGAATTTATTCCCGGTTACGGGAATATAAGAACATTATTCATATAATCATCGGACCTCGTCAGGTAGGCAAAACCACGGCCGCTCATCAGATTGCGTCCATGTGGAACGGTCCTTCGGTTATTGTCACTGCCGACAGCCCGCTGCCTCCCGGACCATCCTGGATTGAATCAGCGTGGAGACGGGCATCTGAACAGCCCGATTGTCTGTTGATCATCGATGAGATTCAGAAAGTGGCCGGCTGGAGTGAAACAGTCAAATTGCTGTGGGATTCTGAGCGGCAACAAACCAGAGGCTTGCGGGTTCTACTGCTAGGATCGTCAGCACTGCTGCTTCAGAAGGGGGTAACGGAGAGTCTGGCCGGACGATTTCTGCTGCACCGGTTCGACCACTGGAATTACCGGGAGATGCGGGACGCGTTCGGGTATACCCTGAACGAATGGTTGTACTTCGGGGGATATCCCGGTGCCGCAAAGTTTACAAAAGACGAACAGGTCTGGTCGGGATACGTGCGTGACTCGCTTATCGAAACCGTTCTCGCGAAAGATGTGCTCCAGATGCAGACAATCGCCAAACCGGCCCTGCTCAGGCATCTTTTCATGTTCGCCTGTTCGTACCCCGCACAGATAGTATCCTACAATAAAATGCTCGGACAGCTCCAGGAGGCGGGAAATACCACGACCCTTGCACATTATCTGACGTTGTTCGAGTCGGCATTTCTCGTATCCGGGCTCGAACAGTTCAGGGTGGAAGGACCGAAAAAACGGGGCAGCAGTCCCAAGCTTATCGTCTGGAACAATGCTATTGTCAATGCGGTGCTTTCCATTCCAAACCGGCAGATTCGTGAAGATCACCGTTTATGGGGGCGGGTGGTGGAAAACGCTGTGGGAGGTTTTTTATGCTCCGGTCTGCAGGGAACACCGAATGAATGTTTTTACTGGAGGTTGCGGGACAAGGAAGTTGACTTTGTCATTCGCGGACCGAGGAAGATATATGCGGTGGAAGTGCAGACATCGCGTTTTGATTCCCCGCATGGAATGAACGCGTTTCTTAAAGTGTGTCCGCAGGCGATACCGGTCTTTGTCGGTGCCGGTGGAATTCCCTTCGAGGAATTTTTTGAGAAAGATGTTTCGGTACTGTTTCCTGTTTGACAGGTATGCCACAAGTGGACATGGCACACCATTTGGTTAATATAAATACGTTTATTTTCCTACTGCATGCCACATTATTTTGGTTCACATTATTTGGTTACGATGAATACGTTCATGTTCTTTCAGTATAGAGGCGAATAGTGAAATACTATCACAAATTGTGGCATGCTCATTCATGACACGCCGATTCCATTTACAAAGGTACGATTACACCTGCTTGCGGTACCTCTTGAAATCAATCCCGAGCTTGTCGATCTTGTACTGGATAATCCGCTTGGTGGTACCGAGCAGCCGGGCGGCTTCGCTCTGGTTACCTTCGGTGTCCTTGAGCGCATCGACAATGAGCTCTTTCTCGTAGGCGGCAACCATATTTTCGAACGAATCGTTCCGTCTACCTTTGAGAATCGGTTCCTTGAGCTGGATGGTGGGCGGAAGGTCGTGTCCTTCGAGGACATTACTGTCGGCAACCAGTGTTGACCGCTCGATAACGTTTTCGAGTTCCCGGACATTGCCCGGCCAGTGGTAAGCGCTGAGCATATCAATAGCCGGCGTGGAAATCCGCTCGACTTTTTTATAATGAAGCTGAGAATACTTTTTCACAAAATAATCGGCCAGCATGAGCACATCGGCACCACGCTCGCGCAACGGAGGCAGAATGATGGTGAACACGTTGATACGGTAGTAGAGGTCTTCTCTGAAGCGCCCCTCCCGTACATCAAGTTCGAGATTACGGTTGGTGGCACAGATCAGACGGACATTCACCTGGATCGATTCATTCCCCCCTACCCGCTGGAACTCCTTTTCCTGAATTGCCCGCAGCAGACGGCTTTGAGCACCCGGCGACATCTCACCGATTTCATCGAGAAAAAGCGTACCGTTGTCGGCAGCCTCGAACCGGCCGATCCGTTTTGACGTAGCCCCGGTAAACGACCCCTTCTCGTGCCCGAAAAGTTCACTTTCCAGAAGCGACTCCGGCAGTGCAGCACAGTTGACCGGGATAAACGGTCCGGTTGAGCATATGCTTTTCTGATGAATCGCCCGTGCCACAAGTTCCTTACCGGTACCGGTCTCGCCTCGGATGAGTACACTGGTGCTTGAGGGAGCGACCTGCGCAATCTGCCGGTAGACATTGCGCATCGAGGAACTGTTGCCGATCATCTGATCGGGTTTTCCCCTGTTTTCAAGATTCTTGCGGAGTTCGAGATTTTCCTGTTCAAGAGAGTGAATCCGGTTGTACTGCTGCCGGCGAACATCAACCGTCTGAGCAATGATATCGGCAACTGCTTCAAGAAAACGGAGTTCACCATCAAGCGTAACCGCATCCTCAACCGCCACACGATCAACGGAGAGTGCACCGATAACCGAAGTCCCTGTTTTCACCGGAACACAAAGAAATGCCAGATTGGCAATCTCGATATTTTTTCTGGCACCGGTCCGATCGAGAAACTGCGGATCTTCGTTGAGGGATGGAACAGCGATCGGTCGTCCGGTGGCAACCACTTTGCCGGTAATCCCTTCTCCCGGTCGATACTTTCCTTTGCGCTTCTCCTCATCGGAAAGCCCGCGGCCGACATCTATGGCGACCTCGTCGTTATCCGGACTGAGAATCGCAATCATGCCCCGTTTCATACCGGCCTGTTCCTCCAATATACCGAGGATCTCCGACATCGTCTCTTCAAGTTCTTTTCCAGACGACAGCAGGTGGGCGATCTGATAGAGTACTGTCAGACCATTGAAACTCAGTTGATTCTGAACATTGTCAGTTTGCATCGACGTTTCCTTCCGGGTTACAAAAATAGTAAACCGTTAGTGGAAGAACAATTTTAAACCACAATTTTGGTACAAAATATTTTTCGATTCATTTTTGTACCAACATCATACTACATTCCTGCACCAAATTGTGCAACACGTCGACAAAAACATCCTGCAGAAATTGGACTGTTCAACCGATGGTTCCTGACATATTCCCCCTTGTAGATGCATCCGGATTCAGCAATACCAAAATTAAGCGTGCACTTTTCTGAAATCAGGTTCAAAAAAAACTCTATTCTATAAATATTCACCTTATATTATTCTCAAACGGTCATCAACACACCGAAATAATTATTTCACCATGGGGAGAGGGGAAATGCAGAAGCAATTAAGCGTTTTAACTGTGTTCTGTTTAACATTTTTTTTCACATCATTCGGCGTTCCTTATTATGGTGAACAATTCGATCTTGCACAACCGGATGGATCAAACGTAACGGTACTTGTTTGGGGTGATGAATTTTTTCAGCGGGTGGAATCACCCGATGGTTTCACGCTTATCCGCGACAATGCATCCGGATGGATCTGCTACGCGGAACTCAGTGCCGATTCCTCCGAACTGGTCTCCACCGGAATAAAGTACCAACCGGTAAAGGGACTGCCGAAAGCAACGGCGTCTGCGCCAGGCAACAGAACACAGCATCTGCGAATTTCGAGAAGTGCACGCCTTGCCCGTCACGGGGCGGTACGGAAGCAGCTTCTCGGGGAAGAAACCGATCCGGATGCAGCCCCCCTGCTTGCAGCCCCGCCTTCGGGTACCGCATCGGCACCACCGGCAACCTCTTCATTATTGAGAAATCGCCCGGTTACCGGCGAACTCACCGGTCTTACCATTCTTATCGACTTCTCGGATCAACCCTCCACGGTACCGATTGACTCCATCAAAGACTTTGTCAATAAGCGCGATTATACCGGTTTCCGCAACAACGGATCGGTCCGTGACTTCTTTATTGATGTTTCAGGCGGCAAAGTTGACTACCAGAATATTGTTGTGGGGTATTACCGGGCGAGGAATCGCAAATCGTATTACGACTCCCGCGACGCGAATTTCGGTTCCCGGGCTCAGGAACTCATCAACGAAGCTCTTTCATGGCTTAAGAACGATGGGTTTGATTTTTCCGGACTGTCCACGACCACCTCCACTTCCCCATGGAACGGTACCAGAAAAATCATCCAGGCAATCAATGTCCTTTATGCGGGAAGTCCGACCCAGGGATGGTCACAGGGTCTGTGGCCGCATCAGGGCCGGATGAACAACGTGCTCATTTCCGGGGACATCTACGCCTCAGTTTACCAGATGTCAAACATTGGTACTTCACTGAAGATAGGTACCTTTTGTCATGAGAACGGACACATGCTCTTCAGCTGGCCTGACCTCTATGACTACGGCGGAGAATCGAGTGGTGTGGGCGTGTTCTGTCTTATGTGCAATACCGGTACCACCAATCCCATCGGCCCGTGCGCCTACCTGCGGGATTATTCGGGTTGGGATGCGGTAACCGATATCACTGATATCACGGTGGGAACCGTATTTACCCAGCTGCCCACCGACATGAACACCTCGTTTGTTTTCCGCAATAAAAGCAATGATCGTGAACGATACTATATCGAGGCACGACGGCGCGTCGGCAGGTTCAGAACGCTGCCTGATTCCGGTTTCATGATCTGGCACGTTGACCAGGACGGATCGAACGATTACGAACAGCGTACCGCTAACTCGCATTATCTTGTGTCGCTGATGCAGGCCGATAATGCATTCCACCTGGAGAACAACTTCAATTCCGGACGTGCGGGAGATCTCTTCCGTGGCGGATACAAGGACCGCTTTGACGACAACACCGGCCCGAATGCCCACTGGTGGAATGGTTCAAACTCCGGTCTGAAGGTATACAGTATGAGCGATGTTGCCGATACCATGAGTTTCAGTGTCGGCGAAACCACCGGTCCTCTCTTCGCTGTTGTCGCCTCGGCGGGAGAGCACGGCGTACTTAACCCGTCGGGTAAAATTTCAGTACCCTCGGGCGCATCACTTTCATTTTCCATAACATCCGACAGTGGCTATCAGGTTGATGCCATTACCATCGACAGCGCTGCTTCGGCACTTGTCGATACCATACGATTGAACAATATTACCGCGGATCACATCGTTAAAGTGCTGTTCGGACTCAAAGGAGCACTTCGGGTAGTTACTCCGGAGGCGGGAATCGAACTATACGCGAATGACACCACCACAATATCCTGGCGTTCTCAGGGAGTTACGCTCCAGGGAATCGATGCCTCCTTCAGCAGTAACGGCGGGAAGAGCTTCACGCCCGTACGCTCCGGCATTTCGGCAACCGACAGTCAACTTATCTGGCCGGTACCGTTGGTTGAGAGTGATTCCTGTATCGTCAAACTTACCGATACCGACGGCAACCCCACGGCGCTTTCGGGAATGTTCTCCATCAGGAAAAAACCCTCCATCGCTCTAACGGGCGATCAGATCACGCTCAACATCCTGCAGGGCACCACCGCTCCCCAGGCTCTGACACTGAACAACACCGGTACCGGTGACCTTGTTCTCAGTGCAACTACCCGGAACCTGATCAAGAAAGTTGTCATCAACGAACTCTGGCTTGGAGCCGATGCCGTTACACCGGATGCCATCGAAATCTACAACGAAGGCGCGGACATGGATCTTTCCGGATGGCAACTGGTCTGGGACGATAACAAATCCACCTCGGGAAGCTTCACGTTCCCCGACGGGTTCATTCTCGAAAAGGGGGCAACGTACTCGATTGTCGATCAGCAGTCCGATTCCACTTCCACTTCGAAATTTATGGGACTCAACGTCATGTGGCAGTTCGACGCGACCCTCGAAGTCGCTGTCACGCTGCTCGATGCCACCGGCCGCGGAGTCGACTTTGTCAAATCGAACGGCATTCCGATTCTTCCGCCGGAAGGTACTGTCTGGAAGGGTGAGGGAATTCCACTCTGCGATGCCTCCATTCAACGTAACGGTCTGGTTGATCTCGACTCGGCAGTAGACTGGATCTGCTCGGCCACCGGAAGCCCACGGGAACGTAATAGCAGCCAACCTGATACCACCGCCCCTCCCCTTATTACAACACAACTGCAAAAAGTCACCACTCCGGGAGGCACCGCCGGCCGGATAGCCTTCACACTGGACGCTACCGCGGTTGAACCGGGAACGTATCAGGATACGCTGGTGATCTATCACAACGATCCTGATAAACCGTCACCGCTTCTGATTCCCTGCCTGGTTACCGTTACCATACCGATTGCGGTTGTCGCGGAACAGAAGCGATTTGAACGTCCGTCAACCGCACCCCGGTTCAGCGTATCTCCCAATCCCGTGCACTCCGGTGAAGTGTGTACCTTTGCGTACCTCCCTACGGGAGATGAAATCAGGGGTACGATACTTATTTATAACCGCGTAGGCAACTGTCTGTACTCAAACCCGGTTGACTTTTCCAGAGTAAGTGCTCTGAACCGGAAAATACTGCGGTTCTCATGGCAACCCCGCAGCCGCACCGGCGGTGCACTGCCGATGGGTACACTCGTTGCCCGACTGCTGGTACAGCATGCCGGGGGTTCGCAAAAAGTTCATTCCGCAATGCTCGGCGTCCGGTAGCATAGACATCGATATAACCGGTGTTGTAAACGGGTCCGCTCCATTTGCGGACCCGTCTTTATTTCAACCGGTTTCATACCAAAAACCAGTACTGTTTTTCAGTTCCGCCCCGTGATACTATATTATCTAATTAGTTCCTGTTCAGGATTGAACAGTTTATTCTATAACGGTCATTGAGGTGGTCCCTGAGTGCATCGAAGGGCTCTCGAAATAACACATTTTAACGGGAAACTCGGTCACACTTCGATCAACTCAGTGCATCGCTTCGAGAGCATTTCGACGGGCTCAATGTACCACCTTAGTGTCCGGAAATGGCCAATTCTGAACAGAAATTAATTAATTGTACCGGCCGGTGTTCACCTGTAGTAAGCGGTAACAAGACCGTGGTGTAACGTTTTTCGTGTCGCGTTCGTTTCTGCATTAGTTCCCCTCTCATCAAGGAATTACCATGTCTGTATTCTCTTATCGTAAAATGTACCACTCTGCCGCTGTTGTTTTTTTCCTTCTTACCCACGTGGAACATGCAACCGCAGCTGAAACCACCGGGTTGTTTACCGCCCGTTGGCACCGTATCGATTCACTGATCGACCTGCGCCTTACGCAGTCCGCAACAGACTCGGTAACAAAACTGCTGAAAGCAGCAAAAGATAAAACCGACAATGAACAGACCGTCAAAGCACTCATTTACCTTATGCGGCTCGGCTCATTCAAAGAGGAAGATGCTCTCGTCAAATCAATCAACCTTCTGAAATCTGAAATACACGGCGCTGCGACACCGGTTCGTTCACTACTATACTCGCTGCTCGGTGAGAGTTATCTTCGCTACTATCAGTACAACCGTTGGGTAATACTGGAACGTACTCCCACCGCAGATTCAGACACCGGCTCTATCGATACATGGGATCTGCAGACCATTTTGGCCCATTCGTCCGAGGCGTACCTCGCCTCGCTGCGCAGCTCAACGGAACTGAAATCCATTTCGCTCGAAAAATTCGGTAAAGCGATACTGTTGTACCGTAACGACCTCCAGCGCCGACCGACACTGTACGATCTGCTTCTCCACCGAGCCGTGGAGTATTTCTCCCGTGACGAAATCGAACTTACCCGTCCGGCCGTTACCTTCACGCTCAATAACAGTGATTACTTCAAACCATCCGCCGGTTTCCTGCAACTCAAAATCACTACCCATGATTCCACGTCGCTGAAATTCCATGCACTGCAACTGTTGCAGTCGTGCATGGCGTTCCATGCGAACGACACCGATCCATCGGCGCTTGTAGCTGCAGATCTCAACCGACTCGCGTTCGTCTATGAAGGTTCGGTTCTTGAAAATCGCGACTCCCTGTACCTTACCGCACTCCGTCAACTTCGCAAACGATTTTCGGACCATCCCGTCAGTGGAGAAATAACCTTCATAATTGCGACCATGCTCCACAATCAGGCACAAAGCTGGAACCCGTCCGATAAGGGTCCTCACCGCTGGAAAGCCCGCAAAGCAATTGCTTTGTGCGACTCTGTACGACGGCAGTTTCCGGAATCCTACGGAGCAGGCCTCTGCAGATCCCTTGCCGACAGGATTCGTGCGAAGGAACTCTCTCTGACGGTGGAAAACGCCGTAGTTCCGGAAACACCGTTTAAAGTACTCCTCACTTACCGGAACCTGCAGAAAATCCACTGGCGTCAGCTCCAGTTCGGTGCGGAAAAATGGCGAAGCCTTGCACGGCAGGGCAATCGCGACAGTATCGCGACCATTCTCGCTTCCGTCAAACCGGCAGCGCAGTGGAGCACGGCGATTCCTGATCCCGGTGACTTCCAGCGCCATACCGTGGAGATTGCACAAGGTAAGGTGCCTGCCGGGCATTACATTATTCTCTGCTCTCCGGATTCATCCTTTACCTGCAAGGGGTCCGCCGTTGCGTGGGCCGCAGTTCAGGTCACCCGGATAGGATTCGTAACGCGAGCCCTTACCAGCGGTGCGCAGGAATTCCGTCTGCTCGACCGTACCACCGGTACACCACTCCCGGGAGTTTCCGTCAAAGCGCTTACACAAGTGTACAACCGGCAGCTGAGAGCATACAGGAACAGAACCTTCGGTACCTGGACATCCGATCCGCAGGGAAAGGTGGTCATCCCCGCTAAAAAGGGAAAGCAACATACCATTTCCGTCCACTGCGCCATCGGCAAAGACCGGTTCGATTCCGACCATCAGTTTTATCTGTACCGGTACGGCGAACCGAAAAAACGGATGCAACCCCGCACCGTTTTCTTTACCGATCGGGCGATTTACCGTCCGGGCCAAACCGTGTACTTCAAAGGGATCATGCTCACCACCAACGGCGAAAAAAGTGAAATTGCCGCAGGGAAGAAGACGACCGTACGGTTTTACAACGTCAACGGTCAGGAGGTTGCACATCACACTCTTACCTCAAATTCCTTTGGAACGATTCATGGATCATTCACCACCCCGACCGGGGTGCTCAACGGTCAGATGCAACTGTCAAACGGCCAGGGATCGTGTTATTTTTCGGTTGAAGAGTACAAACGGCCTACATTTTCGGTAACGCTCAATCCCTACACCGGAACAAAATTTCCCGGTGATTCAATCCGGATCACAGGAAAAGCCACCGCCTACGCGGGTCAGTCAATCGGTAACGCACAGGTACAGTACCGTATTATCCGTGAACCGCACTTTCCGTTTCAGTACCGATACTATTGGCGTCCACCAAACAGAGGAAGCACCACGGCGATGGCTAATGGTACGGTAACTACTGATGCAGCCGGTGGTTTCCGGATTGATTTCTGCGCACTGGCCGACCCGTCGATACCCCGCAAGGATAATCCGGTGTTCACCTATACTCTTTATGTTGACATAACGGATATTACTGGAGAGACACGATCAGCTTCCACCAGAGTAAGTGTCGGGTACACGGCACTGCATCTCGACATGACCATTCCCCGACAGGCGGCAACCGGATCACCGTTACCGCTCACGCTCTCCTCCGCCAATGCCAACGGGGTATTCGTCCCGGCAAAGGGTGAAATTACCATACACCGGCTTGCTCCCCCCGCTACGGTATTCCGCTCACGACCGTGGGTGCGCCCGGATACCGCGATAATGACGGAAGAGGAATTCCACAAACGTTTTCCCGGCGACCTCTACGGCAATGAAGACGACATTACCACCTGGAAACCAGCGAAACAGGTCTTTCATACAACCTTTCACACCGATACGAGTACCACGATACCATTGCCCAAGAGCAGCAAATGGAAACCGGGAGTCTATGTTGCGAAAGGGAAATCCACCGACCGCAACGGTACCCCCGTGACGGTCACCCGCTACTTCACCCTCTATTCCGCAAAAAAGGGTACTCTCCCCCGACCGACCCCTGATTTTTTTGTGGCGGTACGGAACAGTGGTGAACCGGGTTCCACTGCGGCCTTTCTGGTTGGATCCGGCTATTCCAACGTCACGATTCTTTATGAAATTGAGCACCACAATACCATTACCCGCGCTGGAAAGGTGGAAATCAGTAATGGCCAGAAACTGATTACGATTCCTATTGAAGAACAGCACCGGGGCGGTTTTATTCTCCATACGGTTTTCATGCACCAAAACCGCTGCTACCGCCACTCGTCGACAGTCTCGGTACCGTGGAGTAACAAAGAGCTTGCACTTTCGTTTGAAACGTTCCGTGACAAGCTCACACCGGGCGAAAAAGAACAGTGGCGTATTAAAATAGCAGGCAAAAAAGGTGAACAGGTTGCCGCGGAAATGGTTGCCGCTCTGTACGACGCCTCACTCGATGCATTCACCTCCCATTGGTGGGATTTCAGTATCTACCCGGTCTATAACAGTCCCCGTTTCACCTGGAATGAGGATAACGGATTTTCGACCGGAAATTCGGATCTCTGCAGCAATGACTGGTATACCATTTTTACTTCGCCATCCCGTTTCGAACCGGAACTCAACCTGTTCGGCTACGGGTTCGAGGGGGGAAATCGGCGGCACGGCGGTATCGGCTTCGGCGGAGGATACGGAGGCGGAAAAATGCGGATGGCGAAAATGAAGAGCATGCCCGCACCCTCGGCAGCAGCTGCACCACGCAGAGACGTTCTCAAGAAAGAAGCGATTCCAGCAACCATTTTTTCTAAAGGTGGTTACGCTGATAACATCGATGGTATACTTACGGAGTCTGCCGGCCGCACCGCCGGAGGTGGTGCACCACCGGAGAAGGCCCCTGCCACCCCCGACCTGACAACCGTCACCGTACGCACCAATTTGAACGAGACGGCATTCTTCTACCCCACGCTTTCCACGAACGATAACGGTGAAGTGACCGTCAACTTCACGATCCCCGAAGCCCTGACCAGATGGAATATGCTTGGTTTCGCGCACACGAAAGATCTGAAGTACGGCAGCATTACCGGAAGTCTCGTTACCCGCAAGGAGCTTATGGTAGTTCCGCATGCACCCCGGTTTTTCAGGGAAAACGACCGGATCACCTTTACGGCAAAAGTGGTCAACCTTTCCGACAGCACGCTTGATGGCAATGCGCAACTGCTGCTCTTTGACGCAGCCACCATGCAGCCCGTCGACAGTGCATTCGGTAATCGCCGTGCTGCGCGTGGGTTCACCGTACCAAAGAGGGAAAGCACTCCGCTTGCATGGACGCTTTCAGTACCGGAAGGAATCGGAGCGGTCACCTTCAGAGTGGTTGCAAAAGCAGGGTCGTACAGCGATGGTGAGGAACAGATGCTACCGGTGCTTACCAACCGGATGATGGTCACGGAATCGGTGCCGCTTTCCATCAGGGAAAAAGGTACAAAGCAGTTCAAACTGCCGAATCTCATTTCGGCAAATGGTGGTTCAACAACCCTGCGCAACCATCGTCTCACCCTGGAATTCACCACCAATCCCGTCTGGTATGCGATCCAGGCACTTCCGTACCTGATTGAATACCCCTACGAGTGCGCGGAACAGCTCTTCAGCCGTTTTTACGGTAACTCGCTTGCGTCACATATCGTCAACGCTTCACCACGTATAAAAGCGGTGTTCGACCAGTGGCGCAGTAGGGAACCCGATGCACTGCTTTCCAATCTGGAAAAGAACAGTGATCTCAAGGCTCTGGCGCTTGAAGAAACCCCATGGCTGCTCGACGGGAAAAATGAATCCGCCAACAAACAGCGTGTGGCCCTGCTCTTCGATCTCAATGCTATGGCCGAGGGCAGTGAGCGGACTCTGCAGCGGCTCCGCAAAATGCAGTATCCCTCCGGGGGCTGGCCCTGGTTCGACGGATCGCCGGAAGACCGGTACATTACCCAGTATATCACCACCGGTCTGGGTCGTCTGAACCATCTCGGGGTACTGCCAACCGGCAAGGACAACAACGTTGAAACCATGCAGCGGGCGGCACTTCGTTACCTTGACGAAAAGATACGGGATGATTACGAGGAAATACTGCGTGGTGATCACCCGGAATACGATCACCTCTCCGAAATTCACATCCAGTATCTGTACATGCGCAGTTTCTTCACTAAAACCGCCCTGCCTGCCAACTGCCGGAAAGCGTATGACTATTTTACCGGACAGGCAAAAAAGTACTGGCCCGAAAAGCGGCGGTACATGCAGGGAATGATCGCACTCGCACTCCATCGGGCCGGTGCCACTAACGTCCCGCCTATAATTGTCCGGTCGTTCAAGGAAAATGCACTGGTAAACGACGAACTCGGCATGTACTGGAAAGAGATGTACGAACAGCCGTCGTGGTGGTGGTATACCGCCCCGATCGAATCACAGGCATGTATGGTCGAGGTATTCGAGGAGGTTGCCCGTGACACTGCATCGGTGGAAGCGTGCAAAACATGGCTTCTTAAAAGCAAACAGACACAGAGCTGGCCTACCACCCGCTCCACCGCCGAGGCGTGTTATGCGTTGCTGCTGCGCGGCACCAGTCAACTGACTGCAGCACCTGCGGTCTCGATCACTCTGGGGACGGTGACCGTCGATCCCCGGAAACAAAAAAACCTCGCGACCGAAGCCGGCACCGGTCATTTCAAAACATCCTGGGACGCCGGTCAGATCACTCCGGATATGGGAACCATTTCAGTTACCAGTGAGCGCAACGGTGTGGCCTGGGGAGCGGTGTACTGGCAGTATTTCGAACAGCTCGATAAAATCACCGGATCCGCCACCCCCCTGAACCTTGACAAAAAACTCTTTCTGCAGAAACAGGGGCCACGTGGAACAGTTCTTACCCCGATAACAGCGAAAACAAAAATCAAACCGGGAGATCGGATGACCGTCCGCATTGCACTTCGGGTCGACCGCGATATGGAATATGTGCATATGAAAGACATGCGGGCATCGGGATTTGAACCGCTCAATGTGTTTTCCGGGTACCGGTGGCAGGATGGACTCGGCTACTACGAGAGCACCCGCGATGCGGCAACCAATTTCTTCTTCCCCACGCTCCGCAAAGGGACGTATGTGTTTGAATATCCGCTTGTGACAGCTCATGCTGGAGATTTTTCAAACGGCGTTACCACGGTGCAATGCATGTACGCACCGGAGTTTACCAGTCACTCGGAGGGAGTACGGGTGAAGGTGGTACGTTGAATTGGTGCGGGGAACGGTGATCTGAAGAAATGAATTGGGGATGTCCGGTGAACCCGGTACACACCGGTATTCTCTGAATTTATATTTCAGTGTGCCAATTGTTTTGCGATATTCAGGCACCGGATCAGTATCTGAACTATTTTACCTGTTTCGCGGTGACCATATCAGAAATATCCTTTAGACATCCTTGTTTGCGGTCAAAGAACCGGAACGCCTTCTTGGGTTGCCCCGGTTGGAATCGAACGGGGTAATCCGAATTTCCAGACAGATCATAGCATTCCAACGAAGGGAGAGACGCTTCATGAACTACCCCAAGGTACTTTTTAGCCTCGGATTTGTTCTGTTTATTGTATCGCAGTCGTTTGGTCAGTATTCATTCGAAGACACGGTCATTGCAACCACCACGGGAGTGGAAACCACCGTCCCCGAGTCATATTTCAAAATGGGCGACCTGCGGCTCATTTACAACAACTGGGGTTCGAAATCGCTGAATTGCAACACCCCTTACCGGGTATTCATTGAAAAAGACAGCTCATTCGGCTGGGAATTCACCCGTGGTCAGTGCGGAGAAGACAATGCCGCACCGGATTATCCGGAAATAGAATTCGGACAACATCCGTTCGGGTTCGTTGAAGACAGTGCAAAGCCACAGGACTTTTCATCCACCACACTGTTGCCGCGGCAGATTAAGGATATCAACAGCGCCAGTATCAAAATCGACCAGATGAATATACAGCTCAACAATGCGAGCAGCTGGAATATCTGCTTTGAGACCTGGCTCACGGAAAAGGATCCGATGCAGATCGATACCGGTGAATGCCCGTACGCCGAAATCATGATGTTCTGGGGGTGGCAGGATGGTCGCTGGGCATGTGATCAGACCGGCGTGCTTACTGCAGGAAGCAGCACCTATGACCTGTGCCACCGGGTCGATGACTGGGCCTGCGGCTGGCGCTACGTTCAGTTCAGAGTGCAGAACGGACCGATGCGGTTGTACAACGGTACACTTGATGTTAAAGCGGTGCTCGACTGGGTCGTCACCAATATGGGGTATTCACGGGATCTCTGGGTTACCCGTTTCGAAATCGGCAGTGAAATCGGCGACAACACAAGCGGAAAACTGACTATTAAAAATCTCACCTTCGAGGTCAACGGCCAATCGAAGTCCCCTGAATTCCGTGATCCGACCCCCGTCAGGGAGGCTCCCCGCGCAGCGGTTGCACCCAAAACGGACCTCGCAGTTTTCCCATCCGGATCCACGGTCGAAATTGTCAACATGCAGGGACAACGGAAACTGGTACAAACAGGGCTCCGTCCGAAAACCACCGCCGAGCTTGGCGCGACTCTTCCGAGGGGTGTTTATCTGATGTACGGCACCGATGCAACGGGCTGGCGATCGGATAATGCGGTAGTGGTTCCTGTGGTTCGGTAATACAGGCCGCCCACACGGCAATCCTACATTTTCCTGCAATCATGTAGGGGCGGGTTTGAAACCCGCCCTTACACATCAGGTCAACCATCCGTGCACAGGACGCCCTCACGCCGTTTCCACATTTTCTTCATCCCCCGAAGGCGATGCAGTGAACCTGTCGAACTGGGGATTTTCATTTACATCCCGTGACATAATAAAATTCGGTAATCGAGACAGTCCCGCCTGCGGGGGACGGTGAAAATAAGAAATGAATTGGGGGCGTCCTGCTCGTAGGGACGCACGGCCGTGCGTCCGTACAGGAAAAAGGAATCGTGCAATCACCGTACCATCAGCATTACCCGCGCCTTGACGAACCGACCGGTGATCAGCCGGTAGATATACGGCCCGGCGGCGCACCGCATGCCGTTATCACCGCTGCCGTCCCAGAACACCTGATGATCATCGGCGGAGAGTTTGCGATCGGGAGTGATGAGACGCCGCACGAGGCGCCCCTGGAGCGTATAGATATTGAGCGAGACCGGTGTTTCCACCGGCAGTGCAAACCAGATCCGGGTGGTATACCGAAAGGGGTTCGGGTAGTTGGGACCGAGCATAAACCGGGCGGGAACTAACTTTTGTGGGATTACCGCCACCGGACCATGCTCCTCCTCGCCGCTGTTGTAGTCGATGGCGATGAGTTTATACTCGTAGCAGATACCATTGAAGAGCTTTCGGTCGATATACTGATAATCGCGCGGACCATGGGAGACCCCGGATGGTGCTCCGGGGATAAGCTCCCGGTTGATTGTCGCCCAGCCGGTATCTTCCGAACTGATAAGTCGCCGCTTAATCAGACGGAAAACATTATCCGGATCGTTGCCAAGCGGATCTTCCGGATCAACATCCGCATAGGCGACATACACACTGTCGAAAAACCCCGGCTGTATCCGCCGCTCGATACGATACCCCAGGTTCTCCTGTTCGCTTTCCGTCCGCCAGATGATCGTATCACGCCGGTTGCCGGGCCGCGCCTCGAAGTTCGACATCTTGACGGCGAGCGTCTTGTCGTACGAGATATAGATTCCTACCGAATCACAAAAGGAGCTGTCAATCTGTATAAGCAGTTCGTTCGAGGAGTGGTTGACATACGCGTTGTACTGGTACCCATCGAGCAGCGCCACCGTATCACCTGCCGCCTGCCCGTGATAGAGAAACACGTACTGCGGCGTAGTGACGGCCGTATAACCGGTAATGCGGAACGCCGGGTAGTACCGGCAGGTATCTCCGTGCGCGGGGAGGATAAACGACACCGTATTGTTCGACGCCCCGACAATATACGCCCCCTCCTGTTCGGCGAAGCCGTCTTCGTCGAGATCCCCGGCCGTAGTCGAATCGAGCGTGCCGGTGACCATCGAGAGTGCCCGCCTGCCGCTGAACTGGGTGTACTGTACCCCGTTTGCAATCCGGTACATGACGGTTTCGTTGACGCCGGTATGGACATTGTAAAAAACCGAGGACTCTACCGATACGTCATCCCATTTCGCGGGAGAACCGGTCGACTGGTTGAAATCCACCCCCACCCGCTGTTCGTTCTTCGCACTCGCCATGGAATCGGCATCAAACGGAAACTGCTGGTATCCCGAAGTGTTTTTCATGGAAAGCCACGCCGCCACCATATCGGGATAATTAAACTCATAGAGCACTCCTCCCCGCAGTTCATACTTATCCGCATATACCGTGGATGTCGCACTATCGTTCCAGAATACACCATGCCAGACAATAGCGGGAGCAGCCGACTGGGCGTAGATACTGTCGTACCGGAATATCTGCCCGAACGGGTAGAGGGTCCACCGGGTAACGATATTGTAGGAATCACTTCCGGATACCACGGTCCGTTCATTCACGCGCAACCGGACACGCACCAGCGTACTCTCTTCCACCGTATAAGTGAAAGAATTGGTGACACCGTCGGTTGTTGATACAGAAGCACCGGTGTAATCGATGCTGTAATGACCGAATGCGGAGTTATACCCGTCGGTTCCCTGAATCAGGTTGGTCCCGTGAACCGTATCGATCTTCGTGTACGGATTGGTGACCGAACTGCGCATCCACGAAATCTCGCCGTCCTTGATACTTGCGGTGTTCATCTGCCAGTTGATGTACCACTCGTTCGACGTATTTGATCCGAAATAGCTTCCACCAGTGTTCTTCACCCAGAAGAATTCGTCGGATGAGCCTGCGATTCCCCAGTACATCTTCTGGGTTTCCCCGGTACGTTTGTACCCATTCGCCATATTGTCGTCGATGAAGATCGCCGAATTCCCGGTGATCACCCGGTTGAACCCGATGGTGAGCTGGTTGCGGTTGTCATCAAGCGCGGCATGGTAATCGGTACCGGAAGTCAGTCCCACACCGTCAACATACACATACGTCGGCAGTGTACTTGCCCAGTAGTTGGTGATCTGCAGCACCGGCAGGAAGCGTTTGTTCACATTCCCGTGCATCCGGCAGTAGAGCGTGTTGTCGTTGTCGGCCCGCAGCCGATACATTCCCCGTTCGGGCGCGTACCCCCTAAGATACATTGCCCTGATCTCCTCCTCGGAAAGTGCGATAGTGTAAAAACGGACATCATCGATCACGCCGTTGAACTCCTTACCGATCGCAACATCGCTGCTATTCGTACCGAAATATGAGTCAAGCTCCAGACGGGTGAGGGTATCAAGCTTCCCGTTGACATAGAGCGCAAGATAGTCATCGGAGCCCTGAATAAAGAGCTTAGCCGCCACGTGATACCACTCCCCCGGAGTAAGCACCGTGGTACTCTGCAGCGCCGCCGGAGTGCCGCCATTCGCCACATGGTACTGCAATGCTCCCGCGGGGCCACCGGTAAACGCATACCCGACACCGGACGATGAATATTTTTTAAATATCGCCACTGAACTGCTCAGCAGTGCATCAGGTTTGATCCACGCGGAAATAGTGTGTATTCTGGAGACAGAAAAAGCGTCATCATGTGCTACGATAATGCTGTCGCTGCCGCCGAGCGTGACTGCACTGCTGTTCCATATTCCGGAAGACCATGTTGGAGTACTGCTTGCCGTGGCGGTATGGCCGTGGCCGGTGTTGTCGGCTATGGTAGTCCCGGTGCCTTCATCGAACCCCCACTCACCTTTTTCGCTGTACTCCCATGCCTGGTTGAGAAACGGAGTTCCCGCATAGAACCCGAGCGTATCGCTGCCGCGATAATCGGCAACATACCGGTACGCCGTCGCGCTGTCGGTGAGGGTGCGGTGCGCGAAATCGACCATAAACTCCCACGACGGATAGGTGTTCGCCGGGGTGCTCCACCCGCTTGATGCCAGACCGGTGTATTTACTGTTCGTCTGGATCGCATCGGCATCGCTCCATAGGTCATACGGGGCCATAATGAGATCGTACTTTCCGCTGCCCGCATCAAGATGGGCGACTCCCCTGCTGGTGGCCGCCGAGGAACCGAAAGCGATGTTGGTATACGACGCCGTGGCATTATTGGCAATGCGGAAAGCGAGCCCGCCGGAGAGTGCCGACGAGGCGGCGGTGTACACCCGCGTATAGAGCCTGCCCGATCCGAGTATGGTGTAATCGACGATGAACGGCTGGCTGCTGACCGTCACCGCCTGGCGTACCCGGGCAAAGACGGTGCTGCTGTCGAGTAGAGTCAGGGTTCCCGTTCCGGAATAGCTCGCAGCGCTGTTGTAGACAAAATAAAAAAGGTTCGCATCGAGCTGGTTGGTGCTGTTGGTATCGGCCGCAAGAAAGTCGATTCCTCCACCGGCGCTGCGAGCAAACCGGATCGCCCACCGTTTGGTGGCGATGATGATCGAGTCGGTAGTGCTGCCGCTCATCTCGCGCCGGATGGTGAGCGGACGGAAGGCATCGGCACTGTCGGAGGTGAGGATAGTGGGCGTGGGCTTCTGCGTTTCGTAGCAGAGCTTGATCCAGTCGGCCGAGCGGACACTATCGGCGACCACTACCTCATCGAGGCTGCCGCCGAAATAATCAGTGGTTCCATCATAGGTGTTACCTATTCTGAACACACCGGTACCGGTATAATTGCCGCTTGCCGTACGGGAAGTATCCTGCACTCCGTCCATATAAAGAATCTGAGCTTTATCGGAAGTATTGAAAGTGGCGGCGACCAGGTGCCACGACGTGCCGCCGGAATAGGTATTAAGCTGATCAAGGTCATCGGAAAAGAACGCAAACGAATATTTCGAGGTGCTGTTCCGGTACCCGAAATGCAAGCCCTGATCGGTTGCATTGGTACCCTGCCCCAGAATTCCATAAAATGTGGAAGGTGCCGCGTTATCCATTTTCGCCCAGGCCATAACCGTGAAATTTTTATTGGAGAGGTTTATCCCTCCGCTCGCAACACTGTCGTACTGGCTGCTGGCGGATACCAGAACATCACATCCGGCAATAGCACCGCTGGTGGAATAGGCAGCACCTTTCGTCGCCGCGCTGTTGTTCATATACGTTGCATCGGGACGGGGTCCCGTTCCTGAAGTATTGAGATGCCAGACCCCCCTGAAACCGTTCGACGTATCGAACACCGCACTTCCGCTCGACTTGCTCGATACGCCACCCTTTCCCCAGTACATCGTGATGTACTGGCTGCTGTTATTCCCATAAACCGTGTCCACTCTGACCCACAGCTCCGCCAGGGCACCAGCCTTGTTCCACCGCTCGATCTGGAAGACGAGCCTCGCTCCGTTCGACTTTGCAAACCGGATATCCTGACCACTGTCCTGCACCTGATTGAAATCGAAGTTGGTGGAGGTCAACCGCACCAGCAGCGGGAAACCTATGCAGTTGGTACTGGTAACTCCCGAGGTGTTGATCGTGATGTTGCGCGAGAACCCCCAGGTGGTGTAATCTTCATACTGCACGAGTGTCTGGCCCGTTTTCTGGTTCTCGTAGCAGAGTTTGATCCAGTCACCCGATCGCGGAGTTTTTTCTATGCGAATTTCGTCAAGAGAACCAGTCCAGTAGGAGGCCTGGTTTGCGGACTTGCCGAAGCACAGGTTGTAATTGTTGGTGGTGATGTCCTGACCGCTATTACTACTGAATGTTGCTACTGTATTTCCATTGCGATAGGTTACTGCCACTCCGTTACTTATAGTGACACTCACATGTTGCCATGTTGCATCACTCAACGGTTCAAGTGTCGCTGCGGGATCACCACCCCAGCCAGAGGAGGACCAGAATCCTGCAAATCCGTAGGTGCCGTTTTTGGCGCCGAGAGCATACCCGCTTGACCATCGTTCGATTTTGTCGATGACACGAGCCCAGTCTCCCGTAGCATCCGATGTGTAGATCCATGTCGTTATTGTAAAGCTGTCCGTCAGATCGAACGGTGAATCGGCGGTGGAGATGTACTGACTGCTGCCCGCATCGAAACTGCTGCCCATACCGATGACGGCGCCGACATCCGAAGATGCCGTCATATTGTAACCTGTGCCGTGGTTCGAGCCGCTTGCATTGGCGTACCCGTCTGCGGTAGTGTTGCCGTCTTCGCCCAGATGCCACACCCCCACAAAACCACTCGCCGTATCGAACACCGCCGCCGCATCCGAACTGTCTGCAGCTTCCGGTTTCCCCCAGTACATTTTAAAACTCTGTGTTTTGTTGTTCCCGTACACCGTATCGAGTTTCACCCAGATCTCGGCGGTATCGGCATCGTTGTCATAATCCTTCCACCGCTCGATCTCGTATTTTAGTTTGGTACCGTCGATCTTGGCAAAGCGGATATCCACTCCGTTCGGCTGTATGTTGGCAAACCCGTCGAAGTTTCCCGGATTGAGCCGCAGCAGCACCGGGAAGTTCGTCACATTTCCCGTTACGTTCGCTCCGCTAGCGGTGGTATTGAGCAGTATCGACTGTGAGTACCCCCACTCGTTCGCGTAATCCTCGGCACTCACCCGTACCACGGTGATCACCACGTCGTTCCCGGTGCCGCCGGTATAGCTCACCCGGCAGTCATACGGTGTACCGGCATACGATGCGGTGATCGTATCTCCCTGCGCAATACCGCTGAAGGTGCCCGATACCGCACTTGCGCCCTGATTGTCGATGATGGTAAATGCGTCGTTGATCGCGGGAGTGTACCCGAGCGAAAAGGAGAGCTGCGCACTGCCGAGTGTCACGGTGCCGCTGCTTACCGCCAGCTGGTCGTACCCGCTCCCCGCAGCGGTACCGTTCGCTTCGGCACTGAACACCCCGCTCCCCGTGAAGGTGACGCTGTTGCCGATAGTCAATGTTCCCGCACCGCCGGTACCGGGAGAGAGCGTCCCGCTCATCCCGAGAGTGCTGCTGATACTCCCGGTACCGTCAAGCGTCGCACCGTCGGCCACGCTTACGGCCCCGGTACCGGTGGCAGATCCCGAAGTGTTCGTGATCCGCAAAGTCGCGCCGCTCACGGTGGTGCCACCGGAGTAGGTGTTGCTGTTACCGCTCAGGATATACACTCCTTCGGTTCCGGTAACGGTCAGACTTCCGGAACCGGTGATCGCACCGCTGAGGGTATTGGTGTTGTCGGCTTTGCAGGCCAGGGTACTGGCAGCGGTTACCGAAACCGCACCGGACCAGGTGGTGTTGTATGCGTTATCCTCAACGGAACCAAGGGTTCCCCCGTTGAGGACGAGATTCATGGCGAAGGTGAGTCCCCACCAGGAGTCAAGCTCTCCGCCGCTGTTGACGGTGATGGCCGCGGTACCCACCGCATTGGTATTTTCCACCCTGAGTGTTCCTCCGTTGACAACGACACCGGCGAGCCCGGTTCCTTCGGCAAGCAAGGCAACCCCGTTATTGCCGACCTTGGTGAGCGTATAGCTGTTACCGGTAATGCAGGTTCCCCCGATTTCGCGCCCGATATCAAACCTTCCCCCGCCATTGTTACCGATGGATGCATTGCTGCCGAGCGCTATTTTACGGATGGCATAAAACTGGCCGCTACCGAAATTCACCAAAGCTCCGCTATCGCTGCTCACCTGACCGTTGATCGTGATATCGTTGGTATAGGCCTGCAGGTTGTAGCCGTTCACGTCGATACAGCCGCCATTGTTCACGGTGATGGTATTGGCGCTATTACCGAGTGCGGCAGTATTGGCCGTTTTGAGTATTCCTCCGTTGACGGTTACTGTTCCCGTGAAGGTGTTGGTACCGTAGAGAGACCATCTGCTGGTTCCATTTTTAACAACCGATGTTGCCCCGCCGGTTCCGTCGCCAATCACCGCCCGCAATTCATGTTGGAATGTTGCCGGTGCTGTTCCGGCAAGTGTAAGCGTACGCGCACCTGAGCCGGTATACGCAAGAGAACCGGTATTTACAAAGTCGATGGTACCGGTGGAAGCATCGGTCAGGGTGGCTCCACCGGTGCCAATAGTAAATAGATGGTCACAGTCGACGTGTGAAGCGCTGTTGTACACCAGTGTGCCGCCGTCGATGACAAGATTCGCCGCATCACTGGCTGCTGCGCCGATATTTCCCGACACGCCCCCGTTTCCGACGATACTGACCTGCAGGGTGCCATCGCTGATACTGGTAACACCAGTATAGGTGTTCGTACCTCCGAGAATGAGTGTTCCGCTTCCGTTCTGCGTAAGGTCACCTGAACCGGAAATGGTACCACTGTAGGTATAGGAATCAGACCGGTCGAACGTCAGTGTTCCGCTGTTGGCGATCGTGCTTGAGTTGGAGATCGCCCCGGTGGTACCACCGTTGCCGATTTGCAATCCTCCCTCGCTGATAGTGGTGGTACCGGTGTAGGTGTTACTCCCGGTAAGCACCCAGGTACAGGTGGTTGATGTTTTATTGAGCGACGTTGCCCCCCCACTGCCGTCGCCCAATACCGGCGCAAATACGTTGGTACCGGCATACGCACCGCCGAGCTCCAGCGTCCGGGTTCCGGAACCGGCAAAGGCGATCGAGCCGGTATTGTCAAGTGTCAACGTTCCGCTGCCGCTCGCATAGACCGCGCCGCCGTCGGTACCAACCGTAAAGAGCCGGTCACAGGTCGTGGTGCCGCCGATGTACCGGAACGCGCCGCCGTTGAGCAGAAGGTTCGATGCGCTGTTACCCGACGAACCGATACTGCTGTTGGAGCCGCCGTCGGCAAGAGTCAGGATGTTGAGCCGACCGCCGTATATTTCGGTGGGCCCGGCATAGGTATTGGTACCGGTGAGCACGAGGTCACTGCCGGTGTTTCCTCCGTCGGTTCTGATACCACTGTTTCCCGCAAGTACCGTGGCAATGGTGTCGTCGATTGAGTTACCGACATAGATGCGCCCCATCCCGTAAAACTCCACCTCGGCGACGTTGCAGTACCCGCCGGCAGGTCCCAGGTACCGCAGGTACCGCCAGGCGGTGGCACTGGATACACTCACGGAAGTCCAACCACTGGACGGAGTCCCTGAAATCGTATAAAGATCAGTCCACGAGGAGCCGTCATTCGATCCCTGAAATTTCCCGCCGTCCATCCGCCCCTCATATGTGCTCCGCGGATAGAACCGAATATAGGAAATACGTTGTGCATTACCGGAACCGAGATCAAAACCGGCATTCCCGGTATCAGAAGCAGCATCATCGAAAAACGTACTCACACTCCCGTCGAAAGCTTTTGAACTATCGGACCCGGCCGCATAGGGTGGACTGGATCCGAACACCGGCCCCGAAAGTTTCTTTGCCACGATAAGCGACGTCCCGCCGCTTATCACATACCCTTCATTACCGAACGCAATACTGTCCACATACTGCGTCCCGCTCACCGTGACCGTCCAGTTGCCGTCGGAACCGGCGAAGCGTGCTCCATAACCGGGCCCCGGCCAGGCGACGAGCAATGTTCCCGCCATTGACCAGTAAGCATCTGAAGTACTCCAGGTATTGCTGTGCGCGGTGTAGCCGGCACCGGTGCTGTTGTCCCAGGTGTAGGTGTCGGGATCCGGCTGGTACTCCCAGCATCCCGCGTCTGGACTGCTGCGACTGTAACCGCTGATATCGCTGGTTGGTGCACCCGTCGAGGTACCGATATTTTCCGCCGGAGAACCCGACTGGATCATCCAGTCACTCGGAATGCTCCTGCTGGAGCCGACATAACTCGGATTGGAATTGGATACGCACCCGCTTCCGTACCCGCTGGTCGATTCGGAAGTAAGTGAATTGGTAGTGACTCCACGCAGGTTATTCCCCTGAAACATTATTGTGTTATTGCTGAATATGCAGTTTTTCAGTGAAATGTTGGTCGTATAGGTGGGATCATCAACCCAGATGGTGTCGTTGTTGTCGAAGGTACAGTTGAAAATAGTGATTGTCGGAGAACCACCCCAGTAAAGCAGATCGAAAACATTGGTATTTCCCTCGAACAGGCAGTTCGTGAGCAGGGTGGTATTACTCACACCGCCCTCCATTTTGACGCAGTACGAGGTAGTGTTATCCCTGAAGACGCAGTTCCTGAAACTGAGAGTGAGACCTATTGACTGTGCATTCGGTATGGTAGCTGATGCCGAAAAGATGAGGTTTTCGAAATAAACGTTATTATTAGCTAATAACACCCAGTGGGTCGCAGTTTGGGTGATGAGCGGAAACAGGTCGGGGTTGGTCTGGTCCGACCGAATCATAATGGTACCCAGATCGGTACGTGAAATATCTAGCGTAATGGTATAGGAATCCTGATCGGCACCGGTGAACAATACGGTATCGGGAGAGATAGTACTGTTGTTGAGATCTGCTATCAACGTGTAGATGGAGGTGTAATCGGCACTTCCATCGGCATCAATAGTCGCCCTGGAGGCATATATCGGTAAATAGCATTGTAACACCACCTGAAGCAGCAGCAACGGATACCATTGTGTAACTGCAACGGATTTCCTCATAATACCACTATTTCATGTGAATGATGATGGGGGTGAAGTATTATGCAGCCGTTTATAATTATGCCGCTTAAATCGCAACAGGGAAAGGGCACTGCTTCAGGATAATGGATCATCACAGGAGTAGTAGTGAAATCAATCTGTAGTACCGTACACCAATTGGCCCGCATATAGATACCATCGGCAACGGAGGCAATAGTAAAAAACAGCAGAAGTGCGGTAGCACTCTTGTGAACCGTATTTGACAGCCGACGTGATACAAGACGATGAACAGATAACACCATAGCCCCAAAACCAATCTGCTACAGGGTGGGAAGAATCATGCTGTTAAAACAGCGCACCATTCCCCCGCCGGATTTACCTACCAGATACCTCTCGATAGAAATGGGTATTTTAATCGATATATTTTCCGATTAAAGAAAACCCAACAGTATGAGGATTGATCCGTGATGTGGTACCGATCGCCTGGTGCACAACGATACATACCTATTATACCGCTTAAATAACATCAGGTAAAGTACTATTTATTGGTATGGTTTCCGGCAACAAGCAGATATTCACATCGTAAAAAATTCTGGTGAAAATCCGGTGACGGGTTTTTACGTAGAGGAGATACCGGTATTCAATAGTGTAACGGTGTGGCAGTTTTGTAGAGACGCCATGCCATGGCGTCTCTACAATGTTGTGAACTTATTTTTCATTCTTTCTTCTGATTCCCACCAGACCAACAATGCAACTCAAACCGAGAAACATCAGTGCCGACGAATCCGGCTCCGGAACATTCCTTGCGGCAACGGTTAACTGGTACCGCTCGGTTTCACCTTGAAGCGCCGATCCATACGCCCCTTTTGTCGTCTGATGCACATTCTGCGTCCAGGCATTCCAGTCATATTGAGTTGGATTGTCGTTCCACCGGTTTCCGGAAACATAAAAAAGACCGGAAAGATCACGACTGCACATCACACTCGCCGTCAGATCGTACGTTCCCGCATCGGCGAACGTATACTCGAACGAAAAGTACTTATCCCCGCCGTTCCATGGCTTCCAGGAATAGCTCCCGTCGGTGTAATTACCGATCCCCGCATTGTAATCCCAGATAAACTGTTCGGTCAGCAGGGTGGTGGACGGGGGATTGATTGGCGTTTCATCAATCCAGACCTTCAACGCATCATAGACATGTGTCCCCCAGTTGTTCTTGTGCATGTCGACTGTGAACGTAACCGTCTCCCCCACTTCAAGAATCGAGTTGGCGTTCACATCATCCCACACGTAGGAAACCCCGGCGATATCCTGCCAGTTGAGATTTCCCTGACTCATCGTCTCGATGGCAGTCATGGAAACCGGATCCGCCCGGAGAACACTCCAAAGGACCGCAGCACCAAGTCCTGCCTTCCTTGCAAGCGCCTTACCAAACATAGGAACCTCCTGAAAAATGTATGAATAGTTATTGGAAACTCTTTTGTATCTGCTTCTTTAATAAGCAAATAGTACTCCAGTTTAAATAAGCGTTTAAAATGCACTAAAACCATGGCCATTGTGGTAATTGGTGTAAAAATTCATGAAATGTTGTCAATTTTATTTACAGGAGGAATCGGGAAACGGGGCTATTGAGAGTGGAAAGTAAAAAGAGGAAAGTGGAAAGGATATAATAGTGAAAAATCAACTATTCACCACTATGGTGATGATTCAGGAGGCCTTTAAAGGTAGTGACGTTGCCGTTATTCTGACTCCTGAATTCTGTATTCTGAATTCCCCCCCCTCACCACGAACGCTTGCCTGGATCCGGATCACCTGCCACCCAGCTCGCCGGGTCATCGCCGAAGGAACTGTCGGAAATCCGGTGCAACGACCTGCCGGTACCTTTGAGACCGCTTGGCCATGATTGCGAGCTGTGATACTCTATGCGGTCAACATAGACGAAGGGAACTTCCGGAACCGTGGATTCGAGACTGTCTTTCACAAAAGGCGCCTCGGGTTTCATCAGGGTAAGGGTAACATCGTCGTCCGGCAGGGTATCGGACAGAAAAATGATACAGGTTGCAGCACCTACTGAATAGCGGTCTCTGAAGTCGGTTTCAGAAAGTGCATTGGAAGCGATAATGACCGATTCTCCTGATTTCACCGAAACGCCCTCCGGAAAGGAGAAATCAATTCCGTCGATCTTCCAGGTATTCTTCTGATTTTCCGGATCGTAAAGCCGTATTTCCCGTAGTTCGATATTGGTCACCTCGATAAAATCTCCCCGGTTATCGGTTGAGTGCAGCAGTAGTTCACTTACTATAACCGGACCAATGAGCGGCCCCTCGTTTTTCTCTTCAAGAGAGATGGCTTTCTGCGGAACGAAGACCTCTTTACCGATCGAGGTGACGTACCGGCCGATTGAGCGGTCAAACTCCGCCGCATCGAATTCAAACCCGTGGCAGTAGCCGCTGTCGCACCCTCCTCCGGCTGCCATCACGTACACATCGTCTCCATGAGAACTCAGCGAGAAGGGATTAATCACGGAAGCACCGGTGGTAATATCCTCTTCGGTAACTACCCGGTACCCTCCCGCAGGAATGATCGTACCTTCCGGAATTGCATAGCGGAGGGGATCGGAACGGCGATCCGTCAGAAACCACCCGCTCACGTCAACCGGCGCATCACCGGGATTATACAACTCGATCGCATCGCCGCCCACGGCGTTCGAAATTACCTCATTAACCAGCACGACTCCCGGATCATCCGCGAACGGTGAGCCGTGCAGGGCAAAGGAGCGGCGCCATACCGCAGGATCATTCTGATTGCGCGAACGAACGCTCTTTACGGGGACGAGCGAATAACCATCACCGTCGGCAGCTTCCGGCCATCCGTTCCCGTCGGCATACGGCTGTGAGAGCACCACCTCTTCCGTATAATCATCGGTCAGAACCAGCGTATCCGCGGAGTTGCTCAGCTTCCCATCATAAACGCCATCGGGTGCGAAACCATACCTTCGGGTAAAGCCGTCCCCGTTGGAGGCAATTACATAAAACCCTCCGGCGGCAATGTGCGACCCGCGCTGGAAAACATAGGAAATGCCTTCGGTAAAGGAGCAGGTGCTCAGATCAACCGTTGCGTTTCCGGTATTTTTAAGCTCGATGAATTCCAGACTGTTTTCGGAAACTTCTCCGTCCGGCAACGGGTGGTACTGTATCTCGGTAATACGCAGATCGAAGAGGGACGGATCGATCTCTCCCGAATAGCGGTAACAGCCGGCCGCAAGCAGGACGCAGGCCATGCCGGCCAGAATTCCATACATCCCATGATACTGTATACGGTATCGTTTCATCGCGGTATATCGTCAGTTGATAAAATGGTAACCCCACCCCTGCCCCTCCCCCGTTTACGGGAGAGGGGTATTGATCTCAGGTTTCCTCCATCGTCAGCGGGGGAGACGGTGCACTGAGGCCCTCAAAGTGGGGGTGGAGGCATAAAAAAATGTCCGGGAATATATTCAATGTTAACTGCCACATTACCTGACCCTGTCTCCCCCCGGGCCTTAGTTTTTCGCCGCTGCACCCGGCGACGGTACTCCCGCCACCCAGTTTTCGGGATCATCACCGAACTCCGTGAGCGACACGCGATGGAGCGACAACCCCTCACCGTCGGCCGACGACGGCCACGCACCGCTGTCGGAATACTTCACTCCGTCATACACCATATACGGATACAGCAGTGAATCCACCGAAACGGAACTGTCGGCAACATAGGGATCTTCCGGTTTGAGCAGTTCAATCCGCTCCCCGCTGTTTTTAAGACCGCCGGTCATTGCAAACACCTGAACGTCCTCGCTGAGCGAATACCGGCTGCGGAAACTTGCTTCGTCAAGCGAATCCGAGGCGATCACCACCGACTCTCCCGCCTTGATGGACGTGCCTGCGGGAAACGTAAAACCGACGCCCGCAATTTTCCAGGTATGCTCGGGAACATCGGGGTGCGAAAGCTCCACCTCCGCAGAGGAGATGTTGGTAATCTCGAGATAATCTCCTGCATTGTCAACCGAGTGATACATTATTTCACTGATCACGAGCGGTCCCACCAACGGTCCGTCGTTCTCTTTACCGAGCGTGAGATTCTTCTGGGCAACGAACAGCTCCTTGCCCTGTGAAGTGATATACCTTCCGGCGGAAACACCGTTTTCAAGCTCACCGAATTCAACGCCGCTACAATAGCCGTATTCACAACCGCGACTGTCGGCGAACAGCCACGCTTCCTCTCCGTGTGAATTGAAGGTAAAGGATCCTGCGGAATCCGGCTCGGCATTGAAATCTCCCTCGTCAAACGAGATGTACTCTCCCGCGGCAATACTTGTTCCGTCGGGAATCCGGTATTTTGCCGGGGCGGATTTACTGTCGGAGATATACCACCCACCGAGGTTCACCGTGTCATCCCCCGGATTGTACAGCTCGATGGCATCGGTGTACGGCTCATCGGTATGGGTGAGGACCTCGGTAATAATGGCGATACCCGGGTCGTCGGCTCCCGGAGAACCGTCAATCGCTGTTGACTGACGCCACCGATCCGCATTGTCCTGATCGCGGTCCGGATTTTTACCGACCGGTACAAGGGTGTACCCTTTGCCGTCGGCCGCTCCGGGCCAGGCTCCACCGTTATTGTAATCAACCGAAACCACCGCAGTATCGGTTGCCAGATCGTACAGTGTTATTTTTTCGCCGGAATTGCTCAGTTTGCCATTGTATACGCCGTACACTTCAACCGACGAATACCGATCCTCAAACATTTCCTGATTGGCGACAAGAACGATAAACTCCCCGGCGCCGATTTCCGCATCGGAGGCAAAGGTGAAATCAATACCGTTGCTGAACAGCAGATTCCCGAGCGGCACGGTTTTACTCCCGATGTTTTTAATTTCGATGAATTCAAGACTGTCACTGTCCATCGGATCGGCAGTCAACGGATTATAACCGATTTCGGTTATACGCAGATCGAATACCGTGGAATCAATGGTAAGAGGAACATCATCGGCACCCGGTGATCCCCCCGGACTCCCCGAACGTTTCCAAAACGTGCTGCCGGTCGAATCCTTCGGCGGATCATTTTCCGCACTCACCAGCGAATACCCTTTCCCGTCGGCCCTTTCAGGCCATGCTCCGGTATCGGCATACGACTGGTTGACAATCACCTCTCCCGCGACAATGTCTTTTATGGTGATGGTCTCGCCGCTGTTGCTCAACACCCCGGTATAGACCCCGTCGGGGGTGAAACCGTACACCGAATCGAACGACGAGGCACTGATTGCGATAACATAAAATTTTCCGGATGCAAGTGTCGCGTCTTCGGGAAACTGATACGTCACCCCGTCGGTCACTTCCAGAGAACCGAGCGCGAGTTCCGTTTCCCCGGTATTTTTGAGTTCGATGAACTCAAGACTGTCTCCCGGCAACCCGTCAACCGCATCGGGATTGTAGTTTATTTCCGTCAGTCTGAGATCGTACAGATGCTCATCGAACGTATCCTCCGTTTCCGTCGGTTTATCAACGCACCCCGTCAACAGTCCGATTGTACCGCACAACAGCAGTGTCCCGGCCAGTTTTCCCGGCAGCTGAACTTTATTCATACCATCTCCTCGTTGTATATAGCATCAAGCTGATCGTCGTACAGCATTGTTTTTACCGCTGGATCAAATTCCGTGTAGTGTGTCAGATTCTGTCGTATGCCCATCATGTATTTGGAAAAGCCCCTGCGCTGCAGCTGAAAGGTACGTATGCAGTCAACCATCCAGATCGGGACATACGATGTGTAACATTTGAGTTCAAGAATCACACAGGTATCTCTGTCGAAAAGCGTCTGCACATCGCTGTACTGCATCGCCTCCTCGTGAGGCAGCGGATCGTAACCAGTCTGTTTCATCGACCGCAACCGTATGTCAAACGTCACACGCGCATATTCCTCCACGTCGGAAATGTACGCCTTTCGTTTGTATTGAATGAGTACCTTGGGCTGCGCATTGTAGGTATGGTGCAGTTTGTAAAAGAGCAGTCTGCTTTTCTGCTCTTTCTCGTTTTTGGCGTGATGATGCAGCAGTTCGGGAGTATCGAGCAGATGTTCAATGTTTTCGGTGTGCACCTTGGCCCGGTACTTGCGCATGATATCCCCGCGTTTGTGCTTGATTTCCAGAAACCACGGCAGCACCGGTTGTTCACCATAGGTCCGTACCCGCATATTGAAGCGGTTGTCGGCCTTCTGCAGACGCAACCGGAGAAACAGGTAATCGGGGGTATCGAAATAGAGACTGTTAATGGTATAGTAACGATCCGGAGATTTTTCTGAATAGGTATCCAGAGTACAGTACGGTTCAATAAAACGGGAGATTTCGTCCACCATCGAAAACGGTATGGTGTACTTAGCCTCGTACCGTTCCAGTACCGGCGGTATGGCATGCTGCTTTTTTTTGTGATGCGCTCCGTGCGCTGCCGCGGTTGCCGGTTCCACTATTCGATAACCTCGCATTGTTCGGAAAGAAAATTCCGGAGTGGCGAACATGACAGCTTCCCGGTAACATCGAGTATGTACACGAAATTGCGGAGAATACTGTAGTATACCGATGCTTTCTCGACACCGTTCTTTATGAGATTCTCTTTGATGGAGAGGAGGACCAGCGGATCGACGCCACTCATCTGCAGGTATTTCTTAAGCGAGGCTTCCGCATCAACTTCCGTTTCGCGCGCGGTAAGAAACTCGTACTGTCTGATAAGCGCCCGTATGTCCGATTCGTCTTTTTTCATTTTTGCCTGCAGCTCACGACGGAGCTGATTATATTCCTCCCGGTCCTTCATGAAGGAGATCTGCCGTCGTGCGATGTCCTGACGATCAGCCGAAATCCCGGGAATATTAATACCCAATTCGAATACGAATGCATCGCGTGTATCACCCAGTTTGTCGTTACGTTCCTTCTTATTGAGCTCCTTGACCATGCTCGGATGATCGTAGGAAAATTCAAAAAAACTGAACACCTTGCGATTCTGGGCCATTTCAAGCCGGTAGCGTTGCTCGGCCAGCTCAAAGCGGCTTTTGAGATACCGCAACCGCAGGTTGCTGCCGTTGAGGACGAATTCCGAACTGTCAATATGTGCCTTTATCCCCGTTACCGGGACGAGATTCGTTTCGTTGAATCCGGCAAACGCACTGTCGCCGATTATCGCACCGATTTCCAGACACATCACGTCCAGCTCCTGCTCCTCTTCCATCTGATCCACCGTCAGTTTGGAGAGTTCCTTCTCGGCCTTGATGAGATCGTTGAGATCGAAGTCGGTACTCGTTTTAAGTTGATCCATTACCTTGATACGATCTTCATACAGCGTGATCAGTTCCTTGTACGACCGCACGATCATGGCGCGTTCAAGCAGATTGATGACCGTCAGATACCGGTCCGTCACCTGCTTGTTGAACATGGTACCGGTGAGTTCCTCCTCGAATACCACCTGAGCGTTATGATAGGATTTCAGCGCCCTGGTCTCCCCCGCCCCCCGGGGTTTCAACCGCAGACCGTAGCGCACTCCCGCAATGTCTTCGGGCAGGGTATTGAAGTAGTCACCTTTACGCAACCGGAATTCGGCATCGGCTATAACCGGCATGGTGAATGAATATTTCCGTACCGTCGGAGCGTGCGTACGCTGTGCAATCAGCTGCGAATCAGCGGTGCTTGAAAGAATGAACCGTGCCATGGTCGTGGGTGATGCCCCGTTGACGGTACCCGTCAGCAGTGCGAAGGCCATCGGGAAAATGATCCGCATCATGGAGAAACCTTTGCTGTCATAAATTGCGATGCATTTTTGGAACCGTTATCAAAAACAATATAGAATAAACCATTTTCACTGTTACAGGCGATTCCCTCCGGTTTGCGATCAGAGAATCGTCTGAGTACCTGCAGCGTTCCGGTTTCCGGATGATACATCCAGAACAGTCCGATATCGGTAGCCACCCCAGAACTGCTCTGTACACCGGTCGAGAGGCCAAAGAGCCGGCCTTCGACAAAACAGAGATCAGAAATACCACAGAACGTACCGGTTGCGGTGTCAACAACCGGAAAACGGTACCGGATGCTGACCTGCTCTGCAGAAAGTTTTTTTCCGGTGAACATCGCATCCGGATCGGCAATGCTCAGAATGACCGCATCATGCCCGATACGCGGGTTTTTAAAGCCCAGTAGCAGGTGGCTATCGTGCCAGACCACCCCTTCGATATCAGTTGCATGCGTGTGCACACCGCGAAGGATAAATTCCGCCCAGGCGGATTTCACTGCAGTGCGGGCAGCTGTTTCCAGTAGATCAATCAATGGAACCGATGCTTCCGCCTGCAGTTCAGTGCCCTGCCGAATGCATCGGACAAGTAATTTTCGCTCCGTTTTGAGCTTCCCCTTCCTGCTATAGCTCTGTGAGGACAGGAGGTAGATGCTGCCCTGCGGATCGGCGGTGATGCCTTCCATATCATTTATCAACTTGCAGTCTTTCACGGTTGTCTTTTTTCCAATGTAACCGGCGGTATCCATAAGATACAGATCAGGCTGTTTCCGTTCCGTTTCGTCGCTTGCCACGAGAAACCTGCCGATATCCGGCAGATACAACAGACCCGAAGCCTCTAGCGCAACCCTGCTGATGCCTTCGGGCATCGTGATATTCTGCAGGTCGGAAACCACTTCCGCACGGATTTCAACTCCGGCGGCAGATACTTCATTCACCGGTCCGATGCCGATAGCTGAAAGGAAGTTTTTTTTTTATGAACTGCTATCAGTACCTTCTCACCAAGGAGCAGCGCATTGTCTTCGGGGAGTCGTATGATCACTTCACGCCCCCAGATGGGAATATCCTGCCGTTTCCGCAGCCGTTCAGGATAATCGACAATACGGGAACCGACACCGACCACCTTCCCGGCAATCGCGTTTTTCTCGTCGGAAAACGAGGTCACCCGAACCGTATCACCAACAGCAACGCGACTGTAGACGTTCTCGTGTATGTACCCCTTTACATACGAGGGTGCCGCAGCATGCAGGGTAAGAATAGTATCAAACGGCGAAACGTTTTCCCCTTCCTTGAACTTCACGGTTCCGATCATGCCATCCATCTGCGCACATATGACAAGATTTTTCTGCGCCTGTTCCAGAAGCGAGAGTTCATCGGTCAAACGCTGGACCTGCGCCTCGATGGGATTGTTGTTGTTGGCTAGCTGCTGATTGATCTCGTCGATCTGGATTTGTGACGGATTGCGAGCCGATTCGAGCAGGTGGCGCAAGCTCTTGATCTGTGCAAGAATGGGATTGGTTGTACTGTCGGTTTGTTCGACATCCTCTTTCTTGAGGCTTCGCAGTTCCGCCACCAGCCTCTTGTTCATTTCGTACTGCGCTTCTAGTTCCCTGATCTTCGCATTAATCTCGTTGATCCGCTCAGCCTGCCGGGCCTGAATCTGTTTCATTTCAGAGAGCGACGAGGATGTCTGGTAGGTTTTTCTCGCTTTATACTCACTGAGCATATGTGAAATTTCACTTATTTTAAGGACCAGATCCGGACGGTCAAGCACCACAAGCGTATCACCGACCGCGACCGTCTGACCCTGTACCACCGGCAGCTTCCTGATCTCCACCGACGCATCCGCATTGATGATCGTCTCTTTTGTATCGGCAATACCGTAAAAGGTGGTCGGTTCACTTCTGAAGTACATCGTGATTCCGGTAAGAATCGCCGTAATCCCCGCACAGACTACATAATATCGTTTCATTCTTCCATACCCATTGGTTTCCGAGAGTTCAGTCGCCGCGCCCGTTACAGCTCAACGGTTGTTTCCTGCAGCATAAGATTGACATCCTTGACATCCTGTATGGCCTTGAGCCGACCGACCAGCTCATCTTTGGCTTTTTTGGGTTTCATTCTGACGTGATAGGCATACTCAAGCCTGCTGCCCTGTGTCAGTTCACGCAGGGTGATCAGCACAAATCTTCCACAGTAGTTCCGGAGCACCGTTTCAACGTCGGAACGCTCGTACGTATCAACGCCGACATTGAATCGCAGCATACCGTCGTACGCCCGCGTCTGACCGAAAGGTGAGAAGAACAGCAGCAGAGCAGCCCCGCTGAATGCCACGGCACCAACCACCGCCACACCGTAGGCAAATACCCCGCAGGAGATTCCCACCGCAAGTGCAGCGAACATGAAGATAATGTCGCGCGGATCCTTGAAGACGGTTCTGAACCGGATAATCGCGAGTGCACCCATCATGCCGAGCCCGCGGGCAAGGCTGTCGCCGATCGCCTGCATTACCATCGCGGCAACGAGCGAACTCAGAATCATCGCCTGCACGAAATTTCTCGAGTACGAAAGGCCTCTGAAGGTACGGTCGTAGGTGATCGCAATCAGTGTGGAGAGCAGAAATGAGAGCAGAATGGTGTAGATCGTCGAGATCAGTGTTGAATTGGTGGAAGTGGTCTGTAACGTCAGAAAATCGAGCATATAACCTGTTTCCCTTCTCTCGTGATGTAATCATTCCGCCATTCGGAGCCCTGCCTGCGGGGCTTTTTAACCGCTTTTTATTCAGAACACGTCGGAGGGAACTCCCGCTGTTTCCGCAGACTGCCGGCGTTTAGTAAAGTACGATCTACCACCGTATTCCTGTACGTAAACAACATGCCACATTCCTGAATATAGTACCCGGCAGACGACAGACCGCCCCTTCGCGTGCCGACATCCGCCTAATCGCACACCTGCGTTTCACGCCATCCCGGATTCCAGTAATCCGCCCATCCCGCTAATTCCGGAGGAAGATTACAAAGGGAATTTCCCGAAAGGTCAAGTTTGCCTCCGGGCATGAGGTAGTTGATTTTTTCGGGAAGTCCGGAAAGCTGATTTCCTGAAAGATCGAGCACCTGCAGATGCAGTGCATTTTCAAATGCATGTGAAATACCGGTTATCACATTACTGTCGAGATAGAGTTCCTGCAGGTACCAGAGACTGAAGATAAACCGGCAGGAATCAGCTGTTCCGGTTTTCCCGAGGTCGATTTTCTCGACGGCATTGAGTTTTCCCAGTGGTGCAAGAGACACCGAAAGACTGATACCCCGGAAGTTAAGTTCACTGATTCTCCCGGATTTAACCGTGGCGACATCTTCGAGGGAAAGATCGGCATGGCCCGCTTCGTCCAGAAAATTCCGGAGCGACAGGGAATCGCACACGAAGCTGTTGCACGGGGGGGGGGGCGGCGGCAGGAGTGTAAGACGGATAATACCTATATTCTTCACCTGGGAGGGCTGCACTTCGACATCGATGGTCACTTTATCGAAGAAGCTTGAATCAACACTTAGCCGGAGGCGGTGAATCCCTTCGGGAAGTGAAATCTTAAACATACCGGTACTGTCGGGACGAACGATCATATCGGTACCCAACAGTCGCACCTTAGCCCTGGCAAACACCTCGGCGCCCTCGTAGGGAAGTTCAAGCCAGCCCAGTACCATACCGAACGGCTTCAATACCGGATCAAGCGTTACCTTTTCCCTGTCGAAAACATTGCACTCCTGCACCGTTCCCAGACTCTCCCCGACCGTAACCGTCAGATGATACGCACCCTCTTCCACGGAATCGAGCCGGTAGAACCCCAGAGAATCGGTAGTATCTTCGGCAAGCAGCAGTGAACCGACCTCTTCTCCGGTTGAATCCTCCTCGGAAACAATCACCTTCGGTCGAAGCTGAACCAATGCATCGGCAATCGAGTTCCCGTACATATCCGTTGCCGTACCGCAGACCTGTGCACTGACTTCGGTATCCGAGGCTCCACCTGCAACCGGCGGATTCTGCATACATCGCGGCAGCAGAATACCGGCAACTACCAGCCCCATAAAGAGAACCAATCTATTTTTTTTCATTGTTGATCCTTCGACTCACCGGAAACAGATTCATGGTAAACTGGTAAACACACTCCTGCGATGAATCAAGTCGGGCGATTTCAGCCAGTTCTTTCCTGAATTCCCGCGCCTTCATTTTAAATAATTTGAAGGTCTCTTCGGAAACGGAAAAGGTGGTTGAAGATGACATCCGGTCGTAAATCGGAACGACATGATATGCCTGAAGGGCAACCTGCAGCATCTCCATCTGGAATTTCTCGATAATGAACGAATCGGAAGGTGAGGGGTGTACTCCGATGACATTCGCGGTCTGATGGTAATACCCATCCGGATCCCGCTCGATAAAACCGAGCCGTTCAAGCAGCACGATTGATTCCCGGGCCTCTTTCGCGGTAATGGCCGGAATCAGAGTATTTGCCAATTGAGTAAAATTATTCTTGAAATGAAAAAATGTCACAATCTCCCTGATAACGCTGTGATACCACTTGCAGTAATAATCATACCGGTCAAGAGGAATCGTCTGCATGTCAAACGGTTTGCGCACCTCGACGATCCTGCTGTAGTACAATGTTTTTTCGTGAATGGTCGCCGCCTGATTGAAGAAAACAAGATTCTCGAAATAATCGGCTTCTTCGCGGTTAAGACCAAGTGCCTGCGAAATTTTCAGGATACTGTTTTTAGTCAGGTTACGTTTTCCCTCAATCACATAAAAAAGAAACGATGCAGCCTGAATCCCCGCTTTTTTGGAGAACGACCGGTACGAAAACGATTTCTTCTCCGCTTTCTGCTCCAGGTAGTAAGCCCGCAGATAGTCCCGGTAGTTCTGATATTCAAAAAGATTAATCATGACCTGTTCTCAACCACTAGGGAGATTGCTTGCGCCATCACAGACAATATAGTCCGTTTTCCTCACAAATTACTCAAATTAGACGACTAAACAGAAAAAACAGTTCTCAGACGAGAACAGTTTGCTACATTTTTCCTGCCTGGAACCAGAGTAACGGTGCCGGAAAGAGGGAATATGCATCCTTCCTCCCGGCACCGTTTGACCAACTATCGGCTATTCGCTTCCCAAACCCGGGTAAGGCCGTGCCTGTTTCATAAACAGCACCGGCTCCGAGTCGGGATCATCAAGCGGCTGATCAAACTTGAACTCAGTATCCATTGCATACCATTTACCTGTTTCAGCACCATAGAGCGGCTTGAAAAACCGGTGAATCTCTGTCAGGGCAACACCGAGGGTGTGCACCTGTTTCGGCGTGAGAACGGTTTTTCCACTATCGACAAGATTTGAATGGGCCATGTAGACGATCGGCTGACCGACCATATCGTAGTGATAGATAATCTGGTCGGTGGTAACCGTCGGATCGGGGAGCACCACAGAGATTCCCCCCTGCTGGGCATTGATGTAAAATCCCGGTTCCATCCCCGACGGATCATAAATGTTGGCAGTGATGGCAACCCCGTTCGCCTCCTCGGAGGGAAACGACCGGTGTACCAGAAGTGCCATACCGACCGAACGATGATCAATATTACGATAGCTGCGTTCCTCGAATGCCCTGAAGTACCAGACACTTGACCATACCTTACGGATAGCATCGCGCACTTCCGAGGGATCGTCGGTATCACCGCTCTTTGACGTGTAGAGCCCGGCACCGGTAAACCCGTCAAGATCCTCGGCATTGGTACTCGATCTGAACCGCATTCTGGTGGCTTCGAATTCTGAGGCAAGCTTCGCGAAGAGTTTTGTTTCGAACGCACCGTTCATCGGCGCATCCACTATCGCACTGCGCAGCTCTTCAAGCGCTTGGTCGCGCACGGATGGATCATTAGTAAACGCCGAATCGTCAAGTAAACTGTCAACCAGTGCATTGAAACCGTTCTCTTCCATGAATTGCCAGTAGTAGTATACCGGGACGCCGAATGCCTTCGGGTAGGGCACCTTGGTGGAGTCCATGTGCGGGAACGCGGCAAAGTGACTCGCCTTGCCGCCGTATGCGGGAATCGCCTTGTCCAGTGCTTCGCCGAGTCCCTTACCATCGCTGTCGATGTCAAGAATATCCTCTATATCTCTTAGTTCTCTTGTGGTGGTATCAAGCGCGGCGATGCCAACTGTTGATGGACGGTTTTCCTCCCACCAGCTTTCTGCACTATCGGCGGATACTTCGGTTACCGTGTACGCGTTCCCCCCAACGGTAAGACTGACCCATTTACCCTCCAGGTCACGAAGTTCCTCGTTGGTAAATGCTCCCCGCAACCCCATATTGGGGGTACCGCGGTTCTGTGAGAGCACATTGATATGCGCAAGCGGTGTCTGAAACATCTGGGTAATGATACCGCAGGTCACGGAAATATCATTCGGAACTTCATCAAGAACAACGATATCCCTGAACCCGACGTATTCGGTCTCGAGCTCTTTGGCGGTAACGAACACCAACCTGCCGACGGCGGTGCCGTAATTGAGTGGCTGATAGTCAGTACCCTCGTAGAGTTCATCGGTGGTGATTATTTTGATTGTTGACGGCAACTCTGAAATCAGGTTCTCGATGGTCGCCGACGTCGGATGAAAATAGAGGGAATCACCAAACCAGGTGGAATCCGTAATTTTCTCGTATGCCAAAGTAATCATTTCCGGGGAAGCATTGTCGTACGGAGCAATCTCGTACGTCCAGACTCCCGGGCCATCATAATATGTTATCGCACCAAGCACAAACCGGCGGTCGGGAGTGTAATACTCCGTCTGATTGAACAGGGAAAGTGACGGCACCGGAGGATGCGTTCCGCCGGAGAGATTCTGAGAGGTGAATTCCCAGTGGATCTGATACTTTTGACTGTTCTGAAAATAGAGCGGCAGATCGGGATCGAGCTGATCAATGACTGTTTTGGCCGATTTGGCTCCGGAGATGCTCGCGTCAAGCGGCACCGAGGCGAGAATATCAAAATCCTCCCGGCAGCCCAGTGCCAGAGAATAGTCCGGCTCGTTGCTGTCGTCTAGAACACAGGTCCAGTTTTCTTTCGGCAGAGGTTTTTCATCCGGTTTGTCGGTGTCAACCGGATTTTCAATACACGCTGCCGTCAACAATGCCGCGACAGCCCCGGCAGGCAGGAGTACCGCCCTCAGAAGAGCGACTGTACTACCCGGAACATTTTCCGGTGGGGATTCACCACAAACAGTTTTCCTTACTCGCATAGGAAAGCTCCTCCGCATGTCATTCCATTGGGACATTCGTCATCGTTATTGCAGGAGTAATAGCCGGGAATAGAAAGCATCATGGTTACCTTCGATTCCATCACCAGTCGGGCTTTCATTTCGGCGTTTGAACCGATCGTTTTACGGGTGATCTCTATTTTCGGAAATCCGGATATTCCGAAATTTTTCAGGTGATCAAGCAGCTTGGCTGGAATGGTAAAGGCACCGTTATCGGCACAGGTTCCTTCAATCTTCGCTTTTGTCCCGCCATGGTAGGAGATATCAATAAGATAGTGAATAAACGATTGTGAAGGATCCGCTGGAGCCTCCCATTTGAGATTGATATCCTCGCCGTCGGCGCAGGGAATCTCCTCGTTGAGAATTTTGAGGGGTTTGATGGCCTTGATCGCTATGCTGAATTTCTGAACAGCGTCTATGCCGGAAGCAGTCAAGGTAACGATGGCACCCTCAGCTGCCGGAGGGTATTGAAGGGTCGAACCGATCAGCTGGTAATAAAACTTTGACCCGATAGGTTCAATAGTAAAACTGGTTGCTCCACCAGTTGTCTTCGCCCCTTCAAATGCAAGTGTTCCAACACTGATCGCTGTAGGGTTGGCCTGACAATCACCATCGTCAACGCAAACGTTTCCGGAGCCACATCCACCCTCACAATAAGGAGTTCTCGGTTTAAGCAATTGACACCCACCAACTGCATCAATCACCTCCCAGACAAGATTTGAGGGTGTCGGCCCATCCTTGATTCCCCCAAGAAAAGCGGTCGTACCATCACTTTCATCCATGGAGATCGAAAACGTACCGTAGTACTCATCGAGAGTATCCATTACCACCGGTGGATTGTCCTTCGGATCATCCGGATCATCCGGATTAACCAGTCGACAGGTCGCGGCAAGAGCAACTACTCCGACAATCCCACCTAGTATCAATAACTTTCTGATCACCACTGAGTTCTCCTTTGCTGGAACAATTATGGATTGAGTGCAAAACAGTAAAAACCACCGTACCCGCCACCACTGCCGATGATGACATCACCGGGTTTTCCGGCTCCGGTACTCTCTTCCAGATCGGCTCCGGCTTCGCAGCCGGGAAGACTCCAGGTGGAGATCCAGTTCGCCCAGGAAAAATTGAAGAATCCGCCACTTCCCGCACCACCGGGAATTCCTCCGCCGAAAATCCGTGGCCATGAAAGCCCTGCTCTCGGTCGACCGGTGGTAGTGGTGGTGGAAGTCCAGTCCTCGCAGGTGGAATTTTCATCAAAGAGTCTGCCGGTACTGTCGGAACCGGTGATGGTAAGGTGATTGTCAACCTCCGGCAGATTTGGATCGGGCCGATGATTGGGCACACCGTACTCGTTGGGTAAATCATTGACAATTGCCGGATCGGCTCCCGCCGGCCGTTCCTGCAGAAGATCCGTTTTGTTCGCCGCAAGCAGTCTCCCTACCCGGTCGTACCAGGGGCCTTCTCCGATACGGTCTCTCGCATCAACCTGCTTGCCGTCGGCACCCTGAACAACACTTAAAAACGCCCTCCACTGTTTTGCGGCCGATCCGGGCATGCTCATTTCCGCAAGACATTGACAGATACTGTCGGCACCGGCAAGGCCCGCTCCCGGTCCGGTTTTCCCGAACCGCAGATCACCACCGAATCCATTCTCGTTTCCCGAGAGCTCCTGAAGGCCTTCAAAACTGGTAACAAAAAAACTGAATTTCGCCAGAGCGAGCGTATCAAGCACAATGGTTACCGACTCATCGAATGACGATATCGCCACCGTAGCCGCCAGATACCCAGTTGCCGTCACCTTGAGAGAATCCACGGCAGCAAGCATCTTCGCGATTCCACCAGTTCCGGAACCGCTCTGTTTGGCACTACCGGCACCATTACGCAGATCAAGCCCGGGAATGTACCGCCGGGTTGCCTGCAGATCGCCAGCCGTCACCCGCACCAAGAGCATTGCTGATGCCTGAGGAAGGTTCCTGATGTCGTACCGGTAGTTTCCCGCCTGCAGGGTGCGGAGAACAACCGTACCAAGCAGGTTTCCGCCGAGTCCGAACAGTTCAATCCGAACCGGCCTGGCTTTCTGCAAACGGAGCTCCACAATTCCGTTATTGAAAGCGAACTTCTCCGTCGATGAAAACCGTGGTCCGTTCAGAGTGACACCGGTTTCACCGGAGATGATGAATTTTCCATCGGACCCGGTGGTAGCGGTGATCCCCGACTGAATCAGCATGACCTTGGCACCGGCAACCGGTGCACCGGATTTGTTGGTAACGGTACCATTAACCGATATTGTAGCTGCCGACAGTGAAAATGCCATGACACCAAAACACAGAATCAGTTTCAGTCTCTCCATTTTCGTCTCCCATCTTGTTAGGTTTACTGCCAAATTCCGATCCGATAGTTCCTGAAACTGCTTATTTCAACAGGAAATTCGTTATCCCGCTGTTAACTTCAAAAATACTCCGGAAAGATTCACTTTCAGGGGGAATTTAAATAACTCAGGATCCGATGCAGGATTTGTCAGAACCCTGCAATTATAAAATAAACCGTTTAAATGGAGCACAGTCATTCAGATCTGATAGACCGGGAATCTGTTGCGGCTGATTCTCGATAGGAATTGCAGTAACGTGTACATTCCCTTCCCCCTCCCCTCCGTCCCGCAGGCCTGAACACCTTTGTTCTCTGGAGATGAGGTTCCTTACTATCAGCTAATATACGCAGTATTTGTTAATAGGGACGGGAAAACAGAGAATAGCAGTATTTTGCTATTCTCTGTTGAGAACAGTTTATCGCATTCTGCATTACCGGGATGGCAGTTATTCTCCGGAGGCCAGTATGAGCGCCTCGGCTGCAATCAGGGGTAGTGGAAGCACTTTAACCGCGGCACCGCATTTGACCGCTTCTCCGGGCATTCCCCAGACAATGGAAGTTTTTTCATCCTGGGCAATGGTAACGGCTCCGGCTTCTTTCATGGCAAAAAGCCCCTTCGCTCCGTCGGCCCCCATTCCGGTCAGAATAACACCGACCGCATTCGCGCCGACATATTTGGCAACCGAATTGAACATCACCTCGACACTCGGCCGCTGGTGATACACCGGTGGCCCATCACGCAGCTCCACATAGTAGCGGGCGCCACTGCGACGAACAATCATATGGTGATTTCCCGGAGCAATCAACGCGCAGCCTGGAACCACACTGTCGCCATTTTCCGCCTCCCGAACCTCTATCCTGCAGAGACCATTGAGACGATCGGCGAATGAACGGGTGAATTTTTCGGGCATATGCTGCACGATAACAATTCCAGGTGCATTTGACGGGAGAACGGTGAGCACATCTTCAATCGCCCGCGTTCCCCCGGTAGAGGCCCCTATAGCTATGATTTTGTTGGTGGTTTTAGTCATTGCGAGAGTAGCCTTTTTTTCGACCGGAGCAGCACTTCTCTTCAGGCGCGCACAATCCACTTTTGCGGCAGCGCGCACCTGATCCACCAGAATGGCCGAAATATCTCCCACCGAATAGGCCGCTCCCGGTTTGCAGATAACGTCAACCGCACCGACGCTGAGTGCCTCCATCGCCATCTGCCCCCCTTTCGGTGTTAGTGAGCTGACAATGATGGTGGGAAGCGGACGAAACTGCATCACTTTGCGTAGAAAGGTGATACCGTCCATTCGCGGCATTTCGACATCGAGGGTCATCACATCCGGCTGGAGCTGCACTATTTTGTCGCGGGCGATATACGGATCAGGAGCGGTCCCCACCACCTCGATATCCCCCGCTTTGCTGAACTCTCGGCTGAGTACCTGCCGGACCACCGCACTGTCATCGACAATGAGTACCTTAATCATTTTCCGGTGCTTTCCCGAGGCTGATGACAAACAGTATCGGATGATCATCTGCCGCAAGCAGTACGGCATCCGGGTCACCGAAATCCTCTTCCAGACGTGCGCGGTCAACCGGTTCCGGAAGGCCCAGATCAAACACCGGCTCCTCACCGTAGATGGCAGTGAGGTAATTTCCGACAATTATATTAAGCGACTCCTTGAGAGCATCGAGCCCTTTGTCGGCGGCAGCCGGGTCATCTTCACACACACCGAGCATGTTGGCGGCAACACAACGCGAAAAACCTTCGGAGGCCCACATCCGCATCTCTCCGCTCGGATTACCGAAAAATCTGAGCGCAACACCGGATACCTCCCACGTTGATGGATCGGGAACATCCTCCGGCATGAGAGTATCGGTAAAAACAAACGCCGCCTCTTCGAGAATCCGGTTGACGACTTCAACGGTCTGCTCTTTCGTACCCATATTCACTTCTCCCATCCACCTAATATGTCGAGTATCACATCCCGTATTCCTTCCGGAGTGAACGGTTTGCGAATATAGCCCTTGATGCCCTTCACTTTCAATTGATCGATCCGGGTACTGCTGCCTTCCGTTGACACGATCACCACGGGGATCTCGCTTAGCGACGGCTCCGCCTGCATTTTCTCGAGCAGCTCGATCCCTCCCATCATCGGCATATGCAGATCGGTGAATACGAGATCGATCCAATGCTCCCGCAACTGCTCCAATGCTTCGACACCGTTGCACGCAGTAAGTATGTCGTCGAACGGCAGTTTTGTCATGCCGAGTGTCCGCACCAGCATCGTACGGATCGTATCCGAATCATCAACTATCATTACAGTATATCCCATAGCACCCTCTCCTGCGGGAGTGTTTTTATTCACTATTCACTATATTTCGCAATAACCTCGTTGAAACGGTAACTCGCATTTGCACAGAACGCCTCAAATGCTTCCTTGCTGAAACCGAACCGCCGTGCACAGGTGGTATCGATCACCAGGGCCATCCCCTCATGTCCGATACCTTCTCCGATCAGCTTGGCGGTAAGATTACTCAATCGCACGCAATCGGTCACCGGATCTTCTGCCGCATCAACCAGATGATGGTCGCGTATGGCGTTTACAATCCGCTCCGGAAGATTCCAGTTGGAACAGATCTGCGCGCCGATCTGCGCATGTGAATACCCGAGCAGCTGTTTTTCAACCGTTTCAAACGGCTCTTTCCGTTCACTGTTGACCGCTGCAAGCACCGACCGCAGTTCCTTGTCGCCGATACATCTGCCGATCACCAGCTTTCCGATATCATGCAGGAGCGACGCGGTAAAAGAGATACCGGCGATCTGCGTACCGGTATAACTCCCGAGCGATTCGGCAACCACCGCAGCGGCAACGCTGTGCCGCCACAGTTCATCGCCCTGAAACCCGTACCCGACAATAGGGAGACGCATTGCCGACTGTACATGTCCTGCAATGAGCCGCTCCAGAATCCGGGCGGCACCCATGCGAATCACCGCAGTGCGTACCGTGTCGATTTTGCGCTGCGACGCACTTGCCACCGAGTTTGCAAACCGCAAAACATCGGCGGTGAGGACCTGATCAAACTCTATCACCTCGGCGATCTGATCGATGGTACTCCGGTCGTCGGCAACCATTGCGGCGAGCCTGCAGGCAGTCTGCGGCAGCGGCGCCAGCGTTGACGCATATTCCATGATACGTTCGAGCGTAATCATAAGGTAAACCGCTCCCCGTGACTGGTGAACCAGGCCGTTCCTCTCCCGACTTCAAGAAACATAGTCCGTGGGATGTGCCCACCGGTATGCTCCGCCGCGACCATGATGCCGTTTTTCCAGAAAAGTTTCCGTGCGATAACGACATTCCGGTTGCCGATGTCAAAAAAATCGCCGGATCCGAATACCTGCGCACCTCCGGCCATAACCACCCGGAGGTTCTCCTTTTTTGCACCCATCCGGTACGCCTCCTGAAACAGCGCCGGTACTCCGGTATCCCCGAACATCATCGGGTTGGCCTTTGCTTTTTCGGGATCGACCTTGGAAACCGGCAGCATATAATGCAGAATACCCCCGACATGGGCTACCGGGTCATGTATGGCAATACCAATGCATGAACCGAGTGCGTGGGTAACAACGATATCCCCCGCTTGCCCCGAAATTTTCATATCTGAAACACCCACCGTATAGCGCATTGCGGTATCTCTTCGTTTATTCGTTTTTCATTGTAGGGTATTCATTCTTCGTAACTACTCAGATTGTCGATTTCGCTCATCCTGAACCTGTCGAAGGATAAAGCGGGCACAAAAACGGGTTCATGGTTCCCTTCGACACCGCTCAGGGTAAACTCAACTCACCATGAGCGTATTGAAAACATTGACTCAGAATACCTGAGTAGTCACCATTCTTCAAACACAACCGTCATCCGCCACGATTTATGTCTTGACATATACCGAAGGCTTTATTACCTTGAATCCACCAAGCATACCCGTAAGACTTTCCGCATGCCCCACGCAGAGGTACCCCCCCGGCTTGAGCAGTCGATGAAACTCCCCTAACAGTTGTACCCGTACCCTGTTGTCAAAGTATATCATAACATTTCTGCAGAAAATAAAGTCCATCGGTCCCTTCATGGGATACGGCACGATCGAAAGGTTGAGCCGTTTAAAGGTTATCAGTGAACGTAGCGTCTCCTTTGCCGAATAGACGGCAGTTTCCCCTGTTCCCTCCCTGTCGAAATAGCGGTCACGAAGGGAACGCGGAATCGACTCCACCTTTTTCGCATCGTAAACTCCCTCCTTCGACCGGGCGAGGATCCGGGTCGAAATATCGGTTGCCAGTATTCGCAGGTTGACATTACTTCCTTTTGTCACCTCCCGCAACACCATCGCCATGGAATAAGGCTCCTCGCCCGACGAACACCCCGCCGACCAGATGGTAAATTGCCGTTCACGATTGCGAAGCCACTGGTCCATCTTTTCCCGTACAAAGTCGAAATGTTGTGATTCCCTGAAAAAATGGGTCACATTGGTTGCTATCACGTCGAGCATATTGACGATCTCTTCGCCAGAGGTATCGTCAAGCACATACCGCAGGTAGTCGCGATGGTTCGGGATACCGAGTTTTCGCATCCGTTTGGCGATACGCGAATTTACCAGTGCTTCCTTGTTGTCATTAAGCGTAATGCCGCTTTTTTCGTAGATCAGAGTAACGAACCTGTTGAACGTCTCCCTGTTCATTGACGCTGCTCCGGAATCCATTGCCGCTGTTCCCATACTGTTTCAGTTCCGTTTCCCGGCCGGGTCAACTTTTATCGATTGTATCCAGTCATCACTGCGCAACTGCTGCACCTTGAGAATTGCTGTCTGTCCGGTGGCGGTATCAAACAGGATTTTCCTCCCCAAATGCCCGCCCACATCCTCCGAGTAAATCCGGATTCCCACTTTGCCGAGAAAGCATCTTGCCACAGCCACATTCTCCGCTCCAACCGACCGTTGCCCCATATTCATCGGACTCCCGCCACCGAAAACCTGCGCCTGCAGATCACCTTTTTTACTGCCGAACTCACGGTGCATCATCTTTACCAGCACCGGCAACGCAACATTCCCGAAACTGGTGGTTCGCGGATCCTTCCCGCAGGTTGCCGGGTGAATGAAATGATTCATTCCCCCCACCAAGAGTCTGCTGTCCCAGAGGCAAACCGCCACACAACTGCCAACGACTGTCCGTATTACCGCTCCTTTCGCACTTGCATAGACAAATCCCGGTTCAAGATGATACGTTACCGCTTTATTCATTTCCGGTTTCACATGCAGGAGTCCGTATTCATTTGTATAATTGACAAGTTCTTTTTCACTCTTTCAATAACCTCCCTGCCCCCCTCTGAGTCGAGGGCAGGTTTGAAACCTGCTCGTACAGGTATATCACAGCTCAGAATTCCGACCGATCACCATGCAGAATCGCCTCGATGGAAAACGGTATGTTGCCATCCGTTACCCCATCGATGCAATCGCCGCGATTTCCGAAGCGGTCAGCACCTTGTCGATATCGAGCAGCATCTTGACATTATCACCCACCTTGCCGATACCGATGATGAATTCAGTGTTGATGCTCGCACCGAACGACGGGGTATCTTCTATGCAATCAGCGCCGATATCAAGCACTTCCCGTACTTCGTCGATAATAACTCCCATAACAATACGCTGATCCCCTTCGGCCACCTGTACCACGATAATGCAGGTTTTGTCGGTGTCTTCCTGTGTTTCCATACCGAACTTTGAACGCAGGTCAATTACGGGAATCACCTTACCGCGCAGGTTGAGCACCCCCCGGACATATTCCGGAGTACGGGGAACTCTGGTCACGGTCTGCATCCGGATGATCTCCTGCACTTTCAGAATTTCCAGACCATATTCCTCTTCGGCCAGTTTGAAGGTCAGGTATTTACCGGCGAGTCGTTCACCGACATCACTTTTTTTATCGACGTTTACCTCTGTTGTCTGACTCATAACTTACTCCTTTAACGGTTATTTGATTGTATCTCTTTTTCGGTAATAACCAGGCGAAGATGTGCCTCCGTTGTTGACAGAGACACATCATACGGTCTGCTCAGAACTGCGAGAGTTCATCGTCATCGTCAAACGGAATGACCTTCGAAGGATCAACCTCCCTGCCTGCCGCCGTATGCGCTTTTGCCGCCACCGCCCTGTGCACACGACGCTCACTTCCGGTGTTGGCGTGAGATGCGTGTACCAGTTGGGCCCCGGGCCGACGGGTCGACGATCCCATTTGAATTCTACCGGAAGTACCGCTATTCGTGGACCCGACGATATTCACCAGATCCGCCACCATGGTATTGAGATTCTGCGCCTGACTCGACAGTTCCTCGCTTGCCGATGCTGACTCTTCCGCATTCGCCGCATTACTCTGAGTAACCTTGTCCATCTGTGCAACGGCGGTGTTGACCTGTTCGATTCCCTGCGATTGTTCCTGACTTGCGGCACTCACCTCGGCAATCAACTGTGCCACCCGTTCAACAGCATCCTTTATAAGTCCACTGGTTGATTTGACTTCCGTTGCAGCGGTTACGCCGTTTTCAGCATTTTTTTGCGCTCCTTCAATCAGGGCTGCGGTATTCTTGGCCGCCTCGGCACTGCGCTGGGCAAGGTTGCGCACCTCTTCGGCAACGACGGCGAAACCCCGCCCCGCTTCACCGGCTCGGGCGGCTTCAACCGCGGCATTGAGGGCCAATAGATTAGTCTGCATCGCGATCTCGTCGATGGTTTTTATGATCTTTGCGGTTTCGTCCGACGATATCTTTATCTTTTCGATCGCATCAGACATTTTATTCATTGCCTTTTTGCTTGCCATTGAAGCATTACCGGCATCCTGCGCAACACTGTTGGCCTCCCGGGCGTTGTCGGCATTATTTTTTGTCATGGATGCCATCTCCTCAAGGCTGCTCGACACCTCCTCGAGACTCGAAGCCTGCTCACTTGCGCCTTCGGACATCGACTGACTGGAGGACGAGAGCTGTTCCGATGCCGCTGCAACCTGCTCCGACCCACTGGTAAGACTTGCAATTATTCTGCCGATCGGTCCGGTAATACCGCGTGTAATGACAACGGCAAAAAATATTCCAAGCAAAAGTGCGGCAATAACAATTATACCGATGATCATCAGGGCGGCGGCAACCGTCTTGTCGGCATCGTCTGAAACGCTACCGCACTCGGCGCTGTTTGTGGCGACAAATGCGTCTATATCGGTCATCAGGTCGTTATAATTCTTTTCGACTTCATCGGCAAGAGAATCCCATTTTACCTTTTCGGCTCCGGAAGTGATATCATCCGTCAGTTTTTTGCATGATGCAGCAAACACATCATGTTTTTTTTCGACAATTTCGATCGTTTGCCGCCATCCCTTGGCAACGAGGTCTTGGTCGCTCTCGACATTTTTTTTCGCTTCGTCAAAATATTTGTCCACCTCCCGGTCCAGTTCCACATAGGCGTCAAGGTACCATTTTTCCTTATGTAACGCATAATTACTGCATGCAAGGTTCTGCCCCGTTGCAGTGGCGTCTATCTGGTGGATAACTTCCGAGAGGGGTATGTGCACTTTTGACAAATCTTTAACCCTCGTGTTGATGGAGGTAATATTCGATAACGCCACAATTCCGGTTACCAATAGCGCCACCAATATACTACCGAATCCACCTGTCAACTTTTTTGCTATCGACCACCTCATGCAAGCCTCCATCTGAAAATGTTATTATTCGGCACTACCGGTTTATGGAATACAGTAATAAAATCATCATGATCCATATTATTTGACCTTACCCCTACTTCGGTATGCTGCAGTACAGTGCCGGCAGACGAGATAAGAGGAGAGGTGTCAACGTACTTTTTCCACCGGGCAGTTCACGAACCACCCTTGCGATTTGTTTTCTTTTTTTCTGGTATATTACCATACTCCCCCTATTCCGCAGCTATCTTTACGATTCCTGCCACGTCAAGAATCAGACTGATGTTTCCGTCACTCATGATTGCTCCACCGGCCACTCCCGGGATCTCACCGAGTCCTTCGCCTATATTTTTTATCACGACCTGCTGCTGATCGATTATTTCGTCAACAAAGAGCGCCACTTTCCTCCCCATTGCATCCTCCACCACCAGAGCAATTCCGTCGGCTCCTTTTTCCGTACTCCCGTTTTTTCCGAAGAATAGTGACTCGAGCCTGATCATCCTGACCAGTTCTCCTCGTACCTTAAGAACCTCTCCTTTACCGACAACCGTTTCGATCTGTTCTTTTTTCGGGAGGATTGATTCCAGAATCGACAGTGTGGGTACTATATACCGCTCCTTATTGAGCCGTACAATCATTCCGTTGATTATCGCAAGGGTGAGTGGAAGCCGAATTGTAAACAGGGTGCCTTTTCCCCGTTCCGACTGAATGTCGATAGCTCCCCGCAGAGAGGCGATATTCCGCTGTACGACATCCATCCCGACACCGCGTCCCGAAATATCGGTCACCACTGCGGCAGTGGAAAATCCGGGCATAAAGATGTACTGAAATACCTCCTGATTGGTCGGGTTATCACCCTCTTTACACAATCCCCGTTCAATCGCCTTCTTTACTAATTTATCCCGATCGAGTCCTCTGCCGTCATCCTCGATCTCGATGCAGACATTCCCCGCCTTGTGGTAGGCCCGCAGCGTAATTTTCGCTTTTTCTGATTTACCGGCAGCAGACCGCTCATCGGCATTCTCGATTCCATGATCAAGTGAGTTTCTGATCATATGTATAAGCGGATCGCCGATATTTTCGACCACGGATTTATCCAGCTCGGTATCCTCTCCCTCCATAATGAATTCAACATCCTTGCTTACTTTTTTGGAGAGATCGCGCACCAGACGGGCCATTTTCTGGAACGTGCTCCGCACGGCCACCATGCGCAGCGACATCGACATCTCCTGAATCTGACGCATGATAAGCATTGACTGCGCGATTTTCTTTTCAAGCGCTAAATCTTTAAGACCTGCCACCGCATCATTGGCGTATACCATCGACTGGGCGATCACCCCTTCACCGATCATATCAATAAGCTGGTCAAGGCGTTTTACCGGCACACGGATGGAATCCTCCACCGTGGTTTTCATCTCTTTTACCATGGTCTGTGTGGCGAGCGCTTTTCCCACCGATCGGGGCGGCACCTGCTGATCGATAAGAATCTCACCGATCGGCCGGGTATCGCCGCTTTTCTGTTTTCCCAGTGCGGATTCAACCTGCGTTGCGGAAGCCGCACCCCGTTCCACCAGCAGTTCTCCCACCCGTTTACCGGAGGCATCGGAGGTGGGAACCTCCTGTATACCCTCGATTTTATCGCACTGTTCGAGCCGTTGCATGATCGAAGCAAACGTTTCCGGTGTTTTGAACGGTGTTCCGTCGAGTGCTTCCGCAACCGCCGCAACCATTTCCTTCAGGCAATCCATTGCTTCAAAAAGCAGATCTATCCGCGGCGGAGTAAGTGCAAGTTTACCTTTGCGAACCTGATCCATCAGGTTTTCCGTCGTATGCGCCAGTCTGGTCAGACGCTTCAGTGCAAGAAAACCGGCAACGCCTTTAATGGTATGACATGCCCTGAAGATAGTATTGATATGCTCCATATTGCCGGGATCAACTTCAAGTTGCAGCAGCAGGGTTTCCGCCCGGTGAATATGATCATTTGATTCGGTAACAAAGTCGGCAAGCAGTGCCGGATCGGCATTGAGCGGGGCATCCTCATCGGTTTCCTGAAGTTCGGCAGCAGGCTCCTGAGCAACCGGTGCACTCGGTGTACTGCCGACAGCAGGCGACTCTGTTTTTCCAAGTATCAGTGCTTTTATTTCATCGGCAATATGCGGAATGATCCCCCGCTGCAGTTTCTCCACCGACTTCGCCAGCAGATCCTTGAACTGAAGCAACTGATCGGTGGTGACCGCCTGTGATTCAATTTTTTCTTCGAGATTGTGAATAAGCTCAACAAACGTTCTCATATCCAGCACACCGAATTCGCCCTTCCAGGTGTGCAGTACTCTTTTAATCTCGACAAATGCCTGGGTTGCACCTTTTTCCGATTCAAGAACCCATGTTTCAAAATCCTCGAGTGTGTTTGACAACTGCTGAGCGAACTTTCCCACCAGTTCCGCCAGGTCGCTATCGACCTTTGAATCCAGTCCGGAAATGGGCAATTCCTCATCAGGAGACTCATTCCGTTCCTCCTCAGAGCTGCCGTTTCCGCAGATCGGTACCTCCGCATCGCTACCGCTTTCCGCAGGGGTATCAATGGCATCCGCAGCACCATTGCCCAGTGCCTGCTGCATGTGCGCAATACCCTCCGCGAGTTGCTTCATCCCTGTTTCAAATGAAGTCTCCTGCAGGATGATCAATTCCGCAAGCCTGCCCGCCCGTTTCGCCATGGTTTTGAGAGCTTCGGGCAGTACATCGAGATCTTTCACTTTTTCAAGTTCCTGCATAAGCTGAGCCAGAGGCCCGATATCGGTAGGATCAACAAGCGGCAGCGACGCGGTAACACTGTTGATAATACTGATCGCTTCAGAATAATTTTTATTCATGCTGAGTACTCCATTGAGCCTCATCACTCGATTCCACGGTGGTTACCATGAATTTTTCCCGATGAGGAAATTTGCCGGAAGCCTTCGGATAATTTCGACCATGGCGGGATCATCATCGACAATGAGTGTGGCAGATTGGTCTGGTAGTATGTTCATTAGCGTACAGGGATGATTCAAGGTTTTTAAGCTGGTACTCATTGTACCACTTTACACGAGAGCGGGTCAAGGCAAAGTAACCGGGGTGAGCACGGGACGCAGGTGCCGGGAAAACACCAACTAGTCTACCGGCAGGTTCAGATCATACCGCAGCAGTGGAATCGTCCTGAGAGGCCGGCGTTTCCCGGCATTTTTCGTTGAGGTACCGTTCAACTTTTTCAACCACTTGCAGGACATCGGGGGTCTGGGGAAGCAGTTCCCGGATTGAAGGAATATACCCCCGCTCTTTCACACATTTGAAACTATGGGGAAAATTCAGATCGAAAACCCATCCGAGCTGAATCATCTTGAAGTCATTTATTGATCGTATAAGGCTGAACGGAACCGTCTCCCCTGCCATGATAAGCGAGCAGACCTCGGGTGAAACATCGACACCTTCCGGGATCCCGACCTCGACGGTTTCACTGCGACGGGGATCCGGGTGCACATAATGATCAAGCACAATTTTGTATATATCAAGTTTATCGGCGTCACGAAGCAGTCGGCAGAAGAGCTTCTGCCGTTCGCCGAGTCCGGGCGGAACGGCAATGGCATTATGATACTTTATGGCCGTGATTACCGTATCCGCATCCTCTGCAGCGAGCCCCTCGGTCAGACCGTTCCGGGAGATGATCACCAGGGCAAAATCCGCGTGATTGATTGATTTTTTATCGGCAAAGGTACCGAAAATCCGGAACTGCTCAAACCGAGCCACATCATGAAGCATCGCCGCAATACCCGCAAGTGCGGTATCTTCATCACTCAAACGGAGACTCGCACAAAGGTCGGTGATTTCGCCGGCAACCCGCATGGTATGGTCGTATTTCAGGTTTACCGCATCATCAAGCTGCGGATCGCCGGAAATGTAGGATCGGGTGTAGTCGTCGTACCATCTTTTTATCTGATCGAGAACGGTTTTTTCCATGAAACTCTATTTCTGCTTCGTTACAATAGCTATCTACTGTTTTTTTCTCCCGTTCGCCGCACCCCAGCCGTTTCCAACAGCTATCTACAACAAACTCAAAACACCTTCACCTTCCCGAACACCCCGTCATACCCGCCTTCAAGCTTTACCGTGCCCCTTCGGAGACGTCCGATACCCTCGGAGAGCAGTTCATCAAACCGACGAAGTTCTTCGAGAGGGGTATCCATCAGGATCGTAAACTCCGCACCGAACTTTTTCAGGAGGGTTTCATACTGCAGAGCGACCTTTTTACTCTGCTCGCGTACCCCCAACCGCCCGGCGATAACGCTTTTCAATCCGGTTAGTGAGGTAAAGGGCACCTGTGCAGGAGTTTTAGGGGGGAATGCCCGGTCGGCGAGTTCATCTACCCGGTTGAGAACACCGACGGTTACCGGTTTTCCACAGACGGTGCAGAGCTTTTTGTGCCGGTTGGTTTCGGTTGGCTCCCAGCAAATGCCGCAGGCCCGGTGGCCGTCAAGGTGATACTTTCCCTCCTCAGGAAAGTATTCAATGGTTCCTTTAAACCCTTTCGACGGTTTTTTGAGCGCGGCGATGATCCCGTCGTAGGAGCATTCCGTTGCAAAGAGGTTGGCCTCCCGCCCGAGTTTTTCCGGAGAATGCGCATCGGAATTGGAGACGAGGGTGTACCGGTCAAGAAAGGAACAGCGGCGGTTCATGGGAGGATCGGAGGAGAGCCCGGTTTCGAGGGCGAAAATATGCGAAGCAAGATCACGGTAACACTCTTCGATGGTATCGAATCCAGACTTTGAACCGAGCACCGAAAACCACGGCGTCCAGATATGTGCGGGGATCAGGCACGCCGCCGGATCGGCATCAAGCACCATTTCGAAAAGGTCTCTGGAATCAAGACCGAGTATCGGCCGGCCGTCGGAGTTAATATTCCCGATTGCGGCAAGTTTTTTCTGCAGCCGCTCAAACGCTTCGAACGACGGCGCCATGACGATATTATGCACCTTCCTCACTTTGCCGCCGTACCGGTAGATGCAACTGATTTCCGCAGTGAGTAAAAAAGAAACCGGCTCCGGCGTAAACGCCCCGGCTTCGGGTAGTACCACGCTCTTTTTCGCTCTGAAGAGCCCGTTACCACCCGAGCGCACCTGCGACCTGATCTCGGCAAGCCAGCCGGGATGCGCCGCATCACCGGTTCCCACCACCTGAATTCCCTTTTTTCTCCCCCACAGGTCAAGATGCGGGATAGTCAGCTGTTTACTTGTCGCAAGGGAAAAATGCGAGTGAATATGCAAATCGGCGATAAACGTCATTATTCTGCCTTTCGAATCGTGGCTGCAATGGATAAACAAAAACTCTTCTATATGCGCCAAAGGCGCACCCGCCGGATTATCGTCCGACCGGTCCCGTCGTCACACGGCTTACCGAGACTCCGGTATAATATGCCTGCAGAATCGCGCGAAAATTCTCTCCGGCCTGCGACCTGCCTATCGCCCCCATCTGACACATCCCGACCCCGTGTCCGTATCCTTTTCCCCGGAGCTTAATGGTCGCACGTTGAGAGGGTAATACCTTAAAATTCGCACTGCGCAGAATGGGATTTCCCGAACTGCCCCGACGTAGAATAAACCGAACCTGGTCGCCGCCGCATTCCTGCGCCCAGCCGCTTCCCGTAATCGTCAGCGCAGCAATACGTCCGCAGGAATATCGTTTGTTGACGTTCACACTGTTCACCACACCACGGAACGTCCGCTGCGGGAAAACTTTCCGCAGAAAAGAGATCACGATCCCCGAGAACTGCTTCCACGGCCATGATTCCTCCCACGTAAAATACGCCGATGAACGGCACCATGCCCTGCCCGATCCGTCAAGATCGCTTACCGAACGTAGGTACGGCCTGGCCGCCTTGTCCCACACCTCTTCCACATTGGCGGTGGTACCTCCGCAGGTGGAATGGTAATACGCGAGGATGATACTGTCGCCATAGGTCAGAATAAGCCCTGCAGTTGCTTTGATCGCCCGGTCAGCCTCACGGTATTCCGCCGATACCCCGCCGTATACCTGATCGGCAACGGTGGCCACCATATCGTACGGTTGACCGGTGCGCTCCAGAATCCGCCGGTAGGTGTAGGTCCGGGCTGCCACCGCCTGCGCCTTGAGTGCCTCGATCTCCTCTTCCGACCGCTTTCCCAGCTCCAGCGGTACAACGCCGCGCAGATACTCCTCCACTTCGAGGAAATTGACGGCGGTTATTGTCCCTTTGTTTCCGGCAGCAAGAATCAGTGCTCCACGATAGGTCGCATCACCGATTTCAAGAAAATTATAGGCCTGTTCAGAGAGCAGGGTGCAGGGAAGCGATGCCTCCGCCACACGCCTTCCAAAGGTCATCCGGACCCGGCCCCCGCTTCGCGCCTCGAAAACAAGCCGCCCGCGACATTGATCGGAAACCGGTTGCCGTGCACTGTGCAACCGGACATTCCCGACGGAATAAACAATCATTCGCCTGGTATTACGGACCAGGGCAATTCGCACCCGGTTGGCAGGAACGGTGAATGTCGTTGCGGAAGAGGATGGGGATGTGTCGGAAGAAGGTGTACCAGCGTATGCATTTTCGGGATTTTTTTCGCCGGGAAGCGGTATGGAGGGATCAAACGCATCGGCGAAATCAACTTCTTCGGCAGTATCCTCCGCAGCCGTTACCGTATCGGTGACGTTGCCTGCTGCGGAAGTGTGTAATGAGGGCGGATTAGCCTGAATCCACTTGTTCGTACAGGAAAAATAGAGCGGGATACAGAGCAGTGCCGTAAGAACGGAGTAACAGGTGTTACCCCTCGACACTTCCCGTTTTCGCCAGTTTTTTAAGTTTTCCACTGACCATCGTCCGTTGCAGTGCTGAAACATGGTCGATGAAGAGTATGCCGTTGAGATGATCGATCTCGTGCTGAAGTGCCCGGGCGAGCAGTCCGGAAGCATCCCTGATGCTGAAGGGGTTGCCGGAAAGATCAACAGCCGTAGCCGATACCTGTGCCGGACGCCGTACGGAAAGCGTAATCCCGGGAAGACTCAGACACCCCTCGTCGCACTCTTCAAGTTCTTCGGAAGATTCGGTAATGACCGGATTGATCAGAACAAGAGGCGCTTGTTCTCCTCCGGTGGTATCAATCACGACCACCTGCCGGAGGTCGCCAACCTGATTTGCCGCCAGACCGACTCCGTCAGCTTCGAGCATGGTTTCCGTCATCTCTTCGACGAATGCAGTGAGTTTCTCGTCGAACACCTCAACCTTCGCAGCCGTCTTCCGCAACACCGGATCACCATATACCCTGATCGGCATCATTTTTATTTCTTTTCCTCAACCGCCGCTTCCGCCGGTTTGTCGGTTCCATCCTTGTTGACGATCTGCGTGACGGCACTCTTGGTGAATTCAACAACGGTGTTCTCGGCGATTTTAACCATGATGGTCGATTCCTTGACATTACCCACCGTACCGAGAATCCCGGACGAAGTAATGACCCGATCACCTTTTTTCATTGTCGAAAGCATCGCCTGACGGGCTTTCTGCTTTTTCTGTTCAGGTCTGATCATGAGGAAATAGACCACCGCAAACATGATAAGCATCATCGGAAGCATACTTCCGATACCGGCGCCACCACCAGGAGCCGCTTTTTGTGTTTCCTGTGCGAACACCATACCTGCCGATGCCAGTCCGGCAATCCATAATGAAATTTGTGCTGTTATCCGGTTCATGAAAAACCCTCTCTAAAATGTTACTGTGTTTTTTCGGTCATTGAAAATTGTATAAGTGCTAAATATACATATTGGAGGCATCATGGATCGGATCAAATGATTCGGGCGTGGATGTGTAGGGGCGGGTTTGAAACCCGCCCGCACTCACGGGTATCCGGATCATTTCCCGGAATTGCGCATTCTGCAGTAGCAGGGTGATGATGCATTCCAATCCTGCCCGACATCAGCCTCGATCTGAAGATCTTCTTTGATTATCCCGTCGGCGATGGTGATAACACGGTCGCAGGCTGCGGCGATCTGGTGATCGTGGGTAACGATTATAAACGTAGTCGAAAGTTCACGATTAATCTCCCGAAGCAGCTCCAGTATGTCACTGCTCGCATCGCTGTCAAGGTTACCGGTCGGTTCATCGGCAAGGAGCACCGCAGGCTTGTTCATCAGTGCACGGGCGATCGCCACCCGCTGCTGCTGTCCGCCGGAGAGATTGCGGGAACGATTGTTCATCCGGTCGGAAAGACCAACACGATCCAACAGCGCCCGGGCACGGTCGCGTGCTTCGGGGGTTACTGTTCCCTGGGCGATACGAAACGGAAAAAGCACATTTTCGAGTGCCGTGAACTCTGGGAGCAGGTGGTGAAACTGGAAGACAAAACCGAAGGTCCGGTTGCGGAAACGGGCGCAGGTGTCGTCGTCCCAGGTGGAAACGCTGGTGCCGTCAAGCCGGATCACACCACCATCGGCTCGATCGAGCAGGCCGATCACATTGAGCAGCGTTGACTTTCCCGAACCCGACTGGCCGATAATCGCCGCAAACTCGCCACGGGAAAATTGCAGGTTTATTCCCTTGAGTACCTGCGTGCGGATGGTTGTTCCATACGATTTTTCCACACCGGTAAGAACAAGCTGTTCAGCCATTGCGGATCACCTCCACCGGATTGAGCCGTGCACTGCGGCGTGCGGGAATGGAGGCGGCAAATGTTCCTGCCAGCGTTGCAATAGTAATGGATATTACGTAGAGCGACGGACTGATCGAGAGCGGAAAGAGCGGTTTGCCGTCAGCTCCGGCCGTTCCCACCAGAAAACCGACGATAAGTCCGTACCCCAGAAAACTGCCGAGAACCGCCCCGGTGAAACCAAGGAACGCACCCATAATGAGGAAGATCCTGCTGATCATTGCCCGGGTCGCCCCGATCGCCTTGAGGATACCGATCTGCCGGGCTTTCTGTATGGCCGAAACCGCGAGAACACTTGAAATACCGAGAGTAACCGCGAGGAGCACCAGCACCTGAATCATGTTCGAGGAGCCGCTTTGTGAACGAAGCCCGGCAAGCAGCGAAGCATTACTCTCCTGCCAGCTCACCCATTCAATTTCCGGAAAACTCTCCTGCAACCGTGCGGCTATTGCATTTGCTCTAAAGAGCCTGGTTACCTGCATCTCTATCGCGCTGATCCCGCCGTCGAACCCCAGTAGCGCCTGCGCCCGGGAGAACGGCAGTATTACCCACCCGTCGTTGAGCGGTTTTGCTTCCAGGTCGAAAATACCACTCACGGTAAATACATCCGCACTCCCGCCGGAGGTTGACAACCGGAGCGTTCCCCCCACCTCCAGCTGCAGATCAGCGGCAAGCCCGGTGCCGATCAGAATACTGTTCGATCCCACTGCAGCCTTGCCGGCAACCATCCGTACCCCGAACCGGTACAGCCGGTCCGCAGAGGCAAGATCAACCCCGCGAAGCAGCACCGGCCGGGAACGGTCGCCACGGAAGGCGAACCCGCCGCCCTCGGCAACCGGTGACACCACCGTCAATGCCCGCATCTCCCGCAACTGCCGGACCACCGGTTCCCACTGCCGCAGCGGTCGCCGCGCCCGATTGCCACCACCGGTTTTCCTTACAAGAGCCGGAAGCGAATCCGCGATGAGTTCGGGTATTTCAGGGTCGGCCGGTCGCGCCGAGATATGCGGAGAGGTCCCGACCGTTTTGTCAATCAGATCCTTCTGCAACCCGCCGATAAGTGCACTGAGAAATATCTGTACCGCCACCCCCACACTGATACCCACAAGGATCAGTGCGGTCTGTACTTTCCCTTCGGTCAGAAAACGGATGGCGACACCTGCTTCGAACATGAGGGGAGCGTTCCTTACTTTTTCCGCTGCAGGGTGACCGGATCGTTATCGGCGAGTCCCGGTGCGAACAACACGGTATCGCCATCAGCCACGCCGCTCCCGATTATACTGCGCCCGTTACCGATATCGGTACACACCACCGTTTTCCGGATGGCGCGTCCGCCTTGTTTCAGAAAAACGCCGGTTGCCTCGTTTGAGGTGAAACGGAATCGTTGATCAATCACCCGCGCGGCGGATTGTCTGCCGGTTATAATCTGTACCGACACGGTCTGATCGGCAATAAGCGCGGCATCCCCCGATGCGATACCGATTCTGACCGTAGCGGTCCCCCGGTCGGTATCGATACGCCCCGTCACCCCGCTGACCACCGCTTCGTACTGTACGGAATTATCGCCATAGGTCCCCACCAGAGCCCGCTGCCCCGCACGTATCCTTCCGGCATCCTGTTCGTCCACCTGCGCCTCGATCACCACCAGTGAATCCACCGGCAGAAAAAGCATCAGTCGGGACCCGGCAGCAGCAAACGCACCGGGTTCAACGTCTATCTCGATAACCTTCCCGTCGGCAGGAGCACGGAGTACCATGCGCGACAGAGCGATTTCAGCCTCATCAAGCTGCAGTCGTGCTTTTTCACGTTCTGATGCACGCAACGCCCGCTCAACATTTTTCAGCGCACTCAACCGTTCCTCGGCGATAATCCGTTGCGACGTTTTAATTGCCATCGATTTGGTGATAGCTTCAAATGCCTCGCGGGTGATTGATCCCTGCCTGAAAAGCGTATCACTTCTACCGTGCAGCCGAACCTCCGCCGCCTCCTGTATCTGCGCCTGACGAACCTGCTCCTGCGCCTCCCGCAGATCGGTCCCTTCGATTTTCTTCAGATTGATCCGTGCGATGGACAGCTCCGTGGCCCGTTGTTCAACCCGGTTGCGCTCCTCCCGGTTATCAAGAAGCAGCAGTGTATCACCCCGGGAAACCGCCGCCCCTTCCGCCACGGGAATCGTACTCACAATTCCGCTGGAGAGCAGTGCAAGGGGGGTGATTTTACTGCCGGCTACCCGTCCGTTTGCCAGGACCGTTTCAAGGGCCTCCTGTGGCGCGATGGCCTGCCACTCAACGGTGACTGTTTTTTTGCGGAAGAGCATGAATCCGGCCACCAGCACTATCAGGATGATAACGGCGGGAAGGACGACTGTACGGGGCTGAATTTTTATCATAGGTAATTCTCACCGGAAAGAACAGGTATCGTTTCGCACTACCGTATACGGTTTTGTGGCGATTGTTGGTATCTCATGAAAATATAGCTCTGTTCATGGGACCGAGGCTGGATTTTTCGGGCAAAGGGGGAGGTCAGGCCTCATGGAGATTGGAGATTGGACGTCGGAATGCTGTAGGGACGTTCAATTGAACGTCCTTACAGTTTGGATTCATGACATGAGAATTGAACGTCGTTGCAATTTTGATTCATGATTTGTAATTCGCAGGTTTCTGGTATGATGTAGATACTATAATTATGCAGTGTCCGTGTCGTGTGTAGGGACGTTCAATTGAACGTCCTTACAGTTTTGATTCATGACATGAGAATTGAATGTCCTTACAATTTGGATTCATGACCGGTGAATTGAATGTCGTTGCATTTTGGATTCAGGATTTGAAATCGCAGGTCCCTGGTATTTTGTAATTCGCAGGTCCCTGGTATAATGTAAATAATAGAAATATGCAGTGTCCGTATCGTGTGTAGGGACGTTCAATTGAACGTCCTTACAGTTTGGATTCATGACAGTTGAATTGATCGTCGTTGCAATTTTGATTCATGACAGGTGAATTGAACGTCCTTCTAATCCTGGATATTTTTCGGTTTTTGCAGCAGGGTTCCTGCGAATATACCACCGGATCCGAGTCAACTCCTCCTCATTCCGGATAATGTGATCGTAAAAACGACTCTGCCATTTGAATTGTGGAAAACCATTTTGATTACACCAGCGTTTTACGGTTGCCTTGAAATTTCTTATGATTACCGATATCGAACAACCCGACGGAGAGAGTTGAGCAAAATACGGGTTGGGTGGACTATTTGACGATTGCAGTGGTGCAGGGACGTTCAATTGAACATCCTTACACGAAAGGTCCTTACATGGCCTGTATTTTTCAGTTATCCTGATTATTCCGTGGAGATGATCGGGCATAATCACATACTCATCCAGTATAACGTTCAGGTAATGTAGTGGTATTGCCAACCAATATGTTTGAACTGCTTCACCTGCCGGCAGTAACCTCAGAGTTCCCGCATCCCAGCAGGCAAGCATGCAGCGGATATTGTCAAGGTTGACAGTAATAAAATACCAGCCCGGATTAGAATAATCATACCCCTTCAGTCGGATGGTTCTTCGGTGGTGGATATCTGTATTGAAATTGGACACTGTTAATTCGTACATCCTTTATCGTGACTGTACAATGTGTAATTTGTTTCTATGTATGGACGTTCAATTGAACGTCCTTACAGTTTAGATTAATGACTGGTGAATTGAACGTCCTTACAATTTGGATTCGTGACTGGTGAATTGAACGTCGCTGCAATTTAAATTCATGACCGGTGAACTGAATGTCGTTGCAATTTAAATTCATGATTTGAAACCGCAGGTCCCTGGTATAATGTAGATAATAGAAATATGCAGTGTCCGTATCGGGTGTAGGGACGTTCAATTGAACGTCCTTACAGTTTAACACGAAAATCCTGTTTCCATTTGTTTCCCCCCGGTCTCACCTGAAGTCACTCGCGTCTTTCATACCATCAAACGGCGTTTCATCCACTACCTGCTTAAAGAGATCCTCGATACTCAGATAGAATACGCCGAATTTCCCGTACCGATCCGACGGACGGGCGCACGCTTCAGCGGTTCCCGATCCCACCGAGACGATTTTTATTTTCTGCCGGCTCCAGATTGCATACCGGTAACCGAAATTGAGACATTCCTCGACGGGGTGAATGTCCTTCTTCGGCAGGGATCCGAAGATGCTCATTTCATCCCATGAAAGGTAGGTGGTGTCGCGGTCATCATAGGCGAAATCGACAAAGAGAAACAGCAGATAATCAACCGGTTCAGTGGTTGCAATCGGTAAGTCGTCTGCCGGCAGCGACATTTCGATCTTTTTCCCGTTGGTAAAAGTGAAGGTTCTCGCTTTCAGGGCAACGGACGCTGCTACCGACGACGTGCAGAGAACCGTGCGGGAGAACAGGGAGACCGTGGAGAGATGTTCCGGTGCATTCTTGTAAAGAATGGACAGAAGTTTTTCTTTTTTCCCGGACAGCGAAAGGTTTCTCCAGATCACGTCCATCGCCAGGTAATCGGACACGACCACCGGCATGATACCGACGGAGGGATTTTCGAGATCCCGTTTTTTCAACCGGACGAGATTTCTCTGGTCATCGGCATGGACGGCGGCAAGGGCGCCGATTAAAACAAGCAGGGGGAGAAAATGGATTTTCACGGGTACGGCCCTGTCTATCGTAAAAGGTGAGAGAAGTGTGACCGAATCACGCCTTGATTTTCCTCAAATAGGTTAGATTTGCAAAAAGCAGGATCCCGCCTGCGGCAACGAACAGAACGCCGATGTAAAAAGTGAACCTCAGCGTCTCTCCCATGGTATAGCCGGTTAGCGCGAATACCGCTCCCGATATTAATAAAAACAAAGGCATTATAAAGCTTCTCGGCTTCATTGATGAATAGGTACTTTTACTGTTATCAATCAGATTATTAATCATTTTCACATCATCAACGCAGGTGTCTTTGCATGCAATGCCTTTCCCGACATCAACCGCACATTCATGGCAGAGTCCTTTACTGCAATTTTTACAGATGCCGACAGCATCCGCATCGTTATGGTTGAAACATTTCATGCGGTTCCTTTCAATTAAAACCCTGACATTCCGGAGAGAACTAACTCAACCTACATGGCGAAGATGCGATTCACCTTGCGGAACTTCTGATAAAATAATTATGGTTGCAGTGTGGGGAAAAATAACCATTGCAAAAGGAGACCGGGATAACGGTTAACGACAGTTCAGACAATTAGCGCAACCGATCCGTCACGTTCTCAACTCAAGAGAGTTTTCTCAAAAAAAGGTAACTACTCAGGTACCTGAAATCGCTATTCCGCTCATCCTGTCCCCCTCCGCAGTTCTGTTACGGAGGACGGGAGTCAGTCGAAGGGTGAGCGGAGAGTTGAAAAGGCTCATATTTCGTCCCGCCGGGCGGGATCAACATGAGCGACCTTGTAAACATTGATCGAAAGTACCTGAGTAGTTACAAAAAAGAAACAGTCAAACGACCTTTAATCAACCTGCTCCAGAAAAGCGAAACGGATAATCCGCCTTGATCGGTCGACTCAGGAAAAATGAGGTTCTGTTCGGTATCGCCTTTTCGACCTTGGTTGGCGGAAACCGGTTTTTGAGTGGATAACATTTAAGAACTGTTTAATGCGGGCAGGCGTCCTACTTCTCAATCATGATTTGTTCATAGAGAGAACTGTTTCCAGCTCTGGTTTCGGCAACATAATTTCCGGGAGGAAGGCTCAATTTCACTTCGCTTTTTCCATCTTCACTGTTTTTCCGCAATACCATGCTGCCGTCAAGAGTGAAGAGGGTAACCACTGCTGGCGTGGCCGTTTCAACGATGTAGAGTCGGTTTTTCCTGAAGGTCCTGCTAATATTCTTCGGTATCAGGGGCTTTTTTTTTTACTCACTACCCCATCATAGTCGAAAATGTAATTCAGCCACATCACTTCAATAGTCTCCTCATTATCGATATTGCCATACGAGAGCAGATGACTCTTTGATGCGGAGAAATTTTCATTCAGAAATATAGAAAGATATTTACCTTTTACAAAAGAATAAATCGTCGCGTAATGTTTTGCCGAATTACTCCATATCATGAACTGATCGTTTAAACCATCACCATCAAAATCACCGATAATTTGAGAAAAATCACAGGTGTAAGAACCAAGTCCTTCTGGCTTGGGAATGGAATCAACAGATTGTACAGATACTCCTGAAAATAAAAACAGTACTGCAGCAAGTACGAATGCCTTCGAATTCATTCCTGACCCCTTAACTGTTAACAGGGTAATTGAAGTATTGGTAAAATCTTTTAAATTAGCGGAATACCGGAACCCGGTATAAACATACAATTTTAACGACCTATGTACCAAGGTAAAAAGATCCTCTAAATACTACCAAAGATCCCCCTTTTGAATACTAAAGATCCCTCAAACAAAACAAAAGATCCCCCCTTGCAATAGTCGAGATCCCCCTCAACAATACTAAAGATCCCCCCTTTGAATACTAAAGATCCCCCTCTGCAATACTAAAGATCCCCGAAATAAATGTCGAGATCCCCCTCTGGAAATGTTTAGATCCCCTAAACAATACTAAAGATCCCCCCAATAAATGTTTAGATCCCCTAAAAATTGTGAAATCTGGCACAGCTTTCAATTATACGCAGGGTAACCCCGCACGTATCGGAACAGGCGCTGCAGCGGCAAACGGTAGTAGGGTGGCACAAAAATACCGAAGAACGGAACAGAAACGACTAAAACATCCCCGCCTCCATTTTTCGTGGTGATGATTGTATCCTTCGTATATATTATTAGCGCGGAATAAGAGAGGATTCTTCCGTTATCGCCGGAAAGGTATTCCGGCAACCGACAATGTGTCCACGGAAACGGAATTGTTGTTTCATTTTTTCTGAAATGCACCGCATGGTCCATACTACGTTCTACTGCTGCCCCCTGTAACAGTACTAGTACAAAAGTGGGCGGACATCAGGATCGTAAACCGCAGAAGAATGTGCAATAATTTAAAGAAACCACACAGGTAAGCAGGATTCCTGAATACCGGCAAAAAAGGAGTGTTACCGCATGAAGCGCTGCAACAAACAGAGAGTTGAACACCGGCTACTGATGATCGGACTTATGCTGGTGATGACCACCTGCGGAACGATTTTCGGGGCCACAGGCGTGAAAGTCGACCCTGAAAAACAGTATCAGAAACTCGAAGGCTGGGGAACCTCACTCTGCTGGTGGGGAAATATGGTCGGTGGGTATTCCGACGACGCCCGCAATGCCATCATCGGTTACCTGTTTGATGCGGATACCGGCATCGGGCTGAACATTGTCCGGTACAACATTGGCGGTGGCGACAATCCTTCGCATACCCACCTCCAGCCGGGTAAAGGGGTACCCGGATTCAAACCCACCGAATCGGGAGGCTACGACTGGACCCGCGATGCCAATCAGCGCTGGACCCTGGCGGCTGCCAAAGCCCGGATCGCTCCGGATGAATTCATTGCCGAAGCATTTTCCAACTCACCTCCCTACTGGATGACGAAAAGCGGGTGCGCCTCGGGAAACTCGGGCGGCAGCGACAACCTTAAAACCGATTATTTCGATGATCATGCGGACTATATTACCGAAGTCGTCAAACATTTCAGGGACAACTGGGATGTTACCTTCCGGACCCTGCAGCCGATGAATGAACCGATGATCGGCTGGTCGATCAACGGCGGTCAGGAAGGGTGCCACATCGACGTGAGCCTGCAGGACGATCTCATTCGCGAGGTCAAGGCTAAACTGGATGCAAAGGATCTTTCCGGTACAACCATCAGCGCTCCCGACGAAACCAGCATTGATCAGTCCCTCTCGACCTGGAAATCCTACGATGCCGCCACCAAGGCGTGTGTCTCGCAGATCAATACCCATGTCTACGGCGGATCCAAACGTGCGGAGCTGCGGGCAGCGGCCACTGCCGACGGCAAGAGACTGTGGGACTCGGAATGCGACGGCAGCGGTGCCCCTGCCCCCTTTGACCAGTGGACACACAATCACAATGATGTTGTACCGGCACTTGACATCTCCTACCGGATCACCAGAGATATGCGGGACATGAAAGCCGATGCCTGGATCGCCTGGCAGGCAGTCGAGAGTGAACAGGCCCAGACGAGCCTGAATAAAAACTGGGGTCTGCTCCATGCCGACTTCAACGGCGGTGAGAACTATTCTCTGACAAAGAAGTATTACGGTGTGGGGCAATACTCGAAATTCATCCGTCCCGGTTACACAATGATTGATATCAACCATGCGGATGCCGTGGCATTCATGGATCTGCAGCTTGAGCGGCTGGTGATCGTCCACCGGAACTCCTCGGATAATGCGATTGATTATGACTATGATCTGAGCGGTTTCAGAACGGTGGGTGCCGTCGCGGAGGTCTACCGGACCTCCGGATCGGAAAAGCTCGCCCGCAAAACGGATATCACCATTACCGACAATGCATTTTCGGCTTCCGCCAATGCGAAATCAATCACGACCTATGTGATTTCCGATGTCGGTTACGGTGAGGTCGCGGCGCGGAACACCGAGCCGGCCCCCGCAGTGAAAGCCTTGACGGTCACAGCGAACAGGGAGATCACCTGGAGCTACCGGCCGGAAAAAACCGGGTTGGTTGCGGTGCGGCTGCTTGACCTGAAGGGACAGATGGCCGGAGAGCTTCATCGTGGTTTCATGCATGCCGGAAACACCTGTCGTGGCAGTGTCTCCACAGGGCGATTCTCCGCGGGGGTCTATTTTCTGGCGGTGGAGGCTGCCGGCGTACGGCAGCTGCAACGCGTGGTGGTGCGTTGACACAACGGACAATATCCGACCGGGTCGGGAGGGAACATTCCCCACTTCCCGACCCGACCGGATCTGACGATGGCGATGTACGAGTAGCGGCCATAACGAATGCAAACTATTGCCTATTGCCTAAACAATCAGAACGCAACCGTGAGATCATTGTTCATCTCAAGATCATATTTTTTTGCGACACCGGCGATCGGATCGTTATCGTAGCGTATCCCGACCGAGGTTCCGAATACCAGCCATGCAGCCAGTTTCAACCTGAGGCCGCTGTCGGACAGGATACGGAAATCTCCCGGTTGTGTCACGGCAACCTGATAATACGCGGTGGTATGCAGCGAGCCCTGCCGGGAGAAATTCCAGCTGAACGTGATATAATTGGTGGATCGCACCAGTGCCTTGTCTGCCTCGGTGGTGTAGACTTCCTGTTCGTACATCCCTCCCATACCCAGTAGCAAGCGTACCGGAGCATCGGGAAAGGAATGCAACAGATTCATCCTCGCACCGGTGCCCCCCAGCAGGCGGCGCTCCAGACTGATGAACGCATTGAATTCCCACTGTCCGAACAGTTCCCAGGAAAACAGGGAGTTGAATATCCGCGCGGTGCGTACATGTGCGAATCCTTTATGTGCCAGCAGTGATGCCCGGTCTTTTTTCAATGCACGCTGTTTGCGATTGTAGGATGCGGCGATAAAACTGCTGTACCAGGTCGTGTTGAAATCAATCCGAGCGGCAGGGGTAAAGCTAAGATACTCCGAATTTCCCATGGCCATTCCGTAACCCAGCGAGAGCTTCCCCGAGAATCCTTTCTTTTCGTCGGCACGCAGGTTCTCCGTGTTTACCTGCGCCAGTGTAAGGCAGGGAATCAGGAAGATTATCGCTTTCCAGATGTTCATTTACCAACTCTTTACTTGGGGTGACAGGTATCAGCTACTAGTTATTAGGCAATAGGCATTAGTCAAGCACTATCCACTATCCAGCCTTGGCTTTCAATGTGCCGGTGACATCGAGGGGTTCGAGAACCTCACCCTCCGCCTCAGCCACCGGGAATTCAACTTTCAACTTTCAACTTTCAACTTTCAACTTTCAACTTTCAACTTTCAACTTTCAACTTTCAACTTTCAACTTTCAACTTTCAACTTTCAACTTTCAACTTTCAACTTTCTACTTTCCCCTCACACCTCCCGGTACCGGATCTCGTAACTGTACCCCTGCTCGGTCAGGAACAGCTGCCGGTTCATGGCGAAATCGAGTTCCTTTGATTCCCGGGTGACCACTGAATAGAATACCGCCTGTTCTCCTGAGGGTTTCGGTCGCAGGATCCGGCCGAGCCGCTGCGCCTCCTCCTGCCGTGAACCGAAGGAGCCGCTGATCTGGATCGCCACATTGGCGTCGGGGAGGTCGATCGCGAAGTTCCCCACCTTCGAGAGGATCAGCGTTTTGATCGTTCCCCTGCGGAAAGCGTCGTAGAGTTCGTCCCGTTTCGTATTCGGTGTTGATCCGGTGATGACCGGTAGCGAGAATTCGGCGGCGAACTGTTCCAGCTGTGAGATATACTGACCGATGATAAGCACCTGGTCCTCACGATGAGTTTCGAGAAGATCACGGACAACGGTGATCTTTTCGGGGTTTTCGTACGCGCAGCGGATCTGTTGACGCGGCGGGAGAGAGAGGTAGCGCAGCTTGTCGAACGTGGGAAGATCGACCCTGATCTCCACGCAGCGTGCCGCCGCGATCCAGCCCTGCCGTTCGAGGTCTTTCCAGGGCACGTCATATTTCTTCGGACCGATCAGGGTGAACACATCGGTCTCGTGACCGTCTTCACGGATGAGCGTGGCGGTCAGACCGAGACGGCGCCGCGCCTGCAGTTCCGCGGTGAACTTGAACACCGGCGCGGGGAGCAGATGTACTTCGTCGTAAAGGATAAGCCCCCAGTTCTCCGCATTGAAAAGATCATAATGGACAAATGATTCCGTTTTTTTCTTCCGGTAGGTAAGAATCTGATACGTGGCGATCGTGACCGGTTTGATCACCTTCTCCTCGCCGCTGTATTCGCCGATGTCATCCGGCGAGAGCGTGGTCTTCTCGAGGATTTCCCGGCGCCACTGATGTGCCGCGGTAATATTGGTAACCAGAATCAGCGTTCGCCGTTTCAGCAGACTCATCGCGTAAATACCCACGATCGTCTTTCCGGCACCGCAGGGGAGCACCACGACCCCGCTCCCGCCCGGAGCATCGGCACTGCCGATGAAATTCTCCGCCGCCTGCCGCTGGTATTCCCTGATGACAAACGGTACGCCGCCCGGCAGCTGCCCGGCGATTTCAATCTGATGCGGCTCCCCGTCAATGTAACTGGCACGGTCGTGTGCCGGATAGCCGATCCCGATGAGGACCTGCTTGATGAGCCCCCGGTGTTCAGGCAACACCCGGACCCGGTTGGGATCCAGCCGTTCACCGATGATCGGACTGAGCGAGGGGTGCCGGATCAGATGATGCAGCATCTCGGCATCCACACACCGCAGCACGAGCCCTTCCGGACTGTTTTCGAGCACCAGACGGCCGAACCGGCCCATCAGCTCACCGATATCATCAGCCACGTTCTGCGGCAGCGGATACTTCGAATACTGCCCGAGACGTTCGATTACCTCCTCCGAGGTCATCCCCAGCGCAGCCGCGTTCCAGAGCGACAGCGGCGTAATCGAGTAGGTATGCATGTACTCCGGACTTTTCTCAAGATGCGCGAAACTGGATATCGCATCGCGGGCACTCACGAAAAGCGGATTGTTCACCTCAAGGAGAATGGTACTGTTGCTCTGAATAATAAGTGGATTCTGGGGCTGGATCATTGGTCTGCCGATTCGTTATTGGTCGGTTGATGGTGCTTTTTCAGAAACGGCTGCGGCTGTCTGAAAAACGGGAAACTGTTAAAAATACGTAACGGCACGGGTAGTAAGTAGCAGGAGCCTGCATTCAGGAGCCCGAAAAAACCATTGGTGCAGTCAGCGGTAATTCCTGAACCCATCGGCAGCATGATTTTTTCCTGGTGATTTTCTTATTCTTAATACCAGCTCTACAGCCGTGGCGAATGCCGATTCTGTATTCTGAATTCCGTATTCTGGCTACTGAAAATAATATCCTCGCCCTCATTGACCCGAGAGTCTTCCCTGAGGTAATTTTAAGGGTTTGATAATCAGCGCACATGGCATCATTGCAATCACCCTGCAAGGGAGTTCCGATTCCGGATTCCGGGAAGAACATCTGTTTTTGCACGCCTGAAGCGTATCGAAGGCACACTATCCGCTGGTTATATACTTAAATCCACTGTTTACTCTTACAACATTGAATGGGCACCGCTATGTCGAATGCCGTAATCGTCGGAACACAATGGGGAGATGAAGGTAAAGCCAAGGTTATCGATTACCTGACGGAGCGATCCGATGTGGTAATACGATTCCAGGGTGGAGCGAACGCCGGTCACACGGTTATCGCCGACGGCCGGAAATTCGTCTTTCATCTCGTACCATCAGGAATCATGTATCCCGGTAAAACATGCATCGTCGGCAATGGTGTGGTTTTTGATGCGGAGCAGTTTCTCCACGAAGTTGATGAACTCGACACCCACGGCATCAGCGTAGCCGGTCGACTGTTTGTATCTGGCCTTGCCCATATGGTCCTTCCGTACCACAAAATCACCGACGCAGCCCGCGAATCATCCATGGGCAAAGGGAAAATCGGTACCACCGGCAGGGGGATCGGTCCCGCCTATGCGGATAAGATCAACCGGACCGGCCTGCGTGTTGGCGATCTGTGCAACTGGGATCATTTCGTCGCTCAGATGAAGGAGGGGTTTGAACTCCACCGTACGATCATTACCACGGTGTTTAACGGTGAATTCGATCTCACCTTCGAAGCGATACTTGAGAAGTACAAAGGAATCAGGGAACGGATGCTGCCGTTCATCAGCGATACCGCCGATATGCTCTTTACGGCACAGCGGGAGAACAAACGACTTCTGTTCGAAGGTGCCCAGGGAACCTTTCTCGATATTGATCACGGGACCTATCCGTTTGTCACCTCATCGAATACGATTAGCGGATGCGCCTGCACCGGTAGTGGTGTCGGCCCCACTGCGATTAACCACGTTATCGGCATCGTGAAAACGTACACCACCCGCGTGGGCAACGGCCCCTTCCCCACCGAACTCGACGATGCAGATGGAGAACTACTGCGGAAAGAGGGGGGTGAATTCGGTGCCACCACAGGGCGTCCCCGCCGCTGCGGCTGGTTCGACAGCGTTATGGTGCGCAAATCCGTGCAACTCAACGGGCTGACCCGTTTCGCACTGACCAAGCTTGATGTTCTGAATCATTTCGACGAGATAAAAATCTGTACGCACTACGAAATCGATGGTAAACGATACGACCAGTTTCCGGTCGACACAACGCTGCTCCAAAAAGCGGTTCCCGTCTACGAAACGATGCCCGGATGGAAATGCAGTCTTGATGGTTGCACCACCTGGGATTCTCTGCCCGAGGCGGCCCGTAACTATGTTGAGCGGTTGCGAAAGCTCTGCTATGACATTCCGGCTCTGATCGTTTCAGTGGGTCCCGACCGCACACAGACCATTGAGGTGACACCGATCTCATGAGAAAATCGGCGGCACCATCGGTATCCATTCCAGACCGGCACCGACACTACTCCGGATGCGGAGGCGGTGCGGAAAGCAGTTTCACATGATTCGTGTCGAAGTCATCAACACGTTTCTCGTCAATATGGGTAAAGAGTTCGTGATTCTTCTGCGTGGAACCGACGATGAACGGACATTGCCGATTTCAATCGGGCAGCTTGAAGCACAGTCGATTGCACTGCAGCTCAACAAAATCCCGTTTCCCCGTCCGTTGACTCACGATCTTTTCAGGAGTGTTCTTGACGAACTGGGCGGCAAGGTAGTGCGTACCGAAATCTGTGCACTGAAGGATGAAACATTTTACGCGAAGCTGACACTTGAGGTCGGCGATCGGACCATCGAACTTGATGCGCGGCCCAGTGATGCCATTGCAATGTCGCTTCGTTTTTCCGCTCCGGTGTTCGTGGAGGAGCAGATAATGGAAGAGGCCGGTATCATTATTCCCGAAGCTGATACCGCGGAGACCGGCACCGACAAGTCACCTCAGGAAGCTACCGAAACTTTTTCGGAAATGACGCCGATTGAACAACTCCGCAGCAGGCTTAAAACAGCCATCGCCGAAGAACGGTACGAAGATGCCGCCGGATTGCGGGACGAAATCAGCAAACTCACCAACTCCAACTGAGACACCACAGGTACCACCGTGAACACTGCCGACGGCATCAGCCAGGAACGATCCGGAACCTCACGGAGAATCGCCGGAGAACACGGCGGCAGTATCAAACGTCAACATTTGCAGGAAGAAGTTGTATGTATCGCATGTTTCTCAGCGGCAAAATAAGAGATATCCGTCTCACCGCAACCTATCTTGAATACGAAGGCAGCATTACCCTCGATGAAGACTATCTTGAGCGTGCCGGAATTCATCCGAACGAGGAGGTACATGTCCTCAACGTTGATACCGGAATGCGCATGATAACCTATGCCATCAAGGGAAAGCGCGGATCGGGCTGTGTACAGCTCAACGGCCCCGCAGCACGTAACGGCATGGTGGGAGACCGGGTGATGGTGCTCTCGTACGCACTGCTTTCGCCGGAAGAAATCCCCGGCCACAAACCAAAGATCATCTGCATCAATCCGGAGTCCTGAAATTTCCCCAAATGAAAAATCTATTCACGCTCCTGCTTATTGCGCTCTGTATCGGACTGGCGATCCTCAAGGGAACATCGATTCCCATGGCACCACCGCGTAGTGTTCCGGCAGCGGCACTACCTGCGGAAAACACTCCCGATGTCCCCTACATCGGCAGGATTGAGGTACTTAACGGATGCGGAACCGGTGGCTCAGCACATCTGGTAGCGGAATTTCTTCGCAAAAACAATTTTGATGTTAAAAATATCGGCAATGCCGACAACTGGAACTATCCCGAGACCCTGATTATTTCACGGACCGGTGATACCACCATCGCCACCCAGGTTGCCCATGTCCTCCATACCGGCAATATGGTGATGATCAGAAACAATGAGGAAACCAATTACGACGTCACCGTCATTGTTGGACCGGATTATAGAGAGCGATTACAATGAAACAGCAATCACCCGCTCCCCTGTGCGGGGAGGAACTTGTCAACGCCATCCTCACATCACTCGGAGAGGCACTTGCCGAGGAGATAACCGTCATTGATCTGCGTAAACAGATCGGTGCCAGCGACTGGTTTATCGTCTGCCAGGGCGATAACAACGTCCACACCCGTGCCTGTGCCGACCGGCTGTACGATGACCTCGCCGCAAAGAGTACGAAACCATGGCAGCGCGAAGGTGTCGAAGAGGGCAGATGGATACTGCTCGACTATTCCGATGTTGTCGTGCACATTATGCTGCAGGAGGTGCGGGAGTATTATCAGCTGGAAAAATTGTGGAGCACGGGAGAAAAAAAATAGGGCGGATCTGCAGGGGTGGGTTTCAAACCCGCCCGTACGAACCCGCCCCGGTATTTGAAACTTCCCGATTTACCGATTCTTGAAGAAATCTGCCAGATT
>JBNLDC010000078.1:0-86724 GCA_050304135.1 Chitinispirillaceae bacterium | reverse complement strand
TTTCTCAACCCCCACCCCTGCCCCACTTCGAGGGCCTCAGTGCACCGCTCCCCCGTGTACGGGAGAGGGGAACAGAAAACAGAGTAAAATCAATTTCCCTCTACCGTAAACGGGGGAGGGATGCCAGGGAGGGGGAGAAGTCAAGTAACATTGCAACAATTCAAATGGTTTTGCCACCAACTTTGGGACATCGTCAACTATTATGAATACACGAACACAGTTTTTTGCACCAGACCACATCCGCAGGTCGTCACTGAACGCATCGGATGAACTTGCCGAACAGGCGATCCACTGCCTTGAACTCGTAGCTGAACTGGTGGAAGCGGGGTTGTCCTTTCAATTCAAGGGGGGCAATTCACTGTTGCTGATTCTGGATACTCCTCAGCGGTTTTCAATTGATGTGGATATAGCGACTGATGCCTCTTCGGAGGCGATCGAGACGGTACTGACCGATATCGTGAACCGGTTCGGCGTGTTCACCCGCTGGGAAAAACGGCAGCATAAAACAAAACCGTGGATCCCGCTTTCGAGTTATTATCTGTTTTATCCTTCTGTGGTATCCGACAGTCCGGATACGAATATCATGCTTGATTGTCAGATGCACCTCAGTCCGTATCCCTGCGAACCGCATCCTGTTTCGTGCGGTTCACTCTTCACGAGTGAAACAAAGGTTCTGCTGCCGCTTCCGTCGAGTATCATTGGCGACAAGCTCCTCACCCTCGGTCCCGCCACGCTTGGCATTCCGGTGGGGAAGGGCAAAGAGGCACAGCGGTTGAAGCATTTCTTTGATGTCTCCCGCCTGCTTGGTATGCGGCCGAAGCTTGGGGCGATCCGCGAGAGCTTTACGAACTGCCTCAGGTTTGAAAACGATCTGCAGGGGCTCTCCCTCTCTGTTGAAGAGGTGGTCCGCGATACGCTTGAGGGAGCATGGTCGGTAGTGCATTTCAGAGAACCGCCGAAAATGGACGATGACCGCTCGGTACTTTCGGAACACGTCCGCGGTCTGGGGCCCTTCGCACGGCATCTGTTTCGCGAACGGTACAGCTGGACGGATCTGCAATACGATTTGGCGCGTGCTGCCTGTTGTATCGCGGCAGTAGGTACTCCCTCGGTTTCAGAGGAAGAGTTCGCCGCTCTTTTTTCCGGTGAAAATGCCATGCAGGGTGAGCCGGATGACACGGCAACGTACGGGAAGGTTCGGATGTACTGGGACCATCTCGCTCACTGGTTTGATACCGGTACCTTACCCCCACCGGGAAGTCCGCAATGAATGATCCCCGCAACCCCGATCTGCTGAATGCCGTTACAGTGATTTCCGGCAAATGCGCACGAACGCTGCTCTCCGACGAGGAGTTGCTGCTGCTTGCGTGTGAGGAACTTTCCCGCACTACCACCTACGAGGAGCTGCAGTACCGCTCGGACTGATCATGTCACGAATAACCGTCATTCTGCCTAATAATCTGGGTGATGTCATTATGGCGCTCCCGGTCCTCAAATCGATCAGGAATACCAACCCTGATGCGGAGATTGCATTTCTGGTCGAGGCGGGGTACGAGGCGGGGCTTCTCAGCAGTCCGTTCTGCGACAGGATTATTCCGATTAACCGCAGAGACATTAAAAAACAACTGTGCTCCAGGCAGTGGCGTGATGGTGTCGGAGCACTGCGTTTACTGATCGATACAATCGGTAACGACCGCGACGACATCGTGGTCAATCTCTCCCAGCACCCCTACATGTCGTTTGTTATTTCGCTGATCAATGCTCCCGATACCCGCGGCCGGCGGTTTCTTCGGGAGGGAAACCATGCGCTACCCGATGTCTGGAGTCAGTATCTGTACACTATTCCCTTTGCACGTGCATACAACAGTCTGCACGCGACTGATGTATACTGCCGGATTGCAGGGGTACCGTCCGGAATGGCTGGCCGATTCATTACCCCGACCGACCGGGAAATTGACGATTGCCGCTCATACCTTGCACAACAGCAATTCTCTCTTGACCGACCGGTTGCAGTATTGCAACCCGGTGCCGCATGGCCCTCTAAACGGTGGCCTGTAAAAGCGTTTGTCGAGCTTGGAAAAATGCTGATCGCCGACGGGTACGGAATACTTATCACCGGTGCCCCAGCGGAGCGCGAACTTGCCGAAAGCATTACCGATACACTCGGAGAATCGTGCCGGTCAACTGCCGGTAACCTGACCTTCCGGGAGAGTATCGTACTGTTGACGGTTGCCGATACCGTCGTGACCGGAGATACCGCGATCATGCATGCCGCATCGGCAATCGGAACTAAGGTCGTGGCGCTGTTCGGTCCAACGAACCCGGTTGAAACCGGGCCGTATGGAAATAATCATTCCGTTGTTTGCGGCACGTGCCCGCAACGCCCGTGTTTCAAAACCACCTGTGCTGATAATCGTTGCATGACATCAATATCTCCGGATAGGGTATATCGTTCCATTCGGAACCAAACGGTACCATCCAATGAGTGCGATAGTTTTACTACGTGGATTGATGGTGAAGTGTATCGGCTCCAACCGGAGGGTTCCTGCGAAAACGCATATGTCAACACCATCGGAGCAGCTCTTACACGTCGGGCTTTTGAACCTTCGTTTACCGTCGAACCTGCAGATCCGCAGGGATCCGGTCAATTGGAGTCACGGACGTTTATCCACTACCTTGAACAGATGGAACAATGGCTCATTGACTATCGTTCCGTTGGCGATTCCAGGGTTCTCACCAGATTCGAAAAAGCCCGCACCGATGCATCTGCAATCGGTGGTATTGCTGCATTCTGGTCGGCACTGCTCAATATCCGGCTCAACAGTGTGCCGCTGCTCAATCCTGTCGCGGGTATCGAAGGGAGCCTTGCGGCATGTCGGATCACCCGGGAACAGATTTCTCAGGCACTCGGTCTATGAACTGTGTACTCTGTGGAACCGGTACTGCGACAGCTGCCTCCATCGTTAAAGGTCGACATTTTTACCGCTGTGCCAATTGTGAACTTCTGTTTGTACCATCGGAATATCATCTTCCGGTTGCAGAAGAACGCTCACGATACGACCTCCACGACAATACCCTCGAAAATGATGGCTATGTTAGTTTCCTTTCTCAGGTGGCTGATCTTGCGGAGCGGCTGGTTAGACCGGATGGAAAACTGCTTGATTTCGGCTGCGGTAAAAATGCTGTGCTTGCCGAAATCCTTCATTCACGGGGCGTGCGGTGCGATGTGTACGATCCTTTATACGAATTTCCATCATTGGAAGAGAAGAGAACGTATGAAGGTATCATCCTGTGTGAAGTGATTGAACACTGTCGTGATCTGCGGGCAACAATCGGGTTGATTGATCTGCTGATTGCCGATCACGGATTGATTATTATAAGAACGCAATGTTATGAGCAGAATGTTGATCTGCAGCGGTGGTGGTATGCACAGGATTCCACCCACATCAACCTGTTTTCCCGCCGTGCGCTAGACGAGGTTGCTACGCAGCTTCACCGTTCGCTTGAGGTAACAACACTTCCGGACATTTTTCTGATCAGGTAAGGGTTGCCGATGGCATAAAAAGATAACGGGACGCCGATGTTCAGCGTCCCGTTTGCAATGGTGCCTGATAATTCATACGATTATTTCTTTGGCGCTGTTTTCCCTGCTGCAGAGAGCATGCTCTCTGCGAATGACCAATTGGCGAGATGGTTGATGAATGCATCAACATATTCCTCCTTGCGGTCATGATAGTCCAGGTAGTAGGCATGTTCCCATGTGTCTATAGTAAGGAGCGGTTTCTGCCCGGCAAGCAGCGGTGTATCGTGATAGGTGGTGCGCGTGACCGCAGGTACTCCCTTATCGAGCACCAGCCATGCCCATCCGCTGCCGAACTGCATTGCGGCGTCTTTGAATTTCTTTTTAAATGCATTAACAGAACCGAAGGTACCACTAATTACCTTTTTTAGCTTTGAGGGGAGTTCCCCGCCACCATTCGGTTTCATGCTCTTCCAGTAGATCTCATGGTTCCAGGCCATGATCGCCATCAGGTGGAGTGATTCCTCCATATTTATGCCATCATGGGTATCCGTGATGATTGTTTTCAGCGAGGTGTTCTGATATTTCCCACCTTTTATCCGGGCGTTTACCTGTGTTACGAATTTGCGGTAGTGTTTGTCGTGATGGATATGGAGTGTTTTTGCTGAAATGTAGGGCACCAGACTGTTTTCCGCATAGGGAAGCGGTAAAAACGGTACCCCCCCTTGCGATTCTTCGGCAAACAGAGTCCGGGAAATTCCGGTGAGGGCGAGTGATGCTGCCGCCGCTCCGGCTGCCGTCGTCTTTAAAAAGGATCTGCGGGAGGTGTCCCCACTCATCAGATGCTTTGATTCCATTAATCGCTCCTTAGTGAAAAAGAATGTTCAGTTGCATTCCTCCAGACAAACTTTGAATATACATATAAAATAGGGGCAGTAAGTAGTCATCGCTTTTATTTAATCGATTAAATTTGTTTGACACTTCCATACTATTGGAGTACAATAAACAGGTTGCAGTTGCGGCTACCCATAGTACGTTTGCATGGGCATGTGATGTTCATCACAGTTAGAGCCATCGGAAACACGGATAATAAATAAATGATTATTCCGCGTTGAGTTGCAGCTGTCGGTATCCGGACAGCGGAAGAATCATGAAAACTAACCGTACTTCACCATCGAGCGGGTGTAATTGATCTATGAACTCCATCTGCCATACCTCTGTATTCCAGCATCGTTTTTCAATTCAGGTTGTTCTTTTTTTACTGCTAATCGTTGCAGCTATTCCTGCTGCCGATTACACGTGGGACGGAAGCCCGACTGCAGGAATACAATCAGGGGCGGGAACCTGGGGTACCAATAATTACTGGACCCTTACCGGAGGAGGGGGGACATTACTCATCGCCTGGCCGGGAACAGGTAACAGTGCTACGTTCGGCGGAACTGACGGCGTTTACAGTATTTCACTCGTCGGGACCCCGATCGTTGACAGTATTTCATTTCTGAATGACGGTTATACCCTCGGTAGCGGTACGCTGGAGCTCGCAGCCGGATCCGGATTGTTTGTCGATTCCGCTGTGACGGCTACCATTACCTCTGTAATTACCGGAACTGCAGGCGCAAAAAAATTCGGGAAAGGTACCGTGGTGCTCTCGGGGGTCAATACGTATACCGGTATCACCACGGTTTCCGCGGGATCGCTGATGGTTGCCGGTTCCGTAGCTGCGGGAAGTGCGGTGACGGTACTGACCGGAGCATCGCTTGGCGGGAACGGATCGGTGAATGGAACGGTTACCATACAGAATGGAGGCTCGGTTGCTCCCGGCATAGGTGTCGCCGGCAAATTATCATTCGGTGATTTGACGCTGAACACAACGTCTTCTCTTGAGTTTGAACTCGGCACGTTTAGCGATACCATTGTTGTTAACGGCAATCTTGTGCTCGAGGGTGATTTGAATATAACCCCGATGTCGGGTTTCGGTGCGGGAACGTACCGGCTCATGACCTATTCGGGTACGTTGACCGACAACGTACTTACGATTGCTTCGTCACCGGGAGGCTATACGTATAACGTTACCGCAGGAGCAGGAGTAGTCGATCTGACGGTGACCGCTATCGCCGCAAAACAGTGGGTAGGTGGTGGAGGTAATAACCTCTGGAGTACACCGGGTAACTGGAGCGGATCTGTTGTTCCCACATCAGCGGATTCCGTCGTTTTTTCCTCCGCTTCCTATCCCTGCAGCCTGGATGTTGATCCAACCGTTCGTTGCCTCATGTTCGAAGCAGGGTATACGCAGACCTTCTATCTCAATGGACATAAGTTTACGGTCAACAAAGATTGTTCGATCAATATGACCGGTACCGTTTTCAGTAACGGAAACGATACCATCTGTTTCGGAGGTAATGAATCCGGAGTGTTCGTACCGAAGTGGGGGATGTCGCTGCCGCAACTGCAGCGGACGGGAACCGGGGTCACCACGGTAGGTACCACCGGGTTTCGGGCGTCCGGTCTTCTTGTTACCGGGGGAGAATTCAATTTCGGGTACGGACTGTCGGATACCATTGACGGTTTGCTGCAGGTGACAGGCGGGTCGGTACATTTTGCCTCCTGTACACTATATGTCGCTGCAGATGTCGATTTCGGTGGGGCTGCGGCAGTTGTTCCCGACCAGGGCATACTCAATTTCACCTCGGCTTCCGTGCAGACATTGTATCCCGGAAATGAAACGCCGCACCCGCAGATCCAGCATAGCGGTACTGGAACGTTGTATGTACGGAATAACCGGCTGCGCGTGGGGAGGCTGGAAGTGCAGTCGGGTAGTGTCGTGCTCGATACTGCACTGTTCGCCGATACCGTTTCGGTATTGTCAACTAATTCGCTGCAGTTGGATACTGCTGCGGGCAATCAGGATACCATACATCATCTGGAAGGTGTAGGTAATCTCAATTTCGGCAAAACGGAACTTTTTCTTTCTTCCTCTGTCCAGTTGAATATGTTTGCATCACTATCGGATTCAGCACAGGTGTCTTTTTTTGGAACTGATGTAATCACCTTTGAACCGAATTCAGGGTACCGGCTGGGTAAAATAAAGAAGTGGGGTACCGGAACGGTACAAGTAAGTATGTATGGGCTGGCGGCAAATCAACTCACGGTTGAGGAGGGCGTGTGGGACTGGTATACTTCCGGGATTGACACGGTATTTGACAGCATAACGATCAATGGCGGGCAGATGACTTTTAACCAGGCATCGGTGTATACCGGCACGGTCGGAACCGGTGGCGGTACGATGGCGTTCAACAGCGGCGATCTGGTCCTGTTCGGAAACGGCGGAGTGGCTGATTTGTCGGGATTGACAGGTGTATCATCTGATACCGGTGAAATTTATTTCATTGGTACAGGATCGTCCTTATTCACGTTATCGTCTGATGCGGGAACAATGCTGCCGGAAATCGAGATAAACGGGACATCGCTCGATACGGTCAGATTGTCGGGAAATACTCAGGCGAAAAAAATTCAACTTCAATCGGGTATTCTCGAGTTCGGAAACGGACTCTCTCATACCGTCGATACCCTTCGGGGAAGTGGCGGCACCATGGATTTCGGCAGCAGTACCGTATCAATTATAATCGGTGACGCCGATTTCAGCGGTCTTACAGGATCAATCCCGGGAACCGGAACGATCGTGCTTTCCGGCAGTTCGCAGCTCAGGTATTTGACCCCGCCGTCGGCGCTTTCGCTTCCGCAAATAGTAAAAAGCGGGACGGATACCGTCATGATCAGTGCATTGCCCCTCACATGCAACGGTTTGACGGTGAATGACGGTGTATTCGATTTCGGGGGAAGGAATGTGACCGTCAACGGCGATCTTTCATTCACCAATGGTACCGATACCATGGTGACAGGGCTTGACGGAATAACCGTTACGGTCAACGGGAATGCTTCGTTTTCCGGTCAAAGCGGCAGTTTGATTGATCTTTCGCCGGTCTCGCCGTGGTCGGTTTCGGTAACCGGAACACTTGATGCGGATTATGCCGTTATCGGAAACAGCAATGCATCAGGAGGGGTTCAGGGTCAGGCATCGGTCAATTGTACTGATTCGGGCGGTACTACCAACTGGTATTTCACGCCTCCCGATACTTTTCCGCCCGATAATCCGATGGCGATTCAGGCGGTGGCTGTTTCGACTGCTGGAATCGAGATCACCTGGCACCCCTCCGCGGTTGCGGCGGCGGATGCCGATTCCGTTGGGCTCTGGTATAAGACAACCGATTATCCCGACAGTGCCAATGATGTGACGGCAACACTTGCGGGAACATATGCATTGAATGATTCCGTGCAGATCATATCCGGATTATCACCGCATTCGCTCTACTATTTTGCCGCTGCGGTTCGTGATACGCTTGGCCAGTGGTCACCCGTTAATTCGGCGACAGACAGCGAATACACCTATGCCGATCCGCCGACTGCGGCAACTCCTCTCGACACCGTGCATCGAAAGGATATCACACTGTCATGGAACAATCCTGCGGGGTTGTCGGCAATCGATTCGGTATATATTCACTGGGACACCGTTCCCGCTATGGGGTGGATGCTCGACACGACCCTGAGCGGAACCGAAACCGGTTGTTCCGTGCAATTGCCGCTTACGGGAGAAGGAACGTACAGGGTCATGATTTCCACGTCATGGGACAGTCTGGGCCTCAATCATGAAGAAGACGCGCTTGCTGACACGTTTGTTTTCAGTATCGATTCTCCGGTACTCACTTCCTCTTTGGATACGGTGAGAAGTCAACTGCTGCCGATTGCATGGACGAATCCGGCAGGGTTGACTTCCAATGATTCCGTATATCTGCATATCGATACCGTATCGGGTTCCGCATGGGTACTGGATATGACGATGGCCTGGAACACGACAAATGTAAACGTTGACCTTTCACCTGCGGAAGGCGTTTATAAATACATGCTGTCGACATCTCTTGACAGTATGGGGATAATTGACACCACCAACCGGGTGGTCGATACCGTGCTTTTCAGAATCGTTCCTCCTGCGATTACCACCTCATTCGATACAACGGAAACGCTTGCACCGACTATTACCTGGAATGCGGCGGAAGGTATGACCGGCAGTGATTATTACTTCGTGTACGATGATACCGTTACCGGAGCATGGGGATGGACGTTCCGGGAAAAAGTGCTGCATCCGTCAGCAAGTGCCACCCTCTCCTATGGAAGGGTCGGTACCTACCGGTACCGGCTGACGACATCGTTTGACAGCCTGGCGGCACTTGAACCGGATAACGCTTCCCTTGATACCATCGCCATCGTGGATACTACCGGACCGTCGGGAGCCTCGTTGTCAATTATCGATGTCAACGGATATACCGCTGATGCGGATCCTCCACTTGTCATTTCGGTTACCGGAGCCGACAGTATGCGATTCGGAACGGGAACCGATACTGTTTCGGCGATGTGGGTTCCGGTTGCGTCTACCGACAGCATTGCGATTGATGCCGGTGGTGAAGGAACGAAGTATGTGTTTGCTCAATTCAAGGATACCGCCGAAAACCGCACTGTCTGGTATGTCGACAGTACCGTATACGACACGACCGCTCCCGCGGGTGGCGGAATCGTTGTTACCGATGTAAATGGATACACCACGGATCCTGATCCGCTTCTGACCCTGAGTGCCACCGGTGCCGACAGCATGCGTGTCGCCGAAGCGGCGGATACGGCGGTTGCAGCATGGGTGGTGTATACTTCGACCGACAGCATTGATCTATCAGCCGGTGGTGATGGAATAAAACGGGTGTTTGCACAATTCAAAGATGCAGCCGACAATCGGACCGGGTGGGTATACGATTCTACCATTCTCGATGCAACAGTACCCTCCGGAGCCGTTGCGATCACCGACAGAAACGGATTTACGAATGACGCAGATCCGGGTATTGCCGTAACTGCCACCGGTACCGACAGTATGCGTATCGGCCTGGCTGCAGATACGGCATCCCTGTCCTGGAAAAACTATGCCTCAGCAGACAGCGTCTCTATTTCCATTGGAGGAGAGGGGAGCAAACGGGTATATGCGCAGTTCAAGGATCTCTCCGGAAATCTCAGTACGTGGGTAGTGGATTCAACAGTATATGATACCACCATGCCGGGTGGTTCAATCGCTACAGCAGGCCTTTATAATTATCTCAGCTGGCAGAATAATGTTTCCGGAACCGCAAGCGATGCACTTTCGGGAATCGACACCTCCTACGTTACCATACAGCGGTCTGCCGATGGATTGTTCTGGAACGGTACCGGTTGGCAGAGTGCATCATTGAGTGTCGGTATTCCGGATACCACCAACTGGCAGGTACCTCTTGCCGATAGCAGTATGGAAGAGGGAACCTACAGCGTTACCGTTTCTATAGTAGATCGCGCAGGAAATATAAAGGACAGTGCCGCAATAGAAACGTTCACCTGGTACAAACGTCCACTGGCCCGATTCACCGCCGTACCCTCCTCTGGTGCAGCTCCACTGACCGTAGTGTTTACCGACAGTTCTGATGGTACGGTTACCTCACGGTATTGGAATCTCGGTGACAGTGCTGTTGATACTGCGGTTCAATTGACACATGTGTATCAGAATACGGGAACGTATATGGTGAAATATATGGTTTCCGGACCGGGTGGAAACGATACGCTGGTAAAAGACAGTTGTGTTATTGTGGTCGATCAACTACCGGTCGCCCGTGGCTCGGTGACACCCGTTGAAGGGAATACTCCGCTTCTGATACAGGCGGTTGATTCCTCTTCAGGAAGTATCACCTCTCGTGTATGGACATTTGGAGATGGGGGTACTGATACGGTGCAAAATCCTGTGCATACCTTTAGTACGGCAGGAACCTATCCGGTGACGCTGCAGGTATGGGGGCCCGGAGGAACTGATACGGTAACTGTCGGAACCGTTTTCGTGCGGGATACCGTTGGACCGCAACCGCTCGACAATATGGCGGCCACTGCAGTGAACTGTTCAACATTGGTGGTACAGTGGAGCGGCACTTCAAGCGCTGATGCCGATTCCGTATCAATTAACGTTTCTTACAACGGTTATGCGAAAACACTGCAGGAGGGTGACCATATCTATCGGGTGCCGGTCGCAAAGATGTCCGACACGATTTCGGGGTTGCCTACGGAAGGTATAACACTTTTTATCCGTACGTTTGTCAGGGACCGTTCCGGAAACTGGTCGGATACCAGTGCGGCGTCGTCGACAATTCTTACCCTTCCTGATGGTACTGCTCCGGCCTACAACCTTACCGTTTCACCTCAATCGGTGGGAGACAGCACTGTTGCAATAGACGTGAAGGTCGATACAGCCGCAGAGAGCGGATTACAGCAATGGATCGGTTTCGGTAGTACCCCCCGGCAGGCTGTCGATTCATTGAAGGAAATGATATACCGTGATACGGTTCTCATCACAGCGCTGCAGCGTAAACCCGGGTGGCGGTATATCGCGAGTGCGGTTGAGGATTCATCAGGGAATCGTACCGGTATTGTGGTTGACAGTTGTATACTACAGAATACGGTTCCGGTGATTACCTTCACCGGTGATACGCTCCTCAGGGAGGATACCGTATGGAATGCCACTGTTGTGAACTATGATTTCAACGGTGATCCGGTAACCCTTTCCATTACCGAAGGGCCACAGATGATGGCTCTGAGTAACGGGATACTAAGCTGGACACCCGGTGATGCGGATATCGGCAGACACAGTGTAAAGATTACTGCCGCAGATTCACGTAATGGTGTGAATTCGGTACTGTTTCAGCTGACGGTGGAAAATCTTGAGGAGGCACCGGCAGTCACCTTCGGCGGTGATACCGTGGCGGATGAAGATGTTCTCTGGAAGGCACGGCTGACGGTAATCGATCCGGATCCTGGAGACAGTGCAGAGCTGATTGTTGTGAGTAAGCCAGACTGGATGACGGTAACCGGCTATGAATTGAGCGGGACTCCCGACGAAATGGATATCGGGAGAGATACGTTTCTGGTTATCGTCAGTGACAGGGCGGAGCTGAAGGATACCCTGATACAAGAGATACAAGTAAGAAATGTTAACGATGCACCCTCGGTGGCATCATGGAAACTTCCCGACTCATTGTTTGAAAAAACCACTGCTGTTGCGAATGTCAGTATCGATGATCCGGATGCGGCCGATTCGCTCATGGTTACGTGGGCAACACCGGTACGCTGGATTACAACGAAAACACCGGTGCGTAACACTGCAACAGGACAATGGACTGTCGGGTTGAGTATGGCGCCGCAACAGCGGGATACCGGTATGGTTCGTTTCTCGGTTTCATTCACTGACCGCGCCGGTGCTGCGGTAACCGTTAGTGATTCAATCCGGGTGATTGATGCCAACGATCCGCCTGCCCCGCCGAAAATAAGCCGTACTGTTGCAACAGGTGCGGTTGCCTATACCTGCACGTCGGCGGATGATTACGATTCATTACTTATTTATTCAGTGATACTTCGATCGCTTGACGATACCGCTTGGTTCCGGTCGGATCGCTCATCAAAAGGTGTATTCACATTTTATCCGCTGAGCGACGGCAGGTATCGGTTCAGTGTTATCGCAATCGATCAGCAGGGGCTCGAGACACAACCGGTTGCTGATACACTCACTATCAACGGTTCGTCCCGCCGGGAATATGCTGATACCGCCTGGAGTATGATTGGCGTCCCCGGGCTCTGTCGGGTGAGTGATCTTGACCAGACCTCCTATCTGCTGCACTGGGACGAGTCGATCTCCGAGCGACAGGTTTACCATTATTATCTCCGTAAGGAAGAAATCACCGAACTTTCACCGGGCTATGGTTACTGGCGAAAGGGCAGCGGCAGCGACACCGTTGTCATTGAACAGTCCGAACTCCTTCGCACACCGGTGAAAGTGTCTCTGGCGAACAAGGTGTCCGGGTGGAACCAGATCGCTTCGCCCTATCCGTATCCGGTGATATGGCGGGGAAAGAGTTCGGTACTCTGGAAGTGGAATCCGGAATCGGGCGATTTTGAGGAGAGCGACAGTATTCTTGAACCATGGGCCGGGTACTGGATACAGAGCGATGCAACCGACAGTGTAACGATCGATACCGTACCGTATTTTGCTGATAAGAAGCTTGCCAAACGTCGCAAGGTGTGGTTCAATAATCAGAACGAATGGGTGCTTCGTGCCGTGTTGACTACGGATGAAGGCACCGATGCGGAAAACAGTTTCGGTTTCATGCCGCAGGCGAAGGATGGTTACGACCGGCTCGATCGGCTGGAACCGCCGAGACTCTCCGGTTCCGGTTCACTCTACTTTCCGCGAAGTGGGTGGAAACGTGGTATGGCGAAATACGCCTCTGATATCCGCCGGAAATGGGATGCCCTGAATATGTTCGAGCTGGGCGTATCGGGGACTTCACGATCAGGAACGGGGAAGATTCATTTCGAAGGGCTTGACCGATCGATTCCTCTCCACCTGTTCGTTACAACTGGTGATTCCTTTGTTGAGGTTGATCCTGAAAAGGGTTTTACGGTTCTGATGAACGGAACCGACAGTTATCGTACCCTGGTGGTTGTGGATGATGTTGCTGCCCTGCAGCGCCTGCCGCTTCGATTCAGTATGGGCAAGGCGTATCCGAACCCGTTCTGTCCATCAACCAGACTGCAGTATGTGCTGCCGTACCGTTGGACAAAAGACGGAAAGATGATAACAGGAGACTACGAGGTGGCAATTGAGCTGTTTGATATAAAGGGAAGAAAAATCCGGACTCTGGTGCACCGGAAAATGCGCCCGGGTTCCTATCAGGTTTACTGGGACGGAAAAAGTTCAAGCGGCAGGATAGTTGCTTCCGGACATTATTACTGCAGGCTTACTGCAGCACCCTTTAAAAAGGTTAGGAAAATGACACTTGTCAGATAGTATACGACGAAAGGCTGTGTTGATGAAAATTATTTCGGCAGCGGGGATAGTATTCTGCTTCGGTATCGTGCTCTCCAGGGTAGCGGCACAGGATCCGGTCACCGCGAAAATCTCGCACCTGGTGGGGACGGTGGAAGTACGGTCCAAGGCAAATGCCTCATGGCGTTCGGCAAGAATCGGCATGACCATCAAAGAACGTTGGGATATACGGGCATTTGTCGAATCCGAGGCCGAGGTAACCTTTACCGACGGGACAAAACTTAAAATCGGTGAAAACAGCGTCATGACCCTCTCACGGATGAAAATGGACTCAAAAACGGGTTCTTCTCAGTCCACGGTAAAGATTCTTTCAGGGACGGTATGGGGGAATGTTAAAAAACTTACCGGTTCCCGTTCCGAATTCGATTTTGAAACACCGACCGCGGTGGCATCTATCCGTGGAACCCGGCTCGGGATTGAGGTCAGGAAACGAAAAACCACTGTCGATGTGTACGAAGGAAAAGTGTTTGTCAAAAGAAAAAACGGCCGGGGATCGGCCATGGTGTCGCCTAACAGTCGTGCCGTTGTCGAGCAGGGTAAACGTGAAGTGAAAGTGATCGACTTCAAGGCACTGAAAGCTGACAGTACCGGTACGGAGGGTGGTCTGCCTCCGGTTGATCCGTTTGTTGCTGCACCGCCGGCAGCAAACGATTCATCGGTTGCTCCGGAGGATTCAACTGCTGGGCAGCCAATTGATACGGTCGGGGCGGCGGCACCTGTTCCCGACTCGGCAAACCAGCAGAGTGTGCGTTCCGCAGCTGATACTCTTCCTGAAGGTGAACCGGAAACATCGGGAGAACAATCTGCAGCGCAGGAAAACACCGACGGTGCCGATGGAACCACATCCGAGCGCCTCGTACTTACGGTAAGCGCTCCTGCGGAGGGAGCGAAGATTTCTGAACCACTTATAGTCGCAACCGGAAGAACTACTCCCGGAGCAAAAGTGTTTGTAAACGAAATGCAGGCATCGGTCGGAAGGGACGGCACCTTTAACGGGCGCATTCCCCTGCCTGATGAACCGTATACCTATACGGTGGAAATCCGTGCGGAGCTGGACGGGAAAGAAATGGTACAGCAGCGGCAGGTGACGTATGAACCAAACGTCGGAAAGCTGTTCCTCGAATGCTCGTCGCCGGTTGACGGGCAGAAAATCACGACGCGCACCTTACGGATCAATGGAAAAACACTTCCCCGTGCCTCGGTAACCGCAAATGGAATTCCGATCAGTGTAGCCGCAAATGGAGTCTTCAGTGGTGAACTGCCGCTTACCGAGCAACTTATAGGGGAGTATCATCTCGACCTTATCGCACGGAACGATAACGACGAAGTGAGTCGTACCATGCAACTTGTCATTTCAGGAAACTCTCCGCAGATAAACATCAGCGCCCCGGTATGTCTCTTCTCTCTCCAGGGGCAGCAGGCGACCATCCAGCGTACCGTTCCACTGCAGCTGCTCGACCGTACCCCGGGAGATGAACTCACTCTCACGTATATCAACAACGGGTCGGTTGAGAAGGTCAGCAGCGAACCCGGGCGAACCGAGAGTGTTCTGCTTAACGAGGGGGTGAACGATTACTCTTTTCAGGTTACTGATATGGCCGGAAACAGCTCTCCGGTTATCAGAGGGAAACTCTATTATCTCCCCGGACCGATTATTCTATTACTTAATGAACCGTCACGTAATCCGATGGTATACGAGGGCGTTCCTCCGGTTATCCACCCCGGACGATCAGTTGCCGAGGAACCCGTTGACGTGGAGGTAGAGATTGACGACGGGATCGGGACGGTTCCGCAGTCGATCAAGTACTGCCGGGTTACCGGAAACGGACAGACATTGCAGTTGCGCAACAACAACGATTACATTTACACCGGGACGGTGAATGTGCGTCGCGGGAGAAACCAGTTTGTCGTGCAGGTGGAGGATCTGACCGGGCGACTGGAACAGTTGCGGTTCGAGGTGATCGTCAAGTAGTCACGAGGGAAGGGGGACGGTACAACGGTCAGCCGACCACCTTCTTTGCTGCTTCCCACAGACGGTCAAGTTCCTCAAGAGAGGACTGCTTTATATCGGTGCCGGCATCTGCACATGCCTGTTCGATATAGCGAAACCGCCGCGAGAACTTTTTATTCGCTTTGCGAAGAGCCTCTTCGGCACAGATTCCGCGGTGACGCGCCACATTGACCAGGGCGAACATGATATCACCGAGTTCTTCCGCCGCGTGTTCCTGATCGTGCTCCTCGATTGCTTCGCGGAATTCACCGAACTCCTCTTCCACTTTGTCCATGGCCGGGCCGGCATCCTCCCAGTCGAATCCCACGGTGGCGACACGACGCTGGATTTTCTCCGCCCGAAGGAGTGCCGGAAGGGCGTCGGGAATATCATCAACCAGTGACGTACGGTGTTCCTTTCCCTTCTCTCCCTGTTTGATCTTCTCCCAGTTGACGATCACTTCATCTGACGAGGAAACTTCCACCGAACCGAAAACATGCGGATGACGACGGATAAGTTTTTCACAGATGCCACGGGCGACGTCTTGTAGTGTAAAAGTACCCGTCTCGGCTTCGAGTTGAGAGTGAAATATTACCTGCAGCAGCACATCGCCGAGCTCCTCGCGCATTTTTTCGGGACTGTTTTCATCGACCGCTTCAAAGAATTCGTATGTTTCGTCGAGCAGACCCTTGAGTAGTGATGCGTGAGTCTGTTCCCGGTCCCACGGGCATCCGTCGGGACCACGAAGCCGGGCGACGATATCAATCAGTCGTTGTAGCTGGTTTTCCATAACACCTCGTTGTTGATGAAGATCACTCGTTCCAGGTACCCTTGCCTTCACGGATGAGCTGTGGTTCACTGTCGGTCAGATCAATAATAGTTGATCCCCTCGGATCGTCAAGCATTCCGGCGTCGAGCATGACGTCAACTTCGTTGCATACTGCAGAACGCACCTCGTCAGGATCTCCCCGCAGGGCACCGGGCAGATTAACCGAGGTATTGGCAAGTGGTTCTCCCAGGCGTGTCACCAGATCGATGATCGTCGGGCAGTTCGGTACACGAACTCCAACGGTTTTACGTTTCGGGCTGATCTTTTTGGGAACGAGATGCGTGGCAGGGAGAATAAATGTGTATGGCCCCGGCAGGTAGCGTTTCATGAGTTTAAAATGGGTATTTGACAGATGTACGTATTGAGACATCTGGGAAAAATCACTGCAGATGAATGAGAACAGTCGTGTGTTGTCTTTCTGAAGCAGTTTTCCGATCCGTTCAATACCTTTGGTATTGCTCAATACCGCACCCATACCGTATACGGTATCCGTGGGGTAGACGGCAATGCCGCGTTCGTTTTTGCAGATGCGAACCGTTGCTTCAATTAATCGATGCTGCGGATTGACCGGGTGAACTTCATAGGTGATCATGACGAATGCAACGCCTCTTCTGTTGGTGTGGTGGTTATATTCCTGCAAGGGCGAGCAGGTGCAGCTCAACCGCATGGGCAAGCGCTTCGGGATCGTATCCACCCTCCAGAACCGAAACAATCCTGCCGTCACAAAATCGTGAAGCAATCTCCATCACCCGGCGTGTCACGGTGTGAAAGACCTCCTCGCTCAGCGAGAAATTACCGAGCGGATCGCTTGCGAGGCCATCGAATCCTGCGGAGATACAAACGAAATCGGGAACAAAGGAGCGAGCATCAATGTGGCGATCGAGAGCATCGAATGCGGCCAGGAGGTGGTCATCATCAACGACGCCATAAGGATTATCCGGTCGGGGCATGGGGTAATTGAAAGTATAGCCCTCACCGGGGCCACTGCCGGTCCGTAGAGGAGAGCCGGTACCCGGATAACTGCCGAAACGGTGTGTCGAAAAATACAGCACCGAGGGATCGGTATAAAAAAAAGCTTCCGTTCCGTTACCGTGATGAAAGTCCCAGTCAACGATGAGAACATTTTTTATACCATGCGCTTTTTGAGCATACCGGGCAGCAACGGCGACATTGTTGAAAAAACAGAAACCTTCACCCTGATTGCGGCCGTCGTGGTGGGCGTCGTTGTGGACATGATGTCCCGGGGGGCGTACCGCACAAAAAGCATTGGCTACCGTGCCTGAAACGACTGCATCGACCGCACTGATTACTGCGGCAACGGCGTCGCAGGCAGCCTTCCCGGTGTGGGGGATGGCACATACGTCATCAATATGTTCGCGGGTGTGCACCAGAGCCAGTTGTGGTAGATGGCGCTCTGGCGTATACAATGATTCGAGTCGCTTAAAATGATCCTGGTACGGTGAGCCGTCTATCAATTCTTCAATAGCGATAAGACGTTGCGGCGACTCCGGGTGATACGGATCCAGCACGTGCAGCAGCGATGATTTGTTGAATGCATATCCTGTTTTCTGCCCCATACCGGTTAAAAATATATCCCGTCCAGCTTTCCGGGTATGTGCATTGACATCATCTTTCCGGAAAGGTATCATCTGAATACCTGAAAAACCCGATAATGTCTATCCACAGGAGAACTATAATGACCAGAGAAGCTGATACCCTCGAAGTGACCGTTACGACGGATCAGGAGACTCCGCTTATCGAACTTACCGGAAAGGTCGCTGATGCCGAGGTGAAGAAATTTCAGCGGAAAATCGATCAGCTTTACAAGAAAAAATACGCGTCGATTGTGGTCGATGTGAGCAAGGCGAGTTTCATGGACAGTCACGGACTCGGAACCATTGTTTACTACCATACGCTGATGCAGAAGGAAAAACGGACACTTATACTTGTCAATACGAACACCGATGATAATTCCTATCTGAATCGGTTGTTTGCACTGACCAATCTCGACAAGGTGTTGAACCTGCGGACTACCGCTTCCTGATGGAACGGTTTCGGTGAAAATGAGTTGTTCGAGGGTCGCCTCAATCCGGTAGCGTGCAACGGTAACACAAAGCTCCGCCCAGTGCCATTAATCATTCTATCAGCGATTGGAGTCCGGTGCATACACGAACGGTTACATCCCCGTGGGGGTGGCACCCTTACCGCAGCACTGCTTCAATCCGTTCCAGCGCCAACGCCACCCGTTCCTGATTGTTGAAGGCACTGATGCGGATGAATCCTTCGCCGCATTTGCCGAAACCTGCTCCGGGAGTGCAGACCACACCGGCTTTCTGCAGCAGAAGATCGAAAAAATCCCACGATTCACGTTTTGCCTCGATCCAGATGTAGGGGGAATTGGTGCCGCCGGTACAGGCATACCCGAGCTGCTCCATTTTCGTCCGGATCATTTTCGCATTTGCCATGTAGTAATCGGTGAGTTCCCTGATCTGCCGTGGGCCGTCGCCGAGATAGATTGCCTCGGCCGCCCGTTGTACCGGGTAGGAGACACCGTTGAATTTCGTTGTATGGCGACGGTTCCAGAGCCCATGCAGCGCGTGGACAGTGTCGGTGGAGTCATACACCATGCAGGATTTCGGTACTACCGTATAGGCACAACGCGTGCCGGTAAATCCGGCGGTTTTCGAGAAGCTCCGGAATTCCACGGCAACTTCACGTGCACCGTCAATCTCATAGATGCTCTGTGGGATTTCCTCGTCGCGTATAAATGCTGCATAAGCCGCATCAAACAGAATAAGTGCTTTTTCCCTGCGGGCATAATCAACCCATTCCTGCAATTGCTGCCTGGTGGCGACTGCGCCGGTGGGGTTGTTGGGATAACAGAGATAGATCAGATCGACATGTTCCTCCGGTACCGGTGGAACAAATCCGTTTGCCGAAGTTCCATCAAGATAGACAAAACCGTCGTAGCGCCCCTCCCGAAAAGTTCCGGTCCGACCCGCCATTACATTGGTATCTACATAGACCGGATAGACCGGATCCGGAATGGCAATAGTGATATCATCCGCCAGAAGTTCCTGAAAGTTGCCGGTGTCGCACTTTGCCCCGTCACTGACGAATACCTCATCTGGAGCGATCTCGGCACCGCGGGACTGAAAGTCCTCTTTCGCGATACATTCACGTAGAAACGCGTATCCCTGCTCCGGTCCGTAGCCGCGGAACGATCCGTCCGCCGCCATCTCGTCCACCGCTTTATAGAATGCGTCGATACAGACCTGTGGCAGGGCGCGAGTTACATCTCCGATGCCGAGTTTGATAACTTCCCGGTCGGGGTTGGCTTCCTGAAAGGCGTTAACCCGTTTGGCGATATCGGAAAAAAGGTAGGATGATTTCAGTTTGAGAAAATTTTCGTTGAGGCGGATCATTGCAACTCCAGGACAGCTGTTCAAAATTAGTGAGTATGAATGATACTAGATGGCTGGCGGAGAGGTCAAGGTCGGGGGAGTGACCGAACCGCTGCGACAATGAGCTCGAAGAGGTTTTCCGGGTGAAGAAAAAGGCTTGTACCAGGCGGAGGTACAGGCCGGATGCGGAAACCTGGTGCGGTGTGCTGCTATCAACGGTTATTTGTCGGTTGAAACTGCCGGCACCCGGTTATCGGTAATGGTAGTGTACCGTTTGCCGTTGATGATGAAGATCCCTTTGGCGTTGCCGCTCAGGTCGTTGCACCCGTGCAGACGACTGCGTTTCCCATTGATCAGGTACATGACCGTGGTGGTGGCATCGCTATGTCCGGTGGTCAGCATAGCCGGTTCCATTCTATCATGCCGGTTATCAATGGTGTAGGGGGTAATCGCCACCGAACCTTCGGAAACCAGTGTAGTCAGGCTCTTCGCATCGAATGATGTGGAGAACGAATTGTTGGTAACATCGATCGTACCATCGCTGACGGCGTTCTTTGATCGGGAGGTGGTATATTTCTTGACACTCGATACCGTGGCATTTGAATAGGTAAAACTCTGGTTTTTCGATGAACCTGAATTATTCAGTACCACGAGAACATTCTGTTTTCCCTTAAAGGCAACAACATACAATCCGCTCTGAGGGTTATACGTTGCTTCAACCCGGTAATATCCCGGACGCACCCATCGGCCGAACATTGAAAGAATATACCCGTTTCTATTTGGTATCCCCTGTTTACTGATAATCCCGTTGCCATCCCAGGTCATCCACCAGTAGACGTAGGCATTATAGTCGCTATGCATGCAGTCAAGGGCCTGTTTCGCTATTTTCATATCGCTATCGGTATCGGTAAGGTTGATATTCCACTCCGTCATCCACACCTTTTTTCCAAGATCTATTGCTTTGGTATATCTTTTAGGCTGGGAACCATAATGGTGGCCGCCAACGTAGGCGACATTCTTTTCCGCATCGGGATCATTGAGTGTCGGGTCGGTGATCGACCAGTTGAAACCAACGGTCTCGCCGATCATCACTGGACGATCCAGTGTTGCAGCGTGATCTTTGCAAAAGTCCCTGAACTGATTGCCGTTCCAGCGGCATGATTCGTAGGTCGTTGTGTAATCCGGTTCGTTCTGCAGTGAAATGATATCGAGATCTTCCCCGGCCTTGTCGATGAATTCCTTTAAATAGAGTGCATAGTTGCCCCATTCTCCCGATTTGATTTCACCACCGTTATTGACATTGCCGTTGGTTTTCATAGCCGGAGGCGGCGACCACGGGGTAGCGAAGGTTGTTGCACCGCGTGCTTTCGCTTTGTGGATGTTGGAAATTTCGTCGTTCCAGTTTTTGCCCGGATCGATCCTGCTGCGGAGAATAGTGAACCCGAGCTGGTCTTCTCCATTTTTAAAGATCGCATCCATCAGTGCATCGTTATAGGCGCCGCACCAGGCGCTGCTGCCGCCGAAACCGTCGATGACCTGTTTCTCTTTTGAAAAATCAACGGTAACTGCCTGGGACCAGATGGCCACCGGCACAAGCAGCAGTACAATAATCCTGATACCATGTACCTTTTTCCTTCTGTTCATGAACCAACTCCTGTTTGAAATGAAACTATTCTGAGCAATAAACTGTAAAAAAGCCAACTGTACTAGTACTGTATGGGTGAGTCAAAATCTTCTGAGCATAGAAAAACTTAATAGATTAAAAGTTTCTTCTAAGGTTTGTTCATAGCTCCTGCCAGGTTGGCAGTGGGAGTAGGAATAATATAAGGACATTTGGAAAAAAACAGATGAAATGTTCCATGTTTATAAAAAATTGTAGTGTTGCAGTACTGTTTTCTCCCGGAAAACAGTTATTTCCTTATGCGGTTGATCGGCAGGGGAGATCCGGCAGATATAGTTCACGCCGGCATCGCAACAGGGCTCCATTGCTGCATGATATCGCCCGTTAGGCAAATGATATCGTCAACGTGGTGATGCAATTGTCTGTGGTTTATTCTATATTCAATGGTATCCTGAGAACAACAGAGTAACGGATAACCGATGAATAGATTTTATTTTGCAGCAATCACCATCAGTGTGATCATTGCTCTATCATCTTCTCCCGCCAATGCACAGTGGCTTCCGATAGGGAACCCGCCCGGCGATAGCCTCAGCCCTGCAATTACCTGCATATATGTTACGAACTGCGAACTCTTTACCGGGACAACCGGGGGACTGTTCATCTCCACCGATGGTTGTAAAACCTGGAAAACGGCGGATGCCATAGGACCGGATCTTTTGGTCAATGCCGTAGTCAGGAACGACGGTACCTTTTATGCGGGAACGAATACCGGGGGCATTTTCCGGACCGACGATAATGGTGTCATCTGGAGCAGGACCGGAACATTCGATTCAACCTACTGTATGGCAGTGAACGACCGTTTCGTTTTCGCCGGAACCAGCCGGGGAATTCAGCGTTGTGCTGTTGATGACACGATGTGGGTTTCTGTGGAGGGAGCGGTATCCGGCAGGGGCATTTCCTCGTTCGCTGTGCGGGACAGTATGGTTCTTGCCGGGTGCGCCGATTCCGGGATGTTCCACTCAACCGACTACGGTGCGACCTGGAGTGCGATCGAAGGCAGTGTTTTTGCCGTAACACCGGTTGCAGCACTTGTGCACCGTGGCGATACGGTGTTTGCTTCACTTACTGCCGACGGGGTCTATCGTTCGCTGGATTTTGGCGTCACCTGGAGCAGGTGCCCGGAGTTACCTTCCGGTATGTATGGTCAACTCGCCATGCTTGACAGTACCGTTGTTGTTTTTGTAAATGGTTCAGTGTATTGTTCGGTTGATCACGGGGAGACCTGGCAGCAGGCAAATGACGGTCTTGAAACCACGAAGGGGAACTGTTTCTTTACTGCGGGGACCGAGCTGTATGTCGGTACGGCAGGTGATGGAATATGGCACCGGTCACTGCAGGATATATCTGTTCTGGTGGTGAACATACCTGGGCCTACACTGCTCCACAACCTGCAACTATTCGTCAGCGGAAAAACACTTTTTCTGCAGTCTACCACCATACTGCAACCGGACCGGATTGCCCTGTACGATACTCGCGGACGGTGTCGCGGATCGTGGGATGTTGAAGGTGGACGGAATATGCGGTTCTCCCTCGACGGAATCGGGCCGGGGCGTTACGTCATCAGGATGGAACGTGCCGCGGTGATCCGGCCGGTACTCCTGGTTGACCGGTAGGCGGCGGATAGTATACTTACCTTTTAGACGGCGGACGCGTCGGTAAACATCACTTTCGCCGGCCACGAGCCCGCGCGGCGGGACGACATGCCCCCACGTAAATGTAAAGGAGTGGTTCTATGGTGAAACATGTTGTCATGTGGAAATTAAAAGACAAAGCTCATGGTAACACGAAGACGGAAAATGCACGGTTGTTCAGGGAGAAGCTCGAAGCCCTTAACGGGAAGATTGATATGCTCATGAGTTTAGAGGTCGGTCTCGACTTCTCCGCCTCTGAAAACAGTGCCGATGTAGTACTCTATTCTGAATTCGCGACCCGGGAAGATCTGGCTGCGTATCAGGGGCATCCGGAGCACAAGGCGGTGGTGCCGTTCATTCTTGAGGCGTGCTCTGAGCGACGTGTAGTGGATTACGAGGTGTGAACCAGTAATGCTTTGGTAGGGATTGAGAGAAAAATAATGAACAGAAAAGAACGTGCACTGGATACTTTCAGCAAAGGGTTCAACTGTTGTCAGGCGGTTCTTTCCGTATTCAGTGAAGAGTTGTCACTGGAAAAAACTATCGCACTGAAAATCGCGGGTGGGTTCGGTGGGGGAATGCGTAAAGGCGAGGTATGCGGAGCCGTTACCGGCGCAGTTATGGTGCTCGGACTGAAGTATGGTCATTGCAGGGAAGGTGATGTGGAAAACAAACAGAAGGCGAATGCGGTTACTGTTGACTTTATGGACAAGTTTACGCAACGGCACAAGACGGTGATCTGTAAAAAGCTGCTGGGATATGATATTTCCCGAAAATGTGAGCACGATGAAGCTGCAGCGAGCGGCGTTTTCACTACCATCTGCCCCAGGATGATTGAAGATGCGGTGGAACTACTCGAAACAATGGTGTAAGTCAGGATGAAATGAATTATCGCACTACCTTACGATGAGGATCAGGAAATGCAGTACATCGCACTGCTGCGTGGTATCAATGTCGGTGGCACGCACAAGATCGAAATGAAAAAACTCCGGGAGCTGTTCCTGTCTCTCGGATACACCGATGTTTCAACCTACATCAATTCCGGTAATGTTTTTTTCCAGGCTACTGGAAAAAATCAACTACTTCGGGCAAAAATCAGTACTGCCATAGAATCAACTTTCGGATTTCCTGTTCCCACGCTGGTGAAATCCCGCAGGGATATGCAGAATATCGCAAATGCGGTTCCGCGGATGTGGGGGAATGATGCCGGTCAGAAAACTGATGTAGCCTACCTTTTCCCGGAAATAGATATGCCGGAAACCATTGATGATCTGCCGCTGAACAGGGATATTGTTGCTATCAGGTATGTGCCCGGTGCGCTCTTCTGGAATGTTGCACGGAAAAATCTCGGAAAAAGTCGCCTGAATAAAATCGCAGCTCATCCCTATTATCGTTTGATGACGGTGCGGAATGTGAATACGTGCCGGTATCTGGCAGGGTATGATGGGTAGAATTGGTTTCTTACCCGATGCATATACCTGGTGGAATGAACGTATTGAAATCTCAGTTAGTTCTTTACTGAGAATATCGTTGGTGCTCCAATATAATTATTCTCGTAAAAATCCGCTAAAAATGTACTCACCGAAATGAACACTCCCTCTGTTGCGCCACCTCTGAAAATCAGGTATTATTAAAAAGTAGTTCTCAGTCTTCACCGTATTTTACTTGGATTCCGGAGATCAATATGGCCGGTGGTACTTATGAAAAGCCCAATATCTTCAATTACAATAATTTCAGATTGTACTTATCGGCATATTATGATTACCGTCACTCGAACGAAAAAGAATTCACGAAATCATTCATTTGCAAGGAACTTGGTCTGCCTAATACCCGCAGTTATTTCGGGGATATCATCAATGGAAAATATCTGTCGGCAGTAAAAGTTCCCCTTATTATCAAACTGTTGAAACTTGATAGATCTGAGGCGCAATTCTTCCGCACACTGGTCAATTTTAATCAGGCCGTTGATCCAGAGGAACGGGAATTGTTTTTTGATCAGCTAATATCGTTGAACCGGACTCCGAAGTCGATAGTATCTGCAAAAATTTATCGCTATTACAGAGAGTGGTACAATCCGGTGATCAGAACTCTGCTGCACATTGTCGATTTTAAAAACGAATATACGCAACTTGCAAAAAAAGTTTACCCTCCTATTTCTGTAAAACAGACAAGGCAATCGGTCGCGCTTCTGCTTTCGCTGGGTTTGATATGCCGCAACGCCGATGGTTTCCTCAAACCGACCGATGCGGTGATCAGCACGGAGCCGTTTGCAAGAGATGAGCTTGTCACGCAATATCAGCTCGAATGTCTGAATCAGGCCAGAAGGGTGATTGTGCTTAAAAGCAGGCAGCCACGACGAATTATCACCAAAATGATGGGTATATCTAAGCAGGCGTATATCAAAATTGAGAAGAAACTGGAAAAATTCAATTCAGAGATCACTTCGTTGGTCCATAAAGATGAAAATCCCGCTGATCGGGTATATCAATTGATTATGCAACTTATTCCCAATTCAAAAATACAAGAAAAGGATAGAATATGAAGAAGCTGGTACTTATTCTTTTTCTACTGATCATTTACTGTACAAAAGATTCGAATGTATCAGGCGTTGTCGATGATACCGACACTGGCATTGTCATTTACATGAAAGATGGAAAAACGCCGGCAAGGGGTGCGACGGTAAAATTCATTCCCTCCGGCTTTGCCCAGAATATTGAACTGAACAAGTCTGCCAAAACCATGAAAGTCTGGGAAACCACGACCGACAGCAACGGTACCTTTACCATTCCGGATATGCCAGACAGTACCTATAATCTTATCATCGAGAAAGATTCACTTAAAGCGATGCAAAAGGAAGTTGGCATATCGTCGGGGGAGAATGAAATCGTGAGTGATACGCTTGAACAGACCGGGTCATTCAGTGCGTACGTCGTACTGCAGCCGAATGATATGGTAAATGTGCAATCGGTGTACGTCCAGATTCTCGGTACCGATGTGGAATTCAGGAATATGGACAAGAGGGGAATGTTTTCCTTTGAAGATCTTGCTCCCGGTCGATACCGACTCAGATTTGAAACGAATCTGCCTGATTATTCAACTACCTTCCGGGAAATCACGATCGAAAGTGGTGTTGATACCGTTCTATCTGATACGATAGAGATACTCTATTCAGGAATTGATGTTGTCAGTAATGTCTGGAGCGAATATGATACTGCGACTGGAGTGATAACGCTGCACTGGAATGCTACAGAGTACAGCGACTTACTTGATTATGTGATTTATCGCGATAAAGGAACTGCTACTACCTATTCAAATGCCATCTACGCCTCGGTTATGGATACCCTGTTTTGTGATACGATCTACGATGTAACACGGGATTCCGGGACCAATTCCGCTGCCGATACGCTCTCCTATTCGTATAAGTATCGGGTCGCGATACGGAATAACTCGACGGATATCGGTAATACCTACGGAGTAACTACGGTTACCGCCTATCCGCCGCTACTGGTGCAGCCGGATATTTTGCTGAAGGTACTCGATACGATTGTCAGACCTCATGATACTGTTCGTATAGCCGTAACGGTGAAAAATACCAGTCGCGGTATCAGTAAGCTCTTGTGGTATGCCAACGCGGAAAAGAAATCTGTTGACAGTTTGATCCTGAAGAAACCCGCCAGAACGTTGAATGACACGTTTGTTACGAGTTTCAACAGCGTGAAAAAGTATATGGTTTCTGTCGAGGTAACCGATGACGCCGATGCTGTCTGGACAAAGAGTATTACCGTTGATGTAAAGGCATGGGAACCGGTTGCGAACGCAGGCGGTGATACGAATGTGTCAATTTCCGATTCGGTCTATCTGCAGGGTACCGCTGAAGATAACGGCGCTATCATGGGATATGCATGGAAGATAGGCGATGAGGAGTGGTTCAGTGTGGAGTCCGGCGACACCTTTTTTATCGCACCGGATAAACCGGGTACGGTGATTTGCAGTCTCAAGGTTGTTGATGACGATGATCAGACCGGTTACGATGCGCTGCAGATTACCGTTACCGATATAGCTCCTGTTGTTGATGCTGGAAAAGATCTGCTGGTAGGGATTGGTGAAGAGATCCATCTTCAACCGACCGCATCGGATGACGGAAAAATAGAAAGATATGAGTGGCGTTTCGGTAATGACGACTGGGTGCAAACCTCCTCCGGAGATACCACTGTTATTGCTCCATTGCAGGAGGGTACCTACACCTGTGCGGTAAGGGTGACTGATGATGACGGACGCAGTCTCAGTGATGCTGTGAACTTCACGGTATCGCTGTTTACTCCCTCAACCATTACCACTTCAGCCAGTGGAGCGGTATCCGTCTATGCACTGGATGTCGACGGCGATGGTGATGTCGATGTTCTGTCAGCATCGGAGAGTGATAATGCGATCCGCTGGTACGAGAATGATGGTACCCAGTCCTTCACCGTCAGAACCATTACCACCTCTGCCTGGGGAGCGTCTTCGGTCTATGCACTGGATGTCGACAGCGATGGTGATGTCGATGTTCTGTCTGCTTCCTCGGGTGATAATGCGATCCGTTGGTACGAGGATGATGGATCTCAGTCATTCACAGCCAGAACCATTACCACTTCAGCCAAATCTGCGTACTCGGTGTACGCGCTGGATATGGACGGCGATGGCGATGTCGATGTTCTGTCTGCTTCCGTGGGAGATGATGCAATCCGTTGGTACGAGAATGATGGATCTCAGTCATTCACCGTTAGAACCATTACCACTTCAGCTGTCTGGGCGCGATCGGTGTTTGCGCAGGATGTCGACGGCGATGGCGATATTGATGTTCTGTCTGCTTCCCAGGGAGATGATGCGATCCGCTGGTACGAGAAAGATGGTTCTCAGACATTTACCGCCAGAACCATTACCACTTCAGCCAAATCTGCGTACTCGGTGTACGCGCAGGATATCGACGGCGATGGTGATATTGATGTCCTGTCTGCTTCCCAGGGAGATGATGCGATTCGCTGGTATGAAAATGATGGTTCTCAGACATTTACCGCCAGAACCATTACCACTTCAGCCAAATCTGCGTACTCGGTGTACGCGCAGGATGTCGACGGCGATGGTGATATTGATGTTCTGTCTGCTTCCGCGGGAGATGATGCGATCCGTTGGTACGAGAATGATGGTTCCCAGTCATTCATCGCCAGAACCATTACCACCTCAGCCGACGGAGCGCAATCGGTGTATGCTCAGGATGTTGACGGTGATGGTGATGTTGATGTTCTGTCGGCTTCAAATTATGATAATGAAATCCGCTGGTACGAGAATCATCAGGAAAACCTGGCGAAAAAATGAAAATGGTAATTGATGGTCAGGCTGTACTTTTTGGGTGCAGCCTGTTTGAATCAGTTAGAACATGTTCGTGATGTCCAGGCGAGATGGTGTACTCATTGACTGTACGCCTGGTCACTGAGTGTACTGCTTCGCTTTCGATTGAAATGGATAATATAAACGTAAAAGATTAATCGGTTAACTAAAAGATTCTCCTCTCTGCTAAAACAATCCCCTAAATCCTTCCCATCTTCCCGTAATAGGTGATATAATCAGACAGTTATCATGGATATCCAAGCCTCATACGCCCTGCTCGATAAAATTCTCGTTCTGAAGAAGAGCGCTCTCTTTGCCACGGTTACCACCAGTGAACTGCGTGCAGTCGCGGCAGTAGCAGAGGAACTCAGTTTCAGGTCCGGGGAGGTTATTGTACGAGAGAAAGATATCGGAGATGCGCTTTATCTGATAAAAAAAGGGGCTGTTGCAATATCGAAACTTGTTGGTGGCGAACGGTCGGTGGATCTGGCCCGCATGGAGGCGGGGGAGTGTTTCGGTGAGATGGCGGCAATCGATGAGGAGGTGCGGTCGGCAACGGTGTCTGCAGTTCATGAATGTAGTGTGTTGCGGATAGGGAAAGAGGATCTCCACGACGTCCTGCGCGACAATCCGCAGATCGGCATCGAGTTGCTCAGAATTTTTGTCAAACGACTGCGTAATGCGAATGGAAGGATAGAAACATTGTCACAAGCCGGCACGGGAGTTCGGTAATGCGACGTGAAGATGTCGCAGCATTGCTGATTACCGGCAGTATTCTGCTGATCGCGGGATGTTCCCCGCGTCCGCAGGTACGGGTACTGATCAGTATGATGGCGGATCAGGAAACGTACTTCAAAAATGAAGTCGCACCCGCATTTGAAAAGAAAGAACCTTCAGTGATGGAGGTGCTCTACTACGGTTCTACCGACAGTCTTGAACAGTATATGCGTGAACAGGCTGGTACTATCGCGCTGGTGAAGGTCCCCTTTGATAAGGCGGCTCCACTCATGGAGAAGGGGCTGTTTGCATCACTTGATAAATTCCTCAGTCCCCAGGAACTCAAACGGTTCAAAGATACCTATCTGCTTACCAGTCTGGGGCAACACAATGGTGCTCCGTGTCTGATTCCGCGAAAATTTGAGACCCGTCTGATGGTGTACTGCAAAAGCAAAGTGGCGGATGCGGTGGCATCATGGCGCACCTGGAAGGATACGCTTGATGCGGTGGTCGCCCGGTACAATGGTTACGGACTTCCGGCTACCTATCTGCTCGAAGAGAACCCGGAAGAGTGGGATTATTACGATCTGTTCGTGGTCGGATGGATATGGGCACATACCCTTTACAATGGTAAAGTGCAACCGCGCATTGCTCACCGCGGAAAGTATTACTCGGGTACGTCACAGCGGGTGATTGACCGGATTTACCAGCTGGGTGGTGACAGTGCTGCCGTGCTGCACATGCAGGGGGATGCGGTTGTCGAGGCATTGTACTGGGAGGCGGTGTATACATCGGCCGGAGTGTACAACGACAAGATGTGGAGTGAAGGGTGGAGTGGTGCCGATATCTGGAAACAGTTCGCATCGGAGGATGTGTTTCTCTCGTTCATGACGCAGCTTGACTGTTTTTTCCTGCACGGAACCGGCCGGGACAATCTTGACGGCTTTTTGTCCCACCCGGAGGATATGGGGGTAGCCACCATGCCGCGCGGATGCACTGTACGACTCGATTCCACCAGAATCCCGCGGTACGGCAGCAAGGCGATCACCACCGGTGGATGGTGGTGGGGGATCCCGGCGGATGCACCGGATCCGGCTCTTTCCTTCCGGCTGGCGTCGTTTATCACTGGAACCACCGCGCAGATACAGGAGTGTACAAGGTTTGGAATGATTCCGGTCCGAAAGGATATCCTCAGCGACATGTCGATGATGTTCGGTGGTGGATGGATTTCCGATGTGTACACCGTTTCGTTCAGGCAACTGGTAGAGAACGGGTATACCGTTCTGCCGGCCAGTTCCGGGTTTGATAACGTTACTGCCACCTATCTTGATTGCATTGATTCGGTGATTGCAGGGAGAAAATGGGCGGCGGAGGGAATACTACCGCAACGCGATTACATTCAGGAGATAATTTCGACGACATTCCGGCCGCGTCTTGACCGGTTTGCGCCCTGATCACCGTACCAGATCGAAAGAAAAGGAATACGACCAGTATGGAAGTGCTCAACGAAGAACTGACCGCACTGCGGCAGGCCTACGAACAACACCCGGAAGACCGGGAGACCGCACTGCATCTTGCACAGCAGTACAGCGATATCGGCTGGTACAACGAGGCTCTTGCGGTTTACCAGTCAGCACTCGAGATAGCACCGGAAGATCCTAATCTGGTGCTGGAATACGGCAATACCGCCTTCAGAAAAGGTGATTTCAAATCAGCTATAACGCTTTTTGAAAAATTGACGGTGATACGCCCGGAACGTATCGAGGGATGGAACAACCTTGGTATTGCCCGGTCGGAAGTGGGTGATCATGACGGTGCACATGATGCGTTTCAAAAAGTCCTCGATCTTGAGCCGGACAATCCGGGGGCGCTGCTTAATATGGGAAACTATCTGTATGAGAAAAAGAAGTTTGACGAGGCGAAAAATTATTTTGAACGGGCGTGTAAAGCCCGGATTGATTTTCCGGATGCCTGGTTCAATCTGGGAAATGTACTCATTGAACTTGAGGATTACGGGGCTGCGCGAAAGGCCTTCGAAAAAGCAATCCGGTATCGCAGAGAATTTCCTTCAGCACTGAAAAATCTCGGTTGGATTCATGAACGGGAACAGCGGTTCGCGGAGGCGAAGGAGTGTTATACGGAAGCACTCCTCGGTAGTAAGGCGGATGCGCGCCTGCATGTCAATCTCGGAAACGTCAATATCCGACTTAAAAAATATGACGAAGCGAAAAGTTGTTTTCTCAAAGCGGTGCGTCTGGCACCGAACGATATTCACGGCTGGATGGGACTGCGCGGGTATGCGCTTGCAAAAGGGGATGTTGCGACCTTCATGCGCGCAACCATGGCGGTTCTCCCTCGTCTGAGCGAGGAGACGCTCGCTCAGAGTATCGAGGTGCTCTATGAACTCAATCAGTTCGACAAAGCTGAGGATCTCTTATCGCAGGCTGATCGGCTCGGGCGCGGCGGTGATCTGATCGATTGTATGCGGTTGCTGTTGTATCGGAAGAATGGCGAGCACGAAGAGGTCCTTCCGGAGCTGGTTCGCCGATTGTCGGCGCTTGACGATCCTCAAGATGCGGTACTCAAGGGGCTTGCCCGGTATCACCTGGTGTGTGGTGATTACGATACCGCCGCACGAGTGATCGGGCGAATGGATATGCCGGATGTTTCGGCGAAGGCGATTCTCTGGCGGGCAATGATCGGTCTGGGAACGGTGACGGAGGCGAAACGGGAGATCCGGGAGTTTATGGCGCAACATCCTGAAAATTATGATACCTGTTTTCTGCTGGCCGCCATCGAAGCGCAGCGCGGCAATGAACGGCGGGCCGAAGTGCTCCTTGTACACGCACTTGACAGGGGGTTCAGTAATATGGAAGAACTCCATGCGCATCCGGGACTGCATTCGATTTTTGAGACGATGACCGGAAGGAAACTGGTCGAGGATGCTCAGGATTAAGTATACTTATTCTACCGGTCGCAAAACGGCTGACAACCATTGAAAAAAAATAACAATTAGATACCAGTATGAAAGGCGGAGCATATGCGACGAGTCGAGAGAATCTCCGAAAGAATGTTCGGAATTGAAAACAGCACTGTTGACCCGAATAAATTCTATTCCATTCTGCTTGATGCCCGTGCGGCATCGGTGTCGGAAAATATGTGTGATATCGCCGAAAAACTTCTTTCCGGCGAGAAAGATAACGCGAAGGGGGCACTCGAGCATCTCTGGAAGCTCAAGAAGAACCTTTTTTCGGGAAAAAATGCGACCATTGATATGCTGATTTCCTACTATCAGGACAAAATGGATATTCTGCGTGGCAAGGAGGAGCATCTCCGGAAGGTGAGTCTTGATTCACGGAATCTGCTGGAGGAAAAACGGAAGAAGGATGAGGAGGTCGCTTCAGTAAAACAACAGGTGACCGACTGCACCAGAGAACTCAATGAACTTACCCGCAAACTCGATAAACTCAAAATCAAGGAACAGGAACTTGAACTTATTGAGCACCAGCTTGCCGAAGAGTTGCACCACAACGAGAATGAAATCGTCAACGGTCTCTATGAAATTATACTGGCACAGCAGGATGCCATAGACGAAGCAGAGGCTCAGCAAGAACATACTATTCAGGAAGAGGCCGTACCGGTTGCCGTTACTCCTGCCGCTTCGGTTGAACTGCCGCCGCCACCGTCAACCCCACTCGATGATCTGCACCCCGCGTCGCCGGAACCGAAAGCGTCACCATCGGTATTTCAGCCACCGGCGATCGCCTCCCTTCCGCCGGAGGAACTGCTTTCCGACACCGGATCTGATGAAGATGCCGCCACCGGGAGTTCTCTGGAGACGGTAGCGCCGCGCCCTGTTGATGAGCCGCCGCCGTTTCCGAAATCGGTGGTCAAGATGAGTGGAGGACAGGTGATCGGTGAATATTATTACGACAGCACTGTCTATAAAAATGAACGTCATTATATTTGCAACAGTGCTTTTTTTGCTGAACATCTGCTTGGCTACACCAGACAACTTAAAAGGAAGTTTGGTCTTTCTATTTATAATGAAATGTGTCGAATGATTCAGGATGCATTGAAACGTGTTACGGAAGACAAGGAGAAACGTTTGCATTTTGAAGTGGCCACAAATGAAATTCTCAATGAAAAATCACTTCAGCGTCTTTTGCAGGATGCAAAATTACGTTCTCTCGACGAAGTTGAGCGGTTCACGGTCCGCTTGCAGGCAAAGATCGATGCAATGGGCATAAATTACAACAGTATTCTCAAGGAGCAGATGCAACGGTGCACCGAAAAATCCTGAAAGCGATCTTCTTTCAGGCCGCTAAATTGTTCATTTCCGTTTCTGTTCCGACAGCAGTGCTCATGGCAGGTTTTATAACTACCCTGTCGGGAACTCCGGATACTGCCATGGAAAGTGATGCACTGCGTGAGGCTGTCGAGGATGTACTTCAGACAGGCGATTCCCTTCCGGATTCTATCGTGAATGCCGATAGCCTTCCCCCACGGGATGATGATGAGTACCTTTTTTCCGAAGAGTCTGATGACAAGGATAACGGTGACACCACCACGGTGAATAGCGCTGTGGAGATACCTCCTTCCGAAGTCCGTACTTCTGGTAAAGCTGGCGAACTCTTTCTGAAATTGATGAGCGCTCTGCAGAATGGTATCGGAAAAAAGATACGGTTTCTGGGAGAACCGGTTGCTCTACTGAAAAAACATGCGGTGAAACTGGGAGTTCTTACGGTTTCACTACTGGTTATTCTGCTGACGATCTCGTATTACCGTGAACGACGGGAAAAGGGGCGGTTCATGACGACCACACGGCTTTCGGTGATGGACAAGGAAGTGCAACGCGCCTGCCGGTATATCGAAGAAAATTTTGATGATCCGGATCTCGGGGTTGACCGTATCTGCAGTGCTCTGGTAACGGGTGGGGCATTCCTCGAGGCACTTTTCGTCAAGGAACTCGGATTGACTGTTGAGGATTTCATCATACAGGTCCGTGTCAACCGGGCCAAAATATTTCTCAGAAACAACCACGATTGTTTCGCTTCCACACTTGCCGGACAGTGTGGCTTTTCTGATGAAAGTGATTTTCTTGCGCGATTTGCGGCCATCACCGGTTGTACGCTTGAAGAATACCGCAGCAATATCGTCGAGAAAAAAAATGCTTCTGCATAGGATTGTTTCCCGTTTTGCCTTACTGGTGGTTGCAGTTCTTCTGTTGAATTGGGCTGCAGGGCCGGCTACACCACCCCGTTTATTATACAACAATCTTCCCATCACCGATACACTCACGATATTTCTGCAGGAGCGTCCTGCCGGAACTCTTATTACCGCCCTTTTCGCAACGGATTCAGGAATTGTCAACCGTATACATCTTTCCGTTGTGATGACAGCTCCCGGAGGGACCGTGCAACGGATTGCACTTGAGGAGCAACGGTACTTTGATCAGGAAGGAATGCTGCACTCCGCGAGGCAACGGATGGAAAGCCCGGCAGGAACAAACACTTGGGAACTGCACTACGGTGCTGATGATAGATGGAACCTGACTGTCACGACGGCCGGAGTGGTCAATACGAGAAGTATTGCGCCGGTAAAGGAACGGATCGGTTCGCTTGCGGAACTGTATACCGGAGTGATTGATGGTACGCTGCGCAAAGGTACGTCATGGGCTGATACCGCAGTGGAGCTGACTTCCGGTGAGCTGGTGGCGACCCGTACCAAATGTGTCGGAACTCCCGCTGATACCCGCGATTCCTGCTGGGAATTCACCTGTTACAGCGATATGCTTGACCGGACAGAGGTCTGGAAATTGGACCGCAGGGGGAAAACGATTTACCGTGAGATGTATCCGTATACCGGCCGAATACAAACCGGTGGCACTGTCTCCGTCCCGGTCCCGGCCGGTGGGGCGGATGCCATGTTCGAAATGATGAAGATCAGTGTTTCTAAACGGCTGGTTGCAGGCAAAGAGCGGGTACAGGTAACATTCGGCAGTGCGAACCACCCCGACACCTCCGTCGCCAGGTTTTATGCGGTTCGCGGCGGGAAGTACTTTCTGAAACCCTTCCCGAAAAAGTGCACCGAAGCTCCCGGCGAAAGCCTGACAGGCGAAGAACGGAAACTTTTCTGCAGTGCCACTCCAACACTGCAGTCTTCACATGAGCGAATAAAACGGTTGGCCGACAGTCTCAGCAGAGGGATTACCGGTTCCTCCTGTACGCTGGTGAAAACCTTCAACCATGCGGTGTATCGTATGCTTGCGAAAAGGAATGTCGCGACATTCTCCAGTGCACTGGAAACGCTTGATGCCGGTTACGGCGACTGTGGTGAACATGCGGTATTGCTTGCCGCACTTCTGCGTGCTGCCGGAATACCGGCACGGGTGGTGCTTGGTGTGCTCTATGTTGATTCCAAAAAAGGATACTACTACCATGCCTGGGTCATGGCATATACCGGATCGTGGATATTTACCGATCCTTCACACGACATTTTTCCCGCTTCGGCGGATCGGGTTCCCCTGGTATTCGACGATGATGGCAGGCATATGATATCGGTTGCGAAACTGATCGGCAGGATCGCGATCGATCATGTGCCGATCAGAAAAACGACTCCATAGGCATGCAACGATACTATTCTCCCGATGATGCAGACCGGTTACGATCAGACTGCTAATTTCCGTTTGCGCCTGTCGGCAACCATCGTCAATACGATAATTCCCAGAATAATACCGATAGCGACAAACGAGACCGGAAGAAATTTGCCAAGGTATTTTGAGTGCGGCAGCATTTCGACTGTGTGACTTCCGCTGGTGAGTGGAAGCGCCATCCAGGCGAGATCGGAACGGTAATACCGCGTCTTTTTCCCATCGACACGTATCTCCCAGCCAGGATAAAATACCTCGGCAATCTGCAGAAACCCGTCGGCCGGCATCTCAACCGTCGCTTTTCGGTAGTTGGGGGTGTAGGATACCCACTCGGTGGGCAGTGTATTTTGTACCGGCGAAGTGGCATCGGGTGTGGAGAATGATTCCGGAAGAACCGGTTTTTCGGTGAGTGCAACGGTACGCCGATAATCAAAACGTTCTGAGCGGAGTGCTTCAACAACCGAACTGCTATCCATTACGGTGTAGCCGGGGATGTAGGAGAGCCGGTCGACCGCACTGTCATTTGGCAGTGTCAGCAGCTTTGAACCGTTGCGGACAAGAAGATACTTTGCATTGGCAATATTGAGAAACGGGTTGCCGCGTGAGATCATTTCCGCTTTCAAGTAAGGTTGTCCCTGAGCGTTCATGCCGATGAGGGACGAAATGTAGTTGCGATCCTGCTGATCGCCGCGGAATTCACGGTACCAGTGCAGTTCGTTGTCGTGAAAACCGCTGATCCCCTCAAGGTGGTGGATTCCCTCGCCACCCTGAGGCAGAGCACCGGGAAGCGAATAACAGCGGAACGGTTCTTTCTCCATCGATGCAATCAATGGTTTCAGTGAGGGCTCTTCGTGAAAATAGGGGGCGGGATTTACGAGTTTGATGAATTTCGCATCAACTCGCATCGCATCAACTATACCGAGAAGCAGTATAACGGTAATGACCACCGGTGCGGAAAGTTTACCGGTTACATTACCGCGCAGTAAGCCCAGAACGGTGAGCGTAAGGACACACCACACCCAGAGAAACGGCAGGAAGTTACGGGTAAAGTTAGCCTCGAATACCCGTTCCTTTCCCTGTTCCGCTATTACTCCCGAAAAGAGGCCCTTGACAAATCCCTGCATCGAAAAAAGCAGTGTTACTACTACACAGACTCCCATGGCAATCAGAAGACCCTTTGCCCACTTTTTCTGTTTTTCTTCGGAGAACGACTGAAAAACACCGGCTACGAGATCCTTGAGAAACAGTGCCGAGAGCAGGACGGTTGAAAAAGAGAACCAGAACATGATCATACTGCATGCCCGGAACTTTTTAACTCCGGGAATTATTGCATAGGCAATATGAAAAACCGGCGTGTGTGCACCGAGCGAAAACAGAACCGTTCCCACCGCAATCACTCCCCAGAAAATACGCCACCGGTTTTTCGGCTTTGCCACGATTGCCGCAGCAGCGAGCAGGATTGGCAGCATACCGGCGTATTCGGAGTTGAGCTTGAACGGATTCTGCCCCCAGTAGTAATCGAGTGAGTTGACGAATTCCGGTATCCAGAGCGAAAAAACTTCCGGCCAGCCGAGTGACCAGGAGGCGGCGAATTCAAAACCGCGATCGGCACCACGCACCGAAAACGCATCGCGGATATAGAGAAACGAGGGGAAAAGCTGCATGGCGCCCATGCCGAGACCGATTGCCACCGCACCCCAAAAATAAAGTGACTGGTGCACCGCTGTTTTTTGTTCTTTACGAATAAAAAGAGTTGTTCCCGTGGCGAAAAGCCAGTACAGGAAAGTACCCCAGAGCACAAAGTACGTCATCTGGATATGGGAGGTGAGTATCGACATGCCGATACCGAACCCGAACAGTGCCATGGTAAACGGTTTCGGTTGTTCCATCAGCAGTTTCAGCTGCCATATGATAAAGGGAAGCCAGGCGATCACGAACATCTTTCCATCGTGTCCCGGGTAAATGTGCGAGACAAACTGCGGATTGAACATGTAAAAAATCGCACCCGTGCCGGCAATAAGCGGCGACATCCTGAAGCCCCGCCTGAGCATATAGAAAAAGAAGATCCCCGCAAGCAGAACGTGCAGTACCATCTTCATACTGATGGCACGGGGGACGGACATCAGCAGATGGCATACCATCGAGGGCACGTAGAATGCATCACCGAACATTGCATCGATGGTGGGCATGCCACCGAGCCGGGTATTGAGCCAGAGCGGAAACTGGTGAAAGTGCTGCAGCGCGGTCTTCTGAAACACCCGCGAACCGAACCCGGTCATCTGATCGGAACTGTGGAGCATTTTATCGGAAAAGATAAACTGTCCGAACAGCACAAGGACCAGGAGCACCATGCAGGCTATCGGGAGATATTTATTGTTTAAAAGGGCTGAAATTCCGCGTTTCGGTTCTGAGTTGGTCGTCACGATTCCTCCGTAAACGTTTCTGTGTGAGAAGATTTTCCTGGCAGAATTGCTAAAATACTAAAAATCGTCAGATCTGTATTACATTATTACAATCGTGTTTAAATATATCGTATCCTCCATCCCTGCCGTATTCGGGAGAGTCTGGGGTTTCAGCGCAGCTGAGGTCTGCTGGAAATGCTTCTGAAATGGTGGATGAGAGGATTTTATCCGATGATTCAACTACAGAGGTGGCAACCAACCGGCCAATTGTTCCTTGGGTATTGAGTTGACACTTTCTGAAACCATAAGTATTTTGGAACACATTCCAGCATCACCTTCCCGACAGGACAGAGAGGAAACCATCTATGGGGATAGCTAAAGATATTGTTCTGCAGTCATTACCAATATCGTTGCGGCTTCCCGCCTGGTATCTCTTAAAAAAAATTAACGGTACACTCGATGAAGAGATCGGTCAGGTAAAAAAAAAGATCGATACGACGAGGGGTATGATTGATATCGGTGCAAATATCGGTATCTACACCCATGCGCTGAAGAATTCATGCAGGTTTGTTCATGCATTTGAACCACAGCCGCAATGTCTGAAGGTTCTTACGACCACAGCATCCGACCGGATTACCGTTCACCCGATGGCCCTTTCCGATGCTCCGGGTGAACTGGAACTGCATATCCCCGTCCGAAACGGGTGTCGTCTCGACGGCCTTGCCTCATTTCGACCACTGACCGGTGAGGTTGAAGTCGAGACCGTCCCTGTGGCGACCCTTGATTCATTCGGGTTCACCGATATAGGTTTTCTGAAAATCGATGTGGAGGGCCATGAAATGAAGGTTCTCGGTGGTGCAACCGCAACCATCCACCGTGAGCGCCCGATCATACTTATCGAGATAGAGCAACGGCATATCGGAATTCCCATCACCGACATTTTCTCCTCAATCCTCTCTTTGGGATATACCGGTGGCTTTTATCTTCGCAACGAGTGGCATCCGATTGCCTCATTTGATTATTCGATCCATCAACAGCCTTTTGAAAAAGATATTCAGGCCGAAAAGTACCGGAAACTCAAAGGTGCCTACGTAAATAATTTTATTTTTGAACCGGTAGCAGAACTCCGATAGGAACGATTGCCGGAAGGCCTTTTCTGCAGGTCTGCCTGTGGGCTGTACCATATCCGAAAAACTGTCACTACAGACACGACAACAGGAGAATACTGTTTTGAACCGGTTGCTGATGATCATACCTTTTCCTCAGAAGGAAATTACGGAAAATGCGTACATGAGGGAATATATCCGGAAGTACCGGTCGATGGGGTATGAAATCGTCCGAGAGAAGGTATACTTCTGGGAACGGAAAGTGTGGTACACCGGTAAATGGTTGCTGCTTGTACGCTATCTTCTCCAACCGTTTACCGCATATATGATTCATCAGCATACGATACCTTCTTCCGGTCCGGGAATTGTTGTGTTCCTCCTGGCGGCGAAACTGTTCCGACGGAGGGTGATCGTTGTATCGCACGAAACCGTCGAGACCTATGCAAAACATCTTTCCCGGCTGCTGCAATGGATTGCCTATGTCTACGAATGGCTCGTTGTAGGGCTTTCGGCGGTGTATGTCGTACACAACCGGTTGCATTTCGATGAGCTTGCCTCTTTCGCTTCAGCACGAAAAATGGAAATCATTCCCCTGCCGATTCCCGCTTCTGGTATACAACTCCTTCCCGGTAGAAAGACCACCTGGGGGTTTTACGGGATGCTCTGTTACAAAAAGGGCGTGGACCTTCTGATCGACGCGTATCAACGCAGTCCGGCTGGTTCACTGCCGCCATTACGAATTATGGGGGCACCGGCACCCGACGAAGATGAATTCCTGGAACAATGCAGAAAAATGGTGCTGCCTGCGTTCTCGGAATTGGTTACCTTCACCGGTTTTGTGGCCGAAGAGGATAAGGAAAAATTGTTTGCCGATATCGCACTCATGATCTTTCCCTACCGGTACATCTCGCAGAGTGCTGCTCTTTCAGAGGCATGCATGTATGGGATTCCCTATCTGGTCTCGGATGTTCCGTATTTTCTGGAATATCAGACCTCCTACGGATGCGGTACGGTCTTCACCTCCGAATCGGTGGCGTCGCTGCATGCGGAACTGTTGCAATGGTCAAAACAGCCCCTCACTGTTACCGATAAGCAATGGCGGATAATGTATGACTCATTGTCGATTGATAAATGCGCGGAACGATTCCGGCAGCTGATTGAAGAATAAAAATCCGGTGAAGGAGTGTATCCTTGAATAATGATAGTCCTATCAGCCGCTGGTTTACGAGCTTCCGGAAGAGCAGGTGGCTCACCTGGGGCAGGTATGTTCTCGCGGTGGTGCCGCTTATCTGGATATTCCGACGGATTGATCTCTCAGCACTGATCTCGGTATTGCGGGGAACTGAATTCTGGGTTGTCCCAGCTGTTGTGGCCTTCGGCATTTCCCTCATGTTCATGCAGGGAATCAGGTGGTGGGTCTTATTACGGGCTTTTCTGCCGCATCTTCCGCTCTCGGAAGTGTTGTCGTGTCATTTCAAGGGAATTTACTACGGAATATTCCTTCCGACATCAGCCGCGCAGGATGTGGTACGTTCGGTACTGCTCTCAAAAAAGAATGATTACAGTATCGCCTGGGGGGCAACATGGCTCACCAGAATTTCCGGTCTGGTGGTGATGCTGCTTCTTTCGCTCTACGGTGCGGTGACCATTGACATGCACAACGCGCCCGGGGGAGTGAGAATTCTGATCGCATCAACTGGTGGTATCGTCGTGCTTACGGGGATACTCTCCTTTTCAAAGCGGTTTACCCGCCATATCAGGATACTTCTCGGAAAGGTGCTTCCGGCAGGTATCATGTCGGTTCTGGAACACATCCGGGAGGGGGTTTATCAGTACCGGGAAAAGCGCCGGACCCTTGTCGGACTGATGGCCATTACCGTACTGACGCAGATACTTTTTGTCGTCAACGCGATAGTGCTGATCAGGGGAATTACCGGAGCGTTCTATGTTGCCGAGTGTTTCATGTATATCCCGCTTATCGAGATTATCTGCCTGTCGGTTCCACTTACTCCGAGCGGTATCGGTGTCCGTGAAGGACTGTCGGCAATGATGTTTACCGCAATCGGCTTGCCATCCGAACAGCTTGCCGCCTATGTGATGATCGGTCTCGGTTCCATCGTTCTAAAGCTTGTCGGTGGAGTACCCGTAGTATATGAGGGAATCGTCGGACTGCGAAAGCGTTCCCGCTGACTTAACCTGCGGAACCGGAATGCCTCTGCCGGATTACTTCAACACGGGCTTCTTTTCTGAGCCGCGACAGTACTCGCTTCCCGCGAATAATGAGCAACCATTTGATGGCAAAGTACACCACCGAAGCGCCGGCTTTGATCACCGTAAGTTTAAAGGGAAAACGCAGCGAGCAGGGATTGGTGAAGAAGTAACCGATGCGGCCGTAAAACTCATATCGTGCCTGTTTCTCGATGTGATAGAGCACCTCGGGGTCAAGATCGCAGAGGCTTATCGGGTACTGGCCTTTATGATAGTACCTGATACGATGCCAGTCTTTCTGGAGGTCTTCGGGGACGTACCGGTAGTTGGCGGTGCCCGGGAACGGCACCAGAACAAAGAAATGGCAGATATCGGCATTCAATTGACAGGCAAGCGACAGTGTCCGCAGTGCGGTTGCGGCGGTTTCTCCCGGGTGGCCTATTATAAAGTAAGTGGCGGTGTTGATCCCCGCTTTGCGGCAGGAAGCAACCGCTTCGCGCACTTTTTCGATTTTAATTCCTTTTTTTATACTTTTAATAATCGCCTCGTCGCCTGATTCAACTCCGAACTGGACAAGAAAACACCCTGCGGCTTTCATCCGGTGGTACATGTCACCGTCAACCTGATCAACCCTTCCGAGACATTTCCACGGTAGATTGATTCCAGATTCACGGTACAGGTCGAGAAACCGGGAGAGCCAGGTCTCGTCGGTCACGAATAGATCATCAACAAAGTATATCTCTTCAATTCCCAGAATCCGCTTCTGTTCCCTGAGCTCTTCAATGAGATTCTCAGGGCTCCTGCGGGTATATTTGTTACCGAATACCGCTTTATTGCAAAAGGTGCAGTTGTAAGGGCACCCACGGGACGAGACGGCGACCCCCACTTTTTTACCGTAAGCGAATTTATCGTACGAATAATGGAAACGGGTAATGAGGTCAATTGCGGGAAAAGGAATGGAATCAAGGTCAGCAATCCTTTGCCGGGCCTCATTCTGTCTGATGCCGCCAGCATCGCGATAACAGAGACCTCTGATGGCATCCAGCGTGGAATTGGATGAGAGTGCTTTAAGCAGTTCATGCAGGGTATGCTCACCCTCACCGAACACCTCAAAATCAATGGCAGGGCAGGATTGCATCGTCTCGGTTGGCAAGGCCGAAATATGAGGACCCCCGACAACAATTTTCAATGTCGGCAGACGGTTTTTTATATCGTTTATCAGTTCGATCGTAGTAAGTAACTGGGTGGTATACACTGAAATACAGAGTATTTGCGCATCCGCGGAGGCAAGTTCCGCCATACACTCATCGTGCTTTGCATTGTGTGCGCCAAGATCGTAGAAAAAGACGGAATGGCCATTGTTACGGCAAGACGATGCGAGGTACATCAACCCCAGTGGGGGAAACTGGTTCGGATAATCACCGGGAGTATTCAGAAAGAAAATATTCATTGCAATGGTACAATCCCGTCCATGTGAAAAATACGGTTTCCGCCTGTAGCAGGCATGGTAGTATAAATAATTTAGCCGCTTGGTAATAAATAGTAGGGTACGATTGAAAATACTATAAAGACGCTCGTGACCGGTAGAATGGATAGGGGAATAAAGCAGAGAAAAAAGGGATTTCCTTACCGGCTGGTGTTATTCACCGGCAATTTTTCTGTTGGACTCCACAATTCGCTGCGAGAGTGTTTTCGATATCGCGAGATTGACTGAGGGTTTGATCTTCACGAGCGTGATGAATTCCTCTTTCCCCATTACCTGCACCAGACACTCTGTTCTGGCTTTTACGGAGGCGCTACGGGTGCTTTCCGTGAAAAAACTGATTTCACCGAATACCTCTCCGGCGTTGACCGATCCAACTTCGACATCCTTGACCGTAACGACAGCCGTACCCTGAATCATCTGGTAGATTTCCCGTGCCGGTTCTCCCTGTGCGATGATCATTTCTCCGGAATGGTAACTGCGGATTACAAGATCCGGATGCAGATCATCCGTCATGAATGCGGCACAAAGCAGGTGCATCATTGTCGCATGCAGTGTCTGGTAGTGAAGAAGCTGCTCAGCAACTTCCGGATGCTCCCTGAAGTGAATGCTGAGTGGTTCCGTTTCGAAAACGGTGATTTCCGATCCGAACTCACTGACACAACTACAGCCGCTTTCGACGGCAACCGCAGCGACGGAGATAAGATCACCGGAGGAGTACAGGCGGATCAGCCGCTTGTTGAAATAGTATTTGAAGACACCAGTTCTGATGAAAACCCAGCTTTCCGGCAGTGAGGCAAACAGATCGGTAGTATTGTCGCACTGCTGTGTTCGCCCGCATTCCGCACACTGTTGCACGATCCCGGCAGCGAGCGGTTTGAGCATTTCATCGATACGGGTAACTTCGGGGGGAACTTCAACATACGCGATCATATAATTCCTCTGCTTTGAGACGTGGTGGAAAGCTGTACCCGGCAGTACCGCAATACCGGTACAGATTATACGGTTGCTAAGAAAAACAGGCAAGAAAAATGGAACGGTACGGTGAGATACCTGCAAGTTGTGCCGACACTACGGGGAGACTGTTTATGAATCTATTGACCACGGCGGAAGCATGAAGTAGATATTATAAATACCGGTTTCCGGCTGTATTCCGGTGCAACGATCCCATCGCCATCCTTCCACTGTTGATTGAATCCGCAGCGATGCGGAAAATACGTTTGACGAATGTAAACGGATTGTAACCACATGAGCACTTTTCCGTCAAAACGCCGGCCCACGTTTGCGGCATCAATCATCTGGCGTTTCGTACTTTATTCAACCATCCCGGTAGCGGTAAGCGGCACATTGTTTCTATTTCTGGTTCTGAGCAATGGCAATGGAACCCGCAGTATTCACAAAGAAGGACTTACCATTTTTTTTATCGTCCTGTTTGCCGCATTTGGCATTCTCAGTGCTCTTGGCGGATGGTTTTTCGCCCGCTGGTTATCACAACTCTTCGCCTATCTGAGTCATAATGCGCGAAAGGTTGCACAGGGTGATTATTCCACCATGATTCCTCCACAGCGGCACGTTGAACTCGAAGCGCTTGCCGAGAGTATCAGGAGTATGGTTAAGGCCGTCCGTGAGCGCGAGGAGCAGTATCGCGAACTCAATCAGGAAACCAGACGCAACCTGCTTTTCCAGCGGACGCTGCTCGAGGCGATCAATTTACCGATGGTGTACTTCAATCCCGCCGGTGATATTCTCGGGTGTAACAGCAGGTTTGAGGAGATTACCGGAGTGAATCGCGACCGCCTGCTGCATTTGCAGGAGATGGGCGATGCTCCGGAACCGCTGCGTCTGCTGATGGATGAACTGATGCAGAATGAGAACGATGCGGTGGCTCGTACTTTCGAACGTGAATTGACGCTCAGCGACGGGCGTCCCCACACGATCATCATTCATCGGGCACCCTATTTTCTGGAAGAGGGGATTATCGGCGGTTACGTCAGCGCCCTGCTCGATATTACCGAGTACCGGTTGACGGAAGATGCATTTCAGCGACTGATCCAGAGTACCGTCGGGGTGCACGGCGTTGATTTTTTTCATCGGATTGTGCGGCTTCTCTGTGACTGGATCGGCTGTGACGGCGCACTGGTGGGAGAACTCTCGTCCAGCGGTGAATGCAGGGTGCTCTCGATGCAGCTCAACGGCTTGCGTGTAGATGAGTATACATTCCTCCTTGAACATTCTCCGGCACGAAAAGCGATCGCCGACGGGTTTGTCGCCATAGAGGAAAATGTCGGCGAACAGTTCCCAGGGGATAATGAACTCAAACGTCTGGGTATCACCGGCTATGCTGCCGTGCCGCTTGAGGCCGATGACGGCACGGTGCTCGGGATACTGGAAGTGTTTTCGCGGTCACCCCTCACACTGCCCGCCATGGCACGCGGTAGTATGGAGATCCTTGCAGCCATGGCCGCCTCTGAAATTCTCCGGCTCCGGGCGGAACGTGAACAGATCAAACTCGAGGCGCAGTTGCGTCAGATGGAAAAGATGGAGGCGGTCGGACAGCTTGCCGGCGGAATTGCTCATGATATCAACAACCAACTCGGCTGTATTCTCGGGTATGCCGACATAATTCAGGATGTCAATGAACACCCCGGTATCGGTGAATTTATTTCCCGTATTCATCAGGCTGTTTCGCGATCGGCGGATCTGGTTAAAAAACTGCTCGCTTTTTCACGGCACGGTAATTTCGTTATGAAGCCGGTCAATATGACAGCGGTTATACACGAGGTCGTGGGGCTGCTGCAGCACAGCATCGACAAATCAATCGCCCTCTCGCTGGTTGCCGCCGACGGACAGCTGCATGTCATGGGGGATCCGGGGCAGTTGCAGAATGCACTGCTTAATCTCGGGCTCAACTCACGGGATGCAATGCCCGAGGGTGGTACGATCACCTACGAGATACATGCCGTGACTATCGACAACGAAGAGGATGGGGAGCATCCTTCCTGTCCGGCTGGTACCTATGTCTGTCTTAAGGTGCGTGATACCGGTGTCGGTATGCCGCCGGAGGTAGTGAGCAGAATATTTGAACCGTTTTACACCACCAAACCGGAAGGCGAAGGGACCGGTCTCGGACTTGCCGCAGTCTACGGAACCATTTCAAGCCACCGCGGACATATCGATGTGAAAAGTACCGTCGGCGGTGGAACGGTGTTTACCATTCTAATTCCTCTTTACAGCGCGCCGGTCGCGGCAGTGAATTCGCACATTGCCGCTCCGGTGTTGTTCGGCAAGGGGACCGTGCTGGTGATCGATGATGAGATTGATATTCGGGATACCGTGGCACTTGCGTTACGTAAGTGCGGATTCACGGTGATCACCGCCGGCGACGGCCTCGAAGGCGTGCAACTGTTCATCAAGTTTACCGGTAAAATCGATCTGGTCATTCTTGATATGGTGCTTCCCGGGATTGATGGGCGCAATACGTTCGAGCAGTTGCTTGAGCTTGATCCCGGCATCAAGGTGATTCTGGTATCCGGGTACACCGTTGACGGGAGGGTGCAAAGTGTGCTCGACAAGGGTGCGCGGTCTTTTTTGCAGAAGCCGTTCCGGAGTGTTGATCTGCTGCGCATGGTGCAGGATGTTCTTGGCTGTGAAGCTGTAGAAGCGGACTGATTCGCTCAATAGCTCAAACTCACTGCAATACCGTTTCCCGAGCAGGAAACCGTTGCACGGGAACTGCTCCGGTGCATACGGGGAACAAGAAAACCGATAACCGCACCTGCTGCAGCACCCGCCAAAACGTCGCTCGTAAAATGTTCCCCGGAAGCCACACGGGATATTCCGATGCCCGTCGCTACTCCCAGCGAGGCGATCTGTGCGGCTCGTGTGTACCACTCGGGATCCATGATATCCGCGGCAACAGTGGAGAAAAATACTGCTGAACTGAACGCCAGTGCGGTATGACGGGAAAAAAAAGATCGGCGTGCGTCATCGTGTGAGGCGAGCTCGAGACGGGTTGTCTGGCTGATATCGCCATTGTAAAGGTAGGGACGGTAGCGGCTCACCAGCGCCTTGGACCAGGAGCTTGCCGCCAGTGAATAGACAACCGTTTCACCATAGAGAGCCGCAAGGGTGAATAGATTTTTCCACGCTCCGTTTCTGAATGTTCCGAAGCCTGCAGCGGATGGTGACGCGAGAAGAAGGCCGCCAAGGAGCAGATCTCCCGCCATGTCGAGTGATGGATGGTAGTATGCGGTTGCCGGTCGGTCAAAGGGGGAAATCGTGCGGGGATTAAGATGTGTTGCGGGAGGGGTATAGTGTTCCTGCTGGAGGTATCCTGCCACTATTCCCGATCCGAGCAGTACTGCACCGCCTCCTGCGATTGCCGCATCCCTGACGGTAAGGCGATAGGGAAATTCACGATCAGACCGCACCGGAGCTCCGCCTGCTGCAGAAAAAACAATGAGTAACAGAAGCAAGACGGTCGTTGGTGGTTGACTGACAAATCTTCGGTGTACCGTCCGGGTGATCACTGTTCTTGCTTTCTCCAACCATTATGGCAGTTTCTGTTACAGCCCTGTTCGAACCCTCTGTGCGGTTAAAAATACTTCTGCCGGACTTTCCTGCGGTAAGGTCGATGCAATTCATTCGAAGGTACCATGAAAATGTTATATTGTTAAAAGCGATATAATGAACGGAGGAACCGATGGTGAGCAACTCCTACACCCGGCTGACACTGGCTCTTGATGTCATAAGCAAAATACAGGATGGTCTCTGGAAGGGGTACCATGAGCTGGGTACGGTAAAACATCAGATTGATCTTTGTGATACCATAACCATTGAACCGGCGAACCGGTTGTCACTCGAGTGCAATGATCCGCGGGTACCGTGCAATGAGCATAACCTCTGTCTGCAGGCGGTCACTCTTCTACAGCGTGAATATAAGGTTGACCATTCTGTTCATATTACCATTGCCAAGCGAATTCCGGTACAAGGCGGCCTTGCCGGTGGGAGCGCCAACGCCGCCACAACGCTCATGATGCTCAGTGAACTCTGGAAACTGCACCTTTCGCGTCGGCAGCTCATGAAACTGGGAAGGGTTCTCGGTATGGATGTTCCCTTCTATTTTTACGGTCATACCGCTTTCGATACCGAAGCTACAGGGGTCTGCACTCCAATTGCAACCGGTATCAAGTTGACCTTCATCCTGGCGATTCCTGATTTCGGTGTTTCCACGGTAGAAGCTTATCGGGGTCTCGATTACGGAAAAATAGGTAAACGCATTGATCTGACTGAAAGTATGAAAAATTATTGTCTTGCCAATGATATGCAGGGAGTCGTATCATCTATACATAATGATTTTGAAGCTTCGGTGTTCGCAGCACACCCGGCTCTTGCTACACTCAAACAGGAACTGCTTGATGCGGGGTGTTCCACGGCCGTTCTTTCCGGATCCGGGTCAACGGTTTTCGGTATCGTTCCCGATGGGGTGGATGCAGCCGTACTTCAGAAAAAAATACCGTGTCGTACCATAATCGCGTCAACGTTATCGCTACCTTGAAAAGGATCTAACCGGATGGAAAACACCAATCAGGAACGGACGGATAAATTTCGCTGGCATACCCGGTGGGAACTTTATGATTATTTCAGAAAGAATTTCAATCTTATAAAAAAAGATGTCGATAAGGAAATTCATGCGGTGATGGAAACCTTCAAGCCGCGAAAGGGCAGGGTTATACTGACAGCGGAATTATGGCAGAAGGTTGGACTCAACCTCGAAGATAAAAATACACCTAATATTGAAGTAACTGGAATGGATTAATATCGCGCGGTCGATACAGGTTCAGTTACGTTAGTAGTATTTATGGCTGATCCATGTTGCGGCGATGCATCATATCCCACCGGTCGCCATATCGCCACTCATCATAACCGAAACTATTGTAGAAATAGCCGCCTGCAGGGGCTTTTATAATATTCAACTGCAGGAGGGTGTTCTGTGTCGGCTGCCAGCTCAGAGACATTTCGATAGGCATACTTTTAAAGTAATCGAGTGATTGCAGATTACCCGAGGTAAGATTCTGTGCTGAAGTGATTGTGGAATGAATGGGAAGTCCGAAATTCAGATTAAGCGTGACCGGTGCCGCGAACTGATACCGCATCATGGTGGTATAGAGACTCTGTGACTGCAGCCCGCTGCTGCCCGTTGAACTCATTGCCCCGAAGCTCAAACTGTTGTGAATCGAAAAACGGGATGGGTCAAAAAGCCCGCCTGCTTTTTTTTCGTCATCTCCGTTTGAATAGGCATCTTCGGATTGACTGAAACCCATCGCGGCTAAACAGAAAATCGTCACAATAATACGACTGAACATACCCACTCCTGATGGATCGATGTACCGTTATATTTCGGACAGGAACACGATCTATTGTCCTATTATAGTATACATTATTTTTAGGGCATCGACCAACTGGTTTGCATCGAGTGGTGTATTCTGAAAGAATACGAATGTTGGTGTTTCAATTGAGGTGCCGGAGGAAATGGTGTATACTATTGGTATGGCACAAACAGTGGATAGCGGTTCAACACCCAATATTTTCAACTATTATGACTATCGCCTATTTCTGAAAGATCTGGTTGCGTCTCTTCGGCAGCGCTCCGCTGTATTCTCACATCGGTATATTGTTCAAAAAGCCGGATTCAAATCTCCCACGGCACTCAAACATGTGATCGACGGCAAGCGAAATCTGAGCCTCGAAGCGGCCAACAGGTTCGCTTCGGCACTTAAGATCGAGGGAATCGCCCGACACTATTTTCTTACGCTTGTTCTGTTTAATCAGAGCGATTCTCTGGCAGAACAGGAAAAGTATCTGAATGAACTCATTGAGCTCAAAAGGGCTGAAGATCCCTCCCGTCTCGACGAAGATCGATTTGATGTGCTCTCCCAGTGGTATCATCTTGCGCTGCGTGAGGTTGTCGAGCTGCCCGATTTCAGGAACAGTCCCAAATGGATCGCCCGGGTGCTCTCTCCGCAGATTACACCATTCGAAGCATCGCAGTCGCTTGCACTGCTCAAACGGCTGGGGCTTCTATCAAAGGTCGATGGGCGGTTGCGTGCCACCGACCGGACGATTGCCACCGGTCACCAGGTGCATTCGGTCAAGGCTGCCGAGTATCACCGGCAGATGATACGGCGGGGCGGCGAGGCGATTACGCGGTTTAAAAGCGACGAGCGTGAGATCAGCGGGACCACCCTCAGGGTCGCGCGAAGGGAAGTTGAGAACGTCAAGGTACTCCTGCGGGAGTTCCGGAAAAAAATGCTGGTACTAGCCGCCAACAGTACCGATGCTGATCAGGTGTATCAGTTGAATTTTCAGTTTTTCCCTCTTGTCACGCCTGACCGGTCCGGTCGGCTTTCCGAAGATTCGGAGGAAGAATGATAGTTCGTCTAGCCGGTATCGTACCGGCTCTTCTGTTTCTCTGTGGTATGCTTGTCGGATGCGGTGGCGGATCCGATGTCGGTAATCCGTGTATGCCGGTAACAGGGACGGTGACGATGCGGTTGAGCAATGGCGAAAAGGCGCCGGGAGCACGGGTTGTACTCGCGCGTCGTGGTGCGGATCCGGGATTTTCGAGTGAAACCTACCCTGTTCCTGAAGACGATATTAGTCTGATGGTGAGAGCAATCTATTTTGATACCACGTATGCTGATATCAATGGGAACTTCTCTTTCGATTCCATACATACCGGTGCCTATACGCTTGTCGCCTCCTATCACAATCTGGTGGCGCTTGAGACATTTGAACACAGTGCCGGTATGGAGGACCCGATCGCAATGGTGGTTGATGATCCGGCGACGGTCACCCTCAGGAACTACACGGAAATTGACCTCGAAGAGGATCATTTTATCGCTGCACGGATTGTCGGTACCGAGTATGTGGACTCCGCCGACACGAACGGTGAAATTACGCTGCATGATGTCCCCTCGGGAACTCTCAATCTTGTGCTCTACCGTACCAGCCTGAAAAGGGAACATTTCTATGGGCTCAAGGCAGAACCCGGTTGTGAGGCTGAACTCTACACACTTCCTGATCTGCCTGCGGTGAGATGGACGCCGCATCCCTGTGGCTGGCGTGAACCGCTCGGCCTTCCGTATGTACTTGAAAACATGATTTATTCAGATCAGGCACCAGACACCAACCAGGCGTATGATCGGGTAATTAGAGATATGCAGATTCAGTTCAGTCATGGGATGGATGCATTCAGTACCGGCAAGGCTGTTCACGGGTATTCAGATGAAGATAGTGTTGTTATCGATACTCTCTGGTGGGAGGGCGGTAATTTACTTAATGTCCGGTTGTGCACCGTGGATTCATCGGGAAACTGCCGTACTGGGGAGGATCGTTTTCTGCAGGGTGTTACCTATGGGGTAACTATTGACACCACTGCACAGACCGATCTGGGAGTTCATTTCGCGTACGAGGCATATATCCGGTTTGTTCCTTTCCCGTAAACGGTGTATACTTATAGGTAGCGGATGCAAGGAACGCATTCCGGTATTATGGCAACAGCGCAGAGTTTGGTAAGAGAATTTTGAAAACGATATCGGAACATTTATACTGGAGGAGCTATGAAGAAATTTCCAATCGTTGTGGGATGTATCGGTACAATCACGGCACTGTCATTCGGAGCATTTACCGATGATTTCTCCAATGAGGCGGAATCGAATACGCTCTGGACTAAAAGCGGTGATGCTGTGACGCTCACCTTCGCGAACAGTGCATGCAAGGTAGTCAACAGTGATACAAATTTCATCGGGTATGCCCGGCATGCATTTGCTGAAAATGACCGTAGGGAGACCTTTACACTCAGCGGCAGCGTTATTCTCGGCAGTGGTGCCTTCGGTGCGGGATTTTCCGTTTGCGTTGCAGCAAGCGGTATGCCGACCGGGTATTACATTTCCATCATAGAAAATGACCGCGTTACCGTCAATAAAATAGACTCGACCGGTGCCGGAACCGAGGTGGTCACCGTCGGCAGCGCCTTTCTCACCAGTGGAACCAATGAGCTGACCATCAGCCGCAAAGAGGGGATCTTCAACATTTTCTGCAACGGCGAGTTCACGGTCTCATTTACCGATAATGATTTCACTTCTGGGGATATCGGTCTGCTCGTTTCCGCGGGAAGCAATGCGGAGTTCGATAACATCGTGATGACCGATACCTTTAAGGAAGGGGCTCCACGCACCTGTTTTGCCGATGACTTCAGCAGCGAAGCGCTCACCGGCTGGGACTGGTTCGGCAGCAGTGACGTATCGGTCGAGGTGGAGAACAAGGCGTTGCATGTGGTAACCGAAGCCTCCCAGAGTATCTATCAGGTATTTGATCTTCCGCTGACTGATTTCGTGCTGCGGACCGTGGTGAGTCACCGGGGTGGAAGCAGCAAGAATTTTTACGGACTGTTCGTGTGCGGCAGAGGGGAAACGTCAATTCCATTGGCGGGATTCGGGATCAACGGCGGCAGCAATTACGGTACCTTTCTTGCAGGTGAGGCACTGACCCCTACGGCGAGCACCAGTATCAAGGGTGATCCGTATATCTCTTCCACCGGAGATACCACGTATTACACGGATACACTGGAAGTAATCAAGAAAGAGGGGACGGACAACTATCTGTTCGTGGTAAACAGCGATACGCTCAAGCGGTTTACCGGCGTTGATTTTCCCATCACCGGTGCCGGAATATTCTGTCTTGACAGTCTGAATCTTATTTTTGATGATTTTCTGGTTGCGAACGGAACTGAGGCGATCTGTCCGGTCAGGGAGCCGGTAACCATGCGCCGGGGTAGCAGAGCGGTTATACCGATGGTGCTTCCCGCTGAAATGCCTCTGTTTGATCTTTCGGGCAGACTGGTTTCGCGGCGGGTGCAGGGGATGGCAAACAGGGTTCCTGGAGTGTATCTGCAGCGGATGGGAAAGCTTCCTGCGAGACGGTTGGATGTCCACTAAATACTAAAAAATTCGAGAATACAGTATCAGAAGAAGGTCGTCGGAGTTCCTGACGGCCTTTTTTTTCGTTGTAGTACAAAAACTGGTCAATTTCATTTTAAAAAAGATAAATAAACCGCTTAAATAGCCGATACTACTAATATATAGTAAGTGTACTCTGACCGGAAGGTGTCTGTGGTCACCTGTAATTTCCGGTCCGTGTGTACAGATCCTGCAGATACCGTCTTGTGCCGGTTGCAGGATACTACCGGAAGGGAAACAGGAGGTGCAACCATGAATGCTGGTAGAATCCTTACTCCGTTTTACGATCTCAAGGACCATGCTGTCGGGAAAAGTGGATTTTTCTTTCTGGAACACATTCTCAAAGCCCGTGTTGATCTGCATCTTGAATCAGGAACCAATGATCTCGATCAGGAGCTGAACGTTTATATTGCCGGGCTGCTTGATTCGCTCATCCGGTCAAACGCACTGATGCGGGAAAAACCCTATATTTCACCCTTTGATAATGATGTCCGGTTGTGGCTGCAACAGCATCCCGGTTTACGTAATGCCTATACCGTGTATCGCGAGAATGCCGATGCAGGGTTACTCTTTTCAGGTCTGTTCAGTGGGCAGGAACATGATGGATCGTATCATCATTTTGTCATGACCGGACATGATGAACAGGGACGAATAGCGCTTTATTATGAGCTGGCAGCAAGTGCTCTTGCACATCTGCAGGGAAATAATGTTTCACTGGTCGAGGTATTCGAATCGCTCGCCGAGCATCTCGACGAAATGCTCCGTATCATGAAATATGCAGCTAACTGTTATTTCGATCTTTGTGAGCGGCTCTCCGACGGATCGTTGTATCATCTGCAACGTGAACTTGATTCCATGGATGAGAAAAAACGATACGACGAAAAACTTGATGAGTTTCTGAAATGCTACGGTGCCTACAAAAACTCACCAACCGAAGCCGGCAGGGACGAAGTATTGCAACGTGCCGAGGAAATTCGTGGTCTCAGCAATGATTTCAGGTTCGATGATATCTGACCGCCGCAAGTAGCGGCAGGTACGGGGAAACGGTGGATGCTGCGGTCGACAAGGTCGGCCGCAGTTTTTTTTCGGGCGGGTCGGTTCCTTGCATCAAGCGGGTTTCCTTTATATAATCTTATACAGGTCAGCCGGTTGCAGCACCTGTGGCCGGATGTAGTGTAACGTCCGTTCAAACGGCCTTATCCCTCGGAGCTGTTATGTTCCGGATCATGATACTGTTTCTGGTTTGCGCCATATGCTCGTTGGCCGGCACGAAACCTCGCATCATTACCTGTATGCTTAAACCGCAGTATGAGTTTTTCGAACGGGAAGTCATTGCTCCGTGGGTGCAGGAACATGCACTCCCGGTAGAGGTGATCAATGTTCCTGATATGCGGGAACTTGAAGGGGTACTCCGGAACAATCGTGATGCCGTGCTGTGCATGCTTCCTTTTGGAAAGGCGTGGGCCTTTGTCGACAAGAAACTGGTGCAACCGGTCTCTCCACATCTTTCTCCTGCCCAGCAGCGGGTATTTGAAACGGAGTACATTCTCACCTGGCTGGGCCGCCGGGATGGTGTGCAGTATTTTCTGCCGCATAAGTACGAGACACGGATCATGGTCTTCCGCAAAAGCAAGGTTGCCGAGGCGGTGGAAATGTGGAAATCCGATACCGCGATGCGTGAAACGGTTGCAGCGGCAATGCGTCAGGTCAACGGAATCGGACTGCCGAAAGACTACCACCTCGAGGAAAATCCGGAAGAATGGGATTTTATTGACGTCTGTGTAGCGGGACTCATCTGGAAAGAGATGTCGGGTGCGAAAAAACAGGGGCGGATCGGCCACCGCGCCAAACAGTACAGCGGTACAGCCCTCCGGGTGATTGATCGCGTGTACCAGTGCGGGGGCGACAGCCTGACGATGCTGTCCATGAACGGCGACCCGGTGATTGATGCGCTGACATGGGAGGCGGTGTACACCGCACTCGGCGTTTACAACAGTGAAATGTTCAAAAGCCGGTGGGCGGGCCGTGATCTCTGGAAAGCGTTTGAACAGGAATCGGTCTATCTCTCGTTCCTGACACAGGTGGACTGCTTTTTTCTGCACGGCAACGGCGGTAAACAGGTTCCCGGGCATCTCTCGACACCGCAGGACCTCGGATTCGCCACGATGCCGCAGGGATGTTCCATTGAATATAACCAGGATCGTGCCGTGTTGCGGACCGGGTCAAAAAGTATCACCAGCGGTGGCTGGTGGTGGGCGATACCCTCGGGCTGCAGTGATGTGGGTCTTTCATTCAAGCTCTTTGAGCATAGTACTTCCCGGGATATTCAGTTCAGAGAGTGTACAACATTCGGGATGATTCCGGTACGCAATGATGTGCTGAAAAGTGACCGGCTTCTGACCGCCCAGGGATGGATCTCCGAGATGTACCGGGTTTCCTACCGGCAGATCCAGATCAACAACAACAACGTGATTCCCGCGCAGGGAGAATTCAATGCGATCTCGGCGCTGTATATGAACGCCTGGAAGATGATTGTAGCGGATGGAAAATGGTCTCGGCAACGTAACGGCATGCCGGATCGAACGTACATAAGTACCATCATCGGAGAGCGATTTGTCGGACGGGCGAACGCGGTTTTTGAAAAGTATCGCTAAACCCGGATATTTCGTTTCCCGTGTCTTTTAAGACGGTTTATCAGCTACCACTCTGATTGTTACCGGAATACTGCATCTTTTCATCGCGGGCATGAATGTCACAGTAGAGTAGATTAAGCTCGCTTTCGGTCGGTTTCCGGAACCGCACCATTTTTTCAAGCTCGGCCGGGGGAGTATCGTTTTTCACTGCGGTTTCGTATTCCTCTGAATGGAATGCCTCGATTGAGGGGTAGAGGGGTTCGTTGTTGAACTGCATGGAGAGCAGGGTATTGATATCGGCCATCGAGAGCGGTTCGTCACGTGCTGTCTGTTTTTTCTTTTCAAGTTTCGCGAACAGTGCCGGAAAAAATGTTTTTGCAGGTGATTCTGCCATGGTATTCTCCTTGATTTTTAAGCTTTGATATCATGGGTACCGGATCGCGGGACAGCACAGTACGCTCCGGAGATTTCTGAAAACCGTGTCGCTCATTTCAGGGTAAATATACCATTTCCCGATAGCTCCAAGGCAGTGGATCGGTTATCTCCGGATGAAGAGACGGAATTCAAACAAGTGATTACGTTTTTTTGCGGTCCCGTTCCATCTGGCAGCCGGACAACGGTAGTACCGACAACCTGTTACTATGCCACAGACAAACGACCGGTAGTATTGTGACGGTACCGGAAGACGGCGTCGGTCGCGATTAAAAATTTACGGTTCCCCTCTACTGAAAAGCTGTTTCCATCGAAAAAATTAATTATATTGTAACTTCGCGTTAACGTTAACGCGGACAGGCAACGGGTGACATGTAATTCTGATTTACCGGAGCTACCGGCCACGTAACGCTGACTGACGCAATGTCTTCAACTGCATCCGTCCCTACAGACAGTTCGGTCACAAACAGACATTTCCTCCAATAACACTCAGCAACCTGACAGCAGCAGGTTTGAAAGGGAGATCGATGGAACAGCCTACCTATGTAATTGGCGTTGATTATGGTTCGGACTCAGTCCGTTCGATTGTCGTGGATACCGCAAGTGGAAAAGAACTCGGCAGTGCGGTTCATTATTACGCCCGATGGAAAGAGGGAAAATACTGCGAACCGGTAATGAACCAGTTTCGTCAGCACCCTCTTGATTATATCGAAGGGTTGGAAACAACGATCAAACAGGCACTCGCACAGGCTCCTGCAGGTTCCGCCGCTCATGTGAAAGGCATTTCCGTAGATACCACCGGTTCCACTCCCGTGGCGGTTGATAAAAGCGGAACACCGCTCGCTCTGCTTCCCGAATTCGCCGAAAATCCGAATGCGATGTTCGTACTGTGGAAAGATCATACCGCGGTGCGTGAAGCCGGGGAAATCAACGATTGCGCCCGGACCTGGGGCGGCGAAGATTTCACGAAATACGTGGGTGGTGTGTATTCTTCGGAGTGGTTCTGGGCAAAAATTCTCCATGTTCTCAGAGCTGACGAGAAGGTTCGTGCAGCGGCATTTTCATGGGTGGAACACTGCGACTGGATTCCCGCGTTGCTTTCAGGGAATACCGATCCACTCGCAATCAAGCGAAGTCGCTGCGCCGCCGGGCATAAGGCGATGTGGCATGCCGCGTTTGGTGGACTGCCCTCGGAGGGATTTCTGGTCAAACTTGATCCGCTCCTTGCCGGTCTGCGTGATCGACTCTACAAAGATACGTACACCGCTGATGTCGCCTGCGGTACGCTCTGTAAAGAGTGGGCGGACCGGCTCGGACTCCCGGCAGATGTGGTGATCGGTGTCGGATCGTTTGATGCGCATATGGGCGCCGTTGGCGGTGAGATCGAACCGTACGTGCTTACCAAAATCATGGGAACCTCCACCTGCGACATGCTGATCGCACCTACCGAAGAAATCGGCGACAAACTGATCGCCGGTATCTGCGGCCAGGTCGATGGTTCAATCGTCAACGGAATGCTCGGAATGGAAGCCGGACAGTCATCGTTCGGTGACGTGTATGCCTGGTACCGTACAATGCTGCTCTGGCCGGTGCAGAAACTGCTCGGTTCAATCGACGGTATTGATGCCGCAACAAAAGAGAAAGTTGCCGAAGGACTTTCCGACCGGGTGCTTCCCGAACTTTCGAAAGCCGCACAGAAGATTCCAATCGATGAATCCGCCACGGTGGCGCTTGACTGGCTCAACGGCCGCCGTACGCCGTACGCCGATCAGCGGCTGCAGGCGGCGATTGCAGGGCTGGGGCTCGGTACCGATGCGCCACGGATGTTCAAGGCTCTGGTCGAAGCGACCGCCTTTGGCGCGAAAAAGATCGTTGATCGTTTTGTTGACGAGGGAATTCCGATTAAAGCGGTAATTGCCCTGGGCGGTGTGGCAAAGAAGGATCCGTTTGTTATGCAGACCCATGCCGATGTTCTCGATATGCCGATCCGGGTGGCCGCGTCCACACAGACCTGTGCTCTGGGTGCGGCAATGTGTGCGGCAGTTGCAGCGGGGATATTCCCGACCATGAATGCGGCTCAGAAATCCATGGGTAGCGGGTTCGAGGGAGAATATCTTCCAAAGCCGGAAAACGTCAAAAAATATCGTGCACTGTACGAACGGTATTCAAAACTCGGCGGGTTCATTGAAAAAGAACTGACCGTCTGATAGTGTTTACTTTAAAAAAGTGGAATAATCCTTATCCCAGCACCAATTTATAATGCCTTTAAAGGAGGATGTACATGAGTGTCAGGAATACACTGGTCCGGCAGGGAATGATTGTGGCATCGGTTGCGGCACTTCTCGCGGCAATGAGCGGCTGTGCGAAGAAACCGTCCACCGAGGCAAATGCACCGAGCAGCCTCAAGGTTGAACAGTCAGTTTACGGTGTGACACCTGATGGTGACACCATCGCGATGTTCACGCTGACCGACGGTAAAGGAACCGAAGCAAAACTCATCACCTATGGAGCAACACTCGTTTCACTGAAAGTGCCTGATAAAAACGGCAATTTTGAAAACGTCACGCTCGGGTTCGATGATCTGAAGGGGTGGGTGGATTGTACCGCGTATCTCGGCAATTCGATCGGCCGGTACTCAAACCGTATTGCAAAAGGGAAGTTTACCATTGATGGAACCGAATATCAGGTAACGGTCAATGACGGGGAAAATCATCTGCACGGCGGTACCAAAGGCTTTCACAAGGTTATCTGGAATGCCGAACCCTTTTCCACTCCCGACAGCGTCGGTGTCACCTTTACTTATTTCAGTAAAGACGGTGAAGAGGGTTTTCCGGGCAACATGAATGTTACCAATGTGTTCGCCCTCAAGGCCGACACAACCCTGGTCAACATCATCAGCGCGACCACCGACAAGAAAACCGTCTGCACCTTTACGCATCACAGTTACTTCAATCTTACCGGTGATGCAAAGCGCGATATTCTGGGTCATGAACTCACTCTGGTTGCCGATTCCTACACACCGGTTGACGAAACACTAATCCCGACCGGCGAGATCAAGGCTGTCAAGGGAACCCCGTTTGATTTCACCGAGCCCCATACGATCGGCGAACGTATCGCTGATGTTCCGGGCGGGTATGATCATAACTTTGTTCTCAACAAAGAGGGAAATGAAATCTCTCTCGCAGCCCGTTTTTATGAGCCGACGAGCGGTCGTGTAATGGAGATTTCCAGCAATGAACCGGCCATCCAGATTTATTCAGGAAATTTTCTTGATGGAACACTTATCGGTCACGGTGGAAAGAAATACGAGAAGCATTACGCGTTCTGTGCGGAACCGGAACATTATCCCGATTCACCGAACAAACCCGAGTTTCCGAGCACACTGCTCAATCCGGGTGAGACGTATTCCAACGTAATGATTTTCAAATTTTCAACTAAATAGTAACCGTTCGCAATTCTTCACTGCTCGTTGCGACTTTCAAAATGAGCAGCGAAGATACTGGTTCAGACGCTTCGAGAAATCAGCGTCCGGGTTTTCCGGCACCAGGGTGAACAGCAATTGAACAGGGTGATTCATGAGTGCATATAAAGAATTGAAAGAGGCTGCGTGGAAGGCGAATATGGATCTTGCCGACAGTGGTCTGGTGATCGCCACCTTCGGGAATGTCAGTGAGTATGATTCGGATCGCGGAGTGTACGCCATCAAACCGAGCGGTGTTCCTTACCCGCAACTTACTGCCGATATGATGACGGTGGTTGATCTTGACAATAAGGTGGTTGAGGGAACATTGCGTCCTTCGTCGGATACCAAAACGCATACGGTTCTTTACCGGTCGTTTCCTGAACTACGCGGGATCTGTCACACCCATTCAACCTATGCGGTTGCCTGGGCACAGGCAATGCGACCGGTTCCCATTCTGGGGACCACGCATGCGGATCATCTGGCCGATGACATTCCTTGTACCGTACCGATGAGTGATGAAATGATCAAGGGCGATTACGAGACGGAAACCGGCAATCAGATTGTCCAGCACTTTAAAAACCTTTCCAGCAAGGAAATCGGAATGGTGCTGGTGGCATGTCACGGACCGTTTACCTGGGGCGACAGTGCCGACAAGGCGCTCTATAACAGTATAATTCTCGAAGAACTCTCGAAGATGGCCTATCTGTCACGACAGATCAATCCTGAGGTTCCCCGGTTGTACGATGCACTGATCAATAAGCACTATCAGCGCAAGCACGGGGCGAATGCCTATTACGGACAGACCTGAGCACTAAAGTACTACATACTGGTTTGGGGAATTTGCCGGTTTACGTTGGTGGTTGATACTGTTTTTGCACGAATTATCATTAGAGGGTGAGCACAGGGTAGTGCAGCAGGTCGGGGATGTTGTCGATACGATGAATCCCTGACGGCATGCCGCACTTACTTCACCGGACCTGCAGGGGGCGGAAACGATCAGGGATGATTTTCCGTTTTTGGTATCCATAGGTTGTATATGTCAACATGTTACATGTAATGGAAGTGAGAGCCGTACATCGTTGTTCAGTTGCGGGGCGGCAATACTCTCCATCAATCACTTTTAGCAGCAGGAACACGTGGTAACTATTAAAGATATTGCGGAACGAGCGCAACTTTCCATCGGAACGGTTGACCGTGTTATACATGGTCGCGGAAGAGTTTCTAAAAAAACCGAAGAGAAAATCAAGGATATCATAAGGAAAACCGGGTATAAAACCAATATCCATGCCCGTAATCTTTCGATGCAGAAAACGCATCGGTTCGGTGTGGTGATGCCGTATCCAGAGCAGGACGGTGGTTACTGGGAAATTCTCAAACGGGGAATCGACCAGGCGGTTGGGGAACTCGCCTCGTTTAACGTACATCGTCACTTCTTCTATTTTGACAAATACTCGGAAAAATCATTTGTCGATGCCGGCAAAGAGGCGCTTCAGGAAAAAATGGGTGGACTCCTCATTGCACCGGTTCTGCTCAATGCCGGTATGTCGTTTGTACACACAATACCCCAGAGTATTCCTTATGTGTATGTCGATTCCACAATTCCCGGCACGTCGCCCATTGCCGCTATCGGACAGAATTCCTATCAGAGTGGTATCTGTGCGGCACGATTGATGCAAATGCTGTTAGCCGGTGGGGGTAACATTGCCGTGCTGCGGATGCTTCCGAACGATTTTCACATCAATGAACGGGTTCGCGGGTTCCTTTCGTATTTCGGCGATAACAGTCAGGCGCAGGTGCAGGTGTTCAATGTTGACGGAAGCGCCGGTGAAAAGGAACTGGTCGAACTGGTAGCGTCGATCGAACGTGAGATGTCCGGTTGCCGGGGTATATTCACCACCAATGCTGAAACCTGTCGGATAGCGAATGCACTCCGTGCCGCGGGACGCACCCGGTACCGTCTGATTGGATACGACTGCACAGAAGAGAACGTCCGGTTACTTGAACGCGGTGTCATCGATTTTATTATCAGTCAGAGCACGCGGGAGCAGGGGTATACCGGAATCAACACCCTCTTCCGGCGATTAGTGCTCAAAGAACATGTTTCGGGTGGTGAAGTAAACATGCCGATTGATATAGTTATTACCGAGAATCTTTCCTGTTACCGATAACAGTGCACAACAACCCTGTCATCCGCTCCATATCAGACGCAATAAACAGTGGTATCATTTCCGGCAACACATCAGTGGAGTAAGATGGTATGAGGTACATTCCGGTATGTTTAGTACTGCTTGCAGTACTTCTGATACAACCGGTTTTCGGAAAGGGTATCCCGGCTGCAACGAATTCAGGATCCTCACCACGGATTGTTCTGCAGCTGAACACCGGTTGGCTCTTTTCTCCCGGAATCCCGGAAAATGCAGAAACGATTACAGCCGACGAGAGTTCCTTCCGGCCTGTATGCCTGCCGCATACCGTGCTGCCGGTTACGCACGAGTCAATAGATACCTCCTCGTTTGCCATGCTGTCGTGGTACCGGAAACACTTTACCCTGCCTTCCGCTGCTCACGGGAAACGTATCAGAATAGCATTTGAAGGTATTTCAAAAGCGGCGACAGTCTACTGCAACGGGAAAAAAGCGGGGGAGTATCGCGGCGCGTATACGCCCTTTACCTGCGATATCACGGACCTGGTCAGGTCTGCTGGCGACAATGTACTTGCTGTAAAGGTGGATTCGCGGCAACGTACCGATATCCCGCCGGAAGGGAAGGATGTTGATTACCTGCTCTTTGGGGGAATCGTGAGAGATGTCGCACTCGTGGCGACCGATCCGCTCGCGATTGACCGGATGTATGCCAGCACCGATTCCTCCCGCAACGGCACGGTGGCCGTTACCGTACGCGTTATCAATACCGATACTATCGAACGATCCGGTACGCTCAAATGCACGCTCGTCGATTCGACGGGCGTTCCCGTTGCCACGGTAACATGGCCGGTCAGTGCTTTTCCGGAAGCGGTAAAGGAGTATAAAACGGTGCTGGGCCCGGTGTTTCGGCCGCACTGGTGGCACCCTGATCATCCGTATTTGTATCGTATCGTCACCGAGATCGCCGATGTGGGTAAAAAGGTCGATTCATGTTCCGAACACTTCGGTATGCGGACTATCGCATTCAGTCGGACTGATGGCGTTTTCCGACTTAATGGGAAGCCGTTTCGGCTCCGGGGGCTCAACCGGCACGAAACATTTCCGTTTATCGGAAGGGCTGCGGCGAATCGGCTGCAGCGGCGGGATGCGGATATCCTTAAATTTTCTCTCGGCTGCAACGTCGTCCGCTGCTCCCATTACCCGCAGGACCCGGCATTCCTTGATCGGTGCGACGAAATCGGACTGCTGGTGCTCGAAGAGATAGCCGGATGGAACTGGGTAAGCCGTAAAAAAAAGTGGCTGGCGGCTGCCTATGATAATTTGACCGCCATGGTGCTCCGCGACCGGAACCGTCCGTCAGTAATCAGTTTCGGCGTGCGTATCAATCAGTCGGCGGATTTTCACGAATTCTACGGTGAAACCAACCGTATCGCGCGGATGCTTGATCCGGGGCGACCGACGCACGGGGTGCGGGTACTTGACCGGGGGTCGAAACGGGAATTTCTGGAGGATGTATGGGCCCAGAACTTCAAGGTGCCGGTTGACACTCCGCCTGTGCTGCCATGGATTACTACCGAAAGTATCGGACACTACTGCCCCACGCACAGTTATGATGCGGACAAACGACTCTTGAAACAGCTGCTTATGCATGCGGCCGTACAGGACAGTGCGGCGGCGAACCCGATGATCGCGGGAATTCTGGGGTGGTGTGCGTTTGATTACAATTCGGCGCACCGGTACGCAGAGAATTCGGTAAACTATCATGGCGTTGCGGATTTGTTCCGTGAGCTCAAACCTGCGGGGTATTTTTTCCGTTCACAGGCGGATGTTGCGACACACGGACCGATAGTGTATATCGCTCACTCATGGTGTGTTCCTCCGGAGCCCAATGATGTCTGGGTAGTGAGCAATTGCGACAGTGTTGAACTTTTTGTCAACGGACAATCGCAGGGAGGAAAACCACCGGAAAAATTCCGGTCGCTGCCGCACCCGCTCTTTATCTGGCGGGGGGTTCCGTTTACACCCGGTGAGGTTTCTGCAACGGGGTATATCGGTGATGTTGTCGCTGCGACCGATACGCATAAAACCCCCGGTAAACCGGTGGCATTGCGGTTGGCGGCTGATGATCCGATGGTTTGCCGGGGAGGTGATATGACCCGGGTGCTGATAACCGTGGTTGACCGTGGTGGACAGATAGTGCCGCGGGCGGAGAATCCGGTAACAATTACGGTAAGGGGACCGGCCGATTTTTATGGAGAGAGTCCGGTTGCACTCGAAAACGGGAGAATGGCTTTTTTTCTGAAAACACGATCAACAGAAACGGGAACGGTTGTCTGTTCAGTCAGGGGAAAAGGACTTCGCCCGGCGGAAACAATGGTGAGTGTCGTGGAGAGGGGGATCGGGGGTGAGGCGAACAAAAGAAAAACAGGAGATATCTATTGCAACGAAGTAGAATAAATTCGCACCACTGTCAGGTGCATTGATCTCGGGATACTGTTCACCACTGCAGCAATCAGTATGCAAGAAATAAAAAATGACAATGATGTCGGACATTAAAGAACGAAGATTTACCGGTACTACCGTTTCTAAGAATCGTGGAGGGTTATATACCTGCGTCATCCTGATGCTTCTCCTTGTTACGGTTACCGGAGCTTCTCTTCAGGATAACCAGAGTATTCACCTGCCGTGTACCGGTGGATGGGAATTCTTTTTCGCCGGAGACGACACGTCCCTGCACTACGCGCAGGGACCAGCCACTGCCTGCTCCACTGTAACCCTGCCCCATGTATTTCCACAGGATCGTCCCGATACGCTTCCGCCATCGGGATTCGGATGGTACTTCAGGGATATCAGGGTTCCCGATGATCTCGGGAGGAGGGAGTTACGACTCGATTTCACCGGCGTCTGCCTCTTTGCAACGGTGTTTGTCAATGGCCACCGTGCCGCCAACAGCGCCTTCGCCTATCTCCCGTTTTCCGTTGATCTTACTCCCTTTGCAAAGAGCGGACAAATCCTTCAGGTCGCCGTTCGTGTTGATAATCGGTTGGTGCCCGGCCGTATTCCCGACGATAAGGCCAGAGGGTGGTGGGTATACGGCGGTATTATCCGTGAAGTGGCACTTTCGCTCCTCCCAAAACGGCGCATCGAGCGCATTTCGCTGCAGACCATGCATCACGCGGCGGATACTTTTGATCTACGTTGCCGGTTTACCTGGAACAGGGCGACACTACCGCCCGACAGTGTCCGAATGCTTGTCGGAAGCACATTGTCCGCGCCGGATACCTTTACCCTGTTCGGTACGGATACGATGATCCGGATGGCGGATATTCATCCATGGGCACCTGAAGATCCGTTTCGGTATCATCTGCGGATGGTTCCGTACTTTGGAGGCGCGCCGGGTATGGTCGATACGATTGCGCGCGGGTTCTGTCAACTTGCTACCAGGGGGAATGAACTGCTGCTCAACGGTACCCCGTATTACATACGGGGCATGGCACGGCATGATGTGCGAGAGCCCGCCGGGCGGCAACTTTCGCGTACGGAGCGGCGTGCCGATCTGTTTGCCATGAAGACTATGGGCTGCAATTTTCTTCGTATCGCTCACTTCCCGCAGCATCCCGATATCTACGAACTCTGCGACAGTATCGGACTTCTGGTTATGGACGAGATTCCTGCATGGAAAACGGCTCCGCAGTTTCTGGGGAGCAGGGAGGGGCGCGAGTACGGTGCCGCGTATCTGCGCGATCTGCTGATTGCCCACGGCAAGTACACCTGCATCGGGATCTGGTCGGTGGGTAACCAGTTCAAGAGCTATAAAACCTCGGTGGCTGATTTTGTCGGATTTACGGCAGGCACCGTGCGGGCGGCGGACACGTCGAGGTTGGTGACGTTCTGCAGCTATTATTACATGTGGGACAAGGCGTTCAAATCGGTTGACGTGATCAGCGTCAACGAGTATTTCGGCTGGGAACTCGCGTCGCTTGACATGCTGGGACCGATGCTCGACAAAATCGGTAAAGAGTGGCCCGAAAAACCGGTGCTGGTAACAGAACTCGGCGCACAGGCGAAACGGGGCTTGCGCAATCCGGAGCCGAAACTGGCGGGACCGATCAGCAGCATGCTTGGCAAGGATATCAGTGAGGATCATCAGGCCTTGTTTATCGGTGCGCATATGGATACTATCAGAACACGCCGCCAGTTTGTGCGCGGAATGTCCGTATGGGCATATGCTGACTATATGGCGGATCTGAAAAAAAGACGGACGGCGGATATGCCGTTCGGTATCAATGCCTGTGGGGTGGTTACCGCCGAGCGCAAACGGAAGCAGTCGTGGGCTGCGGTTGAAAAACGGTACCGCAGGTGGCGGGATGTTCCGGACAATTCCGGGGAGGAAAAAACAGCAAATGACGAATAACCCGGAATTGACCGTGGTGCTGCCGGTATACAACGAGGCGGGTTGCATCGGCAGTCTGATAGGTGAGATTGCCATGGCAGCACGCGACTGTTGCAGCTCCCTTGAGATTATCGTGGTGGACGATGCTTCGCAGGACGGCAGTGCCGCTGAAGTGACCGCTGCGTTTGATCTTCTTGCCGGTACCAACGAACAACAACCTGCGATTCCGGTGACCACCCGACTGCTGCGACAGCCACGGCAGCAGGGGCAGTCGGTCGCACTGCTTACCGGATTCCGTGCGGCAACAGGGACGATGCTGCTCTCGATGGATGCCGACGGACAGTATGATCCTGCTGAAATACCACGGTTTACAGCCCGGATGGGGGAGTGTGATATGGTCTGCGGATGGCGCAGTAACCGTAGCGACGGCAGTGCCCGGAGGATCGCCTCGCTGATCGCCAACACTATCCGCAACATGATTACCGGTGATCAGCTCACCGACGCCGGATGTACCTTCAGGATGATGCGTACCGAATGCAGGGAGGTGCTCCTGCCGCTCGATGGAAAACTTTCCGGGTGCGAATTTTTCTTTCACCCGCTGTTCCTTAGACTGAACGGGTACAGGGTAAAGGAACTGCCGGTAGTTCACCGGTCCCGTAAAGGCGGGAAAAGCCATTATCATCTGGTGCGCGGGCGATGGTTGGCTGGGCTCAGGGCGAGTATCCGTGCCGCCCGTCTGGCAAAGGAACTTTCCCGAAGGCGTGGCGGTACCGGGATTGAATAACCGAAGCCGCCGATTTGGTGGCATTCAGGTGGAGAGATGGTTATTTTGTAACTACTCAGGAGTCTGGAGTCAGGAGTCAGAAAAGATCCCGCTACATGCAGCGGGTTAATGAAATAGAAAAACCGGTAGAATGTTCTTTTCTGAATTCTGACTCCTGAATTCCTCAGTAATCAAATTACTATATTTATAGCCATCCCCCCATCCACCGGAGGCAACCATGCAATTCTATCACACCAGAGTTACCGACTACTCATTTGACGAAGCGATCGCAGCTGTTACCGAAGCTCTTAAAAAAGAAGGATTCGGTGTTCTGACGAATATCGACATGACATCCAAACTCAAAGAAAAAATTGGTGTTACCATCCCCCGGTACACCATTCTGGGTGCCTGTAATCCACCCCTGGCACACAAGGCGCTCACCGTCGAAAACAAAATCGGTGTCATGCTGCCCTGCAATGTGATCGTCCGGGAAACTCCGGAGGGCAAAGTGGAGGTCTCTTCGATCGACCCGATGGCCTCGATGGCTGCTGCGGGAATTCCTTCTCTGGTCCCGGTTGCCGAAGAGGTGAGTGGCAAACTCAAAATGGTAATAGAATCGCTCTGATCATCTGAACGATTCGTCTTCGGGTGCACGCTGCCCTCTGTGATGAAACCCGCTCGTTGCGTCTCCCGTGTATCCTATTGTCAACCTTGGAGCAGTAGCTATGACCGAGGATCTCAAAAAGCTGATCCTGAAGGCGGCTGAAATACTTCAATCGTACGGTGCGAAGGAAGTCTTCTTCTTCGGGGCGCTTGCAAGTGCCCGGTCGACAGAAGCACCGCTACTGGAGCTTGCCGTTACCGGTCTGCCGCCGGATGCTTTTTTCCCCGCGATGGGGGCAATGATGAGTGTAGTGCGACGTTCCTGCCGACTCATTGATCTGGATGAACAGAATCCCTACGTCGCTTATCTCAGATCACATGGAAAGCTGCACCCGGACTGCAGTGCACGGGTACACAATGAACTCGACCAGCTGCATGCACTGCTTGCGGAGTACGATCCGCTGATCGACAAAACAGGAATTGCACCACCCGATGCAACCGGCCTGATCGCCCTTGCGGGGGTGCTGCAGCTGCTCTATGCAGGATTTGACCGGATATTCAGGTACATTGTTGCAGCATACGACCGGACTCCCGGTAAAACCGGGATGTTCAATGCCGACATCCTCGAATGGATGGCAATGCCTGCGCCGGGACGAACCGCGGTGATCAGCAGAATGCTCATGGAGCTGTTGTATCCTTACCTTGGTTTCCGTCAGTATATGGCGAATGCCGGCAATTACCGGCTGAGCTGGGATAAAATGCAGCCCCTGGTGGCTGAGGCAGGGGAGATCCTGCTTCTTGTCGATGCGGAACTTTCAACCTTTCTTTCCGGAGAAACAGCACCGGGAATGCCTTAATTTGGCGGAGATTTTGCAGGCGCAAATCATCTGGGCGGGGAATGTACGGACGGGTTTGAAACCCGCCCCTACTACAATATCATTCGATTTCCGAATTCACAACACTCCGCCGCGTATCCTCGTGCATGGAAATGCCGGGGAGAATATGCCATGAACCGCCGATATTGTTGCGGCTTATGGTATTGGTAATAACGATATTCCCCGAATGATCATTGGTCACAAAGAAGATCGCCGCGCCGTAGGCGTTGACTTTGTTGTATTCAAACCGTGAACCGGCTATCGACAGGGTCATGGTGTTACCGTCGTTGTAAATCGCACCGCCGCTTCCACCCCCGGGAGTTCCATCCTTCTCCGGGTTGCCGCCGTTGCCGATCGCTTCGTTGTACGAAAAAAGACAGTTGATGATCGTCCACGAAACGCCGATACTGCTCAGTGCACCGCCGTTCGAGGCGATATTGCCCAATCCCTCGGCTCCCCCGAACGTTGAGTTGACAACATACACCGGTTGGTTGTTGTACTGCATGAACGCACGCACCGCGCCGCCGCCCACATCGGGACCGGTTGACGGACCGGTGTTTTTGAAAAACCGGCAGTTGACTATCTTGAGTCTCCCGCCCTGTGCGTAGATCGCGCCGCCACCTTCGATTTTGGGTGCGGTAGTGGAGTTTCCTCCGACAAAGGTCAGGTTCTGTACCGTCAGACGGGGAAGGTCCTGATTATTGCAGTGCGACGTGGTCCAGTGCTGGATCGAGTCGCAGGTATTCATGTACAGTATCCGGATGGTTCCACCTCCGCTCAACGTCACCACGCCGCCGCCGTCGATCACCACTTCCGAATCGGCATCGTTGAACACCTTTGCCGTTTGCGTGAGGGTGATGGTGAACGGTTCGGTTCCGCCGTTGAAGACTATTTTTCCGCCTGCCGCCACCGCCGCGATGAATGCCTCCGGTGTGCAGCTCTCAGGTGTTCCGGTGCCGATCACGTGGTCGGGTTCCGAAACATCCTCCGGTCCGGCAGCTGCCGGTACGGGATCACTCCCGTCGGGATTTCCAGCAGGGGGGAGATCGTCGGCCGGATCGATCAGGGGGTTGTCGAACTCGACGGTTTCAATACCTCCGGGGCCGTTATCACACTGGTAGAGTGAGGTTCCTGCAATAAGTAGAAGGATGATTACCGCTGTTCGATGAAGATTCATAGGGGCCCTCTCTCTGTTTCGGGGAACGATACCCTGATAGTGCTGCCACTGTAAAGAATAGCATTCGTGCAGAAGCAAAGCACTATCGGCAGCAGTATGACGGAGAAATGTGATTGGTCGGTCACCCGCACAATTTCGGTTGCATACATCTGCTACATCCGCGACAGATTGATGATACTGATTACTGCCGGTATTATTGCCAGAATTGCAAGGAGAGCGACCATCGCACCCTTTGCCGACTTCGCTGACTCTTCCGTGAACGTGAGCCGGCAGGTGGCCCTGGTGACATCGGCCTTGTTTTTTCGTTTGCTGAATTTGTATGAAGCGAGAAAACCGGTTAGTTTTTCCTCCATGGGTTTATCATTGAGCGTGTTCTGCAGAAAGATGATGTTATCGACTTTGCCGGAACCGTCGATTTCAAAGAAAAGGCACAGGTCACCGGAGAGTGAAGGATTCAACTCATATCGTTCACGGTAGAGCCGGTTCAATTGTAACCGTACGGTATCCATAACCGACTTTATACCGGAGGCACTGCGTTCACCGGAAATAACCTGTACCGTACCGCTTTTTTCAGGGCACTCGATCCCGGAGCTGTTCTGCAGGTATCGGGCAACGGAGGTATCCGACAGCTGTAACGGTGCCACGGGAGCCTCCGGCGATAAACCGGCAGTTTCGTGCGCAGGGGTAGGGGAGAAGTCTATCCGGTCGAGACTGTCGATATCGCTGATGAAATGTGAAATCGCCATATCCAACGACTGCTGCAGTACGTCCCGGAACGATTCACTGGTTGCCGCCCAGTTTGCCCCGCTTTTTTTATGGCCGGAGTAGGTCCGTTCCAGCAGCTTCCGGTTGCGGTCTTTTATCATGGCGTCAATCGTGACCTCACCTAAATACGTCATGTAGGCGGTAGTATACACCTTCACGATTTTCCCGCCAACCACCAGAGCGGCACTGTCCTGCGGGCAATTGCGACGCACCACATACCCGGCGGCAGTCAGCTGGTTGGTTAGCTCGGTATTTATCCACTGCGCTACATTGTTCTGAGCCACCACCTCGGCGGTATGCATACCGTAACCGTTCTGCACGTGGCCGATGTTATTCTGGATTCTCTCATCCGAAAACCCGTCAAAACAGACGCCGTGTGTCCGTGGTGCAGTTGTGGTATCACTGCTGCTGATGACGGAATTTTTCAGAAGTACTTCCCTGGTGCCGAATGCGCAACCGATGCAGGAGAGCAGAGAGGTGAGGGTGATGAATCGTATGATGCTTTTCAGGGTGGTCATTGAGGTCCTCTTCTGTTGGAGAATAGTTGTAAATATTACCATTTCATAATCATGGGTAAATATGCAATTCCATTTTCTTTCTGCAGTACACCGGATTCTTTGAAACCAAGTCTTCTGTAAACAGGGATAGAGAATGGAGACGCGTGAACATGGAATGCGTCGAGGTTTTCATTGTTGGCAAGGCTGTTGCAACCAACGATTTCGCAATTCCCTGCCGCTGGTATTTCCTATCGACAAAAAGCAGTGAAATTATATTGTTCTCCCGTATTTCAATCATTACCACCAAGATGGAATCAATCACGGCAACAAACAGGCTTATGTGGGCCTTCTGCCGCTCGGCTATCTTCTCCGAGGCAATCCAGTCGTAGAAGAATGCGTTGCCTTCTTCGGTGTAGTCGGGGGCCACGAACTCATCGTGCACGTTTCTGATGAGTACGCTTATGTCGGCTTCCTGTCCCGGTTTGAATGGTTGGATGGTGAATGCCATGGTCTTTCCTGATGTGGTTGTCTGAAATATTTCATCATTGTCAAGGTTATTGGAAGTCACTGGGAGAAATGGTCGACACAGTGTCGGATGATAAAGGAATAATAAATATCTACTGTTTCTTCTCCAGTGCACGGTGGATATGTTTCAACGGTAAAGACGTCAATTTCATAATTTCTTCATTGCTTTTTCCTTCGAAGTTCAGTCGTTTGCACACATCGATCATTGATTCACCGATTTCAATCATGTTGTTGTCGGGGTCATAGATCCGGAGTGCCTGCTGTTGCCAGGGCTGTGTCTTGAGTTTGTGTACGAATGCGACGTTGGCGTTTTTCAACTTCAGTTGAAGGGATTCGAGGTTATTGTCTTCAAAGTAGAGTTCAAAATTGTTTTTACCGGCAGTTATCTCTTTCTCGCCCAATAATGAAGCGTAATGGTCTTTCTGGTGAATGGAGAAATCTCCTTCAAATACGACATTCTGTCCGTAGTCCTCTTTGATGTTCTGGCCTAAGATATCCTGATAGAACCTCTTTGAACGTTCGATGTCGGTAACGGTCATCAGCGGGCAAATGTAGTTCATGGGGTCACACCTTCTTTGTTGACTATGTGGGGGGATCTTTTGGTCGTTTCAGGGCAATGTTCAAATCACTTTTGTCATTGCAGGGTATCACCCTAAGGAACAAGCACTTTCCGCACCACCTGCGCTTCCCCGAGGCCCAGGGCTCTCCAGAATACCAGATACATACCGGGAGCCTCCTGGAGCGTAATGGCATGCGTGCCTGCAGGGAGCACCAGAGAACGGTAGCAGCATGTTCCACGAAGGTTGTAAATCTGCACCTGTCCATCACGACTACTTTTCAGCCGGAAGTTCCCGCCGGAAGCAGTACAGAAAAAAGAAACCGGTTGCCGGGAGGTGTTGTTCGCTTGTGGCGCACGGTGTTTACGTGTAGCAGTACCAAAGTATCTTCCGCTTTCAAATCGCAGGTACGCAGGGTTAACCGGCGAACCGGTCAGATCACTTCCGGTCCCGGGCCAGGGAATCGTTTCACTCCACCAGCCGGGGCGCTCAGTCAGAAAAAGTGATGCCGGCAGTGTTTGGGCGAGGCCGGATACCTCATTCCACACAACAGGTGCATTGGCAATACTGTTCCCGTGAAAGATTGTCTCCTCCGAGGTGGAGTCATCACTCCATTCGACAAGCGTGTTTCCAATGATGTTCTGCTGGTGGCTGTGATCATGCAGGTGCATGCCGTTACCACCGGATACGCTGTTTCGGAAGAAGGTGTTACCCGGTCCCATCGGTCCCCAGTAGTCCGAAATACCCACTTCGGTAACAATGTTCCCTTCGCACAGATTATACTGCGCGTAGTGCCCGTGAAACGAGATGTCAGGCGGATCCCACGTCTCGTTGAGCGGGAGACTGTCGGACTCTCCCTGCACCGGATCGGTGCTGAAGTTATAGGCGAACACATTACCCGTCGCACCGTTCTGAATAATCATCGCATGGCGGAGGTGGTTGAAGATGTTGTTCTCGACAAGGCAGTCGGACGTATGGGTATGCAGACTGATGCCGTAGCCGCTTCCGCCACCACCGTAACTGAATGAATGGTGCAGGTAGTTTTCTGAAAATTGACACCCAAGAGCACTGGCGGTTTCGATGTGCGCTTTACGGGTGTTGCAGCTTTCTATCTCGCGGATCCGGCAGTAGGCGGCATTTTTCACGATAATCGTATGGCCGTTATCAATCGTTTTTTCGAGATACAGCTGCTCGATGCCGCAATGGTTCCGCAGACGCTGCGGGCGGATCTGCGGGGATCGATCCATGCGGATATCGTAGTGGAGCGGTGAGCGGAAGGAAACCGTATTGCCCTCTACGGCCACTACTTCGAACATCTGTCCCACCATGTTCTGTGCCCAGTCGACATCCCACTCCGGGTCGGTAATCATCAGCGCGGTATCATTGAGCTGCTGCAGTTCGGCGAATTCACCCGGTGTAAAGAGGGAACCATCGGAAACGGTCATGGTGGTACTCCCTTTGCGGGCGTCTACCACCGGCTGCCATTCACCCCTGCCGTACATGCCGACGAAAATCGCATTTCCTGCAAAACCGAGGTACAGTTTCGTTTTATCGGGACCCGCTCCACGGAGAATAATACTATCCCCATTGAATGAAAGCTCGCCATCAACCCGATAGGTGCCCTCACGCAGATAAACAACCCCTCCACCTGTCGCTGCAGCACCATCGAGTGCTGTCTGGAGCGAGGGGGTGGCATCGGCGGATGAGTCGTTCGGGATGGCATTGACTTCCACTGCGTCGATTATTGCCATGGTGTCGAACGGCAAATCGCCCGGTATTCCGTGATTCCAGGTGGTACTTCCTTCGGATGGAAGATAGGGTGCTGCGGAGAGCATGCAATGGGTCAGGAGCAGTAATGCGGAAAGGCATCTGAGTTGTCTCACTGTTTGCATGACATGTTCCTGAAGGTTTATTTTTCGGCAATTTTTCTGCATCGGTACATCATGTTAATGGTATCACCGCTTCCTTTTTTTTCAACCGAAAACCCGGCGCGCTCCAGAAGCCCTTCCATAATCCAGCTGTAGGTACTGTACTCTTCGCGGATATGGGTTTCGAACTCCTTGAGAAATTCCGGACGTACTTTCGGAGCATATGACTGAATCCAGCCGTTTATTGACGCCTCGCTGGCAGTAGCCTCGAAATTATAGATAACATCATACAGATAGAAAAGACCTTCATTTTTTACCATCCGGTTCATGTTGAAAAGTGCCTCCTGTTTCCAGAAATCGGGGAGGTGGTGCAGCGCAAACCGTGACAGCAGCAGATCAGCAGGGTCGGCCTCGTGACGATAGGAAAGAAAACCGGCGTTCACAAAGGTAATATTATTGATAGTTTGCTGTACGGCTTTATCCTGAGCAACCTTGAGCATCATCCGAGAGATATCAACCGCATATATTCGTTTGAAATGGTGCGCGGCATTTATGGAGAAGGCTCCCGTACCGCAACCGAGATCGATAAGGGTCATGTCGTGCGTAGCTGTAACCGACAGTTCCTCCATAAATATGTCAACTTCCTTTTTGTAGTCCCTGAACTGCTGATGGCGGGTGTCGTAAACCGCGACCTCTTCGGCCGAGCTGTAATCGACACCGCAGTGCTTTTTTTCGTCGTATTTCCAGGACATGGGTCCCCCTTTAATCGGCAGGTACAACTACGGTAACAACGGTAATTGGCTGATTGACCGGTACCGGAAAGGAAAAATAGATAATGTACCGGGAGATAACGACCGGCAAGGTGAGCATTACCGAAATCCGCTGTTTCTGGTATATCATGCAGTGTGGACGCTATAGAGGGGTCTTGTTTTTATCGGTATTAGACACCTATTTTAAGCATTTACCATATCTGACGGTTTACAGAATCGAGCTGTTTCCAGCTGATATCAGGTCTGAGTGGTAAAGGGAGTCGCGGCATCCTGTTGTGCAGACTGAAAACCAAACGTGCCTCTTGGTCAATCATGAGAATCTCTGGCCTCTATTGCGGTATGCGATGTGCGTGTATGAAAAAAGGTTGGAACCGTGTCCAATCTTGTAATCGACTATCGCTGATTGTTATACTCGATGGCGGTCAGGTCTTTTCTTGCCAAAATGAAGGCAGGGACCCATGTATAGTTTGAATTCCGTACCGGTGACATTGGCATCCTCATCAAGTTTTTCGAAGGGAATTGCGTATTTGCCGTCAACGTATACTCCGATAGGAACAACTGGTACCATATTTCCCCTGGGTACACCGACTCTGGTGCCACTCTCAAAGGTGCCGGGCAGGAAAAAGTTGTTGACTTTGCCTGGAAGTTTGTTTATACTATCAACAGTTGTTAGTAGCATATATTAACATCATCAACTAAAAAGAATTGCAGAAGCATGCAGAAACGAATTTTTGAATTGATTCAGAGTATCAAGCACAAGTGTATTGTATTCGAAGAGGGTATTACCCGTGAACTAGACCTTTTAAGTTCTGAATTCTATGCACTTATGGCATTATCGGCCGATGACAAAATTTCCCAGAGCCAGCTTTCGAACCGTTTGAATGTCTCAACCTCCCGCGGGAGCAGAATTTTGACCAGCCTTCTCGAAAAAAACATTGTAAAAAGTGAAAATATGCAGGATGACCGGCGCTCCATTGCAATCTCCCTGACCGAAAAAGGTGTTGATCTGAAAGAAAAAGTGATCAGAGCTATGGTCGAATGTGAGGAAAACATCACTTCTTCCCTTAAGGTTCATGAAGTTTCCGAAATTCAGAATGGACTTACCCGGCTTGATACCCGTCTGGAAAACATTTTACATTCCTCGACCCTGGAGTAATACATGAGTGAAGCAAGTACCGCCCAGAAAGAGTTTTTGTCCTCATTTGGAAGCAGAGTCAATTTTGATCCTGTCGAAAGGCTCTTGTACAGTCATGACATCGGGTCAATTCCACCCATGGCATCGGTTATGCTGGGAAATCCTGTCGCAAAAGCGGTCGTTCAACCGCAGGAGGAGTCGGAACTCCAGTCGATTATTGACTGGTGCTACCGGAACCGTATCAATGTAGTACCGCGGGGAAAAGCGACCAGTGGCTACGGAGGGGTGGTACCGGTTAAGAACGGGCTGGTGGTCGATTTTTACCGGATGCAGAAGGTTGTCCGTATCGATAAAGACCATCTCACCGCGACGGTACAGCCGGGCATTACCTGGGAGCTGCTCGACGAAGAACTCGCCAAAGAGGGGTTGACGGTGACACAGTACCCGTCAAGTTATCCTTCGTCCAGTGTCGGGGGCTGGTTCAGCCAGGGGGGCGCGGGATTCGGCAGTTATGAAAACGGTTTTTTCAGAGATACCGTCGTGTCGGTACGGGTGGTGACACCGCAGAAGGGCGTACTGGAGGTATCGGGAGATGATCTGGATCTTTACTATCAGTGTGAAGGCATTACTGGATTCATCAGTGAACTTACCATCAGGATTATGCCCAGGGAAGAAATGAAAATTCTTGCCTACAGTGTCGACTCCAGTCAGGCTGTTCAGGATTTCTGTCAGGCGCTTATCAACGAGGATGTTCCCATATGGTCAGTCATGTTTATCAATCCCGAAATGGCGCGCATGAAAAATCTTTCGCCGGTCCAGACACACTTCGGTCATCCGGTTGAACACAAGATATCCATGCCCGAAAAGTATCTGCTGACTCTGGCCATCAAAGGCGGGAACTTTAAAAAGGCGCACCCGCAGCTACTCACGATTGCAGAAAAAATGAAAGCCGAAGCGCTGCCGCAGGACGTGGCGGATCATGAATGGGAATCGCGGTTCAAGCTGATGGTTGTCAAGCGACTCGGTCCCTCGCTGGTACCGGCGGAATTCATTGTGCCTCTCGACAGGACCGCCGCCACCCTCGACACTATCGGCAGAAAAGTATCGCAGCCGGTGGTGAAAGAGGGCATCATCATAAAGAACGGTCGCGGCGGTAAAGCGGAAACCGTGGTACTGGGATTTATTCCCAGCGATGAACGGAAGTTTTCGTACAATTTTATGTTCGGGCTGTCGCTGTCGCTGTTGAAATGCGCGGTACAGCATGGCGGCCGGCCGTACTCAACCGGTCTATATTTTGCAGCCTTCGCCCGGCAGGTAATCGGCAGCGAGCTGTTCACCAGAATAAAAAACTATAAAAAGGAAGTCGATCCCTTACATCTGCTCAATCCCAAAAAGGTTCTCAATAACGGACTCATGGGGCTGTTTATGACCTTCACGCCCTACATGGAGCCCATGATGCGGATTGCGGGAAACATTATTCCGACAAAAGTGGGAGAGAGAATCCGGAAACCGGTCAGAGGAATTCCGGGTGATGTCGCCTGGTATGCCTACGCCTGCTCACAGTGCGGCTATTGTGTTGACCAGTGCGACCAGTTTTACGGGCGGGGGTGGGAGAGTCAGAGCCCACGGGGAAAATGGTACTGGCTTAGAATGTTTATGCAGGGTAAGGTACAGTGGGACCAGAAGGTGGTTGATACGTTCATCGCCTGTACCACCTGCGAAATCTGTCACAACCGTTGTTCCGCCGCCCTCCCGATCGAGCCGTCGTGGATGAAGCTTCGCGGTAAACTCATCAATGAAGATAAAAAAATGACCTTTCCTCCGTTCGAAATGATGGCTGCTGCAGCCCGTTCACAGGGGAATATCTGGGCCGGATACCGTAAAAACCGTGACGCCTGGTTTCCGGAAGACCTCAGGGATAAACATTACGCCCGGGAAAAGTCGGAGAATGTCTATTTTGCCGGGTGCACGGCCTGCTTTGTCGAAACCGATATCGCTATCGCCTCGACCAGACTGCTTGATGCCGCAGGTGTTGATTTTACATTTTTGGGCACCAAAGAAAACTGTTGTGCAACTCCCATGCTGGCTGCCGGCAAATGGGATGTTTTCGAAGAGATCATGCGTAAAAATATCAGTGCGGTAAAGGAAACCGGTGCCGATACGGTAATCTGTTCCTGCCCGGCGTGCGATATGATGTGGCGTCACGTCTATCCGAAATGGTCGGAAAAACTCGGTATTGACTATGGCATAAAGGCGCGTCATTACAGTGAAGTTTTAACGGAAAAAATAGCATCCGGAGAATTCTCGTTTCCTGAAAACGGGAAGGATAAAGTCAAGGTAACCTGGCACGACTCCTGCCACATGGGCCGCGTTTCAAAAATTTACGAACCGCCGCGGGACCTGATAAAAGCAGTACCGAATGCCGAATATGTTGAAATGGAGCACAACCGCGAAGAGAGCCATTGCTGCGGTTCGGTGCTCACCCTTATCAAGGAGCCCGAGGTCGCTGCGGACATCGGTGATGTGAAGATGAAAGAGGCTGAAGCGACCGGTGCGACCAGGGTTATCGCCGCCTGTCCCTGCTGCGAGTTTCAGCTGCGGGTAACGGCCGAGAAGAAGAACTCTCCGCTCGAGGTGGTTGACCTTGCTCATTTCGCTGCCGAGGCGCTCGACATCAAGTTGCCCGATCCGCACCCCGAAGTGAGAGCACAGTGGAAGGTGTTTGAGGGGATGATCGCACTGATGACTCCCGAGGGCTTTGCAGCTCTTATGGATACCATGTGGAAAGAACTGATTGATGCCATGCCGCTTGGTATGGGTGGAATGATGAAGGTCTGCGGAAAAGTACCGTTGGTATTGCCGATGATGAAGCCGATGTTTCCGGTGCTGTTTCCGGTTTTGCTGCCGATGATGATGCCGAAGGTGCTGCCGACAATGGTGGAACGGATCAAAGAGCGTATTCCTATGCCTGATTATATGGCAGAGCAGATGCCCTCTCTGTTGCCTAAAGTCATGGATAATCTGATGCCGCATATGATTGGGGATGTCGTGCCGCTTATAACCATGCCGATGATCCGGTATCTGCAGGGAAAATAACACTCCGGGCAACTGATTCCTTTCAACTGGAGGCGCTGTTTACCGCAGCGCCTCCTTTTTTCTTACTACCGTCTCGCGTTCAAGAACCGACGCGTACCCGTAATTCTTTTTCAATTCATCGAATCGAACCATTGGATGTTTTGTTCCATCCACACAGAATGCCACGAACTGACGGGCACATTCTCCAAAGGAGATTTGCTGACCGGTGAGTCGAACGTTTCGGCACCCTTCTGTTTCGAATATCCCCATTCCGGCTACTTCGCTTCAACCTTGCTTTTTTCTCTTGAAGACACCTATTTTATCAATGAATAGTATTTGTCTCGGCAGGGGGGGAGAGGATTTTATACTACACAACACTGCGGTGAAATAGAACCGGCCCGCGGAGGTTCTGGATACGCTGCGATGCAGGCGTGAAAATGACAATGCTGCAGCATTGAGTACCTTTATAACCATTTTAAACCTGATTCATATATATTATCAATATGGTTTGATGCAGATCTTCATCCGGCATTTGCAGGCCTGATCATCTTCAGGTAGCAGCAGTTCGGTTGTGTGATGACTACAATTCTTAAACAGTGGGGGGAACTATGTTAAGAAACGCTTTTTGTATTATTGCAGTTACTGTTTTTTCTGCAAGTACTCAAACGGTTAATCTGCAGGGTGTGGTATCCAATTCCGATGGAAACCCGATTTCAGGTGCTATTGCATCGCTGGTACGTCAGAACATTAAAGATACCACTGGTGCCGACGGAAAATATTCCATTATCAATTCCACCTCTGCGAAAAAACTGCCTGCCATTGTTCCGCAATCAAATGATATTTCATTAAAAAACAATGTGGTACAATTGGCGCTGCGCACGCAATCTTCCATGAGAGTTGAACTGTTTGATTTACAGGGAAATCTTGTTGCTCGGGAAGCGACCATAAACGCGGACGCAGGGATATACCGATTTGATATTGCAAAACATTGCCGGACCGCCAACGTTCTGGTGATTAAAGCTGCAATCGGCAAATCGGAAGTGTCGTTCCGCTCTATGGCTCTTAACGGGGGGCAGTACGTTACTACTTCACGTATTGCCACATCGGCAATTTCCAGTGGCAGTGGTCTGACGGCAATGGCGGCTGTTGTCGATACCCTCAGAGTCACGGCAACCGGTTTCAAGACAAAATCCATCACACTTACCTCTCTGGAAAATCAGGAACAGAATATTACCCTTGATGCAGAAGTCACCGGCAAGGAATGGCCCACGGCCGATCCTACCAAAAAGGGGCCGTTCGAGGTGACGTCGGAAAAGGACGTAGGTCCGCTGGCGGGTACTGCGGATGATCCAATCTACGGTAAACAGAAACGCCTGAATGTGTACTACCCCAAGAACCTTGCAACCAGCGGGTATCTCCATCCGATCCTCATCTGGGCAAACGGGTACAAGGACAACCCCGAAGAGAATCCCCCGGATTGTGTGACCGATCGCAACCAGCAGTGGTGTGGACAGTATTTTCCGATAATAGAACATCTTGCTTCACACGGTTTCTTCGTGGTGGCTCCACTCAGCACCGCTACAGGCGCTGAACCTCTCCCCACGCTCGTGGCTATGGACTGGATAATAGATCAGAATGAGGATCCGGAAAGTCCCTACTACCATCGTCTCGATACGTCAAAAATCGGCCAGCTTGGCCATTCGTTTGGTGGGATGTCGACCTGCATGTCCGCAGCCGACCCGCGCTACAAGGCTCTCGCCACAATCTGCGGCACCAGAGAGCTCACCGGCGTTCACACTCCGATGCTTTTCTACTGCGGTGGGAAAGATGGTACGGTTCAATGTTCTGGTGTTAAAAACACCTTCAACTCGGTTAAAAACCAGCCAGCCTTCTTCATCAATGAGTTTGAATCTGACCATGGCTGGTGGGTGTATCAGGGAGCAGACGGTGTCTCGCTTTCCTCTGCCGCTGCGTGGTTCAGGGTTTTCCTGATGAACGATACCGCCAACCGCAAGTTTTTCTTTGGCTCGAACTGCACTTTCTGCAACGATAACCGAGTGGAGGTTGCGCAGAACAGTCTCATGATGCAGTAACCCGCCCTTCTCGCGATCTTTGCAACCGGATTGATTTTGAGATGCGCCTGAAATTTCAGGCGCATCTCAAATCCAGTCATATGCGGCGCGGGGATAATTTCTTCTCTATAACATTTTATGTCATTTACACAGTCGACACCTATAGCTTCGAATGTGTCTGTTTTATAATGATTCGAACGCCAGCAGGGCGAGGCAATCGTACCGTTGAGAGCAGGGGAGTGGTCAGCTGATAAGCGAGGTGGTAAAATGTTTTTTACTGCGCTCCTTGTAAAAGTACATCTCCTTGTCGGCCGCTTCAATCAGCTGCTCTGCGGAAATGAACTCACTTCCCTCCTGTGGAGCATATTCAGAGAAGCCGTAGCTTACGTAGAGCCGGTAGGGTCGGTTTTTATCCGCGTTGAACCCGATGATCGCGCTGATGATACGGTGGACAATACTTTGTGCATCCTCAAGCGAGGTATTTTCAAAAATCAGCAGGAACTCATCGCCGCCGAGCCGGGTAAAAACATCAGAGGTCCGAAGCTCGTGCTGCACAATCATGACCGCGGTCTTGATCATGTCGTCGCCATGAAAATGTCCGAGCCGGTCGTTGACCTCTTTGAGATTGTTGATGTCGAAATAACAGATGGTGCACGGGGAATTCGCCCTGATTGACTGACGCAGGCTCCGTTCAAGTGCCTTGATGCCGGCACGTCGGTTGTAGATGCCGGTAAGTGCGTCGTAGGTCGCATGATTGATCAGTTCCCGTTCACGCAGTTTCTTGTCGGTAATATCGAGGATGAAACCGATGTACTGGTATTTCTTCTCGAAATCGTTGATAACTGCAACACAGGAGTTGCTGATCCAGCGCACCTCGCCCGACTTGTGGATAATGCGATGTTCAATATAGAACGATTTTTTTGTCGATTTGATCGCCTCGAGATTGTCGGTCACCAGTTTGCGGTCGTCCTTGTGGATCATCGTGTACCAGAGATCGCGGTTGAGGGTGAATTCGATGGCTGTGTATCCGGTGATTTTTTCGCACTGACGGTTGTGAAAGGTATCAATGAACATCCCGTCGCGGAACTGTACCGAGTAGAGGTATTCGTTGACGTTGTCAACCAGAATCTTAAGCCGTTCCTCACGTTGAATCATCCGTTCCGCCGCAATCACCTGATCAGTGATGTTTTCGAGCATGAGGTAATGCCGGGACGTGTCACCGTGAAAGTAAAGGTAGCAGGAGCACCAGATGATATCCTGATCACCGGTCGAAAGCTGCAGGGTGAATCGACGACCCGTGTGTTCAGTACGGATGGATTCGAGCTGTGCCGAAAAATCATCGCGATCGTTTTCATGCAGAAGGTTATACAATGAGGTGCCGGGAAGGGTCGCCGGATCATTACCGGTTATTTTCCGCCAGGCATTGTTGGCATAGGTGATCAAACCGTTGTTATCCAGGATAACAAACAGATCGGGAAAATCGGCAAAAAATTGTGTGGAGAAAATATCCGCAGGAGATGCTACATTCATAAAAACGGCGTCCTTGTAGGTGTGCTGATGGGTGTACTGTAAGTGTACCCGGGGCAGTTAGAAAATACAACGGAAATCGTAAACGTGAAATCAGATCGGTATGTGGCAGGCTGGTTCCCTGACTCGCGGATACCAGGTGTCAAACTGGCGCGACCGCTCAAAATCGTATTTGGCACGTTCATTGTTGCCGAGCAGGTAGTTGGCGAATCCGTCATAGTAAAAATCCTCATAGGTGGAGGGCAGGGGAAACCTGCCACCGAGCATCTGCAGGCATTCGGTGCGTGTCCGCTTCTCATCGCCGAGTTCCCTGAGAATACGGGCATACCGTACGGCAAATTTCCTGGTAACGGTTTCCGGTGCCGTAAGTACCTTTTCGTAGATGGTCAGCATTTTCCCGACCTGATCAATGGAAAGATAAAATTCCGCAAGCTGGAAATTGAGTTCTGCACTATCGAGGTTGGTGTTGGAACCGGATTCTCCAATCGCTCTGATGAGTACCTGTTCAGCCTCGTTGTGGTGTTCAAGCTTCAACCATGAGCGGTGAGCATAGAGTACCGTAGTGGTGCTGTGGAGGCCTGCACTGCGGGCAGTATCCAGAAGATCTATCGCCGCTTTGTAACGGGCTGTCTGGTAAAGAACGTTGGAGCGTACACCGTAAACAGCCATCCGCTCATCGTCTTCCCAGTCGTTTACATCGGTGGTGAGCACCAGGGAACGGTCATCTTCGGGAATTGGTTCTCCCAGTTCAACCATCGGGTTGAGGTAGTACATCCGCTCCCGCAGCGTTTCGGCACTGCAGCGGGCAAGTGCCGCAACCAGATGCTCCCGTGCCTGATACGGCTCTTTGCGAAGAAGGTGCAGGCGCGCAACCGTTCCGTGGATCGAGGCGAAATCCGGGAGTGCTTCCGCAGCCTGTTTGAGCAGGCGTTCCGCTGATTCCGGATGATTGGTGATACAATCACTGTAAGCCTGCGCCAAAAGTGATTGCGGTGTTTCGGGATCACCTCCGGCTAAATACGAAACAGAGTCGTTATAGAACGAAATAAGTTCCCGGGCTCGATGCCACTCTTTCCGTCCGCAGCAGCGATCGAATTCCGTAAGTACCGGCATCAGATTCCATGCATCGGGATACTGTTTCCGTATGCCGGTTACCTCGTCGACAAATCCCTTCCAGAAGGGAAGCCATGGGCGATATTTAATAATCGGGCGGTAGACAATATTCATCTGCCTGCAGAGCCGGGCGATTTTCTGCAGGTAATCGCGATCATCCGCAGGATCGATCTTAATTACTCCCAGCGGCATGAGCTGATCGAATGGTTTAAGCCATTTCTTCGGTTTCGAAGCGGTGAGGAGCAATGGCAGTACCCTGTTCTGTTTGATAAGACCAAGATCCGAAGCATACTCGATCTCCATTACCATATATCTGCCGCTTGACGGATTGACGCTTGCCGCGCTGACGATCGGAATGAACCATGAGGCGCGTTGAATAAGCTCCGCGCAGGGTTCAGGGATGGTAAGCCGGAGGTCTTCCTTTTTCCAGCTTGTGGCGTATTCCCAGACTTCAAACCCCTGTGCCGTGAGATCTGCACGGATGCGGGCGGCTGTTTCGGCATCTGATTTGGCGAAACTGAGGAATATGCGATGATCGGGGGTCATGGAAGGAAATATACGTTCCGACAGACGGTAACGGGTACGACGGGTGTGCAGGGGGGGGATCCCCCCCCCTGCCACCCGTATTATATATAACTCCATTGGCCGTTGTGTTTTTTATACCGGAACAATCATTCACCTAAAAAAAGGAGGGAAGGCATGAAATGGGTAATCGATTCCGGACTATCTATTCTTTTAGTAACAGTTACCCGTGCCGGTACCTGAGTACTTTCACCTTCTCCATTGTCACCATCCCCTCCACCACATGTTCGTCGATAAACGGCAGCAGTTTGTCGATATTTTCCTGGGAATCCACTATCTCAATGATCATCGGAAGATCCTGCGAGAGCTCCAGCAGTTTCGCACTGTGCAGCCTGCTGTCGGCACCGAAACCCAGTATGCCCCGAACCACGGTCGCCCCTGCAAGGTGCAACTCCCGTGCTTTCATGACGATACTCTCATAGAGCGGTTTCCCGTGCAGCTTGTCTTTTTCCCCTATGAGGATTCTCAACAGTATTGAGTCTTCGGTTGATTTCATGTTATACCTGCCTGATAAGTCTGGTGAGCAGTCGTGCACTGTACAATCCGGAAATAGTGACGAGCAGACACGTGACATTAGTGAAAACGAGGTTGCAGAGGAATAACCGGTATTCTCCGTCCCGGAGCAGGTTGACCGTTTCGATTGAATACGAGGAGAACGTGGTGAATCCCCCGAGAAATCCGATGGTGAGAAACGCTCTTGTCTCAATGGAAACGGTAATGTTCTGGAAAAGGTAAAAAAGAAACCCCATTACAAACGACCCGATGACATTCACGGAAAAGGTTCCGATGGGGAATAGCGTGCCGACCTTCTGGTTAATGAGAGAGGCGACAAAAAAACGGCTGACGGCCCCAAGGCCGCCACCGAAAAAAATATAGAGGTAATTCATGTTTAAAATCCTGCCTCTTACTCCCGAGCTCCTGCCACCGTTTCAGAAAAATCGCTTTCACCCTCCTGATTCACCGCCGTGATGCGGTACCAGTATTCTGTCGGGAAACTCAAGGGAGGAAGATCATCATATACGGGTTCGCTTGTCTGGAAAACCGTCGAATCACTGCCGTTCTGGTTCAGTGACCGGTAGATTTTGAAACCGGTATACCCGGTTTTTGATGAGGGAGGATCCCAGGTAATACGTACATTATTGTTTACCGGCTCAGTTGCAACATTGGAAGGAGCTCCGGGTGCTGTAGACGGTTGACGGAACCCTCCGGCGAAACTGCTGGATAAGGCACTTTCCCCGCCGTTGTTGAAAGCTTTTACACGGTAGAAGTACATGGAGTCGGTGGTGACCGTATCATAGAGCGACGTGCCTGTTACTGTTGCGCGAAGTACCAGGCCCGAGTCGGCACCATAGAAGGTACTGCGGTAGAGTCGGTAACCTGCTGCACCGGAGGCACCGGTCCAGGTTATGGCAATCACATTGGTTTCTGTTCCCTTTGTTGCTGAGATGGCCGTTGGGACGGAGGGAAACTGCAGGTGGCCTGCAGCTGAAACCGGACCAGGCGGAGTCTCTTCCAGATTCCGGGCCGATATCCGATAGTAGTTGTTGCCTTCCGGTACGGTGGTATCAAGCCAGGTGGTGGCGGTTCCAATGGCGCTGTCAATTTTCATGAATGTTCCGGTGGGACTGCCTGAACGGTAAAAATAGTATCGAGTGACCGGAACCGACAGCGCTGGCCAGCTTAATCGTACTCCGGTCTGCAGCGAAGTTATGGCAATGGATGCCGGTGGTCCGAGGCGCACTCCTGACTTGTAAGAACTCATGGCGCCGGCAATAGAGTCTTTAAAGGAAGATATCTTATAATAGCAAACCAGGTTCGAAATTACCGAAGTATCGACAACCACCGTGTCTGCAGTTGTGGCAATCAGGCTGTAGGTACCGGTTTTAGAGGTTGACCGGTAACACCGGTAGCCGGATACTCCGGGAACACTTTGCCAGGATATAACAATTTTACTCGCATAGGTACCCTGTGTTGCGGTGATTGATGACGGATACGAGGGTGTCTGACGTCGGGCCCCATAAGAATTACTGAATGTACCGGTTCCAACACTGTTGTATGCCGCTATCTGGTAATAATATCTGGCGGTATCCGGAACCGGATCAAAATAGCTCATCTCGGTGGTGGAGTCGAGAATAGCGGGGTTGCCGGTTGATCCGGTAGATCTGGTAATAATAAATCCCGTCGGGATGGAACTGCTGGTTGACATGTTCCAGGAAAGGCTGATTCCTTCGGTGGTTCCCACCGCCGATATGGATCCCGGCGTCAACGGTAGCTGGAGTTTCCCGCCTCGTATAGTGGCAGTGTAGGGGGTTGCGATGGATCCGAGCAGTGCCGCTACCTTGTAGTAATACCGCGTAGTGGTCGTATTGACATCCATGTAAAACGTATCGGTGATCTCCTGGTACGTCGAGGTTCCCGATGATGAGGTTGAGCGTGACAAACGGTAACGGTCTGCACCGGGGTAGCTGTTCCAGGTCATCAGACAGCCGTCAGGCAGCTCGGTGATGGTGAAACCTGTCGGAGTCGCACGTAATCTGGTTGCTGAAACAATATTGCCCGGAGCGGTCACTTCTCCCGAAATACGCATTGTCAGATGGTAATAATATTTAGTGTATTCCGGAGGCACATCGGAAAATGTGTTTTGTGTGGTGCTGTCTGTGAGGACCAACGAGGTAGTGGTAGTTCCCCGATAGATATAGAACATCTGTGCGCTGCTGACCGTTGACCAGGAGAGTTCTATGGTACTTGAAGTTGAT
>JBNLDC010000077.1:0-22537 GCA_050304135.1 Chitinispirillaceae bacterium | reverse complement strand
GGTATCAGATTGTCGATTCCGCTCATCCTGATCCCGCTCAGCGGGACTGATAGATATTGCTTTTTTGGGGTTTGAACCGGACTTGCCCTGAAATCATTCGAAAGGCAGACTGTTTTTGTCATCTTCGATTCTTTAAGCGTAAGGTATCCGGTGCAGAGCACCGTTTCTATTGAACCGCTTTATCTGCAACAATCTGTTTTTCACCAATTCATAACTCGACAATAAATTGAAAATAAGTTACATGGTGACCAAAGTGTAAAAAAAGCAAGATCAGGACATAGCTACCACAAGAAGTACTAAACTCGAAAACTGTGAATAGAGGTGACATTCAGCTTGCCAGACTTTCGACAATGCAAAGCATATAATCAGCAAGTGCGAAGCACAAATACCTTACATTGGGGAACAGCCGTGACAACAACTCAAAATAGAGTATTGGCCCGGCAGGCTGTTGAGGAGAGAGCGGTAGTTCCATCGGCGGCGCCCTCGTAGGTGTCTCTTTCCATAGATCGCAGTGCCGAAGGATTTTTTCAATCACCTCCGGCTGGTTCCGCTCGATAAAACTGATGACCTTCATCGTTCCCCCGCAGTTCGGGCACTTGAGCGGGTCGACTTCATAGACACAGTTGTCACGTTGTTCCTGAAGCGTGAAGACTCCAGTGCATAGCACTGTTTCCTTTTTTACCGCTTTGATAAGAGCCGTCCACGTCATTCGGCACTTCTTCGGGTAATCGGTATCACACTCAAGTTTCTCCCAGTATTCATCCGGGCCGAAAGTGCTGGAATCTGCTTGAGGTGACTTACGCATCCCGCGGCGCTTATTCGAGTACCAGCCGTAGTATCTTATCCGGTGCTCGCCTTTATTTGGTATATGTTGAGTGACAGCGGCAAGGAAATCGAGGGGATTAAATATTTCGCAGTTGTCACTCCGTTCTGCTGCGTAAGGAGTACGAACCTTTCAGGTTCAAATTATTATAGTTTTTACGCGGTGCCGTGGTATACCAATATCGAGTTCCGGAGCACCCTGCTTCGGAAAGGGTATACACCCCGGTTTCGAGGCCCGGTAAAGGATCTTGCCATTATCAGTCAGACTTACCATTCGTGCAAGTGAAAATGGACACCTGGAGACATACTCGATGAGACGCTGCATCCCGTTCTGGTCGTCGGCTTCGATGCGAACAATGTGATCGACGCTGAACCCCGTGTGTCTCCAGCTCCTGATCATAGCCACGGTTTCCCTGTCTATTCGGCCTTCTTCAACCAGAAAGCCAAACACTTTTTCCTGCCAAATTTCAACCGCCCGTAGTCGGCAAACATAAGGAATGTGTACGAAATACCTCGAATCAGTAAAAACACCTTCGGGGGCGACAGTGTGGATATGCGGATGATAGTTTATCAGGTCCCCGAAGGTCTGCACTGCGCAGATCATCGCAGACATGCAGACATCACCGTCTACTTCTTTTGCGTAAACATCCCGGATGGTCTCCCATGCCCGCCCGGCTGTTGACACATAAATTCAAGAAGGCCTCCTTGAATGAGAATTGGAATGGTGCTTAACCTGCTCCCTAAAACATTCCCTTCAGGGTGGCCTTCATACTATTACTCCGGCGATTAAATATACCTCACTCGTGTTTCAGAGATTCTTCGACGATGCTCAGAATGAGCGGGAAAAATACCGTTCATGCTGAGTTTGAGTTTACCCTGAGTTTATCGAAGGGAAGTATGACCGGCAGTTATGGGTAATATTTATTTGCCGGAATAATAAATCGAACCAGTGCTGATGATTATGCGACAGTAAATACGTTATATAATAAATCAATGAGCATAAAGGCCCGAACAATGAGCAAACGCAGTACAAATAAGCATTTCAGCAGCATTCTCCAGGTAATAACCGCTGTTGCCACCGCCTGTTCAATCATTTCAATCGTACCGGTTCCAACACACGCCGCGTATTCGCTCCCGGTAGAAGTCGAAGCGGAAGCATGCGCTCTCAGCAACGGAGCCATTGATACCACCAACGTCTACGGAACGGAGTATCCCGGATATTCCGGCGACGGTTTCGTCTGGGTGACCAACGGGGGAATAATAACACTCGAAGTCACCATCACCGAAAGCGGTATGTACGAACTTTCAACGCGGTGCTGGATGTATCTCGGCGACGAGGGTGAAACCAGATTGCAGGTGGTCAGCATCAACGGTGTTGCACAGGGGAACTTCTACATCCCGAATAACAACGGATGGATCGATTACAGTTTCGGTTTTACCTACCTCGAAGCCGGAACCGCGAAAATCGAGATCGGAACTTCCGGAAGCTGGGGGTATATTTTGTATGATGAAGTGAAATTCGACCATGCCGTTTTGCCTGATCTTGACATCCCGCCGGTACCCTGCGACGCGAATGCAACCGCCGAAACAAAATCACTCATGCAGTATCTCACGAGTGTCTACGGGAAAAAAGTCATTTCCGGCCAGCAGGAAATATACGGCGGCGGCAATGATGGCGACATGGAACTGGAATTCGACTACATTTTCGAGAAGACCGGGAAATACCCCGCTGTCAGGGGTTTTGACATGATGAACTACAATCCTCTGTACGGGTGGGAGGATGGTACCACGGAGCGGATTGTCGAATGGGTGAAGGAGCGCAACGGTATTGCAACCGTGGCATGGCATAGCCATGTGCCGACCGCATTCGACAGTTACACGGTGGGCGATACCCTGAACTGGCAGCTCTGTACCTATAAACCGACGGCAAGCTTTAAAACGGCCAACTGTCTTGATGCAACGACAAAGGAACACGCCTTCCTCATGATGACAATCGACTCCCTTGCGAAGCAGCTTCTCATTCTTCAGGAGGAAAAAGTACCGGTACTGCTGCGTCCGTTCCACGAGGCTGAAGGGAACAACAATACCGACGGTTCCGGTGCCTGGTTCTGGTGGGGTTCGGGAGGTGCGGAGGTTTATAAACAACTGTGGAAACTGCTCTATACCACTCTTACCGAAACGTACGGGCTTCATAACCTGATCTGGGAAGTGAACCTGTATGTCTATGCGAATTCACTGGAGTGGTATCCGGGCGACGACTGCGTGGATATCATCGCCTACGACAAGTACGAAGGATCACCTTCCACCTGGAAGACCAGCGCCGCGACATCGGTGTTTCTTACGCTCGTCAACTATTCCAACGATACAAAAATGGTTGCAATGACTGAAAACGACATTATCCCCGATATAAAGAACATTACCAATGAACAGGCCTGGTGGCTCTATTTCTGCCCGTGGTACGGCGAATTTCTTATGAGTCCAGACAAAAATGATCCCGTGCTTCTCAATACTATATACAACAGTGAAAGCGTGATCACCCTCGATGAACTGCCGGAAAACCTGTACGGCAATACGAGTGTTACGGTGAACAGGACGAGCCTGCCGCCCGCGCCGGGTTCCCCCCGCATACATCTGCTGCTCGGCGGTAACGCTGCTAAAAATGCGGCGGGAGCTGAGGGTCTGTTCTCGCTTACGGGAAGGAAGATCGGACAGTTGCCTGGTAAGCAGGTGCTGCGGAACGGGGTGTATATCACTACTCCGGCAAATAAAAATGAACAATTTCGCCCACACTGAGCATGTGGAAATACATCGCCATGATTTGACAGGCTCAAATGAGCGTAGAATCAATAATTGCAGGGGCGTCGGTTGGGGGAGCGGGCGAGATGATTAAAAAGGATAGAAACCCGGGGTGAAATGCAGGGCACACCACGCAACACAACAAAAAAAATAAGGATACTGCCATGCGATCCATTCCGGTGAAACGCAGTATGTTCTTGATACTGACCGTTGCAATGTTGGTTGCAGGCGCAGAACCTGTGCAGCCGGATTCCTCCGTGATACTCCCTGAAAAAAATCCTCTCTACGAGCAGTTCCCTGCTGCAAGCAATCCCTGGTTCAGTCAGATCGTTATGAATATCATGCGATGGACCACCATCGGTACCATGACCGGGGCCGGCATCGGCGGTATAATGGATGGTCTGAGTCACGAGCCGATATTCATACCCGCTGCGTTCATCGTCGGAGCTGTCGGCATGGGAGCCGGGTTTACCACCGGTATTCCCGTAGGTGTAGTTTCCGGTTACCGGCATATGAGAAAAAAAAGGGAAAACCCCGATTATCATGACTACCGCTGCCGATTCGGTTATGAAGTGCAGATGTTCTCGAGAAGTCCGTTTACAACAGACGTAATCCATAGAGTGGAAGATAACTTTGTCGGTATTCCGGATTTCACCCTTACCTGGCGACCGCTTGCCGGAAAACGATTTCTGCCGGACAAGTTCCGGCTGGGGTTGTATCATGAGCTGTGGGGGCGACATAGCGGGTATGAGGTGACACACTTTGGAAGGATGAAGCTCAAAAGGGTGGAAGCGGGTTTCCGTTATGATCTCTATAATCTGAAACTGCTGGTACCGTACTGGGCGGCGGGGATAGGGTATGCGTGGGGCAGGGAAAGGGAAGAGATCCGTGCACCGTATTATGATCCCGTCAGGAACCGGTACGACTCCCGTCCGGTTGGCCAGAATGAGTATCAGGTCAGTGCTCCGGTGCTTCGCGGGTACATTGGAAGTGAACTGAATCTGTTTGACTTCTGCTCGATTGATGTTTCATTCGGATATGAAATGCTGGGAACGTATATGACGCTCAGGCATAAGGAATATTTTCCCTATGCACATAATTTTCTTATCAGTCTGTCGCTTGGGACGTTTATTTTCTGATATCCGTGAAAGATGTTTTTTGCATCAGCTCGAGTGATATTTTCTCACTTTTTCGGAATTCTATCTATATTACACAAGGAACCATCAAAGAGTAATTGCCTGGAATACGCAACAACTGTTTTTCGGGAGTACTGTTACAATTCACTGTTTCCCACACTGCCGAATAGTAGTACCGTGATCATCGTTGCTGTACGGTTCCTTCATTAACCCGCCATTCAACAAGGGAGGTTCCATGTCCGAAAGGTATGTACCGGTTTCCCTGTTGTTTCTTGCTGCCGCGTTCAGCCTGCCGGCCAACCCTATCAGTCCCTACTCGGTACCGGTCATTTCCGAAGTGCAGTGGACCGATCCGACCCATTGGTCAATAGAGGTCAGCAATCGATTTTGGACCGCAACGACCGATTCGTGTTTAAACGGTTTTGTGAAACTCTATATTGCTTCACGGAAGAAAATGTACGATACCCGGATCTGTTTCAATGATTCCGGGTTCGGCGTTCTGACGATGTCTTCCATCATTCCGGCTCCCGGGGATACGCCAGGGTATATCATGAAGAACGATACTATTTACATCCCGGACCCGGAAGTTCCCGGAGCGCAGTTCCCCGAGACTGGATGGAGCTGTGCGATACATAATCTCCGGGAGGGATATTCCCTCCTCGGTTTCAGGGGACCGGAGTATTTCGAGACAGTGCGGTCGAGTATCGGTTCGGCCGGTAACTACACAACGGTGCACCATCTTTCCATTCTGGATCAGAACGGCGATCCTTTTCCCGCAACCGCTTTTTTCAGTAAATCGGAAAACACGTATTGCTGCCGACAGCGTGATGTTTGTTCATCTCCCCGGATTCCTGTCTATATTATCAGGTAGAACCCGAAAAAAGCAATTGCCGACACCGCACCATCACCCATCATTTCACCGGAGGATCGTTATGCGATCGTCACATCACACCACTTCATTTTACTGCAGGGGGCAGGAACCTACACGATTCACTGGGCAATCGCTGCCGGGAGGGGACAGCACGTATACGATTCGCGTACCGGCAAACACTACCCTCAACTATCTTTCGTATGAGTGCGATACCGTTTATATGGCCGGAACGGATCTCATCTACTCATTTTACAAAAAACGGTTCATGCCCGATCGCGATCTCATGTTCACATGGGAGCGTGCGGAGGAGTAGAACTTCTTTCCTTGTGACCTCACCCCGGCCCGTTGGGCCACCCACTTCGAGAGCATTTCGACAGGCTCAATGTACCACCTCAGTGCACCGCCTCTCCGCCCGGAGAGGGGTTTGAGATTATATTTTCCTGCGTTCAGCAGTTGTACTGCAGAAATGTTGTTTTTCATTTCGTCTGAAACATTTTCTCTTTTCATTTCCCCCTCTCCGGGCGGAGAGGCGGGCAGGGGGTGAGGTCAGCGGAAGTAAATAAGCCATGAATTCATTTAATCCGGTCACCTGTGACTGACACACAGCCCGAAAACCTCTCTCCCTTCACTCCACCACCCAGCGTCCCTTCCCTTTCACCACCTGCTTCGCCTCCTTAACCGTAAAACAGTACGTGGTATCGTTGGTACCGTCAACGCAGAGTTCCACCGGGTAGGCACTGACCTGTTCACGCGGAATGTCGCCGAAGATACCTTTGTAATCCGGATTCGGTAAATAGTTGTGGAAGGTAAAGGCCGGTGCGGGAATCGACCATACCGTGTTTGATTCTCTCGGGTCGGTGGCGCCCAGGGTTGCAATGTGGAAATCGGTGGAGGAGGGAGCGGGGCTCTTAGCCGTGTGCCACCGGTGTTCGCACCAGTCGAGCGGCCAGTAGATAAAATCATCCTTCTGATGATAATCCCAGCGGACCCAGCTGACAACCGTGCCGGAGTCCGACGGTCTCGCAACGGCGATAACCGAGTTGGATGCATCGATACGACAGGTGGAATCGAGCGGGTAGGGGCTGCCGTCGATCGGATGGTATTCTTTGGCGACAACCGACCACTTGTTGTTCCAGTGTTCGATCGGCTTCCATTCGGGGTGAATAATCTCCTCATCAATAAACCATACCTTGCCCATGGCGAGCACGTACATGGTTACCACCGTGCTTGGCCAGTGACCGATGGCGATATCGGTGATACTGTCGACCGGGACGTTGCTGCCGCGGTAGAGCATGAGATCCGGGCCTCCGGTCCACGAGAGGAGGTTTGACCATGCACCCGCACGATGTGCCTGTTCGGACCATGCGGCATAATTCTCTGCGGTAAATGAGGTGCCGTCACCGGTTTTAAGCAGCAGTTTATCGAGGCCCAGCGCGATAGTCGTCCACGCCCGACAGGTGGAATCCCAGTATTCGGCGGAGGTGTATCCTTTCCGGGTAATCCAGTCGCCGAGATTTTTGCCCGCCGCTGCCCTGGCGGTCACCGAATCGGTAATCCGCGTGAGGTGGGGCAGAATGCGACTGCAGAGTTCCTCGCCAACGACCGGCTTGAGCGCCAGCAGTTCCACCGCGGTCTGCATGATGTCGATTGACCATTGCGCCTGATCATGCAGGGCACAGTACCACCAGAGTTCATTATCGGTCGTAAGAACGAAACAGCGGTTGTTGTCGGCGGCTACTATCCGGGGTACTTTGTTGTGGGGCAGCGGCAGAGGTTCCCAGTTGCCGTCACTGCGTTTGAGTTCAAGCCGCTCCTCCCTGATGCGGTACTGGTAAACGAGTCCCCGATCCATCCAGTTGCGGGTGGCCGCATAGGTGGCGCTGTTCACCGGCAGGCGATCGACCGCCTGCAGGTACTCGGGGGTTTTTCGTTCGGTGCCGAATCCTTTTATTACGGCAACGGCGTTATCGAGATTAAATGAGGCCAGCCGTTGTGCTATAACAGTATCAATCGGTGGAGCGGTGGTTTCGCCGGTTAACGAAACGTCAAGCCGGGCGAGCCCCCGGTCAACCGCCGTGGTGATGATGTCATCGAGGAGCGGATAACAGTACGTGTTGAGCAGCATGGTACTTATCTCCCCTGTCCTTTTGGTGCCGAAAACACGGTCGAATTTTCGCGCCTGTTTGAGCATGATGGTACGCACCGCTTCGTGGGAGAGCTTCGTCGCGGTGGTGACGGCAATGAATCTGACCGCCTGGGGGGGGAGGGAAATGTTAAGCGCCTCATCGACCGCCATAAGGCCGGTTTCAGCAGCTTCCTTTATAGACGACGGCAGCATCTTGTTGGCATCGTCGTAGAGTTGCTGCGCTTCTTTCCGGATGCGCTCAGCTTCGGTTCTCAATTTCAGAAAAGGGCGGCAGGTGATAAACAGCAGAAGTGGCGTTGCGAGAATCGCTGCAAAGAGGTGTCGGGTATGCATGGCTGCTCCGGACGGACGGGGTGGAGGAGGATATCAGACGATAAATATAGGTGCGGTTTCCGGGGGGGAGCAAGGGTACTCCATCAGGTATTCTCTACGAATCGGATGAATTACACGGCACTGCTTGTGTCGGGTTGGTCTTGAAACTATCTTATTCCGGGGGGAAGAAACGGTCTCCGGAATCGGGGTGTTCCTTTGTCTGTCGTTTGTCCGGAAAGCCCTGTATCGGTGCGAATACCCAGCAGTAGGGAAGGAGCCTTCGAGCCAATGAAAATACCGCGAAAATGGTTTGCCGCATATCCGACACTACTTCTGCTGCTCGCTCTGGCGGTTACGTCAGGGGCGACACAATGGTCGGTTCCGGTGGGAATACAGTTTGAACATAACTTTTATAATCAGATAGGGCTGTCGGCCTCTGTCGCACATGAGCGCATTCTGAATGCACATCCGCGTCTTAGCGTCTCGGTTACCAGCAGCAGATTGTCGGCGCTTGCAGGTCGAAATGTACTGAAGCAGGAAACGGTGCTTTTTACCGCAGGATGGTTTTTCAGACCGGAGAAATATATTGATCCGTATGCGGGGATTGATGTCGGTTTCACACGGTTTGATCGGGAGGACGATGTTCTGTTTGATCTGCTGCCGAATACCGCAGGTATGTTCAACATCCGTGCCGGTATTACTTCGTCACTGTTCGGTGGAAAAGTGCGACCGTCAATTGATGGCGGCATTGCCCTGATAACCTCATCAACGGTGTTTCCCCTCTTTTTCAGTATCGGACTTTCGTACGATGTCGCGAAAGGAGTGCTCCCATGACAAAACTTCTCTGGAGTACCGGTGTACTCGGATGGTGCTTCCTGAGCGGATGCGGCATTGTTCCCATTGAATACGACGATACCATGCTTGATGGACCGGTGCTGATGGATACTTCGCTTACCGATCCGACGTTCCGTCTCTCGTCGCATCCCGATATTGACACCTTCGATCGCGACCGACCGGTGATCATCTGTGCGCATGGATACACCGCAAGTACCTATGAATGGCTTGCATTTCGCGAATTCGCCCGAAAGGACAACAGGGTGTACACCTCGCTGGTGCTGCTCGGCGGCCATGGAACAACAATTGAGGATTTTGACGGCAGCACTTGGGAGGAGTGGCAGGCGCCCGTTATGCGGGAATATGATGCCCTTGTCAATCTCGGCTTCACCCGGATCGGCCTTGCCGGTTCATCAACGGGCGGGACGCTGGTACTTGAATATATCAGCCGCATGGCGTTTGATGATAAAACGGTAACGCCGAGTGATTTTTTCCTGATTGATCCTATCATCGTCCCTGCGGACAAACTGCTGCATGTCGTGTCGGTCGCGGGTCCGGTACTCGGCAATTCACCCCGGGAACTCGACAGTGATCTTGAAAAACGGCACTGGTATACCAATCGCCCCGCTTCCACACTCGCTGAACTTAACGATCTGATCGAACAGATGCGCGGAAGGCTGGAGAAAGGGTTTTCGCTGCCCGAAGATGCCAGGTTGAAATGTTACAAAGTCAAAATCGACGACAGTGCCGATCCGGTGAGTGCCCTGCTTATTTACAAGGGGCTCACCACTGCCGACGGGTCAAATGTCGACATTGAAATGCTCGATTCCAGATACCATGTGTTCACGCAGCTCGCCACCCATCCGGATGCCACTGAAAAGGATTACGCTCTGCAGCAGCGGGTATTCACCGAGATGACCGAACGGATGCTGTCGCACTGATGCGGGGTTCGCCGGTATGAAGGAATCGTCGGATCTCATCCGCAGCACCGTCGAAAGGTTACGCCCGGCTCTCGGCAACATGGCGCTGCCGGTCGCGGAACGGCTCCTGGAGCAGGTGCTCCATTGCTCACGGAGTGAACTCTATCTGCGGCGGGCAATGCCCGACGCCGGGCAGGTCCGCGAGATCGATCGTATTGTCAACCGGTGTGTCAACCATGAACCGCTCGACTATATTCTCGGGGCCGCCTTTTTTTTCAACCGGGAATTTATTGTTTCACCATCGGTGCTGCTGCCACGTCCCGATACGGAGGTGCTGGTGGAAGAGGTGCTTGCCGGGGAACGGGCCGAAGAGTTGCTGTTCGCCGATATCGGAACCGGATCGGGATGTATTGCCGGTATCCTTACCGACGAACGCCCCGGATGGCGCGGTATCGGTATCGATCGTTCCCCGGCGGCGCTCAACGTCGCACGGCGCAACCTTCGGCCGGATCGGGTGGCACTGCTGTGCTGCGATATGCTCAGTGCGGTTGCACCCGGTAACCGTTTTGATCTGATCGTCAGTAATCCGCCGTACATTCCGACGGCAACGGTACAGACACTTGACACTTCGGTGCGTGATTTTGAACCGCACAGCGCACTTGACGGTGGGCGAGACGGACTTGGTTTTTATCGGCAGCTCGCGGCCGGTGCACCTGCGTTTCTCAAACCGGGCGGCAGGCTCTACTGTGAGATCGGGTTTGATCAGGAAAGGGCGGTCCGGAATCTGTTTTCAGTGAGACCGTGGAAAGCATTCCGGTGCAAGCGGGATCTCGCCGGACATCCCCGGGTGATCAGGTGCTGCATCGGGTAGAGAGGGATGTCTCATGAACAGCATTAAACCACGGTTTGATACACCGCTTCCCGGATGGTTCGCGGCAACACCGGTTGCGGGAGCAGCCGCTGCACTTTACGGTATGGGGGTACGGGTGCGCAACCGCGGGTATGATCGCCAACCCGGCCGTTGTGTCCGGGTGCGGCCACCGGTTATCAGCATCGGCGGCATACGTGCGGGAGGAACCGGAAAAACACCTGCGGCAATGCTGCTGGTGCCGCTGCTTCAGGAACTGGGGTATACCGTCGGGCTGCTGTCACGCGGATACCGTCGTACAAGCAGGGTACCGCTCATCGTTCCGCCCGGCGAACCGGCTGACTGGGAGCGGACCGGCGACGAGCCTGCTATGATCAGGGCCGCCAGCCCCGGGGTATGGCTGGGGATCGGTGCCGACCGGTCTGAAAATGCCGGAGTGCTTGATTCGAGGATGGGAGAGCGGGCGGTTCTGCTGCTCGATGACGGATTTCAACATCGTCGTTTGCACCGAGATTGTGATATCGTCTGTCTGCATACGGGAGTATTCGATGACCGGTTGCTGCCGCAGGGGTATCGTCGTGAACCGGTCGGGGCACTTGCCAGAGCTGATGTGTTTTTTCTGATCGGATCGGGTCGGCACGATGACCGTATCGCTTCCGTTACAGAGCGGCTTTCATGTTTGTACCCGGAAACACCGTTGTTTGTACTTTATCATGAAATGGTCTGCTGGGTCAATGCCCTGAGCGGCAGGGAATCGACTAATCTGCCACTATCCTCACCTGTGGCACTATGTGGTATCGCCCGTCCGGAACGTTTTTTTGATCTTCTTGAACGGCAGGGGGTTGAGCCCGGTAAAAGAATGATTTTCCCCGATCATTATCGTTATCGAGATTATGATATTGCCGCACTGCGGAAATTATATTCTCAGGGATTGATCACGACTGAAAAGGATGCTGTCCGACTCTCACAACTGGACAATATTCCCGATGAACGTCTCTGGTATCCGAAAGTCCGGTTGCGGTTTTCGGAAAACAGTTCATTGAACCGGTTTAATCATTATATTAATGCTGTGTTGAAACAACACCCGGCAGTTGTGTGATCCCGGAACAGAAATGATTCAAAACCATCAGAAGGAGGTATATTCAATGAGGTTTATCACATTAAGTTGTTTGATGGCACTTTTTGCGGTGCTTTGCGTAACATCACAGGTTCAGGCCGCCAGTTACCTCTTGGTTGAGGAACCGCTGGCAAAAGTCTACAAGGAACTAGATCCCAAATCACCGATCATCAGACAGGTGAAAAAGGGTGAATACCTCGAAGTCATTTATGATGGTACTTCATGGCATAAGGTAAAAGTTGATGGTCAGGAAGGGTGGATCGAACGCCGGGCTGGAAAACTGGTCGATCAGAAAGGCGGTACTCCGGTAGGTTCCATTATCCTGCTGCTGGTTGTTGCCGTTGCGACAATCGGTGGAGCTTTTTTCTTTATCGCGAAAAACAGGACACCTTCACTGGCCCCGGTGGATGATTCGCTGTAACCGTCTGACAATCTCGGTAGTTACAGCGATTGCTTTCTGTTGTGTACTGTTTCCCTCTCTGTTTTTTCCGGTGCATGCCGCACCCAGAGAGATTGAAATATCCAGTTATTACGCGAAAGTATACGTTGCCCCGAGCACCAATGCGAATTTTATCGGGTTGACGCAGAAAGGTGAACGGTATCAGATTCTCGGTGTCCGTGATTCCTGGTATCATATCAGGTTTAAAAATGTCAACGGATGGATCGAGTTCTCTCAGGTAAGGCTTATCGATCCCAATGCTCCCGCCGCTCCGGCATCCGGTGCGGCGGATATCGGTACCGCCGCGCGGGAATCAACAACGACCGGTACGACCTCCACCGCTGCCGGTACAACGAGAACCACACCGGTCACGGCAGCAGCTCCCGCATCAACGGGGACGGTTCAGCAACGTTCCACCCCGACCTCTTCCGGTTCTGTCGCCACCCGTCAGACCCAACGGAAACCGGCGTCGCGATCATCAGCCGACAACCCCCCGAAATCCACCGAAAAGAAAGAGTCGCGACTGCGCTCCTGGTTTACTCAGCAGAATCTTCCGGAATTGCCGCCGACCCTTTATCCGGAAGCCGAGCAGCAGGCATTGCGGTATTTTCAGATTAAATATCCGGCACGGGTACTGGAGTACCTCAGTCCCGATGCGCCGATTCTCGGGATGACACGACGGGGGCAATTACTCCCGATCGTGGGAGAAGGCGATTCGTGGTGCCGGGTTGCATTCGCCGATACCGTCGGTTGGATCGAAAAAAAACACGGTCGCATAGTTGATCCCGAAACCACCACGTCCATCGATTATGTCAAAGTCGGCATCATCGGTGCCGTGCTGGTGGTCATTATCCTCGTACTGGTCATCGTGATCATCCGCCAGACCCGCAAACCCAAAGCGGATACAATGGAAACCGCCGCAGCCAAACATGCGATCATTCTCGCCCGGACGGTAAAATCCATTGAATATACCTTGACCAATGGAACCACCACACTGGAGCGCTGCTTCAGTGAAGTCGGTTTCACCATCAACCATATCCGCGACATTCAGCAGCTCAAGGATGCCGTTCAGCAATCACGCCCCGAGGTGGTACTGATCGATTACCGTTTCGAAAAGAACGTTATCGCTGCGGTTGAGCGGAGTTGTGCCCGGATGGATGAAAATGATTCGATGCTCTATCTGTTTTATAATGTGCCTGATCCTTCTGTAATGAAAGCCGGGCCGGTACTGCCGAAAATGGAGTTTCTGGGTCCGAAATTTTCCGATCGGGATCTGTTCAAACTGGTAACGCCGTTCATCAGGGGTATCGGCGGCAGCCGAATACAGAAAAGTGTTCAGTCGTCGGCTCTCGCCGGAGATATCGCCGAAGGCAACCTTCTCGAAGTGCTCCAGTTTATTGAAATCGGGTCGAAAACGGGGTGTCTGCTCATTGAAATGGATAAACCCCTTGCAATTATCTGCTTTAAAAACGGCAGGATTATTTTTGCCGCCACCGCCGATAAAATCACCGGTCGCGATGCTATTTTCAAGGTACTGGATCTCAAAACCGGCAAATTCCGGTTTGTCCTCGATAAAAAGCCCCGGGAGAGTAACGTCAATTTGTCGACCCTCGAAGTCCTGATGGAATGGGCGAAGGCGATCGATGAAGCTAATCAGCATTGATTACGGGCGTCGTCGTATCGGTGTGGCGGTAGGGGGAGATTCGGACACCCCTGTTCACGGCCTGCCTACCATCGATCGGAAAAAACACCCGGCAGCTGCCGCCGCCCTGGCGGGAGTAATACAACGGGAACAACCCGATGGCCTGCTTTTCGGGCTTCCTCTTGACAGTAATGATGCGGATACGGTAATGTCTATGGAGGTCCGGACATTTGCGCGGAAACTGCAGAAGTTGACGGGATTACCAGTATTCTTTATTGATGAGAGCCGTTCGTCGCTTCAGGCGGAGGAATTGTTGCGGTATCGGAAGAAAAAGCAACGCCGCGACAAAGGTTCGGTTGACCGGTTAGCCGCCTGTCTTATTCTGGACCAGTATATCAGGGAAAACGGATGTTCGTGAACTATGGATTGTACGTTGCCGCACTGATCATACTCCAATGGTTATCCTGTTTTCCCGTTGATCCGCAACCGTACCAGCTCTCCGGAAGTCCTCTGCTCCGATGCAATGGTATGGTTCCCGTTACCGATCCGGTTGAAGGATATCGTGAAGCGATTCATCTTTCCTGGACATACGGTGAAGGCAGGCAGCCGGTGCATACCTACACCCTCCTGCGACGGTTTTCCTCAGATTCGGTATTCGATGTTTTTTCCCGTTCACGGCAGATTCCCGGTGATACGTTGAATTTCTATGACATTCTGGAAAACCGGACGTTTCCTCAGAGTGGTGTGGATTCCGTACAGTACCGGATACTTGCCGTTGATACCCTGGGGCGCAGCAGTGATACGTCCGAAGCCTGCACGTTTCTGCTTGCTCCGCAGCCGGTATTCACCTCCTGTGATCCATCGAGTCGGTGTTGCAACTGGGAATCATGGATTCGGGGAGGTTGCACGTCGTGGGCGGTTGTTTTTCCGGCAGGGGAAGGGCAGAAATGGACAAGTCCGCGCCGGGACGAGTTTCCCTTTACCGATGAACCGGCACGTTTCTCCGCATGTATTCCCGATTCGATGAATACCCGTTCCGGCGGGCAGTGGTATATCGCATTGTATCTCAGAGCCAACGAGGCGTGGTCGCTGCTGCTGGAGGCGTTAGATGTTCCCTGATCGGAAGCGGTTGCCTGCGATTCCGACACTGCTGCTCCTGCTCGCGGGGCTGACGGTTGCCGGCCCGCGCTATACGCTTACCCGGATCGGTTCCGATGGCGCCGATATCACCGCGATTGTTCCCGCTTTACTCGCGGGAACCGATACACGGTGTCTGTTCGCTTTTACCATTCGTCCGGAACAGTTGTTCAGTGTTGCCGCTTACGACGGCGTGGGCCGTGGTATCGCGTGCACCCGACTCGATGCCGGCTGGTCAGGTCGCGACTACCTGCAGTGGTATGCTTTTTCGGCGCGATCGTTACCGGCAACGGGAACTGATCAGGCGGTGTCGATCGAGATCAGGCCGGCAAGCCCCGGGTACCGGTCGGCGGATCTGGAGCGGGCGGATCTTGTGCAGGGTGTCCTGCGGGTTCCTCTGCCGCGGGTTTTGGCGAAACAGGCTGCAGCAGCACCACCGGGTCTTCCCTATACATCCGGCCTGCGAATGGAGGTTGCCGAGGATGGTATTTATCAACTTTCCGGACGTGTGCTCCGTGATTACGGGGTCCCGGTTGACCGCATCCCGGGGCGAACCTACCGGCTCTTCTGCCGGGACCGGGAGGTGCCGCTTCACCTGCCGGAAGCACATCATTCCACACTCGGCAATGACGATAAACTTCTTTTTTACGGAATAAAACTCCGTAAAGCCGATGGGCGCCTGGAATCATTTTCGGAAACGAATGTGTACTGGCTGACCTGGGGCGGGCTTCCCGGTGCCCGGGTCGCGGTGGTTTCCGGAGCCCGCCGGACTGATCCTACGGTCTATACCAACCGGCGTGTTGTCGAAGCGGTCGAGTACTCCGATACACTCCATCTGGAGCACGACAACATGATACTCTGGCTCGGCAATATCGACGGTCAGCCCGCCGATGAGTTGACCGATGGAGTCGGTGATGCCGGAACAGCCATTGATGACTGGTACTGGGGCCTTGCGGGGCTGACGGAACTGACGACCGTAACGTTTCGGATTCCGGCACCCTCTGTACGGGAACATGCGCGGATCCGCTGCGGGTTCATGGGGCTCAGCAGCGTCGACAGCATTACGCCCGACCATGTGCTGGAACTGTTCGTCAACGATCAACCAGCGGGAAAAACCAATACGGCGGCATGGGACGGACAACGTGAATTCATCTTTGAAAGTGATACTTTTCCTGCCGGGATCCTTACCCATGGCCTCAACCGGTTGACGCTGCACAGCTCTCCCGGGAGAGTGGATCGAACCACCCTCAACTGGATTGACGTTGAATATGTCCGCGGGTATGCGGCTGAAGAAAACCGGTGCATATTCAAACGTGACGGTCGATATCTCGGAATGACGGTCGAGTATGCGGTAACGGGTTTCACCGGCGATGCCGTGGAGGTATGGGATATCACCGGAAACCGCACCTTTTCCGGAACAATTACAGAGAAGGGTACCGGTAAAAACCGCGGAACCGCTACCCTTGTGTTTCAGGACAGCGGCGGTTCGGCAGTGACGTACCTCGTGCAGTCCGAAGAACTGCATTTACGTCCGGTGTTTATGGAGCTTGACACGATTCCCGGTAACGCCGAACTCCTCAGCGGTGCTGAATATCTGGTCATCAGTCCGGATTCCTTCCGGACTGAACTTGCCCCCTTACTCGAGACGCATCGTACAAGAGGGCTCTCCACACTGTTTGTTGCGGTTGAAGATATTTACAACCGGTTCAGTTACGGAATACGTGATCCCGACGCGCTGCGCAGGTATCTTGTGGCCCTTTTTTCACATTCCGGTGCAACAATACCCCGTTTTCTGCTGCTTGGCGGGGATACCACCCATGATCGCGACAAGAAAAACCGGTCAAGAAATGTTGTACCGACACATCTCTCACGGATGCCCGGCTGGGGCCCGGGGGCCGATGACGGGTACTTCGCCACGGTAGCCGGAGATGACCGCTTTCCCGATCTGGCCGTGGGACGATTTCCCGCACAGAACCGCAGTGAAATGCGGACGATTGTCGGAAAAACCGTTCGCTACATTGAACAGCCCGACTGGAGTTACTGGCGTGACCGGATGCTGCTTCTGGGCGGCGGTGAACCGGAGTTCACCCGATTCAACGACGAGGTGGAGACCCAGACGATCGGACGGCGGATGCAACTTGTCCGTATGGATGCCGATCCACTCTCATCTTTTTACAAGGACGAGTTTGTTGCACCGCAGCGTATTGCCGATCACTGCAATACGGGGGTGTATATCGTCAACTTCAACGGACACGGTGGCGGCAATATCTGGTCCGACAACAACTTCTTCGGGTACAAAGATCTGGTTAAACTGCACAACGGCGAGTGGCAGGGCGGAGGACGATTGCCGGTGGTATTCAGTTTCACCTGTCTGACCGGTTTTTTTGAATCCACCGACTACCGTTCGCTGGGCGAGGAGTTCGTCAGAAACGGGACCGATGGTGCCGCCGCTTTTTACGGTGCATCGGCGTACACCTCCCGGAGCGGTAATCTTATTATGAACCGGTTACTGCTCGAACTGGCGTTAAGCGGAGAATCGGCAACCATAGGTGAACTGATTCAGTCGTGCGAATTGCGTATGCTGGTCAATTACGGTAATCAGTATCTTCATCTGGTACGGCAGTTCAATCTCCTGGGAGATCCGGCCTTGCCGTGGTTAATGGTTCCTGATTCACTGGAGTTTACGCATACGGTAAAGGATTCCGGTGCTGAACTTGCGGTTTCGGCGAGAAAGATGCCACTGCGCAACGGTACGGCAAAGGTGACACTTGACGCCGGCTATCAGAACTGGGGACAGACAATCGTACCGGTCGCAAAGGACGCCTTCAGCGCTTCTCTGCCGCTCAAGGATGGGTTGCCGTCATCGATGGCTACTGTACGGGCATATGCATGGAACGACAGTGCGGCACTGCGCGGCTGGTTGCCCTTTCTCAAGGATACACTCGCGGTACTCAAGGTCACCACAACACCGCAGTCACTCCGATTCGGCGATTCGGTTACCGTTACCTGCGAAATTCCGGAAACCGGCGATGGCTCGTCAACGCAGTTGAACTGTTTTTACACCATCGCCGATAACTATGCTCCATCGCTCACCTTTGCCCGGCAGGAAATGGAATCCGCAGGCGATTCCCGGTGGTCAACCGGTAAGCCGATCGTGCCGGAGGGCGCGGCAGATGCGGTGAATCAGCGGTTACTGCTTTATTTCCGGGCTATTGTTGGCGGGGTGACACTGCAGAGCGGTATTTACGCATTTACCGTCGGAGGGCTTCCCGATCTCTCGGTCAAGGTCACGGGCGGCGGCATTCATTGGGCGGATGATTCACTGCGTATTTCCTTCGAGGTGCTCAATCGTGGCGGGGCAACCGCACCGCCGTTTACCACCACGGGATTCTGGAGTACATCGGGTAGTGCGGATACCTTTGCCGTTATACGGAGTTCGGACTCACTCGTTTCCGGTGCATTCCGTTCGTTTACCGCCGCACTGACTGATACACAGGGAGTACTCGCATTTCATCTTACCGTCAATTCTGAAGGTGCATTTCGGGAGGCTTCATACGACAACAACACTGCCGGTGGAACCGGAGCTGTCCGTTATCGTGATATGCGTACCACGTCCCACACGTTGAGCCTTCTTGCCGGGCGCATGACCATTGGACCGGTTGCTGCGTTTACGAAGACCCGGAGGGTATTTGTTCTGGAGAATACCGTGGAAACGATACCTCCGCTCGAGACCTCCTCCTCATGGGTTGAAAAGAAAGACGGCAGGGGTATCGCATGGACCTGCTTTTCCCGGCCGCAGCTGGCATCGAAAGATTCCCTGAGCTGGAAGTGGGATACTCCCGCTGACCGGGTACTGCTTTCTGCCGATACCTCTCTGAAAAAGATTTCATTTATGGTGCACGATTCCACCATTGATCGATGGCGGTATTATGCGGGGATCCCGTTGAAATCCGGAGCTTCGCAATCGGTGTCCATGAAAACCGTAACCGGCGAATCCTTCTCCGTGGCACTGCTCGGTGATGCCCGGCCACCCGACTGTATCGCCTCGGTCTATGGAAAGGAAATTGTCCGGCCCGACTATACGGCAAAGGATCGCCCGTTTACCATTATTGTTTCTGATCCTTCAGGAGTGCTGCCTCAATCGGTGCAGCTTCTCCTCAACGGCAGACGTCTCGCTTCAACCGCCCATTCTGAGGTGCCCTTCTCCGGCGATCTGCGCAGTATGAATCTGTCGGCGTATCCGGAGGCGGAGCATCGGGTCGATTCATTGCAGGTAGTATGTACCGATCTTGCCGGAAATCACGCAAAACGGACGTTCTCCTATCTACCCGGGGCCGACCTGACGATAAAATCGTTTTCCTGTCATCCCAATCCGTTCACCGCACGAAAGCGTCCGGATGGAACCATTGCAAAAATACGGTTCGCCTTTCTGTTGACTGATATCGCCAAGCGGGCAACGCTTACCATTTACACTGCAAGTGGAAAAAATATTGTAAGCTGGAATCGCAGTGAACTCATAGGATATCAGCAAATTGAATGGGACGGGCGTGACCGCGACGGATACCGGTTGGCAAACGGGACCTATTATGCAAAACTGACCGTTACCAACGACCGTAAAAAAACAAAGAAAATTATTCGTATCGCCAAATTGGAAGGTTTCTGATCATGCCGCTATACATTGTTGCTACTCCTATAGGCAATCTCGCTGATATCACCTACCGGGCGGTAACGATACTCAGGGATGCCGATCTTATCTGCGCCGAAGATACCCGCAAGTCACGGGTGCTGCTGGAGCACTACGGTATCACGACGCAAATGACCGCCTACCATGATTTCAATAAAGAGCGGGTTACGCCGAATCTCGTACAGGCGCTCAAGGACGGCACCACCATCGCTTTGATCAGCGATGCGGGAACTCCCGGTATTGCCGATCCGGCTTTCAATCTGGTCCGGGCAGCCCTTCGGGAACAGTTGCCGGTGATTCCGATTCCCGGTCCGTCGGCGCACAGCAGCGCACTGGTGGTGAGCGGTTTGCCTACCGACAGGTTTGTTTTCGAAAACTTCCTGCCGCACAAGAGCGCGCAGCGTCGACGTCTCTTCGCCGCACTCAAAGAGGAACCCCGCACCGTTATTTTTTATGAAACCCCGCACCGTATTGTCAAGGTGTTGCAGGAACTTGACGGGGAACTTGGTGATGTGGCGGTTGCCATTGGCCGCGAGTTGACGAAACTGCATGAGGAAGTTATGAGGGGTACCCCGAAGATGCTCCTTGAACAGTTCACCCGAAAAAAGCCCCGCGGTGAAATGGTCATAATGATCAATGTCCGCATTCGGGAGATATTCCCGTCGGAAGAGGCTGAGTAACCACCCGACTCATTTACGGATTCATGACCGGTACAGGCGGCTCTCATATTTTAAGGGAAATATATTCGGGGGCTGATTGTCCGGTGCGGATCCAGGCCTCCAGAACTGGTTTATGACGAAAACTGCTGCATCCTCGTGCCATGAAAGTATTTTAATCGGGTTCGCCAACTTGCCTCAAACACCCGGTATTCAATGCTTCCGGTGGCTATGTTCAGGTGATTATTCATCCTGAATTCTGCGGTTGAAACATGTTTTCTGTAGAGCATAATTCCACTCAGTTTCTGGACCAGGTATCCGGGGGAGATATTCCAATGAGTCACGAAAAAATTCTTATCGTAGAGGATGACGAAGATATCGCCGAGCTGGTGAGATACAATCTTGTCAAAGATGGGTTTGCCGCGGAAACGGTTACTTCCGGTGAGGATGCACTCGAACGGCTTCGCACCGAACGATTTAACTTGGTACTGCTTGATCTGATGCTGCCCGGTATGGATGGGCTCGAAGTGAGCAGGACAATTTTTTCAGATGAGAATCTCCGGCAGATACCGGTGGTGATGCTTACCGCAAAAGGGGAAGAGAGTGATATTATCACCGGTCTTGAGCTTGGGGCCGACGACTACATCGTCAAACCCTTCAGCCCCAAGGTCGTTATTGCCCGTATCCGTTCGGTGTTGCGGCGGAGAAAAAGTGAGATGAGTGACGGTGCTGAACCGCTTGTGATCGGTAATCTGGCTATTCATCCGGGAACTCGAACCGTTCTGGTTGATAATCAGCAGGTGGTTCTGACAAATCTGGAATTTCTGGTGCTCCACTTTCTGGCGAGAAGGCCGGGATGGGTTTATACCCGGTACCAGATTGTCGAGGGTGTTCGGGGTAATAATTACCCGGTCACCGACCGATCGGTTGATGTGCTTATTGTGGGGTTACGGAAAAAACTTGGAATGGTCGGGGAATATATTGAAACGGTCCGGGGTGCCGGCTATCGTTTCAAGGGAGAGCTGCCCGAAGCGATGATACGGTAACAACGGTCCCGAAAAGGATCGGTAGAACCCCACCTGTGCCTACCGATGACAGCAGGACGACAGGTCGTATAACAGTTCACCGATTCAATGAATGTCCGGTCGGTGAGTGCTGTGCTTCTTCATTCCTAAGTTGTTGATATTTATAGCATCAAACAAATAATACCGCCCTTCTGCCTTGGGGTGGTACTCGCCGACCGAACCTCTGTTATGGCCCAAGTGATTGTCGGAATATTAATTGAACGTTTCATCAGATAGCGATAACCACAAAGGTTTGTATCGTTTGATGCAAATAGGTATATTAGTTTCATTCTTTCAGTATCTATACTGATGTTATTGTCGGAGCAACGGGGTCAAATACAACTGTTCCGTCCAATCAGTGGATCATGCCGCTGATTATTCGAATGTCAGGTAGCCAATTCCCGCATGCCATATGGGTTTGTCTGGTATCGAACGTGAAATTCGGTAAGGTACATCGGAAAAAAAATCGTACTCACTCTCCATTCTCCCTTTTCGAAAGGAGCCCTTATGAGGTTGTTTTTCGCCATAGTACTTTCAGGAAGTTTAACATTTCTGCATGCAGAGGGTAAAGCTGCAGCACCGGCATCAGCGCCTAAGACTGCCAAAAAAGTTGCAGCTCCTGCAGCAAAACTGATGGAAGGTATGCTTGTTTCCATCGACAAATCAAAGCAGTCCTTTGTGGTCAATCTTAAAGGAAAAGAGTATGCTTTTCAGGTGACCGGCGCGAGTAGCATTTCCGGTGTGCCCGGCAAAAAAGGAATAGATGCACTCATAGCCGGTTCCGGTGTCCGGGTAACCTATATGAAGGATGCCAAAGGGATCCGGATGGTGCAAACTGCAGCCTCAATGACCGCAGCGAAACCTGCACCTAAGGCCGCAGCGAAACCTGCACCTAAGGCCGCAGCGAAACCTGCACCTAAGGCCGCAGCGAAACCCGCCCCTAAGGCCGCAGTGAAACCCGCCCCTAAGGCCGCAGCGAAACCCGCACCTAAGGCCGCAGCGAAACCCGCACCTAAGGCAGAAGCTCCAAAAAAGTAAGTACTTCAGTAGTTAATGGGAAATATTGAGGCACTCGAAAGAGTGCCTTTTTTTG
>JBNLDC010000076.1:0-127797 GCA_050304135.1 Chitinispirillaceae bacterium | reverse complement strand
CCAACGATTGTTGTACCAGAGAATATTTCATGGAGCACGACACTCCCGGCAAACGACAACTCTCCACGGTCCGTCGGGGCGTCTGCGGCTCGCTGCGGTGCTAAAAAGGCCCGGGATCTCTAAGGGTGTGGGCCAGCACACGTTGTCACTATCGTTCCGGAAGCGTGCGGAGTCCGGTGCTGTGCACCGTTTATACTATACCGCTTTAAGCCGGGGCCGCAGGGGCGGAGCGCCCGCTCCTGTGTAAATTGAGTTTGGAGAAATGGGAGATTTAAAAAAATAAAGCACACTCAGAAGTGGAATACCCCCCCCCAAAGTGGAATCACCGTACCATAACGGTCTTGAATGGATCTTTACGTACAGACACCATGTACTCATGTACTCCACCACCGGCGGAGTCCATCACAACCTGGTGCCCACTCGGGAAATCCCATGTCCCAAGGGGAAACAGCAACCACTATCGGCGAAAACCGGCCGGCAAACGTCAATCGCCGCTTCCTGTTCGGGAAAACCGGATCGCGAACTGATCTGCACCCCGTCCCATTCGGTCACCCTGTCCGGACAACCGGGTAACGACCTTTCCCGTTCAGGCAGGCCGTTGAGTACATCGACAATCTGCTTTTCCCGCTTGAGCGGAGTGATGCACAAACCGGTAAACCGTCTTTCCTCCTCCGGGGGAGCGATAGAAAATCAGCCGGGACATTTCCCGTATGAACCGTGCGGAAAGAATAGTAACCGGCCACGTTTCCCGGCCGGACAGGGCAGAGTGAAAACCGGCAGACATTTTTCCCGGTTGGGCGGCATTGTACGACCAGTGCCGACGGCTTTTCCCGATCCGGCAGCACCCTTTTCAACCGGCCAACACGGCACCCGTTGTATGCGAACCACTTTCCCGTGACCTCGTGGGGACGTTGCGGTCTGAATTCCGGCATACTCGAATTTTTTTTTATTTTTCCGGGAACATTTTCTTCCCTGCGTTGTCTGAACCTATAGAAACCTGATACCACCGGCGGGAAAATCCCGACCGGTACCCAGCCAACCTCAACAGGGAGGACGTATGTCACATCTACTCAAATCAACCAGCTCCGTCGATGCACTGCTCGAAAGCGGTGAACGACTCACCCGCAACTGCGACCGTGAAGGTAACGGAGCGCAGCGGTATGCCGAAACCGTCATCGGCGCGATGTCCGTTCTGAAGGAGGTTGCCGCGAAAGCGACAACCGCAAAGGACCGGTGCAATGCCGATTACGACGCACTGCGCCTGGTCACCACCTATCTGGACGATACCGTCAGATCGGTATTTTTCTTCTGCCGCAAGTACGACTGGACCGCCGGAAACGGAAAGGTGCTCGAAAAGGTATTTCCCGATGCGGTCACCTCTCCGATACTCAAAGCATCGTGGCGCCGCAAGGCGGAGCTTGTCACCCGGGTGCACTCCCGACTGACGGAAGTTGCCGGTGAAACCGGAATACTTGCCGATGCCGAAGCGGAACTCTCCACGGCGTTCGGGAAGTTCACCGCGGCACGGGAGACGTACGAGAAGAGCTTTCTTGAAGACAACCGGTGGAAAGCATACGAAAAGCTCGGCAGAAAGGAATTCACCGACACCTACAATCGTGTATACTACACGGCGTGCGGAGATATCGGCCGTACCGGTGCAAACCGGCTTTTCCCCTTGACGCAGTGTGCGCGGAGAAAAACCGTCGAGTCGGAGGAAACGCGGGAACCGAACCTGAATAACGCCGCATGAGCGACGCGCCAACCGACGGAAAAGAAGGAGGTGAATGGTTATTCATCTCCTTTTTTGTCATCTCCCGCCCGGGGCCGTACTGTCGGAAGACAACGAGTCGGACACCCCTCTTTCCCTCTCCATGCATGGAGAGGGGATGGAGTTGGGGTGAGGCGATGGAAATAGACGGATATCGGTAAAAATGTTTATCGTACCGAAGTAGAACTCATTTTCGGAAAATTTAGTTGGTATATTACTATCAGTATATTCAAGAAAAAAGGGGGAGATATGCACATTACGTCACATTTCTGTGGCGTTTTCCTTACGATATTCCGAATTCCCACGCTGTTGTCGGCAGCGCCGGTCTCGAACAAACCATATGCATTCCGGCAGCCGGACGGTTCGCTCGTATCGGTCATTGTTTCCGGCGATGAGTTCTACACGGCTCTTCATTCGGTCTTCGGAGTTGTTCTTTCATGTTCTGAACGGACATAGATCCACCTTGACCTTTACTTTTGGCCATCCTATCGATTTAAGCATCTGGTCGAACGCAAGAAGTAGCGGATGACATGGGTGGCATTGATAAAGTGTGTATACGAAGTCGATCCGCTTGGATGTCCACGATGCGTCGGAACAATGATGGTTCGACGAGTTCACCAACCTCATCGCGTTTATCGAGCGACATCAGTCCGAGGTAATCGAAAATATTTTGCGCCACTGCAGTATGTGGAAGGAGACTCCTCCAAGAGCACCGCCAGTACAGATACCGTTTCCATCCCAAAAGCTTGCCGGGCCGATTTTCGATTATGACTTCTTTTCCTTACTGGCAAACTAATTTTTTCTCATTCGATGCTCCGAAATAAAATTTCGCTGCAATAACTATGTCCACAGTTTGCTTTTTTGTCGTTTTTACACCTATTTTGAGAATGTAACAGTTCTGGATTTGATACAGATAGTATGCTTTTTATGGAAATCAGCCATTAAGTCTCTTGTGAGTAATGAAAACACCCCGAAAAACTTCCATTACCAGAAAAAAGAAAATGCCTATCAGTAAAATCAGACACCTGCCACCGTTTGCCGGATGCTTTCTGCAGATTACCGCAATGCTCTGCACTGTAGCCGCCCAGCAATTCGCGTCCATCACATCACCCCAGTTTTTTGCCGACAGCGGGTTCTACGGGTACTCCTCGTTACAGAACGAAAAAGGTGAACTGGTAATGTGGGGAACCAGAAACCAGCAGCTTTGCCTTGCCAAAATCGATGCTGCTTTCCAGACGACATCGGTCCGCTATTTTCCAACAACAAGAAGACCGTCGTCTACCGGGGGTCTCGCGGCCACCAGCAATGGCGGCTACATTGCAACCTATCAACTCAATGAGGGCGGCGGCAGTTTTTCCGGCAATGCCGTTCGCCTCGACTCCGAGGGACAAAACGTCTGGGGAACAATCCTTTTCTCAAACTCTAAACAAAACACATGGAATGGACACGCCATGCAACTTCCCGACGGCAATTTCATTACCATCGGCATGCTCGAAGACACCGTCCTTGTCCATAAGATCAGTAGCGACGGAAACGTTGTCTGGTCAAATAAAATGTATTATCCTAAACTAAGTATCTCCGGATGCCGAATCGTACCCTGCCTTACAACTCACGGTTCATTCATTTTTACCGCAACACAAAGAAACTATGAACAATACCGCCAGGAGGATAATATCTGGCGGCTGATTGAAATGAATTTCGACGGTGAAGTAGTGACACAACAGGCACATCCGACAAAAGACATCGCCTGGGCTTTCCGCTCAATCACTCCCGTGCACAACGGCGGTTATTTTCTTTCCGGCAACTATTTATATAGCAACGGTGAATCATATTATCTTCTGGTACGTCTTGACGCCCAGCTTTCGGTCGTCTGGTACAAGGTCTTCCAAACACAGCCAAACACCCCCCCCTCCAGTTTAACCGCCTATGTCCTTCATGATGTAAGGGAATTTGACACGACATCAATTATCGCCGGCGGTATTGACACCGACAACGGTTTCAATATAACCATCTTTCTCCTCAACAGCAACAACGGCGACCGGGTCTGGAACAAATCGTTACGCACGAATTTCGATTTATCGCCTTCAATCGCCTCTCTTAATTTTCATAAAGCATCGGACGGCTATCCCGTCATCAGCTACCTGACTAAAATCGCGAATCAAATATATGGTTATCAAATCCAGAAGTTCGGCACGAAATTCCCACCGCGTTTCACCTCAGATTCTTCAAGCATGTGCAGAAAAATATCCGAAAAATCTATTTATATCGATTCCGTATCGGTAAGCGATACCTTTCCGGCCTCACGGCTTTCCTTCCAACTCATTAACCCATCCCCAGCGACCATGACCATCAACGAATCCACCGGTGTACTCTATTGGATTCCGGAAAACAGCGACACTGGTTTGGTTAGTGTCACTGTAGTAGTTTTCGACCAGGCTTCCCAGAGTGATACGCTAACCTATTATCTGGAAATCACCGGCACGAACAACCCTCCCGAATTTTCTACATTAAAACCGGACGGTACCGCCTATCCCGGTTATTCGTACACCGACTCGGTCAAAGCTACGGATGAGGATTCGCCGGTATTGAGCTATTCCCTCATTCAAGCCCCCGACGGATTTACCGTTGAGAACGTATCCGGCAAAATTCATTGGATTCCGAAAAGAAACGCAACCGGAAACCACACCGTATCGGTGTGTGCAAACGACGGTTCCCTTACCGATACACTTACATTCACCATTCAGGTGATTGATTCGGTACCTGTTCTTAAGGAAAAACAACCAATATCCTGTTTTTTCAGCGATTCCTGCAGTTGCTCATGGAACTATGAAGATAAAGCATTGTTCACCTTGCAGTTTGGCGCACCACCCTGTCCCGACGATACGGTAACATTGCTGTATAATGGTTTTTCCGTCAACCCCGACTTTCCGGACGTTATCGGATTTTTCTTTGATCTTTCATACAACAACCTCCCCGAAGGGGGCACCATTTCATTTTTCCACCCGATGCTGACCGACAACTACACATTTGCAATTAAAAACAAAAGTGCCTGGACTCCACTTGCATCTTCGGCTTACTCCCCTGCCGACCAAATCCTCACGGTCGACTTCACGAGTGCACATCACCTTGTGGCAATTGACAAATCTATTTTTTCTGAGGCAACCGAAGTACTCACCTCCAGTATTCCCGATCGTTTCACCATAACGCAGGTTTCCGGAAACATTGTAATGTCGTTACCAGCATCGGGAAACAGCGATATTGTCTGCACGGTATTCTCCTGCAACGGCAAATTGTTGAAGCGGTACTCGCTACCGGTTTCGAATTCATCCACGCACCGGTCACTCCCGTTAAAAGTCCTCGGCATAAACGGCACCGGCATGTATATCCTGCAGGTAATGTGCGGGGCACAACAGAGGTTCGCCAGGATACTCGCCAGTCGCTGAGAATCTAGGAAGCGATAGGGAATGGCTTCCTGCATCCAACGTTTAATGCAGGCCATTTTATAATGATAAAGCGGATCAACCCATACGTCTCCTTTGAAGTCGACCGGGAAATATGCGTCGTGGTTATATATCGTTGCATCTTTTTCATCAACTAGTTTTGTATTGTCCGACCGTTCCGGTAGTTATAGATCGACGTCATAAGTTTCGCTGAGCACTTCATAAAACGGATTGACGAGTTGCACAGTCAATACCGAGGGACGGTGCCAAATACTTACATTATAACCATACCATGTCATTCCGCAGGTACCCCCACTGCGTACTCCTATCAATTAAAAAGGGTGTAGCCCGGATAGATATTATGGATGACCACCTCCACTTATCTGGGACCGGTTACCCGAATAAGTTATGTTTGAGAAAAACAAATAACTTAACCATGAAGGGGTCATCCATAATATCTATCAGTCAGTCACCGACGTCAGACAACAACGTTTTCATTTGCACAAGAGACCCGGGGAGCCTCCGGAAAACACGGCTGCAACATCTCCATTTCGCCAACTGGATCCCGATCCCGGTCTTAGTTCGAGAACCTCACCACAAGCCAACGGGATGACGGCATTGTCGTTGCTGCGAATGGTTCCCCGCTACGGGGGAACCTCAAAGGAGGGGGCGTCCTGAGAAACCTGAACAGCTAGCTATCTTCTGTTAATTTGCTTTCATTTCCCCTCGTCCTTCCGGAGAGGGGCTGGGGAGAGGTCTCCCTGCAAATGAAACCGTCGGTGACTGATCACCCCCGTTTTCTGCAGCATATAACTCAGCGTTACCGCGAGCACACCGAGCCCGTAGGTGGTACTGCGCAGCAGATTAATCGACGAAGCTTCCTTGAAATACTTGGTGGGACAGGTCACCTCGGCGATATCGATTCCCGCGTAAAAAAGCTGCGCGATAACCTCGTTGTCAAAAACGAAATCATCGGAGTTTGATCGGAAGGGGATTTTCAGCAGTGCTTCGCGGGAGAAGGCGCGATAGCCGGTATGGTATTCGGAAAGTTTCTGGTTCATGCAGGTATTCTGAATGAGGGTCAGCAGCCGGTTGGCAATGTACTTGTATCGCGGCATGCCGCCCCGCAGTGCTCCCTTGCCCAGAATCCGCGATGCGAACACCACCTGATACACCCCGTTGGCAATTATTCCCGCCATTGCACTGATGAGCTTGGGTGTGTACTGGTAATCGGGATGCAGCATGATGACGATATCGGCCCCCATGGCAAGCGCCGTGCTGTAGCAGGTTTTCTGATTGCCGCCGTACCCGCGGTTGTGCTCATGGCGGATCACCTTTTTAATACCGAGTTTATAGGCGACGTCAACCGTGTCGTCGCTGCTTGCATCATCAACCAGGATCACCTCGTCAACAATATCCATAGGGATTTCGGCGTAGGTATCGGCAAGTGTTTTTTCGGCGTTGTAGGCGGGAAGTACCACCACGATTTTTTTGTTATTGAGCATTCTTCCTCCTGTACGGAGTGAGCAGTTTCAGTTGACGACAAACAAACAGCACCGCAAGCGTGAGCAGCACCCCGAAGAGCGCGCCGGCCAGCACATCCGTCGGATAATGCACACCCAGATACATGCGTGAATAGGCAACCGCAATCGCAGCTGCAAAGGCGGCGTACCACCACCCGCCAAAGAGAAAGACGAGAAGTGCCGCGGCACTGAACGCGGTGTTGGTGTGCCCGGAAGGAAACGACCGGTTCCGGTACGATGGCCCCAACAGCCTCACCTCCGGTCCGGTTGCAGTCGTAACGGATGTGCTGTCCGCATGGTGGGCGAAATGAACATACGGGCGTTGTCTGCCGACCACCCGCTTGATTCTTGAATTGACAATTCCGGAAAAAGAGAGCGCGACCACACCGCAGAGCACCGTGGTGACGGCCTTTTGTTTAGGAACTTTCAGGATAACGAGAACAATCAGCACCGGTCCGATCACCCAGCCGTTGCCGAGCTGTGTTACCGCCGTAAACAACCAGTCGAGCACCGGGTGGTGGTGTCCGTTCACCATAAAAAAGAGCGTTGAATCAACCGCTGTTACCGCTTCGATCATCGGATCACCCCGTCTTCCACCGGAAGCCCGCTTTGCCGCAGCACTACCTGGGCTCCCGTGAGATGAAGGCGTCGGCAGCGGCATTGCCCCGGATGAAATCACTCACACCCCGCAGGTAATCGTTGTAGCCTATGGTGGAAGGGATTGTCCGGTGCCCCGCTCCGTCAACAATCCAGCAGAACCCGTCGGGGCCGTGATAGTTCGCGTAGAGTTTTTTCCCATTCGTCTCGTAGGTGTTCGTCTCGTCGGCGATGCCGTGCAGCCAGAGCAGCGGTACGGTGACGTCGGCAATCTTCTCCACATTATTACCCTCGTAGGAGATAATGTATGATCCCGGCAGATCGATGTAGGCGGCGTCCTGAACCATTGTCGTAAGTTTACCGATAGGTGCCTCGAGCACCAGGGAGACCACCTGCCCCGCACTGTCGTGCGCAGCTACTTCGCATCCGACGAGCGTCCCGAGCGAGAACGCGTAGACCACCACCCGCGGATTGCCGAGAACGTCCCGGATGTACCGCATTGCCGCATAGCCGTCTTCGTAGATACCAGCTTCGGTGGGTTTACCGGTGCTCAGTCCGTACCCCCGGTAGTCGATAGCCAGCACCGGATAACCGGTAGCCGCGAGCAGCCGTGTGCGGGGCCAGTAGTAATCGATGTGCGGACCGGTACCGTGAAAATAGACCAGTAGTGTATCGCCGGTACCGAGCGCTTTGACAGGTGAGATAAGCACCGCTGCAATTGAGTCATTTCCGCTTGCGATTGACAATTCGGTAACGGTGGTCATGTCGACCGGTCCGAGGGAATCGACCGCATCGGCGCACTCCTGCTCGTCGCTGTAGTCATCGAGCCGGTATTCGGTCAGTTCCTTCCCCTTGAACAGAAACGGATCAAGCTTGAGACAGCCGCTCATAAGCGGCAGAATTGCCGCTATCAGGCACAAACAGAAAAACAGTCGATTTCCACGGATCATTCGGCACCTCCCCCGAAGGTCCGGTTCAGACCGAAGAAAACGCCGAATATCCCGTGTGTTCCGAAGCCGGGATTCGTGGTAGGTCCGATCTCATTGCTGAGATTCGGCATATACACACGCGCTTCGCTCTGGAATTGCCATTTTCCCCTCGAAATACCATAGCCGATAAAGGGAATGAACAACCAGTGATGGGGCTGATCGTTGCCGTCGCTGCGGACTGCATGGCGCTCGAACCAGTTCTCCGCCCCGCCGTAAAAAAGATGCTTCCCCCGCTCCCAGTAAAGGGTTGGGGTAATCGCCGGATACGACCTGCTCTCATGCGGCTTGAAGTTGCTCATCAGCACCAGTTTGGGCGAGAGTACCACCCCGGGAACAGCCCCCCTGTTTTCAAGCGGCACCCAGTTAACGCCGAGATCGCCGTGGGCTACGCCAAAGAGAGCACTCGTTATGTGGAACCCGGCTTCGACACTGAGCTTTCCGGTGATACCGTACCCGTATCCGGCACTCAACAGCGGCAGCGGCAGATACTTGCCGCTTACCAGTGTAATGGGGCCGCCCAGACTCACGCTCGCAACCGAGGCCCCTTGTTCGATCGGCCGCACATAACGGACCGTGGAACAACCGAGGAACGAGACGGTCACGGCAACTATTCCGTAGAAGAGAACTACTGTTTTCATACTGAAGTAACCTGATTGGGACCCGAGGCAACAGTTGCCCGCAGTGTGATACGGTTATTTACGATGGATTGAGAATCCGGGTGTAAAATACAATCGAGGCCGGGTGAATCAAACGGTAATCGAAGAGAAGCTATCGAGAGGAGAGACGGGAAGGCGGTTCGATCAGGAGTGAGCCAACACCAATACAACAATCACTCTTTTGACGCAGCCCCTTAAGCCGAGGCACCCGGTTGCGGGAGATCCGGGAGGATAATCCGCTCGAAAAAGGTATCAAGCGTATGGATCAGAAGCCGGACATCGAAGGTACGGCGATCCATAAAAAGCAGATTGGTGTCGGTAATGTTTTCCCGCATCGCCTGGGACTGATCCATATCAACAAGAAATATTTTCAACACCGCGCTCGCCTCTTTATTCTCCTCGTCGCCGTAAAACATGATGTCCAGAGGAAGTCCCCGCTCAGGAATGGAGATGATCACCTGTTTTTTATCGGTGGACATTGAGGTGAATCTGGTGGTCTGACGAACTGAAAAGCCGTTATTGCGGAGCGCGACGATCATCGGATGATAGATCGTTTTATTGTCGTACACCAGTATGATGTCACAATCGTGACTGTCATACGCATCAGAAATAAAGTGACGTTCCTGGAGCTGCAGGTTGAGGTAACTGCACAACTGTTTGAGCTGCTGCAGAATGGCATTGAAAAACCGTTCACTCGGTCCTGCTGAAATTTTCAGATCACGCATCATTTCCGCCGGAATTTCCTCGATGATCTCATCGCAACTGTGCCCGAAGGCGGCTGCCTTTGCCAGTTGGTTGGCCACGAACACCGCCTCCTGAATCAGTTTGTCGAATACCGGCGAAGCCTGCTGGATGCGTTCCTGATCGTGATGACAGAGGATCGCCATACTGATGGCCGTTGGAAAGTTCCACTGCGATGTGAGAAAATGCCCCAACTGAGCATGGGTGAATCCCATGAGTTTCTCTTCCGACTCATAAAAAGCCGAGAAGGAATCCATGGTGGTATCAAGCAGCCGCGGAAATACCGCTTCAAAGTTGTTATCGAGAGGAATTTTTCCGAGATCGTGCAGCAGCCCCGCCATAAACGCCAGTTCCGGACGGGGAAATTTACTGTCGACGCATAATTTCTCGGCAATGAGACCGACGGCGAGTGAATGCAGCCAGAATTCCCGCCTGCCGAACCCCCGGTTCCGGTACACCTCGGGAGAGAGATCAATCAGTGAAAGGCAGGCCAGGATACTGCGTGTTTCTCTGAACCCCATCCGGACCACCGCATCGCGCATATCGTTAATGCGGCCCGACCTGCGGGCGAACAGCACCGTATTCGCTATTTTAAGTATTGTTGACGAGACGGCCGGATCAGTGGAGATACATTTGGCAAGCTCCGTGCTGCAACCCTTGTCCGACTCGAGAATATCAAGCGCCTTGATGACGGTAAACGGAAAACCCCAGTTCTTGTTGATTACCGAACCGATATCCTGCAGTTTCTTCTCGTTCTTTACGGTAAGGTCGAACAGTCGCTCCGCAACCACCCGGTTGACATACTCCTCGGTGGTCATGGGACCGGCAGCCAGATGTTCACTCTCGGATACAACGGTTTTTATTTTCGTCAGCAGGTCGGCAAAGGTGAACGGATAGGGAATTTTCGCGATAGGCCCCTGCCCCTCCCCTTCGATCATCTCTTTTACTTCCGCAAGTGTTCTGGTCACGAACGGATCGGGTACCGCCGGTACAATCAGGATAATGGCAATTGATTTCGTTCTGATTGATTTGTGAATCCGGGCAACCAGCAGGACATCCTTGGGGTTGTCGGCGGAGAGGTCGGCAATCACCAGTTTCGGCAGCATCTGACTCGCCTTGATCCCCGCAAGGTACGAAGAGTTAGCCTGGAGGATCTGGTAGTTGCACTGCACCAGACCAACGGTAAGTATCTCCCGCATTCTCTCTCGTGGCGAGAACAACAGCAGCATCGGACCGGTATTGTCGGCACCGATCAGTCCGGGGATTCTTTTCCGTTTCGGCATACCACTCCACACGGTTCCGGGATGAGAGCCAATTCATTCCGCTTAATGGAATATCTGATTATACCTCGAATTCGGAAAATTGCCAATACAAGCTTTTTTCAGGTTATCGGTACATTTATTTTCATAGAGTATCCGAAGGAGAACGAGAGAGGAGATCCCGCATGCTGCAACAATCCGACTCGCCGCAACTTCCATCCGCAACCTTCCAGGCGGTGCGGTGCGACATCACCACCCTTACCGTTGATGCGATAGTCAACGCGGCGAACCGTACGCTGCTCGGGGGCGGCGGGGTCGACGGAGCCATACACCGTGCGGCGGGACCCGGGCTGCTTGAAGAGTGCCGCACACTGGGCGGATGTTCCACCGGGAACGCGAAGATAACCGGAGCGTACCATCTCCCGGCCCGGTTTGTTATCCATACGGTCGGACCGGTCTGGAACGGCGGTACCCGCGGCGAGGAGGAACAACTCGCCGGTTGCTACCGCAGCTCGCTGCACCTTTCCCGGAAGCATGACTGCCGATCCATCGCGTTTCCCTGTATCAGTACCGGGATCTACCGGTTTCCACCGGAACGAGCGGCACGCATCGCCGTTGCCACCAGCAAAACCGTCACTGCAGAACTCGGCTATGTCTGCCGGGTAATCTTCGCCTGCTTTTCGGAGGGTGATCTGCGGTTGTACCGAACTTTTCTGGAATAGCCGACACGCACTACCGGAGCCATCGTTTCTGCTCTTGTGCCCTTCCTGATCATTCGTATATATTAGCTTAATCACCTGAAGAACGTATCCCCATTATGATGAATGCACTGCTGACAGCGTTCCTGTTTATGGGAACAACAGTATCCGACTCCGGGCAAGCCCTGCCGTTGCCTCTTTCAACAGCAGACACCGATTCACTTTCCCAGGAAACGGCAATGCGTACCATCAACGAGGTGGACACCCTATTCTCCCGAACGGCAGATCGGTCTGATTCATCCACCGGCCCCACTCCGCAACCGGGATCGTATCCGATCTACCGTCTATTGACACCGGATAAACTGAATATTGAAACGCTGGAAACTGCTGCACTTGACGACGATGGCAGCGAAATAAGCCGATCGGTCCATCTGAATGAACATGAACAGAAAATGGGCCTCGGCTGGCTGATCCCGGGAGGGTTGATGGGATTTTTCGGATTAATTATCTGCACTGTTGCATTCGATTCCCAGTTGGGAGAAACTATGGATACCAATGATCTTGCCCCCATGCTTTCTCTGGGAGGCACCATGATGCTTGGCGGAGGCTGCGGTATTTCGATCGGCATTTATAAACTGCGTAAGCACTCCCGTTGGCATAACCGTTACCATCACAGTATGCGCGATCTGAATACGAAACGGGTTGTATTCTCTGCATACGTGCACCCCTGAGGACTACACCGGTATGAAACCATTGTATTACCTGTCCATACTCGCCCTGCTTGTCGTCGCCACATCAACACCTGCCATTACCCTGCAGAAAGTACATGTGCCCCTCTCCTATAACTACCTGCCGGGAGAGCCTTTCTGGGGGAAGTACGGAACCGTTGATTCCCGCACGATACAGCTGTGGTTCCATCCGGTTCGCAAGAGTACCCTCGGCAATTTTCTTATCGAAAACTCGGAGCGGGTTATCCTTGTCGGGCAAAGTGATCTGAATGACTACCTTGATTACGCCTTCACTTCGGTACTGAAGCATTACGGGATATCACTTTCACCGTCCGGAACCTACCGTCTGTGCATCACCCCGCTTGCCATAGCAATCGGCAGTGTTGACGGAGACGAAGACGGATCGAAGCGATGCAACGTGGAGTTACGCCTTGATTATTACAATGTTGCGACATCGGAACAACTGTTTTCAGCGGTCGTGCGCAATGAGGGCACCTCGAATATTGATGATGACGACGACCTGGAGTATGCAGATCTGCTCGACCGGACACTTCACGGAGCAATCGTCAAAATCTGGGGTTCACAGGTGCTCTTCACCGACAGTATCCTCGGCAACGGTACAATCCGGAAAGTGGACCGGGGAAGCTATACCTTTACTCCCAGCAACCTTGCATTACCCTATACCTCGCCGGACAGTCTCTATTCAGAATCGTTCAACGCCTCACGGTTGTACCCGTTGGAAAAGGTTACCGGTGGTACCGGGGTACTGCATGACAGCAACGACACAACCGGGACCGGGAACATCATTCGCGGCATAGCCGGAGATGATACCGTTATCGTTGCCAAAGGTCGCCGCATCTCGGCGGGTATTCTCCCGTTCGAAAACGGCACCGGAAATGAACGGTTGACCGCACTGGTCAAATCAGCACAGGAACACTTCTCCACGCTTCTCTCCCGCAGCGGCACCATCCGGCTGATGGAACGCGGCAAACTGACCGACATCCTCAAGGAACAGGCGCTCGGCCTGAGCGGCATCATGAATGATTCGACCGTTGTGCGGGTAGGAAACCTATCCGGACTGCAGGTGATGATCACCGGCGAGATCACCACCACCGGAAGCTACTACCGCATGAGCGCCCGGATCATCAATGTGGAAACCTCGGGAATTGTCGCAACCGCTTCGGTTCGCGTTTCGGACGCACTCCATATCGCCGAAGCAGGCGCTGAACTCGCCGCACAACTTCTTTACAAATTCACCGAAGAAAAAATGTCGTTCAACCGCAACAGCATGCCCTACCCCTCCATCTCCCCGCGGGCGATTCCCGCCGCAACCGCCGCCACCGACGATGCCTGGGCGGTGGAATACAATCCCGCGGCGATCATGAAAGTAACCATGCGCGATGTCGCGTTTTACGCCACCTTTGCCGAGAAACTGACCGGCACAACACCCGATGGGTCCACCGTGTCAACCTACCAGCCGCCCTACGCTGCCATGGGTATCAACCTGGCTTATCCGGTCAACGGATTTTTCGGCACCGGCATCGGTATCAATCACCGGTATGTTTACCCCCGCATTAACGACGAAACCGACGGAATGAGCTACGATTACCGGGAAGAAGAGACGAGAATTGTGCTCCCGGTCGGTATCGGTATCACCCCCCGTCTTTCCCTCGGTGCAAGCCTGACCTCCACTATCGGCGAATATCTGACCCGGCAGACCGGTGCACCGGTAATTTCCGGCAACGGCATCACCACCGCGATGACTATCGGAGGACTGTTTCAGTTATCCGAACGGTTGCGGATGGGTGCCACCTATACTTCGGCGACCCTCTACGAAAAATCGGAACAGACGCAATCCGGCCATGCCGCCCACATGATTGAACGCCCTTCGGCGCACTACTTCCGCTTCGGAACGGCAATGTACCCGCTGCGCTGGTTTTTCTTCTTCGGCGATCTGGTCTATCAGAAATATTCGCATCTTACGCAGGCGAACCCCGGGTTCGATCTCGGTATGCAACTGACCGTCTACGGACGCCCCGCCGAGCTGAAGTTTCTTCCGGAATACGGTATGATTCCACTGTATATCGGGTATTCGCACGAACCCTGGGATCGGGTGAAAAATACCCAGGCCAAATATTTCTCGTTCGGGAGCGGCTATTATCTCAATAACATCTACCTGCAGTGGTCATGGCGGATCAATGTGGAAGGCAAGACGGATAGTAATCTGCTGCTGGGCGATGCGAAGACCGGCCTGAAGCTCTCGGAGTACCGTTACCGGGCGCCACTGTTCATCTGCATCGGCTACCGTTTTTAACCGGAAACAGCACTGCACATCTATAGGGCAACCGGCGACACTGCTTGCTACCACCCCTGAAAATTCGCCGCCGCGCGCTCTTCGAAACATATATTGTACCTGAACTCTGTACCATCCGCACCGGATATATGCATCTGAAAAAGCTTCTTACCATGCCGGCCTCCTGGCCATCCGAATACGGCAGGTACTACAGTGCCGTCCGGTTCACCATACCGATCACTATGCTGCTGCATGCCATGCTGGTTGTTTTTTTCACTGTAATAGAGATCCGGGAGATGGTGTACTTCAATATCCTCAGCACTCTCTGGTGGAGTCTCTCCCTGTTCCTCGCACGACGGAATATACAGACGGCACTCTTCTCGAACCTGATCAGCATTGCCGAAATCGTTACCCACTCAACGCTCTGCACCTGGTATATCGGATGGAATTACGGATTCGCCTTCCACCTGTACACCCTCCCTCTTGTCATTTTTATTCTGCCGAACCGGATCCGGCTGTTCAAGGCAGTGCTTACCGTGATCACGGTTGCGGGATTCGTCGTCTGCGCAGCGTATCTCCGCACCCTGGAACCGGTATACGCCATTTCGCGGTTTGAACGATCCGTTTTTCTGCTCAATGTTTCGGTTCCCCTGATGTTCATCACCATCATCGCGCTCTACTACGCCCGGTTTGCGGAAGAATCCGAGAACCGGATCGCCGAGGCCAAAGGGAAGGCTGATTATCTGCTCGGCAATATCCTGCCGCAACCGATCATTCAGAAGCTCTACGTGGAACCGGGATACATTGCCGAGGAATACCGCGAAGTGGCAGTCCTGTTCGCCGATGTCATCGGATTCACTCCGGCAACGGCGGATCGATCCCCGCGCGAAGTGGTTGCATTTCTCAACACACTTTTTTCAAAGTTCGATGAAATTGCCGACCGCTACTCCCTGGAGAAAATCAAAACGATCGGTGATGCCTACATGATTACCGCCGGACTCCCGGAACCGGTACCGAACCCTTCCCGCAGCATTGCCGACTGCGCCATTGATATTATGGAACTTGCACAAAAAGAATCATTTTTCGGCAAACCGCTCGCACTGCGGATCGGGCTGCACACCGGACCGGTGGTAGCGGGAATTATCGGAAAAAAGAAATTCTCATACGACCTCTGGGGCGATACCGTCAACACCGCGGCACGCATGGAGTCACATGGTGAAGCGGGAAAAATCCATACCACCGATGAAGTCTTCCGTAAACTGAGCAGTGAGTACCGGTTTGAAAACAGGGGGCAGGTCGAGATCAAGGGAAAAGGGCTGCTGGAGACCTGGTTTCTCGTCGGGAAAGCATTGTAGTACTTTTCCAGTTATGCATCAGTGGATGTCTGGTAGTGGAATGTATTTATTACCTGTAATTCTACTTCGGTAGAATAAAATCACTTCGGCATTTCTTCCTGTCGCCTCACCCCATCACCCCGTCCTTCGGACACCCCTCTTCCCCTCTCCATGCATGGAGAGGGGAAGAGGGGATGGGGGAGTTGGGATGAGGCGATGCAAATAGACGGATACCGGGAAAGATTTTTATCGCTACGAAGCAGAAGTAATAACGACCCACTTTTCTCTCGTTCACCGCTTCGAACCACTACAGATACTTACTACCGGAACTGTTCCGCAACCACCCTGAAAATCTCCCGAACGCGATGGTCATAGGTGTGTGCAGCAAGAACCTTTTCCCTGCCTCGGGCGGCAATTGCTACACGCTTATCTTCATGGGCGAGATAGTACCGTACCTTATCGGTCAGTTCTTCCGCACTCGCAAACGTGGCAACTTCCTGGTGAGGTCCCTCAGTTACAAAGAACTCATTCACAATCGGCTTTGCGCTCGTGACAACAAACGCACCGGACGCGAGGGTATCGAAGATTCGCTGGGTGAATCCGTTGCGGATGACAACACGGTTGATGTCGACATTCACTTTCGTTGTCGCGTATAATTCATTGAGGGCCTTGTCGTACCGTACCTTTCGCAACCGCTCTCTTCCGGCCATCTCCAGCCAGCCGTCATCACCAAATACCAAAAACCCGGAAAATTCCGAGAGTAATTTTCCGACGACCTGTTTCCTGAAGAGAAAACCGGCAAAGTGTTTGGCTATAAATGCCGCCTTCTCACGGGGTATACCCGGTACCGATCCGGCGGATGCGAGATACCGCTCCACCTCTCCCGCGACATCAACCGATGCGTCACGGTAATACCGCTGCATTATCTTGGCAAGAAACGGAATCATTGTATCGAGCAACGGTTCCGCGCCCCGGGTAAACTCATCGATCTGGGAAAGATAGGAATTCCCGACAAAAGCGCACTCATTGGTGAAACCGTTTCCGGTGGGGGAAAACAGCCGCGGATCGACAGCGAGGGGGAGAAAATGTGCATTGTACCCCCGTGCATGCATCGTCGCGATGTAGTCACGATCCGATACGAAATCGATCCGTCTGACCGAGGGAACGAATTTCTTCGTCAGCATGATTTCCTCATAAAAAGGATCGTCGACACACCAGTTTACATGCAGTAGTCCTGCGGAGTCGATATAATCGTGCAGTATTCCCTCTGAATCAAGCCCCCATTCATTGACCGTCAGCAGCACGGCGCAGGAGTGTTCCCGGAGGATTTCCGCCGCACGCCTCGCCTGCGCGCCATCCGGATGCGAGGCGATGTCGAGAACGATCACCCTGACTCCCGGCAGGCGTCGGAGTGCGGCAATGATTTCAGGCTGGATGAGGTACGACTGATTGAAAAAGACAAGATTGATGAGTACCTCCTCGGTAAACAACCTTTTTTGCAGGAGCGGAAACTCCCGATCGCTCGGTTACGACCGTTCTTTTTTGCGTTCTCTCAGCAGTAATTCCCCCATGAGCAGCAGCACAAGTATTCCCCATGGAAGGAGTCGCCATACCCGACCGGTTTTTTCCCTGCAGTACGAAAGTAATGTCCGGGGAACGACAACGGAAACCTTCCTGCATGTTTCGCCGGTTCCATCGGGAATACGGTAGTCACACCGGCTTTCAAGAGGATCGGCAATCACCGTTTTATAGTACGGCGGTGCCCCCGGAGGCACCACTTTATATACCCCCGGCATTTCAATCCTGAACCGCTGTTGCTGCTGAAGGCGCAGAAGCAGCCTGCCGCCGTTAGCAGTAAAAAGTTGTGCCGGAGAACCACTGCCGTACCAGCGGTTGCGGATCGGCTTTCCGGCTACCCACGGTTTATCGCGTTCCGTAAGGTACGCGGCGGCATGACGACTTACCCGATCAATAAAAGGAACATAGAATCCTGTTTCACAGAGGTTGTTGGCCCTGGTGATACCCAACGGTGTGCCGCAAAGCACCAGGCGCCTGCCGAACCGGTCCCTGCCTGCAGCAAGCAGCGGAACACCGCTCGACAAATGCAGAAGTGCGGTACCGGCCAGACCGGTCCGGTAGGCATATACGTTCACCTCAGAACTGAACAGCGCCGGAAACTCACGCCACATACCGACCGTCGTATCCGGCAATTTAACGGTCAACGCCGTAGACGAATGCACCTGCTTCCCCCGAAAGGCAAGCAGCGCCTCTGCCTGGCGCCATACGGGATCGGCACGGGTATCACCGTTTCCGGCGATAACAAACGCCTGCCGGCGGTTCTCCCCGTTTTCCAGTACCGCAGCCAATGGCGGAACCGGTTGATGGCAGTCACTGACAATAACAATATCAGCCGACAAGAGTTCCTCAAACGTCACCTTGTCCGGTGCACGCCGGATACAGTGCGACCAGTAAGCGGTATCGGCAGCGCTGAGTGCCGCGGCGATCGGATAGTTTGCCGTCTCGTTTCCGATGATCAGGACCGAATATCCTCCGGTGTGACCGGCGGTAAAATACCCGATATTATCAAATTGCAACGGGTCCTCACTTTGCAGAGCAATGGTTCCCCACTCCCGCGCACCGGAGGTACGCAGCGGAACACTCACCACCGTATCTGCTCCCGCAGCGAGTGAGCAGGGTAGCGACGGTGTACGGACCGCCCCGATCGAAGCACTCACTTTTGCCGTGCCTCCCCGTTCTCCCTGTGCAACCACCCCCACGTCAACGCTGCCGTCCGCCCCCCCCGTCACGCGGCAGCTTTCCACCGAGAGGTTCCACGGGTGTTCAGGAGTAAACGGAACCGCGATCACCGGAACACGCTGTTGCTTACCGATTACCGAAAGCGAACAGAGCACGCCGGTCGTCTGTTGCTGAAAATCGCTCAGGAGCAGCACCACCGCACGATTTCCGCCCTGCAGTGCTGCTTCACATGCGGTACCGAACGTTCTGAAATCATCACCATACTGCTGACTGAACGGCTGTGACCGGAATGTTTCCCAGGGGATGAATGCCGCATCCGCACCGCTGAATACCGAAATGCCGGTGCTGCCGCCACGAAGCAACGCGATGGAATCAATGGCGTTCATTGCACTCCGGTACAGCGACACTCCCTTTTCACGGTACCCCATACTTGGCGTCTGATCCAGCAGAACAAACAATTCAGTGGAAGGATCGCTTACCGGAAAAAGCGGATCTGATGTATTGAAAGGACGGGCGAAAATAATCACCAGAAGGGCCGCCAGCAGCAACCGGACAAGCAGGAGCAAAAGCCGCCGGAGTTTTCGTGCACGGTTTGCCGCGACTGCAGTGGCGGAAAAAAAACGGAGCGTTGAAAAGGCGAGCCGTACGGTCCGTGGTCGTTTCAGAAGATGAATAAGCAGCACGAGTCCTGAAAACAAAAGACCCCAGAGAAAAAGCGGTTCCAGAAATCCGATCGAGATCACCGGAACCGCCTGCGTGTCTGCAACACCCGCGACAGAGCATGGACAAACGGTTCATCCGTCTCCACCACCGAAAAATCGACCCCCATCTCCCTGCAGGCACGTTCGATACTGCTGTGATGCCGTGCCATGCCGGTAGTAAGGTACTCAGCAGCGGTTTCACCGTCAAGCATCATGGTCGCTCCGGTCTCGAGATCCTCCAGCTGAAACATGGTCGTGTCGGTAAAGGAGCGTTCCTGCGGATCACGTATCCACAGCAACAGCACATCCTGCCGTTTGAAACGCAGGTGGCGCAGTCCCCGAATGATCTCAGCGGGTTCATCGTACAGATCCGAGAGCACCACCGTCAGCCCCCGCCGTTTAATCCCGTGCGCCAGCCGGTCGATCGAGCTGCCGCAATTGGTACGCGCCCCCGGGGTAATCCCCTCAAGAGCGGTCATGATATTTTTAAGCTGCGTATTGGTCGAACGCGGAGGCAGGTAGGTATTCACCGATTCATCGAACGCGGCAAGCGCCACAGCATCACGCTGACGTATCAGAATCCAGGCAATCGAGGCTGCAAGCGTGCAGGCATAGTCGAACTTCGCTATGCGTTTGCTGGAGGCAAACCCCATCGATGCACTTTTATCGATAAGCAGGTGGGCGATCAGATTGGTTTCATCTTCATGGAGCCGCACGTAGGAACGGTCGGTTTTCGCGTATTTTCTCCAGTCAATCATCCGGGTCGATTCACCGGGCTGATAGGAACGATATTCCGAAAACTCCGCGCTGAATCCGTGATACGGACTCCGGTGCAGTCCCGCGATCATCCCTTCGACAATCAGTCGCGCACGCAGATTAAGCCGGCGGACGGGTGCAAGATGTTCAGGATTGAGAAAAAAGGTACTGTTCACGTTCCCCGTCTTCCTGTGGCAGCGGAATGCATCACTTTGCCGGGAGGGTGCCGGTCGCATCGCCGGAGGATGCATCCATCGTTGCACCATTCCGGAGGTACCGACTGGTGGTATGCAGAATCAGATCGTCTTTTTTTCGCGCACTCGTAAACTCCCGTACCGACTCGGCAATCGCCGTCTTGAGTGCACCGATTGAATCTTTATCGAAAACACTGGTGAAGAGCGCGTCTGGCCACTGCAGCATCAGTTTTTTCCGGGTGAACGGATCATCAATACGATCCGCCTTATTGAATACGATAAGACGTGGTATATCTCCCGCATCAAGATCAGCAAGAACCTCTTCCACCGTTGCCACCTGCTGCTCGTTCCAGCAACTCGATGCATCCAGCACCACCAGCAGCAGATTCGCTTCACTCACCTCGGTAAGCGTACTGCGGAACGAAGCAATCAGATGATGCGGCAGTTTACGCAGCAGTCCGACGGTATCGGAGATGATGATCGTTCCCGCACCGGGAATATAGGAGCGCCGCGTGGAAGTGTCGAGCGTTGCGAAGAGTTTATTTTCCACCAGCACGGAACTTCCGCAGAGCACATTGAGCAGCGATGATTTTCCGACATTGGTATAGCCCACCAGTGCCGCCTGGAACAGCGCCCCCCGGCCACCTCGCTGGATAACACGACCACGCTCGATTTTGGAGAGTTTCCGTTTTAAATCGGTAATGCGTTTCTGCACCAGCCGGCGGTCCACCTCAAGCTGCTTCTCTCCGGGCCCTCTGGTTCCGATACCGCCCACCTGCTGCGAAAAGTGGGTCCAGGCATGTGTCAACCTCGGATAGAGCATCCGCATCTGCGCGAGTTCCACCTGCAGTCGCGCTTCTGCAGTCCGCGCATGCATCGCGAATATATCAAGAATGAGTTGTCCACGGTCGATCACCTTTCCCTGTACAATCTTCTCGATGGCTTTTATCTGTCCCGGCGCGAGATGCGCATCAATCACCAGCGTGGTTGCACCGCTGGTGCGCATGGCCGACTTTATCTCTCTGAGTTTTCCCGGGCCGAGGTAGGTCCCGGTGGCAATGCAGGAGCGCTGCTGTCTGAATACACCGGCAACGTCCGCACCGGCGGTATCACATAGCAGCTCCATTTCATTCATATCCTCTTCAAAGAGGGAACGGTCCATATCAGGTGTCAGAAGCCCTGCGATAACAGCCTTTTCCCGATACGGTTCAGTTGAGTTCATGCAGCTGCCGCTCAGGAAAAATCAACGCCATCAACCGTCAACCTGACACCGGCGGCTTTTTGCGAAGGTGTAAGAGTGAGTACTTTGGCGGGACCATCGGTAATGAGTATGGTGTGCTCGAACTGCGCACTGAGTGAACCGTCGGCAGTCCTGACGGTCCATCCGTCGCCACGGTCGGTAATGACCTCCCACCCGCCCAGATTAATCATCGGTTCAATGGTAAAGGTCATCCCGGGAAGCAGCGTGATTTTATCGGTATCAGTGTCCCGGTGATGATACACGGAGAAATATTCATGGAATTTTTTTCCGATACCGTGCCCGGTATACTGATGCACCACGGAACACCCCTGCTCGTTGACGAACGGCTCAATCGCATCGCCGATCGCCGAAAGCGGAACTCCCGGACGGGCTGCATCAATACCGCGCATCAGCGCCTCTGCGGTAACCATAACCAGGCGCCGGGTCTGCTGCGGAACGCTTCCGATAAAGAACGTTTCCGATGAATCACCGTAAAAACCGTCCACAATAGAAGTGAGATCGACATTGACGATATCACCTTCCTTGAGCACCGCCCCTTCCGAAGGAATACCGTGACAGACGATGTTGTTAATGGAGGTACAAACGGATTTCGGATACCCGTGATACCCGAGACAGGCACAGACATTACCGTGCTCCACGGTATAGGTATGCACCAGCTCGTCGATCTCTGCGGTACTGATCCCGGCTTTTACAAACGGACGGATATAGTCGAGCAGTTCACCATTGAAGGCTCCCGCCCGCTCCATTCCGGCGATCTCCCGGGGCGACTTGACAAACTTTTTCTCTTTAAGTGCTTTCGGTTTTCCCGGAGAGGAAACGGCTCGTGTTGCCGCCTTGTTTTTTTCATCCTCGAACAGGTGACATTTTTTGTACTTTTTTCCACTCCCGCACCAGCAGGGATCATTTCGTTGAATCATTGTACCCTGTACTTTGCTTTAGATTGATGGCTGCGTTGTTTTTAAATATACATTACTTCTGAGACACTTCTTCATCACAATCTTCCCCGGTGCATCATGTCTTTTTCTCCGTGTCTTCCGAAGCATCCGACGGCCACCCCGCCAGTTCGAACAGCGCTTCGTGAACACGCCCGTTGCTTGCAAACACTCCCTTTACGGCAAGCCCCCGCTCAATGCCATCGACATCGGTGCAGAGCCCTCCCGCCTCTTTGAGTATCAGGTACCCTGCCGCGAAATCCCATGGCGATAACCGGTATTCAAAATAGCCGTCGTACCGTCCGCAGGCAACAAAGCATATATCCAGAGCGGCACTGCCGGTTCTCCGTATGCCCTGAATAGTGGCCTGCAGCAGTTTCCTGACCGAGTCCAGAGTTCTGAGCATTATCGGTCCGCGTTCATAGTAAAAACCGGTACCGATAACCGCCCCGCCGAGTGTCGCAACCGTCGAAACACTGATCGGTACACCGTTGCAAAAAGCACCATGCCCCGCAGTCGCGCTGAAACACTCATCGTACACCGGATTCAACACGACGCCACACCTGACGCTCCCTTTCACGGCAAACGCGATTGATACCGAGAAATGCGGTATCCCGTGAGCAAAATTGGTGGTGCCGTCGAGCGGATCGATAATCCACACCCGATCCGCATCCAATGCGGCACAGGAGGTGCCCTCCTCACCGATAATCGCGTCATCGGGAAATTCCTGTTTAATGATGGAAACGATACATTTTTCAGATGCAGTATCCGCATCAGTCACCAGATTGTAATTCAGTCCCTTTTCGGCAACGCCAGCTTTCCCCAGCAACCCGGTAATGAGCTTACCCGCTTCGCGAGCCGCATGTTCCGCGATTTTCAATTCATTCATTATCGCTCTACTCCTCTTCCGAACCCCACAGGAGGTATTGTACGCGCCGGATATCACTCACAAAGATACCTTCAGGAGCAATTGTCATGTTTCCTTCAGGGCTTCCGGGGGTTATATTATCATACATTCGAACAACTTACCGACCAAACCGGCAGCACCACCCGGAAGTACCGGTTGCCGGATGAATGAGGGCGAACTATTTTATATGATTGCGTGGCAACAACCGGACCGACCGGTACTTCTCGCATCGGGATCCCCACGGCGACGTGAACTGCTTGAAAAAATGGGTTTTTCGTTTACGGTTGCAGGGGGCGCAACGATTGACGAACAGTCATTCATCACCCCCGATGATCTTGAGGGTTCTCTCTGCCGGCTCGCGCTGGCAAAAGGGGCGAATGTAGCGGATGCGAATCCGGGCGCACTGGTTCTTTCTGCGGATACGGTTGTCGTTTGTGATGACCGGGTGCTGGGGAAACCCCTCGACCGAAGCGATGCACGACAGATGCTGCAGCGGTTGTCGGGAAAACGTCATCGGGTACTGACGTCGGTTGCACTGACCTGCAGGCACAAGGCGTTCACCGGTGCCGCCGCCGCAACGACGTTCGTATGTTTCCGCGATCTTTCCGATGCGGAAATAGACTGGTATCTTGATACGAAAGAGCCCTACGACAAGGCGGGAGCCTACGGAATTCAGGGATATGCCATGGTATTTATTGATAAAATCGAGGGATGCTTTTATAATGTAGTCGGCCTGCCGGTAAGCCGCACCATCGACCTCTTCAAAGCGTTTGAAGTTCGAAAGGATCGCAATAATGACGAACGAAATTGAAAACGACCAGAATACCGTTTCGGGAGACCCTGCAAAAGATCTGGTCGGGGATACGCTTCGAAAAGAACGGATCACCCGTCGCATCACCGTCGAAACAATCGCCAAGGATCTCAAACTCAATGTCAAGTACATCAAAGCGCTGGAATCCAATGAATACAATGCCCTGCCGGCCGACCCGTACGTCCGGGTATATCTCAAATCGCTGGCGAAATACCTTTCGTTAGATTCCGATGAGGTTCTCCGCCAGTTCTATAAAGAACGGGGACTGACGATCGACCCACCCGCGAAAGAGAGTAGTTCCCGTATCAGGATCAGCATGAAGCAGAAAGAAGAATCAAAAAATCCACTACTTATCGTGGCGCTGATTCTTATTATTCTGCTGGCACTGTTCAGCTTTTTCGCTAAAAAACAGGGGTGGCTCACTACCTCGTCGGGAACAGCTTCCATCACCCCGGTAACCGACCCCGAATTCACCGAGTCGGGCAGCGAAAACGATTCCCTCCTGGCCGACAGTCTGCTACCTGTCACCCCACCGGAGGCAGGTGATTCCTCAAAATCCGAGGCAGACCAATCAGCCTCCATAGCGATAGATACCACCAATATGATGCACTTCAGATTATCCGTTAAAAAGGATTCCGTCTGGATACAGGTGTTCAGCGACGGGGAATCATGGAAAAATGTGATCCATAAAAACCAGAGTCGGGAATTCGCCGCACGGGACAGTTTCAACGTGCATGTCGGCAATGTAGCATTGGTCAAATTCTCCTTGAACGGAAAAAACATTGCCATTGGCGGTAGAGGTGTATTCGCCTTCAAGCTCGAACGGAATGGTCTCCCGCTCAAATGGACCCTGAACAAATGGAACAGGGTTTTCAAGGACCGGTTATAGTTCCCCGCCTATGTGGATCGACTGTCACGCCCATCTGTTCGACATTCCCGATGATGAACTTGCCAAGATTCTCGGTGAGGCCACAGCCGCAGGGGTCGGACACATTGTCTCCACCGCCACCGATTGCAATAATGCGCTCCAGGTACTGCACCATTGTGACAGGTGGCCGCAGGTATACGGCGCGGTAGGGATTTCCCCGTTCGACGTTACCAATCTTCCTGATACATGGCTTGACGATCTCGAAAAACTGCTTGATCATCCTAAAATTATTGCTGTCGGAGAGACCGGGCTGGATGGGACTAATCCCCGCTACCCCTCGCTTGACCTCCAGCGGCCGATTTTTGAGAAGCAACTCTTCTGTGCCGGCGACCGGCACCTTCCCATCGTGATTCATTCCCGTGGAGTCGAAAAAGATACCGCAACCCTGTGCAGGAAATGCGGGGTTGAACGAGCACTGTTCCACTGTTTTACCGGCGACGCCGAGGCACTGCGCTGTATTGTGGACAACGGGTACTACGTTTCCATTTCGGGGATTATCACCTTTGCACGCAGCGACCTTCCCAAACTCATCGGCAGTATTCCGCCCGAACGTCTTCTGATCGAGACCGATACCCCCTACCTCGCCCCGGTGCCACACCGTGGAAAACAAAATCAACCGGCACTGCTCCCGCTTATCGGAAAAAAAATCGCCCGATTGCTGGGTACCCCCCCTGAGCAGATCGAGCGACAGATTTCCGAAAACTTCCACCGACTATTTTCAAAGGTACCATCAGTCACCTGAAGCGGTACTCTTCACCACCCCCACACGATTCACCGAAGTACAACGCTGATGCGCGCCCCCGCAGTACCCGTCGGGCCGGTCACCGCAAACCGTCCGGACCGCAGTATATTCCCGGTAACCATTGTCCTTCCAAGAATATCGAATGTTTTTGCCGTCGGACCGTGAGTACGAATGAGTGGAGCAGATTGAGGTACTCTGTCCGGTACAATTGATACGGTTGATTCCGTCAATGTAATCTCTTCTATAATGGCGACATACATACCGACATTGGCAAGCATGTCATCAGCAGGACCGATTGCATATAGCTCATATCCGCAGGTTCCAGTTGCGGTAAAACGGATATATTCCGCCCAGTCTCCCAGAATGGTGTCAATAGAGAAAAATTGCGAAAATGCGTCCATGGCCCTGAGCGACTCATTCTGACGGGCTGTAACTGAATCATAGTAGGCAAGAGCACAAACCGGATCCGCTTCAATAGAAAAAATGTATGCTATAAAATTCGCCCGTGTCCAGTCTTCCGACGTTTCATATACCGTCTCACCACTGAAATCATACCGGTTGATAACCACCATCGACCGGTATACACCGGTGGTATCTTCAAAGCGGTGTTGCGTGGCATTGACTGTGGTTGCTATCCATCCATCCGGCAGATATGCAGTATACCCTATATCTTCGTCACTGACCGATCCGGCACAAATAACACCGACAAACATAACAATAACCACTGGTGATAAAAATAGTGATTTCAGCATGATCCAGTCCTTTCTGGTACACTTTCAACAACCAGGAACAGTTGAAAGATGCTTAGGAATTCAGTAAAACGAACAGTGAAAAAAAGTGCGGAGTCCTCGGTAAGGACTCCGCAGTGCAGTATTATTTCTTACCGCTGTCCCCCCCTGCAGAACCAGTCTCCTCTTTGGCCTGAATTCGCTCCTGAAGCTGCTTGAGTTCTTCCTTTTTCGCTTCGAGTCTTTTTTGAACCTGCTCTTTCGCCTTGTCAACCTGTGCCGCCACCTGTTTCGATGCCATTTCCAGATTTTTAATCGCAGCCTGGAGTTGTTCCTGTGTTGCAGTTTTCCGCTGCTCCATTATTTTTGCCGCTTCTTCCGCAGATTTTCCCTTAATCTGTTTCTGATACTCCATCGCGGCCTTCTGTGCCTTCTCCGCATCAACACCGGCCTGATTGACCGCCAACGACAGCTTTTCCTGAAGCTGTGTCGCCAGTTTTTCCATCTCCTGCGTCTGCGTTGCTGTTGACGTCTGCGCTGCAACAATCGTCACCCCTGCCAGTAAAAGTGCTGCGAACCGTTTCATACCTGACCCCCTCTGAAGAGTTGTTTGTTTCCCAGTCCCGTTGTCTCTGGTACTAACTCAAACATCGTGCCAAACATAGTATTGCGGTTTTTTACACGAATTCGGGGGTTTACTGCATTGTAGGAAGAATAAAATGATGCCAAAGCACCACACTTAAGCGGATAAATAGCCACATCTGATTAAATATCAAACTGTTGTATTATACGAAAGACAGTGTGGTGAAATGACTACACTGTGACAGGAATAAAAAAAGGTCGATTATCTGAATAGTGCATCAGAAAATCGACCTGAAAGTAATGAATTGGAGGTGAGGGGAGTTGAACCCCTGTCCGAAGAACCATTACCATGAGTCACTACATGTTTAGTTCTTTGTTTAATCTCGTCCCACTATACGCGAAAGAACACGCTTATTGCAGAACCAGCGTCGAAATCTCATCTGAAGATCGTCGCCCCTCTTCAGACCAGCACCTTAGCAGACTGTGCAGAAAAAAGTGCGTTCCCTGAACAGTTCGGCCGCTTTAGGCAGCCATTGCGAAAGAATAATCTTCGGCAATTATAATTGTATCGGATGATTAACGAGGCCAACCGAAATCCTCGACATGCGACCACATGACTACTGCTCCCCGTCGAAAGCCAGTACACCCCCTGATCAATTAAAATGTAATGAACCGTTGAAATCTATCATTAGCTATATGTAATATACGTTTACCACTTGAAAGTAATTGTTAAAATCACTCGGATGCTAAATATTACTTTCAGACGTGACTGTTTTCTGAGGGCTCCCGCTAATTCTCAAGACAAAAGCATACCTTTTCACCAGAAGAACATTTTCTTTCATTATATTTCGTAATTCGTAATCATTTATTACGCTGATTCCCGACTGATAAACTTCGTCGGCAACTCTTTATGTTTGATGCCGGACTCACGCCCTTCAATCTTGTCCACAATCATATTAATCGCATAATCACCCATCTCAAGCTTTGGTTGCCGAACGGTCGTAAGCGTCGGTTCAATCACCTCTGCGGCCGGGATATCATCATAGCCGACAACCGCAAGCTCATCAGGAACCTTGATACCGGTGCGTTTCGCCTCTTTTATTATCCCGATTGCTACCATATCACCAGCAGGTACAAAGACTGCGGTTGGCCGGGGTACAATATCTTTCAAACGGCTGAATATTTCCACACCGTTTTCCATACTGTCATCCGGTACCTCAAATAGAATTTCATCGTGACGTTCAATCTGATGGCTCCGCAGTGCTCTGAGGTACCCGTTGACCCGCTCCTCTGTTGGTATTCCCTGCTTTCTGGTGGTGATACAGGCGATATTCGTATGTCCTTTGGCTATCAGATACTCCGTGGCATCAAAAGCCCCCTGCTCATTATTGACATACACCGAATCGAGATGCTCACAGCGACGCGCGACAATAATACTCGGAACACTCTCTTCGGCGAAAACATTCAGTTCCTCTTCGGTAACAGTCGAGCTTATGAGAATTACCCCGTCGATACGGCGTTCCCTGGCGAGCCGCTGGAAGAGTTGTGATTCGCGTTCCTTCTGACCGATCGTATCAAAGAGCTGTACCGTGTACTCAATGTCACGGTTGGTGCTCTTGATTCCCTGAAGAACCCGGACAACAAACGATGATGCGAGATTGGGTACAATCACCCCTATCGAATTTGATTTTTTAGTAGCCAGACCACGCGCGATTACATTCGGATAGTAGTTCAGCTCTTTGGCGATTTTCAGTACTTTTTTTCGAGTGGTTTCCGAAATATTCGGTTTATTGTTGATAACCATCGAAACTGTCGCGGAGGTAACCCCTGCCCGGATTGCGATATCCTTCAAGGTGACCGTCATAAACCAGCCCTCCCTGTACTATATATAAATCAGATTAAAAATTGTATTCCACGGTTATTCCGGCTGCACTCAGTTGAGTAAGCAGGTCCGGGTATGCTCGCATTTTTTTCGGATAATCATGCAGATGTGCATCAACGACTGCATCAAGTATTCCGTATACATAAAAAAACAGGGAGTACCACAAATAAGAGTTTCTGTTTCTGAATGCCACTCCCTGACGATATTCCCAGTCAGATGTAAATTCACTCCGTGCAGCGATTGCCGTTGAATCGGTTAATTTTTGAATCGAAATAATTTTCTGCTCCGCTTTCCGCATCAGACGATGTTCATTCACCGCCTTGACACCAAGAGCAGTTTGTACCATCAGAACCATTCCGGCTTTACCCGGTGCCCCGTTATACAGCTGCCCCAGCCCTAAGCCGGGTAGAGCAGAGAGCCATGCAGCTCGAACAGGGTTTTTCTCACTGTCCGAAACAAAATGCCGTGAACAACCAATTGCGTCCAACACGTTATACAGGTAACCACCAACCATCCACGCCAGAACATTGTACATACTGTACCGTGCCGTGGAGGCATCAAACCGCCATAGGTCGGCATCCTCTTTCCCGCTCATGGAATCCGCTCTGCTGAGCGCCAGTTGCAATGACCGACGTTCAAGCGAATTCGCATAGTTATTGCGCTCTCTTTCGGTCCGGTACCAGAAGCTGGCTACAGAAGCGGTAATGGCCTCCAATGCCAGAAATGCTCCGGCCTTGATGTAATGACCGGTATACACCTGACCAGCCCCTGGAAGTACTGCGGATAATCCACCGGTAACAAGGGGATTCCATGATTTTCCTGATACTGATGTTGTTGTTCCGGAATCGGTTGCGACGCTTCCCGAGGTACCATCAGCTGCAGTCAATGTAGAAACCAACAGTAACACTGCAAGTACAATATAATGTCGAAACTGTCTTTTTGGCAAACTTAACCCCTTAAATAAAATAATTAATTTTTACCATCAAGGGGGTGAATAATAAATAATTACTGATTTCAATCAAAAAGTATCGGATGCTAAATATACTTCAAGTTGTTCCGGAGTGACCGGTGATTGCGGATAGAGGTTTAAAATGCTATTTAAGCGGGGAATGATCGTAACCAGAATAATACCGAGATCCTTCCGGAAACTCCAGTTTTCCAGATAGTTCCGGTTGATTCTGACTTTAATCGGCCAGAGGACCTCATCATTATAGTGCTGCGGAGATTTGACACCAGCCAGCAGTTCTTCCTCATACCGGAAGAAGAGTGTTGCTGCTCCGGTAATACCCGGTGCCAGTTCGAGTATTTTCCGGTCATCGCCGACGAGCTGATCAGCATATCCGGGGACATCCGGGCGCGGACCGACAAACGACATCCTACCTATAAGCACATTCCAGAGTTGCGGAAACTCATCAAGTTTGTATTTCCGCAGGAAATGCCCTAACGGCGTGATTCTACGGTCCGAAGCAGTCGTAACTGTCCCCGACGCTTCTGCCCCTGTAGTCATTGTCCGGAATTTAATACACTGAAATAATTTTCCATGCCTGCCAACCCGGTGCTGGCTGAAAAACACCGGTCCCCTTGAGGTAAGTTTAAGCAGCAGAATGAGTAAAGCGGCAAACGGGGATAAAAAAAGGAGCCCCGCCGCGGCTCCTGTAACATCAAACAGTCTTTTTGTTATTTGCTGTAAAAGTGTCATACTACCTTAAAATACACATTCCCGGTAGTGTATTCCACTCTGAGGCATCATGATTTCAGCAGAACATTCTTGCTTCCATCTCCTCGAAGGATGGACCGACCATCTCAGGTATCAATTCTTCTATATCCTTATATATAGCTCTCAGATTTCCCAGGTCAACATTACTTTTCATATCATGAATAAACCGGTCGATCCGGTCCGGATCTCGTGTTGCCCTTTTCTGTACCCGGATCTTATCAAAGCTTGTCGGTATCACATTCTCCTCGTCACACAATAGCACTTCTTCAATTTTTTCCCCATGCCGCATACCGGTAAAAACAATCTCTATATCCTCTCCCACTTTGAGTCCGGAGAGCTCGATCAGATTTTTCGCCAGGTCAACAATTTTAATCGGCTCTCCCATCTCGAGCATGAATATCGCATTTGTCTCATTCAGCGTTGATGCCTGCAGTACCAGTTGCACCGCTTCGGGAATCGACATGAAAAAACGCTTCGTTTCGGGATCGGTTACCGTAACCGGTCCGCCGTCCTTAATCTGACGCTGAAAAAGCGGAATCACGCTTCCGCTGGATCCGAGCACATTCCCGAAACGAACGACATTGAACAATGTTCCCGAGGGATTACGCTCCAGAACAACCCGCTCGGCAAGGCGTTTCGAAATTCCCATTACACCACGCGGCTTAACCGCCTTGTCGGTGGATATCATGACGAATTGCTTGACGCCATATCGCTCGGCGAACGATGCCAGCATAGCGGTACCGAGGACGTTGTTCTTTATCGCCGCAAGCGGATTCCACTCCATCAGGTGCACATGCTTGTATGCTGCAGCATGGTAGATATAATCAGGTGCATATTTGCGGAAAAGCAGTTCCATAAATCCGGTATCAAGCATATTGCCAACCACCGTGTGAATGGCGATATCCGTATGCCGTTTCTTAAGTGCCTGGTCAACCTGATAGCCGCATTGCTCACTGGCGTCAAGAAGAATCATCCTTGCCGGGCGATAGGCTGCAACCTGGTAACAGAGCTCTGACCCTATTGATCCACCGGCCCCGGTAATCAGTACCGTTTTTGCAGCGAGCTGCTGACGAACATGAGTATCGTCTAGTTTGATGTTCGGTCGGGAAAGAAGGTCGTTGATCGATACGTCCCGGATCTGGTTGATCTGGAGTTTACCGCTCATAATGTCAAGCATCGGCGGGACGATTTTGTATTTGACGTCCCAGTCGGGGATTTTTGAGTTGTCGATGATGTTTTTCACGAGACTATTGGTTGCTTCGGGAATAGCGATGAATATTTCGTGAATACGATATTTTTTAATAACCGAGCGAATTACGGAGGTGTCACCAAATACTTTCAGTCCCTGGAGGCGCTTTCCGTGAATAGCCTTATCACGGTCAATAAAACCGATGGGGATGTACTCTTTACGCTTGGCAGATTTGAGTGTTTTGACCATTTCGTTACCAACAGTACCGGCTCCAATAACGAGAACATTCCTCGCAGATTCACTGGCTGGTGCAAATGATTCCCTGAATACCCTGATTGCAAATCGTGTTCCGCCATTAAATATTATAAAAAAGGCAAAATTCATTATGTAAATAGAGCGTGGATATCCTTTAAACTGTCCACTGAAAATTATAAAAGACATGAAAATTAATGTAGCTAAGGCGGTAGCCTTTACAATGTCTTTTAAGTCGTCGACACTTACGTATCGCCATATTCCCTGAAAGAGGTTGAATAATGCAGAGATGATTAAAAATATTATTATATTGATCGGCAATGAGGTATAAAAAAGTATCGGGTAATTACTATGCCCTAGTGTAAAATCAAAGCGTAATAAAAAGGAGAGATACAGTGCTCCGGAGGCAAATACCCCGTGCATCAGAATGATGATTATCAATCGATAGCGCAACATTTTTGGGATTGGTATTTTTATCATTATACAACCTTTTTCACATCATAACGTTTTGAATTTGTTGCCATTAAGAAGATATTGTACAATGTTTTGATCTGATATGTACACATATTTATTTAATTTACTCACCGGGTTATTTCGATTCATTTAGGCCACTGACCAGAAAGTAGGAAAAATTATCTGACTATAAATGAACAGCTACTTCTCATTTTTAATTAAATTTGATAAAAAGTTATGAAAAGTTTTTACCGCATTGTGCAATACAGGTTTGATTCAATGTTTTTTTTCAACCTTTATTCAGCTTTTTACATAGGCAAGAATCACCTCACAAACTCTATGTATATCTTCATTTTCCATTGCCGTCCCCGAGGGAAGGCACAACCCGTTAGAAAAAAGTAATTCTGCAACTCCGGAGGAAAAAAACGGATATTTTTTGAAAACCGGCTGAAGATGCATTGGTTTCCATAGTGGCCGGCTCTCAATATTTTCACCTTCCAATGCCATACGTATCTCTTCGGGTGATTTATTCGTCTTTATTGAGTCAATAGATATACAACTTAACCAGCAATTAGACCTGCCGTAGCAATCAATAGGCATCATGGTAATCCCATCCACTGCGGTGAATAGATCGGAATATAACGAAAATATTTCCCGGCGACGTTGCACTCTCTCCTCGATTACTTCCAGTTGCCCCCTTCCGATTGCCGCCAGAACATTGCTCATTCGATAATTGTACCCGATATGTTCATGCTGATAATAGGGGAATTGTTCCCGAGCCTGGGTAGATAAGAATCGAGCTTTTTCGATGAGATCAGGATTAGCTCCCACTAGCATTCCCCCTCCCGAGGTGGTGATTATCTTGTTCCCGTTAAATGAGAATATTCCAAAATCACCAATCACACCGGTATGCCGATCCTGGTAATAGGCACCTAATGATTCTGCAGCGTCTTCGATAAGAATAATACCATGTTCATCACACAGTGATTTAATTGCCGCAGTATTCGCACTCTGCCCGTATAAATGAACGGCAACAACAGCTTTTGGAACCCGTCCCCTTTTTTTTGTGGTTTTTATTGCTTCGGATAATAGCTCGGGGTCCAGATTCCATGAACATTTTTCGCTGTCAATAAACACCGGATTTGCTCCGCAATATTCAATGGGGAATACCGACCCTGCAAAGGTAAAGGTTGAACAATACACATCGTCATTTTTCTCGATTCCGCAAAGAAGAAGGGCGAGATGTATCGCTGCAGTTCCGGAAGCCAGTGCAACAGCATGGTGAGCACCGGTATAGTTGCAAACACTCTTTTCAAATGCCTGTATATCCGGTCCTGCTGGAGCTATCCAGTTCGAGGTGAACACCTCGTTCACATAACGTAACTCCTCCCCGCCCATATGTGGAGGGGAGAGAAAGATTCGCTGTTTATTTTTCATGGTATCTCTTTAATATATTCGTTCATCAAATTGCCATGATGAGTGAAGGTCTTCGCAAACCTGAAATCACATGAGGTGTAAAAACGGTTTGACAAACCATCAAGTGAAAATGTTACCACCTTATATTTTGCAACATCATTTTCTTTAAAAACTGTTTCCAATTCCATTACCATTTTTTTCCCAATTCCCCTTCCCTGTAATTCATTTCCTACTGCTACAGAAAGCAACTCGGCAGCACATGTTCCTGTTGACTGTTCCGACGTATCTCTTTTGAAACCATATAGCGCAGTTTCAACCATTTTTCTAACTACAGCAGCATCACACATATAGCGAATTAACGGGACTATAACGAAAAACCACCGTTTCAATAATATTTTTTTATAAAGCCCCCGGACGTCGGCGGCTCCGGCAATAAAACCAACGATATCATTCTTCTCCTCGGCAACCAGAACATATGCTCCGGCTTCATTGTTAATCGCCTCGTACAACCGTGATAGAAACGGTAAGCCCAGAGATGAAAGAAAACCTGTTGTTATCCTATCCCTGTGTAGTTTTGCTATAGAAGTATAATCATTTGGTTGCGCTCTACGTAAAGTCATAATTCCCTGGTCACTACTGATTTGGTACATATTGTATTTCAAATCTTGATTATATCGCGGTAAAGTTTGATCCAAAGATCAACAACTTTTTTTTCACTAAAATTCTTTTCAATCCGCTCCCGACCCATCGTTCCATATTGATATCGCAGGTCTTCATTGTCTAGTATTTTCATTAGTGCGCGATTCATTGCATTCTGATCACCAAGCGGGACCAACAAACCTGTTTTGTCATGAACAACCAATTCATTCGTTCCTAAAACATCGGTTGCAACCACAGGTTTTTTTAAAGCCATTGCCTCCATAACACTTCGAGGGATACCCTCCTTTTCGGAGGCTAAAACAAAAACATCTGCTCTTTTAATGAGGAAATGAATATTTGGAGTGTATATCAATCGAATATGCTTACCTAACTGTTTATCGGATATTATTTTTTTCAATTGAGCCTCCATCCCCCCCTTACCGGCAATTATACATTTGACCCTTTTTTTTTCGTGCAGTAACCACTCAACTGCAGATATAATCGTTTCTATTTTTTTAACCGGTTCAAATCGTGCAACACATACTATCAGGCAATGCTTTTTGTCAATAAACTGTTCCGGATCATCATATAATGTTTCGGCCGATTTTTCTAAAGAATCAATATCTACGCCGTTACCTTCAAGAATCACCTTATGATTAATTAATTTATTTTTCTTAAGCAATTCATAATCACTTCTATTTTGTGACAAAATAGTAGCGCGTAAAAAGGATAGTACAATCTCAATACCATAATAACATGCATATGTTATTCTATTCTGATTAGCGTAAAATGGAAGTCCGTGATAGGTGTGAATAACAGGAATACCGGCTAAAAATCCGGCAACTGCACCTACAACACCGGCCTTTGCAGTATGTGTATGGATAATAGTATACTGTTCTTTCTTTACATATTTGTACAGATTAACCACTGCAACGGCATCTTTAATTACATCTATTTTTCTGGAAATAGAAATGGTGCAATGCTTTACCGGGGGTATTCTTTTTTCAGTATCATCCTCAAAGGAAGAAGCTATTTCGACATTGATATCAGGATCTTTGTTAAGCAGATTCAGTTTATCATAGAGAATCGTTACCACGCTTTGATAGGTCGTTACCAGCTGCAATACTTTCATTTTCATGTTTTAGTAAATCCAGATAATACGACATGAAGTTCTTTTATGTTTTTATCCATTCTTATTCCAGTTATTATCCCATAATATAAACATAACAATGTTCCACAAAATATATGAATTATCTCTCTCTAACATTATATGTTGATTATACAAAGTCTCTACAATATTTTTATTTAGCGGATACCTGGTGTACATACTTTCATTACTAAACAAAATATCTTTAAAGAACTGCTTTAAATCTCCTCTAAACCATTCATCTATTGGAACGCTGAATCCACGTTTTGGCTTATTTATAATTGATAGTGGAATATATGATGATGCAATATCTTTAATTATTTTCTTGGTAATCTGTTTATATTTCCATTCGTACTTTAAAGAATTTGCAAAACCGACAATCCGGTGATCAAGAAACGGGACCCGACCTTCCAAGGCAAAAGCCATAGAAGCATTATCCAACTTTTTTAAATAACTATCTACAAGCCAGGTTCTTTGATCAACGACAAGTGGATATTGCTCAATATTTTTGCCTATTTCATTCCAGGTTGTAACGTAATTTTGATTTAGTATATTCTCAGTATTTACTACATTTCCACCTAACTCAAGCCAGACGGAATAAATACCGGGGGCATTTCCAGACTTACTGTATACTTCTGCAATTTTTCTAAAGCGTCGCATTCTTGGTAAAAGGGCACTTGAAACATGTACCCCCACAGAAAACATTTTTGCCAAGAACTTGTGTTTATGATACCAAAGGTTTGCTTGATATCTTCTATACCCCCCGAAGAGCTCATCTGCACCCTCTCCGGAAGCACATACCGTTACAAATTCTTTTGCTAATTTTGATACCAAATACGTAGGAAAAGCTGCGGGATCGCCAAAAGGTTCATCATAATGGTAAACGATTTTTTCAATATTTTCTTTTAAGTCATCGGGCGTTGGAATTATTTCATGGTGAATTGAGCCAATCTCACGTGCAACACTTCTGGCATCACGCAACTCTGAGTATTTACCACCTTCGTAAACATCCTTACTGCCCTCATTAAAACCAACAGAAAAGGTATTAATTGCACTACCATGATGTTTTTGCATCAGACTTACAATTAAAGAGGAATCAACACCTCCGGAGAGAAACGCACCAAACGGCACATCTGATATCAATCTTAATTTTACCGCATCATTTACGAGCCAATCTAATCGTTTTAGTGCTTCACGATAATTTTTAGGCACATCCTCTTTACAACTCAGGTTGTCCCAAAACTTTTCTTCAACGATGCTATTATTATCGAATGTTATAAAATATCCGGGCTTAACCTGATGAACATCGCTAAAAATTGTATCGGGCCAACAGGAATGACCATAGGTAAAATATGTTTGTAATCCATCTTCTGATACTGCTAAATCACATCCTGATACTCTAAAAGGTTTTAATTCAGAACAAAAAATAAATATACTGTCGATTTTGTAGTAATACAGAGGTTTAATACCCATTCGATCACGCGCAAGATAAAGCCTCTTTTTTACTTTATCCCAAAGAGAAAAAGAAAACATTCCATTCAGTTCATTTAATGCACCTTGAATGGTATTCTTTTCAAGTATCTCTCGTTCCAGAAGTTCTACCAGTGTTTCGGTATCTGAATGTCCCGAAAAAGAGATAGTTGATAATCTTTTTTTCCTTATGTCCAAATGGTTATATATCTCGCCATTAAAACAAAGTATGTAACGTCCGGATTTTGATACCATTGGCTGATGGCCGGTTTTAGAGAGATCCTGAATAGCTAATCGATTGTGGGCAAAACCGACATTCTCCTCAATCCAAACCCCCGAAGAATCAGGCCCACGATGCTTAAGTGTATTGTTCATCCTTTTAAGCAAGGCTGCATCAATACTACTTTTTTTATTGAGTACACCTAATATTGAGCACATTTATTTACCTGCATTGCATTATACTTGAGCAGCATACTTATTCAACTGCTTTTCTTTTCTGTAAAATATAAATAATAATATAAATGGTAAAATCACCGTTTTTTGTCGTAATATTAAACCGACATTACCCGACATAAAAGATATAAGGGCCGTTAAAAACAGTATTATTATTAAGAGGTATTTTTGAAATAGTCCATCAATCGTTATATCTTTTCTGAATTTATAAATCAGCCATAATAAAAGTACATTAGATAATAATGCTATGACATCAGACCCCCCCCGAACTTTCCATGGAAAAGGTGACATGTAAAGATTTATTACATTAATTAGAATTTGTTGAGGGCGATAAAGCAGGGAAGGATCAGTCCTCAGTTTTCCTGCCAGTTCAGTTGAGGACCCGCCATATGCACCCATTTTTGCAGCACTAACAATTGAACCCTGAACTATTTCAACAGATACATCCTCTTCACCGGACACTCTGGAAATCATTTTTATTGTCAGAACTGCCACTACACCTATTATTACCACCGGAAATAAGTATCTATAGATAGCCCTTAGGCTCGGTTTGAATGAAACACTCCTTTTGTAAAGTATAAAAATAAGGCCGAAGGCAAAGGACACTAACAAAGCTCCCGCAATATGCGGCCTGATCTTAAACATTACTATCAATGGGAGTACTATTCCTAATACAGTTCTAACCCTCCACTCCCTGTTGATAAACATACTATAGACATTTAAGATATAAACGGATGCTAAAAAAAACATGCTTGAATCTTTTCCGTAAAATCTCCCCCAAGCCATGAAATTAGGAAAGCACATGATTGCATACATTTTCAACTGATTATTCTTTTTGTATTTCTTATCCGAATAATTCGTTCTTAATGAAAATAATTTTAAAAAATTAAGACTACCAACAAATCCGAATGTCCCAAACAGTATATGGCATGCTGGCAGGTTAAATTTTAGATATGTGGTCAATGGCTTAGATATATACCACATAAAAGTGGTTCCTGAAGATTCAAAAAAGGAGCCCTGATAGTTAATGGAGTGTCGAAAATACCCTTTATCATCAGTTATATACCCGTAAGTCATCAAAAACATCATCGCTATCGAAAAGAATGAAATTGCATTTATTAAATATATTGGCAGGAAATGTCTTCTCCAAACCTTTCTTTTATACAGAGTATCACCTTTATACAACCACTGGATATAGACACGTATAAAAACTACGCTAAAGATAAATGCAAAAATAGCACTAATAGACATATATTAAAATCACTTAAAATCAGCAATCGCTTCTAATGTCCGTATGCTATCGTCAATACTTGCAAATGGCATTTCATGATTTCCTTCAACATGCTTTTTAAATGATTCCAGTTCAATTCTAAGCGGCTCTCCTTTTCGCACAAAACAATTTCTCACAACACAAGAATTGTTTAATTTAAAATTTGAATACTCTTTGAGTTCCTGAGACTGAAGATCAGCTTCAAAATAGGAATCAACGGTAGCAACTTCAATAGTTCTCTTTTTAAAAGGCGTAATCCAGTTGGTAGTAATACAAGCTACAATACTTTCGCCCAGTTTAAATTGCAGTATCGCATTATCTTCAAACTGTTTATTTACACTTTTTGTTGAAAAAATACTTTTTCGGGTAATATCTTTTCCTGACAAGTGGAGTAATAGGTCAATATCATGTACAGCCAGGTCAGTTAAAACGCCAACATCAGTAATTCTTGGAGGAAAAGGTCCGACTCTACTGATGGTAATACTAATGACATCTTTACCAGCTATTGCATGACGAAGTGAATTTACAACAGGATTAAATCTTTCAATATGCCCGATAACAACATTGACTTCATTTGTTTCAGCTAATTTTTTTAACCTTCTTCCATCTTCAACATTTGAAGTAACCGGCTTTTCGATTAAAAGATGAAGCCCCCTTTTTATACAAGCTTCTGCAATCGCAAAGTGATATCTTGTTGGAACTGCAATTACAACCGCATCTAGATTTATACTGTCAAGCATTTTTTCATAATGACGGAATTGCGGAACATCCACCTCCGGTAATTCATTCAGGTCACATATTGCAGCAACTTCAATTCCGCTGATCTCTTGAGCAACACGATAATGGTTTTTACCCATTACACCTAGTCCGACGATTCCTAAATGTATCATTTTTTCCCCTCATGAAAATGTGTAGTACCGGATAGTCAAATCCACATTACTGATCGTACACTATCTTCTTCTAGGAATTTAATTAATATCGTATCCGCAGGGTCATTCTCTTCAATTTGATGTATTTCATTTTTTTTATTTGGAGAAACAATCAAATTTTTGTATATACTCACAATAGACTCTACAGAATTTTGATTAAAACCATTTCTTTTCATTCCAATACTATTCACCTTTTTCTTTTTTAAAGGCGATCCGTCTACGATTAAAAAAGGAGGTATATCCCGTGCAACTTTACTATTCATTCCGATAAAAACACACGTTCCGATTCTCACCTGCTGGTGACAAGCTACACCCTGTCCCAGATAAGCAAAATCACCTACAGCAACATACCCACCGAGAATACAACCGGAAGCTAAAATGACCCCATTGCCGATGTTACAGTCATGATTTATAACAGATGATGACATAATAAAATTATCATTTCCAATTTTCGTGTCCCCCTTTGTCCCTTTGTGAACAGTTGAATATTCCCTAATGGTATTTTTATTACCAATTATAACTTTGGTTGAATTCGGTTTAAAATTCTTATCTTGCGGCTCAAGTCCGAATGAAGTGAATGGGCCTATTTTATTATCATTGCCAATCTCATTTCTATTCTCCATATAAACAAAGTCAGAAATAATATTTCTTTTCCCGATAACAAAATCGCCCTTCATTGAAATATTATTGCCCATTATTGTATCATCACCAATACTGCCGGTTCCATCCAACGTCACATTATTACCAATTTGAACGTTATTACCAAAAACGATATTCGAACTGATAAAGGAATTTTTCCCGATTTTTATATTTTTCGTCATTTAATTTCCTCTTCATAGGCATTTACCAACTTTTTTACAATATTCGATATTTCAAAGTTCTTTTTAACAAATCCACATCCATTTTCTCCTACAACTCTGCATATTTCATTATTATGTAAACAGTAGTCTATCTTATCAGCTAAATCTTTTACATCATTGTTTTTTACTAGAAAACCGGTTTCCCCGTCTTTAATAGCAATCCGAACATCTTTTGTATCAAATGCCAACACGGGGATTCCTAATATCTGCGCTTCAAATACGGTTATTCCCACGAAACCTTCAATAATACCGGGACGAATATAAATATCACAGACACTTAGCAACTCATAGATATCAGAACGTTGCCCAAGTAAATAAACGTTATCATCAAGCGAGTTATCTTTTATTAACTTTTCAAGTATTTCTCTTGAGGGACCCTCACCGATAATAAACCATTTGATTTTTTTACTCCTCAACAATTCAGCTGCGTTAATAAACAATTCATGATTTTTACTGTCATCGAGTCTTCCGATTGTCATTATTGCTCTATCATCATCTTTAAGATTCAATTCTTTTTTTATGCTGTCTCTTTGAACAGTAACAATTGATCTCTCCGGCACTTCAATTCCAACCACATGTTGGAGCTTGATCCTTTTTCTATTAATTGGAAGCCGGGATACGACCTCATGAATTTTAGGTGAAATAACAAAAATCCTTTTTGACCCTAACGTCACTCCCAAAGTTCTTATGTACGATATATACGGTGATTCATCCGAAGAGTTTACGAGCCCCATTATGCTGCAAACAACAGGCGGTAACTTCTTTATTCCTAAAGTCATTATCTTTATAAATAATTTATAGACAAACAGATTAATTGCAGGATTTATTGAAAATATGTGTAGGATATCAGGTTTTTCGATTGTTATAACTTTGTGAAGTGCACATAGATCTGAAAGACAATCAATCGGATTCCTGAAATTATGTTTGAAAAGAACACATTTAATTCCATTTTTTTCTAAATCTCCTCTAATAATACCGTCACTTGCCCCTACAAGTACCTCATGATTATTCTTTTTCAATTCATTAGAAAGAAGTGTTATGTTTTTTTCGACACCTCCAACATTCAGTTTTCTGCATAAGTATAATATTTTCATATTTTATAGCTGCGATCTGATAACATTCTGAATAAACTCCCCATAGTGTATATCGGGAATCGGATCATATGGAGGGTAGAATCGCCCATGTCGGGAATAAAATCCGTATAAAAAAACAAAAGGATCATTATATATACTTGTTGGAGGTTCCTCTGCCCAGGTGAATTTATTTTTACCCTTTGAATTCTCTTGAATCGTTTTCATTGAGACCGGAAGCCCTTTATCGCTTAATGATATCCATGGGGCATTTGAATCAATCACTAACCATCCTTTTTTTGTAAACACTTCGGTTATTGCATGAGATGATGTCTCTTTTGAAATAAATGCTTTTATTCCAGATCCGCTTGCCACAGTTGAAAACATTGAAATATGCCTGGTCTTAAAGCCGGAATATCGTAGTATTTTTTCAATCACACGACTTCTATCAAAACACAAACCGGATTTTGAATAAAACAGCTCTTTGGGCTCTCGTTTCTGATTCAGAGGGATTCTATTAAAACCGGGGGCAATTTTTAAAACAGATGCCTGCACTGCTGTAATGAAATCAATTTCCTCTTCATAACTATGCATATTTTTCAGTTTACTAATACCTGTCAAATATTTTGGTATATAAGTAGAATCTTCCATTGATATTTTATTGTCAACACTGTGTACTCCCAGAATTGTAACAACAGATGAAGCAACACCAATCATAATTCCTGCTATAACAATTTTATTTTTAAAACAATCATTTATACGCATAGCTTTATCCCGCACCAGTATAATTATTTTTACTTATTACTGTAGCCGGGTTCCCCGCTACAATAACATTGTCTCCAAATGATCGGGTAACAATGCTCCCCGCACCGATAATCACCTTATTCCCTATCGTAACCCTACCGACAATGACGACATTAGGATAAATAATAACATCATCACCAATGGTCGGTGCACCTTGTTTATTACCAAAATCTGAATTAGCGATAGTTACATTATTGTAAATAGTGCAATTTTTACCAACAACAGAATTGTTATGGATAATAATGTTATAGGGGTGTATCAAAAGTAACTTATTACTAAACAGGAGAGGATTAATTTCAATATGGAATATGTAGCCGAGAATCGTTCTTATTGGTTTAAATAAAACATTTCGAGTTCCCAGAACACTCTCAATCAATATCGACAATCGGCTTCTGCCTGCGTATCTAAACATATTTTTTAACCTTAAACATCTTATTATATGCTGCGATTTCTTTTTCTCGTAATTTATCGTAGTGCATAATTTCGATAACAAACTTTCTTGCGTTTGATCCCAGTTTTTTTGCATTCTCGGTGTTCAAAATAACATCCATCATTGCATCGGCCATTTGATCAACATTACGATATTCTACCAAATAGCCGGTTTCTCCATTTTTTACAACTTCAGAATGCCACTCATAATCATAGGCTATCATAGGTAATTCAGCAAGAGCTGCTTCTACTAATGCTCTTCCAGTCAAAGGAGAAAGGTAAGCCAAGGCGTTGGGATAAACTTTATGTAACCATTGCTGATCTTTATTTCCTGTAAAAACTACATTGTTTTCAATGCATAGTTTTTTACATAGCGTCTTTAATTCATTTTCAGTATCACCTTCACCCACAAAAACGATACCGATATCTTTATTGTTTCTATAGATTTTTTCAAATGCTACGAGCACATCTTCAGGATGCTTTACAGCCGTCAATCTTCCGACAATGATAAAGAATTTTTTTTCTTTCCAGGGTAAATTATCCGGAAAAGGCCTATTCTCTGGAGAATCAAAATGATTTTTTTCAATAATATTTCCATAGCGAATTACTTCTACTTTTTTTTCTGGAGCGCCATTTTGAATTGCATACTGTTTGTAGTTATCATTCGCCGCCAAAACAAGATCACAATTTTTAAAAACTATTTTTCCAATTAGTTTTTCAATTTTATATGAAATAAATATCCGTTTAAAAGTTAATATCCCATTTTTATAAAGTGTATCAAAATTTGCTCCTATTCTTAAAACATAAGGGATAGTACTCCAAGAAGAAAGAATTAACGCATACAAACCAGTAAGAAATGGTTCTGCACCTCTAACTACACAAACATTTTCCTTAACAATCAATTTTTTTAAAAAAAACAGTAGCTTTATTTGTGACAACACGAAGTTCAGAGCTTTAAAATGATTCAGAACTGGAGTCAAGTACATCTTACACTCATAAAATTCATGCTGCTCATTTAATTTTCTTTTAAGCAACAACCCTTTAAATGTAGGAACAACATCAAATGGATTACTTCCTAGTATTGGATAAACAGTTATTACTTTATTGAAATATCGATTAAGGTCTCTTGACATAATCATATTCTCATGACCGTGCCGTTTTATCGAGTCGTAAGAATGAGAGGTGTCAATAATCAATATATTTTTATTCACCTCGGCCGGCATTTTAGTTTTAAGTAGAAATTTTACAACAAACGTACTTAACACAAATAACAGTCCAACAATAAAACTTAGAAATATATCAATAATAATCGTTATTTTTATCATATTTTTAGATCGATTCTTACTCTTTTAAAATTGTGTTTTAAGTTTACCAAAAGTACCATTATCACAAAAAGACCAGCCCAAACTGTTTCTCTGCCTATATAAGTCATTCCGAGTATAAACATTGGCAATATACAATATAAGAGAACTGACAAAAACAATCCTTTAACCTTAATAAGAATTATTAAAAAAAATACCCCCATTAAAAAGTAGGATATTATTGTTGAGTAAGCAGCTGCAATAATTCCCATCTTCGGTATTAAAATCAAATTAATAGCAATGTTTGATACTGCCCCTAAAATTGTTATAAATAGTATTATTTTTTTATAATTTAACCTAACAGCAATAAGACTATAAAAGTTATAAAGCATTATATATACAACCACTAAAACAGTGTTTTTTGTTATTTCGAGCCCTCTTAAATACTTTTCATTTAAAAAGATCGGATATATATAATCTCCTAAAAAATAAATTATCAGTACAGGTATCATTAGAAGTAGATATGATATGGATAAGTTCTGTTTTAACGTAGCAAAGTATTTTTTCCCCAATTCCAATGTGTATAAAGAAGGTTCAAATGTATTAAAAAAAGCGACCCCAATAATAGACAGCCATACTCCCAGAGTATAACCGACAGAATAAACACCAACATTCTCAAAATCAACAAATCTTTTAAGTAATATCCTATCTGATAAATTTATAATCATTATAGAAAGATTGCTAAAAACAAGATAAATTCCAAGTGACAAGGCACCTTTTATCTTATTTATATTAACAAACTTAAAAATAGGTATTTTACAGAACAACAAAATAATAAACATATAGAGAACCGATACGCAAAAGTAGGAGATATATCTACCTAGTATACCGTAGCCTTTCCACACAAGTAAAACTGCACCTAAACTTTGAAGTAGGTACATTGACCCGTATATTATGCCATACTTCAATCCCTCTTCCTTAACCTTTATTTCTCTTAAGGGTAACACTATTAGTGTATTTGATAAATTGGTTACTAAAGCTAAAATGAAAGATATTCTTGAAACAGTAGACGAAAAGATAAATGGAAGAGCAATAAATCCTAAAAGACATATAATGATATTATAAATTATCAAGAACGATACTAATGAACCCATCAATTCATTTCGTTCTTCTCTTTTATATGATTTTATGAAAAAAGTGTGAAATCCAAGAATTGAAAATACAGCTATAAACATTACTATAGCATCTATATAAGCAAGAACCCCGTATGATGACGGTTCGAGCAGGTTCGTGTAGATTGGTAAAAGTAGAATATTTAAAAAAGCATTCAATGAGCCAAGTATGCTGTATGAAATAAAATTAATGATCTTCTTATTAACCAAAACTTATAACCTTGGCTTAATCTCTTTTACGGGAATTCCTGCGTAAACAAAATCGTTTTTCAGATTCTTATTTACAACAGTATTTGCGCCAATAACTACACCTGATCCAATATTCACATTATATAGGACTCGTACTCCGCACCCGATCCATACATTTTCACCTATCCTTACTGGACCTTTGAGAACGCCACTATCTTTAGTAGGACATTTAGGGTTATTACTAATATGTGAAGTAGTTAAAACTGAACAATTATGAGCGATACTTACATTGTCACCAATCTTGATCCCACCCTCTCCAGAGATAACAGAGAATTGGTGTATCGACACATTGTTTCCTATCTCGATAAAATCAAACCCAGTCATATAAACAGCTGGCCCGATTATTACATTTTTTCCCCAACTCTTACACAATTTTTGATACAAACAACTCCTTGAATATATTCCTAATCGCCCGTTCCAAAAACGGACTCTATTTATTAAAAATAGGAACAAATGAAGTTTAACTTTTTTTAACACCGACGAACCTTCTATTTATAATATCCTTTAATCCAATTAACCGTTGGTAATATTCCCTGCCAAAAATCCCTTTCAAAGGTCATTCCCAACTTACATATTTTACTATTAGAAACTTCAAACTTTTTAATATCACCAACCAACCAATCATCGTACTCAATATCTATAATGCCTTTTTTATTAAAATGCTTAATTATAAATTCTGCAAGTTCTTTTATACTAACCTTAATACCCGAAGCACAATTATACACTTCACCTTTACTTTTCTCTTCGACGGCAACAGTTAAATTTGCGGCCACAACATCTTTTACATTAGTAAATGTTCTTTCCTGGGTCCCATCCCCATGTATCACAAGATTTTTTCCATTAATTATTCTATTAAGAAAGATTGATACAACGCCACCATAACTATCATGAAATTCTTGTCGTGGTCCATAAACATGAAAATATCTCAGCACCGTAACATCAACACCATACAGTTTATTAAAAGCCACCCCATAGCGCTCTCCAGCTAACTTACTTACTCCGTAATATGACACCGGAACTAATGGATGATCTTCCGTTTGCGGAAATAAAAAAGGTTCTCCATAAACAGATCCTGTAGAGGCATGAACAACTTTCTTGATATTTAAATCCCTGGCAAGTTCAAACACATTAAAAGCACCTTCACCATTTACTCTTAGATCCCGCCTTGGATCCTTTAGGCATATATTCTTCTTTGAAGCAGCATTATGAAAAACTATATCAACGCCACTTAAAGCCTTCTTCATTGCATTATAATCGGTTACATCAATTTCATAAAATCTAAAATTACCCCTGCTTAAAAACCTTTTTATATTCTCTTTTTTTCCCGAAGACAGATCATCAATACAAACTACTTCAAGATCTTTATCAATAAGTTCTTCAATAATATGGCTGCCAATAAATCCAGCACCACCTGTTACCGCCACTTTTTTAAACTTTTTACAAAAGTTATTTAATATTTTTTCATTCATATTCACCCCAACTAATTTAATGAATCAATAATGCAATTAATTACTTTTTCCTGATCATCTTTTCCTAAATATGGATGCATTGGTAATGAGAATATCTGCTTGGAGACTTTTTCGGATATTGGATAATCACCTTCTTTAAAATTTAAATATTTAAAAGCCTTTTGAAGATGCAATGGATTAACATAATAAATAACTGAGGGTATTTTTTTATCTGATAAAGCTTTCATTATCTTGTCTCGATTCTCACTGCAGATGGAATATTGAGCCCAGGCTGAAGTATAACCCTCTGGAATAAAAGGTACCTTTACATAATCTTTCAGTTTGTCCGAATATCGTTTTGCGACTATATTTCGTTGGTCCAGTTCTCCACTGAATAGTTTTAATTTTTCAATTAAAACTATTGCCTGAATGGCATCTAAACGTCCATTAATTCCAATCCGGACATTTTCATATTTATCGACCCCCTGCCCGTGCACTCGTAGTGATAATAAAAGCTCCTTAACATTCTCATCGCTGGTAAAAACGGCTCCACCATCACCATAGCAACCAAGAGGTTTAGCAGGAAAAAAGCTTGTTGCCGAAATGGGTGAAAGAGAACCTGCTTTTTTTCCCATATATCCAGCGCCAAATGATTGTGCTGCATCTTCAATTACAAATAGATCATTTTTCTTTGCAATCTCATTTATTCGATTATAATCTGCCGGCAAACCGAACAAATCAACAGGGATGATTCCTCGTATTTTTTTCCCTTGTAATTTTTTTATACTTTCTGAATTGTAATCGTTTAGCAATTGTTCAAGTTTTTCCGGGTCAATATTAAATGTATTTTCATCAATATCGACAAAATAAGGTTCTGCTCCAAGCAAAGATATTACTTCTGCCGTTGCAAAAAATGTGAAAGGTGTCGTCAATATTACATCTCCAGGTTTAACGCCATACGCCATTAAACAGAGAAGCAATGCATCCGTCCCACTTGAACAGGTCACTGCAAATTTAGTACCAGAATAATCAACTAATATTTCTTCCAGCTCAATGACGTTACTTCCTAATATGAAAGCGGCATTGTCAATACTTTCTGATATCTTTACCATTACATTCTTTTTTATTTGAGCAGCTTGCGTTTTCAGATCAATGAATTCCATAAATTTATTTCCCTTTTGTAAGTAGATAATGGAATTTTTTATAAGGCCTTTTTATTGCAACAGGTCTGACACTCTTATATTTACACCGATTTGAGAACTAAGATATACATTATAGGTCATTCACCTTGAATATCCATGGATTAACTTTTTTCACTCATAATTCTTTTAAGTCTTTCATGCAGCAAAGCTTCCCGCATTTGTGGTTTTGCATGTCTTATTTTATAGACCAAGTCTATTGAAGGTCTTGCATCCTCGGGTGTAAAGCCATTTCCATTTATAATATCCTTATAAACTGTTGTATGAAGATCAGCAAATCCACCTGAAAATTCAATTTCTTCGCCATCGACAGTAATTGATCTATACGTCGGCCCAGTACTTTTTTCAGGAAGATTTTCTTTATCTATGGAAAGAAACCACGTAACCTCTGCATGCTCTAATTCAATAAACCCGCTTACAGTATGATCAGTAGAAAAGTGAAGCTCATCATTTACTGGTTTCCCAAATATCCATATCAGCATATCAAAAAAATGAACTCCAATATTGGTTGCAAGTCCGCCTGATCGCGTAACGTCACCTTTCCATGAAACCAAATACCATTTCCCACGTGATGTTATATACGTAAGATTGACTTTGTACTTTTTATCCTTTTTATTTAATATCACTTTCTCCTTGAGTGCTTTAATCACCGGATGCAATCTTAACTGTAAAACATTATAAATCTTATGACCATACTCCTCAGCCAATTCCTGTAGAGCATCCAAATTCCAGGGATTCGAAACCAATGGTTTTTCACAAATAGCATCAGCACCTACACGCAACGCCAATCGAATATGTGCATCGTGAAGATAATTTGGAGAACATATACTCATAAAGCTTATACCAGAACTCTGTCTTCTTAATTTTTCTAAATGCCGATCAAATCGTTCGAACTCCTTAAAAAATCTGGCATCATAAAAATACTTATCCAAAATTCCGACAGAATCATTCGGATCGCATGCAGCTACCAGTTCATTTCCTGTCTCTTTAATTGCCTGCAAATGACGCGGTGCAATATATCCACCAACTCCTGTTATCGCAAATTTCTTAACCATTTAAAGCATTTCCTTTGTTGAGATTTACAACTCCTTAGGGATTTTATACTGACCTCTAAATCCCTTTTAAAATGTAAGTTTACATCAACATTCAAAAAACCGACAGGATTCTCAACCAAATATGCAATATTATACGAACACCTTTTTCCTAAGATATCATGAATACTACATTATTTTTATCACATGAAGTTTACTATTGAATTCTGTTAAGTACAAGTTTTTTATAGTTCCACAATTCAAAGAGTTAGCCTATAAAATACATTCATTATTAACTGTTTTTTATAATACTATTCATTCTATATTTTTGGTATGAAGTCTCTCGTTTTTTAGGATCTAATCCGTTTTCATTTATGCTTTTCTCTATGTACAACAGGTCGGTGCACATTAAAAAATCAGATGAAGGTATTTTTTTTAGGGATTTTTATACTTTAATACTTACTTCCATCAAACCATTACAATAGAGAATAAATAGCCCCATACCCTCCCGGCCTCCCCCTATGCCACCTCCAAGCGCTCCCGATAATTGTCTCAATATCCGAATGCTCCGCGTCCCACCCTAAAACTACTTGGGCCTTTCCCGCAGAGCCAACTAAAACTCCAGCATCCCCAGGCCTACGGCTGATAATTTCATACGGAATGGAAACTCCGGAAATTTTTTCACACATTTTAACCAGCTCAAGATTGGTAAAACCGCACTCATTCGCCAGATTTAAGGAGACTGTCTCTCCACCATCTTCCAGATATTGCAACGCAAGATAGTGTGCGGAAGCCAGATCCATAACATGCACATAATCACGCTTACAGGTGCCGTCAGTGGTGGCATAGTCATTTCCGTATATCTGAAGTGGTTCTATCTCAGAAAGTGATTCCTCAGATTGTATCCGGATTAGAGCTTTCCGGAGAGTAAGTGGTATCAGGTGCGTCTCCGGAGTATGGTCCTCTCCAATGTGGCCATCAGGATGTGCCCCGGCAGCATTGAAATACCGAAGCGCACAATACCTCAATCCATACGCCTGGCAGAAATCTGCCATAATCTGTTCAAAAATAGCCTTGGTATGCCCATAGGGACTTACCGGTGCAATACTGCATTGTTCATCAATGGGTTGCTGTTTGTTATTACCATACACCGTGCAGGATGATGAAAAAACGATCGTCCTGACATCATGATCGAGCATCGCCTCCAGCAGAACAAGTCCATTTACCACATTGTTGTCGTAATACTTTCGCGGATTGATGATTGATTCATACACGTAGGCATTGGCGCTTAAATCGACAACGGTTGTAATCAGATTTGAAGAAAACAGGCCATCAAGCAGTTCACGATCACCAATCGAACCGACAATGAGTTCCACCCCGTTTGGCAGTGACTCTGCGTGGCCGGTGGAAAGATTATCAAGCACGGTAACAGCAATACCCTTATCCACCAGATATTGTACCACATGGCTCCCGATATACCCGGCACCACCGCAAACTAGAACTGTCTTATTATTGTTCTTCCGATTCATATAATTGTCGTATTTTCAACCATTTTCACCTCAAAATCGGGAATAGAAACCTGTTTAATCGACATCATATTATTGGTTCCGAATTCGTCTGCGCTGATTCTTTAATCATAGAAAATGATTAATTGGGCACTCGATTTATTTTGACAAGACGACTTCGCATTAAAAGAGTCACTTATAAGTGACCAAATCTGTCCCCACGGTAATAAAACCCTGATTAGGCATTTCGAATTAAATCCAAATCGTTACATTTTTCTTAAAATCTTGTACCCAATAATTCCGTAGAATTCGTGAACCGCAGCTGTTACATTTTGCAAAGCTTTGGTATCCGGAAAAAAGTCCCGTACATTACTAACAATCTGTTGCCGTGACTGAAAATCGGTCGCAGATCCACAAACAGTAAAACTACTTTTTTTAAAAACCTGTATCGATCGATACAAATGAGCAGCACTGGTCACGAGAATAATATTCTTCTGCAATTGCAGAGAGTCAAATATTGCCGAAATGGTCGGCCCATGGTCCGCCGTAGTGAGTGACCTTCGTTCAATGATGATGGCACTGTCGGGTACCCCCATCTCTTTGAGCACCATCGCATTTTGTTCACCCTCGGTTACCTTCTGATGAAACCCGCCCACCCCGAACCCCCCGGAGGTCACTACCCGCGGAGCAATCCCCATCCTGTAAAGACGGGCGGCATGCAGCAAACGGTCCCCCGCCTCATTCAATTCCGGGTATTCATCCCGGGAATACATCGGTTCACCGCTTCCCCCCAGAACCACTATAGCGGAACAATCGCTCGGAAGTTTACCCTGTTGTTCGTAGGGAGCTTCCAGCGGTCGTAAAAATAACCGGGAAACAAAGGGAGTTGAGATGACATAGAGAAAAATCAGTCCGGAAAGAATAACGATTTTTCCCCAATGCACCTTCCGGTACACCAGAACAAGTCCGGTACCGATAACAGATATGCCAAGCCCGAGCGGATACAGTGGTATCACCAGTAATTTCAGAAACAGTTCCATCAATTCCTCTATAGATTTGTTTAAATGGTCGGGGTATAAATAAGAAGTCGAGACGGACTGCTCGTTAAGATACCCGTTTTCCCTTTTCGCACAACAGAAAAATACTCGAACAGAGCTCCGGGTAGAGCTGACCGAGTTCATAGCAGCCGTCCAGGTACTCTTTCGAGATACTATCGGTGGCAAGCAGCCGGTCCCATTGAAAATTTGCCAGAGCCTTGAAAAAAATTCCCGTCCGGTAGACCACCTTCAATCCGGCAGCCCGGGCATCCCGTTCGAGGGTATCGAGGGTATACGTACAGCGGTGCCCGTGCTCTTTTTCGGCTGGCGTAACTGCGGTGGTATGGCTGATAAGCCCCATTTTAACGGCGATCTGCCGTGAGGGAGCATTTGCATTCGGACAAACGAGGAACAACCGCCCGTCGTCGGCGATCCACTCATCGTTTATCCGCTGCAGCACCGCAACGGGATCATCAAGATGTTCAAGCACATGAGTCAGGATGATATTCCGGTAGGTTCTGTCCAGCGAGACCGTTTCAAACCGTTCATTGACATAGGTAACTTTTCCTCCGAGCTTTTCCCTGGCGGTTTGCAGCGCTTCATCAGACACCTCCACACAGGTGATATCATCGAATACGCCCAAAAGTCGCTGTGTGAAATCCCCCCTGAACGAGCCCAGTTCAAGCAGTGGTCCCGATCTGAAGAACGGCGAGAAGGCCCGGACCATGTACCCATGCATCACGTCGAAATCAAAATTATAGGCATAACTGTGCTCTGCGGTATCCCTGATTTCCCGATTGTAATTCCGGGTCGTATCAGTCATGTTCCACCAACCTTTTTCGTAAGTGCACCATCTTCGATGTCTCTTCAAAAGCCTTAAAACAGCACTTTTCATACAACCGCAGTGCTGCGACATTGTCGCTGCCCGTTTCAAGCCGAAGCTCTTCAAAACCCTTATCTGCAGCGAATTGCTCGACCGATTGCATCAGCTGCAGTCCAATCCCTCTGCCGGCGTATTCAGGAAGCACCGAGATATTCGAGATATACCCGCGTCTGTTCTCACCGTTATCGAAATATACTGCCGCGAGCCCCGCAAGTGTTGTACCTTCCCACATCTCGAACCGCTGCGACCTGAGAAACAGTTTTTTACCATATGCCGGCAGATCAACACGCTCACTCAGTTTCGGGCGATAGTGTGCATCGCATTGTGTCAGATGCCCGACGATTTCCGTTTCCGTGGCACTGTTCATGGTCTGACGAAACGTCATTTCAGTCAACCAGTTCCGCAACGCCGAACCCGTTTCGCCCGAATTCGTTTCCATTGTATAAAAGAAACACCCTGTCCCCTACGGCACATAAATGAGGATAACACATCATCTCCGTATCCCAGCCATCCGGCTCTGAGGCAACATCTATTCCGGCTGCGGCATCATCTCTTTTCCATTTTCTGAGATCCTCAGACCAGGCATAGCCCAATCGGTAACTGTGGCTGCTGTTTTTCCTGAAATCGAAAGAGTGCCGGTGGCAGAAATACATATGATACCTTCCCTCGTGGTACAGCACGGTCGGCAATGCCTGACACTCTTCCGGATAGTTTTCCGCAATCACCGCTCCCCCCTCCTTTTTCCATTGTATACCATCCGAGGATTCCGCATGCCCGATTTTATAGGTACGTTCCGGTTGCCCGCCCGTTGTATAGATACGCCATTCCGTACCGTAAATGTACCACATGTGCCAGAGTCCGCCAAAATCACGTACGAAACCGTCACAGACCAGATATGGCTCATTCAGTGACGATGAGAGTACCGGACCGTCATGATACCGTACAAAAGTTACCCCATTGTCAAAACTTTCAGCGAGCCCGATTCCCGTATCACAGGATACCGATACCCTTCTGGTCCAGCCGGTGGTATAGGCGAGAATTCGGTTCTCATTGCGAACCACATGTATCGGAAATATACCATGCTCATCAAAGGCCCCTTTTTTTGATGGAGAAATAACATCGCCATCTGAATAACCGAGAATATTCGTGAAATCACGATCCATTTCGATGAATTGAACCACACTGACAAACTTTCCGTTTTCAGACCGCAGGCGGGTAGAAAAGTAAATACGTATGAATGTATCAAATACCAGAACCTGCGGAGATTGCGCGAATCCGACAAACCGATTCCTGAACGGAGAGTTGTAAAAGTCAAACACCATCCCCCGTTTGTTCCACTTCATTTCAGTTCCCCCTGCAGCTCAGCAAGACCGAACCCCTCTTTCCCCACCTGATTCCCCAGATAATACATCCACGTGCGCTCCTCATACGTGAAAACGTGCGGATAGGCCACCATCTCATTATCAAATCCATTGTCCGAAACACCGATTCCTGCCCGTTCGTCATCGCGTCGCCACGTTTCACCATCTACGGAGTGCGCATACCCGATACGGTAACTGCGTTCTCTGTTTCTTCTGAAATCCGAAGGTTGCCGGTAACAGAAAAACATATGATACTTCCCGTTTGAAAATGTGACGTCAGGACTCGCCTGTGCTTCATGTTCAGATAGTGTATCCGCAATCAGATCAACGTTCTTCTTCTCCCAATCGACACCGTTTTCGGATACAGCCAGGCGGATCTTATAGACCGGCTCAGGTTTTCCGTCGACATCAATCCATACCCTTCCGGCAATGTAATACAGATATAGTTTGCCGTTGAACAGTCGTATTTTCGGACCGCTCAGAATGAATGGCTCCTGCGGTGAATAGGAAAGTACCGGTCCTTTCCCCATTTTTACAAATGTTTCTCCGCCATCGAAGCTCTCTGCACAACCGATCGCCACATCAAACGGCACCGACTCACACCGTGTCCACCCGCCGTAGTAAGCAAGCAGTCGCCCATCAAATTTCACCACCGACATCGGATACGTACCGAATTCATCAAAAGCACCTCGTCCACCAGGTTCAAGAACCGGGACTTTCGAGTAACCGATAATCCGTCGCATATCGGCGGGGTCAACATCGACATACGCACAATAACTCACGTACTGTCCGTTTTCATCCGGTTTCGGCCTGCAATTGAAATAGACCCGAAGCACATTGCCTGACGGCAGCACATGCGGGGCCTGTGCAAAGGCATGCATCCAGTCCGGCCGATCAGCCAGCATCGACGGACCGAATACCAGGCCGTGTTTTTTCCAGGTTAATGGTTGTTCAGACATACAGGCACCGGGTTCCGATCTGATTTTTGACGTTACCTCGAAGTTGGTGGAAAATCATATACCCTCTCGCGTACGGGCGGGTCGCGACCAGCCCCAACAGCCCCTCTCGCTCACACGAACGTCACCTTCCGCAGCATCTCCCGCACTTCCGGTACGGAGTTGAACATCAGGCAATCAACGATTGACAACCACGGGACAAACGGATTACCGAACTGCCGGTACTCTACGGGGTCACTTTTAATAAATTGCAGTTCGATTCCTTCGCGGGCAAACCGTTCCCTTGAATAGAGTTCCACGCCACCAATTGCATTGATATACCGGTCTGCTTTGAATTCTCTGCAAAGTGACAGAACTTTATCTTCCGCCCTGAGGCTATGATCGATCGGTACCTCGGAGGATGTCACCAACCGGGTCGGAATTGCGAGATGATCACATACACACCCGATAGAGTACCGGATAAATGCGAACAGGTTATCATTGGTATAATTGATAACGGACTCGACTAACTGGATAGTGGAAGTAAAATACGGCGCTTTCCGGTACGCTTCCCTGAAGCGAAGGTACAATTTCTTCCTGTCGAAGGATTCAGCGATCCGTCGTTCCACAACGGTTTTCTCATCGCTATCTTTTTTCAGGGGAACCGAAAAAACCGCTTCACCGGAACTGCACAGATACCGGTTTCGATTGATCCAACCCTTTTTCGTGTACTTGATATTATCGTACACGACAAAAATATCGGCAGCATTTATGAGTTGGAAATAGCCGATATACGGCAGAAAATACGGTTGCATGATAGCGAGTTTCATACGAACTTGATCACTCGTACCGGTTGCACAAGAGAGCCCACTCGACCATTCGGGATACACCATCTGATGTTTGACAGAATTACTACAGAAGAATTGTTGTCCGTGCCATGCATAGAATCAATTATAAAATATCGTAACCCAAACGCCAACACTTTGTTTTTTAACAAGTTGAATGCTCAATGGCTCCACAGTGCAAGCGGATTCCAAAACAGGACAAAAACAGGAGATCGTCATGCCGGAGGTATCCTTCCGGCATCCAAATACATTTCTGATATAAAACACAGGGTTCCGGTCTCCGGATAGTATTGTCGGACCGGCTTTATGTTGAGGAATACTAATCACCGAAACAGTAACGGTTCTTACTGAATCCGTTCAATGCTATACAGTTTGCTTCCGGGATTTGCACCTTCAAACGAAGCACGAATCCAGGTATCGGATCGGGCTACCGTCGATATTCTGACCTCATCGATATTTCCCCGAAATCCGCTAAGTGGTTGATCGGAATTATGACCGATCTGCAGCGGTTCAGTCGAGACAGGAACGGAGGTGACGGCAATTGAAGAATCCTGTGGCACTCCATTGATATAAAAAGTAAGACTGGTGCCATCGAATCTGCCGGAGAGATGATACCACTGCCCCTGCTGGAATGTTTCGCTGGCGGTACAGTATTTCCGGTCGGACGGCAATGGAGCACCGATACCGAACCGGAACCACTTATTGATATTGTCAAGCTCCAGAAAAGGAGGTTCATCGCCCTTGGCCACCAGCGGCTGCACCAGGTCCAGCGACATACCGGTTGCCGGCAGCTGTACCCAGACCTCAATGGTCATCGGTTCATCCATATAGATACTCTGACTGTTTGCAACGGCGATATACTGATTGTCATTGATACTCACCGCATTGCCTGCAATACCATCTGCAGCAGCCGATATGCCGAATCCGATATACGTTCCGTCGCGGTTATTACCACTTGCATCAATGGTATAGGCGGTGGCAGGAAAGCCAATAGTCGTCTGCTCCATATGCCAGACACCTTCATAACTGCCGAACACAGCAACGCCACTGCTGTTGTTTGCCCCGTTTGGATCATAATCAATCGCGATCGTCTGATCACTCCGGTTACCCAGCAGAGTATCGACAAGTACCCATACGACCATCTCCCGTGTGAAACGATTCCACTGTTCTATTTCATACGAAAGCACGTCACCCGCTGAACTAGTGAATGTAAAACTGCCCGGCCCCATAAAAAGAGTACCATTGAGATCGGGTACCGTTGAAGTGTTCAGACGCAAAGCCACCGGAATATCAGTGAGGTCCTCACTGATCGGCACTCCTGAACCGGATGTATTCAACGTTACCACCGCATCGGCATTCAGCTGGTAAAATCGCCATACCGGCCCATCCACGGTGTCTACTCCATCAGTCATCGCAACCTTCCAGTAATACCACCTGGCGTTCATCAGCGTACCCACGGTCAGGAAGGTATCAGTAGTTGCACCGATCGGCAGCAGGTCAGCAGATGAGGTGCCCATCGATACCGCATAAGTAAAAAGACCCGACTCAGGCGACGGCGGACTCCATCGCAGTATCACAAGAGGGTTCACATGGGTGACACCATCAAGTGGATCAGGATTCCGTGGACGTACCGGCCAATACCCGTAAAACAGTTCAACCGTTACGGTATCCGTCAACCCCCGGCGATCTTTCACCCAGACCGTGAGGGTATCAAACCATTGTTCAGGATGCAAATTCGGATCTATTCTTACGGTATATACTCCTGCGCTTCCCCTGTCTTCAACCCGCTCAGTATGACGAAGCACGGAATGAAAGGTATACTGTTCAACATCCGCGGAATCGGGGTCCATAACTGAATACACCAGCGACACCGGCCCCGACTCACTGCTTAAATCGAGTGCACCCGAAGCAGTCGTAGTGAGTGTGTGATCCAACGTCAGTTCCGGCGGCCGGTTGGCCGGGAGAACACGAACCACCTGTCTGATTGAATCTCCGTTCCCGAGGGCATCGCGCACAGCGACCACGATACTGAACGTACCGGTATCCGCATCCTGTGGCATCCAACGGACTGTCATACTGTCGATAGTTGCCGTGGATGATGGCAGACCACCCATCGTAACGGAGAATGGTGATTGACCGGTACCATCGGCGAGCCTGAGCGACAGAACCATGGTGTCCCGACCGGCATCGAGTAATGAGGGAATCTCTTCCGGCCCTGTTGCCAGTCGAAGGCGAAGCGGTGGATCGATGAAAAAGCTGCCGACACCGCTCATGGTTTCAGAAACGCCATCGGTTGAGTGTATCTGCCAGAAATAGCGACCGGCACGTGTCAACCCTTCAACGGTCACGGTATTCTTTCCATCCACCTTCTTAACAGGAGAGAGTACGGTATCTCCGGTGGCAAGAAAAAGCGTATTGTTCAGAAGGGTACCGTCGGGATCGCTACTAGTCCAGAGGAAGGTAGCACTACTGTCGTGGATTATTGCATCGGTTACCGGCGAAAGCAATTGTGGAGTGCCTGGTGATGCACCATAGTATACGGTGAACAGCGTCTCTTCCGTATGCCCGGCCCGATCGTTGATCAAAAGCCGCATGGTGACAACCCCTGTACCATGAGTTCGGGGAGGAATCGCAATAATGACCTCCCTTCCTGCAACAGGGATACCCGTAACCGTACTATCAAAACTCAGTAGAGCGCTGATGGTATCAGTCATTCCGGTATCAGGATCATGAACCGTTACTACAAGCGTTTCCGGCTGTTCCCTGCCGAACATATCGAGTGCACCGCTTAGTGTTGTATCTCCCGTCCAGAGCGTTGAAATCGTAAACGCCCTGTTGGGGGGTACCACAAGGATCTGCGGGTACAACCGGGAGCTGTTCTTAAAGGAATCAACCGCAGTAACCGTCAGCACATATCTGCCGGTGTCCGCGACCTGCGGAACCCAGTACACCTCGCCACTGTCAATCGCCACCGGCGTTTCTGACCGACGGTCAGCTGCTACGGAAAAAACAACCGGTTTTTTCCCGGTGCCGGGCATCAGTGTTAGCGGGACACGCATCGTATCACGTCCCACCTCGAGGATTACGGGAAAATCCTCCTCTGCGGTAGTGAACTGAACCGGTTCCGGGACATCGCTGCTGTTGGTTATAACAATCGGATACGAATAGAGCAGTGCACCATAGGGATCCTGAATGGTAATCGCAATGGTATCTCTTCCCGTATCAACCGACTTCGGTATCCACGAGATTATTCCCGAAACAGAGTCGATACGCAGTGATTGCGGTCCACTGCTCTTTTTATAACGGACAGGATCACCTTCCGGATCCACCGCGATAATCGTATCGGTGTACACTGTTTCCACCTGGAGCGGAAGCGGCGGTTTCGGATAACGCTTAATCTCCGGTTCAAGGTTCTGCCGGATAACCACGGTATCATTTTGCGATAGCCCGCCGGTGTTACTGACGGAAATTATAACACGGTTACCTTCTGCCGAATGAAGGGCAGGCACCTTGGTTTCCCACAGGTATCCAGAGCCGGCTGCAGCAGGTGGTACCACTTGGTTGTTATAAAGTACCTGGTCAATTTCACTCCGACGATCGAAAGCGATAACACCCAACCTGACGGAATTTTTTGCTGCGGTCACGACCCTGCCGCTTATTGTTTTACCGTCAACCTGCAATCCCGCGATAACCGGGGGAACCGTATCTTCCATCTCGCTGTCGAATATCAGTACACGGGACGCCTCGGCGACGAGCGTTTCGCTGCTGTCGTAAGCCAGAACGGTAATAGTATTCCCACCCTCCTCGATTTCAGCACTAAAAGACCACGGAGCACTGTATATGCCCTTGATATTCTCCCGCTGGGAAACGGTTTTTCCATTAATACGATATTCCATGGTAAGGAAAAATGAGTCGACGTTTGCGACTTCAACAGTTCCGTTTATCATCCAGTCTTTTTTTGCCACAACCAGTTCGTTTTGCGACGGAACCTGGAACGTTACCAGTGCAGAAAAACCACCCTGCCCCTCGGGATCATAGACCACCCAGATGCGTTTCTCCGCAAGATTCCAGAAGGGATCATAGGCTCGTACCGTGAGCAGTTCCGGTTTTATCAAAAGCTCGGGTGAACTGATCATTTTAAGATAAAGATTATCACGGATAACATCAAACGGTTCTCCGTTGACGGTTGGACTGAATATCCTGCCACCGCTTCCATCAACAATCTGCATAGTCAGGTAGAACACCGACGAAGCGGTCACAACCGTGTCCTTCCCGATTGCGCCCTCATTGATACAGGTTATTACAGGTCCTTCCTGATCGTAAACGGAATACACGAAGGATGTACGGGGCGAGGTACGCGGACCGTTGAGTTCTCCGACCCAGAGCTGCCCGATGTTCGAAACGGTATTTGCCGGAACCTTTTGCAGTGTAGAGCAGGGAACCGACTGTACAACTACCCCCCCACCGAATGACCAGTAGTATACCACATCACGATCTCTGACCGGTTCGGTTGCAAGGAGGACATTTACACCCAGCGTATCTATCACCGGCTCCTGCCGAAGCGGCGAATGTACGTAGCAGGAGCGTCGTTTCACCACTTCTTCGCCCCCACGGCGTTTTGTTACGCAGCTGATCTCCTGTCGCCCCGTGTCAAAGAACGAAACCATAAAGTTCACGGTTCCCCCCGAAGGCCATTCCCGTGAACCGCGGGCAACCACCGTATCGCTAAAATACCGGTTCGCCCCGGAATGAAGACTGAACGTGTCAATGAATTCACCTACCGCCAGTTGCACGGTAAGCGTTTCCGTTGAAAAAAGGTCGATCGTATCACCCTCAGAGAAACTGGCATCAAGATATGCCTGGGCATTTCGTTCATCGGTAAACGGATTATATTCATCGGAACACCGCAGGAGTACCGCAACCACCACCAGTGCACAGAGGATTCCCCCCGAAAGGAACCATCTGCGCGTCATTCGGGCAGGATACCCGGTTCGATGTGTCGATTCCGACATTTACTTAACTCCGTAATATATTTCAACCGATTCCGATGCCGTATGTCCGGCACGATCCTCCACCGTCACCGCAACGGTATCCCGCTCGGTGGTAGCCCTGCCGGGATCAAGAATAATTGAAACGGTTCGGTTCGCATCAAGTACTCCGGTTTCCACCAGGTTCAGTTGCTTTATGGTTACCGAGAAGTGCTCAACCAGCGACGTATCGGGATCAATCACCCTGAACTCAAGTGAATCAGATTCAATCGTGTTACTCATATCGATAGATCCATCATCACTCCAGGTACCATTATACACAACTGCAAGCGAGCATGGACGGTTCGGAGCAACAACAAGCACCTCCGGCAGAAGTGTATCACTGTTGCGATTCGCATCGGTAACGGTAATCACTAACTTCTGCCTTCCGGTATCGGCGACCGAGGGTATATAGGTAAACTGATTTGCATCGAAAGCTCCCACTTCGTATGCACCGTTGAGAAAAGCACCGAAGGTAAAGGGTGCGGTTCCTGTTGCCGCTTTCACGACAAGTTGCATGGAAAGCGTATCCCGCAATGCCTCTAATGCGACAGGAAACTCCTCCTCACCGGTGGTAAAAACGACATGATTCGGCAGACGAACCCTGAAAGTGTTTACTGCACTTTTTACTGAAGATTTACCGTCACTCGCCATAACCTGCCAGCAATATCTTCCGGAAGTCCGAACGGGTGTGACCGTCAACTCCGTCTTCTTTAAACCGGTACCTGCCGTATCGAGGGGACCGGGGCACATTCCCATCAACAACGTATACCTGACATAGCCATCGGGATCATTACCGCTCCACGAAAATCGCACCACGGAATCTACAACCGTCGAATCAACTGCCGGCCCGGAAAGGACCGGGTAATCGGGTGGCGTACCATAGTAGACCATTACCGGGATCGAATCAGAATGTCCCACCCGGTCGGAAACCGTTACAACAATCGTATCAGTGCCTTCGGTTCGATCGGTACCACTGATTACACAGGAAAACTCTCGTTTTACGTCAACAACCAGTTTCTGCCGATTACCCCCCTGTATTCTACTCGCATCGAACTCTTCAACGAGGGCAATATCCGGATCATCGATCCGGAACACCAGCGTATCTCTGTCAAGTAGTGCACTCGCATCATACCGACCATCGGAGAGCGTATCAAATCCGGCAATCTGCACCAGCCGACATGGACGATTCGGCGGTACGATTGTTACCGCCGGAAAGAGGGTATCTGCCCGTTTGAAACGATCGGTAACCATAATGCGCATCTGCAGGCGTCCGGTGTCCTGCAGTGCAAGAGGAAACCTTAGCGTATCACCATATAAGGGTAATTTCCTGCCGTCGGTACTACGCACCGCTTCAAAAGTGAGCGGTTCCATTCCCGTCCCGTCTTCCGTCTGCAGTTTCACGAGAATGGTGTCGCGTGTCGCTTCCACCCAAAGGGGAAACGCCTCCTCTGTTGTACGGAATGCAACCGGTGGCCGAAGATTACTTTTCTCAATCACCATTACCTGCATACGATGGATAATTTCATCGTACCCGTCATACACATTCAACTGAAAGGTATTGATTCCGGTATCCTTCACCTCCGGAATCCACCGGATTATGCCCTTGTCGGAAATAGTCAGATCTGTAGTTCCCTCAGCGAGACTATAGCTAAGTGAATCTCCATCAAGATCCCGTACAATAAAACTGTCAATATATTCCGTACCGGTAAAAAGCGGTATCGGTGGAACAGGTATGTAGACCGGAAAAGGCCGGGTGTTGTTATAGAGTACCACCGATGTATCGGTCGACAGACCGGCTTTGTCGGTTACCTCAATGGAAAACACTTCTCCGCCTTTTTTATGCTCCAGCAACGCTCTGTAGGTCCAGGCAACTCCGTTTTCCGAATCAGCACTTTTTCCGTTGATCAGGATCCTGTCGATACCTTCTCCGGCATCAAATGCAAAGATCCGCAGTGGAACCGATTCGCTATCTATTGACAACCCGTTGGCATTTTCCCCATTTGCCAGCACCGCAACGATAACCGGAGGCAGATTGTCGACAGCACTTTCACGTACAATCACGACCCGCTCTATACCTGCGACTGAATCACCGTCGCTGTTGTACGCAGTTACACCGAGAAGATTTATCGAGTCGTTGAAAGTTGCGTTTGACGCCCAATCGACGCTTCCCTTACCTGAGAGCGAATCATTATAAATCGTTTGGCCGTTTACCGTAATTCGTATGCGCGCATCAATAGAATCTCCCGCAACATGTTCAACTGTTCCCAGGAGTTTCTTGGTTGCAACGGAAAACACCGTTGAGTCACGGGGAGGAACCCACAGCCGCAACCGCAAACCGCTGCGATGGAGCACGTTCGGATCAAAACGAAGGAGGAATGACAGGGTTGTGTCGTTGCGGTACTGAAAATTGTCCATTGCGTAAAGCGTCATCCGCAGGGGAGTCGAAACGGTATCCATACGGTTGAACAGCTTCGTGTAGAGGGTGTCATCAATGAGGTCGAACGGAACACCGTTGAGTGAAGCACTGTCGACACCTCCGGGCCCCCGGTCTTTGATGACCACCCGGAATAAGAACATGGTATCAGCAGTCATAACGGTGTCACCGGACCGCACATACAGCTCATCGAGAAATGTGACAACCGGTCCGATGGAATCAACCAGAGCATATTCAAAAGCCACCTCCGGCGATGCGACATACCCGTCGCTGACACTGAGTCTTCCGGCATGATCCACTCCAGAGGTATACACCACTGCAGTGGTCTCCGGTTTAGTGGTGGTAACAACCATACCCCGTCCGAAATTCCATTTATACAACACGTCACGATCACCAACACTGCCGGTGCTCAGAACGACCGATGCCCCGTATGAACCGTGAACCACTTCCGGTGTCAATGGGGAACGGACGAAACAGGTAACTTTTTTTTCCGTTACCTCACCACCTGATCGCCGCAGGGCAAATACGATGTCCTGCCAACCGGTATCGTACATGGAGAAGAAAAGTTCATACGGCCCCCGTCGCAACGATCGCGTATCTGCAGCGAATACTTTCCTGCCCAGTTCAAACAATCGGTTCGTTTCCGAGGACACGGACAATGTATCAGCCAGTTCCGGCACGGACAGCATTACCGTCAATGTCTCGGTTGAGAACAGTTCAATGGTATCACCATTCCCGAAACTTCCCGCAATGTACATTCTGGTATTTGATGCATCGGTAAACGGATTATATTCATCGGCACAAAAAAGCAGCATCAGGAGACTGCATGCTACTGCAGACATCCATACAGTACCCCGTTTACAATCTATCGCGAACAATCGCACAACACCTGATGATGAACAGCTCTGCCGCGAAGCACTTCGGACGGCATCGTATGTAAATTATGGTTGCCCCGGTAACTAATCATCGGATTCCACTGTCGATTAAAAGGTAAACGTCCAGAAGAGACCGATACTGCCGATCAGAGCTAAAACCGCTCCCGTCACCAGCCCCGCCCGGTCTCTGTCACGTCTGAGTTTCGCTTGCTGCCAGAGGGCATCTCCGTTTTCCCGGACAGTATTCGATGAGTCCCGGCTCTGCAATGCCGTGAACTCCGGTTGCGACTCCCTGAACCGCGCTCCGGAAATACCCCCCAGGGCAACACCTCCAACCAGTAACGTCAATCCCCCGTATCGTGCGATATTTCTTTTCCGCGCGAGCGGGTCCCGAAGAATTTTTACCGGAACGCCGTCAACGGTCGCATCCTTGACTGATACCGAATATGAAAAAGGTTTTCCGTCAACAACCTGCTGCTCAACACCCTCGATAATGCACTGTGAACGTCCATTTTCAATAAACGATCCATCGGAAATATTGATGAACTTTGTTTCCGATACGATACCCTTGACTGCATAGCAGACCTTGAAATGCCCCAGACTGGTACCCATACCGTCCTTCTGGATATACACCCCGTTCCAGTCATAGGGTGTCGGATTGAGCGAATCTGCGAAGGAGTAACCATGATCATTTATTGAGGTGAAAACAACCGGTTGCAGCATGCTGCCGCGAGCAGTGAGGACTCCCTGCACCTGCAAACCGGTAAAATTATTGAACAGAAATACCGTACCCGGTTCAATCCGCACCGTCTTACCGGAAGGCACGAAAATATCAGCAACCACCAGATAGGGCGATTTATCCGACGTGACAACCGGCGGCAGATCTCCGGATAATTCGGTAAAAGTACCGGTCGCACCACTAGTACCGCAGATCAGAAACAGCAGCCCAATTGACACGAAACGCGGAATCAGTCTTTTTGCGATTCTTCTTCGACAGTCACTTTGAAGGATTGTATCCGGCATTTTTCTCAGCATGGTATCTCGGGCAGATACTATTGAATGGTGTATGGTCATTGGAACAATTCCGTAACTGTTGAACCGATTATCGTTCAGCTATCCGCTGCATCGTCTTTTCGGCCTCCCGGTACCACGGATGATCTCTGGAGGTCCGGAGTACCGACTTCACCTCATACCACCTGTCAAGAGCATAGCGTCGGGCAGGTTCCGTTTTCTCTATATCGAATTGACGAACCGCACACAGGGCTTCAAGATGCAGGCGTTCCAGCCGCAGATCACGGTTATCCTTGAATGCCGAAACTGTTTTTTCAGATTTCCGCAGAAATTTCGTCGTGGAAACAAGGTCCCCACGCTGCAGTGAAAGCGATGCGCGCTGCAGATATAACTCTCCATCCTCTACGGAACATCCGGCAAGAAGAGCCCGAAGCTCCGCGGTTTTCCCCAATGCCCGAAGAACACGAGCCCGATAGACAACACCCCTCGGCTCAAGCATGGCGGAAGGCGGAAGTTCAGCGATCAGTTCACGAGCATCATTCCAGGACTGCCGGTCTACAGCCTTGTAAAAGGCATCCAGCGAAGAAGCAGCCCCGTAACGTTGAAGCATTTTATCCGTTGCGGAGAGAGGTGGTGAAGCTTCTTTTTTCGGAATAGCAGAAACAGGTTTCCTACTCGTCCGGACGTTGACTGTTCGTTGTACTTCGGAAGGGTTATTATCTTTTTTTATTTCCTGCACCGGAGGCTCTACCGTTACTTCAGCCTGGGGTGATGTAACCACCTCGGGGATAGTCGAGGCAGTTTCCGTAACCGGGAGATCATCACTGGTGTTCCCCGACCGCAATCGAATCCCCAGCCAACCAGCCCCGGTGAGCACGGTAATTACTCCGGTAACAATCAGAACCGATTTAACCGGAAACTGATGACGGGTTGAAACTGCTGTATGAATAACCTCATGTTCAGTGAGATACCGTCTGACGACCTGTTCAGGCGAACTGCCACTTATACTCCGGTGGATTCTGCCGATCTCGGTGAGAAACTCCTGTGCATTCCGTACTCGTTTTTCCCGATCATACACCATACAACGATGAACCAGACGACGCAAACGGGATGGTATACCAAGAGCGAACTGGTTCAGTGGCTTAAATTCGTTTTTAATTTTATTGAGCATCAGTTTGGAAACATTGTTTTCAGGAAACGCCTTTATACCGGTAAGGAGTTCATAAAGAATCGTTCCCAGCGAATAAATATCGGCACGTACGTCGGGCTCCTTGCCATCGAGCTGTTCCGGCGAGAGATATTGCATGGTTCCGAGAATTGCTCCATCGGTAGTATGAATTGAGGCATCGGTTGGACGCGCAATACCAAAATCCATGAGTTTTACAATACCATCATCGGTCACCATTATATTCGACGGTTTCAGATCGCGGTGAATAACACCATGGTAGGTAGTTCCGTAAATAACATACTCCTGAGTATGGGCATAATGAAGCGCACGTCCAACCATTATTGCAATCGCCGTGCAAACTTCAAGCGGAAGTGCCCCGCGATCCTCAAGTATTTTTTCAAGCGTATCACCTGAGATACGCTCCATTTCAATATACGGAAGTCCGTTCCAGTACCCAACCGCATGTATTTCAATAATGTTGCGGTGGCTGAGCTTGGCAGTTATCTTTATTTCCGTCTGAAAACGGTGTAACGCCTCTTCAGTATAATTAGGATGGAGTAGTTTTACCGCCCGGGAAAGCTCCAGTTGGCCATTCCAGATTTCATACACATTGGCCATACCGCCAACGCCAAGTATGCCGGTAATCGTACCGCTGCCCAACGGTTCTTTTTTAGTGCCGTCAGGGAGGATCACTGCATTCCGTATACGGGTTACCTTCGGCAAGCCTTTTGCTCGCTCAGGCGGATCTGGGTTGTCTGGTCCACGCAGCGACATTTCGTGTTATCTCGTCATACAAACAGGGTGTAGTTATGCAGATGCCGGAATGACGTTCAGGTGTTTAACGTTAATTAACAATGACTTACATAGTATCATCGTGTTCATGCCGTTAGAATAATCTATTTAGTTCCTGTTTAAAATAAGGGAACTCCGTCATACCCGAGTTGTTTTATCGGGTATCCATCCTCGAAAACAAGCGGAAAGACTGGATTGCAGGCTACTACGCTGCGCTCCGTGGTCCCGCCTCCGCGGGAATGACATTCATCCTGTAAAATATCAATCCTGAACAGGAACTATTTACACGAATCGTTTCGGAGATAATAATTTTAACCATCAGTGGGATGCTTTCCACCCGAATTCAAAATGATCTGAGATGTGGGTACCTCAGGTCCTTTAATTCCAGTCCTCCGACCAACTCTTTACCCGTTGTATTGTACCGCAGACACAACGGCTGTATATAATGTATTGTATCTCAAAATTGAAGTTACGGCAAGGAATTCATTTTACCCAGACCATAAAGCTACCTCTGCTGTTTTGAAACCATCAAACTCCTTACCTTAATTTTTAGTGGATTCGCCTTTCAATCCCCAAAAGATTCCCGAGCATTACCCCGCCTCTTCGACAACCAACACAAGGTATTGTTATATAAAAGGTTATAATTTAAATACAACAGCATCTCATCAAGAAACATGATTTTAAACTTGCTTTATCCCCTTCCCGAGGGTACTTTCTTATACCAAATAATCCAATTTAAATAATTCGTCAGTACTATCGTACCCGAGTGGCAGCATTCTCTCCATACACCAGCATTCGTTCAGCGAGGTATATATGGCTAAAATCATCAATGAAGTATCGCGAACTTTTTCCGAATACCTTCTAATACCTCAACTTACGCTCAGTAATCATACGCCGGCCAACGTCAGTCTCAAGACACCCCTGGCTAAATTTTCAAAAAACACCACCTCCCGGTTTTACCTCAACACTCCGTTCATATCGGCGAGTATGCAATCCGTTTCAGGATCCGAAATGGCAATTGCCCTGGCACGGAGAGGCGGATGCGCGTTCATCTACTGTTCACAATCAATAAAAGACCAGGTGGCAATGGTACGCCGGGTAAAACTGCATAAAGCAGGTTTTGTTCCCTCCGACTCAAACCTTCGACCGGATAATACCCTTGCCGAAGCAGTTGCACTCAGAAAAAAGACCGGACATTCAACCATGCCGGTTACGCATGACGGTTCAAAGAACGGACAGTTTCTCGGAATTCTGACCGATAAGGATTTCTGGGAATACGAGGACGATCTCGCTGCACCGGTAAGCACCTTTATGACACCGAAAGACCAGGTGGTTTTCGGCAGCCAGGGTATCTCACTGCATGATGCCAATGTGCTTCTCCAGAAACATAAAAAAGAGTGTCTTCCCGTTCTGGATGCACAGGGTAATCTCAGCGCCCTGGTGTTTAAAAAGGATTATTTCGACCATATGAACAATCCTGATGAGCTCCTTGATGCACACAAACGGCTCAGTACCGGAGCTGGAATAAATACTCACGACTACACTGAGCGTATCCCGGCATTGATAGAAGCCGGCACCGATGTTCTCTGTTTTGATTCTTCGGACGGATATACGGAATTTCAGAAGAACGCAGCCGTGTGGACCCGAAAACAGTACGGTAATGATATAGTTATCGGCGGTGGTAACGTAATTGATGGAAATGCATTCAGATACCTTGTGGAAGAAGCTGATGTCGACTTTGTGAAAGTGGGTATCGGCGGTGGGTCTATTTGCATAACCCGGGAACAGAAGGGTATCGGTCGCGGCCAGGCAAGTGCACTTATGGCGGTTGTTGAGGAACGGGACCGTTACTTTGCGGAAACCGGGATCTATGTGCCGGTTTGTTCCGATGGAGGTCTCGCTAATGACACGCAGATTATTATCGCACTCGCGATGGGTGCCGATTTTGTCATGATGGGGCGCTATTTCGCAATGACGGTTGAAAGCCCCACACCAAAAGTTTCCATAGGCGGAAGAGTCTATAAACCCTACTGGGGTGAAGGATCAAACCGGGCAAGAAACTGGCAGCGTTACCAGACCGGGTCCGATTCGGGTAACGGCCTCAAATTTGAAGAGGGTATTGATGCCTATGTACCGATTGTCGGATCGGTCAATGAGGTGCTTGAAGTTACAACCGCAAAATTAAAATCAACCATGTGCAACATGGGCTCCATATCTCTCAGAAAATTTGCGGAGAAAGCCGTACTGACCAGAATATCAGAGCAATCCTTTGTTGAAAGCGGCACCTCGAATGTGCTCTCGCTTGAAAAGGATCTTCCGAGGGAAGTATAGTTCCTACGCTATCGAATAAAAAAAAGGCGGTGATCAACCGCCTTTTTTTGTACCATCCTGAATGTTATTTACACCTACAGACTATTTTTCGTTGACAACACCAATTTTTTCTTTAAAAATGTATTGTTTCCCCAATTCACCTTTCGCCTTGATAATCATCAGATACGCTCCGGTACCCACAATTCTTTTATTCCGGTTGGTACCGTTCCAGGCAACACCATACGTAAGTTCCTTGTTTGCGGCGACAAGATCAAGATCACTTCTGACCAGATTCCCAACCGCATCGTAGAGCGTCACTTCGCCGTAGGAATCATGCACCTGTTGCGATGCTCCTCCGGAGGTACCCCGTCGGTATACTTTGAGCCGCTCCGCGGTCTGGATTGAAACCAGTGTAACATACGGTGTTCCTGCGGAATTGATTACCGGTGCATAAATAGCCGTGACATTCTGCGGCAGAACCGTTCTAATATCAACTTTGCCCGGTCGAAACGGATTGGGAATCACTGCCTTGCGCTGTTCTCCCCGCCAGACAACCGTCAAGGTATCCGGTCGCAATCCCGACTCGTTGACAATAATAAGCGTTTTCTCTCCGAGGCCATCCGGGCCCTTCATGATTACGGTTTTCATCCCGCGATCAGGAGAGAGTGCGATCACTTTCGTATTGGTATTCTGCCACGAAGCATTGTCGGCAAATCTGATGAAATTCCCATTGGGATCCCGGACCACAACATAAAGCTGCCGTGAGAGTTCGTCACTTTGAAAAGAGAAGGTGGTGAAATGAGTTTCCTTCGCGATTCCGGCAAGTGAATCCAGAACGATATCCAGATGATCTTCTACCGGTGGTGGAGGATCAACCGGTGGCGGATCAACAGGCGGCGGATCCGTCTTCCCGGAGGCGACCCGCACGGTAATCCGTGCCTCGGAGGGAGGTTGACTGGAATTGGCCGAATTATTGAACGTCGCAATAAGAATAAATTCCGATCCCGCAAGGTCCGCAGACGGTGTCATGGTTGTGGATACTCCCCGATCCGCACTGAGGGTGACCGACCCCGACTCGACACGCCAAGTGATCATTGAATCAAATTCCGGACGCCACGCACCGGTGGAATCAAAAATATGACCATACACTGAAACCGGTTTTCCTGCTTCAACATTATTGATTGCTGTGACCGGAGTATTATTTCCCGTTGGAGGATTGGGATTATCAAACACCTGCAGAACCGACGGAGGAGCAATAATGTTGGTGGTTATCCTGATGTTCGATCCGGTTACATGACGCTCGGCATAAAAGAGGTCAAAGGTATACTGCTGACCGGCAACGAGTCCGGGAATGTTATCAACACTGAAGGAGCCCCACTCCGGTCGGTGAATCCCCCCGATATCCAGCACCAGTGAATCATTGACAAACCCCCATACATCGTCATCACCGGTGAAATTAAACGTAAGACCGGGAACCTTGGTGAAGGTCCAGTGCAGCTCCATGGTGAACGAGTAATTATGCTCCCTGCCTTCAGCACCGAAACCCTTCCCGTCAAGCGGAAAAAAATTACTGTTTTCATATTCATAGTTCCCGGCACTTCCCTGCTGATACCGGAATACCAATGTGTCCTGAATCACCAGATTTTTAAAGGAGGTATCATGATCAAGTGTCACCAGTCCGGTTGCAAGTCCGCTGTAACGGTCAAACCGGGAGGCCTTGAACTCTCCGTTATCGCTATTCTCACCAAAGTAATTGTATATGGAAAAATCTCCCGGACTCCACAAACGAAACCAGTGCTCAATCCTCCGGTTGAAAAACGGTGCATTTCCAAGCGTCGGCTTCCGTTGTGCATCGAGTTTGCCGGCAACCATGCCTTTTTTGACCGCTGATCCCGGCGGAGAAATTTCGAATTCCGGATTACTTGAGTCGGAGTGAAAATCGTAAAAAATTACCGGCACCTTTAATGTGGAAGGATATGATGCCTGTGCCCTGACCCCACGTACGAAGCCCCCGATACTGATAAAGAATAACGCGATACCAAAAGCAAGCACCCGATAAACATCGGATTTCTTCTGCATGTAAGCCCTCCTGAAACTGTTCCGAATCGAGAATGCACCCCACTCTCTCTACAGGATGCTTCATTATTGTAATAAATACCAGGGGTCGGGTTCACCGCACAAAACCTAACTAATAAAGCCGACTGACTGCCCCTGATAAGCAGTTCCCTGATCTCTGAATACTGAAATCCAAGTTAAAGATTCACTTACCATTCATCTTCAAAGCAATGCATCTTTGCTGCTTTGAACATGATCAAGAAAACTGTGTGGTAGTTCGATACCTATCGCGCCCCCAACAGTCGCAATAACGCGACTACAGTCGCATATTTGCAATCAACTTATTTAATACAGGAAACGTCAATCAACCATCTAATTGTTTTATATCAATAACTTATAACTAATAAGTATTATTGGCACAACTTTTGTTATACAAGATATAAATTCTGCAACCCTAACAAAGGTACTGCTATGAATAGAAACTTAAGTCTAACTCTCGCGTTTTTTCTTTCGTTAGTGTACCCTTCAGGCGCCAACGACACCCTGGTGAGGATTGCCGTATACAAGATTAAATCTGAAGTACTCGCCGATGAGTTCACCGAAACCCTTACCGATCAAATCGAAAGCAAGCTTATCAGTTTCCCTGGGTACCGTGTCATTTCGCGGTCAAATCTGGATGTACTGATAACCGAGGACAATCTTTCACTAAGCGGTGTAACCGGTTCTGATGATATCCAGTTAGTGCAAACCGGGCCGCGCTCTTCCGTCGATAAAATTTGCACCGGATCAATCAGTCGTATCGGTCGGAGCTACAGCTTCACCCTCAAGATTATCGATGTCGGATCAGCCCGCATTGATGCTGCCGCTCAAAAGCTTTACAACGAATCGGCAGAAGGTTTGCTCAAAGTCGGTGCAGAACTGCTCAAACAGATTATGCCCGCGACCGACGCCGGACCTGAAACGGTAGTGATTGATTCAATCTCTTCCAAACACAATAGCGAATCAAAAACTGGTACTGCAGATACCAGAGAGAAAACATCAACGTTTCCAAGAAAGGAGGTACCCGCGATAAGAGTACCGGATACCCAACCGATTGCAGCAAACGGGAAGAATACCGGCAACACGACGGCAGTAATCAGTCCCGAGCCTGCAATATCCGGGCGTCCGTCTGAACTCGGCAAGAAAATCAGCATCGGTGCTGTAGTAATCTTCGGAACACTTGCCGCACTGGTTTTGTTTACTCGAAATCATCAGTAATAAACGCAATCATTCCACAAAGGAGTTATTATGACTATCCGTATTTCAACAATTGCCAGACAGATCATTGCAGTCGGGACCATCAGCTTAATGACCGCCCCGGCGTTCGCCACCTCCGTGGAAAGTTATGAGCATGTCAACATGCTTTCACGCAAACTCAACGGCCCCCGTCTCGGCATGAGCTACCTGCTTAGTGATGACCTGCCGGTAATTAACGGAAAAAAAGTGGGCCCGATGGTAAGTCAGTTCGGTTGGCATTTTGAGTGGATTATCCGACCGGAAGGTGGCGGACCGGCTTTCGTCACACAAGTAGTTCCGTTTCTTGGTGGCGTAGAACACAGCCTGCTTATTCCGAGTATCTCGACGGTGTTCGGTATACGCCTGCCATTCGGCCTCGAATTCGGTATGGGACCACACCTCAGCACCCGGTTCTCCAAAGATGAATGGATCAGTCCGAGCCTTGTTGCGGCAGTGGGTCAGAGCATCAATTTTTCAGGAGTGAGCATTCCGCTCAACATAGCGGCAACCACCAGTAAACACGGCAATTCCGTAGCATTTGTTTTCGGGTACGCCATACCGTCCGCAACTGACTGAGCAAGACTGGACAAGTTACAGCAGTAGACGAAACAGGGCGATTTCCCCATAAGGGAATCGCCCTTTCTGATTTCAACAACCGGTCCCCTTAAAAACCTTGATGACATACTTCCCGGGAAGCAGATTACCAGGAGTAACGGTACCATCGTTTCCGCAGAAGGTATCCACAAAAGTACCGGCGACACCGGTCGCCGCACCATCGGCTGATGCACAGTACCGTTCAGGGCTGACACACACCGCTGCACCCGTAACCGGCTTCCCCTTCCCTATTGACAATTGTTGCAATAAACCAGTTGCAGTGCGTACAAGCGAGGAAAATCCCTGCAATTCAAAGCAGTACCACAACGAAAGCGACAAAAAGAGAACGACCATTCATGGGGTACCGTCCTTTTTGTCTTGGATCGTTTTGGAGACAGGAAAGAACTGAAGGTTGATCTGACAGGCTCGATCCACCGCACCGCAGGAGGCGGCTATCTCGATAATTTCTCTTCTTAATCCGGCGAGCGCCTCTTTTACTCGACTGAAACCCTCCTCATCAAGAGAAACCGATACCGTTGAAATATCACGCTCATCGCAAGGAATCAGGTCGATTGCTCTTGAGGCTATGGAGCATGCCTCCTTCTGGAAGGACCGGACCGCAATCGAAGACCAGTTTTCACCGGTGGTAACGAACTGCTCGGTAAGGCGACAGAAACCATCCGCATCCCGTTGCACCATGCCAAGATGCTCAAGCAGTTTAACCGCCCGTTTCGCACCTACAACTGAAATGGCCGGGAGCACGGTATCTGCCAGCCACTGGTAATTGTCCTTGAATGGTTGAATGTTGAGAATTTCCCGGATTGCAGTATAATACCAGCGCTGGTAAAACTCATACTGAGTGGAATCAATCTGTTTTTCAGAGATTTCACTAAAGGACAGCAGCTTTTCAAAATAGTGTTTTCGTTCCTCGTTACTCTTGGCTTTTCCAAAGGTAACCAGTAGTCTGAAGTACTCCCGCTGCCGGTTGCTTAACCCCAGAAAAGCGGAAAAATTTTCGATCATTTTACTGCCGACATGCCGCTGCCCGCGGATAATTTTTACGACGAGTGCATGATCTATACCGACTTTACCTGCAATGTACCGGTAGGAATAGTTCGAATTGAGCGTCTTCTTTTCCTGATAGAAATCGCTGATGTATTTACGGTAATCGTAGTAGGTGTAGATTGATTTCAAAGCAAGCCCTCGTCACTGATCATGTGCTAAATATATCCTAATATCTGAGAATGTGCTGCTGTTCATTTTTTATTTTTTTAATAATCGGTAACTTTTTTGTCACCTTATACGCCATACCAGCATTCAACCAATCAATCCTTACTTCTTGTAATCGACAAACTTATCAAATAAATATCCAATTTTACCGCAACTCATGAATTTCCTGATAAATTCACTATATTATACTACAGTTTAAACCTTTTTATCACATTAAAACACTATATCTGTGTCACCATTACATCTCTGATTGCCATAATTTGTATCTGTTCAGGATTGTCCATTTCCGGACACTGAGGTGGTCCCTGAGTACATCGAAGGGATCTCGAAGCGATGCATTGAGTTTATCGAAGTGTGACCGAGTTTCCCGTTAAAAAGTGTCATTTCGGGGGGGGGGGTTCGAGAGACTCACCCAACTCTCAATGACCGTTTTAGAAGAAACTGTTCTATTCTGAGCAGAAACTAAGTAACAGGATTGCACTATTCACTCCCGAAAGATCTGTCTATGAAAAAACTGTTTTTTTTCGCTCAACTCATTGTGCTGGCACTCCTGTTCCCTGGCTACTCTGAAGACTCTTTTATCTGGGGAACAGTAACAATGGGTGGCGGTGGATTCGTATCCGCGATAATTACCTCTCAGAAAGAAAAAAACCTTATTTACGCCCGGACCGATGTGGGTGGTGCATACCGCTGGAAAGAAAACGACTATTCATGGATCCCGCTTAATGATTGGCTCGATGGAAACAATAACGGTCTCTACGGTATTGAGGCACTCGCCATTGACCCGTCACATCCGGAGCGCCTGTATATGCTTGCGGGAACCGATTACTGGAACGATGGAAAAACAGTTTTCATGCGATCAGATGATTACGGAACCACCTTCGACACCATCAACGTTACGGAGAAATTCAAAGCACACGGCAATGGTTACGGAAGGCAGAACGGCAACCGTCTGGCGGTTGATCCGAATAACCCCGATATTCTTTTCTGCGGAACACGAAAAAACGGATTGTGGAAAACCGGCGATCGCGGCACCACCTGGTCGCAGGTAGACGGTATCACCGCACCGGCAAACACCGAGGGTGTCTGCTTTGTCCTGTTCGATAAAAACAGCGTATCCGGAGGAACAACGCAGAAAATTTACGTCGGGCTCTCGGTTACCGGTCCCAACCTCTTTGTTTCGGAAAACGGCGGTTCCACCTGGAGTTCCGTAGCTCTCCCCGAACTGACGAAACAGGTTATGCCGCAACGGGCAGTACTCACTCCCGGCGGTAAATATTTATATGTAACCGCAGCAAACGGTGCGGGGCCCGGGTTCGGCAACGGTACGACCATCAGTCGGGGAGCACTTCTGCGACTCGATACCGATACAAAGACATGGACCGACATTTCACCGGAAAACTGGATCGACGATCCCCCCGACCCAGAACATCCGGGTCAGACCCTTTGGGATGCTCATTTCGGTGGTTACGGTGGTATCTCGATGGACCCGGCAGACTCCAACCATCTTGTCGTATCATCCATCAATACCTGGAAACCGCAGCGCTGGGACAATTCAACCAAGGCCGGATGGGGAGACAAAATATTCGCCACTACCGATGGCGGCACTACCTGGACAAGCGTGTTTGGCGACATTGCCGACGATGATATAACCACGGTGGCTGCGGATGCCCCTATTGCCGTTCTTGACAAAAACGGGTACAACTGGATTGAGGGTGAGAGTATTCACTGGGCAGGCAGTATAGAATTCGATCCGTTCAATCCGAAACGGATATTCGTCACCTCGGGAAACGGAATTTTCATGGCAGATAATTTTCAGCCGGGCAAACGGTTCCAGTGGCATTTCACGGTCAAGAACCTGGAGGAAACGGTTCCGGAGGATCTCGTGAGCATTCCCGGTGGCCCGCTGATTACCGTAATTGGTGATTATGACGGTTTCGTACATCCGGATATCACTAAACCGGTCCCCGCAAGCCGGCATCAACCACACATGGGATCCACCACAGGAATTGATTACGCGACAAAAAATCCCGCTGTAGTAGTCCGAGTGGGTGGCAACGACAAGCCGCAAACCGATGCCGAATACATATTTCCGCTCTACTACTCGACCGACACCGGATCGACCTGGACAAAATTCGCCACCCATCCCGGCCCTCAGCAGAATTACAAAGGGAAAATCGCCGTCTCGGCAGACGGGAAAGTGGTTCTCTGGAATCCTGACGAAAAGGATGTCCTGCTGCGAACCGATGACTGGGGTGCGAGCTGGACCACCTGCAGCGGTATCAGCGCGCAGAAATGTTTCCCGACAGCGGACCCCGTTAACGCCGATGTGTTTTACGCATTCAACAACGGCATTTACAAAAGCACCGACCGGGGAACGACCTTCACCAAAGTGGATAAGGAAAATTTTTCGTGGACCTCCGACTTTCAGGTTACTCCCGGGGTGGAGGGCCACCTCTGGGTAACCGGTTTTGCCTGGGATGGAATAAACGGTGGTTTTCTGGCTCGATCCACCAACGGCGGTGCTACGTTCACCTACATTGATCCGGAGGCCGATGAGCAGTATACACAAAAAGTCCAGCACGCAGAAGCTATCGGTTTCGGCAAAGCGGCTCCCGGTGCGACCTACCCGGCGATCTACCTATTCGGCACCATCAACGGTAGTAAAGGAATCTGGCAATCAATCGACGAGGCGAAAAGCTGGGTACGTGTCGATGATGACCGGCACCAGTTCGGTTCCCTCTCCAACGGCAACTTTGTGCGTGGAGATATGAATACCTTCGGTGTGGTGTACCGGAGTACCGCCGGCAGAGGCATCGCCGCCCGCTTTCCAGCTGCAAATGTTGCGGTCAGACAAGGAGCAGCCAACTGCCCTCGAAGAGTTTTACAGAATGAATCCTCGCCCGGCTTATTGGAAATGCGGGTATTTTCCCTTGATGGCCGACTGATAGCCACATTACCGGTAACACCGTTAACCCCAGCAGAGAGCGCCTTGCGTTCCTTGCCATCCCGCCTCCCGAAAGGAGCTGTTATTTATGAGATACGGAAAGGTGAAGAGAGGATTGTCCAAAAAAAGGTTATAGCGATAGGTCGCTGAAACGACCCACTGAGAGCTGAGTACCGATCTTCGTCATGACCTGCACATAACTGTCTCATAGTAATCGGCACGAATGGTACAGTACAGGCAGGTTTACCGTCATCCAGGCAATTTGTAGCAAGCTGAGTTTACCCTATAAGGCCATGCTTATCAAGCATACACAACTATTACCTATAGTCCACTTTTTTGATAACAAATATCATTATTGTTTTTTTTTATATTTTTTATCTTGTTTATATTCAATTTGTTACATTGTTTAATGTATTCTTTTTTTTACTACCCTATTGACTATACTACCTTTTAGGGATATATTATTCGAACCGGGTGAAATCCACCCCAGAAGCGTGTTCACGCTTCAAATAGCAGAAGTAGAAGTAGTACTCGTGCAATGATTGAGATAAGTCAGAATGATTTTTAGTGAGAACCAAACAACTACCTAAATAGCAACAGTATGAACCATCAAAGGAGTTCAAATGACCAATAAAACCTTTGTTTTCCTGATCGGCCTTACAGCAGTATCATTTGCCCCTAATGCGTTTTCACAATGCAATACCGTTGATGCAATCACCACAGCGTCCTTTAAAATCAACGGGGGAGAGGCATGCAGCACCTATGCAAACCTTAATTGGCAATTCCGCCGCAGCAACGGGTCCATGACCATTGAGTGGGGAACATCCACCTCTTACGGCACCTCCAAGAACCTCTACAGTGGCAACCCGGTCAATATTCCCAACCTGACTCCGAATACGGAATACTTCTACCATGTATTCGGTAACTATAAGGGAAGAAACTATGACTACAGTCGTTCCTCGTTCACAACAGCGGCAGGTGCACCTCCGCCCAACAAACCACCCGTAATCACCAGCGCCACAGCGTTTTCCTGTACCACCGGAACAACAACGACCTATACCGTTGCAGCTTCCGATCCGGACAACGACCAGATAACGTTATCGGTAAGTGGTCAACCGAACTGGATCACCTTTGCAAGTCCGACACTGACCTTCAATCCGGTTGTGGGAAGCACTCCCGTTACCCTCACCATCATTGCTTCTGATGGGAAAGATGGAAAAGACACCCTGCTTCTTTCCGTATCGGTAGAAGCCAGCACCTCAGTACTGGCAACAGGATCAGCCAAACAGGTATTTTATCTCAACACCGGCACTACCCGGATCAGTTTTACCCCGTCAGGCAACAGACCGGTTACCGTTTCGCTTCACACGCTTAGCGGTGCAACGCTGTTGCAACGGACGTTCCGCGCAGCTGCTGCAGCCGAAGCATTCACGCTACCGAGTGGTATTTCCTCCGGTATTTACCTGGTGCGATTGACCGACTCGGTGCATTCCCGAATGGTTACACTCAACATAAGGAAGTAACGATTCCTGATGTGTCACATAAGATGAAGCCGATTTACCACTACACCGATTACCGGCAGTACCTGCGTGATCAGTATGTGCACCTTAAAACCACGCAGCGCCGGTTTTCGTATCGGGCGATGTCAGCCCGACTCGGTTTCGCAGCTCCGAATTTTCTCAAACTCGTCATCGACGGCAAGCGAAATCTGGGCAGGGAGAGCATTGCCAAGGTAACCGGCGGTCTCGATCTTAACAGAAGAGAATCTGAGTATTTTTCGTATCTCGTGTTTTTTCTGCAGGCGAAAGACCCGGTTGAAAAAAATTATTTTTTCGGTCTCATTGCCGCGATGCGGGCGCGTACCAGCACCACCCTGCTTCAGGCGGATCAGTTCGAATACTTAAGCCGCTGGTATCATCCGGTTGTCAGGGAACTGGTGGCGGAGCGGTCGGACCCTCTTGACTACGAGCGACTTTCGGCGCGACTCGACAACATGGTTTCTCCGTCGAAGATCAGGCAGAGCGTCACGCTGCTGCTGCGCCTCGGCCTCCTGACCCGCACCGGTGATAACCGGTACCACCAGAGTGCCGTCACGCTCAACACCGAAAACGAACTGAACTCATTCGCCGTACGTCAGTATCATGAACAGATACTCAAAGTTGCCGGAAAGGCATTACACACCATCCCTCCGGCGCAACGTGAAATAGCATCAACAACACTCCATCTTTCAAAAACCGGTTTCGAAAAGATCAAAAAGCGATTACAGGAATTCAGAGAGGAACTGCTGCAGATCGCGACCGATGACACCGACCCGGAGCATATCTACCATGCAAATCTTCAATTCTATCCCCTAACCGGAGCGGTCACGGATGAAAATGCGTAAGTTGTTGTCGATAATCACCCGATGGTGCCTTCCGGTACTCCTGCCCGCAGTACTCCTGCTCTCCTGCAACGGATCATCACCCGTGGCCAGTGGAGGAACCGGCGTCGGTAACGGAGTGGTTTCAGGAATGGTTTCCTATCAAGACGGATCTCCGGCTGCCGGTATCCCGGTACACGTTCGGCCCGATTATTATGTTCAGGATACAACAGGAACTCCAGCCTCTCCCCTGGAGGGACTGATTGTCGACTGCACCACCGACTCTTCAGGTGGATTTCTGGTGGACAGCCTTACCTCCGGTTCCTATTCAATTGCAATATCTACACTCGACAGCAACATGGGAACACTATACCGATGCGACATTCAGGACACCGAAACGATTACGCTTGAAAAACGAATTCTCGAGCCACTGACAAAACTTTCCGGAGCAATAACACTTTCCGGACTTCCTGAAAACGGGTGGGTACAGATTTACGGTATCGAGGCGATTGGGAAAATAGACGGCAATGGCGATTTCACTATTGACCATCTTCCCATCGGTGATTGCAGTCATAACGAATGCGAGTACAAACTTCGTATCCTGATCGACTCCTCAGGAGTTATTATCGCCAAAGACTATGAACTCGAACTTGAATGGGATTCTTCCGGCACGCTCGTAGAGGTAGAGATCGAGGCGGATGATGAGCATGACGATGATGAGCATGACCGATGATGAGCATGACAATTGATTCCCGGCAATAAGACGATGTCCACCGTAAGATACCATTGTGTTGACATCCGCATTATTCTCTACCGTATCCGGTAGTCCTGCACCGAAACGTTATTTTCCGGAGACTCCTGCATCTTATTGACCTCGTTGTCGTTGCGCTCCGCCGGATAACTATGCCCGTCGACAATATACTTGAAATCCCAAAAGCCTCGGAAACAATCCAACCATCAAACAAAAATTGTCCTGCGGGGTTCCCAGCTGCTCCACGTGTTTTTAGTGGAGATGTCTGCTTACCGGACGTACCATAATTGCCGTTGACTGCAACGGATCTCTTACCGGTCAAGTTCCACAAGAAGGTTTTCTGTTTTCTGGTTGCGGTAACAGAGCCTGATCCAGTCCGCTGACCGGGTTGCTAACGCCACCGAGCACTCATCAATCATCCCCGTCCACTGGACCTCACCGTCGGCCTCGGTACCCAGCCGCAGTGCAACGGTGGTGAATACTGAACCGACATCTGCAATATCACCGTTGGTACCCATTGTAACATCCTCACCATCAATGAATACGCGGCACCTGCTGTTATCGTTCCGGTCAATTACGACTGCAATGAAATGCCAGTCGGTGGTATCGAACACCGGTCGGTCCACATCCGACCATATATCGAATGCACCCACCGTCCCCCATGCGTCTCCACCGGTCGCGGTAAAAAAGTGAACCTGACCTGAGACACCGAACGACAGTACCCACCCGTAGGATGCGGATGGCGATCCTCCGTCTGATTTTGCGATGACGGTCTGAAGGGTCGTATCGGAACGCTTAACCCAGGCGGAAATGGTGAAATCGCTCATTTCAGGATTGAGCACATTCCCCATATCCGCATACGATGCCGCAGTACCAAACTGCTGTCCGACCCCGATTATCCCTGCTGAAGACGTAAGGGCACCATACCGTGTTCCATTATAGCGATTCACCGTGACGTCACGGAGTGTATCAGCCACTTCTCCGAGATGCCAGACTGCTGCAAATCCTGCAGCGGTATCAAATACCACTCCGTTTTCCGGAAGTTCGGGAGCACCCGGGTTTCCCCAGTACATATACAGAATACCGGTATCGTTACCGGGAATCGAATCCAGCCGTACCCACACCTCGGCCAACCCGGAATCCGGATTCCACCGTTCAATCTCAAAAGGCAACAGCGAATCGTCGGCTGTGGTAAAGAGGAGATCATTCCCGTCGTTCCCGGCCTGTCCGAAATTGAAATTCCGCTCAGTGAGTCGAATAAGCACCGGAAACAGATAGACCGTTTCACTGGTACCGGCACCGGTGGAGGCAGTGTTCAAACGAAGGCGTTTACTGTATCGCCATGCAGTTTGACGGACAGTAGTTATCGCCTCTGAACGCACATCGACACTGTAACGCAGCATCTTCGGGCTGTCTGCAGCATCTTCAGCGTAGGCGACAACCGGAATAACTCCCGCAGGTACGGAATCAAGTTCCACGACGGTATCGTCACTCGAGAAAGAGGCGGAAACTGAGGTTCCCGGAATATAGATATGACCGGAAACATCCGTCTGCCGCTCCGGGAGTGCCACCTCTATTGTACCGGGAATATGCAGGGTGTCATCGGCTAAGTCGACTGTATCATCAGCTACCGGGAAACTGTCAGCGAGCATTCTTGTCCTGTTTACAAGGTGAACACCTTCAATGGAATAATCACCGGGCGCCACTCCTGCAAAGGAATAGGTGCCGTTTACATCCGTCGTATCGACCGCAATGTTTGCGGTATCGTCCACGGGATCATAGGCTGCCGGAAGCAGTAATACCTGCACATTAGCGGCTGCACCGCCGGTTTCACCAACCACCTTGCCGATAACTCTGCCATTCTCCGAAGTACTTGTCCCTCCGGCAACAGGACTCTGCGTGCAGGTGAGGAAGAAAACCAATCCACACACGGTTCCGGCCACTACTACCGATAGCATTCTTTTCATGAGCGCCCTCCCCGTGTCCCGCCCGAACGCGTACCGACATCCTTGCTTACCGGAAACAACTGCAGGTTGAGCTGGTAGACACGACTGCTCCGGTCATCCTGATTGACAATCACCTTGATACGCTCCTTAAACGCCGCCATCTCCGCGAGGATAACATCATAACACGCATTGGAGATCCCCATGGTAATACCCGAAACATTCCGTTCCGCAGGTTCAAAGCAGTTATTCGCGCTTCCGGCAAGTTCAACCATCACGCTGTTGAAAGAGCGCCGTGCAAGGGCGACCATCGGATCACTGCTGCTGATGGCACCGGCAGTCTGACGGTATGTGCCATCATCCTTTCTCTCGATTAGTCCAAGACGCTGCAGCAGGGCAACCGATCTCCGTGCATCGGTTATGGTGATCTCCGGAATCACCGAGCGGGCGATCACCTCGTAATTATCCTTGAAATCATACAGGCAGATCAGTTCGCGCAGAACACTGTTGTACCATTTTTCAAAGTAGCTGTACTGATCGGCCGAGAGTTGATGCTCATTGACATACTCCATCATCGAGAGGAGTACACTGTAGTGTTCCTGTTTCTCCACCGCATTTTTTGCCTGATTGAACAGGACAAGACTTTTAAAAAAGAGCGCCTCTTTTTTATTGAGATTAAGTGCGGGAATGAACTGCTCGATCATCCGCCGGGTCAGATTGCGTTCGCCATCGATAACCTGTTTGAGGAAATTCGGGGATTTCACCCCCGCCTTACGGGCGAAGTACCGGTACGAAAAACAGGGCATGGAGTTTTTTCTATCGTTATAGAAATCCTCCAGAAATACCCGGTAATCAATATATTTGAACAGTGGTTTCATGCACACTTTCAGGTTAAGCCGCTTTAAATCCTAAAAACCGCAGATGTGGTTACTATTGAAATATACGTTACAATCCGGTGGATTGATAACAACCAACCAGTGTCCCCATCCGCAGGTAGCCGATGGAAAAATCGAACCCTGTTTTATTCACCTCAAGACAGTACCATGACGTGCTACGGCAAAATAGTGACTACGGAAGTGTGTGAGGAGTGGTTTTTAATCGAATGAGCGGTAGTACGGCAGTGTTCGTGTTATTTCTCCCCCCTCGAACAACCCGCCCAACCGGATCAAACAGGTTGTGCCCGGCAGGGACCGTTGCGTTGCCGAAGAATCGTACCGACACCGACCAGCCATGCCCGGCAGCTATGTGGGCCGGTACCGGTTCATACTGCAACCGCACGGTTGTCTGTTCCATGAGTACCCGGTAAATCACATGTGCAATACTGTCCGCTCCGGTGGTATTGGGGTGAATTCCATCGGGAAAATACTGACCGAAAGGGAGCAGGGGGGTGTTCGCATCAATCACGGGAAGATTCCGTTCCGCTCCGATGTCTTTAATGATAGGGATCATTTCTTTTAAAACACTGGCGCGAATGCCGTAATTATCGCGAAATACCGGAACCGGAAGAACAAGAAAAATGTCCGGGTTCGATGGAAGCGCCTGAAAGGTATCAATCATGGAGAGGTAGTCAGCTTTAAATTCTCCTTTATGGCTGTCCCAGTTCTGTGGTTTTGTATCATTGGTACCGAGTTTGATGGTAACAATATCCGCGTTGAACGCCAGCGCCTGCGACAGCAACCCCTGCGTCCAGTAAGACTTATCACCCTTTTCAACATCGTCGTACCGCTCACTCCTTCATTCTCGACCAGATACTCTGAGCCAAGCAGTCGCTGCAGATACGTCGGATAATTATAGGTGCCCTCAGTAATGCTGTTACCCACACAGGCGATCCTGATGGTTCCGGCAGCAGTAAGGTTGACCGCAACAACAAGCAAAAGTAATGCTGATACTACTTTCATCGTAACACGTTCCCCTCTCAGACAAAAACGAAGGTCTCTGCTGTGGAGCGGAGTCCTTCGTGTACTTGGCGCATTGCAGGCAGAATTACTACTCACGGAACGAGTAATCTGCGGGCAACAATTCCGCTTTTTCCTTTAATCTGCAGCAAATAAACGCCGCTTGGTTTATTGGAAAATGAGAACCGGTCAGTGGTTACCGGTACATTGGCGACCAGCCTTCCTTCAGTATCAATCACCCGAATGGAAGATAATTCGCCAGCACCCCGGAGTTGCACCATACCGGCATTATAAGAAACCGACACGTTCCTGTTTCCAATGGAAAAAGCGGTACGCCCAACTGATGATTCGTCGGGAAGCGTGAATTCCTTGAGAAACGCCCAGGTTTCCTCACTGTTATTGAACCGGTCACTGGTCATTGGCCATTCATGCCCACCGGTGCGGACAGAATCAGCTATTACGATGGTACCGTCGTCACAGGGTCCGTAATAAAGTCTGGTTACGACCGAATTCGGATTGGTGGGAGGATATGGCCGCGTAACTTCAGGGGTTTCCGGGCAACCGATCATCTCGATCCATTTGGTCACATTTGCCATGAATGCAGCCGTTCCACCGGAAAATCCCTCATTGGTTCCGAACACAAGTCGCATCGACATCGGCCGTTTAAGCGAACAGTTTCCGGTAAGATTTCCTGAAGTGGGAGCAATTGCGGCAAATACATCGGAATACCGACAGGCAAGCTGAAACGTCATGAAACCGCCCTGAGAGAATCCGCAGGAGTAGATCCGGTTGCGATCGATGTGATACCTGTTGTCAATGGTATCGATAATCGCCATGAGAAACGTAAAATCATTCTCACCACCCATATCCCACGACTTGTTGATCGCTTCGGGATACACAACGATGAATTTCTCCCGGTCGGCGACCTGGTCCATTCTGGTGTAGGATTGTTCCGACGCCGCATCCATATTGTAACCGTGAATATTGAGCACCAGCGGCGGGTTGCTGATACCCGACGGCGCGTGAACAATATAAGTCCGCTGCACACCGGCAATAGTCATCCTCTGGGACTGAGAAAATCCCGGTACTGCTGTTAGCGCGATCAGCGCAAGAACGAAAAAAAATCGTTTAACCATACATCCCCCTCCATGATAAGTATATGCGGCATATATCGGCCGTAGTAATAATATAAGTTCACTCGACCTGTTCTGAAGTGCATTTTTCAGCCATTTGTGCCGATACAAACAACCGCCGAACCTTATGACCGATTATTATAATCTGGAGTTTGGCCGGAAAAGCTCTCCATATACACCTGTATAGCTCATGTTTAAAATTCACCGATTCGGTCGAAGGAGTCGAAACGATCGATTCCTTAAAATTCGGGTACACCTCGACGGGACTGCACCGCTTCGACTCCGCGAATCTCCGGGATTGGCTGATAACCGTTTGCGGATCGAGGGTCGTACCGAACCAGAAGGTGGTATGATATCAACGTCCCTTATGGAGAATCATTGTTGCTGAAACTTGTCACTTCAATGACAAACTGGGGGAAATAACGGCCATCGGTTTTGAAAATCTTTATCCAGTCTTCAGAATAACGATATACCATCGAATCCCTATATTCTCCCAGCGCCGGATTGTTAAAAGGCTCAAGACCCACATCGGTGGTATCAAAAGGAGGAAGTACGATTTCAAAATGTTGCCTGTTGTATATCTGGTGATTCTGGACCAGCGGTTTTCCATTTTCGGAAATACCGAGAATGTCCGAAAACCACTTTTCATCACTGTTCTTTTCTTTATACCCGGATTTATCAGGCAACGCATGCAGGACCTTCACTATTAAAGCAGAAACGTTTTCTAAAGAAACCGTCCTATACACATTACGCCATGGGAGATAAAAACGGGACGTATCAACGATGGCAGAATCAATGGATACCATGTTGTGAAGTATCCATAACGACCATAGCGTATCCTGTACGGAATCCATGATTAATGAATCGTACCGTATACTTAAAACTCTATTCCCTTTCTGCAGCTGCGGGTGCTGAAGTGAATCGGATGTTCTCATAAATAGTGTAACCATTTGTGACGGTTGCAGAAAAACTGAGTCTACAAACCTGATCCACCCTTCCTCCTCATCAACAGTGTAATGGCGATTGCGTTCAAGTTCTTCGAACCGGTAAAGGTTTAGCGTGGAATCAATTGATACATTTTTCACCTTAGACCCGGTAGCTCCCGTACGATTACAACTTCTCCACACCGACAAAGCAGTTACTCGTGGCGGCGGTTCGGGGCTTGCGCTCTGCGGGGCATATTTTTTTATATAGAACTTGCGGTAAGTATTATCCAGAAAGAAATATTTGTATTTAGAATATTCATCCGCCCTAAATAAGGAGGTACTGGCCTGCAACATTTCTGAGGGTACCGGTTGCTGGCAAAAGCAGAACAGGCAGGATACCACTATACTAACAAGAGCGATTGATATCTGAAGTTTCAAAATTCCTCCTGACCAGCAATTAATTGACCGTTAGCAATGATAGTGATGCTAAATTCCTGAATTTTAGCAGAGCGAAAACACTCAGTTATCTCGCACCAGTCGAACGTACGACCCGGCATTGTAACCAAAGGAATAATCTCCAAAGTACCAGAAGTAATAGTAAATCACGCGATCCCATGCACTGGGTATATCACTTTCCGGAGCTTCCGTTGTGGTCCACCAGTGAGCGTTGAATCCCCTGCCGTCAAATTCACCATCTTCTTTACGATGCCCACCCGGCAGACCGGAAAAACCACTCCCGTTATTCATGCCCGGATTTCTCCCGGGAGCACCGACCACCGCGAAGGACACCCAGTCTGTCGGTGCGGCAAGAGCAACGGCAACCAGGTCTTCTGATTCAGCGGTACTTATTGAACCATTATAATTATATCCGTTGGCCATCAGATACTTTTGTAAAGTATCCCACTCCGCATAGGTAGGAACGTGCCACCCCTCCGGGGCCAGTTTGCCTGAATGTACCGCATACCAGTTGTAGAGTGCCCCCCACTTGTTGTTCTCAACCGAATCGATACTGTTATTGTAATAACAATATCCCGGAGTTTCCAGTGCGGCCCATGCAACACTGTCGGCAACTAATGGTATAGTATCGCCATCGTTGAATTTCGTTGCTCTGAAGTTATCAACTGTCCACTCCTGCGAACCGATGGTAACCGTACGGTACACCTTCCCCTCAACATCCGAAACCATTCCCGTTTGGAGTGGCATGAGGGTAATCACCATCCCGGCTGTGTCGACCGATGGTAGCACCAAACGGGCCAGACGGCACCCTTTTTTGACAACAAGCAGAACATCTTCTTCCGGTACCGGTGTTTCTGCAACCATTGCGGATTTTCCTGAATATACTGATTGCGTCCGACCGCCACCCGCCGACAGCCCGTTCATCCATTTCCCGGTATACTCACTGCCATTTACCGCTATCCGGTAGAGGCACATTTCCTTTGCGAGAGTTGGAAACGTCAGTGCGTGCCTGCCTGCGGCAAGCAGTGCGGAGTGTGAATAAAGCAGTTGTCCGTTGACCGAATAGACAGAGAATACCACCGGAGATTTTTCGACTATATCCAACGAAAGTGTCCCCTGCCTATCAATAAACGGCATCCCGGACAGGTCGGCCGCCGAAAGATTCGAAGAGCGCCGTACGCCAACTCCGCCGGTCAGCATGAACATGCCGTCGGTTCCGGATACCATCGAGACATCAGCCACCCCCAGCCAGACCGTGGCCCCCGCAATGGGATTTCCGGCACTATCCTGAACAGTTCCTGAAATGGTGAAATTCCGGGAAAACCCCGCTGTTGCCAGCAACGAAATCAAACACCCTATCCAAACTCCATGCATGCTGAACTCCTGACCTTTTGAGAGCCGAAAAATACTTCCCGACGCACCCTTCTGTACCCACCCCGCCTTCCAGCACCAACAACTACGGGACCATGAGTGTTGATTGCGTTGTCAGATTACCAACCCTGACCTCACTGCAGTAAAGTCCCGGCGCAACCATACCTACCGGAAATTCAACGGTCTGCATTCCTGCAACCGATGCCTGGCGCCAAGCGGTAAATACACTGCGTCCGGAAACGGTCGTCAGACGCAGTGCGACATTGGTCGGCTGTCCGACGGAAAACGACACTGCAACAGTACCATTGCCGACAACCCGACTGAGCACCGCCAAAGGAGCAACGGGAGAAATCGTCAACGGTTCGGTGACCGGTGTTTCAAGGTCGAAGAAATTATTCTCGATCATCGCTTTCCAGAAAGCTTCTGCAGTTGCCGTACCACCGGCATTGGTGCAGTGAATACCATCCTGAGTATATTCATCGTAATGGCCGGCCCATGTTTCACGCAGGTCAACCAGCAGGGTCTTTGGATCCTCGCAAGCATTGATAATCGGCGGAACGACTTCCGCCCAGAGATCCTGGTTCGGCTTCAAGGTACCTGCCCACATTCCCTGCGGATCAGGATAAATCATCCAGAGAAGTTTTTTCGTGCCGCCTTTTCGCATCTCTTCCAGATACTGTTTCAGTTTGTTTGCACAATCCTGAATCAGACTGCAATTCACGTCTCTGCATCCGGCGTCATTCATCAGGTCGATACCGGCCCCGTCCGAGATCAGGTAAACAGGTTTCGGATTGCAGTTTTTATACTGCTGAATAATGACGGAAATAGGCTGACCTGATTTTGAAACCGTTCTGAAACTCTCGTTTTGACCGATATATCCATCCCTCCGTGCGAGGCGGGTAAGTTCGGACGTTATATTGGACATTTCAAAAAATGATTCACCATTGGTGACCAGATCCTGCGGATTGATTTTCGTTACCGTCTGCTGCGCCTGCAGCACCGAAGCTGCAAGCAGATTCGCACTTGTCAAGACTGCCAGGGTATGCAATAAGACACGACGCATAAAATGCCTCCTTTGAAATAGAGTAGGTTACTTGTTAATGGAAATCAGTTAACGATATTGTCGTCCGAAAATAATCATATGTCTCCCCCGCTCACTCAAACACGACCAGACGATTGTCCGATCGCTGATTCATATAGCATAACCGTACCCAGTCGGCACTTTGCGCCGCACGTATGATACGGACTTCATCGATTCCACCATTGAAATAACAGTACCCTTCGATGATGGGCACCAGCACGGGATTCGCGAACCGCCCGATGCTCAGATCGTTCGAAGTATTTCTCGAAACCGTATTCGTCCAGGTGTCGATGGTACTGTCAACCGGTACACCATTGCAGTAGAGCAGCTGACGCTCTCCCTCGCGCACAGCGATCAGGAGCGACCATTCCTGCTGCGTTGCGGGAGTATTGGAAGCCTGCCATTTGTCCGCTTCACTGAACTCCACAAATTCCCAGAAGGGCTTCCCGGAAGGCAGACTGGTTGAAATGTAGGTTGATCTGAGATAGTACTGTTCGTACCCTTTCGACACGATGCAGTGCGAAACGTTGTCAAAGGTATCGAGCCGCACCCACGCGCTTACCGTGTAACTGCCTTTCTCGGGAAAATCCAGTTTTCCGGATGCGGTACCGGCCATCGAAATAAAATCATCTGTGCCGTTGAACTTCCGGCAGCTGCCGATCACCCCTTCCGCCACCTGCGGCCGTGCGCTATCCGGCGACGTACCGTAAAAATGGTTGACCGTTGCGTCCCGCACCGGACCATCGGCGCCGTCACCGAGGTGCCAGACCCCCTGATACCCTGCGGCTGTATCGAACACGCTATTATCTTCCGGTAAAGAAACCTCCCCTGAATTTCCCCAGAACATCATTATCGACTGAGTCGCATCGTCCCCGAATAGAGTATCAACCCGCACCCATACCTCGGCAAGCCCGGCAACCGGGTCCCACCGTTCGATTTCGTGTGAGAGTCGCACATTCCCGCTTCCCGTGAAGAGGAGATCGCTGCCGTCGGGTTTTGTTTCGGAAAAATTAAAATTGTCGGAGGAGAGCCGGATCAGGACCGGAAAATCATACACATCACCTTCCACATCCGCACCGGAAGCAGAAGTATTGAGATACACCCGACGACTGTTGCTCCAGTTCCCGTCGACCACCAGCGTTGTTTCTCCTGCAACCACGGGAACCAGTGTGCCAACAACTGCCGAACCGGCACTTCCCTGCGACAGGACCAGTTCCGGTAGTACTCCTGATGGCACCGAATCTATTCTGACGGTATCACGGCTGCCGCTGAATTCGACACCAATGGAGGAACCTGGGACATAGGCATACCCTCCGGAAGTGGTGCTGCCGGCAGGAATTACCAGATTAATAACACCGGGCTTCTGCAGCGTGTCGGCCGGGAGTACAACAGTGCTGTCGGGAATGGCGTCAACTGCGAAACGGATCGCCCGTTCACCGTTCATAATTCCGACAGCTTCTACCGTATATCTGCCCGAGTCAGCAGTTTCAATGCTATACTCGCCAAGGGAATCCGTCGTATCGGCGGGCAGAATTACACCGTCAACATCGGTAAACGGGTTGAAATTTTCGGTGACGAGGGCAACCTTCACATTATGCTGTGCAACGCCATCTTTACCAACGATTTTTCCGGTGACCACCGGATTGCCTCCGCGGGTCCCCCCCCCTTCAACGCTTGCCGGACTCGAACAGAAGGACATAAGGAGCCCCCCCGCACCGGTAATCCCGAGCAGGGCATACTTCACGAACTGTCTGATACGATCAGTTCTCATCGTGATTTGCCCTGCGGGTAAAAGGAAACATCTGCAGATTGATCTGATACACCTCTTCGGCCTCTTTTTTTTCTGCAGCAGCCATGGCAAGAAGCTCATCGGTGAAACTGCGGATCCGCTCCTTCATCCGATCGAACGTCTCCCGTGAGGCACTCAGAGTAAGACCCTGAAATTCACGTTCTTCAGAAGGACTGCTCTCAAGTGAGTCCGCTGCCCGTTCGAGCATCCCGATATGATAATTTTTGAGCGCCACTGACCGGATCTCATATTCCGACGATACCACTTTATCGGAGGCCTGCCAGGTACCATCGGCACTTTCAAAGATGAGCCCGAGGTCCTTGAGCAGCTGTATGGATTTACGCACTTTGGCAACCGTAACCGCAGGAACGATCCGTCGCGCGATAGCAACAGGGTCACACCCCATTCCGGCATGCGTCACCAGCTCCCGTACCACTGCATGATACCATTCGGAAAAGTATTCGTACTGTTGCGAATCGAGGAATTTTACCGCAGACCTGCCGCGCAACCGGACCATCTCCCCGAAATGCCGGTTTTTTTCGCTGTTGGTAGTAGCATTGTTAAATCCCACAAGCGCCTCAAAGTAGGCAATTTCCTTGGTACCGAGCTTCATTGCAGCCGCATATTTGTGCATTGCCGCAAGGGTAAGATTCTGCCTTTTTGAGAGTATATCTTTGAGGAGACTTGCCGAGAGACCGGCTTTTTGTGCAAAAGAACGGAATGTAAAACCACGCGTCGCGTTCTTCTCCCGATCAACGTAATCGGTCAGAAAGAAACGGTAATCCACATACTCAAAAATGGAAATACGGGTATTTTTACGCACACTACGGTTCATTACTTCCCCAATCTATGCGTAATATAACTACGGATGGGCCTTAAAATGGTTGTTTTTTTTTATTATCCGAACAATTTATTATATAACTAATTGATTTATATATTATTATTCTTTTTTATATTTTTTTCATTCATTTTTTTTCCGAACATTTTCCGGAGCGGACCATGCAGTAAATAACTCCTGTTCAGAATTGGCCACTTCCAGACACTGAGGTGGTCCTGGAGTACATCGAAGGGCTCTCGAAGCGATGCACTGAGTTGATCGAAGTGTGACCAAGTTTCCCGTTAAAATATGTCATTTCGAGGGGTTCGAGAGCCTCACCCAACTCTCAATGACTGTTATATAATAAATTATTCAATCCTGAACAGGAACTAAATAGCTCCGCCCAAAGCGGTACAATAGAAACAGTGCAGAATGCACTGGATTCCACACGCTTATTGAATGGAATGACAAAGCAATATAAAGGAATCAGTGGTAGCCGGTGCGTTGTACCGTTTTTATTGTACCGCTTTAATCAGAGCAGCCAATGGTTCGACGGGCTCACCTCAAGCGCCATCCGGTAATTCTTATGATAAAGTTGGTTACGGTCAGACAGGGTATTTGGCATGAAACTCCGGGCAGGCCGATTTCAGAAATGGTATGTTTGCAGTATAGGCCGATACCCGACGCAACGACGATACCGACCGCAAGATCAGCGAACGATACTAACAATCAGACAGCCGCCCAATCACCAAAGGAGTGTCCATGATTCACCGTACATCATGTCCTCTTATCCTTGCCGTAGTGGTGAGTACACTACTCCACACAGCCACTGCAAAAACCTACTACGTCGCTCCCGGTGGAAGCGATGATGGGTCCGGTGGGCTGAACTCCCCCTTCGCCTCGTGGGCGAAAGCACAAAATGCCGTATCGGCGGGAGACACGGTACTCTTCAGGGCCGGTACCTATACTTACACTAAAGCATTGCGCTCCTGCAACAGCCAGACGGACAACGTCAATGCCGTGCAACTGGATAAAAGCGGTTCATCCGGAAAACTGATCCACTACATGGCCTATCCGGGAGAGACTCCTGTTTTCGACTATTTTCAGATGAAAGACGATTGCCGGATACGCGGTGTGTACGTACCGGGAAGTTACCTGCATCTTAAGGGCCTTGAACTGAGGGGTGTTCCGCAGAATAACAACCTCAATCATGAAAGCTGGTGTATTTACATCACCGGTAGCCACAACATTTTCGAGCTTCTCAACACCCATCACAATATGGGCCCGGGAGTAATCATCTGGGGCGGAAGCGACAACCTGGTGCTTAACTGCGACTCGCATGATAATTTTGATGAGCATACCTCAAACGGGGCCGGCGAGAGCGCCGATGGTTTCGGTGCGCACACCAATGCAACGGGAACAACCGGCAACATTTTCCGTGGGTGCCGCGCCTGGTGGAACACCGACGACGGGTACGACTGCATCTCCAATAAAGAAGTCGCGATTTTCGAGAACTGCTGGGCATGGCTTAACGGCTACAAACCGGGAACCACCACCGGAATCGGCAACGGCAACGGTTTCAAACTGGGTGGGTACGGACTCCCCCCCTCAAAATCCCCGGCCTCGCCTCCAGAGAACATTGCCCGCTTCTGTCTTTCGTTTCTCAACCGGTCCGCGGGATTCTACCAGAACCACCATACAGCCGACAATCTCTTTTACAACAACACCGCCTGCAAGAACGGAGTCAACTTCAACATGCTCGGTTACAGTGACGGCGACAGGAGTATGGGAATCTACAAAAACAACATTGCCTTTTCGGGAACGGTATCAAGCAACGGACCCGGCACTCAGGCAACAAACAACTCATGGAACCTCTCCGCAGCGCCTTCGGCATCTGACTTTCAAAGCCTGGATACTACCGGTATATCCGATCCGAGAAAGCAAAACGGTGATCTTCCCGATGTACCGTTCATGCATCTCGCCGGCAGCAAGTATACCGACAAAGGTATCGACCTCGGTTTTCCATTTAACGGAACCGCTCCCGATCTCGGAGCATTCGAAACCGGACCGACCGCGCTTGCGGAACACCGAGAGGAAAACATCAGGCTACCTCAGTCTGCAGTACTTTCAGAAGTACCCCTTGGCGGACACACTGACATCTACGATATATCCGGGCGTAAACAGTTGCCGGGTGCAGCAAACGGATCAAACGCTGTTTTTATATACGTTCGTAAAACAGTGGAGGGTGTTCCACATACCAGCGTCAGGTTGATGATGCGGTAAACTCCGGATTATTATTCCGACAGTATAGCATAGTCCACAGGAGAACCTGATAATGAAACGGTTGTTTGTTACCATCGCACTTTTTTATGCGGTACTACTCCACGCCAACGGACTCCGTGTCGACATTGACAACCTCAGCCCGGGAAGAACCGACATGTACACGAAACGGTGGAACAACTGGGCACCGGAAAGTGACGCGACGGTTTCCCTCTCGATCGGCACTGTTTCGGTTCTCTTCCGCAATGCGGGAAATTCCGGTACCGGCATCAGGTGCTCCTGGTACAAGGGACTGCTCACCTACGGCGCGACCCTCACGGTTGACGGCCTGATCATCGAGGATGCGACCTCCGGCGGTGCCATGGAAATGGTGATCAGCGGACTGCCCGCCGGGAAACACAGCCTTGTCACCTGGCACAGTTTTTTTGACAATGTTTCCGGCAGCTCAATGGAGATCTCCGTTGACGGCACAGTAAAACACACCGGAATAAAGGTACCGACCCGTGTAAAAAACGACCTCGATGCCACCCGCATCTACACAGAATTCGAAGTGGCAGCAGAGAAAAATGTTGTAGTGAAATTCCGGGCGGAAGGAAACGGAACATTCGATAACGTTGTGCTCAACGCTTTCGAAATCGACGGGAGCGACCCGGCGAAAACGATCTCGAACGTTACCCCCGCAGAGGGTGATTATCACTATCCGATGGAAGGCGGTCTGAACTGGACCGCTGCGACCGGAGCGCTGTCACACGATGTGTACTTCGGCGAAGACTCGGCGGCAGTCGACAAAGCCACCAGCAGCTCGGCGCAATTTAAAGGAAACCAGACCGCGACTGCATTTTCTCTTGCCGGTCTCTCTTCACTCGCAACTTACTGGTGGCGGGTTGATGAGAAATCGGGAGAATCGGTTGTAAAGGGCGACGTATGGCCTTTCCGCATCCGGCGACTCGCCTTTCCCACCGCCGAAGGGTACGGCAGGTTCGCCCGTGGCGGCCGAGGAGGTCGGGTGGTCGAGGTCACCACTCTCAGCGATGCCGGCAGCGGCAGCCTGCGCAACGCACTCGAGGTAGAGAAGGGGCCGAGAACCGTGGTGTTCAAAGTTGGCGGGGTGATCGCGCTCGATTCGAAACTGGTGATCCCGAACGATGGTGGCAATGTATACGTAGCCGGACAGACCGCTCCGGGAGACGGTATCTGTATCACCCGCTACGCCTTCGGCATACTCGGCGCCGATGATGTCATCATCAGGCATATCCGTACCCGGGTGGGCGACTACTGTAAAGAGTCGATGGACGGGATGGGTATGTCGAGTTCGGACCACTGCATTATCGACCACTGTTCCATTTCGTGGAGTATCGATGAAGGCCACAGTTCACGTGGAGCAAAAAACATCACGTTTCAGCGCAGCATCATTTCCGAGGCACTCAACAACTCTTACCATTACAATGCCGACGACCGCACCAGGACGGAGCGTCACTCCTTTGCCGCCTCCATCGGCGGACATTACAGCAGCTACCTGCACAACCTGCACGCACACTGCACCGGTAGGAACTGGTCGCTTGCCGGGGGGCTCGAGCAGGATGCCAAAACCTACGGCGGGTATACCGAAATCATCAACAACGTTGTCTACAACTGGCGCGACCGGACCACTGACGGCGGAGTGCGACAGTGTAATTTTGTGGGAAATTTCTTCAAAGCGGGTCCGGTCAGTACCCTTATGCAGCTTGCCTCCATCGACGGCGACGAGCTCAAAACCGGAGACATGCAGCGGGCTTATATCTCAGGAAACAAAATGATAGCGACCTCCGGTGCTACCATTGTAAGCCCCACCTCCGACAACTGGAGTAAGTGCATTTCGAAGTTCAATTCCATTGCAGACGTCAGAAGTAACGCACCGCTTTTCCCCATCAGCATCACCCCATTCACCGCCGATGAGGCATATACCGACGTTCTGGCCAATGTCGGTGCCACAAAACCGAAACCCGACGCCATCGACACACGGATCATCAAAGAAGTACGAAACAGTTCCTTCACCCATACCGGGAGCAAAGACGGACTCAAAGGTATTATCGACAGTCAGAATGACGCCGGCGGATATCCGACCATGGCGGGAGGTGCAGCCCCTGCCGACAGCGACCACGACGGTATGCCCGATGCCTGGGAGTCTGACCACGGGCTTAACCCGAACAGTGCCGAGGACCGCAGCGGCACCAGCCACTCCACCGAAGGTTACACGAATCTGGAGATGTATCTCAACGAACTTGCCGGTGATCCGGTCGAGTGGATCACCACTGCCACGCTCGCGGCCCGGGCGGAGGTAACCCGAAACCGGATTGTTCTCTCCACACGCAATCTGACACTCCATGCACCAAAAGGCACTCCCGTCAGGATCGACCTGGTTGATCTTTCAGGAAAAGTATGCAGGGTGATTCATACCGGTACCATGCGGGGTGCGGCACTGACGATACCTGTCGACCGTTTTGAAACGGGTTCGCCGGGTGTCCGGTTCCTGAGGATTTCATCCGCGACAACAAAGGTTTTTCCGCTATTACTGGTTCATTAGTCCGGAATGTCTGCAGTAAAAAAAGACGGCAGAAAACATCTGTTCACGATATGAGATGAACGTTCGGGTACCAGCCTGCCATGATCCTATACACAAATTGTTAGTTCAACAGCTTGATTCAGGTTGATTTTTTCTTCCGTAGCATACCATTTTTACGACACGTATCTGTTAAATACCCATCCAATCCGTTTATGCCCATACAAAGGAAGCAAGGTCGAATGAGCCTGTTTTTTGACAGGAATTTCATTTTCGTCTGAACTTTCAACTGAAACGCTCACTACAAATACGGTAGCCCCCGGAAACCACCGGGAGCTGGTGGTGGTGATCATAAAGTACACGAAAGGGAATAGTTGTATGCCCCCCCCACCATTACTCCTGCAGCAGAAAATGATCTATAAAGGGATCTCAACTTTCGGGTACGGTTTTGCACCTCCCCTCATCCTGCAGGAAGCGGTCCGTCTACGGCTTTTTGAAATACTGGAACAGGGAGCGAAATCGTCTCAAGAACTCAGTACTGCTACAGAGTGTTCCGAGCGGGGAATCACGTTCCTTGCGGATGCTCTGGTCAGCCTGGGCTATTTAAAGAAAAAAAAGGAAATATACCGGAACAACCGGGTACGGACAGGATTTATTCTTGCCAATCAGAATAATGAAGTGGATGCAGCGATTAGAAAAACCGGCCTGCAGAACGCCTACCATACTTTTATTTCGAACGCGGTAAAACCGTGGCTTCAGTTATCCGAGGCGGTTAAAACCGGCGTCCCTGCATTTGAGTTCGATCAGGAAGAGTCCGGCTCAGATTACTACAAGGCGTTTTCGGAAGCAATGTTTGTCAACAGCTTCCGGGCCGCCAGTTACTTTGCGAAAAAGAGGATACTTGGCAATTCCAGTAAGCCAAGAAAAATTCTTGACCTTGGAGCCGGTAGCGCAGCCTGGAGTCTTCCCTGGGCCCTGCACTGCAATCAGACCCGTGTAACCGCCGTCGACTGGGAACAGGTCCTCTCAGTGGCCAAAAAGATCACTGCAACACTGGAAGTTTCATCACAGTTTGAATTTGTTGCCGCAGACGCACTGGAGTATCGGCATACCACTCAATTTGATATCATTTTCATAGGACATCTTTTTCACTCTCTGGGTGAGGAGCGCAGCCGCCGGACTCTGGACCGGTGCTTCAGTGCACTCAGACCGGGAGGAAAGGTCGTCATTGCGGAGTGGCTTCCACGTGATGACCGGACCGGACCGGTACATGTAATGGTGTATGCACTGGCGATGTTGCTGTTAACTAAAAAGGGAAATATTTTTTCTTTTTCTCAACTACAGGAATGGCTCATAAAATCAGGTTTCAGGAAGATACGCAAAATACAACTACCAGCCCCTTCTCCCCTTATATTAGCAACCAGACCGTAACCCCCGGGCTGCCGTTTTTAAGGTAAAGTTTCAGGGATCAGTATTTTATTTCGCATTTTCCGGATAGCCGCACGGGATGATCGCCTCGTTATCAAGAGTACCATCTGCAGGTGATGTGCTCTGCCAATTTCAGTGACCACTCCGGTAGTTTTTATCATTTCGAACATGTTTTTTTGATCAGGTAAACCGTGAACTATACTGTCGCAACGAATTTTGACAACAAACTTCTAAAAGAATTCGCCCGGTTCGGCACCGTAAAAAGTGTTTACGGCAAACTGCGCTCCGATATCGTCGGGGGTGGCAGGGTAAGCCATGCACTGCCGGAAATTTCCATGAAACGGCTTGCCGACCACATTGCCTGCTGCCATCGCGAGGGGATCTCCTTTAATTACCTGCTCAACGCAACCTGTATCGGCAACAGAGAACTCACCAGAGACCATAAAAAGATATTCACGTTCATTGACCGTATCACCGGTTTGGGCGCCGATTCATTTACAGTCGCCAATACCAACCTTTTGAAGATGATGCGACGCCGCTACCCGGAATCGAATCTTGCGTCATCACTGTTTCTCCAGGTCCGATCGTTAGACGAAATCAGACACCTGGAGGATATCGGTGCGAATGAAATAACGCTTTTTTACAACTTCAACCGGAATTTTGCACTACTGGAAAAAGCGGTTGCCTGTATCGGCCCCGAGACGAAACTGCGCCTGATTGCCAATAACACCTGTCTTCACAACTGTTTTGACATTCAGGAACATGCGAACTACATAAGCCACATGACACAGGCAGGTCCGTCCGGCAACACCTTCACGTACGACACCTACCGGTTGAGCTGCGGCCTGCAGAAAATAAAGCACCCGGCAAAACTGATCAGCAGCGACTGGATCAGACCGGAAGATGTTCATTTTTATGAAACAATCGGCAAGGGAAAAGTGCTCCTCAAATTGACCGAAAGGATAGCTCCGACCGCATGGCTTCTCCAGGTCGTCAAGGCATATTCCGAAAAGAAAAAAGAGGGTAACCTGCTCGACATACTCAGTTTTCCAAGCAGAAATACCATTGGTCAGATACACCGGAAAAACATCATCAGCGGAATACTGAAAGGAAACGCCTCCCTGCGGAAATTCGCGGAATTCGCCAGTGCCAATCAACTGATTCCGATCCATATCGACAATGCCAAACTGGACGGATTTCTTGAAGGAATGCAGAAGATCAACTGCGGCGAAATCCGGTGTAGCTGCAGCGGATGCAGTTCCGGAACCGATGACGCCAACATCTGCACCTATTGCAAATCGTTTGCGGACCGGGTGATTACGGTCGACGAAGATGCCCGCCTCAAATCAATTGAAATGAACACCAGACTTCTTGAATCGATTTATCACGGAAAGTTCTGACCGAAACAATCACCCATAATTCTAATCGCGGCGATTTTCTGAACGTACCGGAAATCTCCGCACCCGACGGAACCATTCATGAAACAGCACCTGCCACACGATTCTGTTGATGTACTGTTCGTCCATGTACCAAAACTATCAAGTTACTACAAGCCACTTGACGAATTCATGTTCATCAACTTCATACCGATGGGAATATTCGCGATGTGTGATATTCTCAACAAAAAAGGAATCTCTTCAAGAATACTCCACCTCGGTGTCGAATACATCAACAACGACCGGTTCTCCGTTGCAGACTATGTCCGCGATAATCATGTCAAAACAGTCGCATTGTCCCTGCACTGGCACTATCAGGCCTTTGATGTCATTGATGTGGCCCATTCGATCAAAGATGCGCATCCCGAAGTCACCACGGTTCTGGGCGGATATACAGCAAGTGTGTTCGCCGAGGAGATTGTCGGCACACACGCGTGTATCGATTGCGTGATCGTGGGCGACGGCGAAAAAGGGATTGCGGATCTCGCAGACACGGTTTCTGCCGGTAACAATGACTGGTCCGGCGTTGCAAATGCCGTATACCGTAACAACGGTGCCGTCGTGAACAACGGTGTCTCCTTTACCGCAACCGTTGCCGACCTCACGAAGGCCGACTACGCCAACATGGCGTATCTTGACAACTACCGCTACTATATCGACTATTTCAACATGCCCTATTTCTGGTCGTTGCGATCATCGGTCAGACAGAACCTCAAACGGAAAATGACCAAAGCCCGGTCGATGTTTCCGCTCATGATCGGCAGAGGGTGCAACTTCAACTGCAGCTATTGCGGTGGCGGCAGAATTGTACAGGATACTATCTGCAAACGTCGGCAACCGATCCTGCTGCCGGTTGCCAAAGTAGTCGACATCATGGAACAGGCCATCCGCTTCGGCTATGATTCCTTCATCTCGTCGTTCGACCCGTTTCCTGATGACAGCAGCTATTTTCATGCACTTTTCGAGGAGATACAACGCCGGGAACTATCGTGCGGATTCGGTTTTGAATCGTGGGGGATTCCCCGTGCAGATCTCATCCGGGAATTCAGTAAAACGTTCATCCACGACAAATCCTACATAGCGATCAGCCCGGAGTCGGGCTCCGAGGAGGTACGCAAGGTAAATAAAGGTGCTTTTTATTCCAACAAAGAGCTTTTCTCCATTCTTGAAGTGATCAATGCTGAAAAAATTCCGGCACTGGTATTCCTTGCGATCGGCCTTCCGGGAGACACCGCACAAAGCATTCAGGAAAGCGTTTCGTTTTCCACAACTATCCTTAAAAAATTCAGATATGCCAAAGTACTTACCGTTCCAACCCAGCTTGAGCCCGGATCGCCGCTGTATTTTCATCCTGAAGAGTACGAATCCAAAACGGAACGGAGCTGTTTTGCCGATTTTTACCGATACCATCAGCGTACGGATTCAAGCCCGTATACCTGCCTTGGGTATGCAACGAAGAGTCTTTCTGATGCAAACGGTGATATTGCCGCCTTCAACAGGTACGTCCAGGAACAACGGTGCAGGCACTTCTGCATCATTCAATTCAAACTATTCGGTAAAATCCCGGTCCCCCCGATATCGCGGTTCATCTGCAGAATGTTACACCGGCGGTGGAAGAAAAAGGGATTCGGTGTGCCGGCAAAAGAGCGAAGGCGCTTCAGATAGATCTGTTGCAACGCAGTTACGATTCTTACCTTTGATCAGAATAACCGGAATAACCATCGATACTCATGTAAATCAGTGTATTCTCAAAGAATTCAGGAAATACCATCATAAAGTGTCTATATTATTAATAATAAGATTTTACGTCGGTTGATTTGAACGGACGGGCACACGAGGAGACTTCAGTTAATTGCAGAATATCTGTATCTGATCAGACGTTCTGTCTGTAAGTACCTCAAAACAGTAGTGTATTGAATACGTTTTCAAAGTAAACAGTTATTACAGGCACAATAACTGTTTATACATTTCCGGTTTATATATATATAATTAAACGAAACCAATCGGTCTGATATTTTTCGGGGGGATAATTTGATTCGCCGATCATATTGTGTTTCTCTGGTATCTATTGTCTTCCTCACGATTCTTCATTCATCCGGAATCGCGGATGATTATTCCACATGGCGTTCCTCCCGTCGGTTACTGCTGAATACGACCAGCAGCGGTGCGAATATCTCCGGTAACGTCCTGAACGTTCCGGTACTGGTGCGACTGCGACCAATCACCTTCGCGGACTTTCAGCAGACACTCGACGGTGGTGCTGATATCAGATTCGCCAAAACCGATGGTACACACCTGCCCTATCAGATTGAGCGGTGGGTGGACACTCCGAACCATAATGACACTGCTGAAATCTGGGTAAAGATCGACACGGTCTACGGAAACCGGATTTCCCAGTCGTTCGTGATGTACTGGGGGAAACCCGGTGCTGCCGACAGTTCAAACAGTGCTGCAGTATTCGATACAGCGAACGGTTTTGTGGGAGTATGGCATCTTGATGAAGACCCGTCAGACGGCACCGACGCAATCAAAGATGCCTCCGCCAACCAACTCGATGCAACTGCCGTGGGCGGCATGGACAATTCAAAAGTTATCGAAGGTATGATCGGACGGGCCCATAATTTCGACGGGGTTGACGACGGCGACTCAATACCCTTTGCTCCGCAGCTCAACATCGCCAATGCCCTCACCCTCTCCGCCTGGATGAACATGAGCGCGATACAGGGCTATGCGCGGATTGTCTCCCGCGGTATGCCCCAAGACACCCTCCCCTGGACGATCTATTGCCTCAATACCAACGATACCTTCCCGCAACTGCGCGGAGAAGTATCTTCCGCCGATACAACAGATCAGATTTCGGTCGTCGGGAAAAGAACCATGCAGATCAACAACTGGTATCATGTCACCATGACGTACGATCTGAACGTGCTCAGAATTTACCGTAACGGTGCGCAGGACAGCGCCGAGATTACCGCGAACATTCCAATCGGAATAACAGAGACAACACCGCTCATGATCGGTAAATCCAATTACGCCTCCAATCCGTTCCGGGGAATAATCGACGAACCACGTCTGGAACGGGTAGCGCGCGACGGCAGCTGGATTAAACTCTGTTACGAAAATCAGAAAGTCATGCAGTCACTCATTCCGCGGATATCATCGCTCACCTGGGATACCTCCACCGCAAGTGGAACACAACCCGGCGGCGGCACCTGGGGAAGCAGCAACCGCTGGTCAACGAACGGGACACAACTGGTTCCATGGCTCGGACGGGGAACCACCGCCCGCTTTTCAGGTTCTGCCGGATCCTACACCATCACGGTTCAGAACCGGCAGCAGGTCGACAGTATGTTCGTCAGTACGACCAGCTACACCTTTTCCGACGGCATCCTTGATTTCGATACCCACTCCGGCATTTTCATCAATGCTTCGACCAGTACGATCATTGGATCGGAAATTACCGGCAGCAACGGTCTGACAAAATACGGACCGGGACTGTTGCGACTTGACGGAGTAAACACCTATACCGGGCCAACCGTGGTAAGTTCAGGCACTCTGCTCGTCAACGGGTCACTTGACACGGCAAGTGCGGTTACCGTTGCTCCGGGGGCGAGCCTCGGCGGAAACGGTACCATTTCGGGAGATGTGTCGGCAAAGGGAGCCACCATCATTCCCGGTAACGGAAGTACCGGAACACTTCGCATGGGATCACTCGTACTTGACAGCTCATCAAGCGTTTCTGTTCAATTGGGCACGGCAAGCGACTCACTAGTTATTACCGGAAGTGTAACACTCGATGGCGCAGTGAACATTTATGCAAATTCCGGATTCAAACCCGGTACGTATCGTTTCCTCACGTACAACGGCACTGTACGTAACGATTCCTTCGTGGTGGCGAACTCTCCGGAGGGACGTAAATGCACCTTTGAATACGGCCCCGGATATGTCGCGGTGGTTATCTCCTCGCGCATTCTCCAGTCTGAGCCGTCGGATACCCTGGTGCTCGCCGGAACAAAAGCAACATTCACCGCCTCGGCGGAAGGAAGTGGTGCGATCACCTACCGCTGGGAACGGTTTCCATCCGATTCCGTTGGTTCCGGCAGGTCATTTTCCATCGCAACCACCACAACCGACGACAACGGGTCTCGATACCGCTGCATTGCCATGGACTCGTTCGCTTCGGACACTTCCCGGTGGGCGCTCCTTACCGTTATCGATACCCCCCGGATTATCCAGCAACCCCGAGATACCACCGTCCTCTATGGAAAAAAAGCGATACTCTCTTTCACCCTGGAAGATTCCACCCAGTGCCGATACTGGTGGTATAAAGATTCAACCGAATTCATCGACAGCAGACGCGTATTGACAATTGATTCCGTTTCCGCGGATGACATGGGTGATTATTTCTGCAGGATATCAAACACCATTGCGACAATCACAACAATCACCGTGCGCCTCACCACACTCCCTCCGCCGCCCGTTGCAGGCTTTTCCACAGCGCCACAGTCCGGATTCCCCCCGCTTGGTGTCTATTTTACCGATGAATCTACCGGTGAAATTACGGGACGTGCATGGGATTTCGGTGACGGCACCAGTGACACCTCGACAAATCCGGTACATACCTACGAGACCAGCGGACTGTACAGTATCAAACTCACGGTTACCGGTCCGGGGGGAACAAGCTCCGAAGAAAAACCGAATCTGATATGGGTCCATGAGCCGGGACAGAACCCCCTGCGCATCCAGGCGAAATATCTTGGAGACACCACAGTAGCCATCTCAATCGACACCAGGAGTCTCAGCGATACCGCCCTGCACCTTACGTTCGATTCTCTGGGTATCTGGATGGCCCCCGACACCTTTCCGCAAAGCAGTTCCGCAGCTGCTCTGGTAGCCACCTATGACCTGTCGGAGCTTGCCGCCGCACAGCTTACCGACACACTCCCCCTGCATACATCTGATTCGGTAGTCGGTCTGATGACCGCCTTATTTCTGAGCGACGGATCCATCTCCGAATTTTACACCGCCAATGGCACCATAGTACTCCTTTATGACACAATACCATCCGGTGTCACACTGCAGAATGCCCTGGAATTCACATCGCTCATTTATGACTCCGCCACCGCATCCCTGAAGATTTCATGCCGCATAGATAAAGATTACCTTCAACCCAACCTTGAAGTGGGTATCGCCTACAGCCTCAACGCCCCCCCGGAACTGATGAACGGAACCCAGATCATACCAATGTCCAGCCCTACTCTGGAAACAACTCTTGAACTCCCCGAACTTCTCCGGTTCAATACGACCTATTATGTTGCGATTTTCGCCCGCATCGGAGATTCTCAGTGGCCTGAACCAACCAACGCAAACCGCAAATCCGTCACTACCGGTGATCTATACCGACAGGTAGTGATGTTTTTTGACACACTGGATACGGTTACCGCCTTCAATGGAAATGTACTTCTCTGGAAGGATACCTCATCACAAAGCTTCACCGTCATCACCGACACGCTCGAGGTATACAACTACAGCCCGAAAACTGGTTTTACCGTTGCAGCTGTTCCGTTCGTCTTTACCAAAACAGTTTTTTCTCCCGCTTTTTACGTCGGTATTAGGGTTACCGACCTTCCCGCCGGTGCATCACTCACCGACATTCTCTTTTACCGCGACAGTGCGGGAGTAATCACCGTCGACTATGAAACCCTGCACGATGCAAGCAGCGGTATTGTTTACAAAAAAGTAATGGGCAAGGATCTTGAATATCCGTTCATCGCGATGTTCGATCACCAGTCCCCAACCATGAGCTCTATTGAAACACCTGATTCGATCGCGTATCCGGATGTGGACCTTGTCGACAACATCCGCATCAGCGACAACATCGTGAACTGCCGCTGGATCTACCTTTACAGCAGCGGCGACCAGGAGCCCCAGACCAAAGGCAGCGGCACCCTCTCCGATACCACTGCTGAAATGAACCTTACGGTATCAGCCGCAGATCAAGCGATAGACGAACTATCAGGTGTCCGCATTCTCCTGCTTGTCAGCGATGGAATCGACTGGGACACCCTCAATTTATCACGGCCGGTTGCCCGTGACCGGTCGGATCCGGTGACCACCAGCGGCAACAACTGGTGTCCCGTATACGCGACCGCACAATTAGATCATACCGATCCGGATTCCCTGATTACCCTGCTCAGTAAATCAAATAAATATGACGACCGGGTCTTGCGGCTTTTCCGGTGGTACCAGACCCCGGCCAATCAGGGCAGCGACAACAAATGGATAGAGTACGACCCGGAAAACGAATCGATCCGCCAACTGTTTTCCCTGACGCCGGGCAACCTCTTCTGGCTCAAGACGTGGACCGAAAAGCCGCTGCATCTCGGTGCCGCCCGAACACTCTCCCTTAAAGATACCTTTACCATCACGCTTCGTCCGGAACAGTTCACCGATTTCGGTATGCCGTATCGTTTCGGTGTTCATATCAGAGACATTCTCGCCGCCGGCCACCATAAAACAGACAGTATACAGTTCTATATCTGGCAACGGGATGCCACGACCGGACGATATGTTCTTGACCAACTCTATCAAAGGGATCTCCCAGATAAAAACGATCCGTTGACCGTCCTCTCGTTCACCCAGGGCGAAGGTTACTGTCTCTACAACCCCGGAAAAACTCCGGTAACACTACGGATACCGCCAACACTCGCCGGTGAAACAGCCACCGCTAAAAAACAGATCCGGCAGGAACGCGGCACCTCGTGGAGTACGAAATTCATTGCAACCATCAGCGGAGGAACGGACCTGCCGGCACTCTATTGCGGCTATGCCCCGGGTTTGACAAAAGATATTTTTCCCGTCACCCCGACATTCTCTCCGGTAAATCTCTACACGATCGACCGATCTTCCGGAAAAAAGCAGGGTCATTTCATGCGTGACGACGCTGCCAAAGGTGTAATCAGGGAGCTACGGGTCGCCAACACCTCCGACTCGGCGCAGCAGGTTACCTTCAGGCTGGAAAACGTCGGCGCGTTCCCTGAAAACTTCACTCCCGGGATTTTCGATGATGCTTCAGGCCGGTTTTCAACCGGAGGATCGATCACGGTTGCTCCGCACACCTCGACATCGCGCTGGCTGGTAGTTGGTGACCCTAAAGTATATCAGGATTTCAAAACCACCATCGCCGCTTTCAGTTATTCCCTGAAAAACATCTACCCCAACCCCGCGCGTTCAATCGTCAATTTCCGCTACACTGTCGGATTCAACGCACAGGAAACGATTCAGCTCACGATATTCGATCTGCGCGGCCGCAAGGTATGGGAGAAACGGATTTCCGCACTGCTGAGCGCCGGAGAACACCTGATCACCTGGAATGGTCGTGATTCCCGCAGAGGATCGGTGGGCGCGGGGAGGTACCCGGTGCGAATGAGTGTCATCGACAACAAGGGGAACGTGGTTCACCGGTTTGACCGGGTGATTACCTATCTTCCCTGAAAATACCGACAGAACGGTTGCTCCGCGGCGACTGGTTGCGCATCCTTCAACCGCAACACAGTTTTATCACCGATACTCCCTCCATTCCGAAACACCACCGACATACCGATCGTTTCAGCTGTCGGATTCCCTTTCAGGTCAGCAGTTGTCTGTTCCGTAAACAACCTGCTGAACTGTTGCTTTTCAAGAACCCGTATCTTCTTACCCGTGAATGCTTTGGAAACATTTTAAATACAATCGCATGGTTCAATAACTACTTCCACCACAACAACTTAACCGCTCAAACAGCAGGGGTTACCTCCGTTAAAAAACAGTATTCAACCATGAAAAAGATGTTTCCCGCCAGGGAAGTAATTATTTTAACCGTCAGAATATTACACGAAAAGCTGGGACACATCCACACGCCTGATTACTGAATTTTTCACCTGCATCATGGGAGCATATTGCTATGGTACAGAAGAAACTTGTACAAATGTTTCTTTTTATCGTTGTCGCCATTGCGACAATCACCGCTCAAACCAACCTCGTTCAAAACGGCGATTTTTCCGGAGGAACATCCAACTGGACCCTCAATCAGTATGGGGGAAGTTCAAGCGGATCGGTAGTGGCCGGAGAATACAACATCGTTGTAACTACCGCCGGAACCGAACACTGGCATGTGCAGTTCATTCAAACCGGCATTCCTCTGGTGCAGGGACAAACCTACACCTTCAGCTTCGATGCCTACAAAGGACCCCAGAACAGCGGCTCCCAGAGTATGCAGGTAAACATCGGCCAGAGCAATGATCCATGGACCTCCTATTTCGGATCGCAGAACCAGATGGTGACCCTCACCACCACCAAAACACGGTACGTCTATCAGATCACCATGACCGAACCGAGTGACGCAAATGCACGGATCGAATTCAATTGCGGTCTCTCCTCGGGGTATTTCTTTATTGATAACGTCAGCCTTATCGAGAGCAGTACCCCCCTGCTGACGGTGACACCCCAGGTACTCGATTTCGGAACCTTGCCGGTGGGGGCTCAAACCACAGCTGATCTTACTCTCCAAAACAGTGGAAGCGCACCGACAACCGTCAGTAACCTCTCGAGTTCATCTGGGAGTTTTACTTCCGGAGCCTCCACCCCGATCACCGTTCCGGCAACCGGCAGTACAACCGTTCCGGTTACCTTTTCTCCGACCACTGCAGGAACTCATTCAGGAACCTTCACGATACTTTCCAATGCAAACGACAATCCTTCGATCAGTATCGCGCTCTCCGGCTTGGCCGAAGCACCGGGAATCAGTTTCACTCCGGAGACCCTCAGTTTTTCGTCGACCCCCGATAATCCCGTCGCACAAACACTGACGATTATCAACTCCGGCTCCACACCCGTTACCTGGAGTATCGCAAACGGTCCATCGTGGCTCACGATAGTGCCCACATCCGGTACTGTTCCCGCCGGATCACAATCAACCTGTACCGCAACCGCCACCACCGCTTCGACCGGAACCTTCACCGGAACTGTTGAGGTAACCCACTCGGCAGCAAACCGGCCTTCACCGTATCTGCTAAGCACCAACTTAACGACAGTGACAGGCTATCAGCCCACCTGCCCGCTTATCGTCAACCCTCAAGAAGCGATCGACTTCATGCTGGAGCTTATCACCTTCCGCATGAATCAGCGTGACAATACCAACGGTGGTTTCTACACGAATATCGACCGGCAGGGCAACTGGACCGGGGCGAACGAGAAGGCCCTCTGCGGCCAGTCACGGATTGCCTATGCGTTCGTACGGGCATTCATGGTCACCGGCGATGAACAGTATCTTGAGTATGCACGCCACGCGCTGAAATTTCTCTATGATCACGGCTGGAATAACGGCTGGTATTTCATTACCGATATTGCCGGCAACTACGTGAGTCACTGGGGGCACAACGACTGGTGGAGTTTCCAGCAGCATTACGCGCTTGTCGGGATTTCGGCAATGGTGGAAGCAACAGGAGGCAACATCAGCTGGAACGACGGAGCAGAGAGTGATCACACCTGGCTGATGCGAGGTGTCACCTCAAACTACAACAACCTCTGGGATGCCAACCCCGCAACAAAGGGGTATTACAACAATGCGAACACGGCATGGACGAACAAATGGGGAAAAGGCTTTCATTCGACCGTTGACGGGATGACCACCCATGCACTGCTGATGTCGATGATGTTCGATTCTCTCAATCATAAAAACCGTCTGATCGAACTTGCCGACAACGTTGCTGATCATCTGGTCGGCAACATGGTAAACGCCGCAGCGGGATTTCCGGAAATGTTCAATGCCGACTGGAGCATTGATAACAGTAATTCCAATATGGATATCGGGCACGGGTTCAAAACCGCATGGGTACTGCAGCGCTCCTGGCTGCTCAACCCCGACCACCCTGAATATCGCGATGCCGGTCATGCACTGATGGAGGACCTCTGGGAACATAATTGTTACGACACCGTCTACGGCGCTCCCTACGGCTATCTTAACTGGCAGACCGGTGAAATCACCGGAACCAACAAAGATTTCTGGATGGTGGAACAGGGTTACACCTCCGGAATCATCAACTACTATACCGCCGCCACCCAGGATCAGCGCAACCGCTACCTGCGGATCGCCGACGGCTCACTCAACTTCTTTCTGGATCACAATATTGATCCGGTTTACGGTGAAGCCTACAGCGTGATGAACCGGGACGGTTCCGCAATTGTTGACGGCAACAAAGGCGGACTGTTCACCGCGGGGTATCACTCCGTTGAACTCGGGTATTACGCCTACCTTTACGGTTCTCTTTACTATACAAAAACACCGGTACAGCTCTATTACCTGTATCCGGCCGAAGCAGTTGAACGAACGTATAAACTGACCCCCATCGCCATCGAAGACGACGTTCTGAAAATCACCGAAGTCACGCTTGACGGTGCACCGTATACCGATTTTGACGGTGATGCACGGACGGTACACCTTCCTGCGGGAACCGGCGGCAAGTTGTGCGTCACCTTCGGTTTCACGCCTCCAGTCACTCACAGTATAACCGCAACCGCGACCGCCGGTGGGTCGATAACCCCCTCCGGCAGTATAACGGTTTCGGATGGTGCCGATCAGTCGTTTTCCATTGTCCCTGCAGTCGGGTATGCGATCAGCGATGTTACCGTTGACGGAAGTTCCGTTGGACCGGTCGCCGCCTACACCTTTACGGATGTCACCGCGGATCACGCCATAGCCGCCGATTTCTCTGCACTTCCCACGTATACCATCACCGCCACGTCCGCAGCCGGAGGAGCGATTGCACCCACGGGCGCAACCACGGTGGTTCAGGGCGATGAACAAACCTACACCATCACCACCGCACCCGGGTATCGCGTTCTCGATGTACTGGTTGACGGCGTGTCAATCGGAGCGGTCGAAACGTACACCTTTTCCTCCGTCAGCGCCGATCACACGATCGACGTATCGTTCGAACCGGTTCCCACCTATACGGTTGCTGCAACGGCAACAACCGGAGGTTCGATCGACCCGTCCGGAACGATTACCGTCGAAGAGGGAGCGGATCTGACCGTGACTTTTTCACCGCAAACCGGATACAGCGTAACGGCAATCACCGTTGACGGCGGCAGCGTTCCAACCGCCTCGTCGTATACCTTTTCCAATGTAACCGGTGACCATACCATTGCGGTGGAATTCTCCATTAACACCTACACCATTACCGCCACCGCCTCATCAGGTGGATTGATTACACCGCAGGGAGCCATTTCAGTCCAGCATGGTGCATCGCAGAGTTTCACGATTACACCATCTTCCGGCTATGAGATTTCATCGGTAATTGTTGACGGAAGCGCCATCGGAGCAGTAAGCTCCTATACGTTTTCATCGGTAGCGGCTTCTCATACCATAAACGCCACCTTTGCCGAGCCGAATCCGGTGTTCTATCAGATCAATACGGGAAGCTCCAGCGCACCGGCCCCTTTTTCCGGTGACCAGTACAACAGCGGAGGATCAACGTACAGCACCTCAAGTGCGATTGACCTGTCAGGTGTCGCGGATCCCGCCCCGCAGGCCGTCTATCAGAGCGAACGATACGGCAACTACACCTACACCATCCCCAATCTGACCCCTTCCGCAGACTATCTCGTCCGGCTTCATTTCGCGGAAATCTACTGGACAGCCACCGGCAGCCGGGTGTTCGATGTCGCCATAGGCGGCACCACGGTGCTCGATAACTTTGACATCTATGCAGTTGCCGGCGCACAAAACAAAGCGGTCGTGAGGGAATTTACCGCCGCTGCAAACGGATCGGGTCAGATCGTGATCACGTTTACCACTATCACCGATAATGCGAAAGTTTCCGGTATCGAAGTACTCACCACCGTTCAGGACAACCCGCCGTTTATTGTCAGTGAAGCCGCGGCAGATCCGGAAGAAATTACCGGAACCACAACGCAGCTTTCAGTCCTTGCCGATGACGATAACGGTGAGGCATCACTGACGTATACCTGGTCGACAGTCGGTACCGTACCTGCTCCGGTCACTTTCAGCACCAATGGTACCAATGCCGCCAAAACGACGACCGCAGCTTTCCAGCAGGCTGGCAGCTACACGCTTGAAGCTACGGTAACCGATCAGAGGAATCATTCGGTAACCAGTTCGGTTGCGGTCACCGTCAATCAGACACTCAGCGGCATAACAGTCACCCCTGCAACAGCGACCGTGCTCGCTTTGGCGACACAACAGTTCACTGCATCAGCCCTCGATCAGTTCAGTGATGCGATGTCCCCGCAACCGTCAATTTCATGGAGTGTCGACGACGGCGGTACCATTGGTGCGACCGGTCTCTTTACCGCCGGATCAACCGCTGGGGGGCCGTATACGGTTTCCGCTCAGTCGGGTGCGTCAACCGGTACCGCAGCGGTAACCGTGAACGAGGAACCTGCAACCCTCTACCAGATCAATACCGGCAGCAACAGTGCGATTACTCCTTTTTCCGCCGACCAATACGGTAGTGGAGGAACACTTCGCACGGTAGCCGATGCGATTGACATGTCAGGTGTCACCGGCACCGACCCTGCTCCGGAAAACGTCTACAAAAGCGAACGATACGGCAACAGCACGTATACCATTCCGGGCCTCACTCCCGGAAATCAGTATACGGTCCGGCTCCATTTCGCGGAACTCTATCAGACCGCTACCGGGGCACGTCTTTTCAATGTGGCAATCAACGGTTCGACGGTGCTGAGTAACTTCGATATTTACGCGACAACCGGTGCCCGGTACAAAGCAGTGATCAGAGAATTCACCGCAACGGCCAATGGATCGGGACAGATCGCGATCACGTTTACGACAATTGCCGACAATGCGACGATTGAGGGAATAGAGATTATCAGGTAACCGGTTATCCTCCGACAGCTACATCACAGAGGCCCTGAATTGACTTTTCATGGTCTCTTTTTTTTATCTTGCATTAAGTCGAACAGTCCCGGAACTGAATCCATTTTCTGGCGGTAGCCCCAGTTTCCGGTCATTGAGCTATGTCGGAAGGAACCCGGGCATGGCTTCGACACGCTCAGCCACGGGAAATGTAATGAAAATAAACAGAGGAAATAAAGTTACCAGTTTTGATGTCTGAAGCACTTACTGCAACTCCAGCAGATACGCATACTTATAAGCGGTACACAGAAAACGACCATCCCGCGACAGCCCTCCCTTGAACGGCAGTTGTACAAGGGTAATCGGGTTTTTCGAGGCATCCGGTTGCAACGTACCGATAAATGCGGGTACATCCCGCCACGTTCCGGTGAGTTTTTGCAGCATCGTCGCACCGACCGTTCCTGAAGTTGCTATTGTCGGATCGGTGTAATCGTATTCTGAATAATAGGGGCCGGCAGTTCGGGTGTAAACAATGTAGTACTGTTCAGGATCATCCGGTTCCCGCCACCAGTGCGGATCCGATGCTTCGCCGGCGATTTCGACCGGAAACGCTTCGGGAGTGAGACGTTGGATGAATGAGCGGTAATAGGCCCCCTGCGCGGCATTGGGATAACAGTGATACGCCACCCAGTTGCCGTCCGGAGAGATGAGCGGACTGTTGCAATACCACTTTTCAAGCTCTTCCGGTTTACGCAATGCAAACGGGAACGGCTGTTCGCCTGCTGAATAATCCAGAACATATACCGCCCCGTCACCTCCGGAGCGGGTATACACAAACCTGATACGCCGGGTTCCGAAAAACCGTTCAACATCCTCTTTTACTGCAATCCCGTTTTCATCGAACGACGTTTGAGCCACCGCAGCCCCGTGCACGGCGGAATCGGGCAGCCACAGATGCGGTGTACTGAACTCCTCGAGTGTATTGTTACAGATGAGAAACGACGCGTGATCGGAAAGACGGACCGCATAGCCGCTGTAGGGACTGGTGACTTTTCCGACCAGACACGCGAGATAATCAGGATGGGTTGACCACTCGGGACACTGCAACTCGCCTGACGATGCGATTTCCGATCGCAGCAGATACCATCTGACGTCGTTCGCAGTATCGGTGATCGTGAGACGATCATGCAGCCGCACCGGAGTCGTCGCGTACGCGGCAAGACTGTCCGGCACCGTAACGGCAATATCGCTGAATCCAAGCCAGAGCATGCACGCCGGATACCGTTCGCTCAGGGAGACGGATGGATTGCAGGTTTGCCTGCCCCGGTTAACGGGATACAGTGTTCCGGTTGCGGTGAAATACGACACCGTATCTGAGGACCGTTGTTTTTCAGAAGGAATAGAGGGTTGAGGAGCGTAGGGAAATTCACACCCGGCAATAAGCAGAAGCACCGGAAGAAGCTGCTCAATTCCGCGCTGTGTTGTACCTGTCATGGAATGCTCCCCGTTGCCCGCAGTACTGATTAAAAAACCGTAGGTGTCAGCCCTCCGCGGTCAGTCTGCCGTAACCGTCTCCTGCCCTTTACCGTTGATGAAATTATAGAGTGTTGCTCTTCCGACACCGAGCAGTCGTGCGGCTTTGGCTTTATTGCCGCCTGTTTTCTCCAGTGCCCGTTCAACCACATCGTCGGTCAACTTCGGCCGTCTGCCGACTTTCCCCGGAACGTGGGTCTGCCCGATGGGTATATAGGTTCCCGAGAGAATTTCGGGCGGCAGGTGTTCAGGCATTATGGTGGCACTGCGGCACTTGATAAGTGCGAACTGGATCGCGTTCTGGAGCTGCCGGACATTTCCCGGCCAGGCGTAATTCATAAGTACCGAAAGAGCATCGTCGGAGAACACCATGGAGGCACGGGACAGACGTCCGGTGGTTTTGTCGAGAAAATGCCGTGCAAGAAGCGGAATGTCATTTCTCCGCTCGCGCAACGGCGGCATTTCAATCGGCACCACGGCCAGCCGGTAGAAAAGGTCCTCCCGAAACGTCCCCTTGGCAACCATCTCACGGAGATTGCGGTTGGTGGCGCAGATAACGCGCACATCGACCTTCCGCGAAGTCTCGCTGCCAACCGGTTCAAACACCCCCTCCTGCAGAACCCGCAGCAGCTTTACCTGCATGGGGAGGGAAAGGTCGCCGATCTCGTCAAGAAACAGTGTCCCCTGATCAGCCAGCTCAAACCGACCTTTCTTATCGCGAATCGCACCGGTAAATGACCCCTTGAGATGGCCGAACAGCTCACTTTCAAGCGTTCCTTCGGGGAGCGCCCCGCAGTTGACAGGTACAAACAGCCGGTCGCGCCGGAGGCTCTCGTTGTGAATAGCGGCAGCCACGAGTTCCTTACCGGTACCGCTCTCGCCGGTGATCACCACCGGAAAATCATTGTCCGCGAGATCACGGATAAGTTCATAGATCTCAAGCATGCGATGATCACTCCCGATAATTCCGGAAAATGACTCCCGTTCACCCAGCCGGACTTCAAGTTCTCGCACACGCGTTGTATCGGTAAAGGTTACAAGGGCACCGACAACGTTCCCCTCTGCGTTTCTGAGCGGCAGCCGTGTAACGTCGACATCGTGATGCGAGCCATCTTCCGCCACAAAATTGGCGGCGTAGGCTGTTTTGGCATCGACCTCACGGTCTGTTGCACTTCCGCAGAAAGCGCAGGATACCCCGCAGAGGCGAGGCTTGAACAACTCGTGACAATCGCGTCCGATAACGGTTTCGGGTGCAGCACCGGTAATCCGCTGTGCACCCCTGCTGAAAAGAAACACCTTGCGGTTGCTGTCGTGCACGATCACCCCTTCATGCAGACTGTCAATGATGTCGGCCAGAGTGGATCGTTGCCCCAGAAGCGCCTGCAGTGCTCCGGGTGCCCCCAGCGTTTTTACGCGACTGACGATTTTCGCCCTGTGATGCTCGAACTCATCCGGTGTCGCCGCCTCCAGATCATTCCAGACAATTACCGGAGGAAGTCCGGGGAGCATGGCACACCGCTGCGCCGCCTCCGCACCGATCGCAACGGCAAGATCACAGCTGTCGGCTGTGGTTGCGGCAAACTGCACGGTTCCGGCATGTTCGGGCAGAGTGGAAAAACGCCGCCGCGGATCGACACCGGAACTTGCGAGTGTAAATGAATCCATCCAGGTCTCACGGGCGGCCTGTTCAGCCACGAAGGAAAGATCGTGATGATGATCGATAAAAAGAACCTTTTTAACCATGACGGGTATAACTCCTTTATGACAGGAGCCCGGCATACCGGGCCATCTCGTTTCGTACACGGGGAACCATTCGCGGGGGAACGCTCAGCGACGATATGCCGATGTCCAGCAACCGCTGCTGAAGACCTTCACGGGAGGCAATGTCGCCGCAGATACTCAGCGGTTTTCCCCTGTTCCGTGCTGCGATACTCAGTTGCTCCAGAAGTTTCCAGAGAACCGGATGTTCAGGGTCGTAATCCTGAGAAACCAGTTCATTGTTCCGGTCTATTGCAAAAAGATACTGAATCAGGTCGTTGCTCCCGATACTGGCGAATTTCACCTGCGCAAGGATCTCCTCCGCCTCGATGAACGCGCTGGGAACTTCGAACATAACACCGAATTCAATCTGTGTTTTTCCGGGTTCAAACTCCCCCACCACCTTCCCCGCGAGTTCCAGCAGACTGCGCAACTGCCCGGCATCAACCACCATCGGAAACAGTACCTTGAGGGGGACCTTCAGGCTCACCCGCGCAAGCGCCCGCAACTGGGTGGAAAAAATATCGGGATTACCGAGAAGAAAGCGCGAGCCCCGCCAGCCCAGGTAGGGGTTATCCTCTTTTTTGAGCTTGAGAAACGACAGGGGTTTGTCGCCACCAATGTCGAGCATGCGGAAGGTCACGGTTCTGTGGCCCATCAGCGTAACGATATTCCAGTAATATTCGAACTGTTCGTCCTCATTGAGCAGACGGTCCTCCTTGATAAAAAGGATTTCCGTCCGGAGCAACCCGATCCCGTCGGCCCCGACCGATGCGGCCTGCCGAACATCTTCCATAGTACTGGCATTTGCCAGCAGCTGCATGCCCTGCGGGGTATCGAGAATGCAGACATTGTCTTTCTGGACCGGTTCCACCGGCATCATTGCCACGACCGTCGCCGGATCGGGATAGAGGAACACCTCACCGCTTTCGCCGTCGATCGCGATATGGTCTCCGCACTGCACAAACTCCATAATCCCGTGAATTCCGGACACTGCGGGAACACCCAGCGACCGGGCGATAATCGCCGCATGCGAGGTGATCCCTCCATACTCGGTAACAAAACCGAGTACACGGTCAAGATTAAGCCGGGCGACCATATCGGCAGTCAGTTCATGTGCCACCACAATCCGGTCGGAGCCTTTACGGCAATGCGCCTGTCCTTCACAGGCAAGACCACCTTCCTTGTGGCTGATCCGGTCGAGCAGACGCCGCCTGATCTCTCCGATATCGCTCGACCGCTCCCGGAGGTATTTATTGTCAAGCGAGGCGAATTTTGCCTCGTACTCACTCAGCACGTCGGAAATGGCCCATTCAACGTTCTTCCGGTTTTCGGTTACCATCCGCCGGATGGACTCGACAACCTTGGGATCATTCATGATGTGCTTTTGGGTAACGAAAATCTCACTTTCCACCTTGCCGACTGAATCCTCCACCTGGCGGGCGATCTCGTCGAGTTCCCCGGAGCAGAGCAGCAGCACCTCATTGAATTTGGCAAGCTCCGCATCAATGAGCGACTCATTCACCAGCGAATACTGCTGCACCACTTTATGCCGTTCAGCATTGTACAGACAGGAACTGCCGAGTACCCTGCCGGAGTTGATCGACACCCCCTTGAACCGCAGCATTCTTTTTTCAACTGTCGTTGTCGTAGTACTCATGCCGCACCATTTCTCATTGTGACCATTCCACTTCTGCAGAGTGAGAAATCAAACCGTACCGGATCCACCGGATCTATCCTGCGTAACCCCCCGGTAATCTCCTCCGCCATCCACCAGTCGCTGTTTTTACGCCCGGTCAGACCGAACCGGGTTGCTATCGACGCGATATGGGTATCAACCGGCATCATAAGCTGCTCCGGCCGAATCCGGTGCCAGACCCCGAGATCGATCCCGTCGGCCGGACGAACCATCCAGCGCAGGTACATGTTGAGCCGCTTACAAGCACTGCCACCGGCCGGTGACGGAACCAGAAAACGGAAACCACGGGAAACGGCCCTGTTCCACCGCTGTGCGGTTCCCGCAATCACCGCGGCAACCCCGGAAAGCGCACCACGCACCCCACTTCCGTCATTTGAAAACGCTCCTGCAACAAACTTCTCCATCGATCCATGTTCCATCGTAAGAGCACCGACGGCCTGAAGCAGCAGTGCAACGTCATCACCGTTGTTGAAGCGATGCCTGAACCCGTTGAAACACCGCTTTTTCTCTTCGAAGGTTGTTTCACGCAGAAACCGCGCCGGTTCGTTCTCCATCCGTTCAAACAGCCACGATACGTTCCGGATGATGGTTTCGACCCTCCCGTAGGAGAGTATCGCCGCGACAAAACCTGCTGTTTCGAGGTCCTTCCGCCGTGAAAATCCACGGAGGGTTATCAGAGGATCAAGACCGATGAACTCAGGCCGGTGATACTGCTCGTAGAGTGCAAGTATTCTGTCGGTTACCGATTTCCGAAGAAGTGGCCGCCGAGTGTGCCGCATACAAAAAACCACTTTCCAAACTCACCGCAGAAACATATCTTCTAATGTTCATAACTACAGTCAGGTTAAAAGAATTCACTGCCGGAATTTCCAGTAAAAAACCACAGGTATCATTTCCCATCCTGACATGACTGCAGTTATCTTTAAAATAGTAAAATGTCTAAAAACTTTCAGATATTTTTAGACACTTGCTCCAACAACCTCCCAGAGTGATATCCGGAGACAGGTCTGCAATGAAATTTCCTCCCTTGCTGAAACAGAAAAATATGCTCCGGGTGCTGCAGGCGCTCACACCGATAGCCATTGCCGGAGTATACTTTTTCGGATGGCGGGTACTGGCACTGCTGGCAGTTTCGGTGATATGCGGATTCTGCACTGAATGGTATATGCAGTCCTGTAAAAAAGGCAAAGTCAGCTACGCCGTTTTCGTGACCGCCGCACTGTACGCACTCTCGCTTCCGCCTACCACCCCCATGTGGATTGCCGCAGTAGGGATTATTGTTGCGATACTATTCGGTAAGGAGGTCTTCGGCGGTTTTGGTAAAAACGTTTTCAACCCGGCCATTGTCGGCAGAGCGTTCGTGTATGTAACCTTTCCTATTGAAATGACCGGACGGTTTGTTCCGGCCTTCACCGGTTTTCCCGGAGGATTCGCCCACTGGGGAATGACCGTGGTCAAGCAGCTGCCGGTCGCACTCAGCTCGTCGGGTCTCGGTATTGCCGATGCCTTTACCGCAGCAACACCAATGTGGGGCAGGCGGGACTTCGGGTTCACCACCGGATGGATCGAACTTCTTCTTGGAAATATCAGTGGTGTTTTCACTTCCGGAGGAGCCACGAAAATCCTCGCCGCCGGATCAATCGGCGAAGTCAGCGCCATTCTGATCCTTTTCGGCGCGATATATCTGATCGTTACCAAAACCGCACAGTGGCGTCTCATGCTGGCAACCATACTTGGCGCTACAGGTCTGAATCTGCTGCTCAGAAACGTCGCCGGAATCGACCAGGTTCCTCCCCTGCATTTCACCCTGCTTTCAGGCGCCCTGCTCTACAGTGCGGTATTTATGGTAACCGATCCGGTAAGCGCACCGAAGGTACCGCTCTCGCAATGGATTTACGGAGCCTTTATCGGGATGATGATCGTGATTTTCAGGTACAAGGCAATTTTTGCCGGAGGAGTCGGCTTTGCGATACTCCTGGGCAACATGATCGCACCCTCGCTTGACCTCTGGATCAAACGGTACCGGGCGGCAAAAAAGGAGGTGAAGGCGACATGAAAAAGACCTCACCAGCATATGTGATCGGTTTCATGATCGTAATTTCAGTACTATGCGGGACGGCTGTCTCATTCGTTCATTTTTCCATGCAGAAAACACTGAAAGCCAATGAACGTCTTTCCCGCAACCGGACCATCGCCAAGGCCTTCGGGATCAGCGTCAGTAAGCAGACTGCCGACGGTTACGATACGGCAATCGCCGGGGCAATTGAACGCACCTCATTTTCAGGTAACAACCGCATGTGGGAGCTTTTCACCCGAAAAACCGCACCCCGTGATATCGGATTCATATTTACGGGAATAGCATTCTGGGACCGGGTGAGTGGTATTCTCGTGCTCTCGAATGATTTTTCAACCATCCGTTCTCTGGAAATCATTGAGCAGAAAGAGACGCCGGGCCTCGGTGCACGCATCGAGGAGGAGGGGTTCAAACAGCAGTTCAAGGGATATTCGCTCAACTGGGATGCATCGAAACAGATCACCTTCGGCAAACCCGATGCAACCGACGGCTCCCACCGGGTGGATGCCATTACCGGCGCCACACAGACCTCCATGGCACTCGAACGGATTATCAACAGTGAACTTGCCGCCTTTAAAACAGCCTATGATTCACGGGAGATGGCGGATTCTTCGTCGGCAACGGGAAGGAGGCTCAACTGATGGCAGCTCCGGTAAAAAAACTGTTCTACGACGGTTTCTGGAAGAATAATCCGATTTTTGTGCAGGTGCTTGGCATCTGTTCGACCCTTGCGGTGACGAATCTGCTTGCCAATACCCTGTTCATGTGTGCGGGGCTTATCTTCTCCACCGCAATGTCAAGTCTGACGATATCCCTGCTGCGCAAACAAATTCCGGCGCGGATACGAATGATCGTGCAGGTACTCATCATTGCCACGTTTGTAATGATGGTAGACATTATTATAAAGGCGACCGCTCCGGAGATCCATCGGTTCATCGGCCCCTATGTGGGGCTTATCATCACCAACTGTATTATCATGGGGCGGGCCGAAGCGTTCGCCATGCAGAATAAACCGATTCCTTCCTTCATCGACGGCATTGCGATGGGGCTCGGGTATTCAGCCGTGCTGATCATTATCGCCCTCGTTCGTGAGCCGCTGGGATTCGGTACCATTCTCGGGTATAAGCTTCCCGCACTGCAGATCTGGTGGCACCAGTGGACAATCATGGTGATGGCGCCGGGTGCATTTTTCATGCTCGGCCTTCTGAGCTGGTTTGCCCGTATGCGCCAGTTGCCAAAGGAAAAGAGGTAATCATGGAACAGGCAGCTCACTCACCGACCTTTCTTTCCGTTCTGCTTATCTTCGTTTCGGCAGCATTTACCGACAACATTCTGCTTACCCGGTTTCTCGGGATGTGCTCATGTCTCGGCGTTTCAAAAAAAGTGGACACCAGCATCGGGCTGGGTATAGCGGTCATTTTCGTCACCGCCAGTACGGCGGCAATCAATTACCTGGTATACAAACATATTCTGCTTCCGCTCGGGCTCGAATACCTGCGTCTTATCACCTTCATCGTGGTAATTGCCGCATTTGTCCAGCTCATCGAAATGATTATCGACCGGTATTCACCGTCTCTTTACAATGCACTCGGCATCTTTCTGCCGCTCATCACCGTCAATTGTGCGATCCTCGGCATCTCGCTGTTCATGCTCAACAAACCCTACGGTTTTCTTGAAACACTGATTTTCGGTGCAGGCGGCGGATTCGGCTGGTTTGTCGCCATTGCGATCATCGGCGGCATCAGGGAGCGAATCAACGAACAGGCACTGCCCAAAGGACTTGCCGGCTCCCCGATAACCCTGATCATCATTGGTATCATGGCGCTCGCATTCATTGGTTTTTCGGGAATGGTGAAGGTATAATATGAGTCCGATCTTGCATGGCGTTATCATTTCAACCGTTTTTCTTGTCGCCTGCGGCAGCATTCTCGCCCTGCTTCTGGTTCTGGCGGAACGGTATATTCTCAACTTCGGGCCCTGCACCATCGACATCAACGGTGGCGAAAAAAAACTGCAGGTAAACGGGGGCGGCTCACTGCTCTCCCTGCTTGCCTCACAGGATATATTCATCCCCTCCGCATGCGGCGGTCGTGGAAGCTGCGCCTACTGCAAGGTAACGGTTGATGCCGGGGGCGGTGTTATCACCCCGGTGGAAGATCCCTACCTGAGCCCCGAGGAGCGGAAAAACAATATCCGCCTCTCCTGTCAGGTGAAAGTCCGCAGCGATGTCGCCATCCGGATTCCCCGTGAGTATTTCTCCGTCAAGCGCTACCGCGGAAAACTCATCTCGAAAAAGCAGATGACGCACGACATTTTCGAACTGCGGATTGAGCTGCTGGAACCGACCGACATCGAATTTACCGCCGGTCAATATGCACAGCTTGAATCAGAGGAATACAAAGGTCACGAAGCGGTCATGCGGGCCTACTCGATCTCATCGGTTCCTTCCGACCACCGTCATGTCGAACTCATGATCCGTAAAGTACCTAACGGTATCTGTACCACGTGGGTATTCGACTACCTCAAAGAGGGGCAGGAGGTACGGCTCAGCGGGCCCTACGGTGAATTTCATCTGCGTCCCACCGGGGCACCGATACTTTTTATTGCCGGCGGCAGCGGCATGGCCCCAATCTGGAGCATGCTGCGCGACATGAAGGAACAGGGAAGCAACCGCAACGCCATGTATTTCTTTGGCGCGCAGACGCAGCGGGATCTTTTTCTGGTGGATGAACTGCGAGAACTCGAAAAAAAGATGCCGAATTTCAAATTTATTCCGGCACTTTCAAACGAACCGGAAGGCAGCGGATGGCAGGGCGACACCGGGCTGATTACCGAAGTCGTCGCGCGCCATGTTCCCGATGCCTCACAACATGAAGCGTATCTCTGCGGTTCTCCCGGTATGATCAATGCCTGCGTGGAAGTCCTTAAAAAAGCGGGACTACCGGAAGAAAAGGTATACTATGATAAATTCGCCTGAAACAGGAGGTGGACATGAAGCTCTCACCCCGTGAACGGGAGCAGGCAAAACTCTTCGGACCATCCAAATTCAGTGCGGATGGATTTCTCGGTGAAGATCCACGGAGCGTTGAAGAAATTATTGAAGACGACCGCCAGGAACTTGAACGACTCGGTACCACCCCTCACGATATCGCCAATATACTCGCCATCGCCTTTATGAAAGCCGACGGGGCATTCGGCGATCCCGTGGAACTTAAACCTGGTGTAACCGCCACGATGTTTGAAGCCCGTGGAAAAATTCCTTCACCCTTCAGAGGGGACGGTGTTTTTCAGAAGGGCGAAGTAATGGTTTACGAGGAAGAGAGCAAGACCGCCATTTTCATCACCCGTCTGGGAATCAACATGATCCGGAAGCACGGTTTTTTTCAGGGACACGGCAGCAGATACCGCATTGATCCCTCCGACGCTATTCGACTCTGCACGATTCCCTCCTGACCGCGGGCTTCGTTGTAACCGCTCACCGCGTCATTCAAGCAAGTGATTTTTCTGAAAAAATGCTATATTGTTGATCAGCACACCTGTTTTTCGGTCCTTCGACCGACAGGATTTTCTGCGGATTGTGTATCGTCAACCCTCACTATATCGGTTGCCGCACCGATCCTCCTCATTTCAAGCATGCGAGCACCTGCGAAGCGATTTTTTCCACTAATACGAATACTGACGAACTACTGTCGTCTTAACTGTTCTCACCGAAAAAGGAGCCCTTGATGAGATGGTCCGCTCTGATCTGCATGCTGCTTACAGCATCACTCAACACAATGGTATCAGCCCAGGCTATTACAGGACGGGTTGTCGACAAACAGTCCAATCCTGTAGCAAATGCGTCTCTTTCCCTTAAGGTCAAGGGAACAACGGCTACATCGGGCGCCGACGGCACCTTTTCGATTCAAACTACCGCCGTGCAGTCCAGCGGAGCCATCAGCTCACTCAATCGTTCACTCCGGATAAACGGTCGGGATCTGGTTTTCTACAACGAAGAGCCCGGGCAACTGCGTGTTGAGCTGTTCGATATGACCGGAAAACGTGTCGGTCCGGTCTTCAGCCGGCTCTTTAACGAAGGATCATATGCTCTTCCGCTGCAGTCGCTGATCACCACCCGCAGTGCCGAGGGATTCTATATCATCAGGATCGCGGCAGGTAATGAGGTTCACACGCTGAAATTCAGTCCGCTCGGGGCAAAGGGAACATCCTCCCCGGCTGCACCCGTGTCAGCTGTCAGGCTCGCCAAACGCCACGCAACACCTGATACCCTCACGGTTTCAAAAGCAGAGTACATTACCGTCATCAAGATGCTCGACTCAGACGTTGCCGCCAATATCGGCGACATCACCCTCACCTCGGTGAACGACCGTGATACGGAAATTGAAAAAAAGGTCGATTCCCTGCTCGCTCTCATGACCATCGACGAGAAAATCAACCAGACGGCAGAAGTACTGGTCAATATCATCTCTACCGATGACCTTAAAAACAATATGTACGGTTCGGTATTCAACGGGGGGGGCTGCCCGTTTTCGAGCAATACAAAAGATTCCTGGGTAACCAACCTCGATGCCATGCATGATGCCGCGGCGCAAACCCGGCTCGGCATTCCGATCCTGTACGGTATCGATGCGGTACACGGCAACGCCACCATCGAAGGGGCGACCGTTTTTCCTCATAATATCGGAATGGGATGTACGGGAGATACCGCGCTTGTCGCAAAAATGGCAAACATTACGGCCAGGGAGATGCGGGCACTCGGTATCAATCTCAACTTTGCACCGGCGATCTCGGTAGTACGGGATGAACGCTGGGGACGTTCCTACGAAGGCTATGGAGAGACCCCGGAGATCAACTCCCTGATGGCTGCAGCATACGTCCGCGGTCTGCAGGGCTACGGTGATCTTTCACGCCCTGATGCGGTAGCAGCCTGTGCAAAACACTTCATCGGCGACGGCGGTACCAGCGGCGGTATCAACGGCGGCGTTACCGAACTCTCCGAAGCAACCATGCGCGCCGTCCATCTACCTCCCTACGAAGCAGCCGTCAGGGAGGGCGTCACCTCGATCATGCCGTCGTACAACGCCTGGAAACGCGACAATGTCGAGATCCGCTGCACCACCGATAAATTCTCACTCACCGATATGCTCAAGACCGGGCTCAACTGGAACGGTTTCTGCCTTTCCGACTGGGATGCAATCCCTCAGGCACTCGCCTCGACCGATCCCTCATTTTTCTATTTTGACAACAATGTAGCCGGTTCGATCAATGCCGGTATCGACATGGCGATGATCGCGATGGAATACACCGCCACCGACCAAACCGGACAGCAGAAAAAGGTCCGTGAGTACATAGCCGCCCTTAAACGGGTCCAGGGCTCCACCGTCCCGCTCACCCGGCTTGACGATGCGGTTAAACGGATTCTCCGGGTAAAATTCCGGCTCAATCTCTTTGCCGGAGCGAAGTCCGATGCCTCTCTCCGTGCGGAATTCGGCAGTGCCTCCCACCGTGCGGTAGCGCGTGAATGCGTACAGAAGTCACTCGTACTGCTCAAGAACGAAGCAAATGCACTCCCACTCCAGACTACCGATAAGGTGGTGGTAGTCGGTCCGTGGGCAAGTAAAATCGGCGCCCAGTGCGGCGGCTGGACAATCACCTGGCAGGGTGATGTCGATCATACGGCAATCACCGGCACCACCATCCTCGACGGACTCAAAGAGGTTGGCGGCGCGGCGAACGTCACGTACGATGAATCGGGAAACAACCTGGCCGCAGCGGATAAAATCGTTCTCGTGGTCGGTGAAACACCTTATGCCGAAGGCGGCGGTGACAACGGCCATAAGAACACCAACGGTGATTGTCCGGGATGTTCACAATACCCTAACGGCTCGATATCGATCAATTTTTCCGACCTTCCGAACTCCGCGCTACTGCAGAAATGCATCGACAGCAACAAACCGGTCATCGTCGTCCTGATTTCGGGCCGTCCGCTGATCGTCACCGACGCAGTCGCAAAAAGCAAGGCATTCGTCGCGGCATGGCTCCCCGGTTCCGAAGGAGGCGGAGTTGCGGATGTGCTTTACAACAAAGCACCGTTCTCGGGAAAACTCCGGCACACCTGGCCCAAAACATTTGATCAGATTCCGATCAACAGTGGCACCGACCACGCCGATGAGAAGCACGGGATTGGTGGAGAGCCGCTGTTTGAGTACGGGTATGGTTTGACGTACTGATACTGAAACCTCCCGGATGGAATTTAAAAAAAGAGCCTCACATTTCGTGAGGCTCTTTTTTATGTATATGGCTCGTTGCAAACATCATTATTATAATTGCTATTCGACAAACAGAGAAACAGCAACACTATTTTTTATAGAAAAATTCCCCGACATTTTATAATATAGAGACCATTGACTGTAAAAAATTTCAAGTATTATTGTTTTTTTTTACATGAAAAAGATCAATTAGGTTAAAACAATGGTTTTTTAAGACATAAAGTTTGGAACACATTTTGCTTAATATATTCAACTATTAACCACACTACCCAAAGGAGTTATAATGAAATATTTATTTTTTAAAAGCCTATGCTTAGGGTTGTTCGTTTTTGCATCAACAACCTCCGCATCTTTTATTGTTGATCTTGATGCCAATCCGAACTCTCCAGTTTATTTAACTTTAGAAGCTGGAGACTACCAGGCAACTCCCTTTGCAGGTACTTATACGGCTTGGAATGCATGGGCAAGTGTTAGTGGTGGCATTGATGATTATCCAATTTCCTTTGATCAAAGACCGCCTGTTGGATGGCTGAATAGTTATACTATAAACGACGTCCTTTATAGTGATGGTTTTTTGTATTACACGGCCGAAGATGCATTGGCTAACGCAGTGACAGCCTATTTTACTGTTGAAACGCAACAAACTGTTAAATTTCAAATTCAGGATTCCCCTGTTTATGATAATTGGGGTGGAATATCCTTAGATGTTCAAAGAGTAAATTCTTCAGTTCCCGAGCCAGCAACACTTTCGCTCTTATGTATCGGCCTGTTAGGTCTTGTAGGAGTTTCCAGAAAAAAGAAATGATATTTAGAAATTCTCTAAGAAAAGCAGGGCAATATTTTACCCTGCTTTTTTTGGGGATTACAGGTGCTGGCAAAAACATCTGCTATCAGTCCCACTTTTGCTATGAGTTAATCTTTTACCCTGGTTAGGTGTGTAATTCCCTTCCCTACCCGTATCCTTCAGCTCCCGCTGAACTATTCCGCGCTTTTTCATTTCATTCATTAAGCGAAAGGAATCCAGCATCTCACGCTGTTTCTATTTTACCTCTTTCAGCGTTCTTTACAGAAAGAAACTGCAGATTCGATTCTGATTTCCAGTATTCGTTCATCATGACAGATACCAAACACTCCCCCTCACCGAGGCGGATAGCCGCAGGCCGGGGGAGGTTGAAGGACTGTGGACAAAGATTATTCCATTTTATTCACTGAAGTAGAATTTTTTCCTTACCAAAAATCACGGGGTAGCTTTAGCCCAAGTTCGACACTTAACGAGGTTAAGTGTTGTTTCCTGCGATATTTCGCCGATTATTTTCAAATTTCTTCACTACAAAACTCGTTTTGTCAGTCGTTCCGGGAGGGAGAGTTTTAGGTGGTGAAGCAAAGTCTGC
>JBNLDC010000075.1:0-58305 GCA_050304135.1 Chitinispirillaceae bacterium | reverse complement strand
ACACATCGTTCTGCGCGGTCGACACATCGTTCTGCGCGGTCGACACATCGTTCTGCGCGGTCGACACATCGTTCTGCGCGGTCGACACATCGTTTTGCGCGCTCGACACATCGTTTTGCGCGGTCGACACATCGTTTTGCGCGGTCGACACATCGTTCTGCACGGCAGACCTATTGAATCCGCCAATAAGACGTTCTTTCTTTTTTGTTTTCTTCTCCCCCGTTCTGAAATCTGTCCCCTGAATTCTCTCACAACGACAATCCCGCCTGCGGGGGATAGTGAAAACAGGAAATGAACAGGGGGCGTCCCGGGTCCGGCACATTCGAGAACATTTCGACAGTCTGCTCCATTTTAATTTTCAACATTTCCCCCTCGCCGGGCGGAGAGGCGGTGCACTGAGGCTACTCGAAGTGGGGCAGGCGCCGCCCTGAGGCTCTCGAAGTGGGGTGAGGTCGCAGAAGACACGATTAAAAACCACCATTTCCTCCCGAAACATGGCCACCGGACGCAGGCGCCGCACTGAGCACCGTCGAAGTGGAGTGAGGTGCCACACAAACCTCTCGCCCTGCCGCCCTCCCCTGTAGTATACCTTATACAGATCCATGCTCGAAGAGTGCCCCATGTTGCGAAATCGACACAACAACCCGGGAAAGCAGGTACCGTATGCACTACACGACACTGCTGCTGATTATCGCCCTGTTCCTCTCCGCCAACGCTCAGAACGCCACTACCCCGGGTGCGGTTTCCACCCCCTGCCCCACTGTTGTTAATCTCGCGATCGAATGGCTGATTGAAGGAGACGACAACCTCAACTGTACCGTTGCCGTGAAGTACCGTGCGAGCGGGACTGCCGCATGGCACGAGGGAATGCCGCTGCGCCGGGTGCCTGCAGGGAGCAACCTCGGATTCTCCTGGGAAAACAAATGCTCCGGGTCGATCTTCGATCTGCATCCGGGCACCACCTACGAGATCAGCCTTTCCCTCAGTGATCCCGACGGCGGGTCGGCGGAAGAAACCGTTACGGCAACCACCCGCCCGGTTCCCCGCATTACCGACGATGCCGTTGTCACCGATATCCCGGCAGGCACCTACGGTACGCTTGATCCGGAAAACGGAACTGCAGCGCATCCCCGTGTCTACCGGTCGGTTGACGGATCGGCAGTGTACGACTTTGTTGACCTGCAGAATAAGGAATGGGTGATCATCTGGGGACTTACCGTAACGAGCAGCGGCGAGGCAAGCGCCCGGGCAATCAAGGCGAACGGGGCGAAGAACTGTGCGATACGGTACTGTACCCTTACGGGGCAGTACGGTATCACCGCCTACGGCGAGGGGCTCACCGACTGCTACATTGCCGACAACGTGATCACCGGCACTACCGGCTGGTCAAATGAAACCATGGGCGCCGACGGCGACAACAAGGGCGAGGGAATCCAGTTTACCGGACCGGGTAACGTCATCTGCCACAACCGGGTAACGGGGTTCCGCGACTGCATCTCCACCATGGAAGACGACGAAGCATTCAACCAGTACGGTATCGATATATACAACAACGACATCTTTACCGGTGCCGACGACGGCATCGAGGCGGACTTCTGTTTCGGCAACTGCCGCGTGATGCGCAACCGGATTACCAACAGTTACGTGGGACTGAGTTCACAACCGGGCCTTGGCGGCCCCACGTACTTCATCCGTAATGTGATGTACAACGTGGTCCACGCCGCATTCAAATTCAAACGCGACAGCCGCGGCGACGTGGCACTGCACAATACCATTGTCAAGGTGGGCGCAGGACTCGCCGGAAACGATGCGATGGACTTCGCCTTTTTCCGCAACAACCTCGCCATCGGGGGACCGACAGGTGGTGTTGACTGGGGCGGCTACGGTGCGGGTAACCCGTATGCCGCCGACATCCGCGACCCGGGCGAGCACAGCAGCTTCGACTACGACGCGGTGGGTGTTTCGGGAGTATCGTTTGTCGCGAAAATAGGCGGAGATCCCTTTGACGAGGTGGAGCCGCACGGCATTGCAAACATCAAGCTCGACGAGGTGTTCCCCGGTATTGTCTTCCCGAATCCTCCCGTCCCCGAGCGGGATACCGTCGATCTTCGCCCCGCTGCGGGCAGTGCGGTGATCGACAAGGGAACCGTTATCCCGAATATCAACGATGGTTTCACCGGCAGCGCTCCTGACTGTGGTGCTTATGAGGCAGGCGATCCGGTGCCGCTGTACGGTCCACGTCCCGAGGGTGTTGACGAAGGTAGTGCAGTGATCGGCAGGCACGCGGTGCACGGAAGACAGCCGTTTTTTGGCGCCGGAATGCCGCACCTCTCCGCCACGGCAGGGCACCTGACCGTCAGCTGCCTGCTGCAGTCCGGCGGGAAGACGGTCATTTCGCTGCATACACTTTCGGGCCGGACCGTCCGCGTTCTCGACAGCCGGTATCGACAGGCGGGAGCATTCATCGGGCGTTTCGCGATTGCGGGAGTACCACCGGGATGGTACGTTGTTCAGATACGGTCGGGAGTGGTACGGAAAACCGGGAGTGTGGTGGTGCGGTAAAGCTTCGATCTGGTAATCACATATAATTGCTGATGTGATGCTAACTTCGGCCGCATCTCCTGAGTAATCGCATCAAAAAGATATCCGGGTTTCAGGAATTGCTCCCTTTCAACAACTGTTTTCCACTGGAAAACACATATTTCTTTATCCACCAATTTAGAGGTCTGCATTTGCCTATATTGTAGTATGACTGCCCACAACTGATACTGGCCCCTGTAAACCAACTGCATAGTTGCAACAATATACGGAGTTAAAGGAATGAGAAATTGTATTTCCCTTTTGTTCGGATTACTAGCAGTTACGCTCTCTGCAACAGAGAATTCGCCACTCCAGGTGGGAAATGTATGGGAATATCTTTATACGGAAGGATTGTACCGCAACAGTACCATAACTATCCGTTTACAGGACAGTACCACGTTGAACGATTCGACGTCCATTTTCATTTTCACCATACGGGACAGTTGCAGATGGACCAGGCAGGATACAATAACCCTGCAGGAATACAACGTTACAACAGATTCGCTGGTAACAGACTCCGTCATCTGCACTAACGGAATATACACGAGTAATGCGGGTGTCAGAAATCGAGTGATATACGAGGATGCCTGTACCGAAGAATTCGAAGGATTTGGTTACTGCCGTATAACCTATTACTATTCAGAGGATAACCCGGCAGATACCTTCAGACTCATTGCATCGGATAACGGTATGACCATGTGGGGAGGGATGACTAAACGGTACATATCCAATAAACGCTACGGCCTGATGTATAATCAGACCATATTCAATTCATTGGGTACTTTTATCACGGAAACCACACTTCTATCTTTCAATGGAAGTTCTGTAACCGTTCCTGACCTTGACTCAATGAAAACCGGTGTTGCAGGCATTAAAAAGAACAAGACGATACCGACGACAGCCATACATCACCATGGACTGATCGGAATAAAGCCGGGAGACCGAAGTGTCGTAAACAGTCATCTGAATATTGCCGGGAAAAAATGCAGCGCACAAACTCCGGGAATAGTGATCAGGTAATTCGACAGAACATTTTCAGGTAGCACGATTGATCCACACAATCATGCCCTGAAAGGGCAAAACACAATCCCGGATATCCCTGGTTTACAGTATATACGGCATGACGCTGAACCGCCGGCGATCAACGAAAAAACTACAGAGCTATCAGAAATTCATGATTCTCCGGTTGCTTCTCGATCGGAATGTTGCCCCCGGAATGCAGCTTTATACGGGTACGGTCGGGAGTGGTGCGGAAAACCGGGAGTGTGGTGGTGCGGTGACGGCAGGGAGTAGTGGTAGTAAATGATGACTTTTTTCTTGCCGATTATGACCTCACCTGTCAGAGAGGTATTTGTGCATTTACCAATGCATGGTTTTTCCATTTTCCCTCTCCCGTAATCGGGGGAGGGATGCCAGGGTGGGGGTACAGACCGGGAAAAAACAAAATCATCATTTACTCTCGAAACACCCGCCTCACCCGGACATATCGGCGTTTCTCGCCCCCCTCTCCACTTGTGGAGAGGGGGTTCGGGGGTGAGGCGAATTGTTCCGTAGTGGTGCTCAGACTTTCAACTTTCAACTTTCAACTTTCAACTTTCAACTTTCAACTTTCAACTTTCAACTTTCAACTTTCAACTTTCAACTTTCAACTTTCAACTCCTCCCCCATCCGCTCCTCGATCACCTCCCGGCAGCGACCCGCCACCGATCTGATCACGGGGAATCCGTCAAGTCCGCTTGCCACTTCGTCGAGATGCTGTAGTGCCGGAGGTATGAACGCACGGTACCACTCCTTGCCTTTGTGAAGTGAGAGGTTCCCGTAGGCGCCGAGCGCCTGCATGAGCCGCTGCGCCGCGCACAACCGCAACGTGCGAAGATCTCCGTCATGGTGTCCGGCAGCTCCCGCGTAATAGGTAATGAGGTTGTCGCGTAGTGTTGCATCGATCCGGGAGTTGTAGGGATCGTACAGGAGCGAGGCGACATCGTACTGCGGGGGCCCCAGGCGGGCGCCCTGAAAGTCGACAAACCTGATGACCCCGCCATGGAGCATGATGTTCTCCGACTGAAAATCCCGGTGAATGGCTGTTTGCGGCAACTTCGTGCAGATTTCTGCGAGTCGGGTGCGCTCCTGCTCCCAGGCATCGTTGAGAAGGGCTTCACAACCGCAGTAATCAGTTACGCAATAACGGGCGAAATAAGCGCTCTCCCAGATAAAGGTTTCGATATCCATCGATCGAGCGGCAATAACCGGATGTGCGGCTACCTGCGGCTTCTGCCAGATGCGGAGTGCGTCAAGCGTTTCCCGCAGGGCACGTTCCACCGTGTCATCGTTGGAGGCGCTGTCCAGACAGTGTCGTTTGAGCGTCATCGCCCCCAGATCCTCTTCGAGTATAAGGCCGTGGCGCGGATCGGCGGCAAAGAGGCGTGGCAGCAGTCCGCCGGTGGTGGTCCGGTCGTTGCCGAGCGCCAGAAACCGTTCCCAGTCCTCATCGCGGCTGTCCCATACAATCAGAATGTACGATACCCCGCCGTGGCCGAGGCGGACGAAATACCGTTGCGATGCGGCACGTCCCGCGAGTGAGACATTCCCGGGTTCCGGGGTGAAACCGGGCAGATTTTCAGCACAGAACTGCGCCTGCGCGGGGGTAAGTTCCAGTTGTTCATCATTCATTGAACGGCAAGGCTCCCCATGGAGTGAAAAGTGTTGATTGGACAGGCTCCCCGCTGGTGAATTCCACCGGCCGGGCACCGCTGAACACGACCGAACGTTCAATCGGTAATGACGGATCGAACGAGGACTCTTCTATCCATGTATATGGTCCTGCCCCGCACGCTCCCGCCTGCCACCGCGCAGGGTACGATATTTTCCGCTCACGGTCGATAATCTGCGACGATGGCATAGCAATGGAGAGTAACCCGTCAATACAGTCGAAATGCGCCTGTGCAAGCGATTCAGGTCTGCCGATATCACGCCAGTAGCCCTGATCGATGCACCCGACGGTCACCTTCATACCCCGATCAACCGCCCGTTTCCAAACCGGAAGAATGGAAAAGTCATCCGGCCCGATAAGCGACAAAAACTCCCTCCGATAGAGAGTCATCCCGATGAAATCCGCTGTTGAGGCGCTGTCGCTGCGGTCCGCATCTGCAGAAGTTCCGAGGTAGTCTCCGGTTTCGGCGGCATAACGAACCGTTCCCGTACCGCTGGTATTGGGAAACGCCAGAAGCCGACAACTGTCATTTGAGCGCAGAAAGCTGTTGATATGTTCCGTCAGATCGAACCGGGCAACAATGTCCACATTTATAATGATAAAGGCATCGTCGCTACCGAGAAACGCACGGGCGAAATCAAGCGCTCCACCGGTTCCCCTGATCTCCGGGGTTTCATGGAAGACCTCAAATGATTCTCGGGTTGTGGTACGAAAGGCGGTAATGGCATCGGCAAGGTAGTGGGCGTTAACGGCGAGTGGTGCAATGGCGTGACTGCGGAGAAAATCGATGGCGTGAGCAAGCAGCGGTTTTCCGGCGAGCGGGACCAGTGCTTTCGGAAGGTGATCGGTGATCGGTCGCAACCGGGTGCCGAATCCTGCGGCAAGGATGAATCCTCTCATGCTCCCGTTCTCCTGCCGAGGGCGACCTCCCCCCGGTACCTTCCCTGTTGCATAGACATCATGTTCCCCAATATATATTTTTAGTCCTCATTATGATTTCCACACCAAATGTTGATTCCCCACCCCGCAGTTTTTGCATGAACCGTTCCTTTGAAGGGAGCACAATCAGGTTGTGAATATAGTAATTGTCGGTGCCGGTGACGTAGGATACAGCCTGGCGGAACATTTGAGCCGACAGGGGCACCATACCTCCATTATCGAGAAATCCACCGCAGTCTGCGAGGAGATCAGCAGCAAGCTCGATGTACTCGCAATCAATGAACCGGTTACGGATCCGCAGACGCTCGAGGATGCCGGTATCCGCGATGCCGATATGATTATCGCCGTCACCCCGAACGATGAAACCAACCTGCTCGTCTGCAATTTTGCCATGCAGTACGGAGTAGCGCAGCGCATCGCCCGTATCAGATCGGTCCGGCTCAACCACCCGCAATCCCCGGTTACCTTTGCCGGAATCGGCGTCACCCATGTGATCGAACCGGAAATGGAGGTGGTGAACAACATCCGGAAATACATCGAGCTGCCGGGTGTCACCGAGGCCGAAAACATTCAAAAAGGTAATGTCTATCTGCGCGGGTACCGGATCGAGGCGGGAATGCCGGTGGCGGGCAAAACGCTTATTGAAACGAACGAACTTACCAAATCGGAACATATTCTCATTGTGCTCATCATCCGCGACGGTAAGGCGATTCTGCCGCGCGGAACCGAGATGGTGCTTCCGGGTGACGAGATCATCGCCATGATGCGCGGAGACTCCCTCGGCGCCTTCAGGGCACTTATCAACCAGCCCTACGAAAAACTCAGGAAGGTGGTTGTTTTCGGCGATTCGATTGAGGCGATCGAACTTGCCCGATGTATGAATGAATATGCCGACCGGGTACTGCTGGTTGATCCCGACGAGGAACACGCGCAGTATGCGGCGGCGGAGCTTCCGGATACCGAAGTGCTGCTGGGTGATTGCACCAGTGTGGAGATGCTGCAGGAGGTACGGGTACGGGGGTTGCCGTTTTTTATCGCGGCGGGAAACGATCCGGAAGACAACATCATGTCGTGCCTTCTGGCAAAGGCCGAAGGGGCGCAGCGCGCAGTGGCCGTCAGCACCAACCGCCGGCACAATAAATTGTTCCAGTCGCTCGGCATCGACTACGTGATCAACCCGAATATCATCACCACCCAGACGATCATGCGTAAAATCATCAAGTTGCCGATCGCCTCGTTGCTCAATCTCAAGAGCGTGAACGTGCAGGTGACGAGGTTCGTTATAGGAGCGCGCAGCAGAGTCATCAATTTGCCGATTAAAAATCTCGGTACGGTACTCAAACGGTCAGTCATCATCGGCAGTATCATGCGCGGAGAGGAACTGATCATCCCCTCGGGTGAAACGGTGTTTCAGGAACACGACGACGTAGTGATTCTTTCTCACCCGGGAGATACCAGAGAGGTCGGACGGTTGTTCAAATCCGAGGATGTGAAACAGCTGCCGGAATCATGACGTTTACCCGGAAGCCCAGCCACTCATGAACATTCACTTTATCCGCTACTCAATCGGGAAGTTGCTCCAGCTGCTTTCGTTCACGCTGCTGATTCCGGCAACGATCGCCTTCTTCGAGCCGCACAGCAGTCCGTTTCCGGCACTGTTTCTTGACGAAAAGATCTTCGGTTTCCTGATCGCGGCACTGCTCTCGTTTGTCACCGGAACCGTGTTGACGCTCCTTCCCCAGAAGCACATGGACGAAAAAAACGTGCGTGAGGGATTCGCCATTGTCACCTTCGGCTGGCTGCTCCTGACCCTGTTCGGGTGCATTCCGCTTTTTGTCTATTTCATTAGAACCGGCGTCTACAACGGGCCGCTCAGCTACTGGTACTGTTTTACCGACGCATTTTTCGAGGTGATGAGCGGATTCACCACCACCGGAGCCACTATCCTCACCGATATCGAGGCGGTCCCCAAAGGACTGCTCTTCTGGCGCAGCCTGACCCACTGGCTCGGCGGTATGGGGATTGTCACTCTCGGGCTTGCGGTCTTTCCCGCCTTCGGCGTCAATGCCTACCAGATGTTCCGGGGAGAGGTTCCCGGTCCCACCACCGAACGGCTCAAACCGAGCCTGGCCCAAACGGCGAAAATTCTCTGGGGAGTATACGCGGGGCTGACCCTGGTCGAGGCACTTCTGCTCATGGCGGGCGGGATGTCACTGTTCGATGCCGTCTGTCACGCGTTCGGCACCATGGCCACCGGCGGGTTCTCGACCCGCAACGCCTCGGTCGCCGCCTACAACAGCGCCTACATTGAATGGGTGATCACTTTTTTCATGTTCCTTGCCGGCGTCAATTTCATTATCCACTACCAGCTGATCTTCCTGAAAAAATGGGAGGTCCTCAAAACGAATCATGAATTCCGTTTCTATTCGATCATCGTCGTGTCGGCAGTCGTCATCATCACCACGGTTCTGCTGGTACAGGGACTCAACCGCCGCGAAAATATCGAACGGAGTTTTCGCCCTGCCCCGCTCACGCAGGAGCAGGTCGACCTTAAGATCAATACCGAAGAAGCAAAGATCACCACGGTCGGAGGCTCGATCCGGTACACCGTTTTTCAGGTAATTTCGATCGTTACGACCACCGGGTTCTGTACCGCCGATTTCGACGTCTGGCCCAGTATGGTGCGCCTGCTGCTGGTACTGCTGATGTTCTTTGGAGGGTGCGCCGGATCGACCGGAGGCGGCATAAAAATGATACGGATTATGGTGGTGCTTAAAGCGGCGTGGCGGGAGGTGCTCTCGATCATCCAGCCGCGGCAGATCATCAATGTCCGCATTGCCGATAAATCAGTCGACGAAAGGCAGGTGCGGACCATTGTCGGATTTTTCTCCCTGTTTCTGCTCTGCACAGCAGGCTTCTCACTACTCATGACCCTCTTCGTCCCGGATTTCACCACCGCAATCACCTCGGTGGTTGCCACCATATGCAATATCGGACCCGGACTCTCCGGAGTTGGTGCGGTGGAAAACTATCAATGGATTCCCAACGGCGGGAAATGGGTCCTTGTGTTCTGTATGCTGCTCGGCAGGCTCGAACTCTATACCGTTCTGGTTGCCGTTATCCCCGCCTCGTGGAAAAAATAGCAGGATATTCGATTAATCAATCTCAATTCTCACCGTTCGGTAGGTAGGGACGTTCAATGTTCAATTGCTACCCCTATATACCGGTATCTTTATGTTAGGACGTTCAATTGAACGTCCCTACAGCATGCAGGATTACCCAATCCAATTCACAGCCTCCCCACCACATCCCAATTTGAGACATTGATGTCGCACTTGATGGCATCCGAATCAAATCATTCAATTTTTACTCCTATATACGATATACCTTATATTTGGACGTTCAATTGAACGTCCCTACGGCAGAATTACCCGCTCTGATCCACAGCCTCCCCAACAAATTCCAATTTACGACATTGATGTCGCACTTGGTGGCTCCCGGATCGAGTATATTATTGGCATGCTGATACGCGCTCTTCGCTTCATGTAACAAGATCGGGCGGGTGCTACGAGTTTAACTAATTGCTGGTCAAACCGTCAACATTCCGATCAAAGCACCCGACCCTCGATCTTGCCTCTTTCACTAAATCGCTGAAATCAAACAAAGTAGTAATTATTCCTGCTGAAAATTACCTATTTTTATTTTTGTAACAGTACCATCTTTTGATCTGACACAACTACCCAGCAAAGGAACTGCTATGGCACGTGAGCGGTTATTTATTATTCATGGCATGGGGCCCGACGCCGTCGGTCTGGTGGGAAGAATCACCCGTGAAATCGCCTCCCACAACGGAAATATTGTGGATCTGAAACAGGATGTACTGCATGGGCTTTTCATTATTTATATGGTGGTGGATCTTTCCGACACCCCCTTGCGGATCGAGGAGTTCAACACCGTGATCGACCGGTTGAGTGAAGATACCGGAATAGCCCTGCAGGTTGACACCTATAATCCGGTAGCCCGAAACCCCGAAAAGAAAAACATGCTGCTCATCCTGCTTGGTGCCGATCATCCCGGCATCATCGCATCGATCTCACAGCTGCTCGGTAACTACGGCATCAACATTGAATTCGCCGGGAACATCGGCCGCGAGGGTGTGTTCCTGATGGAACTGATGACCGATATCAGTGCCTGCACTATCCCGCTTGAAAATGTAATGAACACCGTCAGTGCAGCCATGGCGCAGCAGGGTATCAAGGCACTCTTCCAGACTGATGCGGTCTTCAACAAGAAGAAACGGGTTATCCTGTTTGATATTACCGCCACTCTCATGGACGAAGTGCAACGAATCGAACTTGTCCGACAGGCAGGGCTTGACGAAGCTTCGCTCGGTAAATTGCTGCACGACGACTCCGCCGCAACCATCGCCGCGGGACTCGAAGGGCTGCAGCGTGCAACCTACGACTCTATGATCACCGGTGTTCAGGCGACCCCTGCTACGGTTGAACTTCTCCAGACACTCAAGACCATGGGCTACACCATCGGTCTCATCTCCTCCGCATCATCACAACTGGTCGAAACCCTTGCCGCAAAATTCGGTATCGATTACGTCTTCGGCATCCCCTACGAGGTTGATGAGGATTCCCATACCTTCACCGGTGCGATCTCCTGTGAATTTTCCGGAATCAACCGGACGGCGATCATCGGATCGATTGTCAGTCGGGAAGGAATCACCGCCGACGATGTGACGATCATCAATACCGGTACCCGGCAGCAGCTTCCCGGTATACATCCGGTATTCAATCTGGGAGCGATGCTCGAACTGTACAACAAACGAAGTATTTCCAAAGAGATGCTGACTGCTGCAATCGCCAGCTTCGGTTTCATGCAGCCCTGACGACATGCGTACTCCCATCGATCGACAAGGATTATCCGGTGAAAACTGATCTTGCAATAGCCCGTGAAGCAACCCTCCGCCCCATTACCGAGATCGCCGCAGTAATCGGCCTCTCCGGAGACGATATCATTCCCTACGGCCACTCTGTCGCGAAGCTGCCGCTTTCACTGCAGCAGCGATTCGCCGACCGTCCCGACGGTAAACTTATTCTCGTTACCGCCATGACCCCCACCCCGAAAGGTGAGGGGAAAACCACCACCACCATCGGTCTCGGTCAGGCACTTACCGCGATCGGCAGAAAATGCGTGATTGCGATCCGGGAACCGTCGCTTGGTCCCTGTTTCGGCGTCAAGGGTGGTGCCGCGGGTGGCGGCTACGCGCAGGTACTCCCGATGGAGGCGATCAACCTCCACTTTACCGGTGATATGCATGCGGTCACCATGGCGCACAACCTTCTCTCAGCGGCGATCGACAACCATCTTCACCAGCGGAACGCCCCACCGCTCAACCCCCGGAAAGTTCTCTGGAAACGGGTAATGGACATGAACGACCGTTCACTGCGTAACATCGTGGTCGGTCTGCAGGGGCAGGGAACCAACGGGGTCATGCGCGAAGACGGCTTTGAGATCACCGCGGCTTCGGAGGTCATGGCGATACTCTGCCTGTCAACCGACCTCGCCGACCTCAAACGGCGGCTGGGCACTATTGTTGTCGGGTACAACGACCTCATGCAGCCGGTGACCGCCGCCGACCTCGGGGTCCATGGCGCGATGACGGTATTGCTCAAAGATGCGATCGCACCGAACCTTGTTCAGTCAATCGAGGGGACCCCGGTACTGGTGCACGGCGGTCCGTTCGCCAACATCGCCCACGGCTGCAACACGCTTATCGCCACCCGCATGGCACTCAAACTGGGTGATTATATCGTCACCGAAGCGGGTTTCGGCGCCGACCTCGGTGCGGAGAAGTTCTTCGATATCAAATGCCGTACCGGTGGTCTCACCCCTGCGGCGGCGGTACTGGTGGTCACCCGTCGGGCGATTGCGCAACACGGTATTGCGAATGTAAAAAAACATTTTGAAAATATCAGCCTCTACCATGTCCCCGCAGTGGTATCGATCAATCGGTTTCTTGATGATGACCCCGCCGACCTCGAAACCATCAAACGCGATCTTGAAGCGCTCGGTATTCCGGCATCCATCACCGATTACCGTGAAGGCGGCGGCAGCGGAGGTACGGAACTTGCCGAACAGATTTGCAGACTCTGCGACACCCCATCGGCATTCGCACCGCTGTACGATCTGTCGCTCCCGCTTAAGGATAAAATCGAAACGATCGCCGCGCGCATCTACGGCGCCTCCGGCGTTGAATTCTCCAATGCCGCCAAACGCGACCTGGACCGTCTCGCCACCCTCGGTTTTTCCGGCCTTCCCGTCTGTATTGCGAAAACACCGGCATCGCTCAGCGACAATCCCAAACAGCCCGGTTGTCCGTCGGGGTTCACGATAACCGTCACCGGTGCCAAAGCATCGGCAGGCGCGGGATTCGTGGTGGTGTACACCGGCGATATCATGACCATGCCGGGACTGCCGCGCAAACCTGCGGCGATGTCGATAGACATTGACAGTGAGGGAAATATTGAAGGGTTGTTCTGAACGGCGGGGCCGGGTGATTCTTCCATTGTACGAGACACCCCGTTACCGGCAACAGCGAAGGACACTGCGGTAATCATCGACTGCACCAGACAGTCATCAAACTTAATACGCAGCCGCCTTACGCCTCAGTAATGTGCCGTCAGCCATTCGGTATACACGTATCACTACTCCTGAAGCCCTTTGCTCCTGCGAACGTGTCACCTTATTCCGGAGGATTCTTCCGAACAGATCATAAGTGACACCGGGCATGCTCCCGGCAAAGGCCGGGCCCTGAAAACGATGCGGTGTCGGTGTGCTGATTGCCGCTTGTTGCTTAATTGCATTGGTAACTTCACTGAGGGAAATTTTCAATTCCGGAATGGCAACAATTGCGTTATCCGCATCGCGTTTTTCGCCGTCAAAAAACAGTTCATCACGACTATTGATCCGGTAGGCATTGGTGAACATACTGCATGCCCTGAGAAGCGGCATACCGAATTCCGCTTCAGCACCAACGGAGATGGCGTCAGCTTTCATAAAAAGCAGAAACCGTTTGTTGAGAATTGACCGGTATCCGGGGGTACCGTGAGAAAGGAACATCGTACCGGTTATTATTTCACCTGTTTCCGGATCGATTTTCTGAATATAGGTCGGATCGTCAAGGGTATGTATAAACTGCCACTCCTGTCTGATAGTACCTTTGAGCACACTTTCAATATGTACGGTTACCGATTCTGATGCAAAAACCTCGGTAACGCCTTCGGTAAATGCGGGGACGAACTCGGTTACGTTCGTGGTTGTTGCGATAACGACAACATCATTCGCTTCGTATGCATCGGAAAGTTGTGCCAGCAGATCGGCGTTGTAAAGCGTATCGGGGGTGAAAGGGAGCGGGTCGGAACTGATGAGGAATGGATCTCCGGGTCCGTAATCATTGATGACTAACGCATCACGACCGTTAATGGTCGTTTCCGCTACGACACTATAGGTTTTCATGGTGGCAACACAGAGTGCAGACACCGACCCGGCGGCAATGCAGATCAGACAAACCACTTTTAACAGATTATTCCGATACATACCCGACTCCCTTGGAAAGGTGTATAGTGAATTTCGCGGAAGTTACTGCACCTTTAGTATAGATACATTCTGCCTGAAAGTGAATCCGTTCAGGAAAATAATGTATTCTCGTGGAATACGCAGGTGTCGGGAGATTGACGTTGAGCGATGAAAGTAGTTATTGCCGAAAGTGGAGCATCCCGAACAGGAGACACAGGATCCCCGACACATACTATTTTCAAATAGCCCATCCCATTACAGAAAACGGAGGTATTCATGTTTGCCAATAGGAAACTAACGGTAGTCCTGGTTACGATCACAGCACTCCTCCCCCTCTCCCCCGCCGCAGCTCCCTACCCCTCACGGGTAAAACCGGTAAAAAATCTCATTATCCTCATCCCCGACGGCTGCGGAACCGCACACATGTCAATCGCACGCTGGTTCACTCCGGACCATACACTGGTGCAGGACCGCCTGCATGCGGGGCTGGTGACTACCCAGAGCGCCAATTCACTTATTACCGGTTCCGCCGCAGCAGCAACGGCCTTTTCCACCGGATACAAAACATGGGAAGATAAATCGCGTGCCCGGTGCCTTGCCCAGGCTCCGGATACGTTACGTTACGGACAGGGTGCGACGGTAGAAAGAATTGCCGCCTGGCAGCCGGTGGCCACGATTCTCGAAGCCGCAAAGCGATCGGGACGATCGATTGGTATTGTCGCAAACTGCAACAGCAACCACGCAACCCCTGCTGCATTCTCCGCTCACTGGCACGACCGAGGCGACGGTAACTGCATCACTGAACAGCAGGTATACTTCGGGCTCGACGTCATGCTGGCCGGAGGGTATGCGAACCTGCTTCCCACCTCAATTACATCCGGAATAAGAGGCGATGGAGACAACCTTCTTTCGGTACTTGAACAGCGCGGATATGCAGTCGTAACTTCAGTGGAACAGCTTGATGCACTTCCTGCAACTACCGGCAGGGTGTGGGGAGCTTTCGCACCGAACCACCTCTGCTACGAAATTGACAGAACCTTTACCGCACCGACCCAGCCGTCACTGGCAGCCCGGACAAAAAAGGCGATCGAACTGCTCTCAAGGAAACGTAAAAAAGGGTTCGTCCTGGTCGTGGAAGGAAGCGAAGTCGACTGGGCGTCTCATGATAATGACCCGGTCGGGGTTATCAGCGAATATCTCGCTTTTAATGACGCGGTTGGGGAAGCGGTCGCATTTGCGCAGCAGGATGGTAAAACCGAGGTTCTGGTGTTCCCCGACCACGACAATGGCGGGATGTCGCTTGGCCGCCGTGGCGACGACTACACCTCCACCTCGCTGGAGCCGCTCCGTACCATTATAAACGGCTGCACCATGAGCTGCGCCGGATTGTTTGATTCTCTTGTTACCATTGCCTGCCGGGAGGGATCTCTTTCGTGGAAATCGGTTGTCGATTACCTTGAAAGTGAAATGAACATAACCGACATCACCGGGGAGGACAACATCTTCGGCATTGCCGAAGCAGTCAACCGCATTGCCTGTACCGGCAATTCAAAAACGCACGAAGATGTTGCCCGTATCGGAGAGGTCATCAGCAGACGGTGCAACATCGGCTGGACCACCTTCGGACATACGGGTAACATGGTTCCGCTGTACAGTTTCCGCCTCTTTCCCGAAGGAACCTTCGACAATACCGATATCGCCCGGTACTGCGAGTTGCTGCTGCGGGTTGATCTCAACCGGACAACACAGAAACAATTTGTTCCGGTCAGCAAACTGTTTCCGTCTTCTGAATATCATCTGTCCGTTGATACCAATAATGTTTCTGAAGGAGCAGGTTCTCTGACGGTGGAAAAAGGAGCGGTGAAACTACATATCCCGTTCAACCGGGATTACGCTCTGCATGGCAAAGATACACTGGAGCTGGGAGGCAGAGCGCTGTATTCAAAAATGGGAACTATGGTGTATCTTCCGGAAAAAGCAGGGAAACTGTTCTCGGGAATGTAATGCCAGTACTTTGAAACCGATGAGATCGCTGCAACCGGTTGCGGCAACGGCTTCCACTATGCGACACTACAGTTCCGGTCATCGATCATGATACACTTGCACATGCTCTTCGTGATTCCGGTGCGGCAGCGTCCGGAAAAACCATATCATCACACAGACCGCACCACCGGTATATCCGATAAATTCGAATATAGTGGGAAGCTGGAATGAGAAATAGCCCCTGGTAAACGTGAAAAACCAGCCGGAAAAGGTAAGGAAAAAACCGGTAAGCAACAGGCGCCCTTCCGGAATCACACTGACGGTATCCCGGGAAAAGATGAGATAGACACAGGTACCTGCACCGACTAAAAGCATTAAGAATTCTTTTTCCAGCATCATCTTCTCCCCCTTCCACACGGGTAATCGCTACAGTTAGTCCGAATCACTACGTTTTGACCTGTACTTATATTACGATGATGTATTGACCGGTGTCGAGGGGTTCGGCAGGAAAGAATAACTCTCGACAAATTACCCCGATACAGCATCCATTTCCCTGCCATTGCTACCCCGTCTCCCCCCCATTAAAAAAAGTCATAAAGAAATTAGTTTGAATTTTTACATTCTTAACCGTACCGGGATCAAATCTCTTTCCCAAAAGCCCGAGACAGTAGAACTCCCGGAAGAGTTTCGGTTAAAACCAGTCGAGCTCTGCAGTCATTGAATTACTCTTCACTGTATTCTGCAAGAATACGAATACTATCGTGGCTTGATGTCAACCACACGTTTCTACTGTATCTTTTAAATAACCGCTGAAAAAGTACCCTGATGAATTAACGAAACAGATGAGGCTTAGCAACAAAAAAATGGCACATTTCCCAAGAATGCCGTTTTAACATTTTCAAAGAAGGTGTTTTTATGAGAGCCGCCGAACTATCACTCTGCAGATTAAATTTGACTAACAGACATCCGGCATGGTGTTGGTTTTTTATCATTAGCGGACTGATGCTACTGCTGTTTTCCTGCAATGGGACCGAACCAGTCAGTTCTATTACCTCTGAACAGTCGACCTTTACGGCTGACGACACCTCCGATATCATCATGCTGGCCGATGCCGTGCACCAGGGCGGAATACGCAAAATCACGATCACCTATGTTAAAAGAACGCCTACTCTGACACCAACGGAAAATCCTACACTCAATACCGGAAGAAACGGAGTAATAATCCTACTTCGCAGTCATGTCACGGTTACATTTGAACCGGAGGTTGTTCAAACAAAGGTAAAGCGATACTACAACCTTTCGCTCTCCAATATAACATGGCCTGAATCGGAAAACTTCAAAATGGAAAAGGAGAAAATCATCAGGAACAACTGGATTACCGCAACAAACCGCTTGTCATGGGTCGACAGAACTACATTAATTCTTGATTCTTGCACTATTGAGATCTTACTTTATGCGGGGGATATTGACACTATTGAGCAGGTGCTCAACCGGATCAGTGCAGACAACTGTTCGTATGACACCTCTATTACGTCGGAAAACAGGCTCCGTGTCCAGGAAATAAGTTCAATAAACTGTGTACAAGAAAATGACACCACTGTTATCAGTATCACCTGTTCAGACCATGGTGTCTTCAGAGTTCTTTATTTAGACGGATCCGTTTCAATTACTTCCAGGCAGATACTTTTAGTACCAATACGCTCATCGAGGAAACTATCAGTGCTATGAACAAGCCACGCATTAGCCGTTAGTGCAGAACTTTAACCGAACGTGAAATAACTGGCTTTCAAACGAAGGATAACGACCTGAAAGTTCAGATCCCCGTATGGCCGAATCCACCTTCACCCCGTCTGGTTTCTGAAATTGATTCCTGCTCCGAAAAACCAACGTGATTTGCAACCTTCGCGGGAACCAGCTGTGCAATCCGGTCGCCGTTTTTAATGACAAACGGCTGGGGACTTAAATTAACGAGGATGATTTTAACTTCGCCGCGGTAGTCCGCATCGATCGTACCGGGCGTATTGAGAAGTGTAATACCGTATTTGATGGCGAGACCGCTGCGGGGACGTACCTGCACCTCGTATCCTTCAGGAATCTCGAAACATAAACCGGTGGGAATAAGCGCCCGGGAACCGGGCAGCAGATCAAGCGGTTCTTCGAGGGCCGCGCATATATCGCAGCCGCTCGAACCGGGTGTCATACGCTGCGGGAGCGGGAGACCCGCTCCGTGCGGCAGACGTTTGACATTAATAGTAACCTGAGTTTCAGCGCTCATAAGCTGATTACAGCAGCGCTTTTCTGCTCAATTTCACTTTACCGAAACGGTCGAACCCGATGAGTTTGACCTGCAGTTTGTCGCCAAGCTGAAGGACATCTTCGACCTTTTCCACCCGTTTGTTTTCGAGTTCGGAGATATGAACAAGTCCCTCTTTACCGGGCAGGAATTCAACGAACGCACCGAAGTCGACAATGGTCTTCACCACCGCATCGTAGACTGCGCCGAGTTCCGGTTCGGCGACAATACCCTGGATACGCTTGAGTGCCGCATCCCGTGAATCCTTGTTCGAGGCGGCAATCTGAATGGTGCCGTCATCTTCAATGAAGATCGTGGTACCGGTAGTTTCCTGAATGTCGCGGATGACCTTGCCGCTGGGGCCGATGATCTCGCGGATTTTGTCTTTCTCGATCGTGATCGTGCTGATCCGGGGTGCGTACGGAGAGAGTTCTTTACGTGATTCCGGAATGGATTCTTCCATAATGCCGAGAATGTGAAACCGGGCTGCCCGCGCCTTAAGGAGAGCCTCTTTCATGATTTCCGGTGTGATACCGGCAATCTTTATATCCATCTGAATCGCGGTGACCCCTGTGCGGGTACCGGCAACCTTGAAATCCATATCACCAACGTGATCTTCGGTCCCGAGAATATCGGTAAGAATCGCTATCTGATCATTTTCCTTGATGAGTCCCATTGCCACTCCGGCAACATGTCCTTTTAGCGGTACTCCGGCGGCCATGAGCGAAAGTGAGGAACAGCAGACAGTCGCCATCGACGAAGAACCATTCGATTCAAGGATTTCGGAAACCACCCGAATGGTGTACGGAAAGCTTTTTTCACTCGGCAGCACCGGTGCGAGCGACCGTTCAGCAAGATGCCCGTGTCCGATTTCACGCCTGCTGACCGACATCATGCGTTTCACTTCGCCTACCGAATAAGGAGGAAAATTGTAGTGCAGCATATACGTTTTATCGTACTTGCCCTGAATGCTGTCAACATGCTGTACGTCGAGTTTGGTACCGAGGGTTGCCGCGGCAAGTGATTGAGTTTCTCCGCGGGTAAACAGTGCCGATCCGTGAGGACGCGGCAGAATGTCAAGTTCACAGGTGATCTGACGAACCTCATCAAGCGGTCTGCCGCCAATACGGGTACCGTTGGCGAGAATACTCTGACGGATATCACGTTTCTCGATGTCGGTAAATATTTCTGCAATGATTTTTTCCTGTTCAGGGAAACGATCGGCGAGTGCTTCCTGTACCTCGTTACGCAGCACATCAATCCCCGCATAGCGTTCCTGTTTATTCCCGTTAAAGCTGATGTCATGGATACGGTCGGCGACCATCGACTCAACAGCGGCAACCAGCTCGGGATCGATAACCGGCTCTTCGGGTACCACTTTTGTTTTTCCGGCCTGAGCGATAAGGTCTTTCTGAATGGCAACAATTTTCTTTATCTCTTCGTGCGCAAGCAGCAATGCCTCAAGAAGCGTTTCTTCCGGAAGTTCGTAGGCTCCACCCTCGACCATCATGATCGAAGTTTCGGTACCCGCGACAATAATATCAAGTGCGCCGGCTTCAGTCTCTTCAAGTGACGGAAACACTTTGGGTTTCCCGTCCACCATGCCGACCCGCACCCCTGCCACCGGTTCGGCAAACGGCATATCGGAAAGACAGAGTGCGCATGATGCCGCGTTGATGGCCATCACATCCGCATCATAAATTTCATCGGCGGAAAGTACGGTACAGACGATCTGCACTTCATTCCTGTAAAAGGAGGGAAACAGCGGACGGATCGGACGATCAACCAACCGGGCGGTAAGCACTTCCTTTTCGCTGGGGCGCCCTTCACGTTTGATGAATCCGCCGGGAATTCTTCCGGTAGCATAGGTTTTCGCAATGTATTCAACAGTAAGCGGGAAAAAGGAGCTTTCAGGATTGTCCCTACCGTTGCACGCAGTCGCCAGTACCATCGTGTCACCGATCCGGGCAATCACGGCACCGTTCGCCTGTTTTGCCATGCGGCCGGTTTCCAGAGATATTTTCACTCCATTTATTTCAGTTTCAACTGTACGACAGGTCATGTAACTCTGCTCCTCATTTTAAATGTAGATAGTGTTCCCCGGCCTGAACTGCTCCGTATCGCGGAGGGGTATAGCGTCAGGTTTGCATTTGAATATGGGAATAGCATGAAGAAGATAGCGATTGCGGAAAGCGGATTGCTCCGCAATCGTGAAGAAATACGGGAGATAGGTCGTTGATTCACTATTTTCTGATGTTAAGTTTCTTGATAAGTACCCGATACCGTTCGATGTCGGTTTTAATGAGATAATCAAGCAGCGAACGGCGTTGTCCGACCATTTTCAGAAGTCCATACCGGGTGTGATGATCCTTTTTATTGATTTTCAGATGTTCTGTCAACTGATTGATACGTTCCGTCAGCAATGCGATCTGAACATCGGTATTACCCGTATCCGCATCGTTGGTTCCGTATGCGACAGTAAGTTCTTTTTTTCGTTCCTTGGTTAGTGGCATGACCTTTCTCCTCTAAAAAAATTCTGTATGGTTTTTACATCGTTTTCAATCTGAGCAACCAGCGCACCGGTTGTTTCAAACGGTTTATCGGCTCTGATAAACGAGTGAATCCAGAGCCGGGCAATCTCTCCGGCTTCAGGAAAGGGTTCATCTGTTCCGAATGCATAAAATTCAAAATGCGAAGACCGTCCGGTAAACGTCGGACAATCACCGAAATAAAGCGCGCCTGCCTGCATACTACTCTTGTACTCCAATTCGGCTGCATACACTCCAGCAGGCGGTAACACTTTTTGCGAAGGCGGCCTGGAAAAGTTGAGTGTCGGGAAACCGAGCTGAGAACCAATCTTTAAACCTTGAATACGCTCTGCTGAAATAAGGTAGGGATGTCCCAGCATCTCCACCGTTTCAGAAAGGCGCCCCTGTACAATATTCGCCCTGACCTGCGTGGAGGAAATTATCGTGGTTTCCCTCTTGAGCAGATCTGCGGTAAACGTCATAATATGATATTTGCTCAGAATAGTTGGCAAAACATTCTTGCTTCCGGACCGGTCTTTCCCCACGCCGTGACCTTCACCCATAATCCATTCCGATGCATGCAACCGCTCGGACAACACTGACTGAACAAAGTGTTCCGGTGACAACCGACTGAATTCAGTGGTGAAAGGAAGGGTCAGCAGATAGTCAATGCCGCACCGCTCAATAAGGTACGCTTTCTCCTCGGACGTGGTAAGCCGTTCGGTGGGAAGGTCAGGGTTGAGCACCACCCGTGTGTGCGGTTCAAAAGTGACTACCGCACTTTTCAGGCCTGACGCCCTGGCTCTTTTCACCATTTCGGTCATAAGAAGTGCATGACCACGATGCACACCGTCAAAATTACCGACGGTAACAACCGTTGCGACCTCCGGCGGCAGTACCTGATCCTGATCAAGTATCCGCATGAAAACCCTCGACATCAAGGACAAGGTCGGGATGGAATTTCCCGGTTCCGGTTTTCCTTAAAACTGCAATTAAATCCTTACCGCTGTATGCCATACAATACTCACGGGTCTCAGAGGATACCGCCTCAACGGGGATATCCCTTCCGTGTCTGATCTTTTGGAACACTTCGTTATTTACCTGGATACCCGGAAAAGAAACAAGCACCTCACCCGGAGTCATCAGAGGAGTTGTCGCTTCTATCATATCGGGTAAATACGCATTGGCAACATCAAATATTCCACACCGGAGACGCCGTATGGCCGATGTGTACCCGAGCGTTCCGAGTTTTTCGGCGATATCACGTGCGAAAGAACGGACATACGTTCCTCCGGAACAGGTAACCGAAAGATCCGCTGAGCCGCTGGTATCGTCGTATCCGCGTAACTCGAAGTGATCGACGGTTATCTTCCGGGGTTGCAGCTCCGGAGGTGCTCCTTTGCGCGCAAGCGCATACGAACGTACTCCCCCGACCTTTACTGCGGAATATGCCGGTGGGACCTGTTGCTGCACTCCGGTGAATTCCTTGAGGATATCCGCAACGGCATCCCCGGAAGGCAACTCGCCGCCGGACGCGACCACGGCACCTTCGGCATCAAGCGTGTCGGTCTGACTTCCGAACTGAATGGTGAAATTGTAAACTTTCGGCTCAAGCGGCAGGTAGCGAATCAAACGGGTTGCCTTTCCGAAAGCTAACACGAGAAGGCCCTCCGCGCGCGGGTCAAGTGTCCCGGCATGGCCTGCTTTTTTTATACCCAGACGGGAACGTAGCGAACGGACAATGGAAAAAGACGAGAGTCCACCGGGTTTGTCGATGCAGAGAAATCCGTCACGACCGCTCAACCGAGCTCCCTGGAGAGGATATCGAGCATAAAGGGAAATGCTTTTTCAAACGGTTCGGTTACGGTACAACCGGCAGCACTGAAATGCCCGCCGCCACCGGGGATTTTCTGTGCGATTCTTCCTACGTCAATAGTTCCCTTCGAACGCAGACTGAAATGTGATTCAGTATCATTATATTTAATCATCATTCCCACCTCGACACCTTCAGCCGTAATGGTGTGATCCGCCATACCCTCACTGTCGCTGTAGCGTGCACCAAGCTCGTCAAGAATCGAAAGCGGCAACTCCATCGTACACACCTTTCCCTCCAGATGATATTGGAGGGTTGCCCAGATTCTGGAAAGCAGCAGCAGTCCTTCCGGCGAATGCGACGCGTATACCTGTTCATAGATATCCGAACAATTCGCCCCGTGTTCCGAAAGCTCCGAACATATTTTCAGTATTCCACTGCTGGTATTCGAAAAACGGAACCCTCCCGTATCGGTGAGGATGGCGGTATAGAGCGCTTCCGCGACAAAGGGAGGATAGGCAATTCCCTCTCCGGTAAAGAACCGGTAAATGATCTCGCCGGTAGCGGCAGCCTGGTTGTCGACAATATTCACGAGACCGAAGCGGGTATTATCGCGGTGATGATCGATATTCGCCATCAGCGGCGCACTGGTTTCCACCCCCCACCCGAGGCGGTGCGGGTTTGAACAGTCCAGAACCACCACGACATCATACTCGGCACCCGGTTGCCGGGTGGAAAACGATTCGGTACCGGTAAGAAACGCAAACTTTCGCGGAACCGGATCACTGTTGTATATGGCAACCTCTTTTCCGAGCGATTCCAGGTACCAGCGCATCGCTATCTGGGATCCAACGGAATCGCCGTCAAGACTCAGATGCGAAGAAATGAGAAAGCGTTTATTATCGCGAATCAATGCATGGAAATCATTCCACATCGTCTTGAATCTCTTTTAACAACTTGTTGATATGAATCGTCTGTTCAATGGACGTATCCTGCTTGAAATACAGACGGGGAAGGTGTTTGACGGAAATACGTGAAGCAAGCAGCCGCTGAATGTACGGCGCCGCTTTATTGAGCGCCTTGACCATATCGTCCATCGGCTGCGCTTCATCGAACATGCTGACATGGACGGTTGCATTTCTGAGATCGGTGGACAGGGCCACTCCCGCAACGGTAACGATCGACGGAATACGCGGATCGCGGATTTCTCGGGCGATTATTGCTGTAATTTCCCGCTGCAACAGTTCCGCAAGCCGTTCCTTATGAAAACGAGGTGCAGGCATAATTGCTACTTCACCGGTGAGAGTTTACGTGCAACCTCGACCTCTTCGAATACTTCGATCCGGTCGTTCTCACGGTAATCGGAATAGTTATCTATCGACAAACCGCACTCATAGCCGGTATTAACCTCACGGACATCATCCTGCAGCCGCCTGAGACTCCCGATTTTCCCCTCGACGATAATGACATCGTCTCGGATCAGTCGCGCACGGTCACCACGATGTATGACACCGTTGTCAACATACGACCCGGCAACCGTTCCGAACTTGGAAATTTTGAACACTTTTCTGATGGTTACACTACCGAGGACATTCTCTTTGATCTCCGGTTTGAGCATACCCTCCATGGCACTGCGTACATCATCAAGCACTTCATAGATAATCCGGTAGGTGCGGATTTCGACACCGTTATTTTTCGCCAGTTCGCGTATTTTGGAATTGGGACTCAGGTGAAACCCGATAATGAGCCCATTTGACGCCATCGCCAGATTGATGTCGGTTTCCTTGATCGCACCGACGCTCTTGTGAATAACACAGACCTTCACCTCTTCGGTACTGAGCTTTTCCAGCGATGTGGCAAGTGCTTCAACCGATCCGTCAACATCACCCTTGAGGATGATATTAAGTGTCTGCATATTCCCGGCTTTGATCTGTTCGTACAGGTGGTCAAGCGACACCGTCCCGATCTGACGCAACTCCCGCTCCTTCTGGGCGAGCCTTCGCCGCGCACTTATCTCACGAGCTTCTTTTTCGTCATCAACCACTCTGAAGGAATCACCCGCCTGCGGTGTACCGGAAAGTCCGAGCACCAGTACCGGCTGCGACGGACCGGCACTCTCGACCAGTTTTCCGCGTTCATTGTATAAATCACGCACCCGACCGTTGTGAATACCGGTAACGAATGCATCACCTTTTTTCAATGTACCTCTTCCGACAAGCACCGTTGCGATAGGTCCTTTTCCTTTATCAAGCTCTGATTCAATCACCACCCCGTTCGCCTTGCCGTTCGGGTTGGCCTTGAGTTCAAGGATTTCCGTTTCCAGTGCCAGTACTTCGAGCAACCGGTCGATACCGACGCCTGTTTTCGCCGAAATTTCAACACTGGAAACCTGCCCACCGTACTCTTCCACAAGCACGTTGTAACTGGCGAGTTCACCCTTGATCCGGTCGATATTCGCTGTCGGGAGATCGATTTTATTAATGGCGATCACCAATGGAACCCCTGCGGCCCGTGCATGATCAATCGCCTCTTTCGTTTGCGGCATCACACCTGAATCCGCAGCCACGACCAGAACAATCACATCGGTAACCTGCGAACCACGGGCTCGCATTGCGGTAAACGCCTCGTGACCGGGAGTATCCAGGAACGTCACACTGCCCTGTTTGGTCTGAACCTCATAGGCGGCAATATGCTGTGTAATACCGCCGGCCTCGCCGGAAACGATATTCGCCTTCCGGATATAATCGAGTAAGGAAGTTTTACCATGGTCAACGTGTCCCATCACGGTCACCACCGGTGCACGCGGAACCATCTGTTCCTCGTCGTCTTCCGTTTCCTCTTCCTCGGCATCGGGCGAATATTCGTTCATCAGCTTTGCGTCGTATCCGAACTCATCGACCACCATTTCGATCGTTTCGAAATCCAGCCGCTGATTGATGGTGACGAATAACCCCAGACCGAGACATTTGGCGATCACCTCGGCAATCGGCACGTTCATCATGTTCGAGAGTTCATTGACAGTTACAAATTCGGCCACATTGAGCACCTTGCGTGCTTCTTCCGTGGTTTCCTCACCCTCGTCGACAGTTTCCTTTTTGTATTTCTTCTTTGAAAACCCCGAGCCGATCTTCGCCAGGGTTTTCTTGACATTTGCCTTCAACTGACTTTCGTCGATTTCGGGACGTTCATTACGCTTCTTTGACTTCTTTTTATCCTTTTTGTTCCCACGGGGTGGCTGACGGGAGGTATCTCCGGCCGGTTTTGCCGCTGCCGGTGCGGTACCGATAGCCGGCTTATGTTCGGGAATGTATGTTTTTTCCCGGCTGCTACCCTCGGTACCCGATGTTCTCGGGCGATCACGAAGGAAAGGACGCCGTGACTGCGGGCGTTCGGATCGCTGCCCGGCAGACGGGGAGCGTTCCCCGGCTGAGGTCGAAGGTGCTTTCGTGGGATCGGATTTTGCCACGGGATGACTTTCCGATGGTTTTTCCTCCTCGTTCTTACCGATTAATTCTTCCCTCGCCCTGGTGAGCATCTGTTTTTTACGCTCGTACTCTTTTTTGATATCGGCACGTTCCTGCTCGAACTTCTTCTTGATATCCGTTCGCAGACTCTCATCCACGGTGCTCATGTGGCTTTTAACAGGAATACCCATACCGCGAAGCATCTGTACCAGTGCCTCACTGGAAACCTTGAACTCCTGCGCTAGTTTGTACACTTTCTCTTTTGCCATTGGCTACCTCTCGTGTGACTACCTGACATCATGGTTCCGTCCGCCGTCATAGTGACGCCCATCCATCCTCAGCGGCGATCAGGGTGACGGAATAAATGAGATCCGTTTATGCTGTTTCCGTATCTGTCAATCCTTCACTCTGAAGCTGCGCCTTGTCGATCGCATCTTCAGTATCTTCGTCAGTCGAAGAAAGAGATTCTATCGCCTTGTTGGCAATCTCACCAAGAACCGCATCCTCATCGTCCGATTCATTCTCGTCGGCATCGTTTTCAAGAACATCATCTTCGTCGGAAACATTCTCGGTTGCGCTGTCGTTCTCTTCAGCCGCACCGTCAACCGGTTCGCTGTCTGTTTCGCCCTCAGGAGCTTCATCCGCTTCAAACGGAGTAACCAGTTCCTCCTGCAAGGCGGCGGCACGCTGTTCATCGGTCAGATTTGAAAATTCCTCATCCCCGAAAACATCGATCTCTTTATCAAGCATTTTTGATGCAAGACGGATATTCTGCCCTTCGCGACCGATTGCCTGGGCAAGATCCTCCTCGCTGATCACTACGGTAATCTTCCGTTCACCCACCGGAATGACCCGTTTCACCTCGGCGGGAGAGAATACACGGCGAACCAGAAGTGAGAGTTCTTCCGTCCAGTTGATGATGTCGATACGTTCATTGGCCAGTTCCCTGACAATCGCCTGAACACGGTTACCCCGCATTCCGACACACGCACCAACCGGATCGACCCTGCTGTCGTTGGTAGTAACCGCGATTTTCGACCGGTGTCCCGGATCACGAACGACTTTGACGATACGTACGGTTTTGTCAAAAATCTCTGGAACTTCAAGTTCGAAAAGTCGTGCCAGAAATTCGGGGCAGGTACGTGATACGATCACCTGGGGCCCCTTCGGATTATTCTTTACTTCCAGAATACAGGCACGGATATTGTCTCCCTGACGGTAATGTTCTTTTCTTATCTGTTCACGATAGGGAAGCAGCGCCTCGGTTCGTCCCAGATTCACCAGGATATTTCCCTTTTCAATCTGTTGCACGGTACCGGTAACCAGTTCTCCGACCCGATCACTGAAGTCCGAGAATATTTTCTCCCGCTCAGCTTCCCTGACCCGTTGAATGATCACCTGTTTAGCAGTCTGAATCGCCATACGTCCGAACTGCTCGATATCAAGATCCTGCACCAGTTCATCCCCGATCTCAACTTCATCGTCAATTCCCTTGGCATCTTCGATTGAAATCTGCATTTCCGGATCATCAACCACTTCGACCACCACCTGACGGGTGTACACCTCGATGGTTCCCTTATCGCGGTCGACCTTCGCTTCAACGTTCGTCGGCGTACCAAGATATTTCTTTGCCGCAGTCGTGAGGGCATCTTTCAGACTGTCAAGAACGAGATCAATACTGATACTCTTTTCTTTTGTTACAGCACTGATCGAAGCGGCAATATCAAGTGCCTTGAGCGCCTCTGTTTTTCCCTTTTTATTCATCCTGCTTCCTTCCCGGATTACTTGAATCGTACTTGTTCTTTTCCACTCAGGACCGTATCCAGCGCAATCTCCCGCGTCGCGCCATCGCACGAAAGCCTGAGGACTCCGCCATCACAACCAACAACCGTACCCGTATAACTCGCTGTTGCACCTCCGGGCACGGTAACATGAACAACTGCTTCTCTTCCGTAAATTCTTCTGAAATCTTTTTCCGTTTTCAGCGGCCGGTCAATTCCCGGAGAGGAAACCTCAAAGGTATACGGTCTTCCGGCCATGAAATTTTCCACATCAAGAAGCACTGAAAGTGCATTGCTTACCTTTTCACAATCGGCAATGGATACACCCTCGGGGCGATCGATGAATACCCGCAGAATCGACCGCGAGCCAGCCCTGAAAAAACGGGCTTCATACAGTTCCACACCGAATTGGGCACATTTTTCACCGATCAATGGTTCAATTTCTTCAAGGGAGGCCATCTGAAACACCCGATTTCTTTCAAAAAATGGTATCCGGACCGGTTCAGTTCAGGTATTACATAGCAAAAACGGGCTTGAAGCCCGTATTTTATCTTCACCATAAAAATACACTCTAATATACTAGATTGCGGATCACCGGAACAACAGGACTTTTTCTATTTTCAATAATAGCTTTCGACCATCCGATTTATAAAATCACGGTCACCTGCTGCGAAATTACCTCCCCCGCCGCCGGACCGGAACTCTGACCGGTTTCAGCCCCTTCACGCCGCACGGCTCAGGAACAATCAGTATCACCCGCAGCCGCATCGTTATTACCCGATCCATGCAGATACTGTTCGCGGACATACTGTAGCGCCTCTTCCTTGCAGGAAAGTGTCTCCTCAAGCTGCAGATCATATACAGCCGATAATATTTTACCGAACAGGGGTCCGGGTCGCATTCCCAGAGCAAGGAGGTCTTTGCCCCGCAGCAGCGGCTCTGGTCGAATCTGTTCGACGGCAAAACGTTCCAGTTGCTCACGCAGAAAACCATGATTTTCCGTATTGCCGTGACTCGCAAGACAATCAATCCGATGCAACTCCAATTCGTCTTCGATGGTAGGTCGGGCGAGCAGTTTTTTAAGTGTTCCAAGGCGCATATTCTGCACCTGCATCATATTCATATGATTGCCAATACATGCTTCGACCTCGTCGGCAAGGGTGTTTGACGAATGCATATCCCGAAGCAGCTGCCACGATTTTTTCGCACCCGCCTGATCATGCCCGTTGAACCGTATCCGATCTCGTACCGTCATGGTCACGGGTTTACCGATATCGTGCAGCAGCACACTCCAGGCAAGTACCGACGACGGGTTTTCCCCAAGAAGCGACAACGCTTTACGGGTATGTTCGAACACGTCACCCTCAGGATGAAACTGCGGCGGCTGACTCACCCCCTTAAGGGCCGACACTTCGGGAAGCACCTCCGCAAGAAGTCCCGATTCGTCAAGAAGCGTCAGGGCACGGTCAGGATGCGGACCGCAGAAAATTTTATCCAGCTCCGCGAAAATCCGTTCCACTGAAATACCGGTGATACAGCGGGCGTTGGACCTGAGCGCCTCCCAGGTGTTCTCTTCTATGGTAAAAGAAAAGCGGGCGGCAAACCGTATCGCGCGCAGCATCCTGAGATAATCTTCTCTGAAGCGCAGCTGCGGATTGCCGATGGCACGAATCACCCGCAGAGAAAGATCCTCACGTCCGTTTACGTAATCAAGCACGGTACCGGTCGTCGGATCATAAAAAAGACCGTTAACGGTGAAATCTCTCCGCAGGGCATCGTTACGGGCATCAGTGAACACCACATCAGCCGGATGCCGCCCGTCATCGATACCGTAATCAGACCTGAACGTGGCGACCTCGAAAGGCTTGCCATCCATAACAACAATTATTACCCCGAATTTGATGCCGACGGGAATGGTATGCGGAAACAGACGGGCGAGTGTCTCGGGGCGCGCATTTGTTGCTATGTCGATATCTCCCCCTGCGGCAGCCCCGAGCAGCATGTCCCTGACCGATCCTCCGGCAAACAGAGCCTCGTATCCCGCCTGAACCAGTCGGCGGACAATTTTGCGTGCTGAAGAATAGTTTGGCGATTGGGAAAATTGTTGTTCCATCCGCAGAAAATACCTCACCATTGTTCCCGGTGCAAGCAAAGATATACGGATCTATTGACACGACTCTATGGAGAAAAGCATCTTTATGCTGATAAACATTCGTGCAACGGTAATTTTACCATATATAAGAAATGGAGGAGTACATGAAGGTGGCTTTCAAACTTCTTGCGGGGTTAAGCGTTTTGATGCTCATTATCTCCTGTTCTTCAACACCGGAATCAAGAGGAAATGCCGCGTATAACGCAGCAAAAAAATTACAGGGTGATCAGAAACGGCTTCAGCTTAAAACCGCCTATCTCAATTATGACAAAGCGGTCAAGGACAACCCGGACAAAGTAAGCAACAAGCTGCGGAACCGTTATATTGAAATGACGCTTGCCCGGGCGAACATGGTGCTTAACGAAGGTGCCGCCCATATGGAAGCGATACCTCTGTTTCTGGACGATATCGAGAAGAACATGACCGCCGACGTACAGCCTGAACTCAAACAGGAGTATGCACTGTTCATTGCGCAGATGGCAGACTCAAGCCTCAAGAAAGGGCGTGTCGATGAGGCCCGTGAACGTCTTGATAAGGCCATTGCAGTCGCCAGTGATCCGACGCCGCTCAAAGAGAAGAAAAAGACCACGATCGATCAACTTTACCAGCAGTATTACGACGAAGCCGAAATCAATTACGCCAACGGAAAAACCAACAAGGATGCCAATGAACTCGTACGGGCTGAGTTTAATGCGCTCTGTGCTCTGCTATTTGATTCCACCAGAGCGGAAGCGAAAGAGCTGCTTACCAAACTCCGGAAGGAAAACCGCGGAACCTACAGTGCCTTCCTTACCGTCATTGATCCGATTCCCGATTCGGCAATCTTCAAAATCGTCAACAAATGGGATATTCTGCTTGCGGTTCCAACCATGCAAACCCGTGGAAGACGGATACGTGCGGTAATTGACATCTATAACTACTCATGGAATCCGCTGCGTCTGAAAACGAAAAATTTCTTCCTTGTTGATGTCAATGGTAAAAAGTACCAAGCACTCCCGGCCCGTCTTGACCCTGAAATGCTTGACCAGGAACACGAAGCCAAGCTCAAAATGAGTTTCCCGAAACCGTCCGCCGAAATCAAGATGCTGCTGTATGAAAACGGTGAACACGTTTCAGAAAAACATTTCAAGTAACAGCCGACTGTCGGATTATTTAAAAAAAGGAAGGGGTGCGAACCACCCCTTCCTTTTTTTATTCATTGATCATTATAGGCAAACAATTGATTCCCAATCCAGATTGGAGGGAACAGATCAATTACGGTTGTAAAAGCTTCTCGAAACAGGGTATGCGCAGGTACATATCGTGTGAATACAAAACCGGAAACTCAGAGCAGAGGAATTACATCTCGGAGTGAAACCACATCATACCCTTCGGAGATATAACCGCTTTTAACAATAATACTTCTGAGCTCAGGCAGCTCGATACGATCGGAAGGTTTATCCCCCACCATAAGAGACCGTGAGAGATCAATGTTATAATCCTGCGCAGCTTTCAGAAACATTCCCGGTTTCGGCTTCCGGCAGAGATCATCACGTCGATACTCCCCGATCACACCGTCTTTATGATAGGGGCAGTGATAAAAAGCGGTAATCGGCAGATCACGCCGAACAAACTGCTCTCCCATCCACCGATGGAGATGCTCGACATCCGCTTCAGTGAAATGTCCCTTCGCTACCCCCGCCTGATTGGTCATGATCAGCAGGAGATACCCCTTGTTCCGTGCATGTGTACAGAGATCAAAAATGCCGTCACAGAATCGTATCTGCTCGGGACGGTGTGCATAACTGACATCTTCGTTGACAATACCATCACGATCCAGAAACAGTGCCTTATGTTCATTCATGGTTTTCGGAACTCTCACGGAAGAAACAGAACGACATCGGCGGGATCAAGGGTAAAGGCGACCGGAACCTCTTCCTCTGCAGGTTGTTCCGCAAGCAGCGACAACGCTTTCGAGCACGTCCTGACCTGTTCCGGCACCATCCATTCCTCAACAACCGTTTCATCGACGGACGATTTGTTGACACATACAATCACCGGCGGATTGACCCCGGCGGATTTTTTTTCAAGAAACAGAAACTGATCGGTATAACCATTAAGGGTTTTCCAGCTTCCCTCTTCGGCAAGAACCGGTACCGATGTTTTCAGGGTATTGATTGCCGCGATCCAGGCGGAAAGATCCCATTGCGGTGTATCGACATCCTCAGGTGTTCCTTTAACGACATCGATCCGGGTGACCGCACCGAACTCATACCCCATCGGCATCAGAAGTCCACCGGAAAACAGTGCGGCGAAGGCGTATCTGCTTTTCTGCACGGCAATAGTACCGGGAGGTTCACCGGCCAGCCGTTCGGTATCATGTGATTCGGGAAACGCCACGGAAGGAGCGATCAACAGGTTTGCCACATGCTGGTCAAGCGCCCAGGAGTGATCATACTTCCACCATTTTACCGAGTTGAAAAGGTAGTCGAACCCGGCAGGAGCAAGTGCCTCTATCTGTTCAGGAAGGCAACCGAGTGTTTCGGCATAAAACCGGGCCTTCGGGTCACGACGTTTCGCCGAAGCGATCAGGGTTCTCCAGAGTTCCATCGGCACCTGATAGGCGGCGTCGCACCGGAACCCCCGTATCCCCTTCTGCTGCAGAAACGCAATGAAATTGTCCCAGTACTTCCAGAGTTCCTCACGTTCGGGGCTGTTCTCATTGTCAATTGACGCGAGATCTCCCCATACGGTTACCTTTGAGGCATCTCCGGGATCAACGGCGAACGGACTGACCAGAGCGCCCGTTTCATCGCGTTTGTACCAGGCCGGATGTTCCGTGGTGAGCAGCGAATCAAAGGCGGTATGATTGATGACCAGGTCGATAATGAGTTCAATATCATGTTCGGTGCATGACTCCTTGAACCGTTCCACCGGAGAGAAATCGGAGGAATCGGCCGACGGTGCGAGAAACAACGGATTGAGCCGGTAATAATCCTTGATCGCGTACAGACTCCCCGAAAAGCCGGTTGCGAAGAAAGGATTGACAAACACCGCATTGAAGCCCATGCCGGCGATATGCGGGAGTTGCCCGGCCCAGTCGTCAATGGTCGTGAAATGACGCGGGAACAGATTGTAGATAATCGGTGGATTCGACGAAGCGCTCATAAATTGCCTCCGAGAATGACATTGTCGATGAGTCGTGTACCGCTCTGCCGCATACGGCACGCTACGGCGAGCAGCGCGGTCGTTTCTATCAGGTCAACCGGTTCCAGGGAAACGCAGTTGACAATTTCGCTGTATTCAGGATCAATGAGCGGGGATGGTGCCCACACTTCCTGCAACACCCTGATCAGTTGCGCGGAATTCCGCTCACCGCCGGTAAAGAGTTGCTCCGCCCTCTGCAGTCCCTGATTGATCAGAAGCGCATCGGAGCGTTCCTCAGGTGTCAGATACGTATTGCGTGAGCTGAGGGCGAGGCCGTCCACCTCCCGTACAATCGGAGTTACCGCGATTTCGACCGGTACATGGAGATCATCGACCATCCGCCTTATCACGATAACCTGCTGGGCGTCCTTTTGGCCGAACACGGCACAGTGAGGTTTTACAATAGAGAAGAGCTTGAACACTACCGTGGTAACCCCCTGAAAATGGGTCGGACGGCTCTTACCGCACAATTTTCCGGTGATGCCGCTTACCTGCACGGAGGTCCGGTGCTCTGGCGGATACATATCGTCTGCACCCGGAGCGAACACCACATCACAGAGTGCCTCTTCGGCTTTTCTGCAGTCCTCACCAAACGGTCGCGGGTACTTCTGAAAATCCTCGGAAGGTCCAAACTGCATTGGGTTGACAAATATGGACATCACCGTGACATCGGCCAGTTCCCGTGCTCTGGAGAGCAGCGAGAGATGGCCGCGGTGCAACGCACCCATAGTGGGCACCAGTGCAATACGCTTTCCCGCCGACCGAAATGTGTGGGCCAGGTTCATCATCTCTTGAACGGAGGTGACAATAATCATGAATGATCCTTGATAATTTTTCTCCACCGTCGATAGAAACGACAGCATCTGAAAATGGATTTACAACATCGGAATGCAACCGGCATCCCGATAATCCGGTAGTCATGGCTCTTCGATTGTTGTATCTTCCGGGATTTCCGCCACCGTATCAAAAACACCCCGATCCTTCAACCGTAACCGGTCTTTCGCATTCATCGGCTGGTAGAACGAAGTTCCGTTCCGTGCATGCCGGATCTGTTCGATGAGTTCGTTGAAGTCGTCCGGATTATTGACGAAATCAATTTCGTTGGTATTGACAATAAGAAGCGGTGTGTCGGTGTAATGAAAGAAAAACTGATTGTAGGCATCGTTGATTATCCCGATATAACGCGGATCCATGTTGAACTCGAACGTGCGCCCCCGGTGCTCGATGCGGCGGAGCAGAACATCGGTTGAAGCCTGCAGATACACGACGAGGTCGGGAGCGGGAACACTGCCTGCCATTGCCGCGGCAACCTGATCATAGAGGTTGAGTTCAGTATCCTCCAGATTAACGCTGGCAAAAATCCGGTCTTTCGCGAAGATATAATCACTGAGGGTAAGCTGATAGAAAAGGTCCTGCTGCGCAATTGCCCCGGAAAGCTGCCGGAACCGCGAAACGAGAAACCAGAGCTGTGTCTGAAATGCGTACGAACGCCGGTCACGGTAGAACTTGTCGAGGAACGGATTTTCCTCCGCCATCTCAAGAACCAGACGGGCGTTACACTGCCGTGCGAGCATGGTACAGAGGGATGTTTTACCTGCTCCGATCACCCCTTCGATGCAGAGATAATTGATCCATGAGGGGAGTGTTACCGTCTGTTCAGTCTCCATGATGATCTCCCTGTGGTACGACGAACCGAATGTGTTGACTCCTCACCACCGGTTCCATGAACGCGTGGTGCTCGCGGACGGTTTTACCGGTAGTCGCGATTACCGTGTCGGGCATTATCTGCACCAGACCCTCCAGACAGAATCGGCGCCGCAGTAAACCGGGATGAGGTAGTGTCAACCGGACACCGGCAGCTGCAACATTTCCGAACAGAAGAATATCCACATCGGCGGTACGCGGTCTGCGAAGCCCTTTTCCCGTCCGGCCCAACGCCTCCTCAATCGACCTGCAGTGCGAAAGGAGTTCTTCCGGAGTCCCCCGGTACCTTCCGCCGATGATCCGGTTGAGATACCAGGACTGTTCCCCGGCCACCTCAAGCGGTTCGGTCTCCATTAGTACCGAGACGTTCAGTTGCGGTTCCAGTACTTCCCGCAACTGCGCAACCATCTGTTCCATGTACCACAACCGATCACCGCAATTGCTGCCGAGACTCAGTGCGATATGCTCGAACGCGGCAGCCACTTTATCCTTCCGGTACATCGGCAACGGCACTGCAGCCCGCTACCGCAAACGATCCTTGAAATGGTACTGACGAGGCGAACCGAACGCCGCAAGTTGTGAAGCGATTTCCGTCCGCCTGCCGACTCCGACAATAATCAGCCGATCAGGATCGAAACTCCCGGCTACCGCCGCATTGACCGATTCGAGTGAAATACCGTTGATCATCTCCGCGAACCGTTCGATATAATCGGTTGAACGATCATAAAAATACAACCAGAGCAGTTTTTCGACCAGATTGGTGATTCCTTCAAGCTGAAAAGCCATATTGCCGATCACAAACCGTTTGGCATTTTCAAGTTCCCCGGCGGTGACCCCTTTTTCACAGAATAACCGGAACTCACTTAAAACAGCCTCGACCACTTCGGTTAGCTGCCGGTTCTGGGTTGATGTGGCGATACTCAGTGCACCGAAACGCCGCTCCGCGGTTATATGCGACGAGATACCGTACGTTCTGCCCGCGGACGAACGAACCCGGGTCATCAGGCGTGACGAGAAATTCCCCGCACCGAAGATGTAGTTGGCAAGCGCGATAGGGTTCCGTAATTCGTCGAGTTCACCGGGAGATTCCTGCCCGATTACCAGTGACACCTGCGTAAGATCGTTTTTTTCAACCATTCGTACCGAAGTACCGGTGACAGTAACCGGTGGGGCTTCCACCCTGTTTCGGGAAACGGTACTGTTCCACTGTTCAACAGCAGGACGGGCATACCGTGTAAACCACGCTTCAGAAAAATCACCGGCGATCACCATGGTACCCCCGTCGGGGATGAGGTGGGTCCGGTAGAACGCGGTAATCTGCTCCTGATTCAGTTTACGGATTGACTGAACGGAATGGTGGCGACCGGCCGGATGCGCAGTACCGGCAAGCGCGTGATAGAAGTGCCGATTGGCAATGGAACCGGGATCAACCGTTTCCGCCCGCAGAGCCGTCACCATCTCCTGTTTGAGTCGCGACAATTCCTTTACATCAAACCGGGGCGCAACAATCATTTCCCAGAAACAGGGAAACAACACATCCTTGAACCGCGAGAGCATTTTCACACCCACCATCGCATGCTCTTCTCCGAGGTCCGCAAACAATGAAGCGCCGTGGTTTTCAAACGTTTCCGAGAACTGTTCACAGGTTCTATTCTCCGTACCCTTCTGCATGAGCCCGACACAGAGTTCGGCGCACCCTTCCTCGCCGACCGGATCAGCGAACCGTCCGAAGGGCAACTGCAAGGCGATCACCACTCCCTCTTGCTCATGATCCGGGAGCAGTACGATCCGCATTCCGTTCGGGAGCATGAATTCCTGCCGCGGAGGAAACGTGAATTGCGGAGTAATTATGGTCATTGTTTTTTAGTTACCTTCCCCGGACAGCCCGCAGACGACGGATAAATCCCGCTACATAGAGCAGCGGATTGGTTCTTCGGGGCTGCAGATGCAGTACATGACGATGCTTGTCGCTCCAATACGACCTGGCCACTTCCGTCAGGCTCGCCCGATCAAGCGTTCGCAAAGCTTCCAGCCGTTCCACCCACATCCGGTAGTCCCCCTCGACACACTCGCTGTAGCCGAGCCGGTGACAGATATTTTCGGCACTGTAGAGTTCAAACGTTCTGCTTGTCAGCGTGGCATGTTTGACTTTCTCCATTTCCGGCAGCGACACCCCCTCCCGGAGAACACGGTCGATTTCACTTTCCAGAGCCCGTTCAACACGCGCAACCGGAATATCCGGAGTAAAGGCGGCAAAAAACATCGACATACCCGCAAGATTGAGCATATGATTCATTCCGCCCACCATCACCGCTGCCGACTGCCGACGGACTACCTCCCGGTGCAACCTGCTGCTCTCGCCCCCCCCCATCACCAGCTGCAGAATTTCCATGGCAACCGCATCCTCGTGTGACGCGGAGGGTGCCGGATAACCGATAATCAGCAGGGGGACATCAAAATCAACCACCCGTTTCATCCGGTGTACCGACGGATCAACCTGATGAGCACCGACTGTCGGCAACTCCGGAATCGACGTTCTCCCGGGAAGCCGCTTGCTTCCGAAATGACGCTCGAATTGTTTGATTACCACGTTGTCGCTGATATCACCCACCACAACCATCACCGCATTGTCGGGACGGTACCAGGTCCGGTAATACTCCCGCAAATCCTCGGTTGTCATCTGCTCAAGATCACCAATAACCCCGAGCGGACTTGACGAATAGGGATGATTGCGGAAAAATTCCTGCCGGAATTCCATGAAAGCCTTGGCTACCGGATTATTCATATAGGTATGGTACTCTTCTATGATCACCCGGCGCTCGGTTTCGAACAATTCAGGATCAAGGGTAAGCTGATCCATCCGGTCTGCTTCAAGTTCGAACACCATTTCACAGAAATCGCGAGGCACACTGTTGACGTAAACCGTCATATCCTCGGTGGTAAAGGCGTTGCAATGACCGCCTATCTCGTTGATTCTTCGCGCATGCACTTCGCTTGCGACGTTAGCGGAACCACGGAACATCATATGTTCAAGCACATGTGAAATTCCACGAATGCCGTCACGTTCACCGATACTGCCGGTTTTATACCAGAGTTGAGAGGCGACTATAGGCGCACCCGGTTTGCGGACAAGAATCAGCTTCAGTCCGTTATCGAGAGTTTTTTCAGTAATAGTATCGAGAAGCATTATCCTCTTACGCAAAAAAAGGTGTCATCTCTTCCACAAGAGACCGCAGCAACGCATCAAACAGCATTTTTCCATCCGTTTCGGAAGGGAACGGCAGGTTTTCAGCACCAAACCATGCATCAGGAAACAGTTTCCGCAGTTTTTCCGGATCCCGCCCGCGGCGGAACCACTGTTTGAACTGTCGCAGCGATTCTTCCCGACTACCCCGCTTTTCACCACTGAGTAGTTGATCACCTGATGAACGGCCCAACCATGCGGCAAGAGCGGCAATCCCCCACTCATTTCTCCCTGCGGTGACATCTCCGTTGCCGTGTTCACGGCAAAGCCCGGTAAATCGCTCATGAGACTGGAGTGCTATCATTCCGACTGCGGAAGCTCCGTATACGGCAGAAAGACGGCGTACAACCTCCGCACCCCATCGGGTGGCATCCATCGACAACGTGACTATCATAATACGTTTAATGCCATGAAAAAACCAACATTTACAACAATCCGTCACAAAATTCACCAATATTCCCGGATGAACCCCTGCAGACCCTCCGAACGATTTGAAAGGAACCGAAGCTCCGTAGGTAAGAAGTGGTGCGGACACCACAGATAATTGTTTACCCAGCGCATGGCAGATCCGCTCGCAGACCTCGTTGATCGTACCCAGCGATAAGCTGGTGCCTACCGGCTCAATACCGCCAACTGGAAGGATAAGTGCCGGTGATTTCTGAAGATAGGTTTCGAACTGAGGAAAGGTGTAATCGGTTAATTTCCAGGAGGTGAAATCTTTTTCACAACATGCCATAGAGAAATAGTGCCGAGTCGAGGAAGAAAAAATCGGAGTGAGAGGATTTGAACCTCCGGCCCCTTGGTCCCGAACCAAGTGCGCTACCAGACTGCGCTACACTCCGAAAAAGGCGGATCGACAGATAGAAGAAAACAGTCTGTCGAGACGTGATAAAATACCAAAAATACCCGGGATGTGCAAGGGGTTTATAAAGTGGAAATCCGGGGACCGGGAAACACCGGTTATCATCTTGCCTTCGTTGAACGACGGGTAACCAGACCGGTTACGACAGCGGAAAGGGCAATTCCGGCACACACCGCGACAAACCAGTCCCCGAACCTGCTGTACAGAGTGGGTAACCGGTTTGAGGGAACAGTTCCCGTGAGAATCGTCCGCTCTGCCAGTCGTGATTTCCCGGTTATCCTGCCAACCGGATCAACCAGCATTGAAATGCCGGTTATGGCACACCTCGCAAGTGAACAGCCGTGTTCTATCGCGCGCATGCGAGCCATCGTGGCATGCTGATACGGTCCCGTGGATCTTCCGAACCACCCATCATTGGTGATATGAACGATACAACCAACGTCCGGTCGCATCCGACTGGTGATAAATGCCGGATAAATACTCTCATAGCAGATAAACGGAACCACCCGCAGTGAATCATTGACGGTGTAGATTGTCGCCTCGGTTCCCCGTTTGAAATCAGCTTCACCGAGATTTACCCGGGAGAGAATGGGAAAAATACCCTCCAGAGGAAATGCTTCACTGAAGGGAACCAGTTTTATTTTCCGGTACGGTACCGGATCCGCCTCACCCGGCTTGAACAGAAAGGCGGTATTATAGACCAGATAATCATACACCGAGCCATCCTCGGCTCGATCCCAGTGCAGTGCACCGATAATAAATGGAATACCGGTTGAATCAACCCAACCGGCAACACGATGCCGGTACCCAGACTGACGGGAGAGATAACAGAGCAGGCCGCTTTCGGGACCGACAATGAGATCCGGATGCTGCGCAGCTGCGGCGAAGTACATGGAATCGGTAACACTGAAAGCGCCCGCGAGCGAATTGTTCCCCCAGTGCATCTGGTCAATCGCCGACTGAAGCAGCGCGACCTTCACCGGGCGTTGCGGTTTCCACCGGTGTATCCGCTGCCATCCCCATACCGCGACACCCAGTAGAATGATACAGTAAACAATGGTAAACAACCGGACTGAACCGGTGGAACTATTATGGCGAAGCGCCAGGTACCATTGCAGAAAAAGCATCGTACCAACCACCACCAGATAGGTAAGTCCCCACACCCCGGTTACCGCACCCAACTGCCCCAAAGGCAGCACGGGCGTCAATGAATAACCTAGAAAGCCCCACGGGAAGGAGATCTCTCCGAGTGTCCGGGAATAATCGACCAACACCCAGAATGCAGGAAATATGACAGGATACAGCTTCGGAAAGATACGGTAACACCAGCGGAACAGCAGACCGGCGAGGGTAAAAAACAGCGCGAGATACCCGCCGAGCAGAAACATGGCTGCAATGATCAGCAGCCACAATCCTTCGATTTTAACGAAAACCAGCCAGAAACACTGCCCGAAAGCAAGTGGCAGAGAAAACAGATAGGTATAGAGGATGGCACGTCGCAGTGGTTGCCTTGTTGCGAAAAAAAACAGCGGTGCCAGTCCGATAAAACTGAATATCGGATAAAGCGAAAGAGCCGGGTGGTATTCATGGTTAAATGGCAGCAGAAGGACAGCAAACGGCAAACCGGTGATGAGCGGAACCCACCACCGGTTGCAAGAAGTCACTATATCATTTATTCGTCGTAGTATTATTTGCAGCATCGGAACCCGACATAAAAATACTTTCTGTCCTTTCCAAGCTGCACTTTTGAATCACATCCGCTTCCCTGAAGTCCGTTTTGCCAGGAACCACCGTACGCAAATGGTTTGTTTCCGCTGCCTTCAGTCCATTCCGCAAGGTTGCCACTCATATCGAAAATATCCGCCCCTGTTTTGCAATCAAAAAACTCGCCGGACTTCGCCAGGCTGTTTTTTACCCGCGGATTGCCGAGAGTATTGCATTTGTCGACATCATAGCGCTTCCCGTAGGGATACCTGTTTTTTTCCCGGCCGTTGGTACAGGCCTTTTTCCACTCCGCGGAGGTACACAGCCGTTTTCCCAGACTCCGGCAGATCTGCGAGGCCTCGGAATAGGTTACATTGGCCCGCGGTTCCGTATTGCGTTTATTCGGAAATTCATAGGTATCGATGCAGAATTTCCCGCCTTCCACGGTGCGCATGTCATCAGGACAAATAATGATTTTAATTGTATCGGAGGCTGTGGCGCCATCGGCATCTCGAACCCGGAAAACCGCTTCCGAATAGGCGGTAAAGGTATGTTCCACCATACTGTTTTCCTTTGACGACCAGTCGGCGTTTCCATCCCCGTCAAAATCCCATTCATACAGAACAATATTACTGTCAGGATCCGTGGCGGTACCGGTAAGTTTCACCTTGCGGTTTCTGCGGGAAAGAATATCATCACCAACAGTAGCCACCGGAGGTTCATTAATGATCCTGACTTCCGCACTGTCGCCGTTCACGGAGCCGTCATCGGTTTTCACCGTAAAATATGCCGTATAGTTCCCTGCCTTCGGAAAAACATGTGTCGTTTTGGCGGAGGTTTCGGAAGTCCAGTCCGCAGTACCGTCACCGTCAAAATCCCAGCTGTAGGCAATGATTTTACTATCCTTGTCACTCCCCGCTCCGGCGAAATCGATTGTCGTCTTCACTTTTCCGCGGTACGGCCCGCCCGCTTCAACGGTGGCGCTGCTGTTGATGACGGTTACCACTTTCGTATTGGTTGCCTGTCCGCCCTTTTCATCTGTCATCCGACAGAGTATTGAACGGATGCCCTCTTTGGCAAAGGATGTTTTCACACTGGACGCGCTTCCCGTCTTCTCGAAAACGGTATCTCCGTTAAAACTCCAGGCAAACGACACCACCGGAAATGCTCCTCCCTGGGGAGTACAGGTAATCGTCACGCTATCCCCGATATGGACCGTATCGGGGCAACTGATCGACCCGCCCTGTATTCCCTTGTTCACGGCAACCTGAGCGGTAGTGGTACAGACGGCACCGTCCTTATCTTTCACCTCCGCGATCACCCTGTAGGTACCCGGTTCTTCCCAGGTGTAAACCATTTTCTTTTTGGTAGTATACCCTGTTCCACCGGGAAGGTCCCAGGTGCCGTCGCCATTTACATCAATACGTATTTTAAGCGGTGTCGATCCGTTTCTGCTGTCGGTGGATGCGGAAAGATCAAGTACTACCGGCTTTCCGACCGCCGCGATTTCCGGCACCGCCGATAGTCTGGCGACCGGAGGAGCATTCACGACAATCCGCCTCTTTGCCGAAGCGGTCTGGCCATCCTCAGACCGGGCATCAACACGGATAATAACCACACCCTCGTCAGGAAAAACATATCCACCGACATATGCCCTTCTTCCGTATCTTCCCTTTGATGGAACATCAAAAACTCCATCACCGTTACAGTCAAACCGATACCGCACCTTGTTTTTTTCGACGCCTTTTGCAATGCCGGCTATGGTAACTTTTTTACCCGGTTCAACCTGGCGGGGTGCGTATACACGGAGGGTCAGACCTGCTGAAACCGAGAGCATCACCGATGCGGTACAGACCTGCTGTACGTTATCGGTCGCAATCAGCACCAGTTCATGCGTACCAGTAACGGGCGACGGATAACTGATTGCCCCGCTGACGGCATCGATAGTCATGCCGTCAGGCTTTTTGCTGAGAGCATACGTCACTGGCTCCTGTTCCGGATCATCCGCTTCCACCGTATCAGAGTACGATTCTCCCGGAATCGCACTCTCTCCCGGCAGGCGCAGCCATACCGGAGGAGCGTTTTCAGCACTGCGCTGTTCAACCGAACAGTCCGATCGGGCAACCGCTTCGTCGATAACCGTGGAACCGACCCATTCTTTAAGAGACATCAGGTCGGAACTGCTCACCTGCCCGAGCGTTCCCGTGCCGTCTGCACCAATGCTCAAACGGTTGCAGGCCGGGATAACCGTCTCGGTTCCTTCTACAGAGGTAAAGGTTGCAAATCCGTTCAACAACACCACTCCCGCTTTTTTTTCACGTGCACTCACCGTGGCATCCGCAGCGGTAATACGGGCTTTCCACGACCCCGTACTGATCAGATATTCCTCCGCGGCTTCGTCGCGTTTGACAATATGCAGTTCCCCGGACAGCAACGAGACCGGAATTCGGCGCTGGTCACCCGCCAGCGGCACCGGTGCCTGAAATTCCAGCAGCGTGCCATGGTTCACATACCATGTGGCATCACCCGCCAGTTCAAGTTTCACTTTCGCACCCGCTCCCACACGCAGCGAATCCCCTGCCCGAAGTGACTGCTGAGGCACCAGCGAAGCTGTAACGCCCTTTCTAACAAATTCGGCGTCACCAACGATGATTGCCACCCTGGCTATCCCGTTTTTATCGGTTTTGGTACATTGTACGAGTAACATCCCGCCGGTAAGAATTGCCATTATCGGCACCATAAGCCGTTTTTTCATATCGCAGGGCTCCAGTGATGGATGATTGTGATGGAACTCACTGATTTTTTTCCAATTGTACCTTCAGCGCAAGTCAGAGTCAAGTTCTCTTTATATATAGAAATAATGCAAATAACCCTGCTGGTGATATAAAATAATGAGCAAAGTCCAGTAGTAGGCTCAGTAGAGGTAAAATAGTTCTCAGAGATCGCACCTATGAAGAGAGGAACTCAAGGCACAGCCGATATCTGCGGGTATAAACAGGTATCGTAATAATTTTTAAGGAGCTATCAGTCACAGTCGCGGAGCCGGATGGCGATCTGAATTTCGGAGCGGGGAATTACGGCTAAAGAGCCTGATCGAGGGCCTGGGCGAATCCATGCCCGATATCGTCTATAACTGCGTCACTGTTGTAAAAACCGCTTTTTATCTGTTTTTTAATGCGACGAAGCAGCTCCAGGCGGTTTTCGCCCTTGTCTGAACCGCTACTTTCAGTGACGTTATCAATCGGTGAAGAATGACTGATTGCCGTATAATCAGGGGAGCCGGTTAAACCGGGATATGAAAACGCAGCAGCCTGAACCATCCATCCCTGGTTACTCATTGCAAGATCCCTCTTAAGTTTTATTACCAAATGCCGATAAGACTATTGTAAGGATTGCCGTTTCTCCTACCTTACATGACTCAGAAGACAAAAGCGCAAGCTTTTGTCTTTTTTTTACACCTTTTTACCACACTACGTATACCTTCTCCTGAAATTAATATCGGCAGATTTCCCGGTAACTTTAACAATAAAATTAAATATCCCTTTTTTATTACGGCAACCGGTGTTATCATTGAATCTTGCAGGAAAGGTAAGTATTTTGGATAGCTGATCGGTGGAAAACTCCGCAGGACAACAGAATTATCAGTAAAAAAGCATATTTTTTTCGGATAAACGAATTCTTTGATTCAATCAATAAATAACCATACACCAACGAGGTAATCATGAAAGAACAGGTTCAGCAGGTTATAAACGAAATCCGCCCCAATCTGCAGGCGGACGGTGGAGATATCGACCTTGTCGATGTTACCGAAGATGGAATCGTTAAGGTAAAACTCCGTGGCGCCTGCAGTGGCTGCCCCGGTGCCGCAATGACGCTCAAAATGGGGGTTGAACGGATTCTCAAACAGCGTATCCCCCAGGTAACCGGAATCGAAAATATCCAGTAATGCCTGAACCCGCTGTTAAAGCCACCGGTTTTCCTGTGAATCAAAGCAGTGAAAACCGGCATTTTTTTCAATCCGCCTGGCGCTCGGCCTGGACAAAATTTCCGTTTCTCGCATTCTGCTGGACAAGTCTGCTGATTCTTGCCGGAGTGGAGCTGCTTATCTATTACCTGATCCACCCGAGACTGGTATCGATCAGTCCGCTTACCGATACCCTCACCATTACACTGTTAGGGCTGTTTTTTCTTGTTCTGGCAAGCGGTCTTTTTCTGATCACCACTACCGCACTCACCGGAATGGATCTGCTCTACCCGCATAACAAACAATCGATTACCGTACGCCTGCTTTTTCCGATCGCGGCGACACTCAGTCAGGTCGTCAGGTTCGACCGGAACCGCCTGCGGACCTCATTCGTAAAAGTCAACAACTCCCTGACAAAGGCGCAATCACACCGTATCCGGGGAGAAAGAATACTCATACTGCTTCCACATTGCCTGCAAATTGATGTCTGCAACCGGAAAATCACCAACGACATCAACAACTGCGTCCGTTGCGGAAGATGCCCGGTGGGAGATCTGGTTGCAATGGGAGAACGCTACGGTCTGAAAATCGAAGTGGTTAACGGCGGGACCCTCGCGCGACGCCGGGTAGTGCAATTCAGACCGAGCGGCATTGTCGCGGTTGCCTGCGAACGGGATCTCACCTTCGGCATTCAGGACGTACATCCGGTTCCGGTCTATGGAGTCATCAACGACCGGCCGAATGGTCCCTGCGTGAATACCTGTGTTGATATGTCGCTTGTTGAAGATGCGATAAAGTTTTTCAGAAAAAAAGAAACTGAAACAACTGCCTGATACCAGGAATATCCGGCAGTATTTTTTGAAAACGCACCGTTCAGGGTACCAGTTTGCAGACCGCCGACTCTGCCTAATCCCCGCCAGCACCCGTACTCAACCGTACCCTTGTAAAGAACAATTGCTGCAGCCAGACCGGCTGCTTTATAAAGAACGTATCGGATACAGACAAGGTGAACAGAGGGATCCGACGGCAGACGCTGCACCGGTTAAAAAGCATGCACACTACGGAGAAATTGAGCTGATAAAAATTTTGGGAGAGACATTTACAGGGGAAATCAGCGGGAGACGGGAGTCGAACCCGCAACCTCAACCTTGGGAAGGTTGCACTCTACCATTGAGTTACTCCCGCGGAATCATTTGAAGATACTTTCGTAATACGGGATATGTCAATAGATACCCTTGAACGCCAACAGGATAGAACGTATTTTTACTAAATTATCCGGATTCCTGAAATTCATGGGTCGGAGATGCAACTGATGATAGTATTTTTCAATCTTTTCTGTGGCCGATACTGGTACAGGGCTGTTTCTACAAGGAGTGAACAATGGCCGAAAAAATTTCGATGAACAACGGTACGCTTTCGGTACCGGACAACCCTGTAATTCCTTTCATCATCGGTGATGGAACCGGCCCGGATATCTGGCGCGCCTCCCGGTATGTATTCGACCATGCGGTTGAAAAAACCTACGGTGGAAAACGAAAAATCACCTGGAAAGAGGTACTGGCCGGAGAAAAAGCGTTCAATGAAACCGGAAGCTGGCTTCCTGATGAGACTGTCGCTATTTTCAGAGAGTACCTCATCGGCATCAAAGGTCCGCTCACCACCCCTGTCGGTGGCGGGATCAGGTCGCTCAATGTCGCACTTCGGCAGTTGCTCGATCTGTATGTATGCCTGCGTCCGGTACGCTATTTCACCGGTGTTCCCTCCCCTGTAAAGAACCCCGAAAAAATCAACATGGTGATATTCAGGGAGAACACCGAAGATGTCTATTCCGGAAAAGAACTTGAAGCCAACACCGAGGGTACCGCGAAACTGCTCACCTTTCTTGAAAAGGAATTCGGTTGGAATATCCGCCCCGACAGTGGCATCGGCATTAAACCGATCTCTGAAACCGGCTCCAAGCGGCTCATCCGTGCCGCATTCGAGTACGCCATCGCCAACAACCGCAAAAGCGTGACGCTGGTCCACAAAGGAAATATTCAGAAATTCACTGAAGGTGCCTTTCAAGCCTGGGGATATGAACTCGCACGGGAGGAGTACGCCGGGAAGATTATCCCGTGGGCGGACTGCAGCGGGAACGTGGAACCGGGGCAGATCCTTCTTAAAGATGCCATTGCCGATATCTTTTTTCAGCAGGCACTCACCCGTGCCAATGAATTTGACGTTATCGCCACAATGAATCTCAACGGCGACTATATTTCCGATGCACTGGCGGCACAGGTCGGAGGAATCGGTATCGCTCCCGGTGCAAACATCAACTACCTGACGGGGCATGCGATTTTCGAAGCAACCCATGGAACCGCACCAAAATACGCGAATCTGGACAAGGTGAACCCGTCGTCGGTCATCCTTTCCGGTGAAATGATGCTTCGCTACCTTGGCTGGACTGAAGCGGCGGACACGGTCATGCGCGGTATCGAAAAAGCCATCGGTGCCAAAACGGTCACCTACGACTTTGCCCGGCTGATGGAGCATGCGGAAACGGTTTCCTGTTCACAATTCGGCGCCGAAATTGTAAAAAACATGTAGCAACTGCGAACCCGCTACCGCACACCCACACCTACTGGAGGGACCTTATGGCATTTGCACTGATCAGTATAATTCTTCTGATCATATTAATGCTTATCGCCATTAAAACAGGATTGAACCGGGGCCATACGAGTGATGAGCCTGTAATACCACCGGTGATTCATGCGAGTGGCATCTATTCGATCGTAAAAAAAAGCCCTCGTGAGAGTATCCTTGCGAAAAAACCGTCAGCGGAAGATATCGTCAAATATCTTTCCGGGCAAAACGTAGATAATGATGGCAGTGCACTCTCAGACGAGAATAAATCCCGTTTGATGGAACGCTGGAACAATGACATCGAAGAATCAATCTCAACCATAGAAAAAGGTGATCTTGAAGGAATCGAATTTTATTATTACGAGTACTCGCCGGTCGATTGTCCGGTGTGCCGCAACCATATATCCCGGGGTAAATTCGTGACACGGGAAGAGATCTTCAGACATCCTGATATCATTCCTCCGCTGCATATCGGGTGTACCTGCCGGCTGCTGCCCCATCACGGCAAAGAAAAATTGCGGGAAACAACCGAACTGGGTATGCTTCCCCTGTTTCGGAATCAGCAACCTCCACCACTGCCGCAGTGGCAGACCATTGCAAAATCAGCTCTTTAATGAGGTATTTTTCTATGATACGACGTTTACGATTCAGACGGACAACCTTTGCGATTTCTCTTCTGTTGGCCGGTCTGATTTCCGGTGGAACCGCCGTTTTCGCCGGTGTCGGAGAATCTGCGGTGATCACCCTCTCCTTCCCGCCGGGAGCACGTGCAACCGGTACCGGTGAAGCATTTACCGGATTGAGTGATGATGCAGCAGCCACCTACTTCAACCCTGCAGGTCTTGGTCTATCCCCGCTTGCCAACTCCTGGAAGGTGCATCTTCTGGATAACAAAGATGCGGTAACGGTGCTGGCGGCTAAAAAGAAACGGGAATTCGGTGCTAAAAGCATTATTTGGGGAGGAACTCGTTCCGGACTGCTGCGCTATAATGGGAAATTATGGGAAGATTTCGATTTCTATCTGATTGAACAGGGCGACGATCTGTCGAGTATTGTCGAACGGTTTATTGAAACCGACGATAAAACATTGCTTAAAAAGGCTGAATGGGTAATCCGTGTTAAGAACGGGATCGGTATGAAACGGTTTGACGCAGCCAGATCACGTCTCCACAAAGCATTCAGGAAGACTGATGCCCTCACCGCCGACTCACTCTCCCGTGCGATTGCCCGTGAGCTGCTGGCGATTCCTGAGGATGAACTTACCGCTGCTACCATATACGGAATTTTAGCCGGTGCAGATTCTTCCCGGGCCAATGAACTTTCGGATACACTGGTACCGCTCCTTAAGATGGAAGACAAATCATTTGACAACCTCACCGAACTCAAGATACCGTTTACCATTGCGGTGACCGACAGCATCACGGCACTTGCACTTGATAATTCCGACCGGCTGTGGATCGGAACACGCCGTGGGCTCTGGCGATACAGCGAAAGCCGCTGGTCGTTCTACTCGATGCTTGAAGGTCTCCCGTCCAATACCATTACCGCACTTGCAACCGGACCGTACGGGGAGCTTGCCGTGGGAACCGACAACGGACTCGCGATTTATAAAGACGGCGAATGGAAGCTACAGAGCGATTCCACACAGCAGCAGCTCTCCGGTGCAATTGCAGCTCTCGCCTTCGGGAAAGCGGAAGTACTCTACGTTGGTACCGCCACCGGTCTCGTGAAAATTGACAAAAACAAACATACGCTCTTCGATACCACCGACGGGTTGCTCTCCGCCGACATACGGGCTCTCTTCATGGACAGCAAGGACCGTCTCTGGATCGGCGGACCTGACGGGCTTACGGTATTTACCGGTACCTCATGGAAACGCTACCGGTTTCCCAACAGTGTTGTCTCCTCCTTTGCGGAACAGAACGAGAAAGCCATCTGGGTCGGAACCGACAAGGGTGCAATAAGTTATACGGACGGCAAACAACACACCGGAGAAGGCATCACGCGGGAAACGCCTCCCGAGTGGAAAGCATTTCATTCCAAAAACGCACTTAAGGGTGAGCGGGTGAACAACCTGATAGCTTTCGACAAGGATATCTGGGTAGCCACGGAACGGGCGGTCAATCAGTACGACAACGCCGAACGTCAGGTTTCGATCGTATTCGAACCGCTGCTTCCCGCATTCAAGCTATCGGAACTGTGGCATCTGTATAGTGCTCTCGTATGGCCCACGCAGGACTGGGGAACCATCGGATTCGCCATCAACTACATCAATATGGGGCGTAATGAGATTTTCGATGCCCTCGGACGCAGTGAAAAGGAAGTCAGGTCGTGGGAAGGGGTATTCGGTCTTTCCTACGGGCTTACCGTGCGGGAGGATTTCTCGCTCGGTATCAATGCAAAATATGTGGTCAGCGCACTCGCACCGGGTTTTGGAGAAAACGGTGAAGGTGTGGGACAGACCTTCGCTATTGACGCCGCATTGCTGAAACGCAATTTACTGTTTAATAATTTTGATCTCGGATTCATGTTCCAGAACATGGGACCGCATATTTTCTACATCGACCGCAACTCGCGGGACCCGATCCCCTTCACGTTACGGTTGGGTATGGTGTATCGTGCCGTGGAAACCCCGATCCACGATCTCAAATTCCTGTTTGACATGCATAAAGAAGTGGTTAAAAACCGGTGGGATGATTCCGATCCCGACCAGTTCTACGAGGCACTCTGGACCGATCTGATCAACGACAAGGACGAAGACTGGAAATATGAACTGCAGGAAGTGAATTATAATATCGGCATGGAGTACTGGTATGCCAATTTTGTAGCTGCACGGACAGGATTTCTTTTTGATTATATTGGTGTGCGCTACGAGTGGACCTTCGGTATCGGCATACGGTACAGCACCATGAATTTTGACTGGTCGTACATCTATTCACCTCCTGAGTTTTTCAGAGGAGTTGTCAAGAAATTCGACCCGAAGCAGTCTGGTGGAACAGGTGCCCGGGACGGACAATGGCGTGCAGCGTTCACCTTCCTGTTCTGATTGTACCGGATTCTGTATCATGCAAGCCGGACAGGTACCTTTAACGGTTGAACCTGGATGAGGGTCGGGATACCCGCTCATTAGTGGTTATGTATTGGGAGCGGGCGGGTGCAGTCCGCGTAAAAACCAGTGTAGTATATCCGGTTACCGTGTCTATGGTCAACTGCGCGCCAGACGGACATACATCACTTTGCGTTAAGCAAGGTACCAACGTTCTATTCAGCCTTAGCCGGCAGGTGCAGCCAGTTCCCCGCCGGGAAACGATGTAGAAAAGCCCAGGAGCCCCTTTTGTTAAAACATCCGATTATCTGTTGTGCCGTCACGACACTCTGCTTTGCCGCCTCTTCGTTCTCCGGTCCCCGACAGGCAACGGTCATCGGCGGTCCCCGGGGAGTACATCCCTATCTGTTCAAGGGGGTTTCCTCAAAAAATATCGTTGAAACCGCCCGTGATCACCAATGGTCAATTCAGTTTCAGAAGAATCAGCCCGACACCGTTCACTTAGTTGCAATACGGATGGAATTCGCCATCGACGCTTCCTCGCTGACCACCGGAAACGGGCAGTTCGGAATCCGACAAGATCGGGACGAGGCCCGCTTGTACGCGGAAGACACGGTATACCGGTTCGATGATCTGCCGCATGACTCGCTGTATTTTGTCCGGCAACTTGCATCAGTAAAAAACTATTTCAGCAAGGTTTCACGGGGTAATCTCACTCTTGAATTTTCGGTCTATCCTTCCGGAAGCGACCAGACCGGATACATTGTCGACAAAACGATGCCGGAGTATTCTCCGGGTGGGAAAAGACGTGCGGAATCATGGGACGAATATTACGAACGGAAGACGATCGGGCTGATTACTTTTGTCAAAGAAGCCATCCAGAAAGCAGACGCGGTAAAAGAAAAGTCTCCCTTTGCATCATTGCGTTACGACAGTACCGACGGCACCATTCGTGACGGCAACGGGCACAAGACCGTGTTTCTTATTTTTCATGCCGGTGCATCGTATCTGACCGACGGCGGAGATCAGGGTGCAATGGGGCAGGATACCCCCTCAGACATGATTGACGCTTTCATCACCCGCGATTTTTTCGGATTCTTCCGTGACACGCTTGGTCTTGAGGACGATGGAGTCCGGGTATCAGGAGCGAACGGTGATTTTTTAATCGACGAAATCATGATGTGCTCGGAAACATCCAATCAGGATGGGCTCAACTGGGGTATTCAGGGAATTATCGTCAATCAGGTGGCCCGACAACTCGGTATTCCCGACCTTTTCTCGACCTCAAGCGGTATTTCGGGTGTCGGAGCTTTCTGTATTATGGATTTTGCCGGATATTCCGCGTCAAAAGGATTTATACCTCCCTACCCGAGTGCCTGGGTCCGTGCTTTTATGGGATGGGACAAGGTGTACACCGCTACCCTTGGAGAGAAAAACACCTACCAGGTTAAAGCGCTCACCTCGGTACTCGACCGTGATACCACCGGTAATTTTTCAGCAGTTACCGACACGACCATTCTGCTGGTTCCCATCAACGACCATGAGTATTACCTTATAGAAAACCGGCAGCGTAACCTGACCGGTAACCGTGAACTGTTCAATTACGACACCACAGAAACCGATTCCGTCGTTATCGCGAACTATCCCTTTACCACCAACATCGAGAAAAATGTTCTCTCAAGCTCCGGGAAAAACAACTCCAACGTTATCTTACGGGTGCGCAATAATGATATCGGCCTTCCCGCCTCCGGAGTGCTCGTCTGGCACGTTGACGAATACATTATCCGTGATCACCTCCCCTACAACGCGGTCAATGCTGATTCACTGTACCGTGGAGTACGACTCGTTGAAGCCGACGGTATTACCGACCTCGGCGTCATGTTTCAGGACATTTTCTATCAGGCGGCCTTCGATTACGGAGGTGCGGAGGATGTCTTTCCTCACTGGACCTCAATTGAAGAAAAATCCGGCATACAAAAAGTTTCCGGATTCGGTCCGACCACCCGACCGTCGACCCGGGCCAACGATGGCGGACATACCTATCTGAACATCGCGATAACGCCTGCAGGGGGAACCTCGCAGATTGAAAAGAACGTTCTTGCCAAAAACGACGGGTATCACTATGTCGCCAATTTTTCCGATTCTCTTTTTAAAATCACGGCGGAGTGGGATTTTCTGTCACCGGGGTGGCCCCGCCGTACCGTACCGGAACAGTATTTTGACCCGCTGTTCGTCGACATCGACAAATCGGAAACAGGAAAAGAACTGTTTCTTCTGAGCACCACCGGAAGAGTATCATTATTTCCGGCAGGAGCAGCAGAGTCCTACAATTCCCGACCGGTTCCGATTGACCGTATCGACCTGCGCGGCGATACGATCGACGCGGCAGATACGGTATTCTTTTTCGATTCCGTTCCCGGTGTCGTCGCTATGCCCTCGGCGATAAACGGAACCGTTTTCGTTCCCTCCGCGGAGCGCAGGATCTACCTGTTCAGCGACAACCCTGATTCGTCGGCCCCGTCACGAACGTCGCTTTCACTGCCCCACCGTCCTTCAACCTATGTATGTAATTTCCGAGACAGCAGTTGGGCGGTTGGCTGTGATAACGGCCGGGTAATATTCGGCACCATGGACGACACCTCCGGCACCATAAAGCTCGCCTCCGCAAGCCCCGTTTGCGCGCTGGCGGCACTTCGGGAGGGTGACGGCAGCACCATTGCCGCCGTACAGAACGATGGTACGATCTCTCTTGTGAACGAAACGGAAGGCGCCGACTCGACCGTATCTCTGCCGAAAGCGGCGATCGCTCCCTTTTCTCTGGTTACCGGTGATCTCGACCGCGCCGATGACAGCACGAGCGAGATTGTCGTTTCCGACAGCAGACACGGAATCTGGGTCTATACGCGTGCCCTCATGCTCGCTCCGGGATGGACCGAAAAACCTGATGACTGGCCATCGTACTACCGTATCGATACCACCGAAAACCGCAGTCGCTACCCTGAGAATACCGCACCCCCGGCGCTGGCCGATATCGATGCCGACGGGTATCTGGATATCGTCATCGGCGGGACCAACGGACTTTACGCGTTCAACTACAAGGGAGCACTGAAAAGCAAATGGCCGGCATTTCTTGACAAAAGGTTCTCCCACTGGTATCAGCGCGGCAGCGTGGTCTCGTCACCTGCGGTGGTAACCGGCAAAAACCGCGACCCGCTGATTCTCTTTTCGTCGATTACCGGTGAAAACCTTACCTACCGGTACACGAAAATCACCCGTGCCGACCGGAAAAACGGCACCATCTGGTTCAATCAGCCAACCGGAGCGATCGACAGCATTACTGATCTTACCGCACTCGAAATGGATACCCTTCTTGACCTTTCCGACTCCATCATTCCTCCGTATGTCATTCCGGGCGGTTTCCTTGATGCGGTTGACCGCAATGCGAGCCGTCCGACGTCTATAATCGCCTCTGCACTGCAGTCCTACTGGCCGCTCACCACCGGTTCCGCACTCATAACCTCGCCGCTTGTCGGGTACATGGACAACGACTCCATACCCGATCTGGTTGCCGTGAGCGCCTCCGGATGGGTCTACCGGTGGGAACCGGACGGTTCGCTGCTTCCGGATACCCTCTTCTGGCCTCAGACCGGCTACAGTGGCGGACGCCCGTTTGCCTTCGGGGGAAGTGCCCCTCCCGTTTCAGTCAATGAAAACAAACCGATTACCTTGTTAAGTTTTCCCAATCCGGTACGCGGAGCCCGGGAGGTCACGTTCAAATACAAATTCAGTGCTCCGGCTACCAACGTTCGCCTGGTAATTTTCAGTTACACCGGTTTTGAAGTCTATAAACACACAACAATGGGACCACCTCCCCGTAATCTGACCGGCAGTTTTCCTGACTGGAACCTGCATACGGTTCCCCTGAATGGCTTCGGACCGGGCGTGTACCGTTGCCGGCTGGAAGCGACTATTAAAGGAAAAAAAGAGCACACGTACTGGAAAATGGCAGTCATACGATAACGGGGTTTTGATGCATCGATTGTTCCGAGTTGTTCTCTGTGGTATTTTATTGTCTTCCGCCGGTGTGCTTCATGCTGCGAAATACAACGCATTCGGCCTGAAATTCTACACCTCTGAAACCGACCATTTCCGGATCCATTATCACGAAGGCCTTGAGCACCTGATCCCGCGTGTGGCAGCGCAGTGTGAAAAGCTCTACAGTATTTATTCCGACACCTACGGGTTCGTTCTCCCGGACAAAACCGACTTTGTGGTAATTGACGGAGATATCAGCAACGGCTGGGCCTTCGCCAATACCAACACCATTACGATCTGGACCCATGATTTTGATTTCAACCTGCGGGGAAGCCACGACTGGTTCGAAGATGTCATTACCCATGAATATGCCCATATAGTTTCAATCCAGACGGGACTCAAATTCCCTTCATTCATACCGGAGCTGCGTCTGGGTTACTTTTCACACCCCAATGAACCGCGACGAACCGAGGCATTCCAGTCAGTGGCGGGTGATATTCTTCCCCACTGGTTTACCGAAGGAATCGCTCAGTATTCGAGTTCCGTTCACGGCAGCGACAGCTGGGATTCCCACCGCGACATGATTCTCCGTTCACTCTCGCTTTCCGGGAAGCTTATTTCATGGGATCACATGCAGGTATTCTCCGGGAAAGGCAACGATTTCGAAAAAACCTATAACCAGGGTTTTTCGATGGTCAAATACATCGTTGAAACATATGGTGAACGCAAACTGATTGCCCTGCTGCGGGAGAGCGATAAAGTCCTTCGTCTGGATTTTGACGGTGCAATGAAGGCGGTGTTCGGTAAATCGGCACGGAAATTTTACCGGGAATGGTCGGAGTATCTCCTAACCAAGTACAAGCAGCAGCTTGACAGCATTGGAACCCAGGTTTATGGGAAAAAGATCAACCGTGACGGCTACGAGAATTTCTGGCCCCGGTTCTCCGGTGACGGCAGCAAGGTTTATTTTCTCTCTAACGGCAAAAATGATTACGGCTTCAAACGTCTTTATACATACGAATTGAGTGATACAGTAAGCCAGAAAGAGCGGATCAAATCCGTAGCCGCAATCCGCGGGTTCTATGATCTGCATCCAACCTCCGGACGACTCTGTTATACCAGTCCGCACTCAAAAAAATCGGTAATACCCGCCAGAAGGGGCGGTCTCGTTACCAGTGATCTCTTTGTCGACACGATTCCTCCCGACAAAAAAAAGTTCTCGTTGTTCCCGAAAAAAACAGAGAAACAATTGACGATACAGAAAAGTATTTTCAATGCGGCATTTTCACCCGACGGCAACCGGCTTGCCTGTGCAAAACGGGACGCCGATAAATTCTACCTTGCCCTGGTGGATACCGCCGGCAACCATTTCAATCTGGTATACCCGCCGAAAAACAAACCGGAGTTCGAAATAGGGTTTATTTATTCAATTGACTGGTCACCAGACGGAAAACAGATCGCATTCTCCTATTTTGACCGCCATGACCGGAAAATCGGAATTTATGATACAGCCAGTGGTATCTGCAGCACCCTCTGCGATACCCGCAGCGATGAGCGGGATCCCGCCTACAGCCCGGATGGAAAGTATCTCTATTTTTCATCGGACCGCACCGGCATCTTCAATATCTACCGTTACGCATTCGCAACCGGGAAACTGGAGCGCATCACCAACGTGACCGGTGGTGCCTTCGCTCCATCGATTTCTCCGAACGGTAACCGTATGGTCTACGCCGGATACGACGGCAACGGTTACGGCATTTACCTTCTTGACTCGTTGAAATCACTCTCGGATACGACGGCGGCATCCGCTCTGGTGCAACGGTCACCACAGGAACATATTTCCTACCATGTACCCCTTAGCGAGAAACGTCCGTACAGTTACCTGCCCCGGCAGGGGCTCCTTGTGCCGACTCTGCTTACCGAGCAGGTGGTCTCTGCCGACAACGATGTCAACCAGGGAGTGAGCACATTTAAAATCGGTACGATCTTCAATGTGTTCGATCCGCTGACCCTGTCAAATCTGGGAAATGAGTTGGGTGGCTATTTTTTCCTTGACCCTAAGTACCTGTTTAAGTTTATCAATTTTGATGATCGCGGAATTGATATCGGCACTAATTATGATCTCGGTATTTTCGGCAGTACCCGGATGTTACCTCTGACAGTCTCCGGAGAATACCTGTTGCGTGGCATTGCTGGAAAAGACCGCTTTTTCAATGAAACCGAAGACACCATGCAGACACTTCCCTACCGATTGGACCTTCAGAATTTCAATCTGCAGATTTCACACTACATAGACGGGGACTACGAACTCGGCAGTATGCCGAAAAACCAACTTGCAGTTCATATGATAGGCGGTATGAACCGATACGATGTGACACTATCTTTGCGGGAGATTTATCCCAGTTTTGGTCCCTATCCTTACACTCTCAGTAAAGGGTATCGCATCGGTATGATGAGTACCTTTGCGACAACCGTCATTGAGCCGACCCGATATATCTCACCCCGCGGTCTGATTGCGAAGCTGCAGTATGATTTATGGAAACAATTCGCCCTCAAGGAAGAGAACAGTTTCGATGCAAGCGGAAACGAACGGTTCAACGACTACGTGTTTCATCAGGTATCGGGACATGCGAAGATGGGAATCGGAGTTCCCTGGTCAAAACGTCATGCGCTTCATACCGACATACAGGGCACTTGGCTTAAAGTACTCAAGCAGGATACCGCATTTCCATCCTATTACCTTCCCGGTGCATGGGTTCCCGGATACTCCTACTACTTTCGTGGCACAGATACCACCAGAGATCGGGAGTTCGATACTCTTGTCGTGACCGGAAGGTCCGTCATCAACGGCGAACTTTCCTACCGGTTCCCGCTCTCGCCGAAGCTGATCGATAAAAAGCTTGGATTTCTCTATTTTGAACGGGTATATGGAGCCTGCGATCTGAGCTTTGGAGCAGGGTGGGACGATCCAATGGACCTCTTCAATTTCGACCGTGAAGACTGGCTCCTTGCGTATGGACTGGAACTGCGTATCGAAGCTATATCCTTCAATACCTACCCGTTTGATATCAAGGTGCGGTGGGATTACGGAGCAGACAGCCCTGCCCCAACAAAGGGTTTCGGCGGCCACCGGTTTACGTTATCGATCGGCTACGACTTCGACAACTGGGGACTGATACTCTCACCCGATTACCGGCAGTCGAGTATCCTCAGAAAAGGCCTCTGACACTCTACACTTCTCCTTTCAGCACTATCAGGAGATAGCAATTCTTGCCCTGAATAAAACTGTTTTGAGTTTGCTCATACAGGCATGGCAATAGCAGTTCCGCACAAAAAGAAGCCAACCGTGCCTGAGCTTCCGCTGAAACAACTACTATTTTTATCAGGCTACTGTTCACAATAGGGGGGGGATTTTTTCAGACGAAAAGATCATCGCTTTATTATGCACAGCAGAGACCGCACCGACACTCACGGTTAGTCGGTGGCCGGCAACGGTATACTTCAGGTTCCCATTACGAGGACCACATTTTCCGTTCCTCTAACACTTTCCCTTCGGGGTTCGGGAACAATCATCCCCAAACACATTATAACGATGCACCCTTCCGGGCGCACACACAAAAAAAGGCACTCTTTCGAGTGCCTCAATATTTCCCATTAACTACTGAAGTACTTACTTTTTTGGAGCTTCTGCCTTAGGTGCGGGTTTCGCTGCGGCCTTAGGTGCGGGTTTCGCTTCTGCCTTAGGAGCAGGTTTCGCTTCTGCCTTAGGAGCAGGTTTCGCTTCTGCCTTAGGAGCAGGTTTCGCTTCTGCCTTAGGAGCAGGTTTCGCTTCTGCCTTAGGAGCAGGTTTCGCTTCTGCCTTAGGCGCAGGTTTCGCTTCTGCCTTAGGAGCAGGTTTCGCTTCTGCCTTAGGTGCGGGTTTCGCTGCGGCCTTAGGTGCGGGTTTCACTGCGGCCTTAGGTGCGGGTTTCGCTGCGGCCTTAGGTGCGGGTTTCACTGCGGCCTTAGGTGCGGGTTTCGCTGCGGCCTTAGGTGCAGGTTTCGCTGCGGCCTTAGGTGCAGGTTTCGCTGCGGCCTTAGGTGCAGGTTTCGCTGCGGCATTAGGTGC
>JBNLDC010000074.1:0-149517 GCA_050304135.1 Chitinispirillaceae bacterium | reverse complement strand
ATGGTGTAATAAAAGGAATAATCAGAAAAGCAAGAGGGTTCAGAAATCATAGGCATGGTGCCCTGAAGATAATGTTCTTAACTGACAACAAAGCATACGAGACTTTAAACAAGTGCTTCCATACTTAAACTAGAATGGCCCTATCTTGATAGTGAAAAGGGACAAAATATAAAAGCTATGAAGCCACTTGATAACCCTTCCGAAATAGATAAAATCCGTTCCCACCTAACAGGTGCACGCTATCAACGTGTAATAACTATAGTAGATCGCCTCGTTGCTCAAGGCGGCGCATTTCGGTTTCAAGCCTTGCTATTAAAGATGGATGCTTTTTTTGAGCAAATGCATTATGGCCGGATTCACGAGATGTTCAAGGTAGTTGACGAAGATTTTCTAAATTCCCCCACCATTGAACAAATCAGATATTTAATTTTTCAGGCAAAGGTGTATCACCAGGAATGCAGATACCTTACTGCACTCGACAAGTTAGCAAATGCTGAATCACTACTTGCTGGTATTACTAACAAATATGAACGAAAGTTGTTACATGCAAGGGTTTTTACCAAACGTGGTGTAGTGTTACAGGAACGAAAAAATGTAATTGATGATAAAAAAGCCCTGGTTTTTTTTAACAAAGCTATTGAAATTCTTGTTTCACTTCCAAACACCAGATTATACCAGGAAGAACTGGCTCATACTTATGGGGAAATGGGAAGATTGTATGCTGATCACCGGTGCTTTGCCTATTCGCTCACCAAAGCCGTGGAGTATTTCGAAAAGGACCTTCGAATCAGTATTAGGTTTAAAGATAAACGTGGTATCGGGATCATGCGTAACCAGCTTGCACTTTGTTATAACAGAATGGGTGAACCTAAGAAAGCACTCAAGCTTTTAAGCCGCAACTTGCGGGATCCTGCAGTATCTCTTAAATCCCGAATTTACGGAACGATTGAGAGTGCACGGTCATACCGAGTGATGAACCAAACCGAACGGGTTACTAAATTACTGGATGATTCAATAATCCTTTTAGGGAGTGCTTTTCAGCGCGACAGTAGTTTTTACTTTAGTATCGCGGAGCTATACGCCTGGTTGGGTATTGTTGACAAAGCCTTAAAGTATGGAAAATTGTGCATAAAAATAATTGAGCGTGCCAGAACTCAAATAGGTACACCTGCCAATCGACGTGCCTATATGCAATCACAACAGGAGTGTTTCCTGCTGCTTGAGGACATCTGCAGAAATAGTGGACGGATTCGTGATGCTGTTGCTTTTCATCAGATGGCTGGAGCGAGAACTTCAAATGATATGATTTTTATGAGAGATGAAATCTCCACCTCATTACTTAAAAAAACCGAATCTTTTACCCACTATAATGAAGCGATGGCATCGTTCAGGTCCGGTGCAACATTCAGAAAAAATGAACTTTTACAAGCAGCAAAAACATTGTATGATGAAATTGAGTGTATTCAGGCTGATGGAAAGAAAACAGTCCGACTCACTGTAGACGATTTATTAAAAGATATAAGAATCTATTTCAATCAGTATCCTTCCGCTGCATTGCTGATTCCTACGTTAAAAAACCATTGTGCCGTCATTTATCTGCTTACTCGAAAAAATGCAACATTTTTCACAGTTTCACCATTCTCAATTGAAAGTGTCAGCAAACTTTCTTCTCAAGCTTTAGACTCTCTTGGTGAAAAAATCATGAAACCGGTACTGCAATTATGTGAGGGTATCGATAAACTTACTATAATAACAGACTTGTCCTGGCAGGATGTTCATTTTCAGGCCAGTATGGTAAATGGCAAACCTGCAGGTTGCCTGCTCCCAATTTCTTACCGGTTTTCACTTCATGCTCTTGCGATGACAATTAAAAATCAGAAAAAAAAGTTACCTTATGACTTTTATTTCTTCTCCCAGACAGATCGTGATGATGGCACCCGATTTATCAGTGAAATGGAAGCTATATCGAAAATTGTGGATGGAAAAAAAAGCACTGTGAATAAAAGGTTGATTAAAGAAGAACTTATATCATCGCTAAAGAAAGATTCAATAGTACATATTGCTGCTCATAATAAGTTTTTTAAGTATGATTTTTTCACATCTCTGCTTGAGTGTGATGATAACAATTACATAACTCCAGCAGATATCCTTATTAATGGCGAATGCAACGCACGGTTAATAGTACTTGGAGCATGCGAAAGCAGTGTGTCTGGTGGACAGCACCCACGTGAACCATCCGGCCATGTTTACACATTACTGTCTATGGGAGTAGGTTGTGTGATTGCCCTGTCCCGTAAAATTTTAGGTAATGATAGTATTCGTTTTTTTAAGGAATTTTATGAAAATTTATTAAAAACATCGAATATTTTGAAATCATATCATCTGACAGTAATTAATTTATATAAATCAGGGTGGCAACCCAGGCAGTTTGCGCCGTTCTTTTTATATCTATAAATATCGGTAGGGAAAAGCATGCCTAAAAAGACATTGTATACTGATTTACCTCTTGAACGACTTGCGCAACTAGGTGTTCAAGGCGATCTGAAAGCTCGTGCGGATATAGTTTTCTGCTTTTTTGAACCAATTACTATTGTATGCAAGATAAACCGGTACTTACTTGAACCAATTAAACGGGAGCTCAAGAAAGAGGATGGAGATGTTATACATGAATTTTGTATTTATCTTATTGAAAAAAGGTTCTCTATTTTTACGGATTTGATTTTAAATAGGGGAAAATTGGATGTTAAAGAGATTACTTGGATTCTTATAGGAGGAATAGCACTCCGCCGAGCTTTTAGTGATTTCAGGGACCGGCTCAGAACTATACATAATGGAACTATAGATACCGTACCGATTGATATAGTTGATAATGGTAAAATAAAAAAGGACAATGACACTGAAATAGAAGAAGAATTATCATCCGAAAACGATAGCATATTTGTTGAAAATGAGAGCGTAGCCGACTCGATAAAAATTGGGGATGAAAGCAGTGAGGATTTCTACCAAGGCCTACTTCGTGAAAACAATTTTTCCGATACTGATAAGCAATTTCTATTCATGGCCCTTTCCCTTAATCACTATCGATTTGAAGCCCGTCATTTCCAAAATGTTGATGGCCCCGATGGAATTATTTCGCTTCCGGACAACTTTGAGATACGTTTGAAGAGCCTAAAAAATAAATTAATAGAAAGATCTATCGATGAGGACGTCTATACAGTAAGAGAAGGCGATATCGCAGATCTGTTTGATTTACCAATGAATACGAAGGATGAGGTTCAACTTGTCCGCAATTTAATTAAAAAAGCCAAATATAACGCTTGTAAACTATTAGGAAGAAAATATGGATAATTGTCTCACTGTACTACAATTATATGCCGGATTAACCAACCTTGAACCGTCTATAACAGAACAGGTTAACCGTCATCTTGAAAAGTGTGAAACATGTGCGGATACAGCATTTTCTATAGCTCAGCATATTCTCTTTCCGGCACATGATGACTCTGCTCTGTCTGAAGAAACTGCGGTTAAATTACTTAAACTATCACCTTCAAAGATGGAACCTTCTGACCATAAAGCTGTTTCCTTACTATTCAGCACTGGAAGTGGAAGAACCTTCATTGACAACATTGCACAATTCGAATATGCATCTGAACCTCTTTCAGAAGAAATGATTGCCGCTGTTTCTAATCGCCTTAAGGCATATGTTGACAGCTATGGTAAGAAGGTCTATGTCCCCGAATTTGTCATCCGCCTCACCAAAGCAATCGGTAAGGCAATTGATAATCTGCAAGAGGTGACAGGTGAACTTATTTCGGTAATTCAAGCTCCGCTTTTAACACCAGCACTCGCTTCGTTACGCAGCCCGTTATATGATGATGTGCTGCTCCAGGAAAACAGCGCGAAGATTGAATTGCCATTCTACTTTGATCCGGACACTGTTCTTCGAATGTCATTCTCTATTCAAGAGGGAAAAATCAGCGGCTTAGCTCATTTCTCCAGAGAAGAAGAAGAGCTTACCATTCGGTCGGTGTCAATTAACGGATGTAATTATTCGGGAAGCAATTTCGAAATTGAAGTTACGTCGTATCTGGATATAGAGGTGGATATTGAAAGTGATACAGAGTATAGGGCAGGGATCAATATCGACATGTAGCTTTATCAGTGTGTGGTGCCGTTTTATCGCATGTCCCATTAAGGGATGTTTTTTGTAATGTCTGAGGTCTTGTTAGTAAAAATGTTTTCACAACTAGCTGGCCTAGTATTTTAAATCCTACCTGCCTGTGTTTCAAATAATCTCTATACTATTTCACCAAACGATTAGCTGAGACAAATTCAACATATTCCATGTGCAATACTGGTGACACTTTGTTCATTAGTATCCTTGTAAAGTAACTTGACTGGCATTACAGATCCAAACATAGGGCAATGTATGAAGATAACTAACGGATATGAACTGGCAAAGCAAATCCTCATTTTGAGCGGGGGTGATATCAAACCTCTTGTTGATCTTTCTCCTGGAGGCAAAGAGTTACCCTGGCTTGAATTCAAAGCGGCACTTAGAGATGAAAATGGTAGGTTGGGTGAGGGCAACAATGACCATGGCTGGTTATGGACCATAATTGTTAAACCTTCGTGTGCAATGGCAAATCTTTTTGGAGGAGTAATCATCCTGGGCATTAAGGAAGACATTCTTGATTGGCCTCCAGAATATATTGGTTTGAAGAACTCAGATGACAAAAAATTTCTTCAATCAACCGGCGAAAAAAGTGGGATGGAGGAGTTTATAAGAGATATAGCATTCAGGATAAGAAGAGATACTTTTAATACAAATATAAGAGATAAAAAAAAACCTGTTGTAATAAGTAAGCAATATGATATTACAACTAATAATTTTATGTTCAACCATGTCGAAATTGCGCCTGGATATTATAAAGAAAAAGCCAATTCAGTAGTTCTTTTTTTTGTAAAACCGTGTGATATAGATAACGACGTTACGGTAAGATCTTTTCCTTCTTTTAGATTTCCACTAAATCAAGCTGATGGTGACCCTGGTAACAATAACAGGAATAATCAGCCGGTCGGCAAACCTTTGGAAGAAATCTTAGTAAGGGACAGAATTGAGATCGGAAATACTATTAGTTTTTCAATTAATCGAAGGAATGAGCACCATACTATTAGAAATAGTGCAGTATCTTTTTTTTCACATCAGTTGTTAGCACTTTACTGTAAGTATCTTTCGAAACGATTATCCCTTGATGTACCCACTGTACCCACGTCAGTTCCTATCAATTTGGTTCATGAAGATGATCGTTTTGAAGAAAATTTTATGGATGCGGGGATAGTTCTTGGCCTTGAACGTTACGGGGCCATTGATCTGGTTGCGAATGAGTGTGGCGAGTGTATTTACACTATTGTGACACGTGCAGAGACGGCTTTAACCGACACACTGCTAAATTTCGAAAAAAGGTCGGTTTTAAACCTGACCCCGCGAATATGGTTTCAAATTGATATGCCGGGGAAAAAACCAAACGGCCCTTTTACTATTGCTGGTATTTCGGAATGTATCGCCAATGGTGATGACAGGTCGTCTCTTCTGGCAACAATACATAATGACGGTGAGCCGTCAATCGGGCTGGTTCTTAATGTCGACAGTGAAAGTGGTAAATCTGCTGGAGTTAGCTGGTGTAAACAACTCGCATCTAAAGTACAAGAAATAAACGGCCGCATTATCGTTTCCTTTACCGGTTCAAAACACATCGCGTTAAGAAACGAAATGTTTAGCAGCTTAACCACAGACTTAAAAGATAAAAAAATAAGTTTGCCGATAAACAGATGGGAGATTCCCAGTTCACTCCGTTTCAAGAATAGGGGCCCGCTCCAGACAAAAAATGCTTTTGATGATTTGTTTTCTGAGGATCCTCAAAATATAATCAAAACAGATTTTGGTGTTGAAATAGTTCGTTGGTTTAAAGAACGACATCGAGAATTACCTGAAAGTCAGAGTAATGATGTTAAAGCGAAAATACCGATCTTATATGATTTAATTAGAGAACATCGTGGTAATACAGCAGTAAAGAATGGCGCAGGAATACCGGAAATAAAAGCAGTAGCAAATGATATAATGACAATTGCTGAAAATGAGCCGGACAAGGCCGGTATATTTGAAGAGATGCTTTACTTAATCGTGGTTTATTTTCCGGAAGATTTATACGGGTTTGTTCAAGAACTGGGTGTCGGTTCTGATATGCAAACAGCCTTGATCAAAGGATATAGGGAGAAGTGGATAGGGTTGCCGGAATTACAAAAAATGGCAGATGCAAATATGCTGTCGGAGGATACAAGTAATTTGCTGAAGTATCTTCAGGGTAATAGAAATATTCCACAGGAAAAATGTAACCGGTTGATTAAATGTCTGGTACAGGCAGGAAAAGATATAGATATAGTGCCAAGTATATGGGAGAAGTGTAAAACGGATCTTAGTGACGACACAACATGGCAGCCTTTTCTTCAGGCGCCGCCAATAGTTTCTCATGTTGAACGTCTGTTATCTTTTTCTGGTCCTGAACGGTCAATATTCGGATTGATTAGTAAAAAGAATGAAATTAACTATCCTGAAGATGATATTGTTTTTTTGAGACATGGACGAAAATTGGGAATGTCAGATAAAAAGGAAAAACATCATGCTTGCTAACTGGTACTTCTGTTGTTGTATGAAATTTACCCCCGGGCGTACAAGAAATTATCTGATGATACTGGATACTTTGTCGGGAAATGATACTGATGAACGGTTATGGAGTATTGCTGTTGAGCAACTTACCTATGCCGATAAATGGAGCAGACTTTACGCTCTACCATATGTACTAGATTCCATCGACAGGATGAGTGCTTTTGCAAAAAACAATAAAACCCAGGTTTCCGGTTACTTTGCCAGTATAATAAAAACCATTCCATCAAAGCTACAGAAATCATACCGGGAACTATTGAGCTACTTTGAAGTGCAGCGGAGTGAGTCTGAAATCTGCTACAATAAAATTATTGATTGTATAGAACCTGCTACAGAAAACATCTGCTCGGTGTCATCTGACACACCCTATATCGACATTGTTGAACATGCCGGTATAGGAGTCTTACTGAGTATTATCGAGTATAAAGCAAAAAACGATTCTTCTTTTATTGTTTTCTTAAACTCCAAATTAAAAAACAATAAAATCGGGCCTCTGTTCAATAAAACTATCAGAGAGGCGGGTAAGGGGGCCTACGGCCGATTTTCAATTATACGAGCGACAGCGGTTGTGAAATATTTCCCAACGTCGGGATTGAACTTTGCCAATCTTCTTAGAAAGGGACTGATTGGGTACCTGAACCTTGAACCTGATCTTTTGGGACTGTATGTAAAGCAGTTATTTGATATAGAAGACCTTAAGTCTGTTGATGGAAAAACTATGGTAGCCGAAAAATTGCTTCTTGAGGCGGAGGAACTAAGAAAGCTTCCGGTATTGAGGGGCAGTAGGAATGATAATGGCTGGTTTCCCGTAATAAAACGGTTTGAAATACAAAACAATGAGAAGTATATACGAACTGCTTTGGAAGCAACGTTCTGGCAGCTCATTCTTTGGGAGTCTGCTGTATTGTTGTCTCCCGAAAAAGCCTTTGAGAGCTTATCTGAATTGTGGGTACCCATTATTACAAGAGATGAATATACGTTTACACTTGAGATCGAAAATGGAAATAATTATAGCAATGATATTGCAAACAGGTTTAAATGTTTACATATTTGTCGAATGAAATCACAACAAATAAGAAATTATTCTATCGGGAAATTAACTCTTGACATCCAACATAGAAAGTTATTAAGAATACCATCTGGTCTTAAAAAATTATTATACTCTCCTTGGATACATTATAACATAGCAGATCAAAATGACAATGGTGTCAATAGAAAAAGTGTTCTTTATCCGAGGAATTTAGCTAAAAAAGGGCGAATGGTAGATGGGTATATTGTCGCAGTTATAAGGCAGACATTTTCTTCTTATCTTGGTGTTAAAATTCTTAAAAGCTACGGGGGCAATGATAACAATAAAAACATACTTTTATTTATTGCCCATGTATTTCATTCACTGCATGGGAACAATGCTCAATTGGGAACTTGGATGAGAGGCTTTCTAAAAACTGAAGATGAGGAATGTGGCATTCCTGAAGATGTGCAAAATGCACCTGTTAAATTATCCTTTCCCGCCACCGGTCTTTCTGTTTTTAGTTTAGAGCAAATTATTATGGCTGGCGTTGGTGTTTTTGATAAAATTACACCAGACAATTTCATTTCACTTATACCCAAACAAAGTGATGATAGTTGGGAAAGTGGGTACCGTATTGCAGGTGATTCCTGGTTTTCTGTAAGAGTTCTTCCTACCGTATTGTCGTCTTGGGTACTCAGTGCAATGTGGGATTATCATAGTTATGATTATACCAAACGGTGGTGGGAGCTAATACCTATACTTTCGGAGTCGTATAAATATTTACCTGAGTGTTGCGACACGAAATTTTATCCTCTCGAAGTAATTTTTAATATGTTGATAGTCCGATTTTTAATGGATGATTATTCAGTATTTGATTCACTTGTTGATTATTACAAGGGAGAAATTGATTGGCGAAATAATCACAAAGTCGGACACAGAAATTATCTCATTACCAGAAGAGATTTAAATGTAACAGACTGGCTTAGTATTGACAATGTTACAATGGAAAATATTCCAAGGCTTGTTTATATGGTAGAGAGAATTAGTACATTAAAAAGAGAACAGCCTGATATCAGAAGTCAGTTTTTAAATAATTATTCTGATGATATCCGAAAAAACCTTGAGGAAATGGAAGATGGTCAAAGGCTATTAATCGACAGGTATATCCGACTCAGATTAATTGAGCTTATTGATGAGGATGTAATTAAAAATTGCCGTGATTTACAGGAGACGATTGTATCTACAATAATAGAGATTGGGCCGGACATTTTTAGGACACATCTTTTAAAGAAATTGTTTCGTACCGATGAAAACGGAGTGCTGCTGATTCCGGAAAATGACTGGATACGTCTATATGTGTTGAAAAGTACTCTGAAGTTATTGTTTAAGTATAAGGCTCTGGAGAATAAGGCAGATTCGGGAATAGGTAATAGAATGCAGAACCCCCGTACTGTTTTAAGCAAAGAGATGGGCAGATACGAACTTGAGAATGAGATACTCCGAATAACTTATGGAATTAGTCTATACTATCAAACTAATGATAATAAAATCGCTAGGAATCTTTATAGCTTAATCAACGATTTACAATTGAATACCACAACACCTAATCTTAGGATGAAAGCGTTTTCTGTCATTAAAAATCGGACCACAATCAATGTGGAAAATGGTTATCGTCAATATGGAATGGATCCCAGGTATTTTTCTATCGTCACAGTTGATCATAATTCTGACTCTGCTTTGATTGGTTATAAGGATCCGTATCTGAACAGGGTAGAATCATTCTTTAATAAAAACTGGGATGAAATAGAAATCTTATTAAAAAAATATCAAAATAGAAGTTTATTTGTAGAAGCTGTAGTTGCCGCTGTAGATAGGGTTGAGAACAGATGTTTACTTAATGTCGGTTTGCCGGAATTACTTACCTGTAATTTTAACGGCTGTTATGTCCAAGGCGGACACCTACAAATTAATGTAACCTGTCAAAATAATGGCGTTTTGAAAGTAAAAAACTCAAATATAAGTAAGGTTAATGCAACAAACTATCCTGGAGATATTACTACTGTCGAATTACATGAAGACAGAACTGCTGATAATTGGTTGTGTTATACGTTTTTTAAGGATGATCAAAAAGTTGTTGTGCGTAACCAGGAATGGAATGCCGATATTTCAAGGAAGTATCGAACCTCTGGAGCAATAAAGAATTCAAGATCGGTTAAAGTTGTACACAATGCAAGTTCATTGCTTAAACCCTATGACTATAGCATTATTGATTTCATTTTAGGCCCTGTTTATGAGGCAAATGGCAACCCAATAGTTTGTACGTATATTAACACAGTTGATAATAATGCTGAAATAAAATGGCGTTTTTCTGCCAGACCTGGCCAAAATTTTATTTTCTCATCAAATGATTTTACAGATTATTCCGCCGATGCAATAAAAAAGGTACTGTTCGATAAAGATTCGAGCGGCCTTCTTATAACGCTTACACCTCAAATACATAATAATAGAGTCAAACTTGATCTTGTTAGTAATCCACAAGAGAATAATGAATTTGAAAATCTGAAAGTACCGTTTGATTTCCGAAATATTAAATGGAGAAAACTATTTGATAGCGAGGAAGAACATGAGGATTTTACCTGTGCAGAAAAAACGGACAACGGTTGGATAATTAAACTGGAAACAAACAGGATCGATGGTTTTCCCGAAACTATTAAAGTTGATATTTCTGGATACGTTGAACCTCATAAAAATTATTTAGAATTGGATCTTTCACGTAAAAACTGGAACTACCATGAAGGCATTCTTAAAAATGTCAGACCTGTTCCTACTTATAGTATTAATTTGTCCGGTGGAGTTTTGGAGGATGAGTTCAAACGACTAACCAGTATTGAAAATGGTTGTGTTTTAAACTTGATGGGTACTGTTGGGAGATCATTGCGGGAATATAATTGTGGTATAATAAGCTGTAAAACCTCTGAGGGACTTATTGTACAAGTTGAGTTAGAGTCTTTGTCAATGAAATTAATCGGTGAAAGGGAATATCAGAATTTAAGTAGTATGTTAAACGACAGAAAGGCTGTTGTTGTAGACTATGTAGAAAAGAGAAATGTTGAAGTTAAATATAACCGATCATCTGTAGGGGTAGATATAAGAGAAGGAATGATTGGAATTTTAACATCAAAACCTAGAAATGAAGGGGCAATTTGTGATACACACTGGAGGGATCAACATGTAGTCAAACCCATTCCTATTGAAATAGAAAATCATTCTGAATTGAAAGTCGGTTCACTATTAGAGGTAAAAAGGGATGAATATGGATTAAAAATTGTTGCCAGAAATAGAATCATTAAGGTACGAGCATTGTGGGAAAAGGAAGATGCTGATAAAAACGATGGCCTTACCTATTTAGGTTATTTCTATTCGGGTGATAAACGAGGAATCTTAACACAAAAAATTGATGGAAAAATTGTGATTTTTGACAATCTAATTATGGATAGTAATTCATATTTGGAAGAAATTAGGAATTCAAAGGTTATAGGCAACAGGAGAGGCATTACTTCAGAAACTATGGTTGAAATCAATTCAACTGGAAGTTCCTGGTATGATCCGGACTTTAAAACAAGAATTAGTATAAATGTTGGTAATAAACTACTAACAGGTTTTTGTTCTAAGAGAATACAGCATGGATTAACAAATCCAGCACAATTTAGAGGTATGCATTATACTCTCAATGAGGTGACGTTTGAAGGAAAAACATACTTCGAATGTAAACGAAAAATAAACTTGATAAATATCAATGACAATGAAGAAGATGCTATTGATTTTACCGAGGAATTCAATAGGTATCTTGAGAATCCTTACAATCTGGAAGCTGTACGGAAGGGTAATATAGTTCGAATATCTGAGATTAATCAAAAATATACAATGGTGAAAGGCTCGTCCGGGTGGACAAAAAATGTGAAACTTGGTAGCAATAAAGAGCATGGGCCCTACATTACAAGTAAAGATGAAATATATAATAATAAATGTATAATTCGAATAGTTGAAGAGACTGAAGAAGAATTTATAGCATCTTTCAGAAAGGTACCACCATTTAAGCTTGACGAATATTTCGATGAAATCACCGCAAGTGGGGAGTATTTCAAAGAAATCCGTGGAACTATGGAACCTTGCGATCTCACAGTTTATTTGAAAACGCCGCTGCGTTATGTTGGCCCTGAAAAAAAAGATGAGAAGAATATAACGGATCACCGTTTTGAATGGGGGTATGGTAAAACGGTACTCATTCCGGAAAATCGACTTAAATGGGGTAACGAGGAGTTTAATAGAGCTGAATTTGTATTGTTTCATGGTGATGGAATCACGAAATTACATTTCAAGGAAGACTCGGTAAACGGGGTACTGCTTAAGGTTATGGCAATAGAGGAATCTGATGTACAGTTTACTGATGCAACAACTATTTACAGGCAGAGAGCTGACCATAAAATTGTACATATATTACGTTTGGTCCGGAGTGGGAATGAGTATAAAGTAGACGCTGTAGATGGGTTTGAGGAACGATCGTATACGGATGACGAGCCATTACGCAACATGAAAGTCAATGCAAGTGTAAATGACGAATTAGATGTGAATGAACAATCCGATAAGGTCGTGATTATGGGAAGGTTGTGTAAAGCGATATTTGAAAGCTCCCGTGGTAAAAATGTCATTTTTAATAAAGTTAGATTTACTATGGATGGTGAATATTCTTTGAAAAGAGATGAACTCATATTTGTTAAAGCGAACGAAATATTTAAAAGGGGAAATGAGACGCTCCTCTCACTTTCACCTGTTGAGTTATTAGATTCCGATATCGGAGACGATATGAGGGGGTTGTCGATAACTCGAAGGTCTTTTTCTGTACGTGAAGACCAGTTGGAACGGGTAAGGAGACGCAGTCAGGGAGATAGGTTAAAGGGATGTACACTTCCTGTCAGGATTCGCCAGAATAATCAAGGACTTGTTATTGCTTTGATGATAGACCAATCTCGCAATATGGTAATACCTGTAATACCATCGCGTTCTATAGAGGCTTTTATAGGAAATATGCGTTTGGCACAAGAACGGTTATTTTACGGAATTGTAACCAGGATTAGCAATCAAAATCATGGTCGAACCATTCAATTACAATTAAAACCCGGGGTATTCATTCAGTTAAATGAAAATGTGATGACTGCGGATCTGGAGTTGATAGAAAAAGGAATGACTGTTCGAATCTCATTGTTTGATGAAAAAGTAAAACTTGAACAGGCTGAGAATGCAGATGCTAAATATGTAAATGGAGACACACCTAGAATAAGTGTTTTACTGCCTAAAAATACTATGAAACGTGAAGCCGAAAACGATAATGTAGGAATGCCGAGTTACTGGAGAAACCTCGGAGCAAGAAAGTTAACATTTGGTGATCTTCCAGACATGACATGTTTTCCTAAAAGCCAAAATAATATTGGAGAATTAATCGATCCCAGGTCAAATGAGTGGGTTGAGTTAATGGAAACTAAACACCCTAAATATGTACAACTATATTGCAGAGAAGATGGGTACTACGTTGCTCCGGTAAGAGACAAATCAAATATCGGGCATATAGCAATTGATAGAAATACATGGTCTGCTGCTGTTGTGACATTAGAAGAAAGCAATACACCTCGAAAAAGTACCTTGCGAACGTTAACTTTTGGGGATAATACCTCCTTGGAAATATGCGAACGGACAACAGATAGAAAATGGCGATACCATGATGATATGGTAGTAAAATGGGAAAACGGTAAAGGACTGTTGGAAAATTATGAGGACCACACCAGCTTATGCGGACCAGTATTCTTCTTAAGTGAATACAATGTTGCGACATTGCGTTACAATGACAGAAATATAAATAACTATGGTTTACCGGTACGGGCACTAATAGATGCTCTTGAAAAAAAAGGTAAAAAAATATTTGTAGTTGCTGGTATCTCACAAAACGGTATTTGGGTTGAAATATCACCGGGAAGAATTTCTGAGTTACCCAAAAGAATGCTGGTGCATGAGATGGGAACCAGCGGTGTGTGCCTGCTTGAGCACTTCGCATTCCAGTATCTCGCAACAGGTGATGAGTTAAAATTGGGGATTTCCGGAGAAAACAGTGATGACCCATGGGTACCAGACTGTATTGCATTGAAGGAGTGGTGTCCAGGTATAAGGGGGGCACTTGGATTAAATCGAAATAGGGCAAGTGCAGCGTATTTACCAGTGGAGAAAACCTTAGAAGATGAAGGAGGAGTTGTTCTTGGAGCTGGAAAGTATCAATTGACATTGCCGTGTTCGAAAGAAGAGATTCCTAGTGAGGGTGAAATCATATGTTTCACCTATGACAATCGTATTCTCGACATGAAATGCGAAAAACCACAATCCGGGTATTTGGTTATGGTTACCGCAGGAGGAAAAATGCTTGAAGTAGCCGGATTTTCCGGATATGAGTATTTTTTTGCATCGCAAGAATGTTGCTGGGATGGGATGCCTGAAGAAATCGTTCCGAAAAACAGTGATGGAAATAGTCGTTTGATAAATCCTGAAGTTATTATTAATGTTATTGTCGCCTCCGGAGGCGCTCTGCCTGGCACAATTACACGAATCGATCTAAAAGGAGAAAGAATTGAACTTTCGTTCGAAAATTTATTAAAGAATTATAACCCTGAAAAAAACCAGGTTGTTCTTGGTACCGCATTGGGGGTATTCAGGATTAATAATGAACCGTGGGTGGTCCTTCGTATTGGCAGTTGGTTGAGGTTCATGAAGATGCACGAATTGTTTAACGGGGCTCCTTCAAACGCGGCAGAAAAAATATTAGCAACAATTGAAGACTGCTCTGTTTCTATGTGGTTTACTATAGATACGGTAAACAATATTAAGTCTGGTCTAAAGAAAGAAAATGACTCTGGTGGAGAGTTCAGAGTTCGTGCTGTTTGTGCTGTAATAAATGATATAGATGGAGAGTTTACATCTGGGGTAGTATGCCAATCTGTCGCAACGAGTAAATTATACTGGTTGCCAAAAAATAAAATCGGATGGGCAGAACTTAATGATAGAGAACTTGAAATATGGGTAAAAGGAAAGAGAAATCCGTTTAAAGTTACGCTGGTAAATGCATCACAGAATCAGAAGGATATTATTTCCGTGGTAGATACTGAAGAAATACAGCAGGAATTTGCAGATTTACATATCGGTTTTGAGTTGCCGGTACGAATTGTCAGTTGTAGAAGAGGAAGAAAAGACGCTGAGTGGGTATATATTGCAGAAACAATCGGTAGTGAAATCGTTCTTGAATTGGTTAACTTTAACGGGAGATTAGCGGATTATGAAAACAGGGAAGAAACTGTGGAAATATTTAAAATTGTCCAGGACAATAATATAGTAGTACAGACTGTAATAAGCGGACAAAGGCAAGTGTTTCTGGATTTACCGGAAAATGTGTTTCAAAATAAAGAGGATAATCAAACCGCGAAACCAGATGAATTCATTACTAAGGTAATTGAATATACTGAAAATAAATTCAATAATATAGAAAATGAATTTGACAGTACCGGTTGGAATAGTTGTCTTGAAAAACTAAAGAGAATTGAAAATGGAGAACACATCACCCTGCAGGAGACAATCGCAGTAATTCTCATTTTAGCGATAATAAGAGAACAGAACAGGGAAATGAAACATATGGAGGTGCAGTATCGTGAGAAATCCATCTCTCTTCTATCTCAACTGAACCTACGACTTATTCACAGTAAACACGTTGAAATCCTGGGGCAATTATGGGTGTACAACTCTGAAAACAGAAATAAAAATACACTGATTTGGTCCCGGCTTTCACAAATTTTAGAAGGCTTGCAAGGTACACTACGTTCCGGTATTTCAAAAAAAATTGGTAAGCAAATTGAAAATCTTTTTCGTGTTGTTGAAATGCGTGATTTGGGGAATTCAGATGTAAGAATAATCAGTCATTCTCTTATGGCTTCAATGGGTAGGCGTGCTGATCTGGAATTAATCAGCAGCTTTTCAGAGAATATTAATAAAATACACCAAGTCAGCCGTGGTGTGATGAATGAAACAGTCTTATTGAGGAAACTCGAGGATGTACAAATCAGGGATCTGTTTGAAATTCTTAAGTCCTTAATTTTGCAAGGTGTTGATATTCCTCTTCTAGAACCGGTTTTGTTTCACAAGGATTAAAATTATTGCAAACCTGTTTTTTATTACTATTAACTGATTACCGCATAAGGAATGATCAATGAATTACCTCGTTCTTATCGATGAATCCGGACCATTTAAAAATGACTGTGATCATTCATTAGTAGGTGGTCTTATCACAGAGTGCGGAGCGGAAAAGATTATTAGCGATCTGCGACAAGCTGTTGAGGAGACCAATGAAGCCAAAGCATGCAAATTTACTATGCATCACATTCATATTGCCCCTTTACTCCATGCAGAAGAAATGGATCAGAGTAAGAGCAGAGAAATTAAAAGATTTACTGAAATACCCAAGGTAAAGCGACAATATCTCGTGGGTAAATGTTTTTCAGCCGTGAGAAAGATAGGATACCGCTTTATCGTAAGTTACAATAAAGGGCAGGAGTGCCGATTGGATTCCCAGACTCGTTATCTGGCTAACCTGCAGGCGATAATTCAAAAAACGGTCAATTGTCTAAAAAATGATATGAGTTCCGGAACGGTTACGATAATAATCGCTCGAAGAAGCAAAAAATGCTTTATCTCCTCTGAAGAGTGGGAAGAATACCATGAGAACCTGGAAAAAACGATAGAGAAATTTGTTAAACCGTTAACTTCTCGGTCAATAAATATGCATATTCGAGTCACCGACGAAAGCACATGCCCTGAAATACGTGCAGCCGATGTGGCATGCTATATGTTGGGTAAAAAGATTGCCCCTTCAAGTATCGTGCTCAGTACATACCCGGATACACAAAAAATTATGGAAATAGAAAAGAAAGCTGAGAAACGGTTTTTCAATGAGTTGTTAAATTCGAATCGTATTGATTTCCTGTCAGTATTTAAATATTCAGCGACCAACAGTGAACGAAGAAATATTCTTCAACAGATCGAAAAAGTAAACGACAAACAGGTTGCAATGCGGAATGTTGACTCGTTAATCAATCATGCGGGTGTTTTGGTTGATGAAAGGGCAATTGACAGTAATAATCTGGCTCTTGCAGATATGATTTATCAGTACATTTACAATTACACCAGGCTACGGTTTGACAGTGTAATGAACGATCGCGACAAAGTACAATGGATCAATCGCATAATCGCCTGTATGAGTGGGATGATTGTCTGCCGGAATCATGTGGGTGACAAAGAGAAGCAGCGAGAGATCGAAATAGAGTGTACCGATCTGATGAACAAAAATCTGGAATTATTTAGTGTGCGTGACCATGAAACCATTATGCTCGAAATCCGTAATAGGGCATTCAACAACGATTTTAATGATTATCGATTCAACGAAATCATTCATGAATTTGAACCGGTAGCGATGAACCGAAGAAAACAAATTGCAAAGGGATATGAACCAGTTACCGGAAAAATACTTGGTACCATCGGTCAGGCATATGCATTTGCGGCCCAGGGTTTGGAAATGGAGATGCAAAGGGACTATCGTACCTATGCACGTTCATATCTTGAAGACAGTCTGGAATATTTTCATATCGGTGATGGCGAACATATTCGTTCAATAGGGTACTTAACCCAAATATTATGGGAAGAGGGAAAAAACAGAGAAGCATTGGATCTTCTGCGACAGCAGCCCTCCATTGCGGTAGAGGACTCTTTGTGCTGCAACAATTTTAGAGAAGATCATGATACAGCTTTCGCGAATTATGCTGTCAGAACCCTGGTTGGGAATAACGGCACAGGCCTGCAAACTGAAATTGTATTTGACCTAACTATGCTGTTGCGAATTATTGTCGATGCCGGAATAAAACTTGAAGAGGAGACTTATGCGTTACTATCTAATTTCCTTGAGAACAGCAGGGGAATAATGCAGCATCCATTTGAACTTCTCTACAAATGGGTTGGTCTCTATTGTTTTAGGAATAATTCAAAACGTGATGCCGAAAAATGGTTTGATGCCGGAATTTCCTTTGCCGATAAGCAGGGCTTCACCATTGATACAATTATTCTTCCTATAATGGCTCTGAAGTGTCTGATAAACGACTCTGGATTTAATGAGGTGGAAAAATGGTTGCAGAAACTCTTCAGCAGGTCCGATGCTTTTGTGGATTATATCTTTAATATAGGTGGGACAGAAGTTTTAAAAGAAAATTTCTATAACCAAGATATTATTGCAATTGCACATTGGCTTCCATTCTCTTATGCTTAAGGCAATAACATTATTATTCCTTCGATATATCGCCTAAAGACATAATCCGTTTGGTCTCTTCATCAAGCTCACGGTCAGCATCTAATGCAATACAGCCGCATGAAGTGGCTAAAGTGTTTTTGATTCTTTTACTGGAATGCTTAAATGAAGGGGGCCGAGGCCGGGTGGTAACACTAAACGGAGTGCCGCCTGACATACCGGTTGATCGAACAAGTACCTGAAAGTCGGGTAGTCCACAGATGTCGTTGACGGTGGCCTGTGGAGCCATAATCGAACCAAGAAGCTTGGCATCTTCCATTCCCACACGAAAAGTAATTACAGTTCCCACATTACCGAGTACCGCATCGAGAACGCGAGAGTTGTGGTGCTTGAGTTGTGAGGTGTACTGGTGCGCCAGCACGAGACCGATGCGGAATTTGCGGGCCTCGGAAAGCAGTGAGGCGAATTGTTCGCTCGCAAAATGGTGGAACTCATCAGCGTAGATATAATGTGCAGGGTGCGATACCGAAGTACCTCGCTCAAGTGCGGCAACCGACAACCGTAGAATAATCTGCCGTGCGATAAGTGCGGCACTTTCGCTCCCGATCAGGCCTGACGACAGGTCAACGAGCAGAATTTTCCGCTTTGCCAGAATATTGTCAAAATCAATACATCCTCTTCTACAGAGTGTTCTCCTGCTAGTCGATTGACTTAAAAACCTTGCGAGTTTGGATGTAATATAGGGGGTGACGTTAGCCAGTTCAATTTCGCCTTTCGCGTCAAGAATGCTCTTTATCGTCTGGCCGGGAATTGGATCGTCGATACCATGTCGTTTTGCCAGAGCCTCCATCAACTTCCGATTACTCATGATGATGTCAAACATAGAAAGCATGGGAGTGTATTCGGTGGGGGCTGATGACCCCATAAGCAGTGCCCCGACTGTGCGGAAATACCGCTCGAACATCGGTCCTCCCGTATTTTTAAGATTATACATGACGTCGAAGGTGTCGATGAGTTCGTCAAGTATCCGGTCACGGATACCGGTGTACCCTAAACGGCTTGATTGAGGTATGGCGAGTGGATTGAGTGCAGGAAATCTTCCGGTTCCCGATGGGTCAACCAGTACCACGTCTTTGCGTCGCTTTGGAGGAATACGTTCAAGAATGTCATTAACAAGCGATCCGTGTGGGTCAAGAATGGTAATTCCATTACCTCGGGAAATTTCCTCAATAGCCATATTCAGCAGTAGAGTCGATTTACCTGTACCTGTCTGCCCGACAATATAGACATGCCGCAGGCGGGTATCTACGTTAATGCATGCATCAACGGAAGTGCGGCTAGTAAGCATCGCCCGACCGATACAGGTGCCTATATCAGTTGGCGTTCGGAGCGGCAATATTCTACTGCGGGAGCAGGGCAGTGGAGATGTTTCGTCGACCGGCGGTTCAGGAAGTCGGACCATGCTCCAGAGCTCCGAGGGAGTATACAATGTTTCGGTACTGAAACAAGGATCATAGAGCGGTTCAAAATCCGACCATAGTGCACCGGATGTCATTGTAACAGTTTTTACCGGTATCATGCTACCAGTAGAGCATGCCCAGCTTACTCCGACAAGACTCTTTTCAATAGGTTCCCAGGAGTTGAGACTGATTTCTACGGAAGCGCAACGGTTTTTAAATGCGGTAATACGCTTTTGCAATACAGCAAAAACCGACTGATGTGATGTCTGAAGGGCAGACATTGTTCGGTCAACTGGAACGTCACCGCCTACATGAAGTGCATCACTGCTATAATCAGTATTCAATCGTGAAGGGAGTGCCTCGATCTGTTGCTGAACATAGGCGGCATCCCTTTCGGCATCTGCTATTACCTGTTGTGGAACGGTTACCGGCATAAAAGCATGCACGACAAACGCAGTAGGAACAGACGGTAATGCGATTGCACGGATAAGTGGTTCCCAGACAATTCCGCTGCTGTGTAGTTCCGGCAAAACGGAAGGCTCCTCCTGGTCACCCATAACGGTAGTAAATGAGTGTGTGAACGGCGCACGTCGAAGTGCCGTAATAAACGGAGCATATAATGGCTTCACAAGATCGTTCATTACCTGAGGGTCGGCTACAATATCGATTTGAATATTAGTGTAAAATGCGCTGATGATGCGGTAAAAGTTGAAAAGAGCAGTTTGTGCCGACCGAAGTGCTTCGGTTTTGTTTCCACCGCGTCCCACTACCACCCAGCCGAACCGTATCGCTGATCCGTCTGTGCTGGAAGGCACTCTGTTGGTAAGTACCTGATAAAATTCAAGTGTTTCGGTTGTAGCCAGCATAGAATGAACCGCCTGTATCAGGCCATGCTCAAAATGGGAACGATCTAAGGTAACAGGAGAAGGGGCGATCTCAAAACGGACTGCCTCGATGGCAAGGCAGCAGGCGGCAGAGCCGTCATCGAAGGGATGCAGCGCCGCGCACTGAGGTTTCGTCATTTCTGAATCAGTTGGAATATTCTCAAGTATAATAGTCTGTTCACAGAATGAATCAAACATTCTAACCTCTTATCTGAATATAGGTACACCTGAAACAGTATAGGCATCATACACATTCCAACCGTATACTCCTATCGATAATGCTGCCGATCCACCTACTGCAAAGAGCAGTCCGTTACGGCGATTGCTGTAATCCTGACGAACAGAAGCGGTGCGGGCGGCGCATGCACGATCGTAAATCACATCACTCGCCAGATAACATATTCCTCCTGCGGCCACCCCAGCCAGAAACGAACAGAGAAACGCCACACCCCGGGAATTACGTTTTTTGTAAATCTGCCCGCAGCCGGGAAGAACCATCGAGAGTGCAATTGCAGCGGAGTTTCTGGGGTACTGCAGTGTACACCGCGAGCGCGAACGTGATGTGCAGACAAGCAGGTAATAGTGGTAGTTCCCATCGCCGCAGAGTTCTGTTGAGGGTACTCCTTCAACAGTGCTGAATAATGGACTGGAATAGTTCCGACTGCCGAGGCCGTTACTGCTGATCGAGGCGGTGTCGTAGTGTAACGTACCCGTTTTTATCTGTTTATCGGTAATAATTGTTGTAATGCTGCTTATGTTGGGTGCACCGATAATGGTAACCACCTTTCCGTAGGCATTGGCCAGTGCACTATCGGGAGTAGGACCACTTCCGTCGGTGGCGATGTAACAGTCCGGACGGTGCAGGGAAAACCAGAGTGGTGGTTTGCACCCTTGTGCCCGGACTGTGGTGAGTGGCACCAGCAGTAGTAACAAAAGACATCTGCCCGCACTATGCATCAGTTGCTCCCTTCACTATCGAACCTTTTAAGCAGCAGTTCTCTCATTGGTCCCCACTTTTGCTCAGCGGCATCCTTACTGCGCTGTGCATCAGAGCCGAATATGCCGCTCTTTACCGCGTTGAGAATCTTCGAACGGTTTGCAGGGGACAGCGGATACCGGGCCTGAGAAAAAAGACGGCCGTCAATAAATTCTCTTTTTATCACCTCGGTTCCCGACAGGTCGAGAACACTCATGGCGACTGCCGCTTGTTTAGCCGCATCTTCGCCTTCCTGGTTAATCTCGCCGTAGCTACTCTGGTAGTCACTGATCTCGGCAACCACCATCGATGAGAGGGTGCGCAATATCGACTGCTGTGCCCTGAAATCAGCCTGCGCCTTTGCAAAGTACGGGTCGCGGTCTGTTTTCATTACCGCAAAGGCACCTTCGCCGAAGATGTACCCTTTTCGTTCCTTCGAATTTTCTACCCGGGTGTTAAACCAGGATTGAGGGAACTTCATTGATTTATTCAACTGTTTATCCATATTGATACTCGTTCGGCCTGCGCAACCGGAAAGAACGGCAATGGCGATGACGGCGATGATAGTAATAACTTTAGACATGATCAGACTCCTTTGTTAATGTTTTCGAGATGCTGTTGGTTTCTTTATTTTAATCTTCCGTTTTGATCTCAAATAAGTAAGAAGGCAACATCTTTAAAATTTCTACATGTTATTTTATTTTTATCGATAAAGGTAAATTCCATTATTCGCCAGTGCCCACCCGCTCTGTTTCGAATGAAACCAGAACTGGTAGAACGCCGGATTGTCGGTAATGGTTACCTTTTCGAACCGGGTGCCGTTATAGTGCAGCAGGCGGTCGGGGTAATTGTAGTGATCGGTTCCGCCCAACCAGATCCAGGTGCTGTCGAGTGCGAAGGATGTCTGGATTTGACATTTGTACCCATCAAGCAGCGGGTCAAGCGTGTGGTTGAGGAGGTCGTTTGAATAGATAAAAACTTTATTATTCTTGTGGGCGACAATACTGCCGTCGGTGCCTGCGGTGACTCTGCCGAAGGTACCGGCATCGGTATAGGGAAGCTGTGTCCAGCCGTAGCCATTGTATTTCTCGATAAAATCATTTCTTCCTGTTGCGTAACCGCAATTTTCGTTAATAAAGAGGAGATACCACTCATTGGTGCCGGTTTTATTCCACACTCCGTCAATTACCTGATAGAGCGCTATTGAACCGGTACTATAGGTGGTTTGATAGGTAAGGTACATTGAATTTTCGTTAAAAACGTGGAGGTCCCCGCCTCTGCATGCGGCTTCGGCTCCCGGACCATTCGAGAGAATGCTCCATACCCCGTTGTCATTTTTAAGGATCATTGCCCGGTGCTGTCCGCTTACTGTTCCCGAGGCGGTAGCATAACAAAGCTCTTTTGAAACCGGTTGCAGGTAGAATACCTTATCTACATTTTGCGGGAGGGTGGCTTCATTCCATTTTCTGGTGACATTGTCCCAGGTTAAAACAATGCCGTAATCGCCCTTATAACCACATGCCCACGCCGTTTGGTCGTCGATGGACCGGACATCGGAAAGTGTGTATCCGTAGGTTCTGCTGTCGAGTACCCACGACCAGGTTCGCAGCCTTGCAGGAAAGGTGACAGCGACCTCATTGCTTGATGTTCCTGCGTCGCTTTTGTTGACAGTGTACACACGGTAGTACCGGGTAATCTGTTCGGTTGCCGCAACTGAATATGCGGCAGCGGTGGATGAGGTAATCGTAGCCAAAAGCATTGCCTGTGAAAGTGAAAACCCGGGTTTATCGGATGAGTAAATACGATAGGCGGTAAAGTTTGCACGGTCGTCAGTGCCCACCGGTGTCCAGATAAGGCGGCATCCCGAAGGAGTAAGGTCGGTTGCCGAAAGGGTAACCGGTGGAAGCGGGGGGGCTGCGGTTTCGAGAGTGACATCCATTCCCTGGTTGCCGCCGTTCGAGGTAACGGTAATACGACCCGAAAAGGTCTTAAGCTGGGTGAGAAAAGACCGGTTGGCCACCACACTGATAATTGCCGGAGTGGCGTTGAGTGTTCCGCTCTGCGGGGTAACAATTAGCCATTCCATGTCGTCGGCGATAGTGTAAATGAGACTGCCCGTGCCGGTATTACGAATGGTAAATTCGAGTTCGGTTGCTGCAGTGCCGAAATCCAGCGCCGATTTACTGAGCGTAAGCTGCGGCGCACCCGGATCGGCAACCACCATTACCGCCTGAACAATAGTGCTGCCGCCGTTTGAGGTGACGACCAGATCGGCAAGATAGTTGCCGGGTTCGAGTGATCCACGTTCCACCGAGCATACCACCGCGTCGGAGTTGTCGGTAAGCGCTCCGTCAACACGCGAAAGCGTGAGCCAGGTGGCACTTTCGGGCTGGACAATCGAATAATTGAGTACTCCCTGCCCGGCACTGTTCGTAATGTTCATCTGCAGGGCATTAAGATCGGTTGAGAAATTGAGGGTAGCTGTCGAAATCGAGAGCACGGGAAGGATCTTTTTCATCTGTATATTGGCCGATGCTGTTTGTGCTGCGGTAACCGTAACGGTTGCTGTTGCATCGTTGTAGCCCAGACGCTTCGCGGTAATGGTATAACTGCGCGGAAAGAGTGCGGAGAATATGAAATCACCATTATCATCGGTAGTCACCGAAACGGTTGCCGGGGTGGTGGTAAGGAGTACACCATCGAGTACCGCATTGCCGTCCGCATCGGTTACCTTGCCGGTGATACTACCGTTTTTGGAGGTGAGTACAAAGGATGCGTTAAGCGCCTCTGCGGCAGTAACGGTTATAGTCTTGGTAACAGCGGTATAACCGTCAAGTTCGGCAATTATGGTATACGTACTCACAGGAATTGACCCGATAGAAAAGCCTCCCTGTGAACTACTCACTGCTGATGCAGTTGATGGAACCGTGGTAATCGTTGCATCTGCAAGTGGATCCCCGGTGCGGGAATCGGTAACCGTACCGCTTACCGAGCCGCGGTTTGGTGTCAGCGAAAAATCGACGGTGGTGACTCTGCCGCCTAATATCGACACGATTCTTTGGATGGTAGTATACCCGTCGGCACTTGCCGAAACACTGCAGGTACCCGAAGGAATACCCGATGTCTGGAACGTTCCCTGTTCATTAACGATCATCGTCTGCCCGGTGGTTGACACAACAATAGTAACACCGGCGAGCACACCGCCCGAAACTGCGTTGGTGCAACGACCGGCAATGGAACCCCGTGTCGGAATAAGTGAGAAATCGGCTGAGACGGTGGATCCGCCGATAAGCTGCAGCTGTTTTGAAGGGGAAGTGTAATCACTCTTTGCAGCATACACGGTAATTCTGCCTTCGGTAATAGTATTTATGCTGAATTTTCCTTCGGCATCGGTGGAAACCTGAAGCGTTTGCGGCGAAGTGTACACCGATACACCCGCAAGAGGACTCCCGGTTACCGCATCGACTACCGTACCGGTGATATTCCCGGTAGAAGGAGCAAGAACAATCTCAGTCAACGCGGTTTTTCCGCCGAATGCCTCAATTGATATTTGTGTGGCAGTGTACGAAGCTTTTGTGAAGGTAAGCATATAGGTACCTTCGCGGACATTATAGAGAGTAAATGCTCCCTGTGCATCGGTCGCGGCACTCTGTGTGGCCGGTGAAGAGACAACCTGCACACCGCTCAGTGGAAAACCGGTAACCGCATCGGTGATGGTACCCTGGATCTGACCGACAGTATCGGGAATCGGGAGAAGCGCAAGTGCTGCGGTCATGTCACTGCCGGGTGTAAGGGTGATGGTCGCTTCGGCAGAACAATAATTCTGTTTTTGTGCAATAATGCGGTAACCACCCACTGGTAGTGTTGCAAATGAAAATAGTCCCATTTCATCGGTTGCCAGCGACAATGAGGGGGGATCGGTGGTGACGTTAGCGAGCGGGAGCGGCAGATCGGTTGATTTATCGATCACCTGGCCGTTAATGGTGCCGGTTGACGGGGTTAGTACCATGTTGCCGGAAGTGAATTCTCCAGGGGTGATGGTTACCGTGGTGGATGCCGGTTCATAGTTATCCAAAGATGTTTTTATCGTAAAAGACCCGGACGGAATCCGTTCAAAACGGTAAACACCGGCAATATCGGTGGTAACAGTATGAGTTGCCGGGGTGGTGGAGAGTGTTACTCCGCTGAGAACCGTACCGTTTTTGGCACTGGTTATCACACCATTGCACGTACCACTCAGTGACAGCAGGCAGATGTCGGCAGCGGAGGTTTCTCCACCGGCAACCGTCAGGCTTTCACGAACCGTCCGGTACCCGCTCTTTTCGATAATCAGCACATAAGTTCTCTGTGTAATTGACGTTAGAGTAAAAAAACCGAGAGAGTCGGTAGCGGTTTTTACCGTGGCCGGCTCGGTCGCGATGGTAGTGTTGGCAAGCGGAAGCCTGGTACCAGCATCGGTAACACAACCGGTAATGGTTCCTTTTACCGGAGCGAGGGTCAGGTAAACAGTCGCGGTATCGCCACCCTGTATTGTTGCGTCACTTTTAATGGGTGTGTAACCCTCTTTTGCCGCCGCTACGGTGCAGTTTCCTTCCGGCAATGGGGAGAAAATAAACGTACCCGTTGTGTCGGTAGTACAAGAGCCTTTAGACGGCGAAGTGGAAATAGCAACCTCTGCCAACCGAAGTCCGCTTTTCGCGTTCACACAGGTCCCTTTGATTGCACCATACAGCGGTTTGAGTCGAATACGTGCTTCGGATATCTCGCCACCGTTTACCGCAATGTATTCGCTTGTCGATGCATATCCGTCAAGAGCTACGATTAGTGTACAAAGGCCGCAGGGCAGATCATAAAAAGAGAACAGCCCGGCAGTATCCGATTTGACGCTTTTTGTTTTCAGGCTTGTTTGAATCGTTGCACCGTGGAGAACCATACCGCTTTTAACATTGTATACATGGCCGATAATACTGCCTCGGGTAGGGATAAGGGCTATTTCCAACGAAAGGGTAGCATTTCCCGAAACCATTACTTTTTTCGGTGATCCTTCGTAGCCGTCCATTTCGACCAGCAGATCATACGACCCGATCGGTAATCCGGTGAGGGTAAATTTTCCGTCGCTGTCGGTAACAACCGAGCCGGTTGCCGGAACGGTGGAAACAACCGCACCTTTGAGTGGTGCGGCCCGCTTGAGGTCCATAACTTTACCGGTAATATCACCGTTGTCGGGAATGAGTGTGAAATCGGCGGTTGAAGTCGCTCCGCCCGCAAGCCTGACGGTAGTGCTGTGTGCGGAAAATCCCTCTTTTGAGGCGGTTACCTTATAATCTCCAGCCAGGGTTGTTCCAATAACAAATGTTCCGTCTTTCGCACTCTTGACGCTTACGGTATACGGGTCGGTTACAACAGTCACATCGCCCAGTGCGGAACCGTCTTTTGCGCTGGATATCTTCCCGCTGATCGTTCCTGATACCGGTACATCAACCAGGTTCTGACAATGGAACGTGGCAACGACCATTATTATGTTCATCAGAAATACAAAAAGTGATGTGAGCTTCATGGCGGATAATCCTTTAGTGTGAGGTGGCATCGGTTTCATACTATATCAAGTAGGGTAGTTATCAAAAATTTCTAAAAATATTCTTATTTCGTTTATTTGACTTGATGAAAAAAACTGATGTTTGGGTAATATTCCATTAAATAACTGGAGTAAGAAAAGATGACTATGACGATCATTTTTCTACAGAGAGTAATAGTTTAAGACCAAAATGGAAGCAGTTATGTATAGTAGAGAGACTTGAGCATAATTCTATGTAGAAAAAAACTGATTTAAATAGAAAATTTGAATAGCGTTCCTTCTTTAATTGCAAACGGTAAATAACCGTGAACAAAACAAACAATTAAAGAAGAGGAGCACATATGTGCCATATTTCTGCAGTTACAAAGAGTCATCGTCCTTATTGTTCTGCCGGAAACGGGTTAAACCGTTCAGGGACTACAACCGGTATCGTTGCCATGAAGAGAGTGACAAAGCCTCTCGGGGTATGTTTACTGCTACTCGCAACATCATTCCAGGCCATTGCATCCAAAACCTCCGACGCCTACAAAAAGGCAATGGTGGCGTACGAGAATAAAAAACTCGATACCGCCTTCGATGCTATCACCGAATCAATACTAAACAGTATCAGAAATAAAGATGCCCTTGCCGCCTTTCCCTCTATAGGCAATGACGCCTATGCCAAAATCAACCGTGATGCGGTAAAGGCGGAATCAGAGAAGAACTGGGATGGCCTGGTGGTTGTTTACGACAGGATTATGTCGATGAATACACGCACTACGGAGGTTGTGCGGATGGTAAACGAAAGGTATTACGGGAAAAGGAAGAACAAGATACCGGATATTACCGATAAAATTATCGCGCTGAAAACGGTTGACGTCTCAGCAAAGCGCAAGGCTGCAGCCGAGGAGGCAGCCGCAGCTCACTATGAAAAAGCACAAACATTCGTTGAACAACAGAATGACCGTATGGCCCAAAGGGAGTTTACCGCTGCACTCGAATTTGTTCCATCGTATAAAGATGCCCGGGAACTGGCTGCAAAGCATAAAGACCTTGCTGATGAAAAAGAGGCTGCCATCCTTTACGACAGTGCTTCAGCTCAGGTTGAAATGACCAAACTCCGAGAGGCTGTTACCCTTTTTGTTAAAGCTGATTCTCTGAAAAAAGGCTTCAGGGATGCCCGCGGACTTGCAGACAGATACAAGCTGGAAGCGGATTCAGCAGACGCTGCATCACATTACGAAGCAGCGGTTCAATGTATGAAGAAGGAACAGTACAAGGAAGCTTACGATAAACTGCAAATGGTAAATACGTTTGTTCCCGGGTTTCAGGATTCCCAGGTGCTGTTAAAACAGTGTATGGACAAACTTCCACCGAATGCGCAACAGATTCAGGTTGCGGTTAGCAAGAGTCTGGCTGGCTCTGTCCCCGTATCGTGGGTGGGGAATCTTATGGGGGGTAGTAATGCAAAGCTTTCAACAATTGAAGTGGCAAAAGTCGGGATCTACAATGGAAAGCTTGGTTACTGGCCTATGAAAGTGCACGTTGTCGGATCATGTGCTCTGCAGGATCCGTTCAACCCCGGGAAAACGGTATCCTTTGATAAGGTTGGCGAATTCAAGTTCACACGGGATGACTACGGAGAATGGGTTGCAGAATTAGCCGATGGGATGTTTCAGTAAAATATGGTTAACCTGCTTTCCAAAGTTGAAACGTGGTGCTATGCATAACATCATGCCCCACCTTGCATTGCAGAGATGTTCAACGTGCCTCCCGGGGCACGCCTGCGCTCTCTGCACGTAATTTGTGACATGCTCATTCGCATATCGCTCAAGCCCAATTGCGAAAAGCAGGTTTATGGGGCAGGCAGTAGCGTGTCTGTCCCGATATTCTCCCCGATAAAAAATAACCGATAGCAAGGAGAGATATGGACTGGATAACTGAACAAATCGCCCTCGGAAATTATATTGATGCACAGAATGCTAAAGGGAACGAAGTGGATGCATTGCTTTGTTGCAAACCCGGTTGTTGTAATGAGGCAGATACTCGATCAGGAACGGAGCTGGTTTTTTAACAGTACCGGTGTAACTACAGAAGTCTGGTAGAAAATAGAGAAAACGCAACGTCTTTACCCTGTAGTAACAGAACAAAAAGAAGAAAGAGGTGATGAAATGGACTTTGCCGCACTATCGCTTGCCAATTACGGAAAACCCCGTTGTGGTGATGCCTGGGGTTTTAGGGAGTTCGATGATGGTAACCTCGCCGTCGGGTGCGTATCCGACGGCGTAAGCGGCGCGGCTAAAGACTGGCTTGCTTCCCGGCTGACGGTAGATACGTTCTTTGAATCATTTGCCGCCACTGCCAGCCTTCCGATTGAAGATCGGCTCACCACTGCAGTAACTGCTTCCGACAAACGGGTACGGCAGGCCCACGAAACCGGTGGAAAGCGTATGCTCGCCACGGTTGTAGCGGTAGTGTGGGACTATACAAATGCCACCTTGTTCTGGATGAGTTGCGGCGACTCCCGGATCTACTGCCTCAAATCGTCGAAACTCCACCAGGTGAGTGTCGACCACAGCAAAGCGGTTATAGCCCGGGGAAGGGATGGAAAAATGTTGGTGTCGTCGGGAGTGCTGCTCATGCGTAACGGTTTGACTACGGCGATCGGTGCGCTCGATGAGGTTCCCCCGGTAGAGCAGTGCGGGACTGCAGGTATTCGAGCCGTACTAATGGCTACCGATGGTTACTATGGGTGTGCATCCTTTACCGAGCAAACGGTAGCCGGGATGTGCCAGGCGCTTTCTCTCGATAAAATGTTCAAGAAACACGAATCAGTAGTGCGTGATGAGCAGCGCGACGATGCGACAATACTGGTTATGCGCGAATCTTCGGTACTTTCTGAGGATGTCGAACGGATGCGTAACGTAATGGAATCGGATGATGATTTTCGCACTTTGGGAATAGAACTTTTTGCCGCAAACACCATCATCAGGGATGAACTGATTGCTGCAACCAGGAAAAATGACATCGACCGGGTGGTGAATCTATTGGCATATTCAGGGAAACATACAATAGATATAGGCAAGGGGGCGTTGGTGGCGCTTGCTGACGAAGCGGCAAAAATTCCACAGGGAGGGAAAAGGGTACTTGATACTATTATTACTGCCATCCGCAGGTATGGAAATCCGTAAAGTTCTGTTGAACATCTTCGCCATTAAGGAATGGGTAACTGAACATGTAAAGAAATAGTGGAAAAAATAATTGTCTTCCGTCTATAGTGGGTGTGAAAACAACCTCAATAGCAAGGGAGACAATAAATGATCAACACAATCTACACCATCTCACGAACTGCCTTCGCCTACAGTATGACCGATTCGAATGCAAAAGGCAGCGGTCGCAACCTGCTCATATCAATCAACACTCACGCCGACGGCCTGCTGATCAGTGAGCCCCGCCACCATGAGCGGCTTCGCGAGTTGGGATATATTGACTGCCTGTCTCTTGCTTTCGGTGATGTGACCTTTGATGAGGTAATGAGCTACCGTTTCTCGGGAAGGAATGAGGCACCGGGGTTCAGACTTTTTTCGTATGACGATGCACGTGCAATAGTGGCTTTTGTCGAAAAATACAAATATGATACTATCGACCGTCTGCTGATCCACTGCGACAAAGGTCAGAGTCGCAGCGGTGCTGCTGCGTACTGGGCCTGGAAATATCTTACAAAAGACAACCTCTGCCTCTGGACCGAATCGAAGTTTTTCTCCTCCAACCGCGGCATCTTTCCCAACACCTATGTCGGGAAAGTGCACTGCGAGGTATCGGGAATTCCTTACAACAAGGAAGAATTCAACCTTTAAGTGCGTATGCATGTTTCGTTCACCAGGAAATCTCTTGTTGTTTTATCCTTCCGTTTAAAATGTTTACCCAATCTGAAAAAAGTTTAATAAAGCATAGAAAATATCAGAGTGTTGACGTCTTTATCAGGTGATTGCAATTTAATTGTCGCGATCAAAACGAAAGCAATAATTCACCTGATAAAGGGAGGTCGGTATGGTTAAGGTATTGTCAATAGTGATGGTGGTAGGTGCATGCGTATTTGCTGCTGAAGGGTTGACCGAACAGCGTATCGTCACGATCGATCAGAGTAAGGCGAATTTCAAGGTGGTTCAGCGCAATGTGTCGGCACGGTCGATTGGGGCATTTGTCATTATGGCCGGAGCTGCGGCCAGCCCTGCTACAGCGGTCGACAGGCTGGTTAAAAAGGCGGCGCTCACCGAGGGGTCGAGTCGTGCGCTGGTGAATCTGGTGATCGACAAGCGGCTGGTGTTCTTTCTTATCGGAACGGCCACGATCATCACTGCACGAGCGGATGTTGTGGAGTTTATACCCGAAACAATAAATGAAGGGGGGAACCAATAAAATACCAGCAGGCGGAATATCGGGTCGGTGTGGGCAGTGTAGCCATACCGGCTCCGATTGACCGATAACAGCAAGCAATGGATAGCAAAAATAACCTGAAGATATATCGCAATTAGTTTAAGTAAAACCTTGTGAATATATACGTGGTTGTAAATAGAATATCAGCAGTGTAAAACCATACGCGGTACTGAACCAGGAGGCATAATATGAACAAAGAAAGCAAAAAATATCCGCCATCTAAATTGCCATTTCCTTTCGGTCGGTCTATGGTCAAATCGCCACCGCCCGATCCGGAGGTGGAACTGAGGATCGCAGAAAAACTACGGTTGGTACGTGAGCGACGGAAGAGGGAAATGAAAAAATGAACCCCGTAACATCAACATTTTAATAAAATAGGTGTAAAGTGAATTTATACAGTGAATTGGATAGTCTTTCGACTGATGAGTTACTGCGGAAGGTCGGAGAGCAGGGGTATACTGCACTACTGTTGAGAGAGTATCATACTGCTGTAGAGCAGTACTTTTCCGATGACGGAAGTATTGTGCGAATTACCGATGATGCTGCATTTAATGAGATCTATCGCTCCGCAATTGAGAGGAAGAAAGCACTGTTACAACAGAATAATTGTCAGAATCGAAATGATTCCAGCGTTCCGGGTGCCATTGTAAAAAGCAACGAAACAGCACCTGCCGGATCTGGTTCCACTGTGAATATAAAAGCAGATATGGGGGAAGTGCAACCGATTATCAAATACCTTGGCGAAAAAAGGGGGTTCATGTACCTTACCGCAACAGTCAAAAACAATACCGTGAGCCATATCTTTGTCGATGGTAAAAAGATGGCTGAATTTACCAATATCGATGAGGCATTGAAACGATACGGCCAGGTGCTGTATGAGGTGTGGGAATGGGTGTTGGCAATCTGGACTTGATTTTGTTATAAAGTTTCCTGATCTTCTATCACAGTACCACATTAAAGTTGTTTTTTTCGCTGCTCATTGCGTTCGAAAATTCGCAGTTTTGCCTCACTGTTCCAATGATACATCATCCCTGCTTCCAGTGCAGCTTCAACCGCCAGTTTAGGGAGCAATTCTTCAGAACATCGTGAAAAAAGCTGCAGGTAACCAACAATTTTTAATAGGGTATGGTAATAGTCAACATCATAATCGGCTTCAATTTTCAGATCGGGTATAAAGCGCAGTTTCAACAGTTCTGCCATGACGAAAACGAACGGATCCCCCGATGAAAAACGGCTGTGGCAAGCTGGATACACCACTATCTGGTCGCATGGGCCACGCTCCTTGGAAAACAGTAGCCAGTCGGGCCAGTTCCAATCCATAACCTCCTCATTGTTGGCATTCCTGGCCGGTTTACGGTGGAGGGAACAGATAACGCCGCCAGCGGGTACATCAAAAATAATTGGTATGCCATTAATCATTACTCCTTCAAAACAATCTGCCGACCATCTGGCTGTGGTAGAACACGAACCATATTCGGCAGTAAAATTATCCATTTTACCAAAGGTCGGATACCTGTCCTTACGGATAAGCGGCGTTTTGGCGTATATTGGGTCGTTAAAAGCTGTTATTTCGGTGCCGGTATGGTGAATGGTTGCCAGTTCCTTTGACGCTTTTTTTAGATTCTTATAGGTTAATGGGGATACTTGCGGGATCATAGAGTTAAAAACCCTCAAAAAATCGAGACATTTTTTCCTGACTGTCGGGTCCGGCAGACGTCCGCTTATTTGAAAATCGCACCCCATGTTGTCTCCTTTGGAATTAATTAATCAGCATGTAGTATTATACAAAATTACTTTTAGTACACTTACCGAATGTGTAATTGTGGCAATTAGAACCCCAGCGCTAAACCTGCCCGGAGGTAAAAACCGTTAATGCGAAATACCGAGAACGGGCGGTATTCACTATCAAGAGACAGATCTTTTTCAATTTTATTACCGTCACTGTTTCGCTCGGTAGAAGTGTATGAGATTTTCCAGTTGTCGTGGGTGGGGGCGAACCGCCAGCCTGCAAGGCAGTAAATACTCAACTTTTCGGTACCGGTCCGCAGTCCACCCAGGCCGGTAAAACAGAATTGGAAGGCGCTGGTACTGTTTTCCGCATTGGGAATGGTGGTACTCTGCACCATGCTCTGGTATTCCCGTGCATACGGGTAATCAATCCACGTGCCGCCGAGTGCAATGCCTGCACCGATTGGAATCCAGAGGTGGCCATGGATTACCGGAATATTCCAGAAAAAATCAAGGTTACCAAAGAGTCCGCTGACGGTGTTTCCGGTAAGAAGTTCCATCTGAAGGGTAGTGGTAAGACCTGTGGTAAGGTCGCCAAATTCAAAACCGAAAACTACCGATTGCAAATGTTCGTCACCTGAGAGGTTGCTGAAATCGGGGTGGATGGTATCACGGGTACCGTTGCGGTTGACGAGTGGGTATATTGCGCCGGGGTGGCTGTTGACGGCACTGCGGATGCGGCAAAGTCCGTACCCGATGGTCACGCCGGTGTGCGGTGTACTGCGTACTTCTTCGAGGGCATCGCCTACCTCTATTTTGCTTTTCTGCCTTATAATACGGGCACGTGAGTACTGCTCATCGGTTTCGGTTACCTCTATTAACCCTGTTTCAATTTTTTCGGTCCCAAGTAACTGGCCGGTTTTAGGATCGAAAATTGATTCGCCGACCCGGACCGTCCGGAAACGCATACCCGGTTTTACTCCATCGTTGCTGCCGCGGCTGAGAAAAATGACACGGCCGTCAATTCGTGCCACCCCCGCATCAATAGGATACAGAAACCGTATTTCCTGAACGGTTGCAGCGGCACATCTACTGATGCAATTGAAGTAAGCACTGTTTCGATTGTCATCGGATCCCCGCTCACTAATTTCGACGGCACGTTTGATGGTTCCTGTCTCTGCGTCAACAAATTTGATACCTGCGGAGAGTGTAAAGGAGTATATACCCTCCTTCGAACGTTCTGAACTGAGCTGATTAATGCAGCCCATAACCACTATTTGAGCTCCGATTATTTTTCCGGCACGTGCAGCAGTTTCTTCGTCAACCGCCCCCGACATGCCGAATGACTGTTCGTTGAATACATGCACCAGCCTGCTGCGTTCAATAACCTCAAAACGATCCATTGTTGCAAGTGCGGTATTGAGTTTGTCGGACATGCTTGCTGCAGCATCCCTGCAATAGGTTCCGGCACAGGTAAAGGGAGCCACAACAATACGCGGACGTTCGGCACTGCATAACCAGACGAAAGAGACGATGAGTGCTGCGATGGTCACGTTTTTCATGGCACGCTCCTTTGATGAGGGTAGTTACCTTTAAACCAAGGGCTATAACACTATTTCATATTCTACCCCAGCACCCTTATCGTCTGGTTATCAATAAAGACTCAACCTGTAGGAAAATTTCTACAACATTCTAATTTTTAATAAAAAAATTCGGAGTAGTTGTTCTGTTGATTATTCGGTTACAGCAATAAGCATCTATTCTGATTAAACAGGCACCGGAGCCATAGGTACTGTTGTTGAAAAACGGTATTGTTGCAGTTGACGGTAAAACAGGGGATTTAAGGATCTGTCGGCCGGATATATCGAAAAGTGATAGTTGCACATGATCTGCGTATGCTGGAACAGATGCCCGGATTTTATTGTATGTGCCGACTATAATTGTTACCGACTGACTCGGTTTTTCTGAAGTGTGCGGTTGGGTGAATACTGCTGGGTCCTTCCATTTTTTAAGCACCACATCATCAAGAAAAAAGTCGCCAACTCCAGATGCGATCGAAAATGAAAGACGGACTTGTTCTGGAATGGAATCTATTGTGGTGAAGTTGACATCGTAATACAACGTGTCGGTTGATGGGACAATTCGTTCCTCTTGATACAGTCCGACAGAGGTGTAATCCGGTCCATCGTTCATAATTTGAACGATAAAACCCGGTAATGATGTTCTATAACGAAATGTCAGTATATAGCGAGTATTCGGCTCTAATCCTTCGATTATCTGTTTTATCTGAATCTTGAAAATGCTGTCGACGTCGGGTACGTCGGTAAGTGTTGCGTGGAGTTCGTCATTTTCAACAGTGACGTTTGCGTGATACCCATCTTGTGTCCAAATTTCTTCTGCCCAGTGTTCTTTATCATTTGAGAAGGAACCATTTCGAACGAGATTGGTAGAGTCTGTTCGCACTGGTTCTTCAAGCTCTGGAGTAAGGGGGACAAGTGGTGTTCCGCCACCACCTATACTTTCAGGCGAATTATTCCGTACAACCTGCAGGTTGGTGCATATGGCTTGAATATCTTTAAGCCAGTTCTTTCCATCTGTACCTTTACTGGAGTCAAGGTCCTGTATGAAATCGAACCCCCAGTTATTTCGGAATTCATCCAGCAAACGACCCTCCGGCGACCATTCGGTTGCGAAGTGAAAACAGTTCCATGCGGCATCATCAGCAATGTAGGCTCCATAATCACGTAAGGCTGTTGCTATGATTTTACCGGGTTCTGTATATAGTTCTGCAATTTCAAAACCAGGCAGGAGCGCGAGAAGCGAACCCATCTGGACCTCAGGATTCGAACCCTGATAGGAGGAATCGGCTACGCCATCAGCATTTGTTGCAGGCCAGCGAAACCCCGGTTTACTGTCCGATTCGTCTTCGTTATAATAGCAGTTCACAAAACACCACAGTGTTACCTTCAGCACATGAGGGATTCGTCCGCCGGGTACCAGTTCGCCGAGTCGGATAGTGCCGCCGATACTCGATAGACCGCTTCCTCCATGAGAACCGGGAATCCCGTCACCATAAAGGTCAACCGTCTTAGGATACTCATATTGTGTTACGGTAATATCCTCACACCGGTGAAACGGCTGATTCTGATAGAGAGTTCTTCCATCCGTACCAAGTATTCCACAGGAATGGTTTGGCGTGATTCCGGTGTAATCGGTGGTAAAGAAATCGGGAGGTATCGGTAGTGATCGGAGCAATCTTCCAGTGGAAGAGCTGCAGCGGTCTCGGGTTTTGTTCCATCCTGCATCATGCTCATAAATTGGAGTTCGAGGTGCCTTGGAGCTTAGTATGATGATATCCTCATCCGGCCAGATTCTGGAAGCAGGCTTGATATCGGCAGGCACATAATCAGCATCTGTCCCGATTGGCATATTCCAGATAGCTCGTGAAGAAAATGGCTGTTTCAGTGGGTTTCGTTGCTGCGCAAGTAGAGAAAGCGAAAATAATGCTGTTACTAAAAAAAATGAAAAACATACTTTCATAGGTGTCTCCTTGTGGTTTCTCAATTTTCACTATGAAAAGACGTTTTGATTATAATAATTTCCACTATTTTTTTTGTTTATAAGGAAAAAATATTTATTGTGAAAATTACACTGAATTTACAATTGAAATTGATTGGAGAAGAGTAGTAGGATAATTCAATTTAAGCGGAAAATAACATGTTTGATAGGCAGGGGGTTGAATTGGTGTAGCTGATTGAGTAAAATATGCAGTATAAATTTAAAGTTCACTGGTGGCGTAAGATCTTCGCATGTTTTGATGTCCGCATTCTTCGTAATCCTATATTTCAATTTACACACTTTCAACATTATATAGAAAACATCATTCTGTCTTGTTTGATTGGTTTAACTTACACACGAGTGGATACAGGAGTGGGGACAGATACAATAACTATACTCGTAAACGAGTATGGTTTGATGAAGCTGTCAATTCCTACTGTATCGAAATATTGCGCATATTCAGTGAGATACTCCGCTGAACGGTTGCATTTTTTAGTATAGACTAACCCGATCCAGGAATCATAATTATGTTGGCGATGAGAGTGTTGTGCAGGGCGGGTCCTGGTTCAACCTCGCCCGGGGTCTGCTGGTCTGTCAGTCGCGGCCTCGGCAGCCCCGGTACTCGAAACAACGTCGTCGGTTTCCGTCTCTCCCGAGGCCAAAAGATCAAGCCATCAGAGCAGGAGGGCGGATGTACACGATGCAAGGTTGCAGATCCGCCTGTACAATCATCTTTAATCAGATTTTCAATTCAACAATTTCTTCTTCAGTGGGGTACGATTTAAATTGTCGTATTTCTATACGAACAGCTTTATTACCTACGATCAATTCTTCCGCAACTCGTTCCCAATACTGTTCATCTGTTTCATTCGGCTCAATTACTGGTAGCACATAATTTTGAATGACGATAGGACATTCATCAAGACCCATGCCAGCGATTATTTTTTCGGCTTTCTCCTTTGGATCCTCATTAAATGACTCTAATTTTCCCTCGGCTGCTTTTTTCCTTAATAAATCAGCCTCTTTATATCCACTATAAACAACTATTCGTTTTTCAACGGAATTTGCTCCATGAATCGAAACATGCTCGGTTCCATCAAGGTTATCAACCAAAAATCGAGCAATTGGAGAGAGGATATCTTTTTTAGGATCCGTTTTTCTTAAATGCCGTCGATTATATACGCCTTCATCCAATGGAATAATTTCGAGATGGTCACATTTTTTTCGTCCCGGTCCAAAATGGGAATACTTTGGAATCACAAAACAATGTGGATCACGTTTTCTGCAAGTTACTGTAATCATTTTCTCTCCTGTGTTATCATGTTATTTGAATAATAATTTTAGGTGTGTTTTAATGATGACAAGTCTTCCTTAAAAGATTTTTACTCCTCTGAAACATTGAAATGTTCAACAATGGTATCTGCATCCAGATATTGTTCTGCCCATTTCTGAGCCTCATCAGGACTTAAAACAACAAGATCCTCGTCACCGAAAGTATCACTGCCGACAGAGCGAGCATATTTCGATAGTGGACCACCCTCCCCAGCAAGAAAAAAAGTGCCGGATTTTGTTTTAAATAAGGATTCTGAGACATTTCGAAAATCCCGACTACTAAGCCCATTCGAGTATGAGCCAATTTCTGTGGCAGTCTCCGTGTTATACAGCTTGCCGCCTACGACCTTTTTCATACAGCCTCCTTTTAAAAAGTTTGAGATTATTATCAATAACAATATACTAAATTATACCAAATTATACTCATAAAATCCATAAAAATATTTTAAAACCCTAATAAAAGGCTTTTAATGGTATAATGATAATAAGTATACATGATTACTTTTTATGCTTTTAGGCGAAAATATATACTATTTTATTTTTTTTTAGAGGAGAGAAAAAAATGATGGATACAGCAGAAAAAATTGATTTCATTATTAAGAATCATGGAAAGATGAAAAATAAAGATATCGCAAATGAAGTAGGAATGTCGACTGCCTGGGTTAAATTGCAGGTAACTAAATTATTGAAAAATAAAACATTACAGTCGAAAATCGGACAAACGAACCTCGTAATTAATAATGTTTTAAAAAAGAAAAGAGATTTTGAGCTTGATTCTTATTATAATGGAGAGCCATCTTCGAAAAGAAAAGGCCTTCACCCCGGTTTGATACGTCATACCATTATCATACAGGAAAAATACCTTCATTACATTCGTTGTTTATCACATCATACATATGAATCAATGACTCATCATTATGGTTGTGCATTATTTGAATATCTGCAAAAAAACATCGAAAAGCTAAATCTAGAGTGGGACAGGTATAGCAAATCAATTTTTCCTCTTCAAATTGAACCCCCATGGGAGGTATTTGAAAAAACTGGTGATTCTTCAGATCAAACAAATAAATAGTTAAGCTGTAATAATCTATTAATTTTATTTGTCCCTTATACAGAACCTCAACGTATAAGGAGTTACTAATGGACTACAGCGAAATTCATTTCGGAAATTTTGAACCTGAGTTTGATCTCCCCCTCGATATCGTCGGAAAAACTTATCATGAACCTGTGTTCGAAGAATCGCCATCTTCCGATCTACCCGACAATTTCTGGTTCCAGAATTATACTCCATTCTCGCTGATACATAGTAATGATCGGCCCGGGGTATCAACCGACAAATTCTCCGAAGAAACCACGAGCAATCAACAACAGCAGGTGATAAAGAAAGTATATCGGATGGCGATGCAGGGATATCCTGCACTTGAGCTGGAAAAAACTTTAAAGCTTTCGTTCTCCAATCAGGATTTTGAAACAATTCCTGTTTTACAAAAAACCTTACAGTTGCTACCACTGATAGGACCTATTTTCTGGTTATGCTGGCCATTCCGGTCTGAAGAGGATGCCCGGAAAGAGTTAAGACGGAAGACGGGAATTAAACCGATTTTTGCATGTGAGTGCTCGAGTTGTAATGGATGTCAGTATAAAAATTCCTTTTCAACGAAAAAAATATTCTGCTCAAAACTCAGTTTACAGATTTTCGATAATGTTTTTTCGGCACCACCCCCAAAAACTGTCATCAATCACCTGCGATGTGCAGAATACCTTTCGCCAACAAAAGCAGTATCCTCATGGGATGACATACGAGCAGCGGTGATATTTCCCCAAAAAAATGAAAAAGTAAGAATGTATCAACAGTTTGCGCTGCCAAAAAGGGAAGTTTTGACGGGAGCACAATACCGAAAGGCCATTCGGGAATTGAATCTACTGGGATATAATAAAAAAATCCAGACTGAATCTTTCGAAAAGCAATTATTTATTCAGAATTCCTGTTATCCGTTGATCGTCAAAGTACAGGAATATATTCTCCGCAATCGACAAAATGACCGGGCAACGGGTGACGCGATCAGAAAACTGTATCTACAGGAGGATCGTAAACCGGCCTTGGAGGACCTGTGCAAATCGTTGCGGGAGGATATTTACCTGTGGGCAAAATTGCGCTGGTACCTTGAACCATATGGGAAATGTAACGATGCATTGCAATTTCTCCGACGTACGATGATTCGCGTTCCCTTTGCAATCATGCGGAATAGCTGTAAAGCTTGCATCAATAATAAAAACGGTTTTTGTGCCCTACTGGAAACCATCCTGGTTGGATATAACGAGGTGATTCCGGAACGTTCCAGGATTTCGGCGTTGGAAATGGTTGGAACAGATAAAAATGTCGATCATAATCTGATTGAGTATCTTAAAAATCAGGAGAAAAGTAACCCTAAAAATGGCTTATTGAATCTTAGACAAGTAATAAATACCCATAAGGTATCACAGGTGTATGTTGGAGCAGGTATGCAGGATATTGACAAAGTACCAAGTATAAATGTAAAAGAAAATCAAGTTGTCCGATGGATAACTAAAAAGATCGAAGAGGGAAATTCAATACTCCGAGTCGAAAATGCTGTAAAACAAGCCTATGGGAGAAGGATGGCGAAGAAAATGATACAGGATGTAGTGTTATCGAATAATATTCTTCCGAGTGTCTGCAATGAGTTATGTCTGACCGACTATGTCCTGAGTCCCGGCCGAAGTGTTCCTAAAATGAGTCGATGTATTACATGCTCATTTTCTGACAATCTCTATTGTAAAAAATACAACAGGAAATTCATAGATTCGAGCGTTGAAATTGCCCCCGAAGCGAACGAATTTTTGAGGTACTTTCGGGATCAACCAACTGATGGCAGTATTCAAGTTAGTCCTTCACAGGATCAAAAACCATTAAATGTCGAAATGGAGGATCCGGGAGAATTTCTGGAGATAGATGTCCGAAACGAAAAAAAAATCGATGAGGATGCACTATGGTATGAGGCACAACAGCAGGAAATGGAGGTCGAGACTCCTGATGTTGTTGAATATGAAAACAATCTGGATATTGATATGGGAGAGGCCGGTGATGGGATGATATTGGGAGATGATCTTCTTTAGTTTGATTATATGCGGCTCATACACAAAATCGGTTTATGGGCCTTATATTTTACAAATACCTCAATTTCATCCATTTTGCCCAGTTTTTCTCAGTTGGTGGGTATACCGAGGAAGTAACTATATGAAATATCATTTCAGAATTAACGTGCTTGAATCGGTTATGAGAAGCGATTTTATCATATAGAAATATGGAAATATATCCTGCACCTCTGGTTCGTTCCCAGCATTTGGCAACATTTCCTCGACTATGTTCCTCAAGGTAATTATATGTTCCGATCCATTCGAATGCGACATACATGTCGTACTCGCCTTGATCGTTTGAAATTGAGAGACATTTCTTTATATCATTTTAGGAGATCAGTCAATTCATGAGGGAAATCTCTGAATGGAAAAAATGTATTTATGCATTGCGACTGGGAACATCATACATGGTTCTTGGGAAATTGATGAGGCTCTGGATTGGCGGTTTTTGTTCTGGTGAAACCATTGAGGGGATCGATAAAAACATCGACTACCTTCAGATGGCCAAAGATGCGCTGCTTGGGTCTAAAAAAATATCCGTCTTGCCAATAATAAGGCAGGTGATATGACTGTAAAAAAAAATTAACCAGGAAGAATCAAACAATGGCTGCTAAGGTTCCCGAACTTCGGAACGATAAAGTGCCAAATGGAATAAAGCCTGTTGAACAACAGGATTGATTTGCACTCGCATTGAGGAGGTGCCACGGTTAAGGCATGTTCCAAATTGGTGTTTGGATTTTATAATGGCACGGTTCGAATTTTCGTTAAAAAACATCAGGTCAGCACTCAATTCGATAAACTCAATGCATTGCCCTGCGGTTCCTATGGCTATTTTTTGTATTTTTATAATAATTTCACGTATATTAAAATATAGAATAACCTTTCAAATGGCTAAAAGTGGAAGTTTTAAGGCGGAACCTGATCAAGAGTCATACTATTTCAAGGTTAGACCTTTTTGAATCGTAAAAAATTACCGATCAATATTTTTAAAACGGAATCATCAATACTGTACGTTGGGATTACTTGACAGGACATATAGATGGGATTAAGTTGAAACTGAAATGGGGTTTCAACTTAAAAACGCGCCAGTTCTATTAGTGTATTAATGATGTTCATTAGTATGATTGCAAATAAATCATTTGAATTGTATAAACTGAAAAATAAAAAATGTATTATTAGTTAAAAAAGTAAACAAAAATGAATCTTCCCTACTAAATAGAATGAGGTGTTGATATGAGGCATGTAAAAATAAAATTGTTTATTGCTTGTTTGCTTATGGTGATATTTTCAAATCATAAAGTAAGAGCTAATATAATTTATAGATTTGAGGGTACCTCAATTAATGTGTCTCCGGAAATTTCAGATATTTTTTCAATTGGGAACTCATTTTCATTAGAAATCGTTATGGAAGATAATGTTGTTGATACTGATCCAAGCGATGTAAGGGGGGAGTATCGTGTGACTTCCTATGAATTTTCCGTACCTGAGACCGATTTCGTACCTTTAAATAATGGTTTAGGAGAGGTAATAGTATTCAATGATGAGCCAACGAACGGAGATATGTTTTCAATGACCTTTGATGCTAACTTCCCGGTAGTGAATGGCTATAAGTGTGAGAGTGTGGGAATAGATTTAAAAGCAATATCTGAGTTTGTTTTTCAGGATAATAGTCTGCCAACTATTGAAAGTATAGATGATTTTTCATGGGCATGGGGGCATATAAATTTTGATGAAATAAATGGGGTTTCTCCAATGGTTGACTTTAAAATAAATAGTGCTTCAAGCGAAACCGTTAGTTCTGTTCCAGAACCAAATACTAGTTTTCTGATTTGTTTTGGTATTGTAGTGCTCATCGGTATGGTGAGAAAAAAAGAATGCCATACATCTTGAATTTTAGTAGAAGCAGTTTCAAAACCCATACTTTTTTTAGCATCTATGATTAGAGAAATGAGGTTAACTAATAATGTTACACCTATCGACCAAATAAATACAAAGAAGGATATTACCTATTTTGAATATGTGATAATGGGAAAAATATTTAGGACAGAAATGAAAGAACATGGAAATATAATACCACTGGGACTTTTGTCATATATCCGGGTCCCCTATATTTTTGTTAAATATGAATTGGAATTTGAACTTGAACTTTAGAAAACAACGAATATTGATAGGCCAATTCTAAAAAAAAGGTATTATGTATGAAGGCGTTGGAGCAGTAGGGCTTTATTATAATTTTTCAAAATATCATGATTTATTTTTAGAGAGTTTAGAAAAGTCATTGTCGGATGCGGTAATAGATATTTCAGAAGTTATTAAATAATCGTGGATGCTCGTGTTGGGCATTTGATAAAATTCCTAAATATCTCTCAAAACAACTCTTATCTCAGATCTCGAAGAAATAGCCACCTGCGTAATTCTGTCAACCTGTATCCACCCCGGCGATACTCTTCAGGGATAGAAGACATTTTCAGCGCCTGACTTTAAGGAGAAGAGCCTCGTTATCTGTACATATTTTCCCAATATCCCGAACAAATTCATCAAACAACTGAACATTTTTTTTCTCACCAACGAGATGTATATAAATTAATTGCTCACGAGGAAAGGGTGCAATGTAAACCACTCCCTTGGTGGGGCTATCTAAAAGCCACCAGATTGGGTTTCCTGGACTACCGCCAAAATCGAAAAAAACGGGGGTATGGCAATCTTCCCATTCCTGCAATAACCTGCACTCTGTCGAAGGAACTCGCCGTATATTTGCTTTCCCTCCAAATGGCCTGACCATATTTAATGTTTTCGAGAATTGAGGTATATCACTCTTTCGTCTGGTGCCATCAACCACCCAGATTAGTTTGCCATAGAAAGCAGTTCGAGCTCGACGTTCTTCAGACTTCAAAAAGGAGTGCTGGAATTCTATTACCCATTCATCTGGAGTTTTTACATCTGCTATATGTTTTTCCCCATTTTTATCGCGATGAATGATTTCTTGCCAGGCAACAGGGAATAAGTTTTTCCAGGAGCGATGCCAGTCCGATTCGTTTTCCCACCATTGATCGCAGTGGTTGCCTCCCTTATGCGCCCAATGGTGGATTTTTACTTCACCACACCTGGCAAACATCTCTGCTCCACAAGCGGGGCAGAGACCTTTGGAACCTTTAGTCGCTTCAAATCTTTCGCCATCAATTAAAGCAAATTTCATTTTTATATCCGGCTTTATTCGTTAACCTTGAAATTATATTTCGGACTGAGCGTGCAGATTACAGCCAAGTTAAATATCCATCAATTTTCTGTTAAATCCCTTTTTTAAAGCTTCTCGCCCTAAAAAAGACTATTTTCAATATATAAAGAGTTCTTTTAAGGTTTCAACCAGCTTTTTCACCCTATATCCTCACATAGTGGAAAATGAATCTCTCAGCTTTTCAAAAACAGCTTTGTATAGATATCGCGGCGAAGAAAATTCAAAGAGTCGGTGATATTCTTGATCATTACAATCTTTTTTCAGTTAGAACCTATAATTATTCTCAAAACCATAGTACTAGTATTGCTGGTCAATCGATACATGTTCGACAGGGGGCATCTGTCCTGGTTCCGAATAATGAAGAAATCGCTCTGTTAGGGATTCGAGAATTTATTTCACTTTGGAGGCAACTCGAGCTGAATGAATTAATATCTACATTTAATACTGTGCAACCACTCAATGTCGCAATAGTTCGTTTTCATAACGAACAGCATATCGAATTTATACAACCTATCTTAAATACACTTGCCGTTCGTGCTACTGATGAATTAATTCCAAATGCGTCATTGCAAAGTTTCATTGATTCTGATTTTCTAACAGAAGAAGAGAGAATTGCTAAAGAAGCTGCTGATAAAAAGACGCAATGGTATCAGAAAGATCTGAAAATTAAGCAATCCGAACTGGAGCAGCAGAAAGAGCATAACAATAAGGTGCTATTCTGGACTCGTCTTATCGGTATTGGTTCAATCATTTCAGGTATCACAATCGCAGCCTTCCAATTTTTAACATATTCAAAAGAACGTGTCGTAACATTAAAAAATAATGGTGCCTTAAAAGATATTGTTCAAGTCCAGTTGGTCGATAACAACCAAAAAAATGACACTCTTTTATCGTTACTGAAAAATACTTATTGTAAAGGGAAAACAGATACAACCGTTGAGGAAAATACCAAGTCTGATCAGATGAAAAAACCATAATTACAGGAAAAGTTGTTACCTCAACTATTCATAAATTTTGATCATAATCTTCACCATTCTGATGAATAATCCCATTTGTGAGTATCGGCTCTCTCCTTACGAAATATTGTTATAAAACACCCTTTTTTAACGCTTCTCGCCCTAAAAAAGACTATTTTCAATATATACTAAAATCCACTGAGCTTTTAACCAAAACTCACACACCCGTCGAACCTTTGGATTTCAATGCTCACCGACTATCATGCCAAATATTTTGCCCACGAGCTGACAAAGAGAAGTGCTTCTGATAGTATCGAGAAACTCGCCTCCTCTCTATTCGATGCCCAGATAGACGTCAATCCACACCAGGTGGATGCCGCTCTTTTTGCATTCAGATCGCCCCTTTCAAAAGGAGCGATTCTCGCGGATGAAGTTGGGCTTGGAAAAACCATCGAGGCCGGGCTGGTTATCTCACAACGGTGGGCTGAACGAAAACGGAAAATACTCATCATCGTGCCTTCAAGTCTCCGGAAACAGTGGAATCAGGAGTTAATGGATAAATTTTTTATCCCATCGATAATTCTTGAAGCCAGATCGTTCAACCAGTGCATTAAAGAGGGGAATCTTAATCCGTTTGAGCGTGATAATGAAATAGTAATTTGTTCCTACCATTTTGCACGGTCAAAAGATCCGTATGTTACAGCAACCAACTGGGACCTTGTCGTAATCGATGAGGCACATCGACTGCGTAATGTATATAAAAAAGGGAATAAAATCGCCAATGCAATAAAAAATTCGATTGCTGACAGGCATAAAATCCTGCTTACTGCTACTCCACTTCAAAACAGTCTGCTTGAACTCTATGGGCTGGTCAGTATTATTGACGATCATACTTTTGGGGATCTTTAAAGTTACAAGGCACAGTTTGCTCGTCTTGATGGCGATACCGATAATTACGCCGACCTGAAGGCACGGCTTGCTCCGGTATGCAAACGTACTCTCCGCAGACAGGTACTTGAGTATATCAAGTACACGAATCGTACGGCCATTACTCAGAAATTTGAACCATCAGATCCTGAACAGCGCCTCTACGAACTGGTATCCGAATATCTGCAACGGGATGAACTGTTTGCTCTCCCGGCCAGTCAACGGCACCTCATGACTCTTATTCTCCGGCGACTCCTCGCTTCCTCAACATTTGCCATTTCCGGTACATTCGCTCGCTTGGCGGACAAGCTTCAGGTGATACTCACTGAGGCAGATCCGATCGATCTTTTCGATGAGGAACTTTCAGGAGAGTTCGAGACACTTGATGAGCTGAAAGAAGAATGGACCGGTGACGAGGAAGAGGAAGAGAGTGAAAAACCGCAATTATCCGAAGAACAGCGGGCGGCCATCTCTGAAGAGATGGCTCAATTGCGGGAGTTTCATAACCTGGCGGATTCCATTAAAAGAAACTCCAAAGGAGAGGTGTTACTGGTTGCTCTCCAGAAGGGGTTTGAGGAAGCGCATCGTTCGGGTGGAGCTAAAAAAGCAGTCATTTTTACTGAATCGACCCGTACACAGCAGTATGTTCAATCCATTCTTGAGACAACCGATTTTGGAGATAAAATTGTCCTCTTCAATGGGTCGAATAACGATAAAAAGAGTAAAGCGATATACGAAAACTGGAAAAAACGTTATGAGGGTACTGACAGAGTAACCGGCTCTCGGACTGCAGATATGCGTGCCGCTATGGTCGACTATTTCCGCGAAGAAGCGGTGGTAATGATCGCAACCGAAGCCGCAGCCGAGGGTATCAACCTTCAATTCTGTTCGTTAGTGGTTAACTATGATCTTCCCTGGAACCCGCAACGGATAGAACAGAGAATCGGCAGATGTCATCGTTACGGACAGCAGCACGATGTGGTTGTGGTCAATTTTCTCAATACAAAAAATGAGGCGGATGTCCGTGTGTTCGAGTTGCTTGATAAAAAGTTCAAACTTTTTACCGGTGTATTCGGAGCGAGTGATGAGGTGCTGGGCACTATTGAATCTGGTGTGGATTTTGAAAAGAGAATTGCGGAGATCTATCGAAAATGTCGCACCCAAAAAGAGATCCAGGAATCTTTTGATTCGTTACAGGAGCAGTTAGAAGAGCAGATTAGCAATCGGATGCAAGACACCCGGCAGAAGCTTCTTGAAAACTTTGATGAGGAAGTTCACGAGAAACTCCGGTTCAGTAAGGATAAAAGCGAGCAGTATCTTCAGAAATATGAGCAGTGGTTATGGGACCTTACCCGTTATGTCCTCCGTGACCATGCGGATATGAACAATGAAACACATGAGTTTTATCTTCGTACCAATCCACTGGGTGGGCAGTCTATTCCACTCGGCCCGTATAAAATGCGTAAAGCGGATGAACGCTCGCACCTGTATCGTCTGGGGCATCCAATCGCTCAGTATATTATTAATCAATGTAAAGAATGTGACCTGGATATCGCACATCTTGAATTTCGCTATACCGGTACCCCGAAAATAAGTATCCTTCAAGAGTATATCGGAAAATCCGGATGGCTGTGTATTCAATCGCTGGAGATCGATTCATTCGAATCTGAGGATCATCTTCTTATCGCCGGGGTAACGGATGATGGTACTCCGATGGATACAGTAGTATGTCAACGATTGTTCTCACTTGATGCTGGTGTCTCGCCGTGCTCGGCAATATCTACCAAGGTACAGGATGCTATTGATCAGATGCTGCATGCCTGTAAAGTTACCGTCGTTGATTTGGTCTCGGAACGAAATGCCACATTCTTTGATACTGAGATGTTAAAACTCGATAAATGGGCTGAAGATCGGAAGCAGAGTCTGGAGATGCAGCTGAAGGAGCTTGAGAAAAATATTCGGGCCAATAAAACGGAAGCCCGAAAAATCCTCAAACTCGAAGAAAAAGTGAAAATGCAGCGAATGATCAAGGAGATGGAGATAAAACGTCGTGAAATGCGACAGGATCTTTATCAGGCACAGGATGAGGTGGATACAAGAAAAGAGGCTCTGCTTGAGGAAATTGAGAAAAGGATGCAGCAGAAAATTGAAATAAAAAATATAGTTTTAATTCGCTGGAGTCTCCATAATGATTAAATCCTTCTTATCATTGAAAGATCTTGCTGTTTTTAAGGATTTTGTATGGAACCAAAATGTTTTTCAGCAACCAGGAAGGGTACAGGCTCTTCAAAAGATTAACATCATTTATGGACGAAATTACTCTGGTAAGACCACCCTATCAAGAGTATTACGCTCATTAGAAACAGGCTTCCTTCCTCAAAATTATAGTAATGCAAAATTCACACTCGAATTATCTGATGGATCTCAAGTTTTAGAATCCAATCCTACAGCACATAATCATTCCGTAAGAGTTTTTAATGAAGATTTTATCAGAGATAACCTGAGATTTATTGTTGATGACCAGCAAGATATAAAATCTTTTGCAGTGTTGGGTGAGGATAATTCTAAAATCGAGATTGAAATCGAAGCGTTGGAAAAACAACTTGGAAACCCTGAAGATGTTTCCAGTCTTCTGGGTCTACAGAAGTTAGAAGAGAAAAAATTTACTGATGCACGTAGAGTAGTTAGTACTGCGGTTGCATTACTGGAAGAAAAGTTTCGTAACAAAGCAAACCAGGATATTAAATACAAACCATATGGCAATCCAACCTACAATATCAAGGCCATTCTAAAGGATATTGAGTCCGTAACTGCCAAAGGGTATACCTCACTTACCGAGAAAGATAAAAGTGATCTTTCAGAGCTTATTAAGGAGGAACCACTCGCTGTGATTCCTTCTCCCGCTAATTTATCACTTTCATTCGAATCGTTTACTAGTAAGGCGACTGAGCTTCTTGAGAAAAAAATTGGTGAATCGGAACCTATCCAGGAATTATTAAGGGATATCACTCTTCAGGAATGGGTTCGACAGGGAATTGCCCTCCATAAAGAGAAGACCACTACATGCGGTTTTTGTGGCAGTCCTATCCCTGGGAACCTTTTTAAGAAATTAGATAAACATTTCAGTAAAGAGTCAGAATCATTAAGAACACAGCTTGAGACATTAAAGAAAAGTGTCGAATTCGAAAAAGCGGGGGTTGTAGACAAACTGAAACCAGATCAATCCGTATTCTATTCAAAGTTTCATGAAACGGTGCATGAGGTTTCAAAAGAGTGGAAGGTAGCAGTAGAAAAGTATCAGAAATCGCTGGATATGATATTAAAAGCAATTAACCAGCGCCTGAAAAATATTCTCACTCCTACCGTTTTTGATATACCAGAAAACCACACTTCGGAACTTCAGGATTGTTCAGATAAATACGTTAAGCTGATTGAAGGATCCAATGCTTTCAGTAGTAGTTTGAACAGGGAACAGAATAATGCCAAAAGAAAACTACGTCTTGATGCTGTAAATACATTTGTCATCGACATTGACTATTCTGGTTGTGTAACAAAAAATAAAGAGCTTGAAGAGAAAAAAGATATTGCAGCGGAATCATTGTCCAATGCCCGAAAAGCTGTTCAGGATATAAATGATAGAATTGGTACACTTCGAATACAACTTAAAGATGAGCGTAGAGGAGCAGACAGAGTAAACTTCTACCTCACAAGTTATTTCGGGCACGATTCACTTTCCCTTCGGGCCGTTGAAGAAGAGACGGGATATAGATTCGAAGTGATAAGAGATGGGAAGAAAGCATACCATCTCAGTGAAGGAGAATGTAGCTTAATAGCTTTCTGTTACTTTATTGGGAGACTCGCGAGTACGGAGCTGGAAGGTATTTCACCCATCATCTGGATTGATGACCCGATTTCAAGTCTGGATTCAAATCACATTTTCTTCTTATACAGTTTGATAAATTGTGCGATTCTTAAAAAAGGTAAATTTGAACAAGTGTTTATATCAACACATAATCTTGAATTTTTAAGGTTTTTAAAAAGAGTTCACGATAAAGATCCTAATGGGCAACAATATCATAAATGCTATCTAGTTGTCGAACGAACATCGATCGGCAGCATTATTCGACAAATGCCTAAGTATCTGAGGAATTTCGTAACAGAATTCAATTATCTTTTTCACCAATTATACAAATGTGCAAACGCTGTAACCGAAGATGACGATAGTCATGACTGCTTTTACAGTTTTGGAAATAATGCCCGTAAATTTCTTGACTCATATCTCTATTATAAATATCCTAATGCGATTGAACATGATAAAAAACTTGAGCGCTTTTTTGGTGAGGATAAAATACCTGCTGTATTGAGTGAGAGAATAAGTAATGAGTATTCCCATATGGAAGGTCTGATGGAACGAGGAAGGGTACCTGTTGATGTTCCAGAAATGAAAAGAACAGCCACACTTATCCTTGATACAATAAAAGAGAAAGATGAAGAACAATATAATGCTTTACTTGAAAGTATTGGCGAAGTAACAACGGAGATAGCAAATGCCTAAAGGTCAGAAACTTGAGTTGACGTGGATCGGGAAAGATAAACGGCCGAATCTGGAACCGAGGATTTTGATTGAAGACCCGGAGAAATCATATGGAAATTCTACGAGTGAGAACATGCTTATCCATGGTGATAATTTATTGGCACTGAAAGCACTGGAACAGGATTATTCTGGAAAAATCAAGTGTATTTATATTGATCCGCCATATAATACTGGGAGTGCATTTGAACACTATGATGATGGCCTAGAACATTCAACTTGGTTAAATCTGTTACGTGATAGGTTACTTTACGACACCTTTTGTCTCCAGATGGATCTATCTGGGTTCAATGTGATGATAATGAACAGGCTTACCTGAAAGTAGTAATGGATGAGCTTTTTGGACGAAACTGTTTTATTACCACTGCAATCTGGAGAAAAGTAGATAGCCCAAATGATAATAAAGTGCCAATAACTCCAGACCATGAATATATCCTTTGTTATTCAAAAATACCTGGTGGTTGCAATTTCAAGCAGAAACCAGATCCAAATATTCTTGTATCATACAGGGGGCCGGATGAAAAAGGGAGGTTTTTTCGGGATAGATTGCTAAAGAAGAATGGTAAAAACAGTCTAAGAAAAGATAGGCCTTCTATGTTTTTCCCAATTCCTACACCTGATGGCAATGAGGTTTTTCCAATTCATGATGACGGAAGAGAAGCACGGTGGGCAATGGGGAAAACGACTGTTTTTGACTTACTTGAAAAAAAATTAATCGTTTGGAAAAAACGGGAGCTACTTGGAAAAGAAACGTGGGTTCCATATACAAGAGAGTATGCCCCATCAAACCCAAGTCGGCCATATTCTACAATATGGATTGACTTAGATACAACTCGTCAAACTAAGGCGCATCAGAAAACACTTTTTAATAATGAGATCCATTTTGATACACCAAAGCCAGAAGATTTAATTGAGCGGATTTTGAATATTGCTTCAGATAAAGGAGACCATATTTTAGATTCATTCCTTGGCTCTGGTACAACTGCTGCTGTAGCCCATAAAACGGATAGAAATTGGATTGGAATCGAATTAGGTGAGCATTGCAACACTTTATGTGTACCGCGTTTAATTAAAGTCTGCGACGGTACCGACCAAGGCGGCATTTCAAAATCCGTCAACTGGAAAGGTGGTGGAGGATTTAAATACTACTACCTCGCTCCCAGCCTCCTGAAACAGGACCCACACGGCAACTGGATTATCGATGAACGCTACAATCCGGATATGCTTGCTGCAGCAATGGCAAAACATGAAGGTTTTAAATACAGCCCCCACGAAGAGATCTACTGGAAACAGGGGCAGTCTACTGAACAAGATTTTATCTTCACCACTACTCAATTTGTAACAGTTGAGATGCTCGACCGAATCGATTCTGAAATGGGGCCAGAGGAAAGCCTTCTTATCTGCTGCAGGAAGTTTTCGTCTGCTTGCAAATCAAAATACGAAAATATAACTATCAAAAAAATTCCCAATATGCTGCTCGGCAGATGTGAATTCGGAAGAGACGATTACAGTCTGAATATTGTCAACATGCCACAGGACCCAGATGCTCCGGAATATGTCCCACCCGGTCCACCCCGGGAAGTAAAAGTGCGTGAGGAAAATCCCGGACAGACTAACTTCCTTGACTCATTGAAGAGTGAGAAAGGAGGTTCAAGATGAATCGTATTGCACTGAATATCCGCAATCGCCTCAGTCTTCGTACACCACAGGTGGAGAGCCTTGCCATTCTTGAACTGCTTGCCGACATGCTTACACTTGAAAAAGAGATGAACCTTGAAGAGGATCTTGCAAAGGTTAAGAGCGTCTACCCGACATGTACAAGTTTTGAAAGAGATTTTCCGTCAATCTGCTTTGCTCTCGCCACAGGTGTCGGGAAAACCAGGCTTATGGGAGCCTTTATTACCTATCTGCATCTTCAAAAGGGAATAAATAACTTTTTTATCATGGCTCCAAATCTGACTATCTATAATAAACTCACTGAAGATTTCGGTAACCCGGCACATCCCAAATATGTCTTCAAAGGAATAGCGGAATTTGCCCAGAATAAACCGCGTATCATAACCGGTGATAATTATGATCAGGGGATGGCTCAGGACCTTCTCACAAAAGTAAGTATCAATATTTTTAATATCTCCAAATTAAATGCGGAGACTCGTGGAGGTGCGGAACCTCGGATAAAGCGTTTGAAAGAATATATCGGAGACAGCTACTTCGACTATTTAGCATCATTACCAGACTTGGTGCTGCTCATGGATGAATCGCATCATTACAGGGCAGACAGGGGTATGGCGGTAATAAATGAACTTAAACCGGTGCTTGGTCTTGAACTAACTGCTACTCCCAAAACCGAACGTGGTGGAAAATCGATTTTATTCGAGAATGTGGTGTATGAGTACTCCCTCGCTAAAGCAGTGAATGACGGGTATGTGAAAGACCCAGCCGTTGCAACACGAAAAGATTTTGATCCTTCAAAATATCGGAGCGATCCAGATCGGCTCGATGAAATAAAACTCCAGGATGGTATACGCATCCACGAGGATACGAAGCTTGCTCTCGATAAATATTCCCGGGATTTCAAGACAAAATCAGTAAAACCTTTCGTACTGGTGGTCGCAAAAGATACCGAACATGCCGCAAAAATTAAAGAGATGATTGCCTCACAGGGTTTTTTTGACGGCTATTATGCCGATAAGGTCATGGAAATCCACTCCAATCAGCGTGGCTCCGAAAAAGAGGAAAACATTCAGCAGCTGCTTAGTCTTGAAAGTCCCGAAAACCCCATAGAGGTGGTTATTCATGTGAATATGCTCAAAGAGGGATGGGATGTAACAAACCTCTATACAATTATTCCACTGCGGGCTTCCGCCTCGGAAACACTTACCGAACAGACAATCGGACGCGGACTACGACTGCCCTATGGAAAGAGAACCGGTGTTCAGAAGGTTGATAAACTTACGATTGTGGCGCATGATAAATTCCAGGCGATTATTGATGAGGCCAATAAGGAAGATTCAATCATTCGAAAAGAGAATGTAATTATAATTGAAGAAACTGATATGGCGGAAAAGAAGGAGATTGTTACTGGTACGGATGCTATAACTGTCTCATTTGAGGTTGAGCAGAAAAAGATTGATACAATAGAGGATGAATCAGAGAAGAAAAAAGCAACAGCCCGCCTCGAAACAAAAAAACTGGTATGGGCTGCGCTTCCCGAAATGAACAGAAAGGTCAGATCCGTTTCCGAGTTAAAAACAGAGGAAGTTAAAAAGGCGATTCTGGAAAATGTAGGCAGAAAAGTTTATGGAACTCCTCAACAGGACCTTTTTGCCGAAGAACGTATGATTGAAATACAGGCGGTAATGGAGGAAATCGTCGATGAATTCGGAAAGAATATTATTGAAATACCCAGAATAACAATCCAGCAATCAGGGAACACTATTGCAGGTTTTCATGATTTTAATCTGGATACCGAAAAAATATTGTTGCGTCCGGTATCTGAAGATATCCGGGTCCAGATGCTGCGTCAGCAGAAAGAAATGGTGGATATTGTTAAGGGAGAAGGTAAGGTGGTACCCGATAGCCTCGAAAACATACTGGTTAATGAGTTGATCAACCATGATGAAATAGATTATGATCAGGAATGTGAGTTGCTTTTTAAACTTGCCGGTCAGGCAATAGATAAGCTTAAAAGCTATTTGAATGAAGGTGAGGTTATCAATGTGGTACAATTCCGGAAACGGGAGTTATCAGACTACATCTTTACTCAAATGATGGAACATTTTTATGTAAAATCTTCCGGATTTGATAAACCGTTAGTATATCCGTTCAGTGGTATTAAAGATCACAACCTATCAAAACACACCTCTGACAAGATATTCCCCTTTCGGGAAACCATTGAACCAACAAATTCTATTCCTACGAAGGTTTTTACCGGCTTCTCTAAAGCTTATCATACCATGTGTAAGGTTGATTCGAAAACAGAAAAAGATTTCGCGATAATCCTGGAGGATGATAAAGATAATGTGCTGAAATGGCTTCGCCCGGCACAAGGGCAGTTTCATATCTATTATCAGCACAATTCACGGCAGTACAATCCGGATTTTATCGTCGAGACAAACAGCGAGATCTTTATGATTGAAACCAAGAAAGCTGATGATGTTGATTCGTCAGAGGTTCAGGATAAAGCCCGTTCGGCAATTGAATACTGCAGAAACGCGACTGAATATACGAGCCAGAATGGCGGGAAGCCTTGGAAGTATGTTCTGATACCTCACAATGCCGTGCAGTTGAATATGAGTTTTGATTTTCTGGTGCGGGAGTACGTTATTTGAACAATCTAAACATCCTCAGTACAATTAGAGTTAATCGTTACTTCGTTTCCAGTCCAGCTGAGTAATACGTTTGATTGTGCTGATTCATAGATTGCATTAAAACTTTGGCTTGCCTGAGTAAATATTTCAGCAATCGCTCGGTTAGTGTTTTTTTGAATATTAAATATTGCAGATTCAGTTCCTTTTACATGAGGAAATATTACTCCAATCATTATGCATTCATCCGGGAAACCATTTTTATCTTTATGTTTAAAATAAGTAAGTGTATTGGTAAACGGTATTGGAGTAGAACGAATTTGAAATATGCTTTGTTTATTTGTAGCCCAATTACTTTCTTTGATTAATTTGGCAATTTTGTTTATTTTAATCATAGATGCTTTAATTCCAGAAGAGCATTTTAAATCATCGACTTTTTCCGTTTCATCTCTAAATTTCACATATTCAGCATTATAATCTGCCATTAGGATGTTTACATCGATGTCAGGTTGATTTATTATTCTTTTTATTAGCTCATGTTCGTCACGATGTTTGAGTATGTCATCAAATAGACTACCCATTGCTATGCCAGATATTTTAACTGTTTCTGCTTTTTTAAAATAAGACTTAAAGAAACTATAACCTACTTTACCTCTTTTTTCCTCAAGAAGTGACAACTGTTTGCCTTGTACAAGTTCTATAATTAATGAAGTGTCTGATTCATGCTTTGGGAATTTATTTGCGGTATGTTCCTTTAGGATATCTTCAAGCTTCTTAATGTTTTCATTAGCGTTTTCTAATAAATTCCATTGCATCGCATGTTGGTTATCAAAAACATGTGTAACAAGTTCTGTTATTAACCAAGCAATCAATCCAGCACCTAAACTTACCGCAATAGGGAAAATAATTTCTATACTTTTAACATTTAATTTAATCGAGACTGCATAAATGCAAATTGTATAGGTAATTACGATTACAACGACGAAACCTATTTGCTTCTTATTAATATTAACTGGCATGTAACTTATCTCCTTTTATATTAATAATATCAACAAGTTTATTTATTTTAGTATGGTTTCTATGGTGGATATAACCTGTTTTGCCCGAAGGAATATAGGCAAAAACACCATCATAATTATTTAAACCTGTATACAAGTTAGATATTGGACCATAAACAACGAATGAATAAAAGGTGTCTTTTTCCATAATTTGACATGTTTCAAAAAAGTTTAATCCCTTAATAAATATTGCATTACAATATTTAATAACTTTCCAAGCGTTTTCTGAAAGAAAGTTGCCTTGGTAGGATATCAAAGGACAATAAGTTTCATGAATAAAGACCTGAGCATCTATCTTGGCTGCTAGATGCTTAAAAAACTGAGACTTTAATACATCTTGAAGCATTGAGCTTGAAAAATTTATACTTATTTGTGCGGTATTCAAAAGTAAATGAATATTTAAATGGTTGTATTTTACTATTAATGCTTGCATCCATAAGAGATCTAAAACAGATTCAGATGTATCATCTAAAATGACACAAACTGAAAAACTGCTTTTTGAATTTTCAATAAGACTTAATAATGTCTCCCTTTGGTCTATAGCAAATTCGTTCTCTACATATTCCCATGTTTTATTGTCTACATGGCCATCGATTTTAGCTTTTTTGTCCATACTTAATGTATTCTCTAAAAAAGCAATGCCTCTTCCCATTGCTAGTGCCATTTGTTGCTTAACAGATAGATTTATATAAGAATCTAAATTGTTGAGAGTTTCCCGAAGTGTTTTATGTGTTAAAACTAGTTCTTGGAAATCTGAGTTGTAAATATGCTTTCCAACTACAAATTCAACAGATTTCGATAAAAGATACATGTTTATATTATTATTAATGTATTTTAAAACGTAAGAATTGTTAGCCTTGTATATCGTACTTATAAGTTGACAGGAAGTGTCTAAAAGTCTATCGATATCCTTTTCAGGAATACTCCCTTCTTTAGACAGGTTCGAGAGTATTCTAAATATTGCATTCGTGTTATAAGTGAAATTTACAGCTAACGATAAAGGTGAAGTGTCTTCCCATAAAAAAGGTGGCTGGTAAATATCATGAGAAATTGGAATTTCTGATGTTGGACTTTTTGGAAGAAATAATTCTAAAAGGCTACTAAAGTTTAGGTCTTTAATATTGATGTTGTTAATCAATGATTTCTTTGATGGGTTGGAGTAGATTTCAAGACAACGCGAGGGATTTTTATACAGATTTCCTTTAACTGGAATTGCCAAAGAAGACAACTCTTCACTCGTTAGATCAATCTTAAAACCGCTCCAAAATTCAATTGTTGACATTATTTGTTATTAACCTCATTAAATATTGAAGTTCTCCAGTTCCAATCTGTAAGCGATTGCTCATTTGCTACTACCATCCGAATAAATTGCTTTGGTAAATAATTAAATAAATTAGTAATTAAAAAACCAGAACAACCATTTTGATTAAAATAGATGTATTCATCAATTCCACTACAGTCTGGGTATTGAGTATTACATTTATCGTAGTAAAAACTATTTGAAATTGATTTGATATATTTTTCAATATTTATCTTTAAAGGTATAAAGTGGATATGTGCATGTGAAACACAATTTCGGCAATCTCTATTTGGGTTTGCAGTCCCATGTTCATAAAAAAAGAATTGGGTAAAATTATCTTTATAAAAAATGATTGCTCTATTTAAAAACTCATAGAATAGAGATAAATGATTGGGCTTTATTTTCCCGAATGAATCCAAATGGTAGTTTGTAACTAATAATCCGTGTCCTTCAACGATTGGAGAAATATCCGATAAAAATGAAAAATGACTGTTTTTAAAGATAATATGATTTTTTCTATGTAATACATTTGAGAGAGCATTGTCTGAACCAATAACTTCAAGACATAATGGGCAATCTTTTTGTATTTTACTTTCTATATCCTGTGTTTTTATAAAGCACTCCTCAATGTGAGTTACTGTTTTTTCCATCCCCAATATGTTGAATAATTGCAGATAAGACCATGGTGGAAATATTAGGACCTTTACCTGTTTGAGTGTCTGCTATTTTTGATTTCATACTTAAAAGCATTTTTTTTAACTCTGGATGAACCCGGATTTCCAGACGATCATTTTTAGGTAAATTGTCTTCTTCACTTAAAAAGGGCTTTGGTGGTTCCTTTTCCCCGAACCCAACAAATTTTTTAATAGCCCGGTTTGTCGTTTCCATCACAGATTCTAAATTTTTATCACTATAATCGGAAAGTGCCTGTTTCAGGGCACTGCTAATCCTGATCTCTATCCGCTCTGTTTTAATTTTTTTATCCATTTTCAAAAAAAATTTATGCCGTTTAAGTAATTGATATTTTACTGAAATAAAAGGATCCCCCTTATTGAATATATAATTTGCTATTGACTTGTACGGAATGTTTCCGTATATTTAAGGTACGGAAAAAGTAGTACAAATGATCCGCCTATTTGGCGGTTTTTCTTTAAGTTAGTAGTACGGGATATGTAGTACATGAATAGGAGGTTTTATGAGTAAAAATTTATTTGATGGCAATGGTCATGTCAGAAAAACCGAATTTCGAAAACTCTATTCGTCAATTAATAATCATCCAATAGAGTCAATAGATTTACCCACCGATACAAAAAAACACCTCAAATCCTGCAGAATATGTCAAAACCGGGAACACGAGGCGTTTTTGGAACATGCCTTGAATGAAACTCTTTCATCATTTTTCGGTTACTAGAGAATAGCCATGAACAGATCTCATTTATTTACTGCTGACGGACATGTTGCTATCTGGGTGTTTTTCCCGAATGCATGGGGTGGAGATGATTACTGGTGCGAAGGATTCTCTGATGCTGAAAAAAAAGAAATATTTGATCACATGAAATCATGCCACATCTGTCGTGCTGCGGAAATAGAGGCAACTCTCCGATGGGCAGAACTTCGACCTCGGGCAACAAATGCCGAAATCCTTTCAACGTCACCAATAGCTGTTTCAGCACAGAAAAATGAGATGAATCTATCGTTTGAATCGTATCCAATTTATCTATTGGACTATATACTTCAATTTGCAAAGGGTACGTCGATAGAAATAGATCGTGATGAAAGTAATCGTGTCAAAAGATTAACTGGAATGATAGATGGAGAAATTGAATCCGACATTGTCTTCATCTACGATGACGATACAACTACTATTCACTGTTATTGCCACAATTGTGAACACGATCCCATATCGACACAGGAGAGACTATCTTTTGCGGATCTGCATATCTATCTGGCGAAAGAGCGGCAGTTAAATTTTTCTATAGATAATACTGAATTTTATCCTGAGTGCAGAGAGATAAAGAAGTACCACTCGTTTCATAAAATAGTATTCGATAATTTTGGGAGAGTTATTAATATCCAGCAAGATAATAAACCATGGTATCGTGCAGAATATGATGATCAGCAAAAGTTGATCAGAAAAGCACTCAGTACGATTTCTACTGAATACCAGTATTCTAATGGACTGTTAGTTAATAAAAAGAGTATGTCAAACGATGAAACAATTGAGGAAGAAACGTTTGAGTATGCGGATAACCAACCAGGTCCGGTAAGAACCTTCAGTATAAGTGAATTATCCCTGCGGTTGAAGAATTTAAATGTGTATTGCAAAACGTCAAGTGAAACGTTTCGACTTGGTTTGGAGTTTGATGGTGTTCCCCGATATTATTACACCAGTAGTGGAAATCTGTTTCTGAAAGTGTTATTACCGTTGGATGCAAGTACGCGGGGTATACCAGAGGGAATATGTGAATTGGAGGATATCCCTGAAAAATTTGATACTATTGAAATGTATCTCGTGGATACTGAAACAAACAGTATGAGGATACTAAGAAAGGAAAAAGGTTCAGTCGTCGTTGATCAGACATCAAGGTTTGAAGATGGCCTGTTAAGAAAAGTATACAATGAGCCAAATGCTTTACGTAAAACAGTGTCAACTCTGCATTTTGTCAGTCGTCACTGGACGGAGATTGTTGAAATTGATCAAAATATTTTATGACAATTGAATTGGAGCCTACTATGAGAAAGAAAGTTTTGGATATCTGGGATATGTTGGAACCGCCAACCATAAGAGTCGAAGAATACAAAAATGAAACGATGCCATTTAAGGATGATAAATGGATTGATTGCAGTGATCTGACAATTCAGGAGGTGGCCCGACTTCTTCCATATCAGTTGTCTTTCATTTTTGAGATGCTTCATGAGTTTCCAAATTTATTACCCGTTAACAAGCATTCTCCGGGGAGAATTCAGGAATTAGTGTATACCGACATTATGAATAATTTAAGATCAAGATTAAAAAGAGACTTAAGCCTTGAAAGAAAAATTACCCAATTATGGGTAAAAAACGGTGGCGTTAAGCAACAACGAAAGAGGTAGAAATTGAAAAAATACTTTAATTCACCTGTTTACAATTCTGATGAAGGAAATGCTTTTTATCAGTTGTTATCGCAGAATATCCCTAAACCGCTTGATATGACGGAGTTCGCGATTTTGAGTATAGTTCGGATCATGGTCTATCTTCCAGAGGATGTTTCCAATGCTATTATTGCACCAGTAGCAGCACTTCCGCTTTTAATAAACCATGCAGACGATACCGTAAAATTGATAGCCAAATTAAGACTGCAGGCAGGAATCTGAAACAGGAATAACGATGGGTAAAAAATATTCTTTCTCAAAATCCCAGTACATGGAAGGAATTCGTTGCGAGAAGCTACTCTGGTTACGGGTGAACAAACCGGAGTTTGCTGAGCCGTTTGATGACCCCACATTGCATCTCTTTGAGGTCGGGCGAAGAGTAGAACAACTGGCGAGAATACCTTTCCCCGGTATTTTAATTGAAAGAGAGGGTATACCTTTTAAATCGTTGATCGAAAAGACGGTTATGTTGATGGCAAATCACACAGTATTGATATATGAGGGTACGTTCAATGCAAAAAATTGTATTTGCAGAGCCGATATACTCGAACCGGTCAGCGAGGACAAAACATCCCCCTGGAATCTTCATGAAATCAAAATGAGCACTAAGCTAAAGCCCGAGCATATTACTGATTGTGGCGTCCAAACCTACTGTATTGAACAGTCGGGATATACTATCCAAAGAATAAACCTGATCCATATCAACGCTGAATATACAAGACAAGGAGAAATAAACCCTCTGCATCTTTTTAAAGTTGAAGATATAACCGACCGAGTTCGGGTTGAATCAATTACGATAGGTAAAAAGATCAGAGAATTTTCAAAATTGTGTTCGGAACCGGAGCCCCCTGATGTGGTTATTGGATCCAAATGTAAACAGCCGGGTATATGTCAATTTTATAAGTATTGTCATGATATAATCCCAATGTCATCAGTATTTGAATTACCATATGGCCAAAATGTTATTCCTAAATTAATCAAATCCGGAATAACCTTATTGATAAATATACCTCAAGATTTTCCACTTACTATTCGGCAGAAGAAACTGGTAAAAAGTGCTAAGATTAAAAAGCCCATTGTAGATAAAGCAGACCTCAGATCGTTTTTAGATAAGTTTATATTTCCCCTCTGTTTTTTCGACTTTGAAACGGTTAGTCCTGCCATCCCATTGCTCGAAAAATCAAGGCCATACGAGCGTATTCCTTTTCAGTATAGCCTCCATATATTATTAAAAGATGGCCAGTTGAAGCACAAAGAATACCTACACGATATCAGGACAGATCCACGAGAGACGATTTTAAAATCTTTGATCAAAGACCTTCGGACAAATGGATCCATCGTTACATGGAATATGAGTTTCGAGGCATCAGTATTAAAATCGTTAGCTTCTATCTATCCGAAATATTCTAAACAAATAAACTCATTATTGTTAAGAATTGTTGACTTGATTATTCCATTCAGATCTGGAATATATTCTGACTATCGATGTAAAGGAAGTGCATCGATTAAATCCGTTCTTCCGGTACTCTGTCCTGAATTATCCTACGAATCGCTTTCTGTTCAAAAAGGGGATCAGGCATCACTACTTTTTGAAAAATACCTGGAAGGTAGTATGGCTGAAGAGGAGTGGTGTGATGTGAAGCCGGGTCTTCTTTCCTATTGTGAGCTGGACACATTGGCAATGGTTGAAATATACCGAAAACTTGTAAAAACCTGTAAAGGTAAAGTATGAAACAAATAAATTATGACACAAACAAGAAAAATCGAGGGAAGTTGGCTCGTCAGTACCTTCAGGATGTTTTTACTAATCCAGGCCACCCAATGTATGCCGCAAGTGATGTTCAATTTGCAAAAAAACTGAATGTCACCAGGCTGACGGTAATAAATATAAGGAAGGACCTGAATATAAAGAGCCGCTATCACAGGATCGTAGATTTATTGAAAAGTATTGACACCAGACGATATACGATTACGAAACTATCTGAAAAAATTGGCCTGAAATATCAGAACACATACCAACTAATTAAAAAGCATAGCTTACAGACTCAACAAGATAAACCACCGATTGAAAGCATGCTGGAGCATAATAAAAGAAGACATCCTGAGATATATGGTTAATTCTTGTTTAAGCCGATAAAAATACACAACAGTATATCCAAGGAATAGAACCAGAAAATCTGGGAATTAATAGAGCAAAAGGTGTCCATATATTCGTTTACTGGCAAGGTGTATGGAGTTTAAAATCACCTATAAAAATAAATTATCTGGAATAACCTCAATCAAAAGTGCCGATTTTAAGCTAAATTGAGCAAAATGAAAAAAATAATCATGAAATAGATTTTTTATGTTAAAAAAAAATGGAGGCTAATTATTATTAGATTAGCGGATGGAAATAAAGATGGAATTCCAGGGCAGATTCCACCGGAACTCTGGGAAAAATTACAGAAAAAGTGTTCGCCGGACACTGAGGAGGTAGGTGGTTTTTTACGTCCCTTATTGAAAGTTTTGGCATCGGAAGTATTTAAAAAATATAAGAATCAGATTTTAACAACGGAGGTAAGAAATGAGTGAAGATGTAAAATTTAAACCGGCCGCGATTTATGTCCGGCGTTCATGCGCACGGTCATCCGAAAGTTCCTGCGAGGACCAAAAAAATAACTGCCTCCGTAGAATGAATGAAATGGGATTCTATCTGGCACATGAGCAGGCATTATATGAGGATGATATTGAAAGTGGTGCAATATTTTTTACACGCCCTAAAATGGCTGAAATTATTGAACTATTAAGTTATTCGCGTCCATTGTCTCCCAGACCATACGATGCAATTTTTATTGATGACATTTCACGCATTGCCCGTAACTTGGCGTTCAGCCTCCTTTTTGTTCAGGGTCTTCGGTTTCATGGAATACAGCTGTTTGATGCACGTGGCCAGGAATATACCTCTGAACATGGATATTACTATATGTTACTGCTGGGATTAGGTGCAGAAATTGAACGTGATTCTATATCCAAACGGACGTCGCGAGGTATGCATGCTGCAGCAAAACGTATGTCCCTTTCCGCTCGTGTCTTCGGATTTCGTCCTGTGTCAAAAGATGTAGGTGGAAAATATCCTGTTTATGATTAGCATACTCATGCCTTCTTAAAACAGAAAAAGATTCAATTATGTATACTGGATTAATTTTGAAACAAGATGAGGTTGATATCATCGAAATGTAAAGTGGACAGCTGGAACTATTCATAATATTGTTCAGAATCCTATATATGCAGGGCTTGTTGCTACCGGGCGCACTCGTAAGAAAATCAATCTTATTACAGGGAAAATCTACTTGGAGAGAATGCCTGTTTCTTCGTGGACTTGGTCTGACGATCAGCTTCCAGCTCAGTATAGAATTATTGAACCAGAGAGATGGTTGAAGGTTAATAAGCTTTTGGAAAGAAAATAGTTAACATGCATTAATGTTATGTCGATCAGGATCACCATCCGGAATCAATGACTTTCCGAATTTATGTTGAGATCTATCCAAATACGTTGAAACTAAAAAAGTGTGACAATATGTCTATATCTGCAGGTCCACAACAACAATATCCCGATGAGATTAAACTTGTTTTCGAAATCTGTTCTGAAATTGAGAAGGGAAAATCATTTAATAGTATCGCAACTGATTTTAATGACAGAAAGATTCCCTCTCCTAAAGAAGGAAAATGGACGGCAACAGCAATTCGTCGAATAGCTGAAAATCCTATATATGCAGGAATTGTTGTAACTGGTCGTACTCGTAAGAAAATGAATCCCTTTACAGAATTGCCCTTTACAGAGAAAACACCAGTCTCTGAATGGACATGGGCAGATGACCCGATACTTGCTCAATATAAAATTATAGAGCCAGCGAGATGGATCAATATACAAAAATTAATATTAAAAAATGGCGGAAAAGACAGTAAGAAAATAGGGCGACCTCCCGGAGCTTTTGGAAACAGTGTCCTTAGCGGCATGTTATACTGTTGGTATTGTGGCGCACCGCTGGTCAGTGGAAAAGGTGGCAAAAAACGATGCTTCCGGTGTAGTAAAAGACGATTACAAAAGGGGAGCCAAAATCGGTGTAAATTTTCATTTACTCTTAGAGAAGATGACTTTATACCTATACTTACGCAAAATATTAAAAAAATAATTTTAATATTTATTAACGAATCATTACGGATCCTTAATGAAGAGATAGCCGAATTGAGTGCCGGTATGCATATATCTGTTCAAGAAAAGAAGCAGCAGCATTGCAGGTTGATAAACAGAGAAGCAACACTGTTGGAGCTTTATGAACGCGCTAAATTTGACGGTGAGTTAAAGGCATCTGATTCGTTTTTCCAAAAATTAATTAACACCAGGAATAAAATAAATGATCTTAAGAATGATATTGAAAACCTACAGAATATTATCAACCTTCAGGAGCATCCTCCTGTTATTGATGAGAAAAAATTAATTGAAAGTATTGATAAGATCTCGGATCTTAGTAATAATCCGGATAAACAGACTGAACTTCGAACTGCGATCAGGTTTCTATTTCCAAAAATATTTATTAAGGTCGATAAATATACAAATAGAAAACGAATCATCAAATTTCGGATAGAAGGAATGCCCAAACATCTGTTATCCCTATTTCCTGATACACATAAAATTATTATAGAAGCAGGAAAAAAAAAGAGTTTTATAGACGTTTTTAAAAGTGATATCAATGACGATGACACTATATCCAGAACGTATGATTATTTGTCATACACGTACCCGTCTGACAAATTATCATACACATTCCCCCTTTGCTTCCAAGTAATTGATTCTGAAAAAGTTATAGAAGTTTATTGGAATGCATCATATCGTAAAAAAAGTTCCAGGATAGTAGTTTTCGGTTTTAAAAATGATGAGTTGTTATTTGGAACCTGAACCGTTATCTATGAACCGTTATCTATGAACCAGTATCTATGAACCAGTATCTATGTTTATTTGAAAGGAGCGATTTTTATGAAGACATTATTAACACGTGATCAATTTAAAAATATCTTTAGTGATTTAAGGATACGATCACAAAGGATTATTGGAGCTGTTGATACGATCGAGGAAGCATTGTTTTTTCCTGATGACTTTATTGAAAAACAAAGAGACGACCAACAACCGAATATTGACACTGGCGCTCATAATGGCAAGGATGGTATCACAACAGATACTATTGATTGCCCTGAGATTGAAGGTATATCACAAAGTGAAGACCAGGGTAGATGTCTTCAATTAACAGATCATGCAGATGAAACGATAGAACCGTCTGCAGATGTTCCCGATTCGTATCCTCAGGATTACCGACTCATAAGTGCCACACTTAAGAAACCGGTTAAACGCCGTAAACAAAAAGAATGTAGCAGGATACAATACGAGGAAGACTTGGGGGAATCCTCGGATTTATACCAGCAGACACCAGATATTGCCTTAATCCAAGATTTATTGGCAGAAGGTGAAAAAACGACAAAGCAATTAAGGGATATGTCGTATAATAAGGGATACCGATTTAGTGCTGCCGCGTTTAGTAACATGTTGAATTATTACAGAAAGAAAGGGCTTATCGGACGTAGGAATGATTCCAAGCGGAATTCAAACTGGTATCTGATTAAAAATGATTGATTGGATAATGTTTATGAATGTTGATCCAAACAAGTAAAGAAGTGATCTGGAAATAAAATGTTTGACTTGCGATTTATTTCATTTTAGGATGTTTATCAACTATTAACAAATAATATACTTTTTTATAATTAGTTGCTTTGTTTTTACAATTATTATATTAAATCAAATTTAAAATTCGGGTAAATACTGGGAAACCGCGACGACCCTGGATCAACCACTGACTCCCCGGAAGCGCCTCATGTAGGAAATGCAGGAGCGAGTCATGTTACACGATACCGACTGAAGCCAAAGTAGCCATATTGCCCTCCTTTTTCTTGTGTTTCAAGGAGGCAGTCGTGTATCAAAAAGAATACCCCATAGTTTTCAAAGAAAAACAGACATACACTCTAAATGAATTTGCCCTCAAAACCGGCAAATCATCTGCCCTTGTTTATCGCAGGCTTACTGAAAAACCAATGCGCTACAAGGTTCGATTTGCCCGAAAAGAGGGCGACCGCTGGATTTTTGACCGACAGAGTGTGGATGACGCGATAGCCGCAGGTGAATCGCTTATTGTCCGAGTGTGCAGAACTATTGACCAGAAAACAGTTTTCACATACATTAATAACAGGTTCAGATCCTGCGGAAAGGATTCAGTATGAAAAAACCGCAGGAAAAAGGCATCCGCAAACGCGGACAGATCTGGTATGCAAATATTCAGGTTGACGGGAAACGCGAAGAAATCCCTGTCGGACCGAATAAAGAGGAGGCAATCGCACTCAGGACGCGATTGAAGTTGATGGCGATAGACGGTAGTCTGAAAGCTTTCCTGGAAAAACAGAAAAAACCGGAAAACATCTCCTACCGTCAAGCTGTCACGGAGCACTACGAAAAGCATATCAAATTCAAAGCCAGCGCGGATGATCTCTACGGACGGCTGAAGCCGTCACTATCGATCTTTGACATTAGGGACATAACTTCGATCAGATGGCAGGAGGTCGAGGACTATAAAAATACCCGACTGGGAGTTGTATCCGCCGGTACGGTAAAGCAGGAGCTTGACATGATGCACGCGGTTTTCCAACGCCAGATCAAAAATGATCGGCTGACGAAAAATCCGCTTGATAGTGTCGATCGCCCGAAGGTGAGTAACACGCGAGAGGATCTTCCATCGCATAAGGAGTTTCTCGGGTTGTTGCACCTGAGTTGGACCGTGAATAACCGGGGGTTTAAAACCACCTGGTTTCTGGAACCATATCTGAAAATAGCTCTGGTAATAGCAGACTACACTGCAATGCGTATCAGCGAGGTGTTGGCAATCAAATGGTCGCATATCAGGGAAATAGATGGAGAATTGTCTATCTATGTACCAAAAACAAAAACCCGGAAAAAAAGGTTCGTTCCAATACATCCTGAATTGATGCGAATCTTGAACAGCCTTCCAAGGAAATGAGAGTACATTGTTAACAGAAAGGGGCGAAAGATTGCCAGCATCAGAAAAAGTTTCGAACGAGCCCGTGAAAAAGTCGGGTTGGCCTGGCTACATATTCACGACTTCCGTCACAGGGCGATCACCCGGTGGGTTCAACAAGGGCATCCGACTAATATTATTATGCGGGTGACCGGCCACCAAACATTCTCCGCATTCAGCAGGTATGCCAATCTCAAGGAGGGTGATATTCAGGTTCTGGTCGGTCGCAAAACAAAACCGTTGCCCATCGTTACGCACCGGGAATTTCTCGGTATAGGACTGGAAAATGTGGCAAAAGTGTGGCAAGTGGCCTGACGATGAAACCACAAAAAAATTCAGCCCCTTGTAACGTATTGATATTACAAGGGGCTGAAAAGTACACCATGTAGGATTCGAACCTACGACCCGCTGATTAAGAGTCAGCTGCTCTACCAACTGAGCTAATGGTGCAAATATCAACAAATAGACCCGCTGATTAATCCCGACCGCGTCGGGATACCAACTGAGCGTATCTTATGATGAGGGATAAAAATAGTTTGTTCTTTCAAAAATTACAATAATTGCCTCGTTTGCCGGGTGATATCAGCTATATTTTTCAGATACCGGTAATAAAAACGCATTTTTCGAAAGAATGGGAATGATTGAGTATTTTCGGCATGAAGTTCTGAATCAGATATCCGTTGTTTCAGGTTTCTGTGAAATTATTGAACACCAGTTGCTCAAATATGGATTTACCGAAAATGATCCTTTCTCGCTTAGTCTGAAAAAAGTTCGTCAGCTGGTAGGTAATCTTCATTCAACACTGATGGTTTTTCGTGAAGGGTGCATACTGCAGGATGTGTCGGAAGCGATTATCATGACTGCAGATCCAGCAGGCAGTATCGAACAGTACCTTACTCCTGAGTGCAGTGTGCAATACGAAGTTCTGCTGCGGATTGCCGAAGCATTGAATGATGAAGCTGCGGCTATGCGGAAGAGTTCTGATGCGAGTGAGAAAATGGCTGAGCGGAGTGTTTTTGTCGAATCGTCAGCAGAACGGCTTCTGGAACTCTTCCGTCACCCGGTGGCATATCTGCAGGAGACGTTGAAACTCTACCATCAGAACGAAAGTCATCAGCCCTGACTTCTGAAATTATTCTTCTGCTCCTCTGATTCACGCCCGCTCGATTTTCAGGACCGCACAACCAAGGCATTCCACAGCGACCCACCAGTGTTCATCGGCTTCATTGAGCGGGCGGTCAGGAAACCGTTCAGGGGCTTGAGGTCGTTGTGTCATCAGCGATATTTCGACTTGAAATGGATGGTGGTTGGGTTACTGGTGGATTACCTGTACCTGTCAGGTATCCTTTCCGCGAACGGAATAATACATTACGCATTGTTCCGGTGCGATGCATAGCTTAGTCAGTAAACACCGGCACTCATTCTCCTGACGAAGTAATACACTTTAAATTCACCAGTTCATCTCTCATCCGCTGTGGTTTGAAACCCTTGTTGGTAGCACGGGTACTCACCAGTGAGACATCAGCTGCTCGGGGAGCTGGCATCGGGACATCGCTCCGACGGCAGGCGGTGATCACCGGGTTTATGTTCATTGCTTCTGCAAGAAGGCAACCCATATCGAAGCGGGAGAGCCTCTCAGGCCCCCCAAGATGATATATTCCATGTAACTTCTTCTCAAGCAGCAGCAGGATACCATTGGCTGCATCCCGGGCACTTATGGGAGTGCGATACTCGTCGGTAAATAGAGGGAGTGTTTTGCCACTCCGCAGTGCCGCTACCAACGGATGTATGAAACTTTTCGCATGTGCAGGCGCATCGCCGAACATCAGTGGCATTCTGCATACCGTTGCCCCGGGGTGAACTGAGAGTACCTCTTTTTCCGCTGCGGCTTTCTGTTCGCCGTACCGGTTGAGGGGACACACCTGATCGGTTTCTTTATATGGCGGTTTTCTGCCGTCGAAGACCAGATCTGTCGAAGTGAAAAGAAACGGTATATCGGCGGAGGCACATGCGCGAGCAAGAGTGACCGTGACGATAACGTTGATCGCGGTTGCTTTTTCAGGAAACTTCTGGCAGAAATTAGGATCCGCGGCCGCTGCCGTGTGTAGTATTGCATCCGGTTTGTACTCTGTAAAGATTTGCCCGATAAATGTTCTATCTGTCAGATCTCCTGATACTTCAGTGACTCCTTCAAGCCCGGTAGTGTGAGTATTGCTTATGCCGATGATGGAATAAGTATTCGAGGCACCCCGGCAGATGTTCCAGCCGAGAAATCCCGAGGCTCCGGTAATGAGTAGCCGCTTTTTTGGAGAGGTGAGCATGATCGTGTTACTGGGTCGCGAGGAAACGGTCCAGTTCTTTGCGGAATTCGTCGAGCAGCGATGACTCCGGAACTTTTCGTAATGTTTTTCCGCCAACAATGATGAGCCCTTCGTGTTTGCCGCCGGCGATGCCGATATCCGCTTCCCGGGCTTCTCCGGGGCCGTTGACGACGCACCCCATTACCGCAATGGTGATGTTTTTATCCACGTCGGTAACCAGTTCCTCAACCTGTGCGGCCAGGCGGGCAACGTCAATCTCCGTTCTGCCGCAAGTGGGGCAGGCGATTACCACCGGACCAGTGGCAAGGCAGAGTGATTTGAGAATCTCTCTGGCGACATATATTTCGTCAACCGGATCACCGGCAAGTGAAACGCGTATTGTATCGCCGATTCCCTCGGCAAGCAGGGTACCGATACCCACGGCAGAGCGGATGGTGCCGCTTCGGACAGTGCCGGATTCGGTAATGCCTATATGCTGGGGAATATCGGAATGGCTTGCCAGCAGCCGGCATGCCTCGATGGTGGTAATGACGTTACTTGCTTTTATTGAGAGAATGCAGTCTGCAAACTGATACGATTCCATCATGCGGATATACCCGAGTGCACTCTCAAGCAGTGCCTGTGGTGTAGGTCCGCCGTGTTTTTCGAGGAGTGGTTTCTCAAGGGAGCCGCTGTTGACTCCAATCCGAATCGGGATATCGGCACTGCGGGCGGCATCGACCACTGCACGTACCCGTTCCTCTTTACCAATATTTCCGGGATTGATGCGGATTTTATCAGCGCCGGATTCGATCGCTGCAATGGCGAGACGATAATCAAAATGGATATCGGCAACAAGTGGTATGTCGGTCTGACTGCGGATCTGTTTGAAGCTTTCGGCTGCCGCCATGTCGGGTACCGCCAGACGGACAACGCTGCAACCAGCATTGCTCAAACGCTCAATCTGGCCAAGTACCGCTTCGGTGTCGGTGGTTCTGACATTGGCCATCGACTGGATGACTACCGGAGCACTGCCGCCGATCGGGATTCCCCGGACGCTGATTTGCCGGGTGCTCTTTCTTTGAAGCATAGTTGTGTCCATTGTTGAATGTTTCCCGAAGATATCTGCATGTCCACCAGAACTGAAGGTACCGGTCATTTGAATGAGACAGCGTGGAAATAGCTTATGAACGGGATCGTTGTGCCGGAATTCCGATACCCAAAAATACTCTTTCGGTGGGAGGCTGTACTACGATTTCCTCAGAGTACCGGAATTCCCGCCCTGGGGGGGTTAAAGTGCCTGCGCTACCAGGGTGACATTCTGCCCGCTGATACCGGTTACGGCCAGGCTGCCGCCGCCCGATTTCATTTTGAAACCGTCGACTTTGGTGCAGAACCCGTTGGTGTTGCCCTTGTAAACAACTTCCAGCTGGAGCTGAGCACTGGTCGCATCCCAGGAACGCTCGTGTACCGTACTGACCCCCGACATACCGGAAAGGGTGGAGATTACGGCGTTTTTCTGCCTGAACACTTTTACTTCGTTGACGGTAATGGTGATCGGCAGACCATTGTTGACCTGGCTCTGCCAGTCCTTGATGATCATGTCGAGCAGTTTTCCCGCTGCTTTCCGGGCTGCTTTGGCAATCGCCTGATTGCCGGCGGTTTGTGGGCTGATATGAACCTTGGCAGCATGTTCTGCGGCAGATCCGGCTATTCTACCGGTATTGCAGTTGATTGCCCTGAGAGTGACGTCCGCCTGAACCGACACCATGCCGCCGAGATTCTTTGAGATTCCTTCGGCCACTTTACTGGTTGCAGTTCCGGTTATAAGCACCTCCGCTCCGTTCTGCAGACCGATGGCGGCCGCCTGTGCAGGATCACCGTTGAGTTCGGCCATTTTCTGACGGGAGCTTTTTATTGAGAGTGCAACGTTGCGATCAACAAGATTGAAATCATAGGGGTCTTTGAGAAAACTCAGGATCGCCGTTTCGGCGGATTGATTTGATGGTTCATTAGTGCCGACGTTAACTTCGTCGATGAGTACCATTACCCTTGGTTTATCCATGGATTCTATAAGAATGTTGAATGCCGCAAGGTCCTGCCGCATGGCTGATTTTGAGAGTTGTGCCTCAATCTTTATTTCGATGTTGCCGTCGCTTGCTTTGGTTTCGGAAATGATCTCGTACTGCGATACGGTACCGATGGTCTTGGTTACCACGATATCCCGTTTGAGTTGGAAGTTTTCGATCTCCGTCTGAGAAAGCAGTACCATTCCAATCCCTTTTTCGACCGCATCCCGTTTGGCAGCCATCAGGGCTTCATCCCTGTTGACACCGATACCGGTACCCTCGGTGGTCAGGGCGTCCTGTGCAAAGGTAAGACTGCTCAATAGCAGTACGGCAAAAAAAGAACTTAAAATTCGGTGCATTGCAACCTCCCTGCGTTGTATGTTCGGGTGATATTTCAATATACTACAATAATCGTCTGAAAACGGAAAGATGGAATTACTGTGACACCGGCAAAATACTGGTTACTATCGTTTCGCAAAAAGGTAATCAGGGTAATAAGGGTCGATCGGATGGTTTTTAAGGGATTTATGGAGTAATCGTTTTGTTTGCCGGTTATCGGAAGTAGTTTTAGTATAAACAATCAGCAAGGAGACTGATGGGTACTGCATTTACCAAAGATCAGATGATCGCACTGCAGAGTCGGGCGGAGGCGCATCTCTATATCGCGATAGCTAAAGCGGATGGAATTATATCCAGAAAAGAACGTCATGCCATCGGAAGGTTTGCCGCCGGTGCTCAGAAGCTCTACGATGTTCTCGATATCAACAGCGCGATAGCAAAAAAGGTGAGGCAGGATATCAGAGAGATCCTTGCTGATCCGCAAGCTGACGGATGGACCACCGAAGATCATACCAATAAGGCGGTACGGCTGCTGCAAAAGGCGCGTGATCATGGTAATTGGTCGGTGACACTTGCCCACCTCAAGCACGAACATGGTCTGTTGCAGGTTGCGCTGCTGGATGACTATATATTCGCGGAATCAACAGCGGTAAAACGGGTGCTTAACAGGCTTGATGAGGAACTGTCGGAATAGACATGACTCTACTGCGATAATGTATGAAAAAAAACGGGAAGCGTCACAGCTCCCCGTTTTTTTAAGAATTGTAAAAACGGATTATTTCGTCATAATGAACTTCAACGGTTTACCAATTACCGAGTTACCTTCCGAGAACATCGCGGTGTACATACCCGCTGGCAGGCGGTTCAAGTCAACTGAAACCGTTGTATTGCTGCTGCCCGTGAAAACCTTTCCGTACACATTTCTCCCGGTAAGATCAAGAACCGACAACCGAACCGGTCCGACGGCACTCTGCGGAATCGCATAGTGGAGTGCGCCGTTCGCATACACCGGAGTGTTGAACGACAGACTTTTTCGCGTGAGAAATGGTGCATCAACGCTGACGGCAAGATCCTCAATGGCGATATTGTCAATATCGAATGTTAGGCGTGCAATTGAGTCGTAAACAGTAAAGCGCAACGCCGTTATGCTGTTGAGGTCGAGCGGAACGTCTTTGGTTTTCCAGTCCGGCTGCGTAAAATTTTCGATCGGAATACGGTAGCTGTTCACGTATTTTGTAACAGGAAAGGTTACCTGATGGTAGGCACCGTCGGTGATTGACGATTGCTCGAGTTCAACACACATATTCGCGGATTTGGCTCCTTTGACATCGAATGCGATTGATTTGATGGGGCCGACCGAACCGGGGGCACCACTGCTGCTGAACGTTGTCCGGACACCGGAATAGGTGGTTGGGGCGTCTGACGGAACATTGGCCCGCAGTTGGAGCGCCGGGGATGATTCGAGTGTGGAAAACGCTTTGGACGTTCCGGTCAGACCGGTTCCGGTACCGTATTCCGTCCATATTCCACCGAATTTATTGATGGTGTCTTTATCGTCAAAGTCATCGACCAGTTTGTCGCCGGGTTTTGCTTCCATCTTTTTGGTTTTAATGATTTCCACGGAAATGGGAGTCGCTTTTTGCAGATCGAGAGCGGAGATTGCCTCTTCGACTTCAAGGTGTGCCTTCACTACTTCTCCGGCGAGGAAATATCCTTCGTCGGCAGTTCCATCCCAGGTGGCACTGATGTTGGCAGCAGTGCCTTTGAGTTCCTTGGTACCGAACGCTCCCGTAACCTTAACGGTCCATGGGACTGCTTTGGATAATGTTCCGGTGAAGTTGACCGTTTTGGCGGTCATATCAACACCGACAGTCTGACTTGCCTCGAACCCTTTGGTCATCCTGAGGGCACTGTTGTCATTGAGTGCTTTGAGGAATGCAACTGCGCCGACAACCCCGGCATTGTAATCGATTGCAACTTCACAGAAATTCGCTGAGCCATCATTGTTCCATGCACCGGCACCGTCGGGTCCGCTAACTACTGCTCCGGGAACTGCACCGTAATTGGTGGTCCGGTAATGGATCTTGGTAGGGGGGTTGCTGCCGATGCCACATATATAGGATCTTGATCCTATTTTTCCCGTCAACCAGTCGATGTGGTCGGAGACTCGTTGCTTGTAAGTGGTTCTGGTTGATTCGGTCCCTGAGTTGACGTAGGCGAGTGCATATTCGAAGGCTGCAGAACCGACATCACGGGCGGTTCCCCAGCCGCTGTTCTGGTATACTTTCGCGAATGGGCCACTTGTCTGCACGCGGCCTTCAATGAAAGAAATATTCTGATTGAGTGCTCCTGCACCGCCGAGACCCTGACGCCAGACCTCAAATGCGGCCAACGGTCCGATATACGAGTACCCGATACAGTTGTAAAAGTTAATAATGCTTTTTGTCGCCCATGACCGGTAGGTCGGATCCGCTCCCGCGGTTCCTAAGGTTGCACGATAAAGCTCAACACCGGCAGCAACCATACGGTCATTGATCTGCTGATTTTTCTGTCCTTCAACAGTGGGATAGTCGTAGAGTGCGGCTCCGGCCTTCATCTGCGGGGAGCAGTAGTTTCTGTTTGAATTGAATTTGTTCTTTGCGAAGGTGAACGCCATTTTCGCTTTCGCGAGGCAATCATCGGCGTATTTGGCATCATGTTTCCGGTAGAGTACCGACATGAGCGCAAGACAGGCTGCATAGGTGGCGGGAATGTCGCCGCCATCACACAGTCTGATCTTATTACCGCTTCTGCCGGAAGCGTTGGTAACTCCCCAGGTTGCATGCTCCTCGCTGGCGATGCCGACGTCGAGTACTACCGTGTTGGCGTCGATAACTGCTTTGCACAGGTAGTCGGTGGCGAATTTTGCTTGCATCAGAACATCGGGTACGGGGCTGCCTGAATAGGACCCGGGGAAAACATCGTACCCTTTCAGGAGCGCATACACTGCATAGCCGAGGTTCATACCGAATTTTATATAGTCACCGGCATCGTACCAGCCACCGTCGAGCGGGTTGTTGTTGTAGTTGTCGCCGTTGTGGCTTGCGTTGGTGAATCCGGAATTTGCGTTGTTGGCGCTACCGGATTTCAGACCGGCACGCTGATACTGGTAGAATTTGATAAGTTGGTTGTGCATGGTATTGAGGTCCTGTGCACCGGGCTGCAACACGGCAACACACACCAGTATCGGTAAAATAAGACGTTTCATACAGAGGAACTCCCCAGAGAAAAGGTTGGTAATTTTCGTGTGCTGTTACTTTTCAGCTGAAAACATGATTATTTTCCATTAACCATCGCCCGCAATACCACCGGGTTCTCGCCGTTAAGTTTAATAAACCAGATGCCGCCGGCAATCCCGTTGATACTTACCTGCCTGGTTTCTTCACGCAACCGTGCCGTACTGATCGTTCTTCCATTTGCTCCGATCACCGAGTAGCCGCTGTACCGGTGTGATGAGGGAAGACGCAGTTCGAGGGCTCCCGGGGAAGAAAACAGTTGCGGTGCAATGGTGCTGATGCCCCGCTGAACAGAACTGGTTACTGTTGTTTTCGGCGGGTCTTTTTCGTTGGTTAGCTCAAACCATTCTATCAGATAGCTTTTACCCGAGGTGTTGGTGAAATTGAATTTAAGCGTATGGGTACCGGAAGCGATGTCCACGGGGATCACCGCATAGTCCCAGGTCGTTTTTTTGGCAAGCGTTACCTGTCCAGCCTTGGTTCCGTCGATGTCCACTTCGATAGTACCGGTACCATCGTTGCTGTGATATCGCACCAGTATATACTCGGTGGCTGAATTCATTTTAATATTATAAGTAACCCAGTTGTCGGTTGTACTGGGCGTCACCTTCAGAACGGTGTACCCGAGCTTTCCCTCGATTCTGCGGTCGATCTTGTCGCGGTACAGATAAGCGACGGTGGTACTTTCCGCATGGGTTCCGTAATAGTTGTTGAATGACGATGCCTGATGAAATCCTTTCGGGAAGGTGAAAACACTGTCTTTGGCCGGACCTTCCAGCCCTGTTTTCCATACCGGTTCCCATTCATCCACGCCACCATTGATATATCGCTTGGCAATTGTTCCCGACTGACTGGGGCTTGTTCCACCGGAGAAGCAACTTGATCCTTCACCACTTGAAACCGACCAGTTGCAGTGGCTGATGTGATATTTGTTCAGATACGTATCAAACCACCATTTCGTATTCGTTTCATCAACGCTCTGGCTGCCGTCGCTGTGAGTGGTACCCCACTCCGTAACAAACAATGGAATTGAATTAACACCTGCAACAAAATAGGTCGCTTCCATTCCACCGCCGTCACGTTCGACGTACATTGCATTCGGGCCGTGGCTGGCCGCGTAAAAATGAAATGCATAGGCCACATTCTCATACGGGACACCGGGGCTTTTCTCGACCGGGTCGTTTGCTGCCACACCCACATGTTGACAGTAATAGGGAGTACCGAGAATAATAAGGTTCTTTGAACCGGTATTGCGGATTGCTTTGGTAACATTCGTCAGGTATGGTTTGATTGCAGCCCAGGTGCGCTGCCCCATCTCAACACTGCCGTCTTTCTGATCCCCGCTGGCGACGATCGGTTCATTGTATACTTCAAAAATCACGTTCGGGGTATTCTTGTATTCCTGTGCTTTCTGGGTAAAAAAGGAAATCGCGGCATTAGCCTGCTGTTCCGCGGTGTGGGAGTGCCAGTCGAGAATCACATAGATACCCTTGGCTATTGCCGCGTCGATAACGGTTTTAACTTCATTCCAGCCATTATCGTTCCCGTTGTTGCGATCGTATGCTGCACGGACTACGGTGCATTTCCAGTCATTAACAAGCGTATTTACGGTACCGCTGTTGTAATACCCGAGGCCGATCCATCCGGGGGTGCTCCAGTAGAAGCTCATGCCTCGCAGTTGTACGATATTGCCTTTTTCATTCAAGATATAGTTGTCTTTGGTACTGAGCCAACCGTGTTTCGGTGTTACCGCACCGGCAGTCATCAGAGTGCCGGCGGCACCGATTACTACCAGAGCGTGTTTAAAAAGTGATAACGTCATGCAGTCTCCCGTATAAAAGCGTTTAACTATCAACAAAATATAGGTATTGTTCCGTGTTGTGCTGCTTTAAATACGTCGGTTTTTAAAATCGGGGTAAAAATACCGTGAATTTGTGAGCACCTATCCAACTATATTGTTGCATATTAAGTACTATCCGTTCATTTTATCTTGAATTATGCGGTTGGATGGGTGCAGATGCTATCCAATGAAATTATACCACCATTTTCGCAATAAGTCCCGGATGTTTCGTGACGCATCTTGTAGTACTATGTTTCGGTAGAATATCAATCCAGTTCATGTCGAGTGGTTTTGACGGGTCTTGAATCAATAAAATTATCAATAACATGGTCGGTATAAAAGAGGAATGTTTACATTTCTTGAGGTGGTCTTCGAAAGCGGTTTGAAAGTTGCTATTGCAGTCGAATGAATTTATTTTAAAGCGGTGTCGGTATTATTCAACTTTTTTTTGCCGCCTCAGTCGGTATTCTCTCCATAGAAATCCCTTGTGATATTATTTTCGGATACCTGCGGGGAGCAAATGAAACTGTTGAATATTGTGATTTTTACACTGAATTTCATCTGAGGTGGTCGTAATTTTCGGCTGGTTTTCAGACCTTTTATGATGGATGGTCTGAAGATGAACCTCTTCAGTTCCGTTGTGTACTAACTTATTTGAAAAAACGCACCAACCTTTCATATAATTCAACCAAACTTTTCAAAGAGGGGTCTTCATGGGTCTTTTCAAGGTAAAATCAGCGCTTGTGGGAATAGCCACAATGCTGGCGGCGCAGGCAATTTTTGCCGAGGCCGTTATCGACAAAACATTCGAAGATAATCAGAACGAATTCGAGTTCTACTGGTATTATTATGATGATAACGCCGGTGTCGGACCGAACGATCGTCCACAACTTTTTCCGGACTTGACACCCAGCGTGATCAATGTCCCTTTCACGGAAAAAAACCGGGGCGGGTTCGATGGTACCGATGCCACCGATACCTGGAAGGTGAAAGAATACACTTTTCAGCCGGGTGAATCACTCAGTAAAAAATGTGCAACCATGCCGTTCACCTTTGGGGACCCGTGGGAAGCTGATTACTGTTCCGCAGGAAAGGCTTGTGCGGTTCCGTTTGTAGGTCTCGGTACCATGCTCTGCGAAGAAGGTAAAGGTATCGATCTTACCGGTGCCGAAGCAATTCACTTTTTCGCGAAATCACGCGTGAATACCCTTAATGAAGTGTATGTGAAAATGCAGACGCTCGACATCGATCTCTATTCACAGAAAGCTGGTTCCCAGATGAACGGTGATGAGTTCGGTTACTATGGAACTACCATTTCATTGTCACCGGGCGAATGGGAGGAGTTCATCATTCCTCTTGCAGATCTCGATCTTCCCGGTACCTGGGCAGCAGACTATGATTTCGATATCACCAAGTGCACAAAACTTGGTTGGGAAATTAAAGGTGACGGCAAAATCACCGGTGATACACTGGACGTTGCCGATGTTTATCTCACCGGTACCTATGAATTTGTATCTCCCTCCATGTGGGCGATAGCAGAAACTGCACGGCCTGCAAATGGATGGTTCTCCACGTTCGACCAGGCTCCTTACAATCAGTCAGGGTTGAAAACCTACTGGTATGCCTATAATGATGTTGAAATTGGCGGAACTTCCTCGGTTGATCCTTCTACGGCCTATCAGGATGCCAATACCGGCAAGCTGACCATCGAGTTTATTGATGAAACCGGTTTCGGCAATGAGGGTCAGGGTGCCGCGCTGGTCTATACGCTCGGAACTCCCATTCCGCGTGACACCATTTCCATTCTCGGCTTTGTTGGTATAGGCTGTAACCTGTACGATTCTGCAAAAGCGGAATATTGGGATGCAACAACCGCCGGCGCGAATTCAGTCTATTTTGAATACTTCACCGACGCCGGTGCCAAGAAACTTACAATGGAACTCAGTGACATTAATGATGTGGGTGACGCGACAAATCCCACACGTAAAGAGATGCGTGGTTCCGGTATTGTCTACTACCGTGACTTTCCGGCAACCAATGGTGCCTGGAGACGGGTGCTGATTCCGTTCGATTCTCTCGTGACCCATTCGACGTGGAAAGGGTACAATCACATTCCTCTCGACAAGACCAAACTGGCAAAAATCCAGTGGAAGGTGCAGGCCGGAGAAGGAACCAGTGGTGCCTACGCGATCGATAACGTCGCTTTTCCGGGTGCTGATTTCAAAATCAATCCACCGAAAGATGTCGGTGTCGATAAAATGATGACAACCAGAAGTGTGGCAAAAGGGTTCACTGCCGCATTCGCCAACAATGCAATCCGGGTTAACTTTGCCGGTGCTTCGAAGCTTGCAAGCGGCAAGATTATGCTGATCAACACCCGCGGTGCGATGGTCGGCAGCTCGAACATTACCGGTGGCAGAAGCATTTCGACTGGTATTTCCACGGCAGCTCTTCCGGCGGGGATGTACTTTGTCCGCCTGAGCGCAACTGATGTTGCGGGAAAAGCGGTGGTAATGCAGGCTCCGGTTACTATCGTTAAATAGGTGTCAAGATTTAGCGGTTGTTCACCAACCGTGGCAGCCGGCTGCAGTAGTGCAGTCGGCTGTTTTTTTTAGAGTGGCAGTTTCCCCGGGGCTCCGGCAGCCTCCCGTACATAACGCGGGACCGTATATCCGGCCTGTTCAGCCTGCAGACGGGCTACAATCTGCCTGCCCTTCGTCTCCTCAACTTCAAAATGGTGCGATCCGCAGACACGGTCGAGCTGATGCAGGTAATAGGGAATCACCCCGGCGGCTATAAGTCGTTCCGATAGAGTTGCCAATGTTTCCGCGGAATCGTTAATTCCCCGCAGGAGAACCGATTGATTCAGCAACAGTATCCCGGTCTTGCGGAGTGACTGCAGTCGGGCAGCAGCTATGCGGTTGATTTCGTTGGGGTGATTCGCATGAATAACCAAAATAACGGTGAATCGTCCAGCGAAACTTTTCAGCAGATGAATCAGCCCGGTGGTGACTCTGGATGGCAGGGCCGTCGGAACCCGTGTGTGTACCCGCAGGGTTGCAAGGTGGGGGATTGTTGCTATCCGGTCGAGCAGCTCCGCGAGTCTGTGATCAGAGAGCATCAGCGGGTCGCCGCCGCTGAGGATGAGTTCAATAATCGTATCGTCGTTTCCGATGTACTCCATAACCTCGTTATCCCGCGATCCATCTTTCGGTAGTGAGGTACAGCACCCTTCACGGCGGAAGCAGTAGCGGCAGTGGATCGCACAGGTTGAGGAGGCCAGGAGCAGTGCTCTGCCACGGTATTTATGCAGTACTCCCGGCACGGTCTCTGCGGCAGCATCACCTACCGGATCCTTCACGAAATGTTCAGGAGAAGGGGCGCATTCCTGAGCGCGCGGCAGTACCTGCAGAAGGAGGGGGTCGAACCAGTCTCCTCTGGTGATATTGCCCGCGAAAGCGGTTGGAACCCGAACGGAAAACTGAGACGAGACGAGTCTGTAGGGAGCGTCAGCGGCAGCAAGACCGCAGAACGCAAGCAGATCATCAAGTGATGTTAAGGATGCTTCACGAGGTGGTTGTTGTGGTATAGGTGGTAGCACCTTACTCCTTATAACAGAATGGAAGATAAATGTTGAGCCGGAGGCGACCCGGGCGTTATTTTATACATCTCAAAATAAACCACTGTACTCACCAGAGTCGGATCGGGTTGCTGCACTGTTGGTGTAGTACTGCTGTATTATTTCTTCTACTGATTTTTTTGCACCGCATCATTCCCCGATGCACGGCTCTGGTAAAATACAACAGATTCAATGTCAGGAGCAGTAATGGGTAGCGTTGATACCAGTCAATTTCGAAAAAAACTCAAAATCATCATCGACGAACAGCCGTGGATCATTGTGGAGAACGACTTCGTCAAACCGGGTAAAGGCCAGGCGTTCAACCGGGTGAAAATTAAAAATCTGATCACCGGTCGTGTCCTTGATCGGACCTTCAAGTCGGGAGAATCGGTGCAGGAGGCGGAGGTAAGCACATCAAAAATGCAGTATCTCTTCAACGATGGTGATATGTATACCTTTATGGATTCGGAAACGTACGAGCAGATTGAGATTCCGGCCGGGAATATCGAGGAAGAGCGTAAGTGGCTGCTGGAGAATACCGAGTGTGAGGTTTCCTTCTGGGGTGATCGGGTATTGTCGGTAACTCCGCCTACCTTCATGGAATTGACGGTTACCTATACCGAGCCCGCGGTGCGAGGGGATACCGCGAACAACGTCACAAAAAAAGCCACCCTTGAAACCGGTGCGGAGATTGACGTGCCCACGTTCATTGAGATCGGTATGAAACTGAAAATAGACACAAGAACCGGGGAGTATCTGCAACGGGCTACCTCGTGAGCCTTTAACGACAACCCCGCGGCTGCACAGCGGAGATCGGTACAGTACGTGCCGCTCAACCGGTACGGGTCGGCAGCTGCAACCGGTAAAATATCTGGGTGATTTCGGCAACGTGCCGATACACCCTTTTTTATTTGAGGTTGAATCGTCTGTTGCGGATTTCAACCGGCGGTAAATTGGATTCGGTTGCTTAAAGTGGAAAGGAATCCGGTATGACGTTCAGTGTGGAGTGTGCCCGAGCCCGTGCCGGGATGATGGCGATGATACGGCAATTTTTTGCTGATCGAGGGGTGCTCGAAGTGGAAACTCCGATACTTGGAGCTGCAGCCGCAACCGATTGCCACATCAATCTTTTCTCTGCAGCTTTTATCCCGTCGGGAGCTGGGCCTGCCGCAGAGGGTGAAACGTGTTACCATCAGACTTCTCCAGAGCTCTTCATGAAACGGCTGCTTGCCGAAGGGTTCCCGGATATTTTTCAGATCGGAAAAGTGTTCAGAAACGGCGAGTGTGGACGTCTCCATAATCCTGAATTCACGATGCTTGAGTGGTACCGCCGCGATGTTGATCTGTACGGGATGATTGACGAAACGGCAGAACTGCTGCAGGAGTTGTGCGCACTGACAACGGTCAGACGCATCACCTACCGGGAACTGTTGCTTCAGTCAACCGGCATCGATCCGCTTGCTGCAACGGTGGATGAGCTGGAACGCTACATTGCCCGACAGTGTGGCCAGAAAATGTCATTTGCCACGGTAACCGAAGGTCTGCAGTATCTCATGGCCACAGTGGTTGAACCGGGTTTAGAGAAAGATGTGCTGACCGTCGTGTATCTGTACCCACGGGAGCAGGCGGTACTGTCTGTGGTTGATCAGGAAGATCGCCGGGTCGCCCGGCGATTTGAAATCTATGGTGGAGGCATGGAACTGGCGAACGGTTTCGAGGAACTTGCCGATGCTGCGGAAAACCGCCGGCGGATGGAGGCGGAGAATGTCTATCGTCTGCAGTGTGGGAAACCGGTCGTTCCGGTTGATGAACGTTTCATTGCCGCTATGGAGAAAGGGCTTCCTCCCTGCAGCGGGGTGGCGGTGGGATGTGATCGTGTACTCATGTGTCGAACCGGACTTCAATCGATCGATGCGGTGGTCAGCTTCGGGTGGAATGAGCGGTAACAGGAGGGGTGGGAGGCGTTTTGATGCTTCCGGAACCGGGTGATCAGGTGGTATATTGAAATGGGTAATCAAATGAATTATACTTACAGCATTCCGGATGGTTTTACCGGAAAAATCTGAAAGTAATCAGACTGAAAATACACTGATCAACCCCGGATTCACTCATCACCAACCTAAGGAGGGTTTATGGAAAACATTCAGGATCGGATTGCCAAAAGGGCGTATGATCTGTTTGTCGAGCGTGGCGGACAGCATGGGTATCACCATGAAGACTGGCTGCGGGCAGAGCAGGAAATACTTGCGGAAAAGAAGAAACCTGCTCCGAAAAAGGCTCCTGCAAAGAAAGCGGTACCCAAAAAGGCCCCTGCCGTGAGTAAATCTTCTGCCGGTACCGTCGCAAAAAAGAAGGCTGTATCCAAAAAGAAGTAACACCCTGACCGGCAGTCGGCGACTGTTCTGTGTGAACTGTTTGAAAACAGGTACCGATTGCCGCCAGTCTACGCTGTCCAGGTAACCCTTTCGCATTATCCCTGCAAAAGGTCCTTACTGTTATTTTATCTGACCGGTTGAACGGTCGTCGCGACTGAGGCGGGAACATGCTGAAGCGATATGAACTTGCTGACGGGAAAATCCTTCCGACCGAAAATGAAGCTGCAACGGTGCTCGTTTTTGTCAGTCCCGACAAGGAAGAGACCGCGTTTCTCGAGTCAAATTTCAAGCTGGACGAGCATACTCTGCAGTCGGCGCTTGATCCCGACGAACTCTCCCGTATCGAATTTGAAAAGGATCACTTCGCACTCATTCTGAAACGTCCCCGCAGTTACTCCTCGCGTGAGCAGTTCGTCTTCAATGTGTCGTCGATCGGCGTATTCGTATTCAGGGAGCGGATGCTCATTCTCATTCCCGAGGACGTGCCGCTCTTTGACGGAAGACAAACTTTTTCCATGCAGACGCCGCTCGATGTACTGCTGCGGGTTTTTTACCGGTCCATCACTCATTTTCTGCACCACCTCAAGGTGATCAACATGATCAGCGACGAGATTGAGCGTAAAGTGAATGCGTCGATGGAGAACAAGTATCTGATACAGATGTTTACCCTTGAGAAAAGTCTCGTGTACTACCTCAATGCTATTCATTCCAATGCGATGGTGCTGGAAAAGCTGCGCAACGCCTCGGCGAAGATCGGTTTTACTACTGAAAACATGGAGTTTCTGGAAGATACTGTTATTGACAATAACCAGTGTCTCAAGCAGACGGAGATTTATTCGGACATCATCTCGAGTATGATGGATGCCCGGGCTTCAATTGTCAACAACAACCTCAATAATCTGATCAAAACCCTCAACATCATCACGATCGCCATCATGGTACCCACTTTCGTGGTGAGCGCCTTTTCGATGAATGTGGCAATCCCGCTTCAGAAACTTCCGTATGCGTTCTATATGATCATGGGGATGTCGGCGGTGGCACTGGCCGCCTCAATGTTTATTTTCCGTTTGAAAAAATGGTAACCTGCCCGGAATCTCCGATTACGGAATAGTTTTATTCGTTCCCTGAGTTATTTTAATTCTGTACATAAACGAGTTCGGTGCTTGAGTTTAAAAACGGGTACATAGCGCGAACCGTGGTGTTGAACAGGTGGAAATGCAACAATGCGAGATAAAAAAACTGCCGCTCATATAGTGGTTCTGATAGTTCTTACCTGCCTGACGTTTACAGGTAAGGCACGGTCGCTTACCGACGACTATTACTTTGCCTTTGGAATGGTGAACTGGCATTCGCGTGATGGAATGATTGATTTCGGCGGCGATCATGTGCAGCATTTTGTGCGGAAACTGCTGCGGACCCAGGGTATCGCCGTGGGAAAGAATTTCTCCCTGCCGCTGAGTCTTCGTATCGCTGTACCACTGCTGCTCGAGTTCGGGAAGGTGCAGGAGGGGACGGTGGAAGATATGCCCTTAGATGACGGTTTAACACATGATCTTATATTCAACTCGGTACTCTATCATGCCGGGTTGCAGCCGATGATACAGTTTCCTCTACGGTTGTCCGGCGGTGTCTGGACCTACGCCGCAATCGGCGGCGGTCTGCATTATGTAACCTTACTTGAAGAGGAACGTATTGCTACTGACCGCAATACAAGGGTGAGCGACAACTATCTTGAGCGGAGCAGTCGGATAAGTACCAGTGCGGCAGTATCAGCGGGCATGGAGTTTGAAGTCAGCAGCAGACTCGTTTTTTCTTTCAAGTATCTGTTTCGGTTCTGGAAACCGGTGGTGAGAAAAACTGCGCGTGATCTATTCCCGTATGAGAAACTTCCCTATGCGGAACGTTTTTTTACACATGGGATATCAGCTGGATTTCTGCTTTCACGAAGTCATTAATTGCAATGTTTGGCACATTGAATCTTCCTCCACTCTCACGCTTCCAGTTTGAAGAGTTTGCACAGCTGTCCAGTGTAGTATGACACGCGGCGGATTCAGACGGTTTCAGTTTGTGGTAGAAAAAACTAACCTCTTACAGCAATGCTCCAGTCAACTGTCCGCAGAGAACTGTTGATGCAAGTTCTGTTCGGAGGCGATCCAGAGCAATTCTGACCGGAGTTGCCGATCGATCCTTGAGCAGCTGCAGTTCCATCTCACTGAACCCTCCCGGTGGACCGACGAAACAGGCAATTGTTCCGGTGGCGGGGAGCAGTGTGTCACGGAGAGGTTTGCCTGAGAGATCAGCTACCAGAGCTGCGGCGGAATCGGATTGCTGTAGAGCATCGGATAGCTGAGATGGGGGGAGAAGTTCCGGAAGATACGGGTTGTGGGATTGTTTACATGCGGCGATAATTTTCAGGTGAAATCTGACGGATAGCTTGTCCCAGTTGTTCCACCATGGTTTCTGACTGTACGCTGTAGTTAACGGAGCAATTCGCGAAACACCGAGTGCCGCGGCATTGATCAGGAGCGTTTCGAACGCATCGCGATCGGGAAGACCGGTATAAAGATGTATCGCAGATTCTGGACGCTGCCGATGGCTCCTGCTGACGATAAAGACGGTGAGCCGGTGGTGCGCTTCCGACAGGTACCGGCCGGTGGCGATCTCTCCTTTGCCGTCGGTCAGTTGCAGGGTATCACCGGGACGGATTCTGAGTACCGAGGTAACATGGCGGGATTCAGATTCGTCAAGTATTACGGTTTCCGGTTCAAGGTTCGGGGCGAAAAAAAGAAAATGTTCCGATTTATTCATGGTGGCATCCTGTCAGCGGCAAACCGGTTCCGTTGATTCAGCGGCGGCAAGTTGCATCGCATTGTTTTTAAGACGGTAGTAGGCTCGAAGCACCTTCTGATAGTACTGAACCGAGAGTTCCGAGTTCTCGGAAAGCTGTCTCCTGATTACACCCGGTCCCTGATTATACGCAAGAATTCCGAGCTTGAAGCTGTTGAACCGCTCGATCATGGTGGTGAGATAGGCTACACCCAGAATGACATTGACCTCCGGTTTGAAAAGGTCCTCATCGGCAAGGTCCTGCATACCAAGTTGAATCGCCATCTCCCGGGCGGTCGCCGGTTTAATCTGCATGAGGCCGAGCGCCCCGCTGTGCTTTCCGCTGCGGTATCTACCACGTGCTTCCGGATTATAAACACTCTCCACTTCAATAACACTCAGTAGTAATAGAGGATCATAGCCGAATTTAATGCTGTTCCTATAGACTATTCCCGAAAGTTCAAGCAGAACGTCCGGGGCAATCCGGTTTCCCGCAATGGAGCAGAGCAACTCTGCAATCGCAACGCGGTCACGGAGCCTCTTCTCATGGTGGGTAAGGAGTACGTTATCCGCCTGCAGGCGCCCCAGTCGTCCGGTGTTGCGGTAAATCGCGGTTTCATTGGAGACTATTTTTCCGGTGAGTAGAAAAAACGCTGTAGCGATGGTAATGACAATAAAAAGGCTGAGCAGTTCAGAGAGCCACAGTTTGCGTCCCTTCAGAAGAATCCCGAACCTGCGTGCACTGCGCGGGCCGGCCATTTCAGGGGGCCCTCAGGGTATCACGGAGGATACCGAGCTGTTCCAGTGGCTCAAGCCTGTTGCGGAGCCGTTCGATCTCAATCCGGGAGGATGCTTCCCATTGAGAAAGTTCCTGCAGCTCGGCGTTCTGGTTTTTAATAAAACGGTTCTGAATATGGATAATGAACGCCAGAGAGATGAACCAGCCGCAGAGTACAACCAGAAGAAACACGGCGACCGGACGGGAAAGACGGATACCGGTTTTACGAGAGAGAATACGCCGTTGTTTGTAAAGCATTGCGAGGAGGCCCCGGCGTACCAGCAGTGAGGAATCCGGGTAGATCGAAAAAATGTTGCGGTACGGCAGGAATGCCCGCGTGAGGAGATCGTTCCTGAAAATAAGCCTGAGCGATCCTTTTTTCGCTTTCAGCGTGCTGAACAGCTGCAGGAGCAGATGAATCGCACCGGGGTCAATCGCGGTCAGCCGCTCCATATCAATAATAAATGATCTGTTTCCGTCTTCTATAAGGAGCAGAAATTTCTCACGAAAAGTGGGGATTTGTTCCTGAGTGAACGGTCCTGAAAGTTCGAACCAGAGATCGCCGCTGCGCAGTTCGATGGAAAAATCGAGGGTTTCAGACCGCATCGGTACCTCCGCTTTCCCGTCGGGGAGATTTACAGGAGATTTTTCCGAGAATCTTGAAATGTGAACTCGGCTCAAGGGTGATGGGCCAGCTGAGAATGATCCGGAGCCCCTCGGAATTCTCCTGCGGAGGATAGGGCAGGCACCAGAGTGTTGCCGGTTTCTGTGTCTGAACGACAAGGGTGATACCGCTTTTCATATCGTCCAGCTCCCATGCTGTTCCGCCGGGAAGACGAAGCAGTTGTTTGCCCGCATGGTCGTAGCGTGTTTTTCCCGATTTCAGGAATACCTGCCCGGAGGCGCATCCAGGCAGGTAGAGGTTGAGTTCGGTTGCGAAGATAAAACGCGACGTCATCAGTGCGGGGTTGCTGAGCTGGTAGACAAACGGAATGTCCGGATGTTCATGTTCGATGGTGAAAACTTTCTCTATACGCAGGGGGTAGAGACGTTCATCGCGCTGGTAGGAGCCGGTCCGGACCAGGCTTACGCTCATGCCACCTGGAGTGGTGCGAATTTTGTAATCGAAATCACCGGCATGAAAATCGGCCGTATCACCGGTAAATAGACACTCGTGATTGGTCTCGGTAATGTTTTCCGGAAGAATCCGGTCGAGAAACCAGGTGCGGGAAGCATCGGGGACAATTATGTCGGGTTGTTTGCGCCGCGTTGGGTTGTAAACACTGCAGAGATTGACACAGGCGCGACGGAGGTCGCACCCGATGATCTGCCCTCCGGTAAGATGACTGATGTGCAGTTTTATCGCACTGTTCGAAAGAGTAATGGTTTTTCCGCCGTTGTGCAGAAAATCACTGGTACTTACCCGACCACCGTCGTTTTTCCGGTTGCTGCTGATTTCCCGGTCAACGGCAATCAGGCGTGCATAGGTGGCCTCGCGGTCGGTGGCGACCTCGAATCCTGATTCATTTCCAGGCAGGAACCGGTTGATGTCCTGCAGAAAGTAGAGCTCCCGGAGCAGGCCTGCGGCGCTGCGCGTTTCAGTACCCGTCTGGAAACGGCCGTAGATATCGAGCAGTTTCCGCTGCATGAAACCGATCTGATCAAAAGAGAACAGGTAGTTGAGAAAATGAAGATCCACGGTGCCACGGCGCCCCATCTGAAGGCTGGTGGGGATATACTGCATACCGACCGGACCGACATTACCGAGAATATCACTCAGACACGCCGGTTGAAAGTTCAGGAGATGTTTTTCAATCTCCTCGACGGTATTCCTGAAAAATTTCTGGGCGTCATCGGTTTTCGGGCTGCAGAGCGGCAGCAGGTAGTGGAGAACAACAAACGGTTCCTCTTGCGGGGTGCTGTTATTCGCGTATAACGCCCTGAGGCACTCGATGAAATCAGGTTGCGGCTGGAACGGGTTGAGCACATTGGTACCGATCAGACCGATGGAACTTCCCGCATGTTCGGTGACCCAGTATCCGCAGGCGGTGCTGGTCTCATCGGTAAAGAGTTCGTTGGAAAGCAGCACATAGCGCATTCCGAAATCGCGCAGATGCGCGATAAACGACGGTTCCCAGTTCGAAAAGGGCGGTAGAAAACCGTGCGGCACCAGCCCGGTCAATTCCTCGATCACCTGCATACCGCGGCGAATGTTTTTCACCGTAAGTTCCGGAGGAGAAAAACTCAGAAATGGTTCGGTATAACCGGTACCTATCAGCTCAACAATAGTTCGTTTACCGAGGTCCCGCAGCTGGGCGAGGAGCATGGCATCGGCTGCTTCGAGTATATACCCGGGAATAACCAGGTTGAAACGCAACTGCGGATACTGCTGCTGCAGTGCGAAAAGTTCGGTAAAAAAACGGGTGATCGATTCCCTGAGCAGGGAGGGCGAAACAAGACCGTTTTTATACGGGTGTAGCAGAAGTGCAAGGGTGTGGCGTTTCATAACAGTACTACAATCTACCATCATGGCACCGGTCTGTTCAATTGAAAACCGGTTGAGCATGCGTAGTGGCCGCAAGTACGGGATAAGCAGGATGCACTGCGAATGAAACCGCTTCTGCGTTCGGGTTTTTAAAAAGTGATTTGCCGGGATTTTTACGGTAGTACCGGGGTATTTTCCGATTTCCGAAGCTTGCCGGCCCCTGCTATGATGATATATATTTTACTGCTTTCTTTTTGCATCGAGTGGTTGTCCACCTTGGTACGGCTGCAACGATAGTAAATCACCCGGTTCAAGCAAATAATCAATCCATCCTGCATTTTTTCAACAAATTACGTGGAGGTAGGGCATATGGCGAAGTACGTCTATTTTTTCGGTGGCGGCAAGGCCGACGGTAATGAATCCATGAAAAATCTTCTAGGCGGCAAAGGTGCCAACCTTGCTGAAATGGCGGGCCATCCGGCGCTAAAATTACCGGTACCTCCGGGATTTACCATCACGACCGAGGTCTGCACCTATTACTACGACCACAAAAAGTCCTACCCGAAGGAACTTACCGGTCAGGTTGGCGCCGCGCTTGCAAAAGTTGAAAAAATAATGGGGAAAAAGTTCGGGGACACGAAAAATCCGCTGCTTCTTTCGGTCCGCAGCGGAGCGAGACGCTCCATGCCGGGTATGATGGATACCGTTCTGAATATCGGTCTGAATGACGACACGATTCAGGGACTGATCGAAAAAACCGGCAATCCACGGTTTGCCTACGATGCGTACCGCAGGCTGGTAATGATGTACGCGGATGTAGTTATGGAAAAAGCCGCAGGGATTGAACCGAAAAACGGAAAAGGTATTCGCAAAATTCTCGATGAACGACTTGGTGCGGTAAAAAAAGCCAACGGGTATCAGCTTGACACCGAACTCACGGCCGATGATCTTAAAGCACTGGTTGGTGAATTCAAGCAGATTGTGTTTGATGTACTCGGGAAACCGTTTCCGGAAACACCGATGGAGCAGCTTTGGGGTGGTATCGGTGCTGTGTTCATGAGCTGGAACGGCAAGCGCGCAATTGACTATCGTCGTATTGAACGTATTCCGGACGAATGGGGAACCGCCGTTAATGTACAGACCATGGTGTTCGGCAATATGGGAGAGAACAGTGCGACCGGTGTCGCCTTCACCCGAAACCCCGGAACCGGCGAGAACCAGTTCTACGGTGAATATCTCATCAATGCGCAGGGTGAGGATGTCGTTGCCGGTATCCGCACGCCTTCTCCAATCAACAACTATTCAAAGAACGATCACAGCAGGGATCTGCCCACACTCGAAGAGTCGTTTCCCGCCTGCTATAAGGAGCTCTTCAAAATTCAGCAGGGGCTCGAGAAACATTATCACGACATGCAGGACATCGAGTTTACAATCGAAGACGGCAAGCTTTTCATGCTGCAGTGTCGTGTCGGAAAACGCAACGGTGTTGCTGCGGTGCGGATGGCCACTGAAATGCACAAAAAGAGAATGATTGATGCTGAAACCGCACTCATGCGCGTGGGGCCCAATCAGCTGGTGGAACTGCTGCTTCCCATGATTGATCCCGTTGCGGAAAAAACGATGACGCCCATAGCCAAGGGACTTCCGGCGGGACCGGGCGGCGCCAGTGGAAGGGCGGTGTTTTCCTCCGAAGCGGCGGTCGCGTGGGCCGCCCGCGGTGAAAAAGTGATTCTTGTCCGTGAGGAAACCTCCCCCGAAGATGTTGACGGCATGCACAAGGCCGAGGCGATTCTTACCTCCAAAGGCGGCATGACGTCGCATGCGGCACTTGTTGCCCGTGGCTGGGGAAAGTGCTGTGTGGTGGGGTGTTCCGATATCGAGGTGGGCGAGACGAGCGTGACGACCAAATCAGGAGTCACGGTGAATGAAGGTGACTGGATCTCACTCAATGGAACCAAAGGGCTTCTCTACCAGGGACATCTGAAACTGGTGGATGTCGATCTTGAACATAATCAATCGTATCGCGACCTGATGAAACTCTGCGACAAGGTTCGGGTGCTTAAAATCAGGACCAATGCCGACACGCCGAATGATACCCGTAAAGCGGTCCAGTTCGGTGCCGAAGGTATCGGACTATTCCGTACCGAACACATGTTTTACGGTGAAGGAAGCGACAAGCCGCTCTTTCTGCTGCGCAAGATGATTATGAGCGGCACGCTCGAAGAACGCAAGGCTGCACTTGCCGAGCTGTCGGTATTTGTTAAAAAAGACATGAAGGCGACCATGGAGGTGCTCGGCGGACTGCCGATCACCATCAGGCTGCTTGATCCACCCCTGCATGAATTCGTTCCGCACAGCGAAGATAAAATCGCCACCATGGCAGCGGAGCTCGGTATCAGTGTTGACGAGGTGAAAAAACGGGGTGAGAGCCTCCGGGAGAGCAATCCGATGCTCGGGCATCGCGGGGTGCGTCTCGGGGTGACGTACCCTGAAGTTTCGGAAATGCAGATTCGTGCGATCCTTACTGCTGCTGGTGAACTCATTAAAGAGGGAAAAAAGGCGTTTCCTGAAATCATGATTCCGGTTACCTGTACCGCCAACGAACTGGCGAACCAGAAAGAACTCGTGGATTCAGTTTACAAAGAGGTGTGCACTGCTCTCGGTCTCAAAAAGATTTCGTTCATGTTCGGTACCATGATCGAGATTCCGCGTGCTGCTCTGACGGCGAATAAAATGGCCGAAGTGGCAGAGTTCTTCTCGTTCGGGACCAATGACCTTACCCAGATGAGCTTCGGGTTCTCCCGCGACGATATCGGTGGATTTCTGACTGATTACATCAACGGTAAAATCCTTCCTGCTGATCCGTTCCAGACTATCGATACGGAAGGTGTGGGCGAACTGATCCGTACCGGAATCACCCGCGGTCGTGCAACACGCCCTGCGCTGAAAGTCGGTATCTGTGGTGAACACGGTGGAGATGCAGACTCCGTCAAGTTCTGCCACGCTATTGGGATGAACTATGTTTCTTGCTCACCCTTCAGGGTACCGATTGCACGGCTTGCGGCGGCACAGGCTGCGGTTGAGGAGAAACTGGCTGCTGCCAAATCTGCGGCAAAAAAACCGGCAAAGTGGAACGCGGTAAAAAAGAGTGCAGTAAGGAAAACGTCAGTAAAGAAACCGGTTGCGAAAAAAAAGGTAGTGAAGAAGGCGGCAAAGAAAACGGTGGCTAAAAAACCAGCTCCCAAAAAAGCTGCCGCAAAGAAAGTGCCGGTAAAAAAGGCCGCCAAAAAGGTGGTGAAGAAAGTAGCCAAAAAAGCGGTGAAGAAGGTGACGAAAAAGAGTGCCGGAAAAAAGAAACGGTAGCACGTCACCGGTAATGCAGTATTTGTTCAGGGCGGGGCTGCGCTATCGTGGCCCTGCCTTTTTCATGAAGGAGTCGTTGTGCTGGAAGTTGATTTTCATGTTCATTCTCTGTTCAGTCTGTGCGGTCTGCACACCATCCTTGAGCTGGTGGCGCGGGCGGGTGAACTGGGGATGAAAGGGTTCGCGGTTACGGATCACGGCCGGACGGTGGGAGGGAGAATCACGTCGGTTTTTTTTGAACGGTTTGTCTCTCCTGATCCGCGGGTGACTGTTCTGAAAGGGATTGAGTGCAATGTCCTTGACGAAAAGGGAACCATCGATCTGCCGCATGCCTGCCTGCCGTTTATGGATATCGTTCTCTGCGGGATGCATCATAATTTCCCCAAAGAGTGTACACGGGAGACCTGTACCGAAACGCTCATTGCGGTGATCGAGAATAATCCGCAGGTCGATTGTATCACGCATCCCAATGATGCAGCCTACCCGGTTGACTACCGGAAACTCGCGGCTGTTGCCGCCCGGCACGGTGTCGCACTGGAGCTGAACAATTCCAAAGTTCTCTACGAACGCAGTACTGTTGAGGAGGCGATGGCGATTCTTGCCGCATGCAGGGATGCCGGGTGCCGTGTCGCGGTCAACAGTGATACACATGCGATCCTTGAACTAGGCGATGATCGTTCGGTAGCACCGCTGCTGGAGCAGACCGGTTTTCCGCGTGAGCTTATTGTCAACCGGGATGCCGCCAGCGCGTTCGCCTTTGTTGAGGAACGGCGCAAATTAAAGCGGTGAACCACTTTTACCCAGAGTGAACGATACCTCCCGGGTGTAGGTCGCGTGGTTTTTCCCCAGATGGCTCGTATAGAGGTGAAATGCATTCACCTCAAATGATTCGGTGGTAAAGAGACTGTTGGCTACAAGGTACTGTGCCAGACGGTCGGAAGGGGCATGGCTGCAACGGGCAACGGTGACGTGTCCGGTGAATTTGCGTGGCTCCCGTTTGAATCCGGCACGCACCACATCGGATTCAATTGCTGAAACAAGACGGGGCAGCGCCGGTTCCTGATCGATTCCCACCCATAAAACCCGTGCTTCACCACGGGGAGGGAAGTAACCGGTTCCCTTCACCCGGAGGGAAAACGGCCGGGCTGAAACGGTCGAGAGAACTTTTACAAGCGCCGATTCACGATCTCCCGGCAGTTCACCGAAAAAACGGAGCGTGAGATGTAACTGTTCCTCCTGTATCCACCGGACTCCGGGAATGGCAGAATAGGTGGCGCTGATATCGTCGATAATTCGTTCTGGCAAATCGATTGCGAGGAAAAGACGTTTCATGGCAGGTGCTGATTTCGTGAAGGTGTTAGTAACTATCCCGGGATAGACGGCGTGCCGTCACCCCGACCTGCCTTCGCCGCAGCCTATCCTCCATAGCATTGCGGAGCCGGTTCGGGATGACATGAAATTATACAAAGTACAGTAATGGCGATTTCTCTTGGATAGTTAGACGTCGTCCCGAAGTTGGTGGCAGACTTGTTTTCAAATAGAAAAAATGGTTCGAACAATAATTTGATAAATTACTATTCGTATTTCTCAACCCCCACCCCTGCCCCTCCCCCGTTTACGGGAGAGGGGAACAGAAACAGAGTAAAATCAATTTCCCTCTACCGTAAACGGGGGAGGGATGCCAGGGAGGGGGAGAAGTTAAGTGACATTGCAACAATTCAAATGGTTTTGCCACCAACTTTGGGACATCGTCGATAGTTAAAATACTCTATCAAACGGAGTGTGAAACAATGAATATACTGAAGAAAAAAAGTGCGCCGCGGTATCAGCGCGATGGAATCACTTCCTGGTTGCTTGTCGCGGAATCGACTGCCGGAGCACGGCATCTCACGACTTCTCTGGTGGAAATGTCTCCCGGAGGCAGGCAGCATCTTCACCGTCACGCCACTGAACAGAGTTATTTTATTATCAGCGGCGAAGGATTGATGCAGGTAGGGGAGCAGACGGAACGGGTACAACCGGGGGATACCGTTTTTATTCCTTCCGATACGGTGCACGGACTGGTCAATGATGGTACCGTGGTACTCATGTATCTGAGTGCGGGCTCTCCGCCGTTTGGCAGAGAGAGTGAATCCGAACTCTGGCCCCTTGGACCGGAGAGGGCGGAGCGAGAAGAATGAAACAGATGATTGATACGTGCAGTACATCCTCGCGGGGACCCGGCACGAAAGGGAATACTTTTTATGACTGAGAAAACCGGAACCAGTTCCCGGGCGACAGTGGCGGTAGTTCGATGTGCTTCCTATCTGCAGGAAGAGGTTGATCGTGCGGTGAAGCGGGGAATCGGTCTGCTTGGTGGTGCAGGGGTGTTCGCCCGTAGCGGAGAGCGGATTGTTTTCAAACCGAATGTGCTCTGGGGAACTGATCCGGCGAAGGGTGTAGTTACCCATCCTGCGGTTTTACGGGCGGTTGTCTCCGAGTTCGTAGCGACTGGAGCACTGTTGCAGTATGGTGACTCTTCTGCCGGTCTGCCCAATGCGGTGCGGAATATGCGCAAATGCGGCTATGAGGAGGCGCTGCATTCACTTCCGGTAACACTTGATCCGTTCGAAGAGGCTGTAGAGGTTTCCTTCCCGGAGGGAATCGCCGGTAAGCGGTTGCGTCTGGCGAAAGCCGTGGTAGCGGCTGATGGAGTGATCAACCTGCCGAAACTCAAAACGCATGGCCTGACCCGGATGACGGGAGCTGTAAAAAACTGCTTCGGCTGCGTACCGGGAACGCAGAAAGGGGCCAGTCATGCACGCTTCCCGGATGTCTACGATTTTTCGAACCTGCTGGCAGATATCGCAACCTGCGTACGACCACGACTGCACGTCATGGATGCGGTTGAGGCTATGGAGGGCAACGGGCCGCAGAGCGGAACGATAAACAACCTGGGGGTGTTGCTCTTCTCGACCGATCCGGTGGCGCTCGATACCATCGCCTGCAGGTTGATGGCGCTTGATATCGCGTATGTCCCGACGATTACCGCGGCGGTGCGGACTGGTCTCGGGGTGAGTGATCCGGAGAAAATCGATTGTGTCGGCGATCCGGTCGACGACTTCATAGATCATACGTTTAACGTTGTCCGGGCTGCACCGGTACGGTTCCGTCCCGACGGCATTTTGAGACATGTCAAGCGGTTCTTTCTGCCGCGACCGGTCATCCGCAAACGGGAGTGCACCCGCTGTGGACGCTGCGCAATGGTCTGCCCGGTGAGTCCCCCTGCATTGGTACATCCGGTGAAAGCAAAGCCGCCGGTGTACGATTATCACAGCTGCATCAGGTGTTACTGCTGCCAGGAGGTCTGCCCGTCAAAAGCAATTGTCATCCGTGAACCGCTTATAGCACGATTGCTCCCGTACATGACGTACATCTCTCTCCTCGTTGTCCGCCGCCGTACCCGCGCCGCACAACCCGGGCAGCTCAAGTGAGTACCATTCCTGCACTCCCGGGGACAGTGCGGAAAAATGACGCACTGTTCATGTACGGTGCATCCCGGCTCAAACCATTCGTGTTGACGTATGAACAGGAGCGTGTTGAAGTGGTCGGTGGACCGTCGCTGCGGCGCGAGATGGAAATTTACACCGGAAGATGTTTGGAAGACGAGGTACCGGTGTATGAGCGGCGCGGTGGTGGCGGAACGGTGGTACTTGCACCGGGAATGGTGATCACCGTTATTGTCGACGACCGGCCTTCGGGGGTGGGGGCGACCACCCTTTTCGACCTGATTCACGACTGCATGATAACGCTGCTGCAGGATCAGGGAATCCAGGGAATCGTCCGGTGCGGTATCAGTGATCTCGCCATTGATGGACGGAAGATTCTCGGCAGCTCTCTGTACATGGGTAACCATCCCTTTCTCTACTACTACCAGTCGAGCCTGATCGTTGATGCAGATCTCGGGCTTCTTGACCGATACCTCAGACATCCACCCCGTGAACCCGATTATCGGGGGGGAAGAACACATCGTGAATTCTGCACCTCACTTGCCTGCGCCGGCCGCTCGATCAGTTCCGCGTCAATCCGGGAGCTTTTCGATAACCGTCTTGCAGACTGTATAACCTCGCGGAAAAAGGGGTTACCTTCCCGTTGATGGTACCCGGGAGACGGATAGCAGTCATTAACAGGCTACCAGCCAGTGTTTACCGTGAATCCCGTAGCAGAGAAGTATATTTAAGGGTATCGGAGAGTGATTCCGGTGTTGCGCTGCGAATCGACACCCTCTCCAAGATTCCTCCTGCAGGTGAGTTCAGGAGTAGTAAACCCGTATGTGCAACCTGTTCATGGTAGACTGCCTGTGCCTGAAAAAATTCTGCTGATAAGTGTCAATCAATGTTCAACTCCCTATCCGGTCTATCCCCTGGGGATGTCGCATGTAGCCGCATCGCTGCGCCGGTACGGGCATGAAGTAACCCTCGCGGATTTACGATATGACGACGAACAAATCGGGCGGATCGTCGCAGAAGTGCAGCCCCGGTTTATCGGGTTGTCTCTTCGCAATATCGATGATCAGCGGATTGATGAGACGGTCTATTTCGTACCGGTACTCCTGACTGCGGCACAGCGGTTACGGCAACTTTCCGATGCACCGATAATTCTCGGCGGCAGTGCCTACTCACTCTTTCCTGAAGAATTGCTCGCTCAGTCAGGTGCAGATTACGGGATCGCGGGAGAGGGCGATGAGGCGATGCCGCAGCTCATTTCGCTGCTTGTCAAAGGTGAACACGATACGTCAGCCCTCTCGTCGGTACCCGGCCTCGTTTACCGGGAGCAAGGGGTGGTTCGTCGCAATAACGCGGCAGCGGTTGCTGGAAGTGATATCCTCCCCTCGTATCGCTCGGAAACGCTCTTTAATGCCTATCTTGAGGAGAGCGGGGTAGCGAACCTGCAGACACAGCGCGGTTGTCCCTTCTCCTGCTGTTACTGTACCTATCCACTGATAGAAGGTTCCATGGTACGCAGGCGCGATCCGCTCGCCGTTGCCGGGGAAGCTGCGGCACTGGAGGCAAAGGGGGCGAACTATTTTTTCATTGTCGATTCAGTGTTCAATATTGATAACAATCATGTCGCCGCGGTCTGTGAAGCGTTGCTGCAAAAGGGAGTCACCGCCACCTGGGGATGTTTTCTGCAACCGAAGGGGATCGATCACGAGTTGATGGCCCTGATGGCCCGGGCGGGTTTGCGGCACATCGAGTTCGGTACCGACAGCCTCTGCGACGAAGTGCTGAGTGCATACGGTAAACAATTTACCGTTGATGATGTCGTCGCGGTTGACAATCTTGCCGATTCCTGCGGAGTCCGGCATGCGCACTTTCTGATCTGCGGCGGGCCGGGCGAGACGGAAACCACTCTGGAGAAGGCTTTCGAGAATTCCACCCGACTCAAAAAAACGGCTGTTTTTCCGTACATCGGCATGCGGCTCTACCCGCAGACCGCACTGTACCGGCATGCGCTTGCCGAAGGGGTGATCACCGGGTCAACCGATCTGCTCCGACCGTTCTTTTATGTAACGAATACCGTGCGAAAGGAACGAATCGCTGAGCTGCTTGAATCGTTTCACCGCCGGGCACCCCGCTGGGTAATTAAAGATCCGTCGCCGGAACAGCTCAATGTAATTCGTCGCCTCCGGGCGAAGCATGTCATGGGACCACTCTGGGAATTTCTCGCTCAATAGGAATTGTCTGTTATGAAGGTTGTACTGGTTCAGCCACGGGGATATCCCTGGAGTGTGCGCCCGCGGATCGCGACGGTCGCCTGTATCATGCCACCGGTGGGGATTGCTTCAATCGCTGCAGTGCTCAGAAAAGCGGGGCATTCGGTGACGATTGTCGACGGTGCGCTCAATTATCAGATGAACAACCGGCAGCTGGCGGAGCGCATTGTTGCCGGTAAGCCCGACCTCGTAGGATTTTCGGCAACCACCAGCGGTTTTCCTGATGCGTATGACTGTTGCCGTATTGTCAAGGGGTTGCAGCCGGAGGTGCTTACGGTATTCGGTGGCGTACACGCGTCATGGGGCCGGGAACAGCTGCTCGAAGAATATCCTGCTATCGATTACCTCATTGCCGGAGAGGGCGAGGAGGTGCTTCGTCGGCTTGCGGATGGGGATACCGACTGTGACCGGCTTTATTTCCGGAACAACGGCGCAGTCGTTCACGGTACCCGTGAGGCAGATCCGATCGAACTTGACACCCTGCCGTATCCCGCCTACGATCTGCTTGAAGGGTTCCCCAGGAAGTATCTGCTGCCGCTCTTCAGTTATCCCCGCCATCCGGGTGCAACGGTAATCTCGTCGCGGGGGTGTGTCTACCGCTGTTCCTATTGCGACCGTTCGGTGTTCGGTAAAGGGTTCCGATGGAACTCGCCGGAGTACACCTTCGGGCAGATCAAATGGCTCCACGGGGAATTCGGGGTACGGCATGTCAATTTTTATGATGATCTCTTCACGCTTAATCGCGGGCGGGTTGCCGCGTTGTGCGAAAAACTGGCCGAGGCACGCCTGCCGGTCTCATTCAACTGTATTGTCCGGATCGGGCATATCGATGCCGAACTTATAGCGCTGCTCAAGCGGGGCGGCTGTTTCATGGTTTCGGTCGGGATCGAGTCGGGGGATCAGTCGTTTCTTGACAGCCACAAGGAGGGACTCGCGCTTGATGCAGTTCGCCGCGATGTCGAACTGCTGCATACGAGTGGTCTCTGGGTGAAGGGACTCTTCATGATGGGTTTTCCGGGCGAGACCCCGGAAACGATTCAGGCTACACGGGCGTTTGCGCTCTCCCTCAAGCTTAAAGACGCGAACATGACCGCCTTCACTCCCTTTCCCGGTGCACCGATCACCACCACCATCAACGAGCATGGTGCATTTGACAACGACTGGTCAAAACTCGACTGTGAGCAGTTTGTGTTCATTCCGAACGGTATTTCGTCCCGGGAAGCTCTTGAACGGGAACAGGCACAGTTCTACCGGCAATTCTACTCGCGTCCCTTCATGCGGTACCACGTTTATCCGAAACTGCTGCTGCAGTCGCCGCATAGTATCTGGCGGCTGTTGCGTAATGCTCCGGCATTTTTGGGCTACCGGCGTTCAATGGATAAAAAAAACATTTCCGGGAGATAATCCGGAATGCGGGGGTACCTGTTTTGGGCGGGGCTATGTAGGGGCTATGTAGGGGCTTAAAATTTTAAGCCCCTACAAAATTCCCTATTTGGGTGTATGTTCCCACGTCCAGGTATCGTCGTCAGGGGAGCGAATCAATCGGCTGATTGAATTCCTGTTGCTAATTTCCATGTCGGTGAAATTTTCGCGATTGCTCAGAACAAAGAATAAATTGCCGATCGAAGGGGTATCCGACCAGCTGTTGTCGAGTTCCACCGGGTCAGATCTTTTATCGAGTTCGAAATAGTGCAGTAGTGATCCGTCCACATCATGCCCGGCAACAGTTCCGGAAGCGGAATCGATGTGTATCCGGACCTCAATACCCTGTGCGCAGTAGTTGCCGTACCCCGCAGGAAAAAACCACATGATGCATCTTCCGCCGGGTGCTTTCCGGATGTAATGGTTGTAATGAATCTCAAGCTGCAGGCTGTCGACAATAGTCTTGAAATAGCCAATCCCGGTGGTAACCATTTTTGCGAAAAAGGTGGCATCAGGGTTGGTCTCAGGAGCGACTTTTTCCACGACACTGTCGTCGGATGAAACGAAGACATACTTCGGATAATACATCTCTTCATCTGCCGCATAGTGGCCGTAATACGCATAGCGCCGGTTGTCCGCCTTGCAGACAAACCAGGTGCTGTCGAGAGAGTCGATCAGTGAAACTCGTTCGGCGAGGATGGCGTCGGTGGATTTCCAGGCGATTTTATCGTCGTTAACCAGTTCTTCGGCAATCCGCAGGTTCCGGTTGAAGCTTTCGAGATCGATTCCGGTGGTCTTTTCCACTTTCTGCTCTTGCAGCTTCGTGTGGAACGAGCAGGAGAATAGCAGTGTTGAGATAACAACGGGAACAATAAATCGCTGATTTAACAGCTTCCAGTAGCACTTTTTGAAGAATTTCCGGATGTTTTTTTCCGATGTGAGCATAGGGACAGTACTGTTCCTTCTGGTTAGTAACAGAAATATACGGTAAATATTCCTGTTTCGGTATAGTAGCATAACACCAGGTCGATGGTTCGCCTGTACCGGATTTAATGGTATCATACTATTCTCTAATCTGAAGACCAATACGGCGCACAGGATAAACCTCTGAACCGCATTTATCCACGAATGTATATATATTAATGAAAATCAGTGATTGTGGTCCCATTCCCTTATCCAGGCAGGCACAGTGCTTCGTAATGTGATTATTTCTATCGCCTTTTTGGTGTCGATTGCTCAGGCTCAGGTCACCGCTAATATTAATTCCGGCAATCCAGCCTCACCATTTCCGCAGTTCCAGCCGTATGTGAACCGGGATGGCAGCTTTGAGAATGTCGGTACGCATAACAACGTCGGTGTTCCTCACGCGGAGATGGAACAAACTATACGTGACGCCTATCAGATTTTTTTAAACCGTGCAGAGAAACCCGGCGGTGGAGTGGGAGGAATTGATTATATCCGGTTCAGGTCCAATCCGCAGTGTTCCGAGGGTGACGGGTACGGGATACTCGGGCCGGCGGCAATGGCAGACAAGCCGACCTTCGATGGCATGTGGCTCTATATCCACGACTATACCCTCAACAAGGTAAAACGGTATCGTGACTGCCAGGAGAGCAGTCCGGGGTATCTCTACAGCCAGCTTCCGGGGTGGACTGGTGCCGGGGCAAACAGTGCCACCGACGGAGATGTCGATATTGCACTGGCTCTGCTTATTGCCTATCGGCAGTGGGGTGAATTCATGGGTATTGATGACGCCTGCGGCAATCCGATTTCTTATAAACAGGCGGCGATTGATTTTCTGAAGGGGTTGTCCGATACCCTGACGTATCCCAGTAGCGGTGCATTGCTGTCCGGGGATATTGGACTCGACGGTTATTTCAAAGGTGGCGATTCGTGGGCGGAACTCTCCGGGTGGTCCACTCCGGCAAATACGGCACAGATAGGTATCTCGAAGCGGGTTGAACAACCGGGTCCGACTGCCCAGTATTTTGATTATACTGCTCCGGCCTATTTTCATGCATTTGCTGAATTTCTCTCCGAGGTGGACTCCGCAAAGTACGCATGGAACATTTTTCAGTTCCGCCGAGCCGCGGCTTCTTCCGACTGGCTTATCGGAGAACTCTACAAGGCGAATCCGAAAAATATTCCGATCAGTGGAAATGTGGCGCTTTCGGGGACCAACGCAACGTTTCAGTTTACCGGCAACATGGGCGAAGATTTTCGTCTCGGCTGGCGGACAATCCTCAATTATCTCTGGCATGGAACACCTGTGGGAACATGGAACCCTGCCACCCATGTGGTCGAACCCGGCCCGAATACTTATGAGCTTGATATGGCAAAGCGGTACGCCCGGTTTCTTTGGGACCGGCGGCAATCCCCCTGGAATCACGGCTGTGTTGCCAGTGTGGGGACCGACCCGTTCGATCACTGGGGGCCGATGACGCTCATTACCAATACCGGAATTGACGGTTCTATCCCTGATGAGGCGTTTTACTTCCTCAACTGGCTCCCGGCGGTGGGTAGCCCGTCAGCGGTAATATCGCAGGATTTCGATCTTATGGCCGATCTTTATCGGTACATCGAAATCGAATGGGATGTCGAGACCCCCGGCGACGGCTATCTCACCAGTGTTCCCTTTTATTATCACGGCTGGTACCGGCTGCTCGGGTTGCTGGTGCTTTCTGGCAGTTATCAATCACCGGCCAACATAAGGCCTACCGCCAATACAAAGGTATACTGTGCTATCGATAAATCGTTCGCATTCGAAAGGGATACGATCACCTATACCATCGACTGGCGCAACTATGGATCGCTTGATGCGACAGGAACCGTAGTTGTTGACACGCTGCACAAGGATTTCTCATTTGTATCAGCTTCAAATGGTGGGGTGTATAATAATACCTCTCATACCGTGACCTGGAATGTCGGAATCCTCCCGGGATTCAAAACCGAGTCCGGAATAGGTCCCACCACCGGAAAGGCCACGCTCAAGGTGGTCGTTGCCAATGCGACTGAAAAACAGTACCGAAATAAAGTGAGTATCTCCTGCGCAAACGGAACCGGCTGGACTTCAAACGACTTTCCGAACAACATTACCGCAGTGATGGAACGCAATCATCTCGATATCGCGCGCCGGGCACTGCTCTGTGATTATACCGCTTCGAAAACGCTGGTCAAACCGGGAGAAACGGTGGAGTTTACCGTCGACTTTGAAAACAGCTCCGATGCCGGGTGGATCAACGGTGGACGCCCCGGAGTGAGTTTCTCCTTTTCCCAGATTGACAAGGTGCAGGGTGAGGGGGTTGTCGGTACCAAGAACACCATGCGGACACGACTCTACAACGATGCCTCCGAAGCGTACATCGATTTCGGCAATTACCGGATTTCCTACTTTATTTACGACGAAGAACATACCTGCATCTCCGGCGATCCGGGCTGCACCAATGGCTGGGCATTTACCCAGACGATAACGGAGGGAATCGAGAAAGCAGATGTCAAACTGGTGCATGAGATGATTGTTCCCGGGCAGGATGAACGCGGGAAATGGAACCAGCGTCTGATTGTACAGTTTTCTGATCCGACCGATCCGAACCGGGTCGAAAACCTCACGACCATTGATCGTCATGTATCCGGATATCGGGGAATACAGGCGCGCATTCATCGCGGTGGAACCTCTCCGCTGCGGCTGGTCTGGTTTTTCAACGCGAGTGACTGGCGGGATGTCAATTGGGGGGATGCCTGGTCGTGGGATCCCGACATCAGCCAGGATGACAAAGATGATTACTTCCCGGTAACCAATGACTGGACGGATCCCGACCGGCCCGATATTCCCGTAAATCACTGGAACCGTAAAGCGTGCGCCACCGCAACCAAAACCGTCGATAATATCCTTGTCGAGGAGTGGGACGGGTACACCTGGCGCCGGGTAGCAGGAAACGGCCCAATGCCCGGCCGTGAGGTGACCAATGTGGTTCTGCGCGACACCATCCCCGACGGATTTTCACTCGTGAATATTGCCGAGGTTACGTTTAACGGAACGGATCAGCTGCCGTCGCAGCCAACCATCATCGGCAATCGTATCATCAGCTGGTCAATTCCGAAAATGCAGATCAGCGAAAAGGGCTCCATCAAATTCATTGTCAAGGCCGACGGTTCCTGCCCCGGTGCAGCTGATGTTCAGGCTGTCAATCGTGCGTGGGTTTCGGCCGACAAGGAGTCGCCGTTTGCCGACAGCTCCGAAATCGCGATCTCCTGTGACACGGTAATCAAACCACCGCCCCCGGACCATATCGATATCATTATCGATACTCTTGTTATCGATTCCACCAGCGATGTTGACTTTGTCCGGATTACTCTTGATGAAGGCACGAAAACCGCGGTCGCTTATGCGGTGGTGCGGGATAAAAACGGTAAATTTATCCGCAGGGCCACCGGTGTTCAGTGGGTATGCCGCGACATCACGGTCGCGAATGCGCAGGCGATATCAGCCACTGACTGGCAGGGGCTCATAACAAAAATCGGTACTGGTTCAAGCATTATTATGGTATCGGAGCCGGGAAACCCCGGGTTGAAACCGGATTCACTTGCCGTTACCGCAGTTGCCACCCCACCGTGGCCGGTTATTGCAACGGCAGTGATGTACGACGGTAACGCCGACATTATTCCGGATCTGTTGACCGTTACCCTCAACGATACGTTTCATGTCAACCAGCAGCTCGATTCCGTATATGTTGAGTATCGCGGCGTCACGTATCCCTTTGCAGCAACTGCAATTCAGTTGCAGCAGACCACCTTTTCACTCTCCTTCCCGACGATTACAACCGTCGACCCAACACCTTCGGGGCAGGTGGTCATGGTTATCACGGTTGACGGAGTAAAAAAGCGGATTGTTAAAAACTTCACCGACGGTGTTGGGCCGGCCCTGAGCCGGGTGAAACTGGCGCGGGATATCACCGGAACCTACGATACATTGCGGTTGACTTTTACCGAAGAAGTCTCCATGGCAATGCTTGTGGGGGCAAATCTGCAGCTCGTTCGGCCGCTTACCGGCGATACTATACTACTCACCGTCGTCGCGTATCAGGGCGCCGATGTCTTTGTTGAAACGGAAGCCATTGTGACTTCCCTCTCCGGAATACGGCCGCAGGAGGGAGAGCTGCTTCGCCTGGTGCCGGGAGTTGCAGGCGGGACCATTGCCGACCGTAAAAGTAACCTTCCACATCTTCTGAACCGTGCCGTAATGATTCCCGAGCGTCCTGCGCAGCTGACCGGTGGCAGGTATGTCGATGAGAATGCTGATGGTATCGTCGAGGCCGTATACCTGCAGTTTCTAAAACCGGTGCAACTTGCCGATTTATCGGTAACACTTACCTGGGGAATGGCACGGCTGGACAATCTGCAGGGTTTGGCGATTACTTATGGCGCCGACCAGATGACGGTCCGGGTAGCTCTGCCGGATACATTTATTACTAAAACCGGTATTAAAACTGACGGTGCGATGTTCGCCAAGGTGCAGTTTTTATCTGATGTTAGTGAAGTGCGCACCTCGGCAATCGCTGATAGTGCGGCTCCGGTCCTGGTGGATGCGGTTTTTGAAATGGGAGTACCGGACCAGTCAGGAAACCGGATGAACATGCTGTTTGCGATTTTTTCGGAAGCGGTACGACTGGGGAGCAACCCCTATCCACTCTTGTTCATTCCGAAAAACGGATCCGGGACGTACAAGCTTTCCCTGAGCAAAACGTGGCTTCTGGCGGATTCGTCGGTGTTCAACGTTCTTTCCGTCGAAGGTGATGGCTACCCTTCGCCGGGTGATTCCGTTTATATCAATCCTGCATCAGCGGTGGGGGATTCCCTCGTGTGGCAGGCCAGTCCTCTTAACCGGAGGGTTGCACTCAGAGTCAAGCGTATACAGTCCTGGGTGGTGCAGGTTCAACCTAATCCGCTGGACCCCGATGTCCCCTTGTATGATACTTCCGCTGCGGCTATACGTATCGTGAATGCGGCGAATGTGAATGCTTCGCTGGTGATTGAAAAAGCGAGAATAACTATTTTTGACAAAGTGGGGAATGTGGTAGTGAAATCGTCACCGTTCCATACTGATACACGGGGTGTTGTTTTTTACTGGAATGGTACCAACCGCAGAGGGCGCAAGGTGGGGAGCGGAACCTATATCGGTGTCGTTACAGTGGAAGACGAGGGTTCCGAAGGACAGGAAAACGTCAGAATCGGTGTCGTAAGGAAAAACCATGCGGGTAATTAGCTGGTGAATATCTGGCGACTGGCAGAGGTCTGTTGTCGACAGAAACGCTCGTCAGGCGGTGAAATCTACCGTGGAAGAAGGCGTTGCTGTGGAGTTTTTCCCGTCAGGGGTGTAGGTTGAGGTACCGGGGCCTGATTCCTCACTTTTTTTATCAGCACTATTGCCTTCCGGTTCCTTTTTCGTATGCAGTTCCTGTCGGGCTTTTGCCTCCATAGCCGAGGCTGCAGCTGCTACTGATCGATCCTGACCGGAAGGGTTCGCCGGAGCAAGTGCCGCACTGCGCACGGTTTGCATTTTCCGAATAGTTGCATTCGGGTCGTCTTCAGCTGAGGTATCAATACTTACCTCACCTCCTACAGCATATCGTTTCCCATCGGGTCCGGCCTGGTACGAATAGGATGCTCCACCGCGAACATAACCCCCTCCGGCAGCCATGTGTGCGGCTTCGTGTGCTTTTACTTCGCGGTCACGTTTTTTCAGATCGGCAACTTGCTTTTTTTCTTCCGCAGAGAGCTCGGTTTGTGCGGTTTCTCGTTTGGTCGTATTTAGGGCTTTTTCGTTTTTTAAGGTGGAATCGGTCTGGTCGGGAGCTGTCTGGTCTGAGGGGGAGGAACAGGCAGGGCATGCGGTCTGAAAACCTGAGGTTCCGAACAAAATTGTTACTGATCCGATCGACATGGTACAAATCTCCCTATAGGTATTTTCGGATTCGGAGACGATGGACTTTAATAAAAAATGAGCAGGAGATAAATTTTATGGAGCTGATTGAGAAGGTGTAAAAGTTGCAATGAAAGCTGTCGGCCCGGAGGAATTACAGATCCTTGTGCCGGGACGTATGCCATGGTATCCTATCATACACATTCAATGCTTCCTGTACCGAAAAGTCGTTATGGATGAGCAACTCTCAGATCTGACGGATGAATCAATCACACTTGAGCTACTGGTAAGTGAACTCTACCTGTTTTTTTACACCACATTTCCTGAAGATGCACCGTTCTGGTGGCGGATGGTCGAGGAAGAACGCAACCATGCCGCGCTGATCAGGAGTGCCCGTAAGTATTTTGCTCCGGTAGACCAGTTTCCTGAAAAGCTGGTCGTACAGAATTTTTCGCTATTGCGAGAAACAAACAAAAAGCTGCGAACGCTGCTGAAGACCTGTTCCAAATATCCTCCCACACGGAGAGGGGCGCTCTCTACAGCTCTGGAGCTGGAAACATCGGCAGGGGAGCTTCATTTTCAAGAATTTATTGATGAAAAAAATCTTTCAGCAGTAGAAAAAATTTTTCAGCAGTTAAATGGTCATGATGTTGAACACGCCGACAGAATACGGATATATATGGAACAGTGTGAGCGGCAATAGTTCCATGCAGGACTCAATGCATTACGTTTCCACGTCCGATTCCTGCTGTAAGATGAAAATTTTTGTAATGGTCTCTTCTTCTGATTCGTTTGATAGAGTGGTGGCAGGTGAAGTCTATTCGATGGGAGTGTCGGTAAATTCTTCGGGAGCAGGAAGATGAACGAAAATGCATTCAAGGCTGTTTACCGCGAACACGGCAAAAATCTCTACAATTTCGTTTTATGGATTACCGCCAACCGCTCACTCTGCGACGATATCCTGCAGGAGGTTTTTGTCAAGGTATGGCGGTGCAATACCGTACCCGTCGAGCCCGAAGAACAGCGCCGATGGCTGCTGACGGTCTGTCGCCATACCTGCCTTGATTTCCTGAGAAAAAGCAGTCGCTTCTCCCGCTTCCGGATGAAGTACCGGCAGGAATGGTATGAGCAGCCCGCAGATCCTGATGCGCCTTTTCTCTGGGAGGAACTGCAGCGTCTTCCGGAAGTGGAGCGTAGCATTCTCTATCTGCATCTGAAAATCGGACATTCGTATAAGGAAATTGGTACCATGCTCAATCTGAGTGAAAATCTGGTTCGCGTCAGGGCGTTCAGATCGCTTAAAAAATTACGGGAAACAATCATAAAGAAGGAACTATGAACAACATACTATCGCATCATCCCACCGAGGAAGCGCTGGTCGACTATGCGTTGCATGATGATGATGAAGCATTACTTGAGCATATCGAGCAGTGTATGGAGTGTAGTGAATTTGTGGAGGATATCAGAACCGTAGGGAATGATATCGCTTCGCTCGACGAGGAACCCGTACCGGAACGGCTCAGTGCGGCGATTCTTGCCATAACCAGGAAAAAACGTCCGGAAAACTATGTCCTGAACTTTCTCCAATCATGGTATAAGAATCCGTTTCTTATCGGTATTGTAACTATCGGGATAGTACTGCTTCTCTATGCGGTACTCTCGTTGCATCTGTAATCAAGGGAGTTTCTGAATTCAGGAAAAAAGGGTTGTCTTTCCCGGGAAAGACAACCCTTTTTCAATACTGGTACTCGGGAGCCCTGATTACATCTCTATCGGGCGCTACGTAGTTCTGCTTGAATTTCCTTGTTCTGCGGATCAAGCTTTCGGGCACGTTCAAGATGGTCGGAGTACGTTGCGTAATCTTTCTGTTTTTTAGCCAGCCGGGCAAGGCCGAGATAGATCATTCCGTTTTTGGGATCAACTTTCAAGGCGCGGTCAAAAAAGGTCTTTGCCCACTGCAGTTTTCCCTGAAGCAGATAGACATTTGCCCTTTCGTACAATGCAGGAGCGTAATTCTGATCCATGTACAGAATCTCTTTGTACGTTTCGATCGCATCGTTGTATTTCCGTTGCGCGACACGAATTTTTCCGATGATCATGTGTATTGCAATGTCTTCGGGTTTCTTTGACTTCACCTGTTCTGCAATTTTCAATGCGTCGTTTGTCTTACCGGAAGCAAGCAGGGTCTGTGCAAATTTTGTCAATACCTCAACCGAAGGATTGCGGTTGTTTTTAATGATGTCTTTAAGTTCGCTAGCCGCTTTTGAATACTCTTCTGTAGCGATATACACATCTGCGAGGGTGAGGCGAAGGTCGTCGTCAATGTTACCTTTGGAGGCTTTGATGACTTTTTCGATAAGTCTGGCCCCTTCGCGCTGGCGACCGGTCTGCAGGTATCCGCGAGCGAGAAGTGTGAGGTATTTCGGATTGTCGTCCACTTCGGCGTTCGCCATTTCAAGGAAGATCAGCGCATCGGATACCATCTTTTTATTGAGGAGTTCTTCACCGATTTTTGCCATAGCTGCTGCGTTTTTCGGGTCTACCTCAATGAACTTGCGGTAAACACGAAGCATGTTCTCGGTATTGTTAAGCTTACTGTAAATGGTGCCGAGTTCAAGATAGACATCGGGGATAGTATCAACCAGAGCTATTGTTCGTTCGAAACATTTAATGGCAGTGGTTTCACGATCCTTCTGCCGGGCATAGTTGTGTCCGAGTTTGAGGAAGTTTCTGAAATCTTTGGGATAGGATTTCGTATTGGCGGTGTACATCTGGATCGCCTTTTTCATATCGATTGACTCGTACACGCCTGCTATCTGATATGCCGCGTCGGGATCCTTGACTCCGGGAAGCTGGACGTAATCAGTAAGCACTTCGGCTGCCTTTTTATGATTGCCGTTTTTTTCGTATGCATCGGAGAGTGCTTTGTAGGCATCACCCCGATTGCTGATGGTGCCCTTTGACGAACGAACCTGCTCAAGAACTTTAATCGCAGACGTATATTTTTTTGATCGTACCGCTGAAATACCATAGGGAACAAGCTGGTCGTTGGAAAGTCCTTTTTTTATCATACTGAAGTATTTGTAGGCATTACTATACTTTTTCTGCTGGTAGTAATAGTCGGCCACAACCTCTGCGATGGCTTCGTCGCCGGGGGTTTTATCGAGGTATTTGCGATATGCATCAATCGCATCATCGTTTTTTTTCTGCTTCATGTAGAGATCGCCAAGCAGTTTGTACTCTTTGTTTGCTGAAGGGTTGAGCGCGAGAGCTTTTTTGAGGACGCTGGTTGCGTCGGAATATTTTCGTGCTTTCATAAGACAGTCCGAATAGTCCCGATAGAGTGCTGCGTCTTTCGTATCCAGTTTTGCCGCTTCCCGGTACATTGCGATTGCCTGATTGTACTTTTTTGCACCGGTATAGATACCGCCCAGTGTTTTATAAACGAGGACATCCGCCTCTCCGGCTGCTATCGCACCCTTGAGCGCAGCCATTTTCTCTTTGTATTTTCCGGATGCCAGGACCAGCGGGACATAGTTCTTATAGAGTCCCTTGATCTTCGAGTTGGCGGTAAGTGCTTTGCGATACGCGTAGAGCGCTCCTTTTTTATCCCCGTTTTTATAGCGCATGTCACCGAGTTCTTTCTGGGCATCTGCGTCCCTGGGCATGAATCTGGTATAGGTGCTCAGGTTTTCAAGTGCATCTTTTTTTGCACCGGTTTTTAAATTGACTTCATAGAGCTTTTTGTAAACAGAAGCATCCTTCGGTGTAATTTTAACCAGGCGAGAGTACTGTATTTGTGCTCGTGGATAGTCTTTGACCGCATAGGCCGCGTCTCCGAACATTGTAATAAACGACGGTTTGTTTTCGGCTCCGCCGCGGACCATGCCCAGAAATTTGACGGCTTCGGTAAAATTCTTTTTTCTGAAGGCTGTTTCTCCGACAATACGTGCCACCTCGGCATCCGACGGCTTTTTGTCGAGATATTTTTTGTAGCAGGCTATGGCAAGGCTGTCTTTTTTGATTTTGAAGTAAAGTTTGCCTAGTGTCTTAAGTTCGTTTTCCGCTCGCGGGTTTAGTGCAACCACCTGCTCATAGGTGCCGATCGCTTCGGAAATGGATCCTTTTTTTACATAGCATTCCGCAAGTGAGGAGAGTAGTTTGTCGTTTTTAGGATCGAGCTGGGATGCCTTGGAGAACATTTTGATTGCCTTGTCATATGCTCGTTTTTTAAGATAGATACCGCCGAGAGTTTCGTACATTCGTGCATCCGCTTCACCTGCTGCGACTGCGCCTTCAAGTGCAAGTTCTTTTTCGGTGTCGGAGCCTTTGGTGAGAACCAGTGCTCCGTAGTTTTTGTAGAAACCCTTTAAAGTTGAATCGGCTTTAAGTGCCTGTCGGTAGGCGCTGAGTGCACCCTGCTCATCTTTTTTTGCATAGAGTAAATCTCCCAGCATTTTTTGAGCCTTTGCATCACCGGGCTTAAGGGATGTGTACGTTCGCAGGTAATTCATCACATCGTCTTTGGTCCCAACCCGTTGCGAGAGATCGTAGAGTTTTTCAAACACATCAGGATCTTTCGGGGTAACCGTCGAAAGTTGCCGGTAAATCTGGAATGCCTTGAATTCATCTTTGGCCTTGATGGCGGCTTCTCCGTATAGTTTCAGGTGCTCCGCTTTTACTGCTTCGGCACCAACCACCATCGACAGGTATTTCAGTGCTTCCTTGTACTCCTTTTTGTCGTACATAGCTCTACCAACAAGTTCGGCAATTTCGTCGTCCTGTTTTTTGCCGAGATATTTTATATAGGTCGCAATAGCCTGGTCTGTTTTTTTCTGTTTCATATACAGGTTGCCGAGTTCCCTGATCTCACTTTCGGCGTCAGGATTCATCGCCACCACCTGCTCGTACGTAAGTATCGCCGCGGAGATGTTTCCTGATGCGACCTGCGCTTTCGCAAGATTGCTGAGGATGGAGGTGTTCTTCGGATCAAGTTGCGATGCTTTTTCGTAAAGAGCTATTGCGCGCGGATAATTTTTCTGTGCCAGATAAAGTCCTCCGAGGCGGGTATACATTGCATCGTCCGCTTCACCGGCGTCAATCGCTGCGGAGAGTACCTTGATCATTTCACTCTCTTTGCCGGATTTTATCACAAGTTCGGCAAATCGTTTGAAATACCCTTTGAGTTTCGGGTTGTACTGAAATGCTTTACGGTACGAGGCTAGTGCGCCGTTTGAATCTTTTTTATCGTAGAGGAGATCACCGAGTTTTTTCTGAGCATCGGCATCCTTGGGGTTGAGTGCTGCATACTTTTTGAGGTAAAACAGAACGTCGTCCGCTGAGTCTGTTTTTTCTGCGATCTCGTAAAGCTTTTTCAGTACCGAGCTGTTTGAAGGCTGCTGTTCCGCAAGCTTTTTATAGAGTTTCAGCGCCTTTGACGGTTGTTTGGCGAGCAACGAGGCTTCTGCATAATTTTTCAGAACATCAGCTTTCCCCGCATCACTGCCACTTACCAGTGCATAGTACTTGATCGCTTCCGTGTAGTCTTTTTTTCCGAAGGAGTAATCCGCTATTTCCAGGGCAACACCGTTATCGCTCTTTTTCTCCAGGTATTTTTTGTAATTTTTGATTGATAGATCTGTTTTTTTCTGTTTTTTGTAGAGATCTCCCAGAGCCTTGTACTCATCAGTTGCTTTCTGGTCGAGGGCAACTACCTGTTCATACGTCAGAATCGCGGCAGAGGTATTACCACTGCGAGCCTGGGCATCGGCAAGAGATGCGAGTACTTCAATATCCTTCGGGTCGAGTTGGGACGCTTTTTCGAAGAGGGGAATCGCATCCGCGTATTTTTTCTGTTTAATGTAAATAGCACCGAGTTTTTTATACATGTCGGTATCAGCTTCACCTGCCTTGACTGCATTGGCGAGTACCGAGGCGATTTCGGCCTCAGATCCCTTTTCGAGCACCAGTTCGGCGTATTTTTTATATAATCCCCGAATACCCGGATCTGCTTTCAGTGCAGCTTTGTATGCGGCAATGGCTCCCTGTCGGTCTTTGCGGGCGTAAAGCATGTCACCGAGCGTTTTCTGCAGCGGTGCGTTATCAGGTTTGAGCAGCAGGTATTTTTTCAGATAGACAATTGCCTCATCCTTCTGATTTTTTTTGAAAAGCAATTGAAACAGCGTCTGGAACACTTCGGCATTCTGGGGAGTGATTGTAGCGAGCTTGCGATAGACTTCCAGTGCTTTGTCACTGTTTTTGGCCTCGAAACATGCCTGGCCGTAACTGGTGAGAAATTCGGCCTTTTGTGCCGATGGTCCCTTGACCATTTCGTAGTAGGTGATCGCTTCCGCTGGTTTCTTCTCTTTAAGCAGTACGTCTCCAACATATTTTGAGAGTTCGTCATCGCTTTTTTTTGCGAGATATTTTTTATACGTTGTAACTGCATTGCCGGTTTTTTTCTGCTTCCGGTAGAGATCACCAAGAGCTTTAAGTTCTTCATCAGCTTTCGGGTCCAGAGCAATTACCTGTTCATAGGAAAGAATCGCTGCTGAAATACTCCCGGTTTTTTCCTGGCACTTCGCTACGGATTTCAGGACACCGATATCTTTCGGGTCGAGTTGCGAGGACTTTTCATAATACTGCAGAGCCTTCGGGTAATTCTTTGCAGCATAGTTGATGTCTCCGAGCTGCCGGTAGGCATCCGCATCAGCTTCTCCGGCGTCAACCGCACCGCTCAGGGCTGCTGATTTCTCCGCCTGACTTCCCATTTTTAAAACGAGTGCAAGGTAGTTTTTGTAAAGTCCTTTAGCTTTCGGATTCGCTTTAAGAACATTTCTGTAGGCGGCGATGGCTTCATTCTGATTCTTTAGCTCAAAATAGAGATCACCGAGTTTTTTAAGATTTGATGCATCCTTCTGATTGAGCGACGTGTATTTCTTGAGGTGCTCTGCGGCTTCACTTTTGTTGCCTGCCTTGAGTGCGATCTCATACAACCTGAGATACGAGGCGGCACTACTTGGTGATTTCGCCGTCAGCTTTTTAAGAAGACGTTCCGCGTTTTTCATGTCACCTGATTTGAATGCGGCATCGGCATACATTGAGAGAAACCCTGATTGATTGGAACTTGCCCCGGTTACTTTTGCGAAATAGGTTGCCGCTTCGTCGTACTTTTTCTGATTGTATGCATATTCACCAACCATCGCGGCAATGGATGCATCAGACGCTTTTTCAAGATATTTTTTATAGGCCTTGATCGACTGGTCTTTCTTTCCGGCTTTCTGGTACAGTCGTCCAAGTGCTTTGTAGTCATCGGTGTTTTTGCTGTCCAGTGCAGCTGCCTGTTCGTAGGATATGATTGCCTCGGAGAGCTTGCCTGCCTTTTCCTGACAAAATGCGAGCATTGATAATGATTCAATGTCTTTCGGGTCTTTCTGCAGCGCTTTCTGCAACATGGAAATTGCAAGCGGGTAATTCTTCTGATTTTTATAGATTGAACCGAGTGTCGAGTATATTTCCGCGTCTGCTTCTCCGGCTTTCACCGCGGCGTTGAGCACGTTGATGACTTCCTGCTGTTCACCCTTGCCGTTGTTTTTCTTTCCCATAACCAGTTCGGCGTATCGTTTGTAAAAACCTTTTATGCCCGGATCCGCTTTCATTGCACGACGATAGGAGGCCAATGCGCCATTTTTATCGCCGAGTTCATATTGCAGATCGCCGGATACTTTCTGCAGTCCGGCATCAGAAGGCTTGATGGCAAGGTAACGTTTGAGATACGCCAGCGCTTTCTTTTTATCCCCGTCCTTAAGAGCGATCTCATAGAGGCTTTTCAGTACTTCCGTATTTTTCGGTTGCATGGAAACAAGTTCGTCGAGAATCTCTTTGGCGGCCTTCAGGTCACCGGAGGACTGTGAATATCTGGCGAAGCGCAGGCGGGCTCCGATATTTTTCTTGTCGATTTCGATGATTCGCTTATCGATGTCTGCAAGTTTATTCGTTTTTCCCAGATTGCTGTAGCAATCAGCCAGATGTTCGAGCAGTTCAAGATTTTTGGCATCGGCTTTGAGCAGATCTTCAAGTTTGCCGGCGGCGGCACTGAAATTCTTTTCCCGAATGAAGATCTTCGCAAGTATCACCTGCGGTTCACGAAGTTTATCGTCTTTGTGGAGTGCTGATTCCGCTGCATCACGGGCGATATCGTACCGTTTTAGCTTCCAGGCTGCGTTCATCATTCCGATCGCGGCAATCGCTTTCTGATCAAGGGTGAAGCTTTTCTGGAAATGTTTGAGTGCTTCGTCATACTTTTTCGCCTTGAGGTTGTATTCGCCGAGGGTAAGGTATACTTCGGGGTTGTTGGGTTGCAGCGAGAGGAGTTTCTCATAAATGCTTTTAGCCTTATCGCTCTGCCGTTCCCGGGTGTAAATATCTGCAAGCCGGGCATATGCTTCGACGTTTTTCCGGTCACGGGCGATGACTGCCTCGAGAAGCGGTATTGCCATAGACCGTTTTTTGAGGCCTTCATAAGCATCTGCGATCAGGAAGAGTATCTCAGGATTGACTTTTGAGTCGCCCTTGTTTGAGCGGATGTACTCCAGTGCCGAAAGTGCATTGCTGTAGTTCTTTTTTTCGATGAAATACCGGCCGATAGATTCCTGGGCGGCGAGTATCTCCGGAGTCGCCTTTGAACCGGTTTTCTTTATAGCTGCTTCGAGTATCCGTGCCATTTTACCTTTGTTGCCGCCTGATTTTTCGATACTGGTAGCGTAGGAAAAAAGATCCTGGCCGGAGAGTTTGGACTCATTGGCCTGACTAAACGCATCTGCTGCTTCGCTGAACTTCTCTTTTTTGAAATAGATGCGTGCAAGCTCAATGATTGCTTCAGGAGGGGCGCTCTTGCGGTCTTTGGACGCTTCCTTGTAGAATTTTTCTGCCGCGTCAAGATCACCGATTATTTTATACGCGTTGGCGAGATCAAGTGCCGTTTCTCCGTCTGGTTTTGCCTCGTACGCTTTTTTGAGAAACTGTACCGCTTTCGAGTAGTTTTTCTCCTTGTAGAAAATGTTTCCCAGCGCCCGCTGAGCGATCATGTTCGTAGGGTCAACTTCGGTGACTTTCTCGAGAGCAGTTTTCGCCTCGGCAGTACGATTGAGAGTAATGCAGGCCTGAGCAAAAGTCCAGGCGGCTTCGCCGGTAAGTTTGAGATCCATCGCTTTTTTGGACATTTCAAGCGCGGATTCCGCCTGGCCCATCTTGTTGTATATTCTGGAGGCACCCAGATAGGCTTCATAATTCTTCTGATCAAGACGGATGGAAACCATGAAACAGGCGAGCGCTTTTTCGACAAGCTGCTGCTCTTCGTTGGCAACTCCGAGTTTTGCCCAGATTGAAGAGGTGCGGTCGCCGGCGGGAATTTTCTCCTCGGCATAATCGATAGCTTCTTTGTATTTCCCCGAAGAGTAGAGTTTATCGAATGCGTCATCTGCCGAAATGGTCAATGGGCAAACTAGGAAGAAAGCGGTAATCATCAAAATGAAAGCAGAGACCCGGTGAGAGCGCATTTTGAAACCTCCGTCAATATCTGAAATGAATTGGAATTGTTTTCGAAAAATCATACAGCCGGTGCATTATGGTGTTATCTCATGCCTGAGGGGTAAGAGTGCTGTGAATTGATTGATTCACACTCAGGATGGATGAGAATGGAAAAAAACATAAATATAAAGAATAAATATACATGGGTGTGATTGGCTTGAAAACCCTTTTAGAGAAATAATCCGCGGTGTATACGGTCTGAAGACCGCAGGGTGGAGGCGGCAGCTGTTCAAATCGTCTGCACATGGTACCAGCCGGCACAGCAGAGGAACCGGGAGCAAACCGTCTCGTGCCGGTTGAAAACTCCGGTGTCGTGAAGTACTTTGTGGAGTGAAAATCGCAACGGAATGAAATAGTTCTTTCAAGCGAGGTGGTCAATTCATGCGACGTGGGTACACCGCTCCGATTCTATTGAGGTCATGAGATGAATCAGTTCACTGCCAGTATAGTATCGAATGAACGACTCTGTCAATCAATGTTCGAGATACGACTGCGGGCTGCTGCGTCGGTTGTTACCGGGCAACCCGGGCAGTTTCTTACCGTCAGAATCTCTCCTTCGGTGGTACCGCTGTTGCGGAGGCCGTTTGCCATTTCCCGGTTAACTACTGAGAAAAATGATATTTCCTTTATCTACCAGATACGTGGAGCAGGTACTGAATTACTCAGTACTTTCGGGTGCGGTTCCGAGGTGGATGTCATCGGTCCGCTCGGAACACCGTTTCCGCTTCCTTTACCGGGACAGCACTCGGTACTGGTCGCCGGTGGTATCGGGCTTGGTCCGGTGCTTTTTCTGGCTGATACATTGCAATTGTCAGGACTCGATCACTCGTTTGTATTCGGTTGCCGATCAGCGGCATTTCTTCCCGAAGCCTTGTTCGCCGATCGGTCGGTAACTGTCTGTACCGATGACGGCAGTAGTGGATTTGCCGGTAATGTCGTCGAATACCTCGAGTCCGTTGCCGGAGAACTTCCGGCCGATACCCGGATATACTGTTGCGGTCCGGAGCCGATGCTCAAGGGGTGCCACCGATTCGCGATGGACCACGGATTTACCTGCTTTGTTTCAGTTGAGCAGGTTATGGCGTGCGGGGTAGGCGCTTGCATGGGATGTGCGGTTCGGCTTGCCGATGGTGTTTCCTTTGCGCGGGCGTGCCGTGAAGGGCCGGTTTTTGACAGTAAGGAACTCGCATGGGACTGATTGATATGACGGTGCGTATCGGCGCGTTGGTGTTACCTAATCCGGTGGGGGTCGCCTCGGGGACGTTCGGGTATGGTGGGGAATACGAGTCACTGCTTGATCTCTCCAGGTTGGGGGCACTCTATACCAAAGCTATCACGCTCTCTCCCCGGGGGGGAAATGCTATTCCCCGGATAGTCGAAACACCCGCGGGTATTCTCAACTCCATCGGTCTGGCTAATGTCGGAGTGGAGCGGTTTATCAGCGAAAAAGCTCCGGAACTCTCCCGCTACGGTTGTCCCGTAATCGCCAATGTCGCCGGTTCAACTGAAGAGGAGTATGCCGGAGTTGTCAAGCGGCTTGAATCCTGTACAATGCTTGCCGGATACGAGATTAATGTTTCCTGTCCCAATGTCAAACATGGCGGCCTTGCCTTCGGCACTGATCCTCAACAGATCGAACGCCTTACCGCGGCATTGCGGAAACTGACCGTAAAACCATTGATCATAAAACTGACCCCGAATGTAACCGATATAACCGTTATCGCCCGTGCCGCCGAGGCAGGAGGTGCCGACGCACTCTCCTGCATCAATACCTGTGTAGGTATGGTTATTGATATAAAAAGAAGAAAACCGGTGTTCGCAATGAAAACAGGGGGGCTCAGCGGACCGGCGATCCGGCCGATCGGTGTGGCACTGACCTACCGGATATGCCGAGCGGTTACCATTCCGGTAATCGGTATGGGGGGTATAATGAACGGTGATGATGCGATAGAGTATCTGCTCGCTGGAGCTTCGGCTGTACAGGTGGGAACCGGTACTTTTGTTGATCCCCGGTTGCCGAACCGCGTTGTTGATGAGATTGAGCAGTATTGCACATCCGGCCGATTCTCCTCGGTGAGTGAACTTCGTCAACTGCTTAAATAGTATCTGTTCAGAATACCAGTAAAAGACCGTTCGTACTTTAACCAGGCTCAGCATGAGCGTGTAAGGGGGATTTCATGATCCATGCTCACCCTGACCTTGTCGAAGGGTATTGTTGCCACTAATGCTAAACAGACACTAAATAAAAAAATCGCTACCATACAGTGATAGCATAGATCAAACACTTTGTTCAGTAGCAACGGGCAAGTATCAGTCTTGCTTTTTCGGTGTCGGTTGCAGAAAAAAACGTCGTTTTTCTTCAGGAAACCGCTCTATCGCATAGCGAAGGGTTGTCCGGGGCAATTGCGTAAGATGCTGCCTGAGATAGTTCTCTTCAGCGCTGCTGTCACGTTTTCCGATTTCACGCAGCATCCACCCCATGGCTTTTTGAATAAGGTCCTCCCGGTCGTTCATCAGAAGGGTGGTCAGCTTGAAGGTGTCGTCGAATTCATTGTTTCTGATGAAGTGAAAGGTTGCAATCAGACTGATCCTCCGATCCCACAACAGCGGGGAATGTGCAAGCTGATACAATGGCTTTCGATTGCGGGAAAATAAATGAACACCTACAATATGATGTGCGGAGACATCAACTAAATCCCAGTTGTTGATCCGTATGGTATGATTCAGATAGAATCGGTAAATTGTATCTTTCTCCCGCTCACTGCTCCGACGGTAGGTATCTATCAATAGAAGTAGTGCAAAAAAACGGTCCTCATGAAACGATGAATCAAGTAATCGGGACAGTTCATCTAGAGATGTACCCGTAAATTCCTTTGCAAGTATACGCAATTGAGGTACTCTGATGCCTCTGAAACGGTCCCCCTCCCCGTAGCTGCCTTTGCCGGTTTTAAAAAACCGTGAGAGATGGGCAGCCTGCAGCTCGTTGGAATGAGTAATCAACTTTTTCTGAATTGTTCGAAAGGTGGCCATGACGATACCTCTCCATTACCCGACCGTTTTCAAACAGTCGGCGGAACATGCTCCGATGTGGTTAGTTGAATAAAAATACTTTTTGATGGAATATGCAGGTTCAATCAGGACGTGTCCCCTGATTTTCTAATCAAGTGCCGGGTTTCTTTGCATGTTCCGGACGACAACGAAAAGCTTCTGGTGTGCATGTCTGAAAAAGAGTCGCATTTTTGCGAATAGCAAATTGAAAGTCGCGAAAATGCGACCCTTTAAAATGGCTGCTTAAGTGTTAAATAGCATTATTGTAGTAAAAAGGCCATTTTTAGTTTGGCACACTTTGTGCTTATTAAATGCAGCAGGTTAACCTAAAAAAATCAATTTTACACCATTTGCTGCAAGGAGTTTTTATGCAAAACACAATTTTCAGTACCGCCGCTGACAGTTTTATGGTTTCCCACATTATCCATGCCGGACCGGTCGGGGAACTCAGTCAACAAAACCGTAAAAGTGATAATACCCACTTTTTCAAACTTACCACCACGCGGGGATCGGCATACTGCCATTTTAAAAGTGAAGAGGCGGCACGTCGTTCACGGGGTGTTCTCGGTGCCATGCTCGGTACCGTAAAACCGCATCTTTTCAGGTCCAAGGGTGACAGTATTGATATCGCCGGCATCGTTTCATTCGGCAGGGTTGTTGATTTGAAAAAAGACTCTGAAGATTCGCTGTACGGTTTTCCGGTCATCGTTGCTTCTTTGACTGAGAAAAACGCCACCATCTGGCTCACCTTCAAGACTGAAGAGAGTGCCAAGAATGTGCGCAAGGCGCTCTATGCAGCGGTAATGTCGTATTACAGTTCACCGGATGCGGAAATTCCCGCAGGTGATGCGAACGAGAAGAGTACCGTTCAGGCGGAGGTGGCATACACCGAAGCATAGACACTGTACTGAATGTTTTCGTACTCGGGCGGCTATTGCCGCCCGTTCACCTTTTTAATTGACAATCAGAGAACTTGGCGGTTGTTGGTAATGATGCAATCGGTGAACACCGTTATATACCAAGTGAGACGGTTGATCTGCTGATGAATGCCGGTAGCAAACTACCGGCGGGACTCTGGCTCAGGGTTGTACACGGACTTTCACTGCATGCAATTAGGGGTATCGTAATCGACGGCGATGGAGCAGCTCAGAGTGGTTTTAATGTGAAATATCTGCTTCCGGTAAACAGTGGAAGAAGTGCCGGACAGCATTCCCGCTGATTGGTCCGTTGGAGGTTGCAACAGCATCAGGCATGCGACTGTTTCGGATTCCCCCTATGGAGTATTGCTGCTTCGTAACGTATTTTGAGATAAGTCATGCAGAAAACCATCGGATGAGGAGAATTATGAAATTTGTGAAGATGGAAGGGATCGGAAACGATTTCATTGTAACCCATGATATCACCCCGGGTGCGGTTGAGAGGCTCGTCGAAAGGGCTGCGAATCTGTGTGATCGGAGACGGGGTATCGGGGCGGATGGTCTTGTGCTGGTTCTTCCATCGTCAATTGCCGATTTTCGTATGCGGATTATCAATAGCGACGGCAGTGAAGCCGAGATGTGCGGTAACGGAATCCGTTGTTTTGCCAATTATATCGCACAACAGTCACTGTCTGAAAAAACGCGGTTGACCATTGAAACCCTTGCCGGAATCATGGTAACAGATCGTCTCGAAAACGGAATGGTGCGAGTCAATATGCGTCCTCCGGTGCTTGATGCGAAGACTATTCCGGTCGACACCGATGTGGCGGGCCCGGTTGTGGGGCATCCGCTGGTCCTTGATACGTCACAACTGCACTTTACAGCGGTGTCAATGGGAAATCCCCATGCGGTTATTTATTCAGAAACATTGTCGGATGAAATGGTACTTGGAATGGGACCCCGGATCGAATGTCACCCGCTCTTTCCCAGAAAGGTCAATGTTGAGTTCGTTCGTGTACTCTCACGGTCGGAGGTCAGCATGCGTGTCTGGGAACGCGGTTGCGGTGAAACCGAGGCATGTGGTACCGGAGCCTGTGCTGCAGCGGTGGCAGGGATTCTCAATAATGTACATGATACCGAGGTAACGGTGCATCTCCCGGGGGGAGATCTGCAAATTGAATGGCGTGGTAAGCCGGATGAGCCGGTATATATGACTGGACCGGCACGTGATGTGTATTACGGTACCGTTCCGGTATAGTCAAATCAGGCAGTACCGCTGGTTTTCAATCGCACCGCTATTTTCGTTTCTTTTTTCGGGAAGCTCTTTTTTTTGTTCGGGCAATCATCGGTTTTTTCCGGGCGGGAGTGCTCGGATCGTAAAGTTTATATACTGCTTCGGCCCATAAACGTTGAATACTTGCACCACCACGTGCAGACGGCATAATACCGTCGTCACTCAGTTCATCGGGATGCTGCAGAAACCAGGTGTACAGATCCGGGCCGGGAATCAGGTGGCGTTTTTCCGTTAGTTCATCGATTACCTTGAGGTACATTTCCGGAATCTGCCATGAGGCCTTGCCGGAGTCGGTAGCGGGAATGCGCGCGATAATCGGCTCAATCCCTTTTGCTTGACATGCTGTTACTATTCTGCGGAGATTGTCGGTGAATGTACCGATATTCTCGGTGGCGCCTCCCCACGCATCATACGTGCCGATTTCGATAGCAACGTAGGACACGTTTCCTGCAATATTCAGAATGTTACTGATATCTGCAGCGAATCCGTTGGAGGTGGCGCAACCGATACCACCACGAAGATATGCAGGAGTGGCGATCGGGTTGAACTCTTTGACATACTCAATGATGTAGCTTCTGAAATCCTTAATCTGCACCGGTTTTTTGAAAGCGTTGAGGGTTATGCCGGTTCCGAGAAAAAACCAGGTGTCGTCGGCACCTTTCGATATGTCGAATATTTCAATTTCATCTATTTTTCCAGCGCCCTTACCTACAAACATCTTTATCCAGGTGTTACCGGTGAAATTGATGCGATGGCCGCGTGCCGCAACGATATTGCCGGTTACCGAATCAGCCGTTTGCCACGTACCATCTATTCCGTTGGTGGAGTTTCCTGAAATGAGCAGCCGGTAGTTTTCGGGAACAGGCTGTCCTTCCACACAATCCCGTGGATTGGCGATACTGTCCGACCACATCCGATTGGTGCTGTTCCACGTGAAGAATATCCCGGTCATTTCCGGCTGCAACCGAATTGCTATCCAGGAGCTGTCGGTAACGTTCCAGGCGGTTTCTCCGAATTTGCCGTTTACCAGCATCGAGGGAGATCCGGTGAATGAGGCATAGATCGGTTTGTATCGTGAGACAATGGGGTTCGGTTGTATTGCCGGGAATGCAGAGGTGGAAATAATAAGCAAGCAGGTGAAGGCTTTGATGGCGGTATGCATAATTCCTCCGGAGATGATTACAGGGGTTTATCCGTAAAAAAAATGCAGCAACAACTTAGGTTCGGAAAAACACCAGGTGAAAAAGAGGTAACCGGACAGTGGGGGTCTGGTTACGGTATCTTTTTTAATATAAACGTTTTTAGGTGCTGATCTCGCAAAAAAATTGGAAAAGTGAGAGTAGCTGTTATGACGGAACAGCTGCTCTCAAGTGATGTCTTCAGAAGAATCTGTTCTGGCTGCACGCGAAAAGGGTACCGTTAAAACAGTGCTTCTTGCGGTTACCCTCGAGAGGTCAGTCAATCCGGCGCAGTTCCACTCTACGGTTCATTGCCCGGCCGTTGGCAGTCCTGTTGTCGGCGATCGGGGCAGCTTCCCCGATGCCGATTGCGCGAAGACGCGAAGGATCAATACCGTTGCGCACGAGATACTGCATGACTGCTTCTGCACGTTTCTGAGACAGACGAAGATTGGCATCCTCTGCACCGATATTATCCGTATGTCCTCTGATTTCACAACGGACATTTTTCCACTCTGCAAGTGATTCACGCACCCGGTCAAGTGTAATATAGGAACCCGGCATGAGTACCGCTTTTCCGGATTCAAAATTGACTCCTTCGAGGATCAGTTTTCCCCGCTTGATCTCCTCGGTTTTGGGACATCCGTTATTTTCAGGTATTCCTTTGATGGCAGGACACTGGTCGGATGCATCGGGAATTCCGTCAGCATCGTTGTCTAGATCGGGACACCCGTCGGTATCTTCAAATCCATCAGCGTCTTCGGCCTTCAGGGGACACTTGTCGTTCGTATCGACAATGCCGTCATTGTCGTTGTCGGGATCGGGGCATCCGTCGGTATCCTGGAATCCGTCACGATCCTCGGCCTCGTTTAGACAACGATCAACGTCGTCATTAATACCGTCGTTATCGGCGTCGAGAACGGGGCATCCGCTGCAGGTCGCAGGTTCAACAGGACAGGAGTCACGGGAATCAAGAATGCCGTCGCTGTCGTTATCGATGTCGGGGCATCCATCGGTATCTTCAAAACCGTCGATATCTTCGGCAAGGTATATACAGTGGTCTTTTTTGTCGGGAATACCGTCGGCATCACGGTCGGAAGGTATGCCGACACCGTCCCATCCGAAGGTGAATTGGGCGGAATACCGGGGGACTGATTTAGTGGAGTAGGCATAGCCTTCACGACGCAGATTCGTCCGGTACCGATTGTCGTCCCGTGCAATTCCGATATCGCCCGCGAGTATCATATAGAGCCCGTTCGGCATTGTGATACGTACTCCTGGAGTTACCCGGAACGGATCGTTGATGAAATCGCGGGGGGAAAAGGAGTTCGTGTACCATTTTACACGGCTTTCGCCGCTTGCTTCAACAAAGAAGGTAACTACCGGATGCGGTGTCAATTCGAGCCCGACCGCCGCGACAACGGCACTGTTGCTTTTCTTAGTCGCGATGACACCTCCGAGATTAAAGTGCAGACGGAGTGGAAGGTTCGGGTTGAGCAGTCCGAAGTTCATTGTCCAGATAATCTGTGGATTAAAATAGACTGTTTTAAGAGTGAAGACCGCATCAGTATCATTAATGGTTGAACCGGTGAGATAGTAAACATGTCGCGGGAAGAATCCACGGTTTGAACTGCCGGTGGGGAGTAGCACCTTCAGCGCATAAGCATTGGTCAACCAGGCGCTGTCGCGCCCAAACGGATATGCCATTTTGGTGGAGAGCTCAAAATCTCCTATGCCGTATCTTTTTTCATCATTCCACCCTGTAATATCGTAATAGAGGGGGAGGTCGATGGCGAAATCCCAAAAGTTGGTCAGGCCGAAAGCTCCGAATATGTTCCCGGAAACAATATGAGGGGCCGTTCGGGACATTGCCTGGTTGTTGGACAATTTACGTACGCTTCCTGTTCCACCTGTTCCTGCAACATAGTCACGTTCCGTACCGTATTTAGCGGCACCGCCGAGGGTGAAACCGGTTTTACCGTAAGTCTCGGTGGTAAGCGTGCGGACAATGCCTTTCTGGCCACCGGTATTGAGGTCATTTGCACGGGCAGACGCAACGAGGGTGCAGATCGTGACGGCGGCCATGAGAAATGGAAGAGAAGGTCTGGTAGTACACATACTGCCTCCTTGGAGGTCGGAAGTGAACGTGAGGCATACCTGGAATAGTATGAAATGCGGGCAGATACATTGAAAGGGTATGCGCCGAAAGAATGCAGGTGCAATAGTGATATCGCTTTGCAACTTCTGCAGAAATATATATTGTGCAGGCAAATTCGTAAAACGACCTTTAAGTGACTACCCGGACTGAAGAGAAGGAGTACCAGCATGAAGGAAAATCCGTCATTTAACCGGTTGCAGTTGTTGACCGGTGACGGGGTGGTGAAACGGTTGCATGCAACCAGGGTTATTATTTTCGGCATTGGAGGAGTCGGCAGCTGGTGTGCTGAGGCGCTGGCACGATCTGGTGTCGGCACGATCACGCTGGTGGATTCCGATCTGATCTGCAGAACGAATATCAACCGTCAGGTGCAGGCTACCCTGGCAAGCGTCGGAAAGGTAAAGGTGAAGGAACTGGCAGCCCGACTTCTGGCGATTAATCCGGATATGACGGTAGAGGCCCGCCAGGAAGTTTACCGGCGTGGTTCAGCGGATACATTTCTGCTTGCAGGTTACGACTATGTGATTGACGCTATTGACAGTTTGAGTGCAAAAGTGGATCTTATCATCAGTGCGACCGAGGCAGGGGCTACCGTGTATACGGCACTCGGGGCTTCATGTAAAATCGATCCGACACGTATCCGTATCGCGCCGCTCTGGGAGTCACAGGGGTGTCATCTGGGTAAACTGGTCCGTAAACGGCTTCGCCGACGGAAGTTTTCGGGAACGCCGCTCTGTGTTTACAGTGAAGAGCTACTGCCGGTACGTGAAACCGAAAACGGAATCGGCTGCGGTTCGGGAAACTGTATCTGTCCGAAAGTTGTCGTTTCGGCTTCCGATGACGAGGAAGATGTGCTGATTCATGAGTGGTGCAGTAAAAAAAAACAGATCAACGGTTCCGCAGTGCATATCACCGGAATATACGGTTTTTTTCTGGCAGGTATGGTTCTGCAGGATGTGGTGCGGCGTGAGGAATCATCTGAAGAAAAAAAAGACGGATGATGTGTCAGCTTCCGGCGGGGAGATCACCGAATGAAGCGCGTGCGGCAGCGAACTGAAGATCATAGAAATATTTGTACCGTTTACCCAGATTAATCAGTTCTGTATGTGGTCCCTGCTCAACAATTTTTCCGGATTCAAGTACGAGAATAGTATCTGCGTGGCTGATGGTCGAGAGACGGTGCGCGACCACAATCGCAGTGCGGTTGGCCATCAGGTTGTTGATCGCACTCTGTACAAGTCGCTCCGACTCGGTATCAAGCGCAGAGGTCGCTTCGTCGAGAATCAGGACCGGTGGATTGCGCAGCAGGGCACGGGCGATCGAGAGCCGCTGACGCTGTCCGCCGGAAAGTATAACCCCGCGTTCTCCGATAATGGTCTCGAACCCATCAGGCAGCTTTTCAATAAATTCAAGCGCGTTGGCGGCTTGGGCCGCTTCGGTAATTTGTTCTGCCGTGGCTTCCGGTCGGCTGTAGGCGATATTGTTGAAAACCGTCTCATTGAAAAGCACCGTTTCCTGTGCGACAATGCCGAAAAGACTCCGCAGTTCCGCAAGGTCAATTTCCTGAATATCTTTTCCGTCTATCGCAATTGTACCGCTACTGACATCGTAAAATCGGGGAAGCAGATCAAGAATAGTGCTTTTTCCCGCACCGCTTGAGCCGACGAGGGCCACAATGGAGCCTTTCTTTACACTGAAGGAAAGGTTGGTGAGGACGGCATCTTCGGTACCGGGATAGGTGAAGTTAACATCGGTAAAGTCTATCGTTCCGGAGAAATTGAGCGTGGACTTTCCAGATTGTTCGGCCAATGGTTCGATCGGGGCATCAAGAATGCTGAACACCCGTTCCGCAGCAGCGAAACCGTTCTGAAGGGTATTGTTGATGGCTGTGATCGCTTTGAGCGGCGTGAAGGTGGAGAAGAGAAATATCAGGAACCGGACAAAATCTTCTGCACCGAAGCCACGATTGCCAAGTACCTGCTGCCCTCCGTACCAGAGCAGAATAATCACCACAACGACCCCCATTACTTCGGTGAACGGGCTTGAAATCGCACCAATGGAGGTGGACCGGAAGGAGTGATGAATGAACCGGCTGTTTTCCTCACGGAACTTGCCGGCTTCGGATTCGTGCATGTTGAACATTTTTACCGCACGGATACCCCCGATGGTCTCGTGGAGAATTGAGACGATTCCGGCCATGAATTCATACATTCGTTTGCTGCGGCGACGGACCGCTTTCCCGATAAAAGCGATGACCGTACCGATGATCGGAAAAATAATGAATATGGCAAGTGTAAGCCGCACGTTGATGATAAGCAGCATGCTGATCCAGAACACCACCCGCATCGGTTCGATAAAGAGGCGGTCGAAGGTGGTGGTCATGGAGGCGTTGATGCTGGCGGCATCGTTCATGATGATCGACATGATATTACCGGATTTCGTACGGTCGTAATAGGATACGGGAAGCCGCAGCACATGGGCGTAGAGTTGATCGCGCAGGTCTTTTACCACATTGAGATTGAGAACTGCCATCACCAGCGACTTGCAGTAAATCAGGACATTCTTCAGAAGGAAGGTGGCCGCCATGAAGAAACAGACCAGTTTGAGCGATTCGAGCGGATCTGAGCGCCGGATTATCAGTCGGGTGTAGTATTTGAGGAAGTCGTTGAGGTGTGCCAGAGAAAATTCGGGACGGACAATGCTGTCCTGCACGGGATTGAAAAGCGTCTGGACAAGTGATGCCCCGAACCAGAGGGACATTCCCTCAAAGGTGACCACCAGAAAGGAGAGGGTAATCGACAGAGCTATCCAGGGCAGATACGGAGAAAGGTACCGTATCATTCTGCGGTAAAGCTGTAAACTTTTCATTGTTTTCTGCAAATAACCGGATGAAGGAAAAAATCACATCGACGGTAACGTTTCTTGTCATTTGCACCGCCGGCAATAAAACGATGTGCCTCGATTATAACGCTGTCCGCAGGTTTACTGCTCCGCGGGGGGATCCCAGATCATGATCGAACCGCAACTTTGACAGAGCTGCACTTTAATGCCCCGTTTGATCTCGTTGAACAGCTGCGGCTCAAGTACCTTGAAACAGATACTACATGTCCGGTTCGGTTTGATCATACTGATGGCACGACCGGTTTTCCGTTTTGACCGAATGAGATCATACTGTCGGAGAATATGCTTTGCAAGTTTGGGAATAACAACTTCCCGTTCTTTGGTGATTTCTGCGATATTTGAATCAATGGCGCCGATCTTTTCTTTGAGTTCCTGAATCTGCGGGGAGTTTTCGGAGGTGATCCGCTCAAGCTCCGCCTCGTGTTCGGCAACCGTGGCCTGTAATCGTTCAATTTCAGCAGTAAGGCTGTTGCGGCGTTGTTCGGCACTGTTGATGATGCTTTTCTGGGCTTCGATCTCCGCATGAACCGCATCGTACTCCCGGTTGGTCCGGATGGAGTTGAGTCGTTCCTGGCTGCGTTCAAGCCCTTCCTGCGCTTTTGCGACCTGTTCTTCCCAGTTTTTTTTATCCTCTTCCGCCCGGGTGAGGGTAACCTTTACTTTTTCAACTGCTTCGGTTGCTTCCGCAATCTGTCGGTTAAGTAATTCTACCTGTTCAGGAAACTGCTCCTGAGCAAGTTCCTGTTCCTTGATACGCAGATCAATTTCCTGAAGTTCCAGCAGATAACGTAAATCTTCAAGCATAAACCCTCCAAAGCGCTTCGGAAACAAAAAAAGCACCGTAGTACCACGGTGCTTTAAAGTAGTATCGAAGCGAAGCTCAAGTTCTGATGTGCTGTACTGCAAACTTTTACAGTTTGCAAAATTCCTCCTTAAACGGTAGTAATGGGCCTACTAGGGCTCGAACCTAGGACAAACGGATTATGAGTCCGCTACTCTAACCGACTGAGTTATAGGCCCAACTTGATCTGTTAAATATAGTTTAAGCCTCCTGATTCGGGCAAGGAGGATAGAATGGGGAAAAATGGCACAATTTCAAGGTTTTACCGGCCGGGTATCAGGTACCTGATACCCGGCCGGTAAAACCCAATGGGTGGCTGATGATCGGATCAGTTGCATCTAAGAGAGAAATCAAAGTATTATAAACTTCACCATGTAGTAACTACTTATTGGACCGGATCACTCGTCGGGAACATGAAATTGTCGCCTTTTAAAATCAGCATCATTATCGGTTATTTGGTGATTTGTGTCGTAATTTCCGGACAGCTTACCATTGCAGAAGGCGGCGTCGGTGAGTCGGCAATCATTACACTGTCGTTTCCATTCGGGGCGCGTTCTGCCGGGATGGGTGAGGTGGGTACCGCACTTGCTGATGATCCGTCGGTGCTTTATTTCAATCCTGCAGGGCTCGGGGTAGCCGACAATACCTGGATGAACAAGGCGGCCTCCTGGTCATTCGAATACCTACTTCCTGTTTTTCTTATAAAGGAACTCTGGCATACGGCGGTTACCGGTTATGTTCAACTCCCGGGAACGCTCGGTGGCCTGGGATTGTTCTGGAATTATATCAACATGGGGAGTAATGTCATTTATGATGCACTTGGCAATGAACTTATGGAAACCAGCAGTTTTGAAATGGTCGGTGCATTCGGCTGGGGGTTTTCACTGGAGGAGTTCGGGGACCCGACCCGTCATTTCGGGATTACGGCCAAGCCTTTCGTTTCAGCATTGGCACCTGGTTACGGGCCGAATGGAGAAGGGGTCGCACAGAGTTTCGCCATTGACGCAGGGTATCTGCGGGTGTTTGATAACGGAATCAGGTATGGATTCACTTTAATGAATATGGGGCCGGATGTTTATTATATCGATCATGCTTCCCGGGATCCGATTCCATTTACCGTTGCGGGAGCTGTAGCATGGAAACAGCGATGGGTAAAATGGTGGGCGGAAGTGTTCCGGATTGCCATGGAGTTACGGGCGCATAAAGAGCTGGTGGTTAACCATTTTGATGATCGTCCATCGGACCCGTTTTATAAGGCGATGTTTACCGACTGGTTTAACGAGCCGTTTGCTTATGAACTGCAGGAGATCAATCTTAATTACGGTATCGAACTCGGCTGGATGAATACGGTGTTTTACCGTCAGGGGATTCTGTTTGATTATATCGGGACTCGCTTTGAGATGCATTTCGGCGTGGGGGTGCACCTGTTCAACCACCTGCGGGCGGATTTCTCATGGATTTATTCACCTCCGGGATATATGCAGTACACGTTACAGGCGTTTGGTGATCGTGGGGCCGAAGGTTCCACCGGAGCTCGCGACTATCAGTGGCAACTCAGTGTGTCTCTCGACGGACTTGGCGCCTGGAGTGAAGATGATTTACGGTGGTGGATAGTCGACCGGGGGCGTAGAAGGCGGTAATCCGTTTTTTTTGTCAGGTGCCTCTGATACTGCAGGAAAGCACGATTTCCGCCAGACGGTCCCGATACCGCATCAGGGTTTCCGCAGGGACCGTATGCTGCTCCCCGAAGCGCTCATCAAGCACATCCGCACTCCATTTGAACGGCTGCAGAAACACCTTTTCAACACCGCGCAGCAGTTCGGCAACTACACCGATTGCCTCCTCGTCAACAAACGGTTCTGCAACGGTAATCCGTACTTCACCACGACTTCCCATTGTTTTTATGATGTCAAGAGATCGGTACAGTGGATGTTCACCTGACCGTGTGACATCGCCGAGTTCACGGTAGCGCGACGGCAGGGTTTTCAGGTCGAGGGCACAATAATCGGGGGCGATGGTGGAGATCATTTCGGGGAGCAGCCCATTGGTGTCGAGTTTGATCGCAAACCCGAGCGACCGGAGCTTCTGGACAATGACGGGAAGTGCTACGCTGTGCAGAGTCGGCTCGCCGCCGGAGAGGACCACTCCTTCAATGATACCGGAGCGTTTCCGGAGGTGGGCGAGGACCTCTTCGAAGGCAATGAATCCGGTGGTGTCGAGCACAAGTTCAGGGTTGTGACAGTAGGGACAGCGGAGGTTGCAACCGCGAAAAAAAAGGACGGTCGAAACCGTCCCCGGAAAATCAATAAACGAATTTTTTAACCATCCACCAATGCAACGGTCGATTCCTCCTGGCATACGGCGGACTCCTCAATAGTAAACAAGTTACGGGGGACATCAGGAACAGTCTGTTCGGTACTGCCTACCGTGTAGAGCTTGCGATGGTTGAATTCGGATTTCTTGCCTTCGTTCCAGTGTTGCACCGGCCGGTAATACCCGACGATCCTCGAGTACACCTCGGTTTCCTCCGAACAGTTCGGGCAGGAAAAATGCTCTCCCCTGAGATACCCGTGGTTCTTGCAGATTGAGAACGTGGGGGAGAGGGTAAAGTAGGGAATGTGGTAGTTTTCGGCGATTTTTCTCACCAGCGTTTTGCAGGTTTCGACATCGTCGATTGATTCACCGAGAAAGGCGTGAAACACGGTGCCGCCGGTATACATTCTCTGAATGTCGTTCTGCATGTCAAGCGCTTCGAATACATCGTCGGTGGCGTTGACGGGCAGCTGGGTGGAATTGGTATAGAAGGGGTGGTCATCGCCGGGGATTTCCATGCGCGGGAATTTTTCGCGGTCGATTTTCGCCAGGCGGTACGATGTCCCCTCTCCCGGTGTCGCTTCGAGGTTGAAGAGATGGCCGGTTTCCTCCTGATAGCTGACGAGCCGCTCACGCATGTGAAGCAGGACCTCTTTGGCAAAGATCCGCGCCTCGGCATGGGTGAGATCTTTCCCCATGAAGTTTCTGACCGACTCATTCATACCGATGAGGCCGATGGTGGAGAAGTGGTTGTTCCAGTGGCGCAGGTACCGCTGCGTATACGGAAAAAGCCCCTGGTCCATAAGCCGTGAGATCACCTTACGCTTTACTTCCAGTGAGTCACGGGCGAGATCCATATAGTGATCAAGATGCTGGTAATACTCTTCAACCGTAGAGGAGCGGTAGCCGATACGCGGCAGGTTGATGGTGACCACCCCGATTGATCCGGTGAATTCATCGGCACCGAACAGACCGCCGCCCCGGTTACGAAGTTCCCGCTTGTCGAGCTGCAGACGGCAGCACATTGAACGGACGTCGCCCGGATTGAGCGATGAATTGATGAAGTTCTGAAAATAGGGGGTACCGTATTTTCCGGTCATTTTAAAGAGCAGCTGTGCGTTCTCGCTGTCCCAGTTGAAATGATCGGTAATGTTATAGGTTGGAATCGGATAGGAGAAGCCACGACCGTCGGCATCTCCTTCGATCAATACCTCAAGAAACGCCTTGTTGATCATATCCATTTCAAGCTGAAATTCCCCATAGGTCTGCTCAATAGGAGCTCCACCGACAATTGCCGGTTGATCACGAAGGTCGTCCGGAACGACCCAGTCAAGAGTGATATTCGTAAATGGTGCCTGTGAACCCCAGCGCGAAGGAGTGTTTACCCCGAAAATAAATGACTGAATCTGCTGCTTCACCTCTTCGTAGGAGAGGTTGTCGATCCGGACAAACGGAGCGAGGTAGGTGTCGAACGATGAAAACGCTTGTGCACCAGCCCACTCGTTCTGCAGAATTCCAAGGAAATTGACCATCTGCTGCACCAGCGTGGAGAGATGTTTGGGAGCGGCTGAGGAAATTTTCCCGGGAACACCACCCAGTCCTTCCGCAATGAGCTGCCGCAACGACCACCCGGCGCAGTAACCGGAAAACATGGAAAGGTCGTGCATGTGAAAATCACCGTTACGGTGTGCGGATGAAATATCATGGCTGTAAATATTTTCAAGCCAGTAATTTGCGGTGATTGCACCGCTGTTATGGAGAATAAGACCACCCAGAGAATAGTTCACATTGGAATTTTCGTGTACCCGCCAGTCTTCCTGTCTGAGATAGCCATCCATGGTGGTGGCGATATCGAGGAGCATATCGTGGGTACTGCGGATCCGGCGGTGTTCCTCCCGGTAGAGGATATATGCCTTGGCGACTTTCGCATGTCCCTGTTCAATCAGCACTTTTTCGACAATGTCCTGAATTTCTTCGACGGCGGGAATCGATTTGGGGTGAAACCGCTTGCCGACCGTATCTTCAACCTGTTTTGCGAGGGTAAGGGCCGAACCGAAATCTTTTCCGCCTGTCGCTTCGGCGGCTTTGTAAATCGCATTGGCGATTTTGTAATTGTCGTAGGGGACCAGCTTACCGTCACGTTTCCTGATGGTCTCAATCATCCACAATACTCCTTTTGAGGTGTTCCCCGAGGGTGAGATAGGGGTTAGGTTGAAAATAGTTTAAACACACAACCTGTGCTACTTGTTAGAGGGTGATTGTACAATATGTTGGTTTTTTATTTCAACAAATAAATTCAAAGCCGGAAAATAAATTCCACCTCCTGCATAAAATGCTCAGAAACCCCATCTGTAGATAGAATCGTACCTTTACAGGTCTAATACCACAATATGTTGTGATTGATACAGTTAGCAATGTCCCGGTATTTGAGTTTTATTGACTTATGAAGCTATCGTGTGGTGATGCAAACTGCAGGCGGAATGACTACTATCTATTGGGGGTTGGCAATGGAATTACCACAACCCGTGGATTGGTCGATTTCTGGTTTGTGGAAATAAAATTTGAAGCAGTTGCATCCATCCGAAACAGAGTGCGTATTGGGAACTGCCGGTGGCGAATTATTAACAGGTACTTTTATTTCATTATTGTATAACCTCGAATGTCGTTGTTAGATCTGGAAAATAGATCGGCTGCGTGTTCTGAAATTTTTCCCGGGGGATTTCCGAACTCTACAGGATGGAAGTAATGTAAGTGTCGGAATTGGCGTTAACTGAGAAATTAGATAATCGAGAATCGTCACCTTATATAGTATCTGTTCAGAATAGCCCGGTTTTCGTCATACCTGAATTGTCACGTTCGTTCTTGAAACGTAGGGTATCCAGTGCTGGGCACTACGGGAATGACATAACTGGTTTTAATCCTTTTTAAACAGTAACTATATAGATGAAGAGAACTTTTAAGGAGAAATGATATGGCTGTTTCGTTAAACACCGTAAGCTCCCGTATTACCCGGCCGAAATCGCAGGGGGCATCACAAGCGATGCTGTATGCCACCGGTCTGAAACGAAATGATATGAATAAAGCGCAGGTCGGGATCGCCAGTATGTGGTATGATGGCAACAGCTGCAATATGCACCTCGGGAGCCTTGCTGAAAAGGTTAAGGAGGGGGTTGGGCAGGCTGGTCTACTGGGAATGCGTTTTTTCACCATCGGGGTGAGTGACGGAATATCCATGGGGACTGAAGGTATGAGCTATTCACTCCAGTCCAGAGAGATCATTGCTGATTCGATTGAAACGGTCATGCGTGCTCAATGGTACGATGCTGCAATTACACTCCCCGGATGTGACAAGAACATGCCCGGATGTCTGATCGCGATGGCCCGGGTAAACCGCCCCTCCCTGATGATCTACGGTGGTACTATCAAACCAGGATGCGCTGATGGTAAACCGATCGATATCGTTTCGGCATTTCAAAGCTATGGAGAGTATCTCGCGGGAAAAATTACTGAAGAACAGCGGCGTGAGATTGTCGAGAATGCGTGCCCCGGAGCCGGGGCATGTGGGGGAATGTACACGGCGAATACCATGGCTGCTGCAATCGAAGCGATGGGCATGTCATTGCCCTACAGTTCCAGTATTCCGGCTGAAGATCCGAAAAAAATAGAAGAGTGTATGCAGGCAGGCGTGGCGGTTCGCAATCTACTGGAAAAGGATATTAAACCCCTGGACATCATGACCCGGGCCGCATTCGATAATGCAATCACGGTTCTTTTCGCTCTGGGGGGATCCACGAATGCGGTACTGCATCTGCTGGCGATGGCAAAGGCTGTGGGGGTGGAGCTTACACTTGATGATTTTCAGAAAGCAAGTGATACCGTTCCGGTGCTTGCAGATCTCAAACCAAGCGGACGCTATGTTATGGAGGATTTACATCTTGTCGGCGGAGTTCCGGCGGTTATGAAGTATCTGCTGGAAAAAGGTTTGCTTAACGGTGAATGCCTGACGGTTACCGGAAAAACGGTTGCGGAGAATCTGCTGGATCTGCCGGGTTTGACATCTGGGCAGTCTGTCATTTTACCGGTGGAACGGCCGGTTAAGGTTACTGGGCATATTCGTATTTTACGGGGGAATCTTGCTCCCGGTGGGGCGGTGGCCAAAATTACGGGAAAAGAGGGTCTGCAGTTTGAAGGAAACGCCATCTGTTTTGACTCAGAGGAGCAGATGCTTGCAGCACTTGAGGAGGGGGAAATTGTCAAAGGTCATGTGGTGATTATCCGCTACGAAGGACCGAAAGGCGGACCTGGTATGCCGGAAATGCTGACTCCCACCTCGGCAATAGTGGGAGCCGGACTTGGGGGAGATGTCGCTCTCATTACCGATGGGCGGTTCTCGGGAGGTTCCCATGGATTTATCATCGGGCATGTTACCCCCGAAGCACAGGACTGTGGTCCGATTGCACTGGTGCGCGATGGCGATCCGGTTGTGGTGGATGCCGTCAGCAATGAGATCGCCGTGCAGATTCCCGAAGAAGAGTGGGAACGAAGACGTCGCAACTGGCAGGCGCCTGCGTTTAAGGCGAATAGCGGCACTCTATTCAAGTATATAAAAAATGTCTCTTCCGCATCGGAGGGCTGTGTTACCGACGCGTGAAAGTGAGTAAACCAGAGTTCTACTGCGGAATGTTAAGTTTTCCGGCAAGTTGCTGGAGCTGCAGGGCAACCACCTTGTTCTGAAAGAGTGCAGACTGATAGCGCACCTGTGCATTGAGGAGCGACTGCTGCGCTTCGCGCAGTTGCAGATCGGTAATGCGCCCCAGTTTGAATTGTTCATCGCTGAGTTCAAGTGCCTGTGCCGCGCGAGCTATCGCCTGTTGCTCGAATGTTACCTGTTCGCTGCTGATGCGCAGCTGTTCCCACTGATGGTAGATGTGTGCCTGCAGTTCGAGGCGCATTTCCTGAATAGTGAGATCAGCAGTCTGTGTATCGATCGCGGCATTGCGCAAACCAGTTGTACGGGAAAATCCGGTAAGGAGCGGGAAGGTGAGTGAAAGTTCCGCGCGGGTCCGGATGTTGTCAACCGGTTGCGTTGCCGTTGCTGCCAGGGTACCGCCCGCTGAGAGTACCGGCCACAATGCCGCTCGTGCGATGGCATGTTGTGTAACAGCGAGATTCTTTTGTACGGTTGCCATTTTCAGGCCTGTGTTATGCTGCAGCGCTTCGTAGAACCACCAGGATGCATCGTGGTCTGGGGTGTTTACCGATGAATCCATTGCAGGGCTGACCGGGGTATCGGGAGTGCGTCCCAGTGCTACGTTAAGCGTATAGAGCGCGTTGCGGGCATCAAGCATGTGGGAGAGCACCTGCGATGAATCGGTATTGACTACCACCTGTTGTGTGAGGAGTTCACGCTTTCCGACACGGGCAAATTCAAACTGTGCTTCGGTGAATGTAAGTTGCGACCGTGCTATGGCAAGTTGCTGTCGCGCCGCGTCGAGCAGTGAACGCTGTGCGATGAGCTGGAAATAGGCGGTCATGATGGTGACTGCTGCTGCTTCGATTGCATGACGGGTGGTAAGGGTGCTCAGGTTTGACTGCTGGTCGATCAGGTGACCCGCATGGAACATTTTGAAACCGTCGAACAGTGTCCAGTTGAGCGTAGCGCTGCCGCGAAGTTCCGGGGTGCTGCCCGAGTTGAACACGGCGCTCTCCGGCAGGTACTGGGTATTGGTCTGAGCGGCGTTTCCGTCCACCCGGAGTGTGGGAAGCAGTGCGCCGGTTTTGAGCTTACGGTTATTTAAATTTTTCCCGGTGGTGTTACGGGCAATTCTGATGGAAAAGTTATTCTGTAATCCAAGTTCGACCGCCTGTGCGATGGTCAGTGTATCAGCATTTACTGTTGCTGCCAAAACGCCTGTAAGTAAGAGAATTTGTCGAATCATTCCTCACTCGCCTCCTTTTCGGCTGCAATCTCACGGACTGACGGTTCGACCGATTCCGCAGTGGCTGATTTGTTGAACAGCCGCTCATACCCTAAACGCAGATTGTTGAGCAGCAGAAAGAGATTGGGAACGATAAACAGAATCAGCAGGGTACCGAAAAGCAAGCCGTACACCAGCGAAACCGCCATCGGTATAAGAAATTTCGCCTGTCGACTGGTGCTGAAAATCAGTGGCCCCATACCGGCGACCGTCGTGACGGTGGTAAGTATAATCGGGCGGAGACGTGAGAGACCCGCGTCATGAACGGCATCGTGCAGTTTCATGTTTTTCTTAAGATTACGGTTAATACGGTCAATGAAGACGATGCTGTCGTTGATGACAATCCCCGCCAGAGCAATAACCCCGAATGTCGAGAGGCGGCTGATCATATACCCGTGAACCAGATGTCCCCAGACCGCACCGAGCAGGCCGAGCGGGATCATAAGAAGAATTATCACCGCCTGCAGCGGTGAACGGAAAACCAGCACCAGTATAATGGCAATGCCGAGCAGGGCCATCGGGAAGGAACTTTTCAGGGAACGGTTGAATTTCACGTTATTCCGTTCACGTCCTTCGTATGATACATACACTCCCTGTACCTGTGCGAGCACTGCGGGGATGACATTTCGCTTGATATCGGCGAGCATGGTAGTAGCAGACTTTTCGGGATCGGTAAGGTCGGCTTCGACACGGATTTCCCGTTTTCCCTCAAGATGCGAGATCATAACCCGGCCGCGTTCAATCGTGTAATCTGCAACGGTGGTAAGCGGATAGGTATTACCGTCGGCTCCCCGGATATACATCTCTTCGAGCTTTCCCAGGGATGAGCGGTCTTTATCGGTATAGCGCACCCAGACCCGTATCTCGTCTTCACCGCGTTGAAACCGCTGCACTTCCTGGCCGAAAAAACCCTGCCGGACCTGGCCGGAAATTTCACTCAGGGTGAGCCCTGCCGCGTAGGCGGCAGGTTTGAGCGAGAGTCGCACTTCCCGCCATCCCTCTACATCGCTGTCGGTAATGTCGTTCAGTGCGGGGTACTCCTCGAGTTTCTTTCTGAGCAGTCGCTTTGCTTTGTCAAGCTGTTGCAGGTCGTTGCTCAACAGGCTGATCGATATCGCTTTCCCCCACCTGCCGCCGGAAAATGATACTTTCTGACTTCCCGCAATCGGCCCCAGTTTACGGCGGATCAGATTCTGCACCTCAAAGGAGGCCATTTTCCTCAGCGAGCCCTCAAGCATCTCGATGTCAAGCTCCCCCGCATGACCGCCGTTGTCTCCCTGGCGGTTTGAACCGATTGTCCGCTGCACCGACAGAATCACATCGCGACCGTCTTTTCGGCTGCGCTTGAGTTCTTCGTTGACCTGCCATACTTTTGCCTCAATCTGCCGCAGTAGCGAGTCGGTTACTGTTTCACGGGTACCGGTCGTCATGGTCAGGTTGAAGGTCAGGTCGTCACGGTCAATGAAGGGGAACGAACTGAACTCGACGATATTGCCCTTTATGAGACCGAGGGTAATAAATACATAGGCAACGGGAAGCATGAGGGTGATTGTTTTATGCCGCATCGACCAATGGAGTGCCGGTCCGTAAATGCGATCGGTGAGAAACCGGTAGATTCCTTCGAAAAAAATCCGCAGCCGGGTGCTCTGTGTTTTCGGGTCAAGTCCCCGCGAATGAGCAAGATGGGCGGGAAGAATGAGTAGTGATTCAATAAGTGAGAAGAGCAGTGCTCCGATCACCACGATTGCCAGTTGATAAATAAACCGGCCGAAGGTGCCCAGGAAAAAGAAAAACGGTATGAAGGCGAGGATGGTGGTGGATACCGCGGTAAATACCGGGGCTATCACTTCTGAAAGTCCTTCCATCGCTGCGCGCAACGGAGAGAGCCCCAGTTCGTGTTTCTGGAAGATGTTTTCAGCAACCACGATCGCATCATCAACCAGAATTCCGACCACGATGATCATTCCCATGAGCGACAGCACATTGATTGTTATACCCGAAAGGTACGCAATAATGAACATGCCGGCGAATGAGGTGGGAATCCCGACTGCAACCCAGAATGAGAGGTACCCGTTGAGAAACATGCCCAGTACCAGCATTACCAGTACGAATCCGAGAATACCGTTGGTGACCAGCAGGTTGATGCGGGCCTTGAGCGATACTGTGGCATCGGAAATAACCGCGAGTTCAATTTCCGGATGAATTTTTCTGAAATCCTTGATGTAGGCGTTGACCTTCCCGGCAATATCGATAATATCCTCTTCGATAGTTTTGTCGACCACCAGGATTACCGCACGTTTGCCGTTGAAGTAGGTCGCGTTGGGGGTGTCTTCCCAATCTTCCGCAACTTCGGCAACATCGCCCACCCGCAGGAGGGTTCCGTCGCTGTTGCTGCGCAACACGATCGATCGAAGTTCATGAGCAAAGTCACGTCGCCCGTACACCCTGATCAGCAGCTGCTCCTCGTCGGTTTTAATGGAACCGCCGGAGAGATCGATATTTGCAACACGTATGGCAGAGGCAAGTTCCGAAAAGGTAAGTGCATACCGGCGTAGTGCCGCCTCGGTGACATTCACGTCGATCTCACGCTGCGGCAGGCCACTGACGGTAACCTGCGAAATTCCGTCCATCGCGAGCAGATCGTCGCGCAGGTTTTCCGCCCGTTCCTTGAGAGCCCAGAGGTCGGCATTGCCGTAAAGCGCAACGGACGTCGTACGGGTCCGGATCTTATTAACCCGGACTATCGGTTTTTCCGCACCCGCAGGATAAGGGGTTATACGGTCGATTGCGTTCTTGACATCATCGTACACCTCGTCGGTGGTGTAGTTATCACTTACCTCTACTGTTACCGAACCGCTGTTCTCCCGGGAGACGGAGGTGGTGCGTTCCACCCCTGCAATGCCGCGCAGGTTGTTCTCGGCTTTGAGAATCAGCGCTTCCTCGATTTCTTCGGGTGAGGTGCCGGGGTAGATGAAAGATATGCTGATGGTATTGCTTTCAACCTCGGGGAAAAACGAAGTCTTCATTTTCTTCATCATGACAACCCCGAGCAGCAGTATTGCCGCCATGAGCACATTTGCCCAGATAGGGTAAGTGATGAAATAGCGGATAATTTTTTTCATTGCGCACCTGTCGCAGGTCGGGGCTGCTTTTTAACATTTTCGGTGGGTGAACCCTGTGGTTTGGAAACTTTCGCAGCGGAGGGCTTGCCTGATTTCCCGCTACGCATCCCGCCGGAACCGGATATTGTTTTCTGCCGTTCACGAGCGGTGGCGGGGTTCTGAACCGCCATTCCGATAACCGCATCCTGCAAGGGTTCAATGATCAGCTCCGCGCCATCTGCAATACCACCGGTACAGTAGGCTGTGTCAACCGACTGGTAGGCGATTTCGATACGGTGTTCGGCAAGTGTATCCGCCTCAATTGTGTACACAAATACTCTGTTGTGAAGGGCTTTGCGTGGTATAGCTACCGCGTGCTCAATTACCGATCCCGCCATGCGGACTTTCGCATAGGCCCCGTTTTTTATCAGCGGGCCGGTGCTGCCGTCGATTCGGACAAATACGGCTGCGGTCTGCATCCGTTTATCGAGAATGTTGCTGATACGGTTGACAGTACCGGTTCGCGTTACATCGGTTCCTTCCAGATCAACCATTACGGTACTGCCGGTGGAGATAAACGGTAACTGTTGTTGTGTCAGGGCAAGTTCAATTTCGATCGCATCGGTACGTACCAGTGTGGCAAGAGCGGTTCCCGCGCGTGCCATGGAGGCGGGGAATACCCGGGTCTCTTCAACAGTACCGGTGAAGGGGGCGCGAATCGTGTGCTTTCCGAGGGTGTTCTGCTGCTGTCGCGCAAGGAAGTAAAGTTTGTATATCTGGTATCGGGTGGCGAGCAGTTTTTCCCGGTCGGTTTGTACCTCGGGGAGTGCAGGAAGCGTATCAACCGAAAGACGTGAGAAAAAACGCTGCCAGGTTTCAAGGGATTTGGGCTGATCGGTTTTGAGTTCCGGTAGAAGCCCGGCCAGTGCATTCTGCAGGTCACTAATGGTTGCACTGTAATTGAAGTACACTTGAATTGTGTCGATTCGCAGGAGAGTTTCGTTTTTCCGAAACGTATTCCCTTTAAAGAGTTTAAAGGAGCGGTCAAGTACCAGTCCGGATACTTCAGGGGTAAGTTGTATCTGCTCGAGCGGCAGAACACGTCCCATGGTTTCAATAGAGGGGGACAAGTCATTGTACCGTACCAGATTGGTGGTCAGGGTCCGTACAAAAGGGCGCGGAGGAAGACGTTTCTGCTCCTTTTTAAATGATGCGAGAAACTTCATGCCGCCGAAACCTGCTGCGACAATCAACACCGGGATGATAAAACGTCTGAACATGTCTGCTCCAGTACTGTTGTTTTTCTATCGGCAACCGCTGCTGTGGCTCCGGAACCGGAAAATCACCGATGGGGAAAATACAATTACGGTTGAGTGTATAAGGTATTGGAGTATCCGGTCGTGGGGAATGTTACCGGAAGAATTGAAGAAAAAACATCGAGGAATGCTTTCTTTGACTCATCCGGCGTCGATTACCTATCTTTTGTTCAGTTGTAACCTCTTGAGCGTGTTGGTCTTTCCGAATAACTATCAGCTGAACTCATCCGGCAACGGTGGCAAAGAAGGTGGAGTGGATGCAGGTCGATTTTCATCATGCCGTAACCTATGTAACTGCACGGTGTGCCGGGTTTTTACCCGATGATGCCTCGGTGATCGCTTATGCCGCACAGTATGTTGACGATGCATCGAATTCCGGAGTGATCAGGTTTGAGGGTGGAATTCAATACAGCCGTATCAGTAGTGCTCACCATTTGGTCGATACCCGGAACTTCAGGAAACTTGCCAACCTGCTGGTGTGGATCCCGTTTCATTTCCTTCCGGGAAACGGCGGAACTTCAGCAGAGGAAGACTGGGAAGGTCCTTTTGTTGATAAATTACGCTGTACACCCGACAGCTACGTCGCAAGGGAAATGATCGATGCATGTTGCGCGGATTGTAAAACTCCCTATGCGCTCCACCGGCTGGGAATCACCATGCATGTATATGCAGATACCTTCGCTCATCAGGGGTTTACCGGAATCTGCCACGAAATTAACGATGTTTCGGAGCTTCAGGGAAAACGGGTGAAGAAGAAAAAGTGGCAGTGGTTCAAAGAACGGTTTCTGAGCGGGTTTATTGAAACCGTTCTGCCGCTTGGGCATGGTGCCGTGCTCACCTACCCGGATCTCCCCTTTGCACAGTGGAGCTTCCAAAATGAGTGGCTTGAACGTCATGGTTGTCAGGCCGAGGGTGTGCGTGATAATCCGCCGCTTTTCATGAAGGCAGTTGACAATATGCATAAGGAAATGGTTGCATTCCGCAGTTGCACGGGGGCTGTTGATTCTCCCTCACGCATTTTACCTGCCGATCGTGAACGTATTGAATACAATCTGCGAAGCTTTACCGACAATGAAGGTCGGGATCGTCATGCGAAATGGTGCGCATCGATCGCAAACGGTGATTTCTCGTTCGCACCTGAAGGTGCTGAACGTATCTCCTATGTCCCGAAGGGGGTGGGCTCCTGGAAACATGCTGCGCTGGAAACGGAAAAAAGTATCGACAGCGACAGTGACGTCTTTCCCTATCATGATGACTTTCTCTCCAGCAACTGGAAACTATTTCATGATGCGTTGCAGAAACACCGCTTTGTCGTGTTGCGGGATATCCTTCCGCGATACGGAATCTGCGGGGCGTAGGTTATTAGCTGAAGGCTCAATTCATTGAAGGAAACCGGTATGGTAACACTCGACGATATCTCACTTGCCGACGTCACCCTTGACACCATCCCTCTGGTCAAGCGTCTGCGGGACCGGCATTTCACCACGCGAACCGAAGTATGCATTGAGCGTGCCGATTTGATGACCGATTACCTTTTGGAGCATGAAACCGGTGATGAAGATCCGCAGGTGGTAAGGGCCGGTGCGGTAGCTCATTACCTTTCGAATCGTGTGGCTCCATTCCACGATGACAACCTGCTTGGCGGCGCCACCACTTCCAAAATGATCGGAGCGCCGTTGTATCCGGAATTTATGGGGCTTGCCATCTGGCCGGAACTCGATACGATAAGCAAACGTAAAGCGAATCCGCAGGTGATTTCAGCAGAGGAAACTGCCGCCTGTAATTTTAAAATATTCCCCTACTGGATGGACCGCACGGTCATGGAGGTGACCCGGAAAAAGTTTTCCAATCCTCGATCGCTGCAATTGCTCGAAAAAATGGTGTATTACATCAGCGGAAAGGCCGGGTGTATCTCTCACTGTGTTCCCGATTATTCCCGTGCACTTGGAGAGGGGCTTGAGGTAATCATTGCGGAAGCTGCACAGAGAGAAAAAAGTTTTATCGGGAATCCGACGGGAGATCCGGACGTCGGACGGAGACTCGCATTTTTCAAAGCGGTACAGATCTCGCTGAAGGGAATACTACAGTATGCGACCACTGTTTCGAATGCGGCAGCGGATCAGGCGTGTAATGAAACCGACCTCCGAAAGAAAAAGAACCTTGAGGAAATTGCCGAAATCTGCAGTCGGGTACCGGCGCAACCTGCACGAACCTTTCGTGAAGCGGTAAATGCCCTCTGGCTCTGCCAGGTGGGTATCCATGCCGAAAATATCAACATGGCGATGAGTCCCGGGCGGCTTGATCAGGTTCTCTACCCGTTTTTCAAACAGGATTTCGATGCCGGTGTATTATCGGTCAAAGAGGCGGTTGAGATCGGGTGCTGTCTCTGGCTTAAAATTGCCGATAACACCAATCTGGTGCCCGAGGCAGCCGAACGACTCTGGGGGGGGGCAGGTTCAACCCCAGCGGTTACCCTTGGGGGGGTCGACAGAGCAGGGGCGGATGCGGTAAATGATTTGACCTACGTTTTCCTCAAAGTGACGGAACTGATGCGGTTGCGGGATCCGAGTGTCAATGCCCGTTTTCATCCTGATGTCAATGATGAGCGGTATCGGCAGCGGGTGGCAGAAGTGATTACCACCACGAAAGCGATCCCCGCATTCCATAATGATATCACCGATATTGCCACCCTGGTTAATCAGGGCGAAACTGTTGAGGATGCGCGGGATTACGCGGTGGTCGGCTGTGTGGAGCTGGCAAGTACCGGGCGGGACTACGTAGCCTCCTCCTCCATAATGTTCAATCTTGCCTCAGCGCTGGAACTCGCACTGTTCAACGGGAAAAAACCGTCGATGAGCGACGAGCAGATTGGTCCGGAAACCGGCGACGGAGCCACCTTTACCGATTTTGAATCGTTCTACCAAGCGTTTCATGCACAGTATACCTGGCTCCTCGGACAGGCAATTGATCTGAATGAGAAAATGGGTGCGGTGCATCAGGAGATGGCTTCTACTCCGCTGCTGAGTTCATTTTTTACCGGGCCGCTTGAAAATGGTAATGACCTTATTTTCGGCGGAGCGCGGTATAATTCGTCGGGTGCAAGTTTTCTCGCCTTTCCTGATGTGTGTGATTCACTCAACGCGATTGAACAGACGATATTTACCGAAAAGAAATATTCAATGCGTCAGCTGCTCGATGCAGTCAGCAGTAATTTTGCATCGCCTGAAGAGATGGCAATGCAGTTCTATCTTAAAAACAAGACTGCCCGGTTCGGCACAGAGCATCCGCTGGCGCTAAAAAATTCCCGTCGTCTGGTGGATGATATTTACGCATTTCTTCAGGCACATACCAACTATCGGGGCGGGAAGTACCGGCCGGCATTCTGGACCATGACAACTCACGCGGGGCAGGGACGCCTTGCCGGCGCAATGCCTTCGGGGAGAGGTGCACATGAGGTGTTCTCGAGCGGGATTACTCCTGCCTCACAAGCGGCGAGGGAACTAACCGGTGCTTTCAATGCGGTGGCAGCGCTCGATCACAAGTCAATCCCCGGCGGGTGGGCGTTTAATATCAAGTACACGCCTCCGACTGCCAAAGAGCGGGGAAACGGTTACCTCGCACGGTTCGGCGATCTGGTGGAGGGGTTCTTCAGGCAGGGCGGCATGCAGGTACAGTTCAATGTGCAGGATTACAGCACGTTGATCGAGGCGAAACAACACCCTGAACGGTATCCGGAAATGATCGTCCGGGTTTCGGGATACAGTGCCTACTTCAAGGATCTCAACGAGGCGATGCAGGATGAACTGATCACCCGTACACAGTATGATCTTGCTTCAGGAGCATCGGTTCCGTTACCTCACGGGTAACACTGTCTGCCGGGTTTATGCATTTGATCAGAAAATTATTATTGCCTATATAAAGGAAATGACCATGAATCCAATCTCTGCTGTTATTTACCGGATACAATTCTGGTGGAGAAAAAAAACATTGCTGAATTGCCTGCGTGACGAGGCGCTCGATCTCTCCCTAGAGCTGCTGCTTGGATTCATGCAGCTTTACTGTGCGATCAACGCGCCTTTCCGGAAGAATATTGAAAATTTCGAAGCACGATACTCGTTTAAAAGTACCGACGGCAGGATTGATGCGGGAATCATATTTTCGGGATCCAAAATGAGCGTGGTACGGCATGCGATCGACAATACCAACGTTTCGGTTGTATTCAAGGATGGTTTGGCACTTAAAAATTTCCTCTTCGCACCGGAACCGGATATTATCGGTGCGATTCTGAATAATGAGGTCTCCTATACCGGTAACCTCAATTACCTCTCAAAATTCGCGTATATGGCGAAACACCTGAAGCTCCAGTTCATTCCGGGTTGAAGATTTACTGCTAAAGCCGGGAGATGTTGTTAAAAATGTAATAATTGATTCCTTCCGACGGGTTCTTTCGGTATCATCCGTGGACAGGTTGTATTTTTTAACAACATCGGTCTGTCTCAGGTTGTGGGCCGGTAAGTTGATGAATACATTTTAGAAGGAATTCTATGAAATACCAGAAACTGCTTCTGACACTCATCGGCGGATGGATTCTTTTTATCGGAGTCGACAGTACGCACGGGCATATGGGGGCACTAGGTATCAAGTCGCTCAAGCGGCCGATTCAGTTTGCTTATGCAACAACCAGAATCGTGCGGACTATAATCCTTCTTGTTATAGCAGCAGCAACGTTAATGCTTGTTGCAAAACAGGAAAAAAAGAAAAACGACGCAAAATAAACAAAATATAAGGAATTTATCAGAAATATGAGCCCTCAAACAATCTACCTTGATAACAACGCAACCACAATGGTTGCTCCTGAAGTCATCGAGGCAATGCAGCCCTTTTTAAAGGACCGTTGGGGAAATCCCTCCAGTATTCACCGGTTCGGTGGGGGAGTTCGGCGCAGCATTGAACTGGCCCGGGAACAGGTAGCAGCCCTTCTTGGTGCACTTCCCGAAGAGATCATTTTCACCAGTTGCGGCTCCGAGAGTGACAATATGGCACTCAAAGGTTTTTTTGCTGAACATGGACAGAAAACCCGTATTGTTACTTCGACGGTTGAGCATCCTGCCGTTCAAAATACCGCGCGGTATTTAAAACAGAAGGGTGCCTCGCTCTTCGAACTTGAGGTAGACAGTGACGGGATGATCAGTGCTGATCTGTTTGATGATCTGCCGATTGATGAACACACGATCGTCTCGTTGATGTGGGCGAACAACGAAACTGGTGTTCTGTTTCCGATAGAGGCAATTACTCAGAAGGTGAAAAGTCGCGGGGGTACCGTGCATACTGATGCCGTGCAGGCCGCCGGAAAAATACCGATTGATTTGCGCACGGTACCGATTGATATGCTTGCAATCAGCGGTCATAAACTGCATGCGCCGAAAGGGATTGGTGTCATGTTTCTGCGCAAGGGGTATACCATTGAACCGTTGCTCCATGGCGGACATCAGGAGGATGGACTTCGTGCAGGAACAGAAAATGTGCCGTACTGTGTCGGGCTGGGTATCGCGTGTGAACTTGCACGGACCGGTCACGAGGAGGAGCAGGGGCGCGTTCGTCAACTTCGCGACAAACTTGAAAACACTCTTCTCGGCAGTTGCAGAGGAGCGAAGCTCAACGGTCATAAGGTGCAGCGCCTGCCGAATACCGCCAACGTCAGTTTTGAGAACATCGAAGGAGAGGCAATTCTGCTGCACCTTGACGAAAACGGTATCGCCGCTTCATCGGGAAGTGCCTGTACCACCGGATCGCTGGAACCATCGCATGTGATGCGGGCAATGGGTATTCCGTATACACTTGCACACAGCTCAACACGGTTCTCGCTCAGCAGATACACAACCGAACCGGAAATTGACAAAGTAATCGAGGTGATGCCGGGAATCGTAGAGACCCTTCGTTCCATATCACCGTTTGTGGAGAAAAGCTGATATGGCCGACCTGCGTACTGAAATTGAACAACTCAAAAAAGAGCATGATGCCGTTATCCTGGCGCATACGTATCAACCCGGGGGCGTGCAGGACTGTGCTGATTTCGTCGGTGATTCCTACGGGCTGAGTCTTGAGGCTACCCGAACCACTGCATCGACCATTATTTTCTGCGGGGTTCGGTTTATGGCTGAAACCGCCGCGATTCTCAACCCGACACGGACGGTCATTCTACCCGAGCCGCTTGCCGGCTGCCCGATGGCGGAGATGATTACCGCACAGGAACTCGAAGAACTCAAAACACAGTACCCTGACCATGCGGTTATGTGTTATGTCAACTCAACCGCCGAGATCAAGGCGCTTGCCGATGTCTGCTGCACCAGTTCCAATGCTTTGGGGATTGCGCAAAAACTTTCTCCCGATCGGGGTATCATATTCGTACCCGACCGGCATCTTGGTTCATGGATAGAGGAACAGACCGGCCGGCAGATGATCCTCTGGGACGGTTTCTGCCCCACGCATCTGCGTATCACTCCAGAAATGATAACTGCAGCCCGCAGCGAACACCCCGATGCCGAAGTGCTCATCCACCCTGAGGCTCCCCACGAGTGCCGGGTTCTTTCTGATGCCGTACTTTCAACCGGGGGTATGTGTTCATATGTCGCCAAAAGCGAAAAAAACGAGTTCATCATCGCAACGGAACTGGGGTTGATCCATACACTTCAGTCAAATAATCCGGAGAAAAGGTATTATCCGGTCTCCGATGAGGTTACCTGCCCCAACATGAAGCGCGGATCGCTGCTCTCTGTCCGAAATGCGCTTGACGGTACCGGGGGAGAGAAGGTTGTGGTGGACCGTGAGGTTGCTGCAAAGGCGCTTCGGTCGCTTGAGCGGATGCTGGCACTTAGTGGGGATGGTAAGTGATTGTCTTTGTCTTGCCCAATAAATTCTGTTAGTGACCTGTTGATTAGAAAATATCATTAAGAGATTCGAATGCTAACGATCCGGAAAATAGAGTAAAATCATACTATTATCTTGTTTATCGGTTATTTCTCGCCAAATAGTCTCATCAGTGTATATTCCAAAAAATATCCCCTTTTGTGACAAAGATCACAGACATTGGAAGCGATTTCCATTATATTACTTCAAAATTAAAAAAAGTATCCGCTGAATACCATTCGGTTTTAAAATGGTTTAACAAATTTTTACATGCTCAACTTAGTCTTGACCTGTTTTTAGGCATAAGTTGAATAATTTTTTGCTGAATAAATAGTAAGCAATTGATTTTTATAGAGTAATGGTGTTTGTATCTGGATGGATCTGTCCTGGTATCAAAATTCCAAACGGAAACTGAACCAACACAGCATAGAATTTCCATACTCCGATGATTGAAACGCTCTTGTTTAGTAACCGTTTTTCAATATGACCTGATATATTTTTAGACTGCTTAACCTTTAAACTACATTTACAAGGGATTTTTATATGAGGATACGTTATTATTCCGTAGCCGGATTGCTGGTCTCAATTCTTGGGATATTTTCAATTGTCTGTAATATTCCCAGCCCTCCTCCCGGTCCGGAACAGGCCAGTGTTGAGCTTTTTCTGAGGTCTTCAAGCGGTTATGAGAGCACTGTCTCTATAACCGATACGGTTGGAAATTTTGATACGATCGGAGTTATCCTCAACCTGACGCAACATATTGACCGCACCGAAATTACTGTTACCTGCG
>JBNLDC010000073.1:0-59539 GCA_050304135.1 Chitinispirillaceae bacterium | reverse complement strand
GGAACGAGCACGTATGGTGCCGGTGCCGGAGGGAGTGTCTGGATCATTGCCGACACGCTCAGCGGCAACGGAAGCATCAGTGCCGATGGTGGAATCTACGGGACTACGTATAATCGTGCTGGTGGTGGCGGAAGAGTTGCGATTTATATAAATGATTATCAATCAGGAACGTGTTTAAATAAACTTAGTGTAAGGGGGTATGGCAACGGAACTGTTTTTGTGAAAAATGTGGAGGCCGATGGAGTGCTGAAATTTAACGACAGCGCATCTTTCGGAACTGATTCCATTGCTTATGGCATTATCTCCAACGTAAATGATTCACTTCTTCGTTTGGCAGTGGAAAACGGACAAATGCTAACGTTTGGCGGAATTAACCGCATAGGGGCGCTTTACATTAGTTCTGGCAGTAATGTTTATCTCAACGATTCTTTAGCGGTCGATAGTCTTGTATTGGATAGCGGCGCTGTTATGGCACATTATCATAATGTTACTACTACTATATATGGCGTAAGAGTACATGCAAAGTATATCAAGATCGGATATGGGGCCTCCATCAACGTATCCGGCAGGGGATACCCTTCAGGGTATACAAAAGGACATACGGTAAGTCTGCACTCATTCCAGGATAATTTATGCAATACTTGCGGAGGAACCTATGGTGGCACAGGAAGTGGTACACCGAATGATAATCCGTATGGTGAATTGCAATACCCCGTATGGCCGGGAAGCGGTGGCGGTACTTCTGGTAACGGAAGTTTTGGCGGTGGTGTTATAAGCCTCGATGCATGCAATATTCGACTTGACGGCCAGATTCTGGCGAATGGTGAAATGAACAATTCAAGTTATGGTGGCGGAGCAGGTGGAAGTGTCTTGATTCATGCCGATACTTTGCGTGGCATGGGTAAAATAGTAGCCAACGGTGGGACATATAATGGCCTTTCTTCGCCGCGCGGCGGAGGTGGCAGGGTTGCTATTTACGAGAAGTATGGCAGCGGGAATTTCTATCCGAATGGGAATATTTTTGCCGATGGTTTTATGCAGGGGAGTATTTTTATGCCATCGCTGGAAGACACGACCTCAACCCTGAGCATTGTCAACCCTTCATCCGACACTATAATCAGCCAGAATTTTATCGATATTATGTATGTTTTTGGTGGAGTTCAGAGTGTAAAACGGGAACTTCTCAATATCGGTACCAACAGAATCATAATCGACACCTCGAATTATTATGGTGAAAGAATCGCCGATACCGTGATGGTGACTGTTGATTCAAGTGCAGATGGAAGTTCTTTTAACGAGGTCTATTCACTGCCGGAGGTTTCTGTAGATTCCGGCAGTTACCCGCTTACGGTTGTTTTCAGTCAGAAGCCTCAGCCACAAGACCGTGGAATATTGGAGCATTTATGGGATTTCAACGGTGATGGTACCTTTGATAATATAGATAATTTCAGCAATTACCGTGCACTTTCGTATTCCTATACCTTTGCAAATCCAGGAGTTTATTATCCGCGGCTGGTGGTCGTCAACGATAAAGGTTATAGAGATACGGGAACGCTGCGTATTGTCGTGACACAGCAACCACCTTTAGCTTTTGCCTCAGTAGACCCCTCAAACGGCGCAGCTCCGCTGACCGCCTGTTTTTCGGGGTCTGGGGTTAAAAACAATGGTATAATAAAATATCATGAATGGGATTTTGATGGCGACGGGATGTATGACACCTTGCTGCGCATTGGTGACGATACGGTTATTACTCATGAATTTACCTTTAATCTCGACGATAGCGGATGGATCAACGGCGGAATCTCCGGAAGATTCGGCAGGATCGCACCGGCATCCCGCCATTATTGCCTGCGAACCTCAAGTTTGGTAACATCGTATCCGAATAATATGAACGCCTGGGCGTTGTCTCCGCCAATCACTCTTCCTGTCAATGATTCGTTAACACTAACCTTTTATCATGAATTCAATTCCGAACCCGATTACGATTTCGGTGTCGTGGAGATTGATACGGGCAATGGTTCTTTTGTAGAACTGCGCCGTTTTAGCGGTATACTCGGTGCCGCGAATGCTCAGATTGATTTAACCAGCTATGCCGGCAGGCAGATACGCCTTCGATTTTCTTTTCTTTCCGATTACGAAACTTCAAATATGGGTTGGTTTATTCGCGATATAGGAATATTCTCAGGGTCATCCATGGATACCGTATATACCGATTATGGGAATCTCGAGACCCTCTGGCAAATGAACCAGTACGGGCCGCAATTTGTGTGTCTACTCGATCCGACACGAACGATCTCCGGCGGAAAAGAGAGCGGCTGGATAGATGTTGATAACGAGGGGGAATTTTATGGCAACAATATGGATGCATGGATCGTCTCGCCCTCCCTCCCGCTTTCGGGAGGGACGTCGGCTTTTATGGAAATGTGGTGCTATACAAAAACGAGTGACCAGGGTGACGGCGGTATTGTCGAAGTTTCGCGTAACAGCGGACCATTTTTAAAGCTAACGCCTATCGGGGGATATCCCGGAGTTATAGGAGTGCTCGACAGTGCGTTCACCGGAAATCTGGGTGAAAGGACAGCACGTTTCGATCTCAGTCCATTCATTGGCGATTCCATCCGGTTCCGGTTCCATTTCGTGTCCGACGAAAGCGGTGTCTCGCGCGGATGGCTTATCGATAATGTCAAAGTCGGTAACGTGTATTCACCGGATGTATTCGCCGACTCCGGCAACATTTATTCAAATGGTTTCGAGGCTGATACCATAGGGTGGAATAAAAGCACCGTAAATAATATCTGGACACTTGCAACACGGTCTGTCGATTCGGTCGACAGTGTTTGGAAGTTTATATGCACTACCGGATTTTCCGGAAGCGTTTCCCTTACTTCGCCACTCATCCGTCTCCCTGCCTCTGCAGTTTGTACGCTGAGTTTTAAAAACATGCTGAATTTTGCAGGTGAATCATTAACGGCCTCAGTCTCTATAATAAACTGTGATTCTAACGGTACAAGTCAAGCTACAACCGGTGTCGAATCATATTCGGGGAATTCCGGCGTTGCGAAAAGGACTATAGCACTTACCTCTTTTACGAATCAATACATCAAAGTGCGATTCTCTCTGCAACCGAGTAATTATACGAATCTGGCGGGAAGAGGGTGGGAGCTTGACAGTATAAAAGTATCTTCACCTGATAGCGTACTGTTTTTTGATCCTGTGACGAATACTATGCCGTGGGTTATTGCGAGTCCTAATAGTACAATTTCGCGATGGGAGCGTGTACCCGCCGATGAAGAAAGCGGAACAGGGAGCAATTGGTTCTTGATGGCAAGGTCTCCCGGTGGGGCCACCGACACATGGTTGAGCTCGCCGATGGTACACATTACCGGCATCCGTCCGTACTTTTCGTTCAGGCATCAGATGAGCGGTGCAACAGATAATAACGGTGGTGTGATTGAACTGTCAGTTAATAATGGGCCATTTGCACCCATTGCTCCGATTGGCGGCTACCCAAGTCAGATAGTTAACAGTCAGGCTGCTTACTCAGGATATATCGCCCCGTCTGAGCAGGAATTCGACCTGACGAACTACTCCGGTGATTCGGTACGGGTGCGGTTCCATTTCCTTGGCGCGCAGACAGACGATTCGAGTTGGTGGCTTGTTGATGATTGCAAATTTTACGACAGCCGTTCAATATTGAAAATTAATCATATTTATTCCGAGCAGGGGCACTATCCAGCCCGTTTCCGGGTAACGGACAATGATGGCTTTGTTGCTGAGGTAACAACCGGGCTTGAGGTGGATGTTAATCCCGCCGGAACACCAACCATCGTATCGCATGCCGATAGTCTAAGTGGTATCGCACCCTTTACCGTTAACTTTTACGCGCAGGGATATGAACCCGGTGGGATTATCGAACGGTACGATTGGGATTTTGACGGCAACGGAAGCTGGGATTGGACCTCGACACAAAACGGTGATGTTTCCCATATGTATACCGAAGCCGGTACAAAAAATGCGATTGTCCGCGTTACCGATGATAACGGGAACAATGCAACGCGAACACATTCTATTTTTACCGATGTCAAAGTTTCTCTTTATTATGCGACACCGGCTGACACCGGCAGAACCTTCAGCATTTTTACGAACGAAAACTACAATGTCGGCACAACCCTGTCCGGCGACGTGCCGGTCACGGTTGAAATTCTTGACCAGCAGGGAGATCTGGTGCGAACACTGGTACAGGACCAGAACCGTACAGCGGGGAACTATGTTGATATCTGGGATGGGAGGGATAACAACGGAAGCCTCGTCGCAGGCAATCGGGCCTATTATGTTGTTGTACGATATACTATTGACGGGCAGCAAAAGGTGTTCGATCTTACCCGCACTACCGGAAACTATACGTATGAAGTTCAGAATGTGGCTCGGTCAGGCACGTTCGACCCAATGAACAATATTTTCTGGAGAACAACCTTTTATGTCCCCAAACCTTCATATATTACACTTCCTATTGTCAGCGTAAACAACATGTCGACAATTGCAACATTGTTCGATTTCATGCCTATGGGAGCAGGAACTGCTACAGGAATCTGGGATGGCCTTTCCTTAGATGGTGAATACTACTGGGAGTCGTTACATGCCGGGAGCATTCTTCCTGGATTCATTGATGCTCTCGCTTTGCCTGATAATGCAATATGGGCAAACGACGGATCTTTTTACGGACCGTCCATCGTTTCTATTACACCATCGGTTTTTACCCCGTTCAGTCAGGGCTGTGGCCCTAACGGCAATACCAATACTGTAAATATCGCCTTCGGGCTTGCCAGTGCCGCGAAGAGTATTACCCTTCGCGTTATTGATCCTTCTGAAAATGCCGTTTTAAGGCAGACCGTTATTCCAGATTTAACTGCCGGTAACCACGTAATAACCTGGGATGGTAAAAACAGTAACGGCAACTATGTTGATAAGGGGTTTTACCGTATAGGACTTATGAGTACGTCAATGGATGATTCACCGTCGGTATGGGTATATGGGATAGTAAAAGTAAACTATTCCTACGAAGATAATAATAGATAAAGTACCATGTATAGTAATATGCAATCTGATCTACCTTTAGATAATAACAGGGAATTTTTATGGTGAAGCCGGAAGGTGCAGCGAAGAGTATAGCAATAGTCATGGTTCTTTCATTTTCAATAATACAATGGGTGGCCATACCGTCAGCCGCATTTGATAATTTTTGGGATTTTAATGCACCGATACCGGCTCCTCCCATGCCGGCGGATGCACTACAGTCTCCACCACCGCCGAATTGTCAAAACTGTTGTAAGGCATGCGATGTTTATGCAAAAACAGGAGCACTTACCGAGGATGTGATCGATATCGTTCTTCCTGGTACAGGACCGCAGCTTCAAATTAATAGAACATGGAACAGCAACGACCCGGTGAGTTCGTTGTTAGGCAATGGATGGACGATCAACTTCGGGAGAAGACTGTTGCCGGTAACCGGCAAAAACGGCGAGGAATTCGTAATTTTTAAAATGGATAACGGCCGGGAGGTTAAGCTGCAGCGCAACGGAAGCAGTTATATCAGAACTGACGGCGCGATTATGAATTTCTCGCTTGTCGATGATGGTGAAGGTTGGGAATTGACCGGCAAGGATAAAACTGTTACCCGGTACAATCAGGATGGCGGCATTATCTCAATTACCGATCCGAACGGAAGATCGCTGACGTTTGAATATGATACGGTGACCACCTGTCTGCTACGCATAACCAATGCAAGTGGTAATTACCTTGATTTTACACGTAACCCTAACGGGAAGATTTCCCGTTTGGTTGATAATTTGGGACGTCAAGTTGTGTACAATTACGATTTAAGCGGCAATTTGACACAGGTGGATTATTGGGACACCGCATCGGTGACGTATACCTACAACAGTACAAACCTGCTGACTTCCTATACCAACCGCAGCGGTCAGGTTATGAGTACCATTGGATATAAAAGTACAACAAATAAAGTAGACTTTTACACCTTCCGGGATGATACGTTTCATTTTACCTATGATACGATCAACGACATGACGATCAAAACTGATAATCATGGACGGACATGGCGATTCATCTACGACAATCAGGGTATACGCACTGTCGATGAAAATCCACTTGGTTTTACGATCCGGAGGGCTCCCAGGAGAATTGAGGAGGCTTTAGGGTATAAGCTGGGATACAATGTAGTGTCGTCCGTCGCTACAAATGTGACCGTACGCGGGGCATCCGGAAGCGGTCGTTACTATACCATCCCCGGTTCGCAATATTATATAAGTAGCAGTTTAGTGTCGAGTCCGAATATGACTACCTATACTATTAACTATAACGCTGTTGAGGATGCGGAAGGTAAAATCACCTACTATGAATTCGATAGAAATGGCAATTTATACGCGAAACTGGACAGCAGACAGCAGGTTATCGAAGCCTGGACGTACGATGTGGATAACCGGGTAACATCACATACCGACGAAAATTTACTAAAAACGGAATTCACCTACGATGAAAAAGGGAACATCCTGTCAAAGAATTATCTACTTGATTCAGGTAAGACCGCTACGATGGAGTATGCCTACGATGACAAGGGAAACGTAACGGGTGTTCAGCTTACTGATAACAGTACGAATGAGACCTCTACGACATCGTATGAGTACGACAGCATCGGACAACTCATTCTTTCGGTAGGTGCCAGAAACGATACGACGCTTTATACTTACGATTCGTTCGGTCGAAAAATATCAGTACGCGATCCCGAAGGAAATGAAAAAAGATTTGAATATGACAGCCGGGGTAATTGCATAAAAGAGATCTTTCCTGATTCATCCTTCATTGTGAGTACTTTTAATAAAGATAATATGCTCTTGTCAATGACGGACAGAAATAACTATACTTGGCGCTATGACTACGATCAGTGGAATCGTAAAGTCATGGAGATCGGTCCGCTGGATGATACGTTACTGTATCGCTATGCGGTATACAGCGACCGTGACAATATAACCGCTTCCCGCGATGCCATGGGAAGATGGACCTATTACAATTATGATGATGGTGGAAGAATGGTACGGGAAATACGAAAAGTCAGTGATACTTCCTCAGTACCAGATGACGATGATATTGTTACCCAGATTTCGTATTACAAAAATGATTTTGTAAAATCAATAATCAACAGTTTAGGAGATTCTACCAAAATAGAATATGACCAGGCTAACTATATCAGTGCTATAACGAATGAGGAAAATGAAAAGATATCATTTTTGTATGACAATTTTAAAAACATTTCCGGACTTGATAATATGGCGTACAGAAAAATACGGATGACTTTACCGGATGGGACTAACCTCGAAATAATAAAGAGTGTTACCGGTAAGCCGCTGTGGAAATGGATTTATGGCACCGAAAGTAATGATATTGTCAGTGAATATGTATATAAACCTGTACTGACGATGGAAGCGGGTATTGCAGGCCTTAGCTATGTACCAAAAATGGAGTGTATCAGAGGAGAAAGCAATAAACTGTTTTTTCTCGATGAGTATGGAAACACCATAGGAATAATTGATCAGATACATAAAGACACCATCAGGTATTCCTATAACCTGAATAATCAACTCATCCGAATGGAAAATGACAGTAATCACACCGTCGAGTATGGCTACAACAGGAACGGATATACTGAATGGCAGCGAACCGCTTTAGGAGATACTACCCGTTTTGAGTGTGACCATAATGGTAATCTGCTCGCAGTGGTTAACCAAGCCCAAAATAGTACGGTGCTCAACTGCGACGCCTATGGCCATGTTTTAACCGTACTATATCCCGATGCGAATAGTGAAATTTATACATATACTAAAGATGGCAAAGTAGCAACGTATACGAATAAAAATGACATCACTACTACATTTTTGTATGATGCAGCCGGGCGATTGGGTAAAAAAACATATTCAGATGGCACGCCCGAAGATACGTTCAGTTATGACAGGAGGAATCGTCTTGTTTTGGTCGCCAATAGTTCCGCACAAACATCATTTATCTATGACAAAGCAGGTAGGCTGACTCAAACGACACAGGAAGTTGATGGACAATCGCTTACCATTGAATATGAGTATGATCCTGCGCATAACCTGGTTATGCTCACCTACCCCAATGGAAGAAAAATTACAAAAAAATATAACAGCAGAGGTTTACTGGATTCCCTCGCCGATGAAAGCCATTGGTTTTGCAGAGTGAATTATGTCTTTACTCCCGAACAGTTCAGTTCGACTACGAATTCGTGGAATACCGTCGATGCAGTTTTTGAGTCGAAAGGAGGACGTGCGACACGTATGGATTATTCAAAGTTAGATGGTCAAAATAATTACCAACCAATTGTTTCTTTCGAGATGGGATACGATAAACTCGGAAGGAAAACTTCCAAACGCTGCAACCACTTCAGTACCGGATCGGAAGCCTATGGATATGATGTGGATTTTCAACTCAAAGAATATGCCAAGGGCCCAATGAATCCGGATTCAACGATAACATTCCCCACTGAAACGCAATCGTGGAGTTTTGACAGCAGGGGGAACTGGGATACCTATTATGTTAACGGAACAAGTCAGAACCGTACGCATGACAATATGAACCACATAGTAAGTATAAATGCTACGTCACTGACGTATGATAATGCCGGTAACCTTATGTCCGATGGTACGAACACGTACACGTGGAATGCCAAGAATGAACTTATCGCTGCCAACGGCACAGCCTCATATGCATATGATGCACTGGGTAGAAGAGTAAAAAAGACCGTTACCGGTGTTACGACCGTGTATGTATACGATGGTCTGCAAATGATCTATGAAAAAGCATCCAATAACATCGAAAAAACATTCGTTTTCACAACCTACATTGATGAACCATTCGCTCTGTTCAGGAAAAATGGTGCTGTTGAAGATTCCTGCTACTACATGCACGACGAAAAATATAATGTGATTGCTTTAACAAATGAAACTGGAGACATTATCGAGCGGTATGAGATCGGCCCGTACGGGGAGTGTAAAATATATACAGGAGCGGGGGCTGATGGTCATTGGTTCACTACTGATGATGTCCAGGGTATTGAATCAATCATGGGAAATGAATATTTATTTCAGGGAAGAAACCGGGATTTGGAGACAGGGCTGTATTATTATCGGGCTCGGTATTATGATCCGGGGTTGGGGAGGTTTATTAGTGAGGATCCGATCGGGTTGGGGAGTGGCGATGCAAACTTCTATAGGTTTTGCTGGAATAATTCCTTATTTTGGTTAGATCCTTTTGGTTTGTGCGGATGGGTGTACGATGGGTTAACAACAGAGCGAACAAAAGATGAAAGGCTTTACAATTCTGTACCGATTCATAAAACGGTAAATCCGATAATTAACAGGATAGAAGTTATTTATGCTATCGGAAGCTATACTATGAACGACAACCAAACCGTAAAAATGAAACATTATGTTGGAGAAGGGCAAACGCTAGTCAAATCGAAGTACTTAATGAACTTGCTACAATCAAAAAAGGAGAACAGCCAGGCTGATGAAAACCATCTTAATGATGCAATCGGTGCTGCGCAAGGTTTTCTTGGTGATGTGATCGATGTTTATAAAACCTATTTAAAATATATGAAGTATAAAGAAAAAGGGATGGACTATTTTAATGGATTGCTTCCACCAAGTGGAAAATGGCTTCAATATTTGAAAATGATGAATGGATGTACTCAGGGCAAGAATGCATGCGGGAAGTAAAGATATAAAAGTTAATTAATAGAACATTGGAGTTATAATGAAATTACCGAAATATCAATCAGTGGTTGTAATAGGTTTAATTGTTTTTATTGGATTGGGTGTTTTAGCGCAGTTAGAGGCTGGTTGGTTGCTGCCAACCTTGGAGTCACAAGGTAAAAGATATTTTCTGCTTTCAGTTATGAAAATGCTTGAGTATTCCGGTATCACAACGTTTATAAATATTGGTTCTGGTGTGGTCCTTTTTCTGTTGACTCGCGAAAAGAAAACATTTTGTATTTTATGGGCATTTTTAGGTCTGTCGTTAGGTGTTGTAGGAGTTGTTTTATTTTTTGTTACTGAATTGTATGAGAAAAAATCAAGTCAGTAATCTAAGAGTATTTTTGTTCACGCGAGGGCTCTTAAATTAATTATTTTTTGTAACCCAAAATTATAATAGTTGCAATCTATGGTTACCACCAATCATCATTGCACAGGTATCCCTAATCAAAAAGACGCACCGGTGCCCACAACAAAAGTTAATTAGAAAACCACTGTGTGCCCCGTAGTTGGCTTCGCCGATGCTTCGCGGGCAGTGGCAGGCTTCAATTCAATTAATTTTCTTTGAACTTACTACACCTCCCATCTCCCCCCCCCCCCCCCACCGGCACTTCCACTTCTTTTCTCTCCCCATTTTCAAACTGTAAAGCAACAGTCAATCTAACTTTTATTGAGCCTTCATCCGTCGTTTTCACATCATTCTGGACCACTACGCGGTATTTATAGGGAGATACTCTGATCGCCTGGCTCACGCGAATGGTGTTTTCCGGGCTTATACTGGCAGTAATCGAATCAATCGGGTTTGATGAAAAAACCATAACACTTCCCGATACAATAGTACCCTTTTTTATTACATCGAGATTTAGTGAATCAGGTTTGACATAAAGCGTCGGTTTCATTCGGCCGTCGATTGGGATGGCGACGACCGGCCAGAGCGGACTTGCGGTTTTGATTGAGATGGAATCGGCATGATACTCTGTTGTAGCATCTGGCGCGGAGTAAACGGGCAATTCCCATAGGGTTGTATCGATGTTGTTTTTTATCAGACTGCCGGTTGTTAGGTACGTTGGAATATTGACTGATGAAAACATGGGGTTCTCCGGCCGTTTCCAGAATACTTGTATCAGGAGCGATTCGGGTGAACCGGCCTGCATGTCTTCTAGATCTATAATGGGAGGTACTGTCCAGACGTTTTTTTGGGCGTTACCCAAAATGGTAAGTTGTATTGCCGGCATGAATCTGCTGTTCGAAAATACGGTAAAATCGCGAGTAAACGCTTCTTCCGTGAAAGTGGTGATATACTCCACGGAAAGTGAACCGGTATCTCCGGGCGCCAAAGATCCCTTCGGATATTGTATGATGGTGCAGCCGCATGAGGCGGTAGTACGTTGTATGGCAAGCGATTCCGAACCTTTAACACGAAACGGAAAGTGATGGGTCAACTTCTGTTTTATGGAAACGGTGCCGAAGTTAAAAGAACGATGGTTAAAGAGCAGGATGGATGTGGATAATTTATTTGTGACACTGTTGTGTGGTGAAGCATCGTTTTTTTCTGCAGGGGTTGAGAGAACGATGATGTATACAAATAAAAACGTATTGACAACGCCTGGTAAAAAAAAAGGTGAAGAGATGGATTGGCGCATTAAAGGCACTATTTCACAATCTTGATTTTAACGCTTTTTTCGTTGGCGCGGTCTTGAAAGCTGATCAGGGAAACCGAGAGTATGTGGTATCCTTCGTCTATGTTGTTGAGTCGCCAGAGCCAGTTATAGGGGGTATAACCAACCTCTTCTTCGGCATAAAATTCATTATCGATAAAAAAAGAAATTTCATACTGTTCGCTAAGATACGTTACATAATCCGGGTCTACTTCTACCCTGACCAATGCTTTTCCCTGCAATATCGGAACACCCGAGCTGTCGCATTCGCTGTTTTGGGGAAATGAAACCGTGAAATTGGGGCAGTGGTCGTATACAATTGACTGCATATAGTGTTTGGAAAAATTGTGGGTGGAAAGGTAGAGGGAATCAAGCGTATATTTTTTTTCGGGCTCGGGGTCTCTTTTTAACCGGTAGGCAATATAGGTGGTTTTGGAATTTCCATAGGCAATAACCGATGGTTGCGGTAGAGTGTACCCATAAACCGGAAGCGAGATAGGTTTATCGAGCGAATACAGGTACTGCAGGTTATCGTTATCTTTGCCGTTCCACGGTTCGGTGACATTCCCATTAAGGCGTGGTTCGAGATCCACGAGCATCTTGAGCATTGCACCTTTCCAGATGCCGGCTCTGACGATGATTCGGGATGGCTTGTCGAGCAAGTAGGAGACCACCTGCTGCTCCGGTATATAGTGAACATTGCTGCCTTGAATCTCAATACCGCCGTTGCAGAGAAGCGGGTTCAGCGTCTCTTCCGGTATTGCAATTACGGGGTAATACACCTCATTAGGGACGATGGTTCCCGAGTCGTCTTTACCGTTCCACACCTCGTTGCAGAGGGTGTTTTTAGGACGCGTGGTTTTCGATAGAAGCGTTCTGATGACGAATCCGTCCTGATCTACAATAAAGAGCGTAACAGGGCTTTCGGCGCCGAGGCGGTAGGAGATGATGACGGAATCGCGGGCTGACGGATTAAATGATGCTGACGATATCGAGAAGTTCTCAATAGAGTGACCACTGAGCGACCGGGAAGTGTTGAAGGTTGAAGCAGCGCTTTGTTCGGAGTGGGTGGCAGGCTGCTTAAGCGTGGCGGTGGTTTTGTGTGGTGCGGTTGTGGAACACTGCATTGTCACAAGTGTGCAAATGGCCATAATAGCCGTGCACCGGAAGATTGTCAGTTTCGTCATAGAATTCCTTACCATGCTAAATCCTTAAAGATTCCATTGACCGTAGTGATAGGCGAAATATTTTTATTCGACCGGTTGAAAATATTGATAACAGTTTTTCCCTTTGATAGAGTAATAAACGCGATTTTGCGACCATCGGCTGATGGAGTGGGATCAAGGTCATGGCTTTCGGTCGCGATAATTCTGCAAACGGTTCCTGTTGTGAGATCAAGAGTATAGATATGGGTAGTGCCGCTGCTATTGGAGGCAAAGATGATGTGATGGCTGTCGAGCGGTTTAGGATTGGTAATCAGGCTTCCAAGCATTGTAAGTTGCCGGGATTCACCGTTATCTCCATTGTAAATCCAAAGCTCGGTGATCAGTGATTTCTTGTTCGCTTTGCTGAGAAAATAGGTATAGACAAACGATTTTGATTCCGGAAGAGGGGTGGGAAAGAATACGCTTGCCAATTGTGAGACGATGGTGCTGATTTCATTGTTTGCATAAAATGCGATGGCGGAAACGTCATGTACCTTATCAACGACATTGGTGAATAAAATACCGCCATTGTAAAAGACTGCCTGAGAGTTAAACAGGAACGAAGTATCGGTCGAAAAACTGTCAACGACTGTTTTTGATTTAAGTTCCATGATTTTTATATAGGAGTCACTGCAGGAGAAAATAATTCTGGAACGGTCGGGGGATAATGAGATTTCCGTTTCATCGTAGGGCGTAGATGTTATTTGCTGAATTTCTGAACCGTCAGCATTGATTGACCAGATATCCATATTGCCGTTCTGGCTCCAGGTGAAATAGAGTGGTTCGGATAGGGCGGGGTAAGCTGGGATGAGAATGCTGACCGTAATAATAAGACACAGGGAATAGCGTATAAGAACCTCGTTATTGTGAGCCCTCTTTTTCGCGGCATGCATTTTAATCATTCCGTAATTCTTCCTTTTAGTGGCACTTCAAGATCCGGCACTGGATTATCATTGATGAAAACACGAATTATGCCTTTGAAAGGTCGTGGTCGCTCGCCGGGGAGAATGGTTGCGACAAGATTCCCCTTTTTCCCGGGCGCAACAATAGTGGAAACAAGAATGTAATCCGGGTTGGATTCTATTTTCGAAACTCTGAAATTTCCGGTCCGATCGGTTACCAGCTTTGTCGCGACTGTATGTTTTGATGTATTTGATATGTCTCCAAAATCAAGCACCGGTGGTTTTGCTGTGAATGTACTTGAAACATGTCCTTGAACGAGTAGTAAGTGTTGGGGCCAAACCGGATTTCCGGTTAAAAGCGTAATGGTGTCTTGAAAAATACTATCATGCGTTTGCGGGGCTATTTTTGCTTCCAGAATAAAATCAGTGCCTAATGTTTCAATTACTGATTCTGTAATGTGACTTCCGAAACGCATGATGGAAGGAGCTGGTTTTCCCGGACCCTTCCAATGCAGTATTGAGGTCATTGTTATGGTGTCGCCGAAAAAGATTTTTTTCGTATCTAAAATTGATGGGTCCAGTGCAAGTGGCGGTTGGACAATCATTGTGATGGACAGTGTGTCGGTGCCCGAAGTGGTGTAAATAAAGACAGGAAAACCTAAGGCCCCGGCCTGGTCGAATCCGAATACTTGCAAGGAAAGTTGCCCCTGCTGACGAGGCATTATCTGAGTTAGGGATACGGTAATAGAGGCTTTTGGGTATGTTGAACGAACCGAGTCTATAGTAATGATATCGTGTGATGCATTAGTAAATGAAATCGCCCGAGATAGTGGAGTATAGCTGGTCACGGTACCCAAATCGATAGTTCGCATTTCCCATCTGAGAGATGTCGGCGTGTTTTGAGCGGAAAAGCTGGTGAATGCAAGTGTAAAACACCCTATGAACCATAGTGCGCGGTGCAACCGGAAGAAGGAAAAAAAGTGTTTAATTGGCATTATCTGCATTGTATTAAAATATTTAAACGAATCTTTAAAAAAGTGACTGCCGTCTCTTCGGGGAATTCATGGAAACGAGTTATTAAAGAGTAAAGTTCGTGTTTTAAAAATAAACTTTTTCCAAGACGAATAATATATTTTTAGTAAAATAAAAAGGATAATGCAGAAACAGATATAAATAAAGAGCATTAGTAGAAATTCAGTTTTATAGTGCTTTCTTGCGAGGAATGTGCAGACGAGGCACGTTGGAAGGTTGTAATTGAAAATTTAGACGCCGAATCCAACCATCCGCACGTATCGATTTGAATATAGAGTATGCTGTAACCGACGAGGTACAGTAAAAGAAACTGCCGAAAACTCAATTGCTTTCAGATGATGCAACATTCCCAGTATTATTTTGGCGGGCCCGGTTTTCAAAACCAGTGGAGAATTTTAACTCGCCATAGCTCTACTGAGGTGATTTATAAAGAATCCAGAAATAAATGGGGGCTATGGGCAGATTTGGCTCAGCCTTTGAAACTATTGGAGCATTAAAATGAAGGAAGCACTATGTACGGCAATTATTGGGTTTGGTGTTATAGTCGGCAATGCCAGAGAAATGGTTCTTTATACTTCACATGATCGGATTTTTTCAGATCCTGTGATCGTCAAATTCGAAAAGGAAAAAGGAATTCGGGTAAAGCGTGTATTTGATACAGAAGCTACTAAAACAGCCGGGTTAGCCAATCGCCTGATCCTCGAGAAGGATCATCCCAAAGCTGATGTTTTCTGGAATAATGAGATCGTACGTACAATTATACTTAAGAAAAAAGGTTGTCTCGAAAAATACATTTCTGCAAGTGCTGTAGATATTCCAAGCCAATTTAAGGATTCCGAAGGCTTTTGGGCAGGTTTCGCGGCAAGGGCACGGGTTCTTATTCTCAATACCGACAGGCTTAAAGAATCGGAATATCCGCATTCTATTTTTGATCTGACCAAACCGGAATGGAAGGGGAAAATTTGCATTGCCAATCCCCTTTTCGGTACTACATCAACTCATTGTGCCGCCCTTTTTGTTGTATTAGGCGAAGCCAGGGCTATGGATTATTTTTCGAAACTGATGGCTAATAGAGTCGCTGTTCTTGCTGGAAATGCTACAACGAAAGACCGAGTTTCCGCGGGTATTTATTATGCCGGGTTTACTGATACCGATGATGGTAACGAGGCATTGCTGCAGAAGCAACCGGTAAAAATTGTTTTTCCGGATCAGGATAGCCTCGGTACGCTCCTTATACCTAACACTGTTGCCCTCATCAAGGGCTGTCAGCATCCTAGCGAGGCAAAGGAATTTATAGATTTTATCCTGAGCCCGGAAATTGAAGCTGATCTTGCAGCTTCGAGCGCAGTTCAGATTCCTCTTCGCATGGGGATAAAGCAAGCGGAAGGTATACCACCAATTGCCAAGTTAAAAATTATGGAAATTGATTTCAAAAAAGCCGCCAGTGTCATTGAAAATTCATCCAGAAAACTTGAAAAAATTTTACTGCAATAATAAAAAGTAATGTTAAAAAAAGAATCCATACTGTCACTTGCCCTGGGTGCAAGCCTTTTTGCCCCGGTTGCCTTTTTTTTATATCAAGAAGGTTTTTCGAAAGGCTTATCGTACGGTGGAATTGTATCGGTTGTCATTGGAAGTGGAAGAATAGTTATTTTTTTTAAGTCGATTATTATTGCTTTCGTAGCCTCATTAGGTTCACTTATCGCGGGGTTTATTGTTTCATTTTCCGTAACAAAGACGGATTTGAAACAGACCCGTTATTTCGTTTTTCTTGTGTTAATACCTCTTGCTGTGCCGCCGTTTGTATTTGTTGAGGCATTGTTGTTTCTTTCAAAGTTATTCAGGAGCAATTTGTTTTCGTTGCCGGTGATGATTGGTATATTTAGTATCGTTTATATGCCGATTCCCACAATCATTATAGGATCAGGTTTTCTCTCGATTCCTAAAAATATCGAAGAAAGTGCACTGCTCGTTTCTCAGGGGAATAGTTGGTTTTTCCGGATCAGTATGCGATGGATGTTACCTTTTTGTATTACTGCGTTTTTGATCACTTTTTTATTTGTATTTTCAAATTATGAAATACCGTCGCTTATGAATATTCAGACCTATACTCTTTTTGTTTTTAATCAATTTGGTGCTTTTTACAATTATAAAAATGCTATTTATTTGTTACTGCCGGTTTTTTTACTTTTTTTGGCAATTGTTGTGTGTACACGTGCGGCGATCGGACAACGCTCCTTTTTTAGTGTTGTGATTGCACCGGCGAGATTAGTATGCAAACTTTCCAAAACTCAAAGAAACGTTTTGTACCTAGTACTTGTATTTTTAGCGGTTGTAGTTCTTTTTCCCGTGATAATTTTAGTGTACAAAGCGTCATTTATCCGCACCTTTCATGAACTTTACAGACCTTACTGGAAAGAAATTGGATATTCATTCATTGTAAGTTCCGGTGCAGGTTTATTCACTGTTGCTATAGCGTCGGTATTCGTACGCTCGATGGTGCTTTTTTCGAGAAAAACAAAAATATTTTTTTCGATAGTGGCGCTGGCGCCATTCGTGATTCCACCGACATTTCTTGCGTTCAGTCTTATTCAACTCTCAGGAAAGCTGGCGGGGGACGGCTGTTGGGAAGCAACGATAATCCTGATGTGGGGTTTGAGTACCCGCTATTTTCCGATAATTGTTTACATGTTGTATGCCAGTGCGCTTGCTGTCAATCCACATGTCATTGACGCCGGGCATGTTACGTGTCCGTCGTGGTTGCGGAATTTTAGTTCTATTTGGATACCACTTAACTTATCGGCAATGAAAAAAGCTCTCTATTTCTTTATGTTGCTTTCTTTGTCGGAGACAGGAATGGCCGTATTGCTTGTACCACCGGATTGCATGACCGCGGCTATCAATATTTACAGTATGCTGCATTATGGATTCGAAAGAGAGGTCGCTGTCGAGACGTTGTTACTGGTCCTTGTTGCTTTATCCATCGGATTAATGATATTGTTTGAGAATAAGAAAAGTAGACAGGTAGAAGTAACTACAGATGATTAAAATGGAGAAAGTTACAAAACATTTCGGGCCACGTATTGTTTTAAACAATAGCGACTTTGAAGCGCCAAAGGGCGATCTGATAATTGTAACAGGTCCATCAGGTAATGGAAAGACTACCTTGCTGCGCATAATCGCCGGGTTAGAAATGCCTGATAGTGGGCAAGTACTAATCGATGGGGTAATTGCGACTACTGGTCGAAGTATTAAAAAAGATCCCTTCAGCCGATCTATTGGTATGGTGTTTCAAGATTTTGCTCTTTGGCCCCATATGACCGTGGAGCAAAACATTACCTATGGGCTGAAATCGCAAAGAATATTGAAAAAAGAAATACAAGCCATTACGTCCGTCATCAGCCGTATATTCAAGATTGAGGAGCATTTAAAACACTATCCTTCACGATTGTCGGGGGGTGAGAAACAACGTGTAGCATTAGCCAGGGCGTTCGCACTCAAACCAAAAATATTACTGTTGGACGAGCCCATGTCAAATATTGACCGTACGCTCAAACATGAACTGTTGGTTTTTATGAAGGAATTTCGGCAAAAGAACTGCACGACGGTTGTGTATGTTACACATTCTCAGGCTGATATTGAACTTCTTAACGGCAAAGTAATGGTTCTTGAAAACGGGATACTTTCAAATGAAAAATAGCTTGGAAAAGATAGGATGTATTGCATTATTGATTACTGGTCTTGCATCGTCAGGAGAATATTACAGTAACAATATTTTCGAGCCTGATAAAGTCGCTTTCGTCTGGATGATCAAAACATATGTCGATAAAGATGCGGTGTTTTACTTTCTCATAAAAGGCGAGGTAAAAGAGGGAGCAATTCCGTTTGATCTTCCCAATGCGAAATACCGGAGATATCCAAAATATAGTACCACGATGAGCCTTGTAAAGTTCAAAGGAATAAAAGATAAGAAAGCCATTAAACTCGCTTCTTTAATTGATGAAATCGAACTTAATGGTTGGACAGGACAAAGTTCGGATAATGCTAAAAAGGTGGAGCAAACACTAAGAAATATTTTTGAAAGTGAAAAAGACCCACAAAAAATAATTCAGGCTTCAGATTCTTTTTTTGATGCACTGCTTGATTCCCTGTAATTTATTGGAAATATCGCAAAATCATCTGTTTTGCGCACTTGCTTCCGAAATGATATGTTATTTCCTAATGTATACGAAGGTGAAGAACTTTACAAAACCTGAATGTTCGAAAGTATGCTAAGAATAATTTTAAAAAATTGGAGTTATATTAAATGACGATGGTCTGTTGTATCGTGTTCACATTAACAATTGTTAGTAAATTGTTTGCGAAAGAACCTGAAAAATATGGAAACGATACGGTTTGTGTTAATGAGTTGGATAGTCTTGTTATTACGGCAACACGACATCCTACTGATGTATTCAATCTTGCACGATCAATAACTGTTGCAGATAAAAAAAATCTTGCAGGGAAAAATCGATTCTCTGTTCTTGATGCCCTGGATGATGAGATTGGGGTCTGGATTGAAAAACGTACCACCACCTCTTCGGATCCGATTATTCGTGGATTGTCGGGAGCAAATATCCTTGCACTTATCGACGGGAACAGCTTAACCACCTTCTGGGGAGAGGGAGGCTTTGGCGGAGATGACATGTACGGAAAAGTTGACGGAGAGTCAATAGATCATATTGAGGTTGTACGTGGACCATCTTCGGTAATGTACGGTTCAAATGCATTGGGAGGGGTAATCAATTTCATAACTAAAAAGCCGCCTCTTTCATTTCAAGACGATGGTTTCGTTGCAGGCGGAAGGATAAAAGGGGGATCCGGCAGTGCAAGCGATTACCTTATGGGTAGAGGGGAAACATGGGGAGCAACATCTGCTTTCCGTTATTTTCTCGGTGCCACGACACATCGTTCCGGAGACATGAAAACCGGAAGTGGTGGCGGATATATTATTCCATCGGGTGGAAGAGATTGGAGTATCGACTTTAATTCCGAGTTAAAATGTAATGAAAATAATTTCGTTGCATTCGGGGGGCAGTATATGAAACGACCCGAAACCTATCGTTCCTACCGGCCCTCACAATTGAATTCAAACGAACGGTGGGGTTTGTCTCTTGAATATCGTTCGATAGCACCTTTTGTGATTTCTGATGTGTTGAAAACGAAAATATATTACCAATATAAATATGATTCCCGACAATGGTTCACCGATTCGAGTCGGCAGGATCTAACGGCGGAAGGGTTTGCCTGGTGGCGGACAATCGGTGCGGAAATACAGAGCAATAAACAATTATTTACTGGAAATATGCTGATTGCCGGTATAAATTACCAAATTGATATTGCGGAAAGTCCCGATGACGAGCAATTTACCATGAAAACAAGTAGTGGAAATCAAAAGGCGACACCCGATACAAAATGGCACAATGGCGGTGCATTTATTCAGGATGAATGGAACATCGGAAGCGTTCTGACATTGACCGGAAGTTTCAGGTGCGATTATTTCCGTCTAAACGCCAAAGACAATATTTTCTACTCCATACCCGGAGAACCTGATACTCTGGTAAATATTCCCATGACCAATGAGGGCGTCTATGTAAACAACGCTTTAACTGGGGGAGCATCTGCGGTATTTCATTTTGGTGAAAACATCAATTGTGCAACTTCATGGATGAGGGGATTTCGCATGGTGCCGCCGAGTTTCGGTTTTCGCCAGACGGGACAGGGAGTGCTTATCCCCAACGGTTTCCTTGATCCGATGACTGCAGACCAGTTTGAAATCAGCCCCCGGTTAAAAACGGATATCGTCAACACCTTCCTGACAGGATATTATACCGTTTTTCACAATTTTCAGCAGCCCATTCATGGAGAGTATAATGGTTCGACTTCAATCGATTTCAATAAAAACGGGACTTTCGAGCCCGATGAACGGGTATATGTCAACGCTTCAAACGGCGACGCTTTTGTAACCGGTGTGGAGTTTGAGTTTGATTTCAACATTGGTTTTATTATAAATAAGCTGGATGGATTGCGACTTGTCGGTGGTTGTATGTACGATTACGGAAGAATGCAATTTCCCGGGCAGGAGGAGATGCCACTCCGGCATACCCATCCCTTTCGCGGTATAATCAAGTTGCGATACAATGAGCCTTCTCCTAAAAATAGATGGTGGTGGGAAGCGGTTCTTGATGCAGTTGACCGGTACGATAAAATCGCATCCGACGTTTTGCATAGTGACGTCGGATACCTGAAAAATCCCCGGGATCCGTCATCGGGATTAATTGCTGAATACGGTCTTCCTTCCTACTATGTAGTTGATGTGCGAGCGGGATTCAGGTTCTATGAAAAGGTTACTTTAACTATCGGTGTTGATAATCTTTTTGATAGAAAATACCGTACTGCACATTCACGGATGGATGCTATGGGGAGAAATGTGATAGTGGGGTTGGAGGTGGAGGTGCCGACGATTAGGAAGTGATGTTGTCATTTAACCTATCTTCATCATTGCTAGTTGTGATGGCAACCTTTTAAAAGTCATGTCTCTAATACTTCTGTTAACCAAAAAGACGGCACTAAAAATGGAAAAGATGTTTGTAAGGTGTGGCGGGGAAAATGCCAGATGCTTTCAAGACAATCGCTGCTATTGAGTCGGGATACTGCGGGTCTTATGTTGGAATGTAAATGGATCAAGCCTGATAAACATTGCCGCCCTGGCAGTTAGTTGTGATTTGCAACGCTTCGAATAACAATAGATAAATAGTAATAAGCTATTCGTATTGCATGTGGCGGTAAAAGCTAAAACCTCATGCAAAGTGATTGATCTGCTGCTGGATTTTGTCGAGTTAGGACCAAGGGTCCGGGGGCTATTAGAATAACGATCCAGATATCGTTCTTATTGGTTTGTTGTTGGCAGTTGACAGGAGGTCTTTCCAACAAGTCAGTATGTCTCGGATAGAGAAATGGGTAGTGCCACAATTTTCTGCCATTCTCAAGACCGGTGACAACGCCACACCAACCACTTAAAACCCCTTGCATGCGACAATGGTCGTTTCGGTGAGGATGATAAAACTCTTTTCCTGATGTCCAACCGTTACTATGTGTATTTTATCTACATCCTTTATAACATCAGCCTGTTCCGGCTTCCTTTCCTTGGATTCAATCCTATCTTGTTGGGCTTTTAGGAGTACATGTGCTAGGAGGAAGTAGAATACATGGCCGGAAATATTGTCGTCACTTTTCTGAAATCCGGGACTGGTAACAAAAAAGGATTTTTTGGTACTGAGCATATCTTCAACCAGAAGTAGATGTTTATACTAGAGCGATACGTACTTTATATCTGTTTTGATGTTTATCCGTATTATTCACTTTCCGTCATACCGTTCTTCCTGCAGAAAATTAGTTTCGTAGGGGCAAAATGGCTATTAACCGATTTAATGTATAGACTGAATCCACGGTTCCTGCTGCAGTTTTGCGGCAAACGAGGTGGTATCCCCGGTTGCGGAAAGTTCGATCACATCACCGCCCAGAACGTTTTTGAGTTGTGCGGGAGTATCGAGTGCGACGATTCCCCCGTGGTCGAGAATCAGAATCCTGTTCGAGAGCGCATCGGCTTCTTCCATGTAATGGGTGGTAAGCAGAATGGTGATACCGGTTTCGCTGTTGAGTTTTTTCACGTAATCCCATATATGGCGCCGTGTCTGCGTGTCGAGACCGAGGGTTGGTTCGTCGAGAAAAAGTATGGCGGGACGGTGCATCAGCCCCCGTGCAATTTCCAGCCGTCGTTTCATTCCGCCGGAATAGGTATTCACCAGCAGAGCGGCTTTGTCTTCAAGTTCAACCAGGGAGAGCACTTCGGCGATGCGCGATCTGCGTTCTGCTGATTTCATTCCGTACATGTGCGCATGAAACTCGAGATTTTCCCTTCCGGTAAGTCGACTGTCGAGTGCCGGTTCCTGAAAAACGACCCCGATGGAACGCCGGACACCGTTCCGGTTTTTTACGATATCGCAGCCTTCGAGTTCCGCATGACCGGAGGTGGGGGAAATAAGTGTTGAGAGCATATTGATGGTGGTGGTTTTACCGGCGCCATTCGGTCCTAGAAATCCGAAGATCTCGCCTTTGTTCACTTCGAACGATACTGCATTGACTGCGGTTAGATTCTTAAAACGTTTAGTGAGGTTTTCGGTTCGTACGGCGATCATTATTCGGTCTCTCCCGGGTGTCTGGAAAGGTCATTCTGAAGGATGGTAGAGAAGACGGATGAACAGGAAAAATATTGCATGGTGGTTCGTACGGTCGTCGAATCACCGGAGAATTGGCAAGATCCGGTGTTGTCATCAGGTTACTTGTTCCACCAGCTGTCGGAATTGCCTACCCTGCGGCGGGTTTGAAGTACACCGAGTCTTCAATATGTACCGGCTCAAAGGCATCGCACAGGTTATACGTCGTTTCCGACGATCCCATAATAAACGCTCCATGCCGGTTGAGCTGTCCGGCAAAGTGGTTAAGGATCTGTTTTTGCAGCTCTACCGGAAAGTAGATGATCACGTTGCGGCAGAAAATAATGTCGAATTTTCCGAGCGGGGTGATCGGCTGCGTAAGATTGTGTTCCTGAAACTTGACCATTGCGCGAATGGGATCGGTTACGGTGAACGTTCCGTCGGGCCCGGCGGTAAAAAAGGTATTCTGCAGCTGCGCGGGTACAGCGGTACCGATTTCGTTCTGCGCATAGGTCGCCTTGCGGGCCCGGTCGAGCACGCGCTGAGAAATATCGATACCGATAATGGTGACATCCTTTTCCGTGAACGTTTTCTGTGTCTGCAGCCAGTTTTTAACGCACATGGCGATAGTATAGGGCTCCTGCCCCAGGCTGCAACCGGCAGAAAGAATCCTGATCCGTGGTTTGAGATAGCGGGCACTCGCTTCACTGGCATGGGCAATGGCTGGCAGAAGGTGATTCGTGAGCAGGGAAAATGGACGGACATCCCGAAAAAAGCTGCTTTCGTGGGTTGTCATGGATTGCACGAATTCCCGCTGAAGGTTCGGGTCGTTACTGGAAATCAACCGGTTGTAGAACTCTGCGAATCCACTGTAGTTCTTCTCTTTCAGGTACTCACCAAGCCGGGTGGTAAAGAGATACTTTTTGTTCTCCTGGACCTCAATACCGGATATTTTAAGGAGAAGCTTTTTAAGAAGGTCGAATTCGATAGTCGTAATCTCGGTCATAGCGGTGCAACCATCATGACAATATGCGGAACAATATCGTTGAGCGGAAGAACGATGTCGGCGGTGCCGTTGCGTGTGATGCTCCCGGGCATGCCCCACACCACCGATGTTGCTTCGTTCTGAGCAATTATATATGCACCCTGCGCCTTGAGCAGCGCCGCTCCTTTTGCGCCGTCGCTCCCCATGCCGGTAAGAATAACAGCAATGGCTTGCCCTTTTACCACCGATGCCGCAGAGCGGAACAGAACATCTACTGCCGGTCGGCAACCGTTTTCGGGAGGGGTGTCGGAAAATCGCGTAACCAGACGGTTGCGTGTTTCACGACAGATTTCGAGATGAATACCACCCTGTGCCAGATAGGCGTTGCCGGTCTGCAGTTCTGTGTTTTCACCAACTTCGGTCACCTTAATACGGGAGGCACTTGAGAGTGTCTGGGCCATTGGTCCGGTAAAAAATTTCGGCATATGTAACACGATGATTATCGGCAGGGGGAAGTTGGCCGGAAACTGGGGAATTATCTTCAGGAGTGCCTCGGGGCCACCGGTTGACACACCGATCAGTACCACCTCGGGTGCTACGTTGTTGCCGGAGGCAGTCTCTGTCTTGTCGATGTTGTTTTGCAGATGCCGGAGGGTATTCCGCGTGGTGTCGATTGGAGTATGCTGCGGCGCGGCGGGAGAGGTGCGCCGGGCCCGACGGGAGTATCGCCTGATGGAAAATGATCGTATCTTGGGAAGAATACGCCGCTGAAGTACCGCACATGCATCCTGATCATGTTCCGATGGTTTGAGTACAAAGTCGAAAGCCCCGGCAGCCAGTGCTTCAACAGCTTTGATAGCTGCCTGCTGATCGTTTTCGGGAACGGTGAGAATGATGCCGATGTCAGGGTTGAGTCCGACAAGTTTTTTTGTAAAGTCACTTAGTGTATAGTCGGTAATGGCGTAATCGAGGAGAATGACATCGACTGCCTGCCGTGCGATTTTGTCCAGAGCTATACGTCCGGTGGGAACGATACTTTCCACCACAATGTCGCTAAGTTGCTGACAGCATGTCCGGAAAACATCCCGATGCGCAATGTCGGATTCAACTATAAGTAAACGTAACTTCTCCGGTGAATTCATTATAGTGTCATTCTGTGGAAAAGGAATCCTGCGTTACTTTTTCAAGATCGGCAACAGCGTCGCACACCTGGTCAACAGCGACCATCAGCTCGTTCATTTTTTCCGAACTTGCGGTGTTCGCTTCACGTGCACGCATCATATAGCGGTTGGCCTCTTTGAACATGATGGAATTCTCCGCAACCTTTTCATTCATGTCGTTGATCCCGCTTGCGGCTTCGGCCACATTGCGTGCCACTTCATTCGCACCGGTGGCGATTTCGCTGATACCACGCGAAACATTATTGGCTCCCCCGGCGGATTCATTGATACGACGGGAAACATCGCCAATGCCTATAGCCGTCTCGCTGACATTACGGCTGATTTCCTGGGTGCTTTGCGTCTGCTGATCAACCATGGTCGAAATGCGTGTCTGTAGTTCATCGATACGGTTGACCACCTCGGTTATACGCTGTATGGCTTGTACGGCCTGACCGGTGTTCTCCTGCATGCTCTGAATTTTCGTCGCGATGTCTTCTGTTGCAGTTTTCGTCTGTTTGGCCAGTTCCTTGACTTCATTAGCTACAACGGCAAAGCCCTTACCGGCTTCTCCGGCGCTGGCAGCCTCGATGGCCGCATTGAGCGCGAGGAGATTGGTCTGTTGAGCGATAACCTGTATCACATTGGTAACTTTGCCGATATCTTCGGCGCTTTTGCCGAGTATCGTCATTATCCGGCTCGTTTGTGCAGCTTCGGTGGCTGCGGAATTGGCTACCTTCGCACCTTCATGGGCATTCCGGGAAACACTGGATATCGATTCGCTCATTTCTTTGAGCGTACCGTCAACCGAAGCGAGGTTGGTTGACATCTGTTCGGTAGTGGATGCCACTGAAGACATATTGGTACTGATCTCTTCGGCGGTAGTGGCAACGTTGTTGATGTTTGCCGAAATTTCCTCGGCTGCCGTGGCGACCACGGAGATGTTTGATGAAAGCTCCTGTGAGGTTGTCGCAAGCGCCGAGGCATTTTTATCCAGTTCGGTAATGATACCGCTGGCATTTCCTGTTTCACCGGTACTTTCCTGTATCTGAGATGTCATATTCATGCAGAGTTCGAGTTGGAGGGTGTCTGCCGTAGTGATGCGGCTGACCGTGGATTGAATGTTGTTCTGTATACTTTCGAGCTGATGTAAAAGTGAACCGGTTTTCTCGGATGCAGCAGCAGTAATCCGGGTGGTTTCTTCGGTTAATCTCCGGTCACGTTCGGCGAGTTCGTCCATGATGGTCCGGTTGAATTGTCGTGCGAACCATGTCCCGACAACGAGCGCAGCCACCGCGCAGATAACGAGTGCGCCGGTTACCACCGGGGAAAACGGTCCGATCAGGGTTGTGAGGAAAAACAGCACCACCGGTACACCAGCCGTGGCAATAGTCATAATGACTCCCGCCATGGAATAGGGCATTCCTTTAAATCGCATCTGTTGCATACGTAAAACTCCTTTCAATCGTGTATTTCGGCAACAATTCACCGTGTAATGAAAACCATGCATTGTTGTTGAGTTACAGTAGTTGCTGTGCATCCAGAAGGATCAGCAGCTCATCGTCCACATGCACCACACCTTCAAGGTATGTCGCGACTTTTTCGGGAATATGTGGTGGTACCCGGTCTAATCCCGTTGCATCAATGGTCACTACATCCCCGATGCCGTCAACAACAAAAGCCACTGGTTTATCGCTCCAGGCTCCCTCCGGGAGATGGTTACTTATTTCGCTCATCTGCTCAAGTTCCTGACGTGTTTTTATAATCACCAGTTGCGATGAGGGTGTTATTGACCGGGGTGGCCGGCCAAAAAGGACGGTAATATCGATGACCAGCACGATCTGACCGCGAATATTGATCAGACCTCGTATTTTATCGGGTGCCAGAGGTACCGCGGTAAAGTCGGTGTAGGGATAGATCTCCTTGACAATTCGAATGTCGAAACCGAACAGATCGTCATCAATCCGGAAGGTGACCAGCTGGCGGAGTTGTTCGGCAGGTGTTTTAGTCATACCAACGCTCAGTTCTAAGAACTTGTCCGAAAACAGAAACATAGCTCTCCTTCGACAAGCTCAGGATGAGCGTTAACAGGTAAGGTGGTTTAAAAACATGCTCATGCTGAGTGGTGTTTACCCTGATCGCTCCGAAGGGAAGTATAGCATCTCTAAACTGGAAAGTTTCCAGATGGAGCGACCTTAAGAATGGTGTGGCGGTATGGTGCCCAGGCATGATTGTGTACATTTTGCTATTTCTCCCCACTACGAGAAGGAGCTGGCGGTTTTTTACCACCGGACCGGAGGAGATTATTCACCGCGTCGAGCAGTTGCTCAAGGTTACCCTTGGGTTTGAAGTCGTCAAATCCGCTGTCGAGAGCTCGTGGTTTAACGTAGCACTCCTCGGCGGTTGATACCGCGAGCATTGGCACGCCAACGGCTAGATTGCGTTCACGAACCGCTTTAATGAAACCGAAGCCGTCTAAAACCGGCATCTCGATGTCGGAGATTACCGCGTCAAACCTGCCGGTGTTCAGTACCTGCAGTGCCTCGCTGCCGTCGGCTGCGGTAGCGACATCTGCTCCGGAGGCACGTAAAAACGATCCGAGCAGATTCCGGTAAAAAGCGCTGTCGTCGATAACCAGGAAATTCTTTCTGGTGGTGGTGCCGGTGAATGCATCGTTACTCCAGGCCGGATCGATGATTTCCATAATCCGGAGCAGATCGATAAAAAGCGTCGGTTCTCCCTGCAGCAGTTGCGTGCCTATAATACAGGGTGCATGAATGGTCCCGGTTTCGATGGTTGCAGGTACTTCCATTGTATCAATGATACTGGCCACCACAACGCCGAACGGCTTCTGGGATTTCGGAATGATGACCGAGAGGTTATCGGCGGCATACTCCGTGGAAAAGTCCGGAACCGCCTGTTCGATTCTGACCAGCGGTATCATATTTTCCCGGTAGTTAAGATATTCCCTGCCGTGTACCCGTTTGATCTGACCCGGCTCGATTTCCTGCACACGGGTTATGAGGCAGAGCGGTACGGCGAACCGTTCCGAACCGCCGATATTGAACTGCAGTACGGTCTGGCGGTCGTCGTAGGAACGTTTTCCCCTGTGCGAATGGTTTTCGGCACCTCCGAACTGCAGATTGCCCAGGCCGGCAAGGGCCATGATGTCAAGAATCATGGCAATACGGCCATTCCCGAGTACTGCGGCGCCTGCATAGGCACTGCAGTCTTTGAGCTGATCGTGCAGTGATTTTACCACAATCTCTTCGGTATCGACTACGGTATCGACAATAAGTCCGAACCGTTCACCGCTCACCCGCAATACGACAATTGAGAGACTGTTTGACAGATCGGTACGACGCTCCGGTGGTTGTGTCCGGCGTTCGTCGGTGGCGTTGTTCCCGTTCCGACGTCGATCGGCCCGCTGCGCCCGGCGTTCGGGCCGGATCTCTCCGGCAACCGGATCGGTAAAGGTTTTTTCAATATCGAGTATCTGTGACAATCGCATGAGCGGCAGGAGGGTACCACGCAGCCGGTACACTTCGTTTTTGTCGACATTTTTTATCGCCTGATACACATCGGCACCGTGCAACCATACTACCTCGACAATGTTGACCTGCGGGATGGCGAAGCAGGTTGATTCGACCGCAACGATAAGTGCCGGGATAATCGCCAGCGTAAGCGGTAGCTCAATCCGGATGGTTGAACCGGTGCCGGGGGCCGAGGCTATGGCGATGGTACCGCCGAGAGCCTGTATGCCCGAACGTACGACATCCATACCGACTCCTCTTCCCGAGACTTCAGTAACTTTTTCGGCGGTGGAAAATCCAGGTAGGAAAATAAGGTCGAAGATCTCCCTGTCGGACATGGTACGCGATTGCTCTTCGGTCACCATTCCTTTCTCGACTGCTTTACACAGAATACTCTTCGGATCCATACCCTTGCCGTCATCTTCGATTTGTATGATCACCTGCCCTGCCTGGTGAAACGCGCTCAGGCAGATGGAACCTTCGGCAGGCTTACCCGCCTGTCGGCGCACTTCCGGCATTTCGATACCGTGATCAACCGAGTTGCGGACAAGGTGCGTCATCGGGTCGGACATGGCTTCGACAATGGTCTTGTCCAGTTCGACTTCGGCGCCCCGGATTTCGAGGTTTATTTTTTTCTCAAGTTGTCGTGCCAGATCGCGCACGACACGACTGAACTTGTTGAAAACCGTCCCCACCGGTCGCATTCGTGTCTGCATAATGGATGATTGAATTTCAGATGTGACGACATTCAGGCGCTGGCCGATGGTGGTGAGACGCTGCATATCACCGAGGGAAATGGACCTGAGGTACTGATTTCGCACCAGTACCAGTTCACTCGCCAGGTTCATCAGGTTGTCAAGTAGTCCCAGCGTGATCCGTACCGTCTGATCTGATCCGGCTCCGGAGGCGGTATGGGATGGCTGCCGGGAAGGCAGATGTTCCTGGGTGGCTTTTGTTGCACGCGTGGTGTCGGTTGGCGGTGGTGGTTCGGAGGCGACTGGTGGGGAAGGGGGCGCTGGTGTTGTCGGCAGCTCCGAAGTCTTATAGATATGGTGCCGACTGGGGCTTATGTCAAGCCCGGCGGTGAACATTTCCGCTTCATCGATAATACAGCCCATCACAAAAGAGAACCAGTGGTGTCCTCCGGCATCGGGCCTGATCGTGAATTTTTCATCCACTTTGGGATCGGTGTCCAAAACAATTCCGAGTGATTGCATCTCGGCCATCAGTGCAGCCGGAGTGCGATTTTTTGAAGAGCAATCGGAAACCAGATCTATAGTGACCACATGGAGACACTGCAGGTTGGCAATAAGTGGTGTAAGGTCGTACTGCGAAAGGTCGAAGGGGGGCCGGGGTGTGGCCGTTTGGGCTGAATCCCCACCCGTTGCCGGTTGGGGAACACCGCTGTTTGGGTCAAGAAGCAACGCGCAGGCGGTAACCTCCTCACTAATGGTTGTGGCTGTGTCGTCGATATTTTCGAGCAGGTACCGGAGACGGTCGGTGCCTTCAAGCAGGACCTCGGAAACTTTCGGATCGGGAATCAGCTGTTCTGAGCGGATTGCACCCACCACGTTTTCAAGCGCATGAGCGAGATTTTTCACCTTGTCCAGATTGAGAAAACCGGCGCCACCCTTTACGGTATGAACGGAGCGGAACAGGCGGTTGACAATGGTCTGGTCGATCACTGCACCGCCGCGTTCAAGCGACAGGATATCCTCTTCCACCGTGCAGAGGTGTTCCTGAGATTCGGTGAGAAATTCCCTGAGGAGGTCGTTGTCGATCATAGGTGTGTTTTCTGTACAAATACCTCTGTGGCGGTATACTTGCCCATGCAGGTGAACCGACCATCGTGGGCAGGGTGCCGGAATGAGTTTCCAGTATATCATGGTATTACTGCAGTTGTCACGTCGTTTTATTTCGACGGGCGGAGGGATAGGTACATTGGAGACAGCTGCTTTTATTACACCGGCATTGGATATGTCCCACTCCTTTTACCGACAGGTCTTTGAGCATTCTCCTACAGCTGCCCTGACCGCTTGTTTTATAGTGAGAAATCACATTCAGGCGGGCTCCAGACCTCTGAATACTACTTCCACCAGACGTCCGTTGAGGTCTACTCTGTCGCCGGGATAATAGAATTGGATTTTTTCTTCGAAAATCCTCCGCAGGGGATTCAGGGCGCGAAAATGTTACTGTTAAGCAGAATTTATACCGGCAGCAAGCTCAGGGTCAGGCTGAGTACTTTCTAAGCTCGGTAAATATGCCTTTATGGGCAGAACTGCGTAAAAGGTCAAGAAGTTGTTGCTCATCCCGAAAATCATCATTTTCAGGGAGCGGTTTGATAATATGTTCTTTAGCCCAGGATAAAAAATCGGGGATACTCATTTCGCCGTCAAACACCAGGAAAAAATGGTCCAGAATTGCATCAACTGTTTCAAGAGGAATCTTCACGTTCGGCTCAGGAACCTCACCGGCAGGGATATCGGCTGAATTTGCAGTTACCGGTGCCGATAATGGTTTAGTAGTGATTCGGGGGGGCTGGATATTGTGTGATTCGGCAAGTGCGGTGAGTTTTTCGGCAAGTACGGCTTTTTCAACAGGTTTAAGTATAAAATATTGCAACCCTGATTTTACCGCCTCGACGATTATTTTTTTATCGTGTACCGTGGTAACCAGTAAGAAGGGAATTGTTGAGGTTGCCGGGTTTTCCCGCACTGCCTTGAGAAAATCGACACCTGTTTTTCCCGGCATATTGTAATCGGAAAAAATCAGATCGGGTTTTTCAAACTTGATTTTCGACAGTGCCGAATCGACATCAACCGCCTCGGTAATTGTATCGTATCCCAATTCATTAAGAATCCGGATGATCATTATTCGGATAATTTTGGAATCATCAACCACGAGGATGTTCATAAGTCTCCCTTGAAGAATTGGGCGAACCCAGGTTCATGGAGTATATCATGATGGAAGTAAGAATTCCAGAACTGGATTTCTCAGATAAAATAGAGAGGTGATTTATGGCAATGGCAACTTTGAGGTTCGCGATACTGCTGGTGGTGTATCTGATGATGAATCTGGTCACCAGAAACCTTTTTGGTCTGGGGGCTTACCGGCAGCAGGTCGAAATGGTGTTGGGGTTACTTCTGGTGGTCGATCTGGTATGGTCTGCAACGACATTCAAACGAAACTCGGTTGAATTTGATAGCGGGATAGCAGAAAGAAAAGTACGTAAAGAATTGCTCCATTCGTCAGGGAAAGAGGCGCCGGCCGTAATAACGTCTGTTGGCGAAGGTGGTTTGAGTGCTATCGGTGGCGGCATCCGAAAATCGGGGTTGTTGTGGGACTCGATGTACAGCCTGAGCTGTCGTCACCTTTTTCGATGATGCTGAGAACGGTAATTTCCGAGCTGCAGATTCCGCAGTACCAACCGGGGAAAAAAGTAACCGTCAGATATGTGCCTGATGATTTGGAGAACAGTGAGGTTGTCGAGTTTGTAAATGATTGAGATGGTGTTTCCGATTGGTTGCTGGGTTATTTCACGGTGTAATGATGATAAGTCCCGGGATATATTCAAAGTGTGTATTGTACGTAACCAGGCGAGATCTGGTTTCGAGTGCTGTTGCGGCGATTCAGATGTCATTGGTTGGAATCGGAGTTCCCTGGCGGCGAAGGGTTTTCACCAGAAGGCCATACCTGTCGGCAATTGTTGCATCGACCGGAATTGCTGAAACATCTGGAAGGTCGAGAAATGCTGCCAGCTCCTTTCGGTTTTCACGTTCCCGTTTTCCAAGATAAAATCCTGCAAACAGTTCTCCCAGCATAATGCTTGAGAGGTAAATGGTTTCGGCCTCATTTACGCAGGAGAGTATTTCGGTCTGAAGTGTCGCAAGCCGGGAGTAAGCATTTGTGTCAAGACTGATTTTCATGGTTTCCAGAGTTCCTCATCGATCGATTCAAAAATTTTTATATTCTGCTCAAAATCACTCAACTCCGAGGGGCTCCACTTCCGGAAAACTTTCTGGACGTTACGACGTTTTTGGGGTGGTTTTTCTGAGGGAGAGACTCCGGTTGCTTTCGCCAGAAGCTCGATTATTGTTTTATTAAGGCTTTTGTGTGATTGTTGTGCGATGCGACGAAGCGATTTTTCGATAGGGGCAGGGATCTGCCGAAGGGTAAATGAGTTCATAAGTGACTCCATAATGATGGCATAAATGAAACTATATAAATATACCTCTTTTTTAAGATTTTCAATGGATAGTCTGGTTGATTCTTTCTGCAGTAAATGTTGTTCAATTCTCCTCGGAATGCTGCAATGGTGTAACACTCTTCGCTGCCGGTTTGGTGCTCTTGAACAGCAGGGAGCAACCATCAACGAGATATCCCGGAATGTCAGTGAGGTCAGTACCTCGGCGGATGAGGTGGCCGGAAATGTGGCCGAATCGGCAAGTGGGCTTAAGCGATGTATCCGGTCACATCACCAGTGTCAGCAGTGCGGTAAACGAAATCACCAGGAATGTTACACACATTACTGAAAGCTCGGCGGAACTCGCGAAACTTTACGAGAATCTCAAAGCCAAGGTGACTCCTGCAGAAAAAAGAATCGGTAGACCTTTTTAATCGATCATGGTAAAAACAAGTCAGATGCGGGTAACAGTATGCAGATTATATGAGTGTCTTTAACGTAGTATCTGCAGTGATAAAACAGGCAAAAAAGCCGATTACGAAAGCAGGATTATTTTGTCGCGTAAATCAGTTATTATGATGGGAATGATCGTCGGTTCACTGGCAGGCAGTTTTGTTGTATCGTTATTCGGGGCCGGTATGCTGTCGATGACTTCCATTATAGGCAGCACGATAGGCGGTATACTCGGGATCTGGATTGCATTTAAAATTACCTGATGATACCTCCCACTCCGGAGATGTAAAGTAATCCGATCTTCCCGGCAATATCTGCTTTTCCGGAAACGAAATTAACTCAGTAAAATGCAATAATGGATTATTCCGCCTCACCTGAAATCAGTTGTTTTTTCCGGAGAAGGGTTGTCAAAACATTATGGAAAAGAGTTTTTGTTCTGCAACTACATCTGCGCTCATTCTGGTAACACTTCTGCTCATAGAGCACCCCACTTATGTGTACTCGTCAAGTATTCAGGGGGGCTCGATAGCACCGGGCACCACATTGGACCGGAAATCAGGATACCACTCGAACATATCTGCAGCTTCGCAGCAGAAAATTACAAATTCCCGTTTATTCACTCCCTTTCGGCACCTTCAGGTCGGAGCATCGGGTGGCCTTACCGTCACCCATATGGGCGTGTCAGGATTTGTAAAGGAAGTTGCCAGACGTTTTACTTTTGGTGCGGATATCCGTCCGCTCCCCTTTTTTACTGTTAATGCTTCCATAAGCAACGCAAGGGTTTCGGATGTTACTAACTCGCACGATACCATTGATGCCAATTCCTCGGTCGTTTTCAGAACAGGAACCTCCTCGAACACCACTTTCAGAACGTATTCTGCAGGTGCAAACATTATCCTGCCGGTACTCTTCTGGAAGAACTGGCCGGAACAAGTATCAAAAACAAATAATAGTGTGTGCATTACCCTTGGCGGTATCCGTGAATGGATTACCATTACCGACGGTTATTCGGTTGATTCACTTGGAAAATCCTCCGTTGAAAGACTGGTGGATGTTGACGGATCAGTGAAGGAGCAACGGTGGAGCGGCAGCGTGGGGATTCTCTATCGCCACTCCCTGCCGTACCCTTTTAAAGGATGGATTGAAGCAGGAGGGGAATATGTCCGCCCCTATAGTAAAACCGTTACCTTTTCAGGAACGCAAAACTATGTTGACTCATCCCCCCCAACCACGATAAGACGTAACGTTACTGTTCATCAGGAGTTTCCGGTTCAATTTAAAGCATCGTTATTGTTTCGGGTATATTGAAATCACAATCTGGATCGGTTTCATCCACGCAGTTATCATGCTGTTCCTGAAACGTGGGGAGTCCGGTTCCTGCAGCACCGTTTCTATAACTCCGCGCTAACATTCCGGGCAAGGGTAAAAACGGCACAGTCGCGCCTTCTCGGGCTGGTTTCTTGAAGACGACAATGGGACGTTATATCTTTCTGAATGCAGGTTGTGTAACCTCTTTCAGAAGGAGGCTTGTTTCATGCTGCGTTTTATCGTTGTCTGTGTTGTTAACGGTATCCTCTTCGGCACTATGGATGCACTGCTGCATGCCAACCCGTTCGCGCAGCGACTTCTTTGCGCTTACAAACCAATCACCCGTGCCTCTGTGAATGCCACCGCCGGTGTCGTCATCGATCTCTGCTACGGATTCATTCTCGGATATCTGTTTCTGCTTCTTTACAAATCATTTCCGGGAGAGACCGGGATCGTCAAGGGCTTCTCTTTCGCACTGATCGTCTGGTTCCTGCGGGTCGTCATGGGCGTACTCTCGTCGTGGATGATGTATACCGTTCCGGTTTCTGCACTTTTATACGTTGCGGCTGCGGGATTGGTGGAAATGGGGGTGCTTGGTGTGATTTACGGGGCATTTTTGCGACCGTTCAGTAATTGAATTGAGGGACAGGCATTTCTCATGAACATCAGCAGATACATGAAGGAACATGAGTCCTTCGTAAAACAACAGCTGCTTACCGGCGGGGAATCCACCGACTGGCAGGCCCAGTTGCGTGATCACGAACGGAAGGTTGCCGCCATGCAGCATGAACGGCTGGTGCATCTTCTGGTGACCCTTGCCTTCGGACTGTTTCTGCTCCTTTCCATCGGTATTGGGCTGCTGCAACCTTCGCTTCCGGTTTATATACTCTCGGGTCTCTTTTTCGTTATGCTTATATTCTACGTTGCCCACTACTTTTTTATTGAGAACATGGTGCAACGCTGGTATCTGCTGACTGATGAAATCATGAAAAAATTGCGGAACAATGGCATTCGCAGTAATTATTGAATTGTTTCAGAAAAGCACTTTCCGGATAGTACTTTCAAAGTACCATGATACACCTTGCTTTTTTTACGTCTCTTTTTTCTCTCTGCGCCGGTGCGGTTTCATTAACCGTCTCTATGCTGTTTTTTCTTCGGTTTAAAAAACACGCGGTACTCTGGTATTCCCTTCTTCTTGGAACTGTTATTCTGCTCGCTTTCAGCAGAATGATCGAAGTTTATTCTAGTATTATCGGTGCGGAACGTACCCTTTGCGGCAGACTGGTGCCGATGGCCATAGAAAAATCAGCATATCTGCTCGGATTGATTTCAGGAACGCGGTTTTGTCTTTACCTGACAGGTATTCCGATAAAAAAATGGATGCATCTGGTGATTATCGGAATCGGGACGTTGTATGCTGCCGCGACTCTGGTGGAACTGCTGCGTTCTACGGCAGGAGATGATCAGATTATTCGTCTTGGTTTCGGTATTCCGGTTCTCTTTGGGACCTATATCACGTTGTGCATCATAACCGCCTTAAAGCTCGACACGATTGCCGACAAACAGCTGCGAACGACGGTTAAGCTGTTTTTTATTCTTTCTCTTCTGGTACTTCCATTGGCGCTGGTGAAATATTTCAGGGATGTGCCTTATCTGCCCTGGCATCTTGAAAACTCTATAGCGCTTATTTGTATTTCCATCGGCAGTATCATCTTTGCCGTGAAGTTTTTCAATCGCCCCTCCTTTCTGGTAAAAGGAACGATTTCGGAGTATTTCCGGAACCGTTTTAGCACTACCGGCCGGGAAGAGGAGATTGCACTGCTTGTTGTGCGAGGACTTTCGAACAGCGAGATCGGTGATAAACTCTGCATTTCAGTGCGGACGGTTGAAAGTCATCTGTACAATGTTTTTCAGAAAACCGGAGTGAAGAATCGTGTACAACTGATCAATTTTATTTCTTCTGATAACGCAAATTGATGTTAAAATCACATCAGTAATTCCACTGAGTTCACAAATCCAGTAACATTACGGTGAAAAACAGGTATTTCCTCGGTGGTTTTCCACCGGAGCAGGGGCCATACTTACCATTGTAACCTTTTTTTACAGAAGGAGCAGTGGTATGCCTCAAAAAAAAGTGGTTCTGTTATTCCCTCCCTGTGTTGTAAAAACATTCGGTAAAAATGGCGGTGATGGTACAAGCACCGAGAAAACGCTTGCTCCACCACTGGGGATCCTCTATCTGGCCAGTGAACTCATCGCGGCGGGATACCATGTCGATACCTGTGATTTCAATGCGGAGCAGTATTCCAGAGAGCGTCTCGTTACCTGCCTGGCGGGTGCGGATCTGGTTGGAATCTCAATAATGAGTTTCAACCTGCAGGAGGCTTGCGCCATGATTGCGGATGTCAATCAACTATTCCCTCTGCTTCCGGTTATTGTCGGTGGTCCGGATTGCATCCTTCGCCCCCGATACATCGAGGGTACCGCAGCGGTTGTTTGCCATGAGGCGGAAACGATTATTGTACCACTGGTGCGGGCGGTTCTTGAGGGAGGCGCATTGTCGGAAGTTCCGGGGGTCATTTACAAGAACGAAGAAGGGGTGCTCTGCTATGGACCTCCTTTCAAACCGGTGATGAACCTTGATGCGATCCGGTTCCCCCAGAGAGAGTTGCTGCGGTATCACCAGGGATACTCCGTGATCGGTAAACACCGCGGGGCAAAGGTTACCACCCTGATTACCTCGCGTGGATGTCCGAAACGGTGCCGGTTCTGCGCGCATGGTGCCGTCGCCTACCGCTGTTTCCGCCAGCGTAGTGCGGAAAATGTTCTGGAAGAAATCAGGGGGATTGTACAGGCCGGTTTTGAAATTATCGGCATTGTGGATGATAACTTCACTGCGGATAAAAAGCGGGCGCTCACCATCCTCAGGGGGATAACGGCCATGAAGGCCCGGCTGTCCATTGCGGTACAGGGGCGGGTTGATGCCGCTGACGAAGAGTTGTTTGCAGCAATGCGTGAGGCGGGAGTAAAGGCAATTACCTTCGGGCTGGAATCGGGAAATCAGGACGTGCTGGATTTTTATGATAAAGGCTCCACGGTGGAGCAGAATGCTGCGGCGATACGGATGGCCGATCGTGCAGGGCTCTATACCGGCGGGATTTTCATTCTGGGAGCACCCTTTGAGGGTCGTGAGCATTTCGAGCGTACCTATCGCTTCGCCGCTCGTCTGCCGCTTGATATCACGACCTTCTGGGTGCTCGATTACGCCTTTGGTTCGCCACTCTGGGAGGAAGCGCGGAAGCAGGGAATCGTTGCCGAGGACGAGAATATTGTTCCCGCCGGACGCGAACGGGGAACCCAACAGTATTCCACCGCTGAACTTATGGCTATTTGCGAGCGGTATTTTTTCCGATACTACCGGAGACCATCGTACTGGTTGCGGCAGCTGATGAAATGTTTACGGGTGCGTGACCGGTATCTGGTAATGGTGTTTTTTGCGGGAATGAAATTTCTGATTGTCAGAAAAGTCGCGCTGATGGCAAACTGGTGGATAGAAAAAGTAAAGAGGTTTGCCGGATGGAATAATACCGTAAATTTACGCTTAAGACCTATGAAAAGAACCGTTCAGTGAGCACTTCACTGCGAGATTGAATGACATTACACTGCCTGCCGCAGAAGACTTTCCGCTTATTGCAGTTCCGATTGGTGTGGCAACCAGTCGTTACACCTCTTCGGTCGGTGCCGGAATGACGATTACGGTGGTTCTGAAACCGAAAGCGTATGAATAGAAAATCTCGTTGTCAGGGAACCTGGCAAGTTCCCGACAGCGTCGTTTCCCTGAATGTACAGAAACGCCCGTTCCGGAAAATCAGAGTGCTGTGGGGTTAATTTTTTGTACAGTCAAATGGCATCGGAACCGGTACGACAGTACTTGAGCGGGATGTCAAAACATCGCTGAAAGCTCCACCGAATATAGTCCGGAGGGCAAATCCAGGAACCCGAGGCCACCGACCGGTGCAGCTGTTGAGTATATGTTTTTCAGAAGTTTTATATGCTGAAAATTGCTGTGCTACCCTGTTTCTTTAACATCACTTCCCGGGGTTACTATTGCTGTTCTTGCTTTATTCAGCGAAGGTCATCTATTTTAATATTAATTGAAATACTTCGCTAATCAGGAACTAGGGAATTTCATGGAAAAGAAGAGAATCTATCAAATGATATCTCGGGAATTCCTGCAGCAGTTACAAGAGATACCTATGGGTCTGGAAGTATTGGTTTAAAAAAAATTAAACGAAGGGTGTGTTTGTATGAGTACAGGTACGGTTAAGTGGTTCAATTCAAGTAAAGGTTTCGGTTTTATTGCTCCTGATGATGGCGGCAAAGATCTGTTCGTTCACCATTCGGACATTCAATCCAACGGTTATGCCTCGCTTGATGAAGGCCAGAAGGTTGAATACGAAGAGGGTATGGGTCAGAAAGGTCCATGCGCAAAAAATGTTGTTGCCCAATAGTTCCTTATTTTAGAAGGCAATAGGTTTTTTCAAATACAGGTGCTCAGTGAGCACCCTTTTTTTTATTTGAATGCTTATCAGGTGTTGTGAAGGCATAATAGCTTTTATAGCACCGATGTTTGAAAGTCGTTTAGTCAGATGTTAATCACTGATTATAAACTGCTGCCAGGTTTTCTGAAGAATCAGGACTCATTTCCCCGCATATTCTTAACCCACCTGTTGTAGAGATAGAGTTGTTCCACTTTTTTTCGTGCCCATGGGGTGCGCCGTAAAAATTTCAGGCTCGAGGTAATACTTGGATCGCTATAGAAGCACCTGATGTGCACTGCTTTTGCACATTTTTCCCAGCCAAGGTCGGCAACCAGTTCTGTCAGAAGCTTTTCAAGCGTGACTCCGTGAAGCGGGTCGGCGGATTTGAGCGACGGTGCATCGGTCATTTTCCTGCGATTTCCTTGATACGCCCGACGTCTCCACTCTCAAGGCGAACCTTTATACCATGCGGATGGTGTGGCGAGCTGGTGAGAATGTCCCTGACGATACCGGCGGTCAGCCTGCCGCTGCGCTGATCTTTTTTGAGGACGATCTTTACCGGGAGGCCCGGATGGATGTTTGAGCGATCCTGTCCGTTCATGGTTGAGCAGACTCCATGTAGTAATAGGTTATACCAGAAGGCCACGAAACGATAATTTTATAATGCTCAGATACAGAGTGCAAAAAGGAATAAGCTACTTCTTCTTCGCGGACTTCTTTTTTCGTTTCTTTTTCTTTTCCTGCAGCCACAGCTCATGCTCGGCCACCAGTGCATCAACGCTGCTCTCTTTTTTTGCCGGCTCAACAACCTGACGGTACGTGGCACGATCGACTTCGAGTACCTCTATTTTTTTGGTGAGAAACGTCTGAATCTCGTCGAGCACCGTTTTTTCCGCAGTGCTGCAAAATGAGATAGCGCTGCCTTTCTGCACACCACGACCGGTTCGCCCGACACGATGAACATAATTCTCCGGTTTTTGCGGGAGGTCATAATTGATAACGTAGTTTACATTTGGTATGTCGATTCCGCGTGCACTTACATCGGTGGCGATTAATACGCTGTGGGTTCCTTTTTTGAATGCCGTCATTATTTTGGTCCGCTCACGCTGCTCCATCTCCCCGTGAAGTGCAAGCGCCGCTATCTGCACCCGCTCCATTGCTTTTGCGACCCGGTCGGCACGAACCCGGGTTCGTACAAAAACGATTATTTTGCTGTCGGGGTGATCGGCAATGAATTTTTCCAGAAAAAACCGCTTATCATCCATTTCGACGAACATGACAAAGTGGGAGACGTTTTTTGAAACCGGATCGTCGGGGGATATCTGGATGCGAATGGCGCTGCTTTTAACCTGCGAGAACGCGAGTTTTTTAATAACCGGATTTATAGTCGCCGAGAAGAAGAGTGTCTGGTGCTGCGAAGTGAGCATTTTTTTGACGTATTTAATGTCCTCGATAAACCCCAGATCAAGCATATGGTCGGCTTCGTCGAGAACCAGGGTGCTCACTCTGCTCAGCCTGATGGTTCCCTGATGGATCAGATCGAACATACGTCCCGGTGTGGCAATTAAAATATCGATACCATCCTGGATTTTTTTTATCTGGCGGTCCTGTTCAACTCCGCCATGCAGGGTAAATACCGTTACCTTTGTATGACGGGCAATTTTGGTAAAAACTTCGCCGATCTGCAGCGCAAGCTCACGGGTGGGTACCATAACGATACATTTGATACCGAGGCTACGTGCGCTTGTTTTATAGCTGTGGATTTTATTGATGATGGGAATCGCGAATGCAGCGGTTTTGCCGGTTCCCGTCTGGGCTATTGCCAGGACGTCTTCACCCTTCATGATCGAGGGTATTGATTTGAACTGAATGTCGGTGGGGCGTCTAAAGCCGAGCAGATGCAGGTTGTTTTTTATATCAGCCGAAATGTGGTAATCATCGAATAGCATTGGTTCTCTGTCGGGAAAGGGGGGATATTTGGTTGGAAATATACTTGCTGGTAGTGCTATACTGCTTTTCACGGTGCAGGGAGGCATACCTGAGATTATCTGAACGCTGACGATTTTAGGGAAATGCAGTGTGCAGGTAAAATGATGCTGAAGCGAATTCCTTCTGTGGACAGAAATGGAATATGCGTGTCAATCAGTTTACAGTTCCCGATGGCTTCAGAAATGCTCCCTCCGGAACCCCGGAGTGCCATGCCCGCAGCACGATCTTCGCACAGGCAAGTGCGTCGGAACCGGCATGATGGTGTTGGAGTGGGATATCAAATGCGCCGCAGACATCGGAAAGCTTTGTCGGACGTATGTCCCAGAGCCTTCGCGCGAGCCGCATGGTGCATAGGTAGTTGCTTTTGACAGGTGAAAGCTCGTAAAGCTCACAACAGGCCCCGAGTACCCCGCGGTCAAACGATGCATTGTGAGCTGCAACAAAATCGACCTCCTCGAACAGCGGTGCCATATCCGGCCAGAGTTCGCCGAAGGTAGGTTGGTCGGCAACGTCACTCCAGTCGATACCATGCAGCCAAGTAAATTCAAAAGATCTGCGGGGCGGGCGTATGAGCGAGTAGAATTCCGTGACGATTTTACCCTTCTCCGCTACTACCAGAGCAACCGCGCACGCGCTGTCGCGGCTGTAATCAGCGGTTTCGAAGTCAATGGCGACAAACCGGTTGAAATTGACGGGTAAGGGTTCTTTTTTCTGTTTCAAAGAGTACTGTACTCCAATACCATTGTGTTTCAGGTAAAGATACTCAACCGGCGGTTTCCGATTCAATGTTCCCGCCAGTTGGCTGGTTCCGTTTTTTCACGGGGGTTTCAGATAGAGTGCTGTCAGAAAAAACAGGTGTATCGGAGAAGTCCTCCTGTGGTGTGATGCAGTGCTGTGGACTGATTCTGGAACCTTCGTGCAGCGACCCCGGGTACGAGAATGTGGAGCGCTTCTCACTACGAAAGATGGCGACACTGATATACCGAAAAGAACTGCCCGTGTGCAGGGCGGGTACTATTTTTACCCTACCCTGTTGCCTCACCTGCAATGTATTCTCTGTAAAAATCCGCAGAAAGACCGTTCATGTCTCCCAAAAAATCTGGAAGGGACTGTACCACCGGAAGCATTCCCCGACATTTGCTTGCCGTTGCGACTCCGATGCTGATCGGCAACTTTATACAGTCAGGTTATACCATTGTTGATGCAATCTGGGTGGGGCGAGTGGTGGGGAAGGATGCCATCGGAGCGATTGCGGTCAGTTTTCCTATTATCTTCATATTTGTCGCCGTTGCCGCCGGGGCGACCATGGCTACAACGATTCTGATCTCGCAGTACTTTGGTGCGGGTAAAATTGAAGAGGTTAAAAAAACGATCGGTGCGTCGCTCTTTTTCGCCCTGCTCACCAGTATTATTGTTTCATTTGCCGGAATAATGGCTACCGAACCGATTCTGCGGCTCCTCAAGACGCCGCCCTCAATTCTGGCTCAGGCATCGCTCTATCTGAAGATTAATTTCGGTGGATTCATGGTAATGTACTTCAGTTACCTGGTTGGATCAATTCTTCGTGGTATTGGTGATTCCAAAACACCCCTTTACTTCATGATCGTGGGGGCGGTGCTCAATGCTGTTCTTGATCCGCTTCTCATTATTGGTATCGGCCCGTTTCCCCGGCTGGGGCTGGGTGGTGCGGCGGTTGCATCAATCTGCGCTCAACTGGTAGCAACCATCGTGGGGTACTGGTATCTGCGCAAAAAAGGAAATATTGTTGCTGTAGATTTACAGTTGATCAGATGGAATCCGGAAAAAATCAGCCTGCTGGTGAAAATCGGGTTTCCTTCCATGTTGCAACAGTCGATGGTTTCACTAGGTCTCGCGACCATTACCGGGGTCGTCAACAGCTTCGGAGCAACCGCCACGGCGGCGTTCGGTGCCGCAGGCCGTATCGATACCGTATCCATGTTTCCCGCCATGTCGATCGGTATGGCGGTATCGATCATCTGCGGACAGAACATCGGTGCCGGGGAATACGGGCGGGTCCGTCAGGTATTCAGGTGGGGAATGGTGATGACTGCGATATCATCACTCTTTTTCATGGTTTTTTACCTGACCATACCGAAACTGCTGCTTTCCGCGTTTTTATCTGATCAGGCGGTTCTGGATATCGGTGCGAATTTTCTAAGGATCGTCGGTCCGGGAGAACTCTTCTTCGCCATGGCGTTTGTCAGCAATGGGGTCATCAACGGTTCCGGTCATACACGGATAACGCTGCTATTCACCACCATCGCCCTCTGGGGGGTGCGGATTCCGGCGATATTGCTTCTTTCAAAAACAGCCCTCGGAGTTAACGGTATCTGGCTCGGGACGGTTATCGGCTATTTCACCAGTATGCTTCTGAGCCTGATCTGGTATTTTTCCGGGAGATGGACCAGAACGGTGGTGCGCACTTCCGATGTCGGATAGTTCCTACTTGCAATGGAATGGTCTGGCTTTTACCAGGCGTGCTTAAGCGCTTAAAATATTTTCCGCTTCTTCATAGTTTACCAATCCTGTGAATTTTCATGATCTTACCTTTTTTGCGGTGTAGACAGGTAATAATCACCTGTAAATAAACTGCAAAAAGGTGTTGATGACCCTGATGTTGTTGGATATAATGTGCTAAGTATCAGTAGAAGGACCGGCCGTTTGTGCCGGTGGTACGCTTCGTTCCACTACGACTATCAAGGTAAGTACCTGCTCCACCCGGAGTTTTGCTCCGGATGGAGCGGGTGTGCTGTACAATCATTCACACCCCGGGAGGTTTCATGAAACACCTGTCTGCTGCTGCCGGTACGCTGCTGATGGTGAGCAGTCTGGCTACCGCTGCCATCTCAAACTGGGAGCTGCCGAACGATCAACCGTATGAACCGACGGACAGCCTCGAATTTTCCTATTCATCGGACCATGATACCACCATAAGCAGGATCTATATCGAGACCGCTGATGCGTCTTCAGGTCTTGATACGGCAGAAGACGGGTTGATGTTCACCATAATGATGATCGACAATGGAACCGAAGAACGCTGGGGAAACGATAAAGGGCTTATGGTTGACCGGGATCCTGCAGACGGGGATTTCCTCTTTAACCCCGGACGCACCGGGCTTCCTCCGGCTCTATACTACGTCCGACTCTCCGATGGTGAATCCGCCCTGGTGGATACCTTCCGGGTGGTGCCGATTGCCGATCCCTACCGGACAATTTCAGGAACGGTGGTGCCTCCGTCGGGTGAGGATGCTTCGTTTATTATGGTAAGCCTGGATGCTATGGATATGGATTATGACCTGAGCGCATTCACCAACAGTACCGGCGAGTATTCTATCGTCATCGATCAGGCAACTGTTAATGCCGCTAGCGGAAAAATTAAAGTACGTGTAGAGGGTGAATTTGAAGGATATATTCCTGAACCGATGGGGCAGGGTGTTGATGTCTCTGCAGGAGACAAAAGTGGTGTGGATTTCAAATTTGTCGCGGCCACTTGTACCGTTTCCGGTAAAGTGACTGCGGATAACAGTGGTGTGGCGGATGTCCGGGTGATGCTTACCACCACTGATCACCAGCCGGTGGCAGGTTCGCCGACCGACGTAGACGGTAATTATACCCTCTACGGAGTTCCGGGAAGTTATATCATCAGGATTGAAGGTGGTAACCTTGACGGGTATCTGATGCCGAAAGAACTTCAGATTGACCTGAAAGAGGGAGATGACGTCACGGTCAATATCGAGTTGCCGAAAGCTGATGCGTATGTTTATGGCCGTGTTACCGTAAAAGGCAGTGCTCCGTCGTTGATTTTTGCAGTGTCTGCATGGAGCGAGAGTGTCGGCGGCAACTGGAGTACAACCGACGAAGATGGATTTTTCGCGATACCAGTTGTCGCTTCGGCGGGAAAATACGGTATTTCTCTTGTTAATCGTGATGAGTATCAAATTCCGGATGAATATATCCTCGAGAACGGTCGGACATGGGTCGAGGTTGAGGTTGGCGATACGGCGTATTTCAATCTGATCGACAAACCATCCGGTGGTATCAGCGGAACAATCGAAAACGCGACAGGAATGGATGCAGCGCGGTATTTCGTAAGAGTTTACGGAAGCGATCAGCAGGGTGGCCAGTTTCAGTTTGAAACAACCAGCGATGGCAACTATACCTTTGACGGAATTCCCGAAGGTACGTACTATGCCGAGGCAGGAATGAGTGTCGCCGGTGGAGATGCGTGGAAATGGAACTATAAGGTGCAGTACGGTGACGGAAATGGTCAGATGACGCAGATTACCATCGGTACTTCGATTGTCGGTGGTATTGACTGGAAATTGACTTCCTCGGATACCGGCAATGGTGGACCGATCGAGCAGCAGAAGGGTAACGGTACCCTGCTCTTGACGGTTACCGATGAAACCGGCACGACGTTTGAAAAGGGCGAGGTAATGCTTTTCGAGAATATGCCCGGTCCGGAGCAGCAGAGCATGCCGGTGCGTAGCTATCCGTTCAACAAGACTGGCGAAGAAATTACTCTGAATGAAGTGCCGAATAAGAAACTGTTTGTCGGAGTTCAGATTGTTGGAAATGATGGAGATATGGTCCGCAGGTTCGTGGCCTTTGCCGCCAACAGCGACGGTTCACCTCTAGTGCTGGATTTCTCGACTGCTGATACGCTGGACGCAGCGGTAACCGTTACTGCCGAAGACAGTATTTCAGACAATCAGGGTCCGATCGAACCGGTCGGTAACGGTAAGGTGTCCGGGACGGTTACTTACGATGGCGATCTTCCCACTGATGACCTGTATGTCCTTCTTTATGATGAGAAGCAGGAGGATTTTGTTCACGGTGTGTCTCCGTCGGAGAATGGATCGTACGTGATTGATAACGTTGCACCCGGAAAGTATCGTCTTGCTGCCCTTATTGTTGTTGGAGATGATAAAGATGCTGCTGCGGTGACTATAGGTGATGAGACTCTTGTTTTTACCGATGATGAATCCTACGAAAATATTGATATCACCCTCACCGACAAACCGACCGGTACCGGCGGTATCAGTGGAACCGTAACGACCGTGATGACGCTGCCGGCAAATACGTCGGTAATTGTTGCTGCGATTCCTGTTGACACGACAAAAGCGGATTCGCTGCAGCTTAACCAGGCGGCTTTCATGATGTCGTATCATGTTAAAATGGAAGAGCCGGGCGATTACACGATTGAAGATCTTCCTGACGGTGTGTATTTAATCGTTGCCATTGCCGAGGTGGCGGACGATTCGTCGAAAGATGAACATCAAGTGGGTATTGGCGTGCATGGTACACTGCTTACCGATCCTAATGCGGAATTTCCGTTTGAACCGATACCGGTTATCGTGGCAGATGGAGAAGTGGTCGGCGATATCGATGTAGCATTACTATCCAACGGAGAAAATATTCCGGTTCGTCATGAACGAAGTGCGGCTCCGGTGGTATTCAGCATGAAAGCTGCTGCTGTCAATCGGTCCAATGGAATGCTTTTGTTGCAGTTCGGACTGCCGGAAAAAGCGATGGTGGGATTCAAAGTGTTTGATCTGACCGGGCGGGTGGTTGCTCAGCTTACGCCGAAGGCATATCCTGCCGGTCGGCATGCGGTTGCGTGGAACCTTGCTGCTGCCGCAAAGCGGCTACCGGCAACCGGAACCTACGTGCTGCAGCTTGAAGGCAACCGGTACAACGCACGGCAGATCCTCAGAATAATCCGGTAGGTACCTTTAACGGTACCAGACCGACCAGAAACTCCGTCTGCGCTACCCTCCCCCCGGCGCGGCGGAGTTTTTATTGCTCCTGCCCAGTAGGTGCAGCCGGGGAGTATGGGATTGGCAATACTATCTGAATATTTACGTTAATAGTAATAATCGCTGGAAAAGTTTATCGCCATATTTGTAGGGACGTTCAATTGAACGTCCCTACAGAAGATAACCCCCCTACTATCTTTTTGTTCACTTGTAACCTTCACACAACCTGCGCGTCGGTCCCGGTGAGGGATAAGGAATACTCAACGGCTTCCCTGATCAGGTGTACCGCGCGCCTGATCTGCTCCGTTGTTTCAAACCCGTAGGATATGCGCAGTTGCCTTCTGCCGATATCCTGCATGGATCCATTCGGACTCACGCAGCAGGTTCCCGGAATGTACATGAGGCGTGGTTTTTTTTCCGGATGACCGTCGATGCTGTTATCGCCGGTAGTCCGGCTGAGATACCGGTAAAAGGGGGTTTCTTCGTGGGTTTCAACGGGCAGCGTCAGATAGAAATAGAAGCCTGCGCTGCCGCCTCTGAGGTCGAGAAGATAGTCTCCGAGGGAAGTTTTCAGATGCTGCATAATCTGTCTGGATTTGGTTCGGTACCCCTCATTGACCGTTCGGAGTTGTTCCTGAATATGATGTTCCAGTATCCATGCCGTTATCTCCTGATTCATCAGTGGAGCTGAAAAGCCGGTATCCGATACTTTCTGCACAATCAGATCTGAAAGCTCCCGATTTCTGGTGAGCATATAGCCAATCCGGAGTGCCGGAGCAACGGCTTTGGAGAACGTTCCGATTTCGCAAACAGAGGCAATTGTCTCGAACTTCAATCCGCTGACCGGTTTTTCGATAGCTGCGTCGTGAATAATATCTTCGTAGGCTCTGTCGAAAAGCACCGGAAGGAGCCGCCCCTGTTTTTTTGATAATGCCTCGGCGATGGCGACGATCTGTTTTTTCCGGGCAGTTGCAAGAATCGTGGAGGTGGGGTTATTAACGGTCACGATGTAAAAAAACCGGAGCCGGGAAAGGGGAATATCCTCAAGCTTTTTTTCAAGAAGATCAATCCTGATGCCATGCTCATCTTCCGGTACGGTGACCACCTCAAAGCCTTTTCGCTGCAGCGTGTCGCAGTAAATGTAGTAGAAGGGGTCGGCGGTGATGACAATACCGGGTTCAAGCACTTCGGAAAAACTTTCAAGAATACTCGTGGCACCATTGGCACCTATAGTGACTATAATATCGCTGAAGTCGTCTGTAGTCAGGTTCCCGATATTGTTGTTAAGATAATAGTGGCGGATTGCTGAGCGGAGTGCGGGGGAACCTTCGGCGCCACCGTAATTGAGTGCGTTGCGGTACCGTATCGGATCGGCAAGCACTGCGGCGAGCGCCTGTTGCAGGAGTGCCCCCGGGATGGTGGCGTTATTTACGTATCCGACACCAAGGTTGATGTCTATTCCCACCCTGAAGTTATTGGCGAATGTTTCCGTCATTTTGTTAACCGTTGATGGTTGCCGGGACTTTCTGCCGAACTCCGAGAGGACGGGTTGCAGGGTGCTCATTGCTGATGATGACCTTTCATATGAAGGGAGATAATGTAGTGAAAAATAAATGGTCCGTCGGGAAGGAGCAATTGGGGTGGATTATACGCCTGTTGTTTCTGAATTTGAATAGAAAGTTCCTTTGTAGCTGTCTACCCGCGGTTCAATCCTTGCATAATTATATCAGGAACTCCTATTTTCATCGGGAGATGCTGATTTCACAATAGCGGCAGATATTTGAAAGAGCAGAATTAATACCGTATATTAACCGATTTCATTTTATATATACCGGAATTCTTTTTTCTGGTGAAAGGGTAAAAAAGAAATGCTAGTTAGAAAAGTTGTTATGGTAATTAGTAGTATTTGTTTCTGCTCTACCTTTATTGCAGCTGACGATTCCACGATTACTATTTCTACGCATGAAAATTTGTATTCCATTGATGCGAATGATGCGCATTTGGGAAAGGTACTTTCAGGTCTCGCAAGAGCATCCGGTAACCAGTTGGTGATTCATGGCGAGTGCAGTCTGAAAGTAAACACATCCCTTTCAAATGTTTCTTTTGACGATGCCTTGTATGTTCTTTTGAAAGGTAACGAGTTTACGTATATAAAAAAGAATAACCTTTATATAGTCGCTGATGAATGCCTTGACACGCTGATGTATACCCATCTGGTGGGTAATGAATTGTACAGCATGTACCGTAGTCATGAAGATACCGGAGTGCATTTCGATAGTTACCTTTTTAATCGGATTCCGATCCCGATCAAGAACAATGATATGATGACGGATGATTTTTATCTTCTAAAGCATGTAAAAGCGGAACAGGCAGCCGCTGTTTTACCGGAAAAAATGAGAAAGGAGTCTATAACAATTGATAAGGAAAAAAATGCGCTTTTAATCCATGGTACCATGGAAGATATTCATCGGGTCACCAATGCCCTGAAGAGTATAGATCTGCCGCGAAAGCAGATTAGAATGGATGTACTCATGGTTGAATTCAATGAAAATCTCAACAATGATGTGGGCGTGGAGATGGGTATCAATACATCACCTGCAGACCGGCCGGATGTCAATATTCCAGTTACTGTAGAAGGTGCAGGCAATACCTTTTCGGGAAAAACACCATTTGGTACATTGGATTTTCTTGGTGACCGTTTTTATGCGCGTCTTGAAATGATGATCCGTGACGGCAAGGCGAATGTGCTTGCGAAGCCATCGATATCAGTTATAAATGGTCATGAGGCCGTGGTTGAAGTGGACAATGTTTCCTATTATAAAGTTGAATCCGGTGACGGTGAAGAGCACGTTTCACAATTTCAGCCGATAAATTATGGAATACGACTAAAGATTATTCCAACGCTCACCGGTAATGCAACTATTAACGCAATTATAGAACCGGAAATAAGCAACCGCGTCAGTTTCAATAATGAAGGATATCCGGACATCTCGAGGCGGAAAGTGAGAAGTACCGTTCAAATGCTGGATGGGAAGACGCTTGTACTTGGAGGGCTGGTACGCCAGGAGGAAGCAGTAAGCGATTCCAAGGTGCCATTTCTGGGGGATATTCCCATTCTGGGTGTACTTTTCAAACGAAGAACAAAGCATTTCAATCGTACGAACCTCTGTGTTTTCATTACACCTCATATCGTTGAAGAAGATTCGAATATTTCTACGGAAAAGTATGAAAAAAAACTAGAAACCGGAAAGTACCGGAGAATGTATGAAGATTTGAAAAATCAGAAAAATATCAGATAATGTACTTTGTGATTATGAAAGTATTCATGAGAATCGGATGATGATTTACATTCAAAAATCAATTGTTACACCGGCAATGAAAAATATTTGGTGCAACGTTTTTTTTCTTGTTACCGTTATCATCGTAAGTACGTATGCCGATTTTGATGGCCGTGCCGATTTCATCCTCACCCTTAAAAACGGTTGCCGCTCCGACAAAACCTTCATTGAATTGCGGGATGAGTATAATCTGACACCCAAGTTCTCCGGGCACCTGCACGGCTACATGCCGGTCCGCTGTCCACAGGATATGAGTCGCAATACCATCAGGCGGCTGTTAGAAACCGACCGGCGGATCGTCCGGGTGGAACCTGATTACCGTGTTGGTATTGTCGGTGCTCCGAATGATTCTGATTTTACCAGGCAGTGGTCTCTCCACAACCGAATCCTCCCCGGAGTGGATATCCGGGCGATCGAGGCCTGGGGACTGCATCGCGGGTCCAGACGAATTATCCTTGCCATAATCGATTCCGGAATTGATTACAACCATCCGGATCTTGTCGCCAATATGTGGCACAATCCCGGCGAGATTCCCGGGAACAACAGGGACGACGACGGAAACGGATTTGTTGACGATATCTACGGCTGGAGCTTTGCCGAGGGGAATGCTGATCCGATTGACCGCCATTACCACGGTACCCACGTTGCCGGAACCATCGGGGCGGTGGGCAACAATGGCAGGGGTGTTACGGGCATCATGCAGCAGGTGTCGCTTATGGCGGTTAAAGGCCTCGGCGACGGTGGATACGGCTGGTCATCCGGACTGATCGCCGGAATTTATTATGCGGTCGACAACGGGGCACAGGTCATCAATGCAAGCTGGGGTGGCAGTGGGCGGCTGCAGGCAATGGCCGACGCACTGGCGTATGCCGAGTCCCGCGGAGTTATTTTTGTGGCCGCAGCCGGAAATAATCGCCGTGACAATGATTTGCAGCCTTTTTATCCTGCATCGTATGAAGGGGATAACATCGTTTCGGTTGCTGCAACCGACACGAAGGACAGCGTAGCATGGTTTTCCAACTGGGGCAGTACCCAGGTGGACCTGTTCGCGCCCGGAGTGGATATCCTCAGTACGGTTCTCGATGGCGGTTATGGACTCTCGACCGGTACCTCCATGGCCGCACCCCATGTGGTCGGTGCACTTGGCTTGCTGCTTTCGTTCTCTCCGTCGATGAACTGGCGGGAGGGTATCGAGGCGCTGTACGCTTCGGTGCAGCCGTTGCCGCAGTTGCAGGGTACCTGCACTTCCGGGGGAAGACTTGATCTGTATCAGCTGCTTCGTGAGGGTGTTCCTCACGCGAGGGCTATGCAGGAGGCCGTACTGTATCTTTCAGGTATGCTAGACAAAAACAAAGGAGGGAATGATAAATGAGAACGGATTTCATACTGGTTGCTTGTATGCTGAGTTCTGCTGTGGTTTCAGCGCAGGATCTCAAGGACGTTAAATTCTATAATCTCGAAAAGGAGTACCGGGAGACCGAGACCTTTGTGTACGAGGTGAAAAATGCCAAGGCACTTGAACTTAAGCAGATCGTTGCCGACATGCTGTCCATCTACGGATCGCTCTATGTCAACGAACAGACCGGCCAGCTCTACATTACCGATGTGCCCGAAAAGATTTCCGACCTTAAAAAGGTTATTGCCGGACTCGATACCGATGGTCTCAAGGCAGGCAACAACCTGACGTCAAAAGTGATCTACCTGCAGCACGAGAACGTTACCGAACTCAGTGCAATTATCCGTCATAAACTCTCCGCCGACGGAACGCTCTTTGAGGTACCCTATCTTAATGCCTTTTCAGTTACCGATGTCCCCAGTAAGATCACCGAGGTTGAAGATCTGGCGGGCCAGCTTGATGTGCCGGGAGCACACATCGCCATTGAGGTTACGGTGGTGGAGTTCAACGATGAACGTTTTTCGCGCCTCGGGATTAATGTGTTCAACTGGCTGCAGGGGCTGAGCGTTCAGGCGAATCTGCACGGGATGAATCCCGGTGACCTGCGTAATGCCGGACAGTACCGGGTCCGCTCCACTACCGAACGGTATCTGCCGGAAGATGGAAAATTCATTAACGACGCAGAGAAGAACAAGTCGCAGCATCTCACTGCCGAGGTTAGTGTTGCTGATCTGGTCGGCTTTATCTGTGAAAACGGTGACGGCGCTGTTCTGGCGAATTCCCGGATAGTCACCCGCAACAACAAGGAGGCCATCATTTCCGCCCGTGAAGTGATTCCCTACCGGTTTTACGAGAATGATGACGCGGAGCGCAGTGCACTGGAAGGGCAGAAAGCGGCCGGGATCTATGTGCGTGTTCTGCCGACCCTGCAGCAGGACAGTCTGATCAATCTGGCAATTTTCCCGGTAATTTCAAATCTTACCGGCTGGAGCCCGAAGGGCGTGCCGATTATTTTTGAACGGACGCTTTCGACCGAAGTAAAGGTGCGGAACAATGCGGTATTCGTGCTCGGCGGTCTCAAGAAAAAGGAGATCGTGGAGAGCCGGCGTGGTATTCCGGGGCTTAAAGATATTCCTGTTCTGCAGTATCTCTTTTCCGTCAAACAGCAGGTTACGGTTGAGCGCGAGGTGCTGCTGTTCATCCGGCCGACAACCACGATTCACACCGAAGTGGCGGAACAGCAGATTCAGGGACTCATGGAGCGGTTCCGGAAGATTGAAAGCAAGGGGCGGTCGTCGCGTAAAGAACGCAAAGCACGAAAACGGCGCGGGAAGTGACGGAAAAGTGCTTTGCCGAAGGCGTTACCCGTGTGAAGGAGGTACTGTCACGGCGTGTTTCATCTTCCGAAGGGTCGTTGTCACAAATCCGGCATTGAAATATTTTCTGCGTAGTGAAGGAGCGATCTGATGAGAGGTTATCGGAATGTCGGGAGGATGGTGGGCGCCGGTGTTTTTATGGCTGCGTTACTCTTTGCGGCCGGAGCGTTTGCGGAGCTGCCTCTGAACTCGAAACCTGCCCCCGTGGAGCTGAGCGGGAAATGTGGTGGACGTCTCGATGGAACCCCATGGTCAAGCAGTGAAATTACCGGCAAGGTCTATTCCGTGTATTACATCGATCCCGACGAGGCGGATCTCAACGAACCGCTTTTTACCGCACTGAAGGCTGAGGGATATCCTCTCGACAAAGTACAATCCGTGGCGATCATCAATATGAAAGCAACCTGGCTGCCGGGACCGGTGCTTTCCATGGCGCTCAAACGGAAACAGAAAAAGTACCCCCGCACCCTCTATATAAAAGACAACTGCAGGACGATGGTGCAGGCGTGGAACTGCACTGATCATTCAAGTGATATAATGCTGTTCAATCAGCAGGGAGAGGTGCTCTTCAGTAAAGACGGGCAGCTTACCGGGGATGAGATTCAGACGATGATTGATCTTACATGGAAGTACATCGGTGAAAAACCTGCCAATGCAGCACAAAAATAAGGTTGCCCTCCTCCTGCTGTCTGCCCTGGCAGTGGTGTCGCCGCTTCGTGCGCAGGATACCTCCAATACCATCTCTCGTAATGATTTCAATTTCGGACATCAACTTGGGTACATGTATGCCCGGATGGATGACGCATGGTTTGCCGGGCGGGGAGTGTGGCGGTTCGAAACCGGGTTTGCAGCGCTGTATACCAGCAGTATGCCGGAGGTGCGCAACACCTACTGGAAAGAGCGGACGGTGCTGTATATGCCGTTGTATTTTGAGCTGTTTCCGAGCGACAATATCGCACTGCAGATCGAGCTGACGGATCTTTTCGTCGAATTTCCCTATGTCGATTACACGAGTATGGGCGGAAAATCCCCCCGGTTCAAAACCAAGATACGGTTGTGCAGAGAGGGAAAACGGTTGCCGGCGATTGCGTTTACTGCGGGAGTAAAGTTCTCCAGTGCAAAACCGTATGTGATCTGGCGGGATGATCATAACTACGATGAAAGCAACGGACTGGCGGGTGCCGGAACCGGGGTTGCTGATTACCTGCTGCTTTTTACCCTGTCCAAATCACTCACCTGTGCTACGTCGCTGCATGCGCATGCCGGTCTGGCCCCGCTTGGCAGCCCGGTAGACGAGTATGGTCACGGATCGCGTCAGGCCGATGAAATACCGTACGGGGTGTCGGTTCGCCACCGGTTTTCTTCGGCTCTTTCGGCCCGTGTGGAGGTGTGCGGTATGTACAACGGCCTCAGCGCCACACGCCTTGCCCACTATTCCGTTGCACGGTGCAGGGTGGAGTGGAAACCGGTTCGACATACGGCGGTGCTGAATGTGGAACATGGACTTACCCGGGCATCCGATGAGTGGGGAGCGGGGTTGTTCAGCAGGTTCGAGTGGCGGCTTCCGGTAAAGAAAGAACGGTAGGCGATAAAATGAGAACTGCAAAGCATATCGGGATTGCTGTGCTGATGGTACTCTTCGGGATCCTGAACGCAAACGCCGATGAGTGCGTTATTCTTCTGCACGGCCTGGGCACTTCCAGCAGGTCGATGCGCCCGATCGAGCGATTTCTGAAGAAACATGGACATACCGTTTACAACATTTCCTACCCTTCAACCCGTTATTCTGTAGAAGAGCTTTGCTCGCGGGTTGTCGTTCCGGAAATTCAGAAGATACTGACGAAACATGATACCCTGCATTTTGTCACCCATTCCATGGGGGGAATTGTCGTCCGCCATATTCTGACGGAACACGACCTGCCCTGCAAAAGTATCGTTATGCTCTGTCCGCCCAACAAGGGGAGTGAACTGTCAGACTCGCTCAAAGCAACAATCGGGTGGTTGTACCGGATGGTGATGGGCCCGGCAGGACAGCAGCTGGGTACTGATTCAGCGAGCATCATTCCAAAATTACGACGGTTACCCTGCAGGGTGGGGGTTATCGCCGGAGACAAGTCGTGGGAACCCTATTTCTCGTGGATTTTTCCCGAAAAGAACGATGGAAAAGTTTCCGTCAGCGAAACACGGTTACAGGAGATGAGCGATTTTATCATGCTGCATCATACGCATACATTCATGATGAATAACAGGGATACCCAGGAGCATATTCTCCATTTTCTCAGGTATGGTATGTTTCACCGGTAAATGTTCGCACGCTGGTTCAAGGACGGTGGGCGTTTACTCACAAAAAAAAGTCCCGGCTCCGGTGAACGTTGTTCCGGAGCCGGGACCTTTGGATGATCAGTTGACTTTCACTTCGATTGACTTGGGTTTCGCCTGCTCGCTTTTGGGCAGGGTGAGTTCAAGCACCCCGTTTTTCATCGAGGCGGAAATCTTCTGTGAGTCAACCTCGTCGGGAAGAGCGAACGAACGGCTGAATTTTCCGTAGCTCCGTTCGAGATGGTAATACCGGTCTTTCTCCCGTCTGCTTTCAGCTTTTTTCTCGCCTTCAATAAGCAGTGTGCCGTTTTCAATGGTGATCTTTACCGCATCTTTGTCAAGTCCAGGCAGATCAGCATGAATCATATAACCCGCATCACTCTCTTCGATGTCTACTTTCGGCCAGCTGGTACCGGTGACTTGACGGTCGACAGACTCGAATGCATTGCTGCCGAAAAAATCGTCGAACAGTGTTGACAGTGAAGAAACAGGCCGTTCGAATCTGATCAGTGCGCTCATAAGTACCTCCTGTTTGGTGGTTGTTCGGTTATCGTTTGTTCTGCAGATGGGTATTGCAAAGTGTGTGCCAATTGCATGCTACGCTTTTCCGGGCACTATACCGGCACCAGCGTTTTGAAATGAGACGGCCACTGTTTCACGGTGTTGCAGAGTGTGACAGGATGGGGGGGGAGATTCTGAATACCCGAGCTGTATAAGGATTTCCTGGCAGCATACCTTGCAATTTGCGGGTTATTGAACTATTTTTAGACGATTTTTTGGAGGACTAGGATAATGGTAATCCAACGGTCTTGAAAACCGTCGCGGGTAACCGCTTGGGGGTTCGAGTCCCTCGTCCTCCGGAAAAAAAGGCCCGAAACGTCCAGTTTCGGGCCTTTTTTTTGTTTGGAGCGACTAGGGAGCCCGGGCCGTCGGCCGTCGAGCCGAAGCACACGATGTGCGGAGACGATGCCGATGTAATCGGTACCCGCAGGGCGCCGAAACAGGATGTTTCGCGTCAACCCCTGGAATGAGGCAGCGCCAAAAAGCTTTAGCAAAGCTTTTTGGCAATCCCTTGTCCTCCGATTTCTTTTTTTGGCAAAAACGACAGTCTCTCAGTCTACAATACTAAGAGACCGTTTTGATTATAATTCCACAAAAATTAAAGCTTTCTGAGAATTCAGCACATTTCCCGACGTTACCGGTTGGTACCCTTGCTCCCCCGCCGTTTTGCGACGCGTATGGTCCAAATTTGATCCAAATCTCGATATTATAAATGAAAAATCAATGGAGGTTTTTATGGTTAAAGTAGTTAAACGGGGTAAGTACTATTACATCAAATACAAGGATGTGTACAGTAAATGGAAAAGAAAAGCTGCCGGTAAGAATGCGAATAGGGCGGAGGCAGAGTACCTCGCAAAGGAGTATTCGGCAAAAAAGCGGAACTATCATCATAGTGCTCCGGTACGGATTATCTCGACTTCGGTAGAGAAGATCCTTGTTACCTTCCGCGATGAGGAGCTAAAAATAAGTCCGGTCGGGATAGAAAAACAGGAGTCATTGATCAATCGAGAGAAGGCTGCACTGAATAATGTAATCAAATTCGTTTAAAAACAGAACATTGTCCATACGAAACATTTCACCAGGTCGACAGTGGCGGACTATTATGTAGGCCATTCATGGGCCAAAAGTTAAAATCAGTTGATTACGAACAGCGACTGGGAGATACTCGTCCTCCGTTATTGAATTTCGGGATTTACTTGCAAGTGTGCAAGGGAATCTCTTTTATTTTGGTATCATCACAAAAAAAATAACTGACAGACGATTATCAAGTGGCAGTTGAGTGCATTTTGTGCCGTTTACCGCCGTTATTTACTGTTGTTTTTAGCCAAATCTTGTCCAAGTGTTCATAAAAAGAAACATATCAAAGAAACATATCATGGAATTAAAATAGTGCGGTAAGATCTGGAGTTATAATCATGCTTCTGTTCACTGACTTTGACGACAATAATTGAACCGGATTGTTCACGTAAATCAACGTTAATATTATCAATAAAATTATATTCACCTAACATCCTGCCATTAAGTGTAAACAACTGTACGAAACACTTAGTACCTGATGAAATCAACAGGTGCTGGTTACAACTACGGAAATATGGTTTGGGTAAAGCTCTCGAAGTGAATTTCGTTTTTAATGTTGGAGTGCTCTCTCTTTTAATGATATTGAACATACCATATACCGAATCAATTGTTTCTCCTATGATATATCTAAATGTAATCGAATCATTCATTACTATGTAGTCGTAATTTTCTGGGTAAGGCAGTGAGTCATCAACCAGATATGAAACTGGTTGAAATGAGGAAGTATCAAATAATTGTGATCTCCACCTTCTATATTGATCCCAGCTGTCGGTACCGTTTCGCCAGGCAATAAAGATATCCTTTCCCATGAAGGAGCTTGTAAGGATCACGTTTTTTGTATGAGGTATATCATTTACGAAGAGGGTTTTTGTTTTTCCAATCTGTTCAAGGTTTGCGTCCAATTTGATAATATAGACATTAGGCCAATACCCAACTCCATATCCGCCAGTTGTCATTTTTAGAGCATTGGAAAAACTCCAGAAGATATAATATCCCCCTTGGGGTATCGGAAGAATATTTGTGTTGTAATGATAATTGCATGTATACTCTCCAGGCCCTGGCATGTAAGGTAACAGATCTTCTCTGTCGAACATGCGTTGACCATTTAATGAAATACCTGTTGCAGATAGCTTAGAGTAAACGGTATCGGTTTGAACGTCTTCAAACCAAATGTAATGAATAACCGTATCAGACAAGAAAACACCAATTTTATGGAGAAAATTTGTAGAAAAAGCTAAAGTATCAGTTCTAATGTATTGCTGGTTCAAGTAATACAGATCAGCAAATAGATAGCCATCGTTGATTCTGCGAAAAACAAACATTACATTGCCTGCAACATCAGCTGAATATCCACCTCCTTCCTGATGATTAGTCACAAAGGTGTCTTGTACGTTAAAATTATGGTCAAATGATACTGTATTACTAACAGTATTGTTCGATGTGGGACAGTAGCGAAGCAGAGTCAATGTATCAGCGAACTCAAAACATTGATATGAATCATTCGAGTCCAATCCCGGTAGGATCGGTGTTAAAGCTACTTTAGTTTTTTGACCATGGATATTATATGTTTCTTTCATTATCCTATGATTATCCGGCTGACGGTAAAGCGGAAGCATTGAATTATATGACTTCCCCTTGGTTCTGGTAAAATGCAATACAAACATTTGACCTATTGGTGTTGGCTTATTTGTATAGAGACTGAAAGTAATCGAATCACTCAGCCCTTCGGGATCATGAATAATCAAATTGATTTTTGCCGTACCAATAAAAGTGATCATGGATATGGATATTTTTTGATCGGTAATATTAAAATCAATACCGGAGATCGGTTCTGCCTCGAGGATAATATCAGTTAATGGATTGTCAACATCTACAATAGAAGACAGAAGGTCAAGATTTAGTACTTCATTATTGGTTATACTGGTATCGTTTATACCTGAAATGAAACGAGGTGGATCATTTACACCTATCACGGTTATTACAAAAGAATCGGTCGCGATATCGCCTGAGTCGTCGGTTCCGGTCACTTTCCCCCAAACTGTTCCGAAGAAATCTGGTTGCGGTACAATGAGAAACTCATTACTACTTTTATGAAATTTCAGTGAATCATGTAACTCTAATGCAATATTTACGATAAAACCGTCGGAATCTGCGAAGCACTCTGAGAAATCAACCTTCAAGGAATCGTCTTCGTAAATGATTACCGTTTCCTTGTGATTGTCAATATAGGGAGTATGATTTGGGTGTACAACTTGAATAAAAACAATAAAAATTGAAATTGTTTTTATGAACAAGTGCATCTACTATCCTTCTGATTGAGCAGGATGTGAGGGATAAATTGATTATAAATTCTGGCCTGAATGAAAACAATCCTTTCAGCCTATACAGGTTGGGGGTGAAAATAAATAGAAGCAGCCAGTAGTGTCCGGTTGTTAAAAAAGAAAAATGATTAAGAAACAAAATACAGAAACTTTTACGCTGAGGAATTCATCGACTCAATATCTAAAATTACTGGAGTTATCCCAAAACAGGTTGTTGGATCAGGTCTAACCTTATAAAAAATAATGAGATATAGATAAATAAAAGTGAAAAAAAAGTTGCGGAAAGTCTCATGATTTCTTATTGTAGTAATAGGAAATTAAATCAAAA
>JBNLDC010000072.1:0-68569 GCA_050304135.1 Chitinispirillaceae bacterium | reverse complement strand
GCGAACATCTGTTGATATGTATGGTAATGTCATTTCACACATGAGAAAGCTCCAAAAGTCGCCAGAGCATGTAAAAAAGTTCTTTAAACATCCGGCAGTAAAGTATGCCGCGTAGTCATATTTAATTGCCGGACTAATAATCTTCTGACAATTATAGCGACTTCACTCCGATCGCCGTTTTATTGCTGATTTAGTTGACGCAGTATCCGGCGACTGCACACGACCGGGCCGACATATATCTGGGATACGCGTGACGCAGCGGGCAGACCGGTGGGTGGGGGAATGTACCTTGCGAGAATCTCCAACAGTTCCGCGAGCCGTACGATTCAGTTTACCGTTGTAAGGTAGTCACGTCAGTTCAGGTCGCCACCTTACTCTCCGCTTACCGGCCCGCGCCAGATTAGGCGTATCGCATCGCAACGCACCCGCGTTGCGTCAAGGTGCTCCAGCAGTGCTGATTCCTCACTGTCAAGTAGTGCCCGCTCCTCATCTGCTACCGGTGCTCCCAGGGATGCAAGGACCGATAGACGGGAACGTTCCTGCGCGTAATTTTCTCGAATGGTCTTTCCGACGTTCTCGATGAGGGGGACAGTCTTTTCCCGTGCGAACTGTTCGCTGATTTCGAGCAGGCGCGGAAACGTTACCTCAATGAGCTTTTTCTGGGTAACAAGTTTTTCGACCGGACCGTTTTTTATATGCATGTCGAGCAGCTCGGGCGGATATCGGTTGGTAACCGCTTTAAGGTGATGGTCCACCACCAGACGCAGCGGTTGTGCCGTGAAAAACCGGAAGAGACGCAGCTCCACCGGGGCAATACATTCAATTACGAAGAGCGATTCGAGCAACAGCTCCGTTACATTCGGATCATTCCACAATGCAAAGGACGCCGTACCGTGCGGTGAGGAGAGGTACAGATCGAGTGCACCGGTGACCATCGGGTGGTCGATCGTGAGAAACTCCACCATGTCGTGACTGCAGGCGGTTTTCCGGTCGTAGGTGACTATCGGTCGCTCCGCGCGGGGCAATGGAAAGGCTAAGTCGGTACAGAATTCGGTGATGAGTGCAAGACGGCGGTCTCCCGCCTCTTCCGTTTTAATACCGAAATGGCGGAACAGTTGCTCCATTGCCCGGGCGGTACGGTGCTCAGCGGACTCTTTTTCAATGTTGTCAATCAGCCGGAGCGCCTGCGGGAGATTGTTCGAAGCACACTCAAGCAGAAAATCCCGGTGCCCGAAGAGTTCTGCGGTAAGTTCAGCGGCCCCGGTGCGGGTCTCCTCCAGTAGTGCGTCAATCGCGGCGGTAGCATCGGGTGTGGCGGCAAGTGCCTCAAGTTGCTCCTTCTGCTCCTCAAATACCATTCCCGCGGCAGGTACGTTCTTTTCAAATGCATTGACTCCCTCATGATACCAGCGACAGAGCAGGGCCTCGGCAGATCCTTCTATCACCGGAACATGGATGGCGATAGTGTGCTTCTGACCGATCCGGTCAAGTCTGCCGATACGCTGTTCAAGCAGTTCGGGGTTCCACGGTAGATTGAGCAGGATAAGGTCGCTGCAGAACTGGAAATTACGTCCTTCACTGCCCGACTCACTGCAGATCATGATGCGCGGGCCGTGCGGTTCGGCGAACCAGGCGGCCTGCCGGTCGCGCTGGAGCAGGGTCATGTCTTCGTGGAAAAGCGCAACGTCAATCGACTTGACTTTCTGGAGCGTATCCCGAAGTGACGTCGCCGCGGCAATGGTGGAGGTGATGACCAGTACCTTACGATGCGTATTCTTTTTGAGAAACTCAGCGGTCCAGACCGCGTGCGGATCGGACGTTCCGTCTGTGGCGGGGGGAAGGGGGATAATCGTCGCTTTCCGGTCGGGAAAACCGGGAATCGTATGCCGGGTGTTACGCAGATAGGCTCGCCCCACACCGAAGATATCAACCAGTTGACCGACCGTGAATGAATCGGGAAGTGCCTGCTCACCGGAGGCTGCAGAACTGTTGCGGGGGGTGAGTACCGTGCGGAGTTCATCGGTAAGCGCAACGTCGGTGTCCGCTGAAATCGAGTCATCGGAGGTGGATCGCTGTGATTCGATATACCGTGAGACGATCTTGAGACGCTGCACCTCGTTGCCGTAGGTTTCCGGAGTGGTATACCGGTGCGGATCAAGCAGTCGCAGCCGGGCGAAGTGGCCTTTACGTCCGAACTGTTCGGGCGTGGCACTCAGAAGAATCAGTGAACTGTCCTTGGCCGAAAAAGTTTCAAGAACACTGAAAAGAGGGTCACGGACGGAAAGATGATGCGCCTCATCAACGATTACCATATCCCAGTGGGCTGCGGCGAGCTGTTTGAGGATGGACGGGTAGCGGCGTACGGTCGCGCGGCTGCAGATCCACAGAGGATCATCGGTAAACCACTCGCCTTCCGGGCCCTCTTCGCCCACCTGCTCTTCCGAACAGAGGCGGCAGGTGATATTGAACCGTCGCAGTAACTCAACGAACCACTGGTGCACCAGTGCGTCGGGAACAAGCATGAGCGCACGGGTCACCTGACCGGTCATCAGCATCCTATGCAGCATCAGACACGCTTCAATGGTTTTTCCGAGGCCGGTTTCGTCGGCAAGCAGCACCCGTACTTTCGTTTGAGCGGTCGCTTTTTCGGCAATGTACAACTGATGCGGAATAAGTTCGATCCGTGCCCCTACAAACCCGCGGACGGGTGAGCCGGAAATTGCGGCCCGTTCACGGACCATGGCACTGCGGAAGGTAAAATCCGTTATACTGTCGGCGATTCCCGCACTGAGCCGCTGCTGCGGCGTGGAACAGGCGATGGTATCGGCGAGCTGCTCTTCGGGAATGGTCGTTTGGCCGCAATGATAGATCACCAGGCCGCTTTTGAGATTTTCATCAACGTAGGTGACCTTGAACTCCTGTCCGCTCGTATCCTTTATCCGGTTACCTGCGGAAAAAATAATCCGCTGCAGCGGGGCGTCCTCGAGTGCGTAGAGCCGGGTGGTGTCATGGGTGTTGAACCGTACCTCGACTCTGCGGTTGGCAACCGCCGTTACTGAGCCGAGACCAAGTTCAGGTTCCGAAGTGCTGATCCAGCGCTGGCCAATGGCAAATTGGGGGGACGGTGTAGAACGTTTCATCGGATTCCTTGCAGGAAAAAAGAATTTCTGTACCCCAAAAATGGTTTTTTCCAAGAACGGTAAGGGGCGTTTTAAAAGCGCCTCCTGCATATCCCCGGCGAGTTTGCCGGGGAGTTCTCAAAATGCGGGAGATGTCTATGGTACAGGGGTCATAAGGGCCGCACGATTACCGGTCAACGCAAGTATCACATCGTCTTCCGAGACGGAAAAACCCTTAGCCTGTTCATTTGGTTCTGTTTTTGTCAGAAGAATATAGAGCAATGTCGTGTCGCTGTTGGTTGGTTCAACTCTGAATTCGAGGGTCGTTACCTCGGTAAGCGACATGGTGTGGAGCATTGCATTGAGAAACGGTTGCGGATCGAACACCTGGCGGTTGAACGTCTCGACAAGATTGCAGTCGCACTGAATTTCCGGACGTTCGGTCCTTTTGACAGGGGAGAAGAGTTTGAGATACCGCTGATAGCTCTCTTCGAGCGAGGCGAAAAATGCCGACTGCCGGGTTGTTTCGGAGGTATCATTCTGGACCGCAAGTGCCTGCATAATGAGTGAGTCACCCATGGTCTTTTCAAGGGAGGTGATACGGGCCTGTACGGCACTGTACCCGGTCGAATCGATGTACGGACCGTTTTTTCCTTCCGGCAGTCCGGGAGGGTGGTAGAGGCAGGAGGCGGAGAGGAGCAGGAGCAGCAGGACTGGGAGCAGTTTCATGAAAATTCCTTGGTGCGGAAATAAGGTTGATGGGGGCGTTCTGTTGAACGCCCTCCGGTACCAACAGTATCATCCATTCAAATAGTGCACTTCCGACATCTCCCGCAGTTTCCCCGCCGCAAGCTCGGCGGTGATATCCCGTTGCGGCATGCCGAGCATTTCGTAGCCGACCATGAACTTCTGCACGGTTGCACTGCGCAGAAGCGGCGGGTAGAAATGGAAATGGAAGTGCCATTCGGGATGGTCTTTTCCGTCGGTCGGCTGCTGATGAATCCCCATTGAGTATGGAAAACTGGTGGTAAAGAGATTGTCGTACCGGGTACCGATCCTCTTGAGTGCATCGGCAAGGTCGTTTCGCTCTTCGTCCGACAAGGTGAGAAGGCTCCCGTGATGATTTTTCGGCAGCACCATTACTTCATAAGGCCAGACCGCCCAGAACGGTACGAGAACGACGAACGATCCGTTTTCAAATACTATCCGTTCACCGTTCTTTTGTTCCAGTGTCAGGTAGTCACACAACAGACAGGAAGAACGGGTATCGGTATACGCTTTCTGAGCAGCACACTCCTTAGCCGGAAGGTGCGGTACCTGCTCGTCAGCCCAGATCTGACCATGCGGGTGAGGATTGGAACAACCCATCTGGCTTCCCTTGTTTTCGAATATCTGAACATACCCGATGTCCTCCATCGCTCCGAGTTCCCGGTACTGTTCAGTCCAGAGATCCACAACAGTACGGATCGCATCCGGTGTCATAAGCGGCATGGTCAGATCGTGGCGTGGAGAATAACAGATTACCCTGCAGATGCCTTTCTCGCTGTGGGCTTTGATCAGGCCACCCTCATCGATGGCTGCATCCGGAGCATCGAGGTAGAGTGCCGAAAAATCGTTTTTAAAAACAAAGGTGTTCTCATACGCCGGGTTTGTCCCGCCGTCGGCCCGTTTGTTGCCGGGACAGAGATAACAGGCGCTGTCGTAGGTTTTACCGTCGGGTTTCCTGATCTCGTCGGTCTTTCCCTGCCACGGCCGTTTGGTCCGGTGCGGGGAGACGAGTATCCATTCATTGGACAGGGGGTTGAATCTGCGGTGCGGGTGTTCAAATAGTGACATCGGTACTCTCTCCTTGAAGTGTTAGACGGATAAAATACAACAGTGACCCGTGGGGGGGATGAATAAACGTGGTGGTGAAAAGCGGATTGTCTGATATAGCAGCTATTTAGGACTGTATGAAAAACTTGAGATTGTTATCTCAGCATGGTTTTCAGTATCGCGACGGAGTTGTTTTATGCTGCGAATGGGGAAGGACCTCGCAGGATAAACGAAGGGCTCTTGTGAAACATTATTGCGACGATGTCGCTGTTGTCACATTCGTTTAATAAACATTAGAAAAACAGTGTTTTCAATATACTGCCTTTATTACCTGGACTTCGTCTGTCTAATAAAGCTCGACCCTATGGGTGGAGTTGTTTACTGTGTTGCAAAACATTTCCGGAGCAGGCTGGGAACTTCGGAAATCGGAGTGGTTGTATTGGTATCGGTATAAGAATTGAGTTCATAGCTTCCGTCGAAGTAACATTGTAAAATGACTGGTTTTGTCGAGTCGTTAACGGAGAATATAATGACGCTATCTTTGCTGATTTCTCTGAAGGAAAATCCGATATAAAGGTTGGAATATGATGTGTTATTTCTGTTGATGGCAGTATCAACACCAAACCATGTTTCAGTGGATTTGAATTCAATTTCACAAGCGTTAACTGATTCCCGTTTTTTCCTGTCCGGCTTGATTGATGTGAAACGGGGGCGCGGGTAGTCCTTGTTAACTAACATTGATATATCCTGATAGCTGCGTATTCCTCTTACTGGAATAAAAGGGAAATCTCCAGTGATCTCAATATTCGATCCGGGTACTGCAACACTGAAACCTCCGGTAATTGTATCAGCGCATACTGTAATTCCCTGACTAGTAAAAATCATAAGGGACGGATCATCTGCTTTATTTTTTTCTTCGGTAGTTGAGGTCTTTCTGACTGCAGAACGTGTGATGGCATGGTACTGCATCAATTTCATTGATGTCCCTTTCATCTGGTCGATATACCAGGATTTCTCAGTAGTTGCGGTTATACGAAATCGGTCGAGATGAAGTCGGTTGCCATATATGCCGAGAGGTGCGAACGGCTTATTGAAGGTTAGAATCATACCGGCACCATCAATCAGAATTTGCAGCGATGAGTCGATTGTACTTCGTTGGGTTCCAATTGAAAAACTTCTGGTATTAAAACTGAATGCGGCATTGATTGATGCTGGTAGTACCGTGTTTACAGGAGTTGGCTCGTTGTCTGCAAGCATTATATTACCGTTTATTGCCTTTACCTTTTTATCACTATCGAGCATTACCTGTGCGATTTCATAGTAATGAAGTTGTCCTGACTGTGTTGTATCATTTAGTAGTGCTATTTTTGGTGCATAAAGCATATACCGTGGCCCATTGTTGGTTTGCATTATATCCATCCCGTTGGTTTTAATCCTGATTCTATTGGGTATGTCTGCAGGTCTAATCGTTTTTTCCTTATCAAATTCGCCCTTGATGTAAAGTGTATTAATTGTAAGGTCGGAGAAGAGACCGATGGATCCTTTGGGAAGGCCAATGGAATTTTTATTGTCAAATAGTCCACCGGCAGGAAGGGAAAAGAGTGGTTTACCGTTTTCCGGATCAATGTATATCTGAAAATCATGTGCAAGATACCGAACGGTTATTCTACCGTGTAACGCTAAGGTGGGCTGTATGGATAAGCCTTTCGAGGTGGGGGCTCTGCCGAAGGTTCGGACTATTGTTCCGGATGCATGGAGTCGTTGTATATCACTGGTATTCAGTTCAAGAGTGTCAATCGCAGCTTCGACATCGGTTTTTTCATTAAAAAATATATTTTTTGTCGAGGGAATACAGAGGGTGCCGTTACGGATAAATTGTAGTTTGTAGCCTGATGAAGATTGTGTAAAGCGACAATCTCGTAATTTTGTCACCGAATAGCCTCTTGATGTAGTGAGGCGGAACGATGGCGGGAGTATGGCTGTTGCGTTTCCAGAAAACATTAATGCATCACTAATAGAATCGTTGGTAATCTTAAGGCCACTGAAGCCGTTGATGAATTGTGTCGTCAATTCGCTGGAACCCGACCCGTCCTCCGAAAAGGGGTAGGGAGTAATTACAGAAAAGGAATCTATTTGGATTCCTTTCGGGTTTACATTGCCGCGGTGTAATTGTAATCGCCATCCGCAACACGATGCAGAAATACTGGTTGATGGAAACGCCAGACGGTTCATTTTCCCGGTTTTTATCCAATTGATTCTCCTGAGGTGCCCCGAAGTTGATATTTCTAGAAAAAGTGGCTTTTCAAGTGAACTTACAAGTGTAAATTCTCGGTCTAGGTAGCGCCGATTTACAACATTTGCCTTAAAAAGTGGCCCCACCGTGTTGTCCAACTCAGAAGAAAGACGGACGCTTAATGTTCCGGTATTATTTCCCGAATTAGTATAAAAATCAGCGCGGGTACTGGCCAGGTGGTAAACACATGAAGAATGGGCGGAGGCAGATTGTGCTGTGGCAGTGACACAAAACGTGTCTTCAACGGTATGAAATCGCCTAGGTAGAGTTCCGAGTAGGAGTGGATTGAGAACAATCCCTGTGCTGCTATCCCTATCAATAGCAATGCGGCAAAGTTGATCATTATCGTCGACGATATAGACCAGAACTGCTTTAAGGAGCAAACGATTATCTTCAAACGAAACATTGATGTTATCAAGTGGTACTGCCATGTAGAGTGGACCACAGGTAAATCGGAATAATCCTGAATCAGGGTTTGGAGATGCCTCAGTTTGTTTACCAAGGGAGCTACGCATCTCATTGTAATTACTTGAAACGGTTGAACACGAGAGGGCCGTAAGTACTGGAACATTATCTTTCAGGATAAAACGGACATGTGCGTTTTTTAAAAGAATTTGATCATTATCGTTGTATAGTGAAGGGTTGAACAATAAGGTAAAGTCTCCACTCATCTCGGAATCATCCGCATCGACGGGAGAATTTATTGAGAGCTCCATGACGGAATCAACAATAATACGTGCCGATGATTCCATAAAGAATATTGATGCTCCACCTAATGCGGAACCGTCTTGGAGGTACGGTTTTCGTTCTGCATGCAACATTCCGAGTAAAGTAATTACATGAAACATCGCGAGACGGAGACTGTGTTTGTTGGAGAGTAATTGCATAAGAGGGGCTCCATAGGTGTGATGAAGTACAATGGTCAGTTGAAAGTAAGAAATATTGCATTGGCAATACGATAAATTATCTCCATGTTTTTTCCAACAAATTAATGTGAATATTGTTCAGAGTATACTAGTTTACGTTTTTTGTTGCACCTATCGGCAATAGTATGCATAGGCTAACTTTACCGTTACATAAGAATTCGTTGGGAATGGGGTGGAATAGGGAAAAAAATATACAATTGAGTTTCACCAATATAAACACCACATATTAAATCTGCAACCGTTTCTGCAAATTGTTTTATCACATATCTCCTTGAAATATCAATTTATCCGAGAAAAAAATCAACTTCTGGTTTTAGTCGCCTTACAGGATAGCGCAAAGATGAAACTTGATATAAAAATCGCAACATTTTCACCCAGAAAGGTGTAGTCCGTCACCGGAGATCGGGGTATCTTTTCACATGAACCTCCCTTCAGGTCGCGACCCCGATTCCGGTACGGTTCAGTTACACTTCTTTTCTGAAAGGATGGATTCCGATGCATATATATGGTATATGGCGTACCGTTCTCACGGTACTTGCTGCAGCACTTCTGCTGCAATGCGGTATGCAACTGCGGTTGATGTCGCTAAGCGGTGAACCGGTCACCAAGGCGACTGCCGAACTGGATCCTGATGAATACTGGGACATGATCGTCGAAACGGTACCATCACCGCCGGAACTCCCCGCGGAGGTACATCCCGTTTACCAATGGTTCGGTAATGGTTACACGGCGAAAGGCTTTTCATACGTCTATGGCGGAAGAACCGTCGGGACGGTTCAGAAGGGAACCGCCGGGCCGTACCGTGAGATACTTGCAGCCTACCTTGATAATGCAGACTATTCGGGAGTAACGGTCGTGAGGGGAGAAGGGGAGAGTGTTGACCTGCGGAAACTGCGGGCTGCACCTGCCGCGGGAATCGGTTTCTGGTGCCGGGGGAAAACCGGCGGCGAAGCAGTCTACCTCGGTATTCTCGACGATGATACGGATGGAAAAAAAGTACAGACAAAAGTGGCATTACGGGATTTCGGTGCGGTTGATACCGTCTGGCGTTACATGATGATTCCCCTCAAACGGTTCGGTGAGAAAGGTAAATACTGGGATGAACAGCGAAAATCGGAAGTGCTTGCCGAAATGGAATGGAGCGCGGTCAATGAGATCAGGCTATCGGTGAACAGGGGCGAGAACACGACGGCAGATGGAACGCCGGTGAGTATATACCTTGCGGACATTGCGGTTTTCGATGCGATTCCCGGCTATGTTGATCCCGATGTTTATTGGGATACGTTTACTTCCGACGCACCCGACCTGTTGCTGCACGATTTTGAAGATCCCGCAGATGAAGGGTGGACAACCGGTACCGGTCCGGCGTCAACCGTGAGTATCGCTCCTGTGGCGGCGAAGGACGATTGCTGCGGAAAACAGTCACTTGCCGTTACGTACCGTCTCAATGACTGGTGTGACGTGATGTTTGAATACCGGAGTTCCGTTGTGCCGGCGAAGGAGCGCGACTGGAGTGGCTATTGGGGAATCAGGCTGACCGTCTGCTCCGAAAAAGCATATCAGGCACTCAATCTCCAGATAAGTGATACCGGTAATGAACTCTATATTGCTTCGTGTGGTGTACCCGCAGGATGCAGTGAGATTATCGTGCCTTTCAGAGAATTTAAAAAGTTTCCCTACTATCAGCCTCCCGATGCCCGGCACAACGGGAAGCTTGATCTCAACGGGGTGATCATGCTCGATATCAAACCTGCGGGAGAGGGGACCGGCGGTACGTTTCTGATCGACAATATCACTCTTACCAATACCCGCACGGTTGAGCGGAAACAGGAAGCCGAACGGAAAAAGGTGCACGTTGCCGCCGACTTCTCCAGGGTGATCATTCCGAAGGTCAACGAGGGGATATTCGGTATCAACGCTCAGCACTGGGACGGAGACCTGCTCTCGGCGGGGAGTGTCGCGTACGTAAAAGCGGTCGGTCACCGGGTGATCCGTTTCCCCGGCGGACTCAGTGCCGATGAGTACCACTGGAAGAAAATGCTTGATGCGAAGGATCATAACGTGGATATCGACGAGTTTCTCGACTTCTGCCGAAAAACCGGGTGCGAACCAATGATTACGGTCAACTTCGGTACCGGTACTGCTGAAGAGGCCGCCGCATGGGTGCGATATGTAAACGTTGAAAAGAAGCGGAATGTACGGTACTGGGAGATCGGAAACGAACTCTACGGCAGCTGGCATAAAAATCACTGCACTGCCGAGGCCTACGGTGAACGGGCGGCGGAGTTCATAAGTGCGATGAAAAAGGTTGATCCGTCGATTCTGGTGACGGTGGTCTGGGAATTGGAGAGCCCGTGGAACCGCACGGTATTCAATTATACGAAGGATATCGCCGACGGTGTCAATGTACACAATTATCCGCAGGAGAGCGGCGAGGAGAATGATCCGGCCCTGCTTGCCGCGCCGCAGGCACTCAAAGGCATTATTGCACGGCTCCGAAAGCAACTTTCGGAGTACGGCACTGCGGGGAAACACTATCGGATCTGGCTGACGGAATGGAATTCGGTTGATTTCAATCCGGGGCCGCAGAGCCTCAGTATCGTCAATGCGCTCTTTGCGGCAGATTATCTCGGTATGCTTGCAGGAGTAAATATTGAGCAGGCTTCCTACTGGAACATCCATAACAGCATGTTCACAGAAGGAGGGGATTACGGGTATCTCTCGCGGAGCGACGTTCCGGAGGGGCCGAATGTGCCGCGCCCGTCGTACTGGGCGTTTCGACTTGCCGCCATGAGTCTGCGGGGAGCGTTGATGGAGTGCTCAACCGATGATGTCAATGTATCCGCCTATATGAATCGTTTGCCCGACGGACGTTCAAGTCTGCTGCTCATCAACAAGTATCCGCAAACCTCGGTAGAGGTTACTGTTGCGGCAAAGGGGTTCGACGGGCCAATGAAAAAGCTGCAGCTAACCGGGGTTTCGGGACCTGAAGGGTATCAGACGCAACAGGTGCATATCGAACAAGGGAAAGCCTTTTCGGTGCCGCCGTGGTCGGTTACCGTTTTACGGAAGAAATGATCAATGAATTGTGTCGGTGGGGGCAGGAGCCCCCACCCGCTCACCCTGCATCGGGCAGCCGGAGTACATGAGATCGAAATCCGGTCAACCGTAAGTCAATATACCCGCTCTTCTGTACCGGAAAATCCCGGCGGTGACCGTCAGTCGTTGTCCATCACTTGAATTCGCGTAGTGTGCTGATCTGCAATGAATGCCGCACCGGTGTTGGATATCGCAATAATTTCAAGTTCTATTACTTCCGTTCCTTCACGCAGCAAGTCATCAATGAGCTGCAATCCGATGGGGACGGTGGTTTGGCCCGCTGTAACCAGAAGATTCTGATGGTAGGAGTAATCGGCACCAAAGGTCGCGGTTGTCGCGGCAGTTGGTTTAATGGTTACGGTAATATCAACCGGCAACGCTTCGGTGAGCACAACAGCCGGGTAGTCTCTGAGAACCGCCATTTCAGGTACTTCGGGGATTGTACTTGGTTGCAGCATGATCCCTACATCGCCGGAGCCGGTATCGTTGTCTGCTATGGTAATTTCACACATCGACCAATCAGGATCGAGCACCAGACTGTCCCCGGCTGAAAGCGGAGGAAGCTCAGTCGCAACAATCGACAGCGTTTCATCCGATTCGCTATCCGCATCGTCGGCAATGGGTACGGGTAATTTCACCACCGTGTCCCCGGGGCCAAAGGTGACGGCGCCTGCGGAGTCGAAGGAAATATCCGAAGCTTGTGCGGAAGTAAATGTAACGGTATACGGAACGGTGATTGAATCCGCGAGGGGAGCGCTGAGCATGAATGTAACCGAGTCGGCAGTACTGCCCTCCTGAACGGTGAGTGCGTGCGGCTCAATACGGATGGTCGCTGCCGGCAGTGCCACAACGGTAATCAGGACATCGAGCGTATCTGAATAGCCGAGACTGTCGCGAACAAGTATCCGCAATGACTGCAGACCGGCGTCGGCACGTACCGGTTTCCAGGTCACCTCCGGGGATGTGTCTTCGTACATTTTTACCGGAGGATTGTCACGGTATACGGCATAGGTGAACGGTGCTGTTCCGGTAAGCGAATCCACACGGAGACGCAGTGACAGCGGATCACCGCCCACAATAAGCGAGTCCGGAAAGTCACTGCTAACCGTCTGGAACGACACCGGCAGTGCAACCTCATTCTGGTGGTATACATGCACGGTAACTGCTGAATCGACACTTGCAAAAAAGGAATCCGACACCTGTACCCGCAACTGTACCGCGCCGGTATCACCAATGGCCGGTTTCCAGCGTGCGATACCGCTGTTCAAGGTCAGAACAGTATCGACCACGGCGCTTTTCAGGGTGATGGTAGTTACGACTGCATCTGAATCCGGATCTGTTGCATGAATCGTGAATACACTGACGGTATCAGCCGGGAGCGTTGCGGGGATCACCATCGAGATGATTTCGGGAGGACGGTTCCAGGTGCCGGTTATGGTAGTACAGGTGCGGTTACCGGCACTGTCACGGGCACATACTTCAAACTGTCTGCCGTTTTTGCTATGCGTAAGAACGATCTCTTTTTCAAAAAACAATCCGTTAGCATCGGGAAGGGCGGATGCTCCATCGACGGTTAACGCAGTTACTTTTTTATTATCTGATGCGAATATGCGTGCGGTTACTTTTTCTTCAAGGGAAACAAACTCTCCGGTAGTGTCCACGGAAACGCCGTTAATGCTTATCGAGTTGATTACCGGTGGAGTACTGTCGATTTCGTCGGGGAGGTATTCGAGATGGACCTCGGTGACGGCAAGAATGGAACCGGTCAGCAATGAGTCGCTTGCAAGCTGGAGCTGGACGGTGTTCCATCCGGAATCCAGTGCTATCGGGTACATCCAGTCGGTGCTGTCACGGAGGATGCTGCACGCCCCGTTGAATTCGCCGTTCACGATGACCTGCAGGTACACTTGCTGGGTGGTAATTGTTCCGGCAATAGTGCCGAGAAGCGTAAGTGGTGATTGCATCACCTTTCCGGTATCATTGGTTGTGGCGGGATGCTGCAGCCGTATCTGCGGAGGAGCTGTAGTAATGGTACTGTCGTATCGGACAACAAATGTTTTTTCAACCGACCGGTTCAGTTCATCAGTGGCGCTTACAAGGAGATCCAATGTGCCGCCCGTTGTATCGAGCCGGTTGAGCGATTTGCTGATAAGAACCGAACCGCTCCTGACCTGGATGTCATCGAAAGATGCACCGTTGATCGATGCTTTTTTCAACTGTTCAGTACCGCTGACGGCGACTTTGAATAGTAATTTAGACTCGTTTGTATAGACCGTATCACCGGCAACCGAATCATTCATGCAGGTCAGAGCAAGTGCCGGTCCCGCACCTTTATCGATCGCGAATGCAACCGACGGAGAACGATACCGGGGATCGGTCACGTACAGCTCTCCGATTGAACTCGAAGGGGTGGCTTTCAACACGACGTTCGTCTGATGGTGGTATTCCTTGACAACGGTCCCGTCATGAAAATCCCATACATAGAGAACCTCGTCGTCCGCAACGGGGGTGGTAGTGAGCGTGACGGTATCACCGGCCGTACCCCGGACGGTTTTCTGGTACAGCGATGAACGGGCATAGAGTAAAAAGCGTTCAACAACTGATTCACCATTGTGCAGAAGTGAACGCAGTTCTATCTTTTGCCACCCGGTATCGTAAAACGAGAAGGGGACGGTAATCGGGTCTCCTGAATACGTTTCGAGTGAAAGTGTTGTGTCCTGTGTTGACCAGAGTCGATTGTGGTCGATATGTACGGTAACTTTCTGTATATGTTCTTTGAGATAGATGACCACCGACAATGAACCGGAGGAGAAAATCTGGACGGTATCATTATCCGAAAAACTTTGTGCATATACTGCAGCTTTGGCTCGTGATAGATCTGCAAAAGGATTGGCGGGATTCCCGCAATGCACGGCAAGAAGCATTGCTGCCGCAAGCACCGCGAAACCCTGAATTCTCTGAACCGTCATGGTGAACTCCGCGTATTAAAATGAGAATGAGATTGAAAAGGCGAGCAAACCCAGAAATGCGGCTCCCGCACCGGCGCCGGTATACAGCAGATAAGTGTTACGGTTTCGCTTTGCTGCTTCCCAGTCTTCCGAGGTTTTTGTGCGCATCTCAAGTTCGTCAAGTTCTGAAAGGTCGGCTAACTCCCCTGCCGCCGGACGGTATTTATTGAGGTAGGTGATTACCGAAAAAACGCCGCTGCCGGCACCAAGCAACAGACCGGTATACCGCAGCACCTGTTTGCCCGGAGAGACTCGTGTACTCTTTCGATGTGCCGATATACCGGGATCGGAAGACAGCAACGGGTGTGCCGTAGAAGCGGCAATGGTTGTTGAGAGAGGGGTGGGCGTCAGTGTAGGTTGGGAATTGCCGTACGAAAAGGGTCTGTTCCGCTCAACCTCTTTCCGTATCTCTCTGATGCTGAAATCTGATTTTCCGTTATCACTAAAGCGTGAATCTGCTATTTTAAGATATTCCGTTTGCGACCGTATGCCGTAAACGGAATACCGTATGGTACAGTGTGAAAATTCGGTACCAACGGCACTTTCATAAACGTCGATACCGTTCCAGTCGAATGGCGCCGGTGTAACCGAAGACTCACCGGTAACGGTAGTATCAAATTCAGACGTAAACACCACCGGACGACCGGTTGTTCCCTTTGCATAGAGGGTGCCCTGCACATGAAGTCCGGAGAATCCGGAAAAAAGAAGTACCGTTCCCGCTTCGAGCGAAACGGTTGATCCGGGGGGGACATACAGGTCTCCTGTTACATGGTATGGTGTGCCTGCCGTCAACGTTCCGGTAAGTTCACCACTGAGTTCGATCATCTGCGGTTTCTCCGCCGTGGCCGTTCCTGCAATTCCAGCCGATACGACAACGACCAGTAAACAGTATACTCCTCTCAATTTCATCTTTCGCTCCGCGTTCATATTTGACTGATCACTTTAGTTCGGCGTTGATTCGGCGGATTTCCGCATCGGCTTTGGCATATCTCGGATGGGAGGTATCGGTACGGTAGATATATTTGAGGTCAAACCATGCCTCCATCGCCTTCCGACCGGTTTGCGGGTTGCGCGTTTCATCAAATTCAGCGGTAATCGCCCGGGCTTTCAGATACAGTACGGCTTCGCGCATGTTCGCTCTCCCGGAGGGTACCCCTAATGCCTTATCCGCTTCACCGTATGCAGCAGTCCATCGATGCTGCTTCAGAAGCAGCTCCGCATAAATAAGATGATACTCTCCGTTTTCTATCTGAACTTCCTTGAACATCCGCTGTGCGTTAGTGAGTTCTCCGGCTGCAACCAGATGCCTGAGTTTCTTGAGCAGCGCGTCGTTATCGGGTGGTTGCTGTCCTGAAACGGCGACGGTACTTCCTGCGGACTGCCGCGAACGTCTTATTGGGGAGGGCACCCTGTTTTTTCTTGCTGCAACGGAATATTTTTTGTGCGGGAACGATTTTTTAGGCGTTTTGACATCCGATGGAACAGCTTCGGACTGCCGTACGGCAGCAACCTCCGGTTGTTTGGCGGCAGATGCGTTCGATAGGGCAGGGGTGGTGAAGGTAATTTCGTGGGTCTCGGGTGCTGCGCTCCGACGGCTGACAAAAGAATATATTGCGAGGAACAGCAGAAACGGAGCAATGGCAATTCCCGCTGTTCTGCAATAGAACGGTATATCGTGGGCTGGTTTGATGTTATCGAGAGCATCTCCATCGAGATACCGTGCGATGAGTTTTTCCGGTGGAATATGTGTCTTTTTTTTGTAGGTTTTTAAAAGGTCGTGATAGAATTCCTGGGCGGTCTGATACCGCATTTCAGGATCGGTTTCCATGGCTTTTTCGACAATTGAACTTAATTTCACGGGGAGATTCCGGCAGAAATCTGAAAGCGGAGCGGTGTCGTTTCTGCCGCGTTTCTGCAGCAACTCCGGTAACGATTGCGCGGGAAATGCTTTGATCCCCGAATAAAGCTCATAGAGAATCACTCCCAATGAGTAGAGGTCACTTCGCGGGTCGACATCTTTTGATTGCAGTTGTTCGGGTGACATGTACTGGAGTGACCCGGTTACTCCGCGATTTCCGGAGGTGGCGGTACTGATCGACGACGGGTGGGCAATGCCGAAATCCATCAGTTTGACTCTGCCGTTTTTTGGCAGCATGATATTGGCCGGCTTCATGTCACAATGAATCACTCCGCGATGGGTCGTACCGGCGAGCGTATAAACATGGTTATGCGCATACATGAGTGCCCGGCAGATCGTAAGTCCGATTGCGGTCGCAATTACTTCCGGAAGAGCACCACGGGCGGCAAGTATATCCTTGAGGTTCTGTCCGTCAATTTTCTCCATTTCGATAAAAGGAAGACCGGCCCATTCACCCACCGCGTATATCTCAACAATATTCCAGTGCTGCAGTTTCGCTGTGATCTTGATTTCATTGTCAAACCGGTGTCGCATCCGTTCCGAATGCATCGGGCGACAGAGCTTGACCGCCCTTACAATGTCGAGTTTCGGGTTCCAGATTTCATACACGACAGAGGAGCCACCTTTGCCTAGAATATGTTTCACCACCCCGGATCCGATCTCTTTCGGCTGAGGAGGATCAGAAAAGGCGTACTCTCTGTCTGAGAATGAAATTGTCTCTGTTAATATGTCGTCCATTGCATAATCCCCGATTGTCGTGCTGGATCCTCATGTCGGCGCAAGGGCAGACGTAATGGCAAAAACGAATACCGAAACCGAACGGTAAAACACTACCCGGCAGAATTGGCAGCGGTGCAGAACGGGATTGTGGATTTCAAGGGCCTGTCGCTCTGGTGGTACGCACGAGTTGCATCAAGCCCTACAGGGGAAACCGGTAGTGTACTGATTGTACAAAGTACCGGTTTCCTTACGCTTCCGGAATGACCGTGACAGCGACGCGAAGCCGATCGCGAAAGGGAACCGTCCAATTTCGGTTGTAATATACTATATCGTATCGAGCAATTTTAAAGGAATGGTGGTTATCGTGTGTTTTACTTTCCACAGGGTAACTTCGGGCGCTGTCCGGCAGATACGCAATTACGAATTTTATAGTGAAACAGGTTTTTCCTGAAAGAATAAATTACTTTCAGAGTATCTGTATTCCGTACGATCCGCCGGATCCGGGAAATGCAGGGAAGCAGGAGGACGAATAGTGAGAAAATTCAAAACAACCATCGAGCCGCGCATAAGTGATATTGATTTTCTGAATCACGTTCATACAACCAGATTTATCGAGTATGCACTTGCCGCCTGGGATAAGGCAACACGAACTTCTTGCGGGGAATTGGCGCACTACCTGAAGAACAACAATCTGGTCTGGGTGATCAGTGCTATTGAGATCGCCTATCTGCGGCCTTTGACCCTTTCCGATACGATTGACGTGTACACATGGATGGACGAGGTTCTGGAAAAAGAGACAAGAGTCGGTTTTACCATCATGAAAAATGACGTCAAGGTCGCAGCCGAGGGGAAGTTACTATTCACGCTTTTTAACCTGCATACCGGAAGATCAAAAAAAATTCCCGACGAAGTAAAAACTATGGCAAAGAATGTAGAATCTGCTAAAAATTGAAGGGAAAACCGTAGCGGTACTCTGCAGTAAGGCGTCCCCAATCTATACCATAGAGCAGATTACCGAATCGCTGCATGAAGCTGGTTTTTCCGATGTGCACCATACCTTTGACAACGGGTATATCGTGACGGCACGGAATAATCATCTGACGGCTGTTGCGCGCAATGCCACTAAAGGCGGAAACTTATAATCGGGATGAACCATGGCAACTGATACTACGTTTATGACCTATGTCGCGGAACAGGTTGCAGAAGCAGGGGAGATCACCTGCAGAAAGATGTTTGGTGAATATGCCCTCTACTGTAATGGAAAAGTCGTTGCACTGGTTTGCGACAACCAGGTGTTCGTCAAATCGACCGAAGCGGGAAGGGCGTTTATAGGCAGTGAACTAGTGGAGGCACCCGCCTATCCAGGAGCACGGAACAGTTTTCTCGTGGGCGAAATGCTTGATGACCGTAAACGGATGGAAACCTTGGTCCGTATCACCTGCGATGCATTGCCGGAACCGAAACCGACCCGGCGATCCGGCTCTCACGGCAGGAAACGAAAACGTCCAAAGCAGGAAGACTGAGAACTTGAGGTTCATTGAACCGCACTACCGGTTGTCCATCGGATGATACAAACAAACGGTCCTGTTCTTCATTGAAGTGCAGGACCGTTTGTTTACGAATCAGCTTTGAATCAGTGGATCGAATTGATCGTTCTGCAACCGTTGTTGATTTTTACAATATAGCTGCCGGATGACGATACTATTGAGGAGACCGGAGCGGTTCTTCCGGCAATTACCGAAGACGCGATCGCTCTTCCCTGAAGGTCGAACACCTGTACAATTCTCGGATTGGAACCGGTAAATGAACTCTGCATGGTGAGCGGCGCCGGCCGGTTGATACCCACGTCGCCGTTGAGCATATCCGGAAAATCGTTGGGAGGATCAGGGTTCTTTTTGACAAAATCGACAAGCCAGGTAAGAGCCGGGCGTTCAGCGCCGCTTGACTGCATCAGTCCGGTACCGTTACGCCAGGTCTGACCAACAACGTAGCCCCAGTAAGTGACACCGAGAATTTTTGGATGGTTCCAGAACATGGTGAACTGTTCTTCCATAACCCGTTTCTGAGCATTGTCATCATTTTGACCGATATCATATTCGGAAACGACAATAGGATAACCGACTGCCGCGATTTTATCAAGATTGCTTTTTACCGATCTGGTGGCAACTCTCCAGGCATCATGCGCCTGGACCCCGATGGCATCCATAGGGGCATTGGCATCTTTCATGGCCTGAGCCATCTTTACCTGCCAGTTGACTTCGTTGTTCCATTCAATGGTGTTGTAGTCGTTGTATATCAGAATCGCCTTTGGCCAGCGCTCTCTCGCCATTTTAAAGGCATTGACAAACCAGTCGAATCCGGTGCTGCCGGTTCCACCAAGAGCGTTCTTGAAAGGGGGAGGTGCATGCCGCCCACCGTTTGACTCGTATGCTTCGTTGATCACGTCGATCATATCGACATCGGGATATCGTTCTGCAGCGGCGTCCATCCACTCCTCGATTTCAGCGAGTTGTTCGGACTGCGAGAGACCGGTGATCCAGCCTGGATATTGAGATCCCCAGATCAGGGTATGAAATTTCCATGGGATATTGTTCTGCTTTGCAAAATCGGCAACCCGGTCGACACCGCCCCAGTTCATCCGGTCACGGGATCCTTCAACCGATCCCCATTTGCTTTCGTTTTCCGGGGTGATCTGATTCCAGTATTTGAGATAATCTGAACGGACCTGTCCCCGCTGAGTAATGTTCCCGAGGAATTTATTGGCCCCATTGGCCGGTTGAGCCCCTGCCGGGACAACGGTCAGAAATGTTGCGATAAGTGACAAGCTTAGTGTTGCTGCAGCAGTTGTGCTTAATCGCTTAAACTCTGTTAATGCTACCATCATCCTTTGAACAGACATAGCTCCCCACTTGTTTTGAATACAGTAATCAGCCAAATTATCATTTCATAATATATCCTAAATTAATCAATAAAGCTTTTTTTTCTGTCACATTATAAATAATTCCCAGGTCCTTTTCCGCCCTCCTTACAGCGCTCCAGCCATATGCAGCCCAATAATATAGGTAGCGGTTTAGGGGGGATCGGGCCGGGTATTTTACATCAAACGGGTACAGACGTTTTGAGCTTGAATGCCTTACGGGACAACAAGGATTTTCGGTTGAATCAGTTGTGTGGCGCCTTCGGTGAATAACCGGATTATATAGAGGCCACTGGTGAGGGTGATCGGAATGGTTTTGCTTAGCTGATTTCCAAGGCGCTGCATGAGTATCGTACGCCCAAGCAGATCAGAGCAGGTAATGGTGGTTGCGGTACCGAGGCTCTTTCCGCTTGCGATGGTAAGGGCAGATGAACGATAGTGCAATGAAACTGCAGGTAGCTCCGGAACGACCAGTGGGAGAGTGCTTGCCGGTTTGCCGAGAATTTCGGTCAGGGCATCGAGTGCATCAACTTTACCGGCACCCCATTTGTTTGACAGGGTAGCGAGTGGACCGGTAAACGTATCGGTTACCGCTGTTTCCTGCAGTATTGTTTTAGCCTCTTCTGGCGTGAGATCCGGTTTTGCCTCAAGCATGAGGGCGACAATCCCTGCGACAACGGGTGCCGCCATCGATGTTCCGGTCATTCCTCCATACCGTGAAAGGAGTGTTGCTGTATCCGGCCACACGGCAACTTCCTCCCATGTTCTGGGCGCGGTTCTGCTGAGTGCCGCAATAACCGACCAGCCGGGAGCGGTGATATCCGGTTTAATTCTTCCGTCAATGGTTGGTCCCACTCCCGACGAGACGAAAATATCGCCGAGTATTGTGTTGTCGTGGGGGTAAAGGGTACCGTTCCACTGTGGTATCTGTGTGCGCCCGCAGTACGCACCAACGGTAATGTTGCGCTTGGCCGTCCCGCCGATTTCATTGACGGTGTACATTGAGTCGCCTCTTTCAAAGCCATCCAGACCGAAATTGTGGAACGACTCTTTTCTGCTGTTCCACCCATGGATAAGGAGTGATTCTGATCTTGAGGGGTTGGTGATCGAAATTCCCAACTGCAGATGGGGGTTGGTGGTATAGGCCACAACAATCATATGCGGTTTTTTATTGGAGAGGGAGGAACGCGCTACAGCATACTGCATGTAGAGTGTATCAACGGTTCCGTCGGCATTGTTCCACGGGATGGTATCAATACCGTAGCCCCGGGAGAGTACGGTAGTGAATTTACTGCCGCTCTCTTTATACACGAACGTCCGTCGATCCATAACGAGAAAACCGCCGGTGAACACTTTTCCCGGTTCTCCCCAGAAATCGGCACCAAGATAACTGCTTGCCGGGGTGGTTGAGGAATCAACCGACGGGAGAGCCCAGGTTTTTCTCGTTTCTCCGGCACCGAGAGGGAAACTGATATGTGAGTATTTTCCGCCGTCGTTGCCGACCGCCCCGACAATAATTCTACCCGGTCCCGAAAGCGAGTCGATTGTCCGGTCAACCGGTGAGGTGCCGTCATGCGGACCGTTTGCAATACCGATGCTCATATTGATGACACAGGGGAGCTTGAGGGAGTCGGCAATCGAGCAGATCCAGGCGAGACCTTCAGAAATTTCAAAACTGCCTCGATAGCATACTCCGATGATGATCGCATCCGGTGCGACACCGCTGTAACCTGTTGCAGAAAATGATCCCGCCATGGTGCCGGCGGTGTGCGTCCCATGTACTTCCCCTTCACCGCTCAGACCGAATGTCGTATCCTTAAGGAGTTCATTTCTGTTTTTGATGGTACCGTATCCGAATCGGTTGTTTTTCCTGCTGGTGGAATCATTCTGATCCCAGAGAGCAAAAAACCTGGTTTGTCCGTTACTGTCGAGAAATGCCGGATGGCGGGTGTCAAATTCCGAATCGAGTATGCCGGTAACAACGTTTCTGCCGGTGTATGAGCGGGAAAAACCGCCAACCTCCGGTCCACCGTGAATGGGGGCGATTCTGCACTGCTTCAGTACGCTGTCCATCTGCGGCAGCGGTTTAACGGATACCGAACAGTGTAACACACCGTTGAGCGCAGCAATTTTTTCCACTGACCGTGACGGACAGGAAATGAGTACATTCCCACCGTTGATGCGAAGAATGGTTCCACCAAACTCTCTTATCCGGGCAGGAGCGAAAGGGGGCTCAACTGAAAGACGCACCAGTACGGCCGCTGTTCCGCAGCGTCGTTCCGGAGTGAGGCGCATACTGTACGGGTCAAGCGAGGAGGGAAGGACCTTGTTGCCGATACTGAATGTACCGGAAAGCCGGGCTTTTTTTCCGGATGCAGTTGTTGCACCAAGCAGGACTGCAATAATCAGCAGAACCCCGCTTACGGAATGACGCATATATGCTCTCTTGTTGATTCGCGCTGGTATAAAAAAAGATAATAAAATTTCACTTCACCCCTAATAGTTCGAATACTACGGGGACTATGTTCTCCAAAATGGTAAAATTCCATGTAAAAATAAATAGCTACTGCTGCTGCAAACATGCTTGTCTATTATAGGAAGCTTTTTTTCGGGAGCACTCGACAGAAGTCGTAGTGTTATTATACCACCAATTTGTATTTTAATCGATTAAATTTTCGGTTACTCTATTCATCATTATTCCTGATCGATAGTGATATTCCGCACCCTCACCGAAAATTTTACCACTATAGTATCAGTTTGCCAAAGATGTTGGCACATGCATTTATTACGAGCTATATTGGTGGTACTTAGTATTTTAAGTGATTATTTAAATACGGATCAGAATGCTTTCTTTTGAGAATCAAAGGATTACAGTATTCGATTCCTGAACCAGCAAGCAATTTTCCATTTTAAAAAGGAGTAGGTATATGCTTTCTGCTGCGCGTATTCTGGTACTTTGCCTTGGATATGTTGTCTGTTCTTTTGCCGCTGCGGCCCTCACGCCGGCAGAGGTGGCTCAGTTGCCGGCGGTGATCGAGGATTTCACCAATCGTTTCGGGGACAAGGATGATCAGAATGCCTTTGGGGCAGCCAAAGGGGTAATAGAAAACGGTACAGGGAAAGCATATTCAGGTGGGGGGTATTGGTACGGAACAGCTGATGCCGGATCAAGTATTATCAGTGGAATTGACAATACCACCGCAATTAAAAGCAAAATAACTTCAGCTATCGATCCTGATGAACGGTTTCTGCATGTGATCATGACCACTTCCACCAGTACCGATGAGTATCCATATGCGACTGTCGGATTCAATCTTGCCGCTGAGACAGAGTTTATCGATGTGACGAAAGCCACCGGCATTAGTGTATCTGCCAGCGGTTCCGGTACCGTGCGGTTCAATCTGATCACCAAAGACTACATGGATGCGGGAGAAGACTGGGGTTTTTATGGTTTTGAGGTTGATCTTACTGCTGCAAAAGCAACCACCACCGCTACCTATGCGCAGATAGAGCCAGCGGAATGGTCGTATGGCTATGAAAATGACCTGGTTTGGGCCACCGATGGTGCTATGGCGCTCAATAAAATCGAAATACAGGTCAAAGACGGAGAGGATGCTGATTTGAAACTTTACGAAATCGCTTTTGCCGGTGCTACCTACGGTGATTTCGGATTCGAGATGGTCCCGGTGGTGTTTGCCGGTCGTCAGGCAAAACAGCTCAGTGGACTCTCCGTGAATCAGTCTCAAATTACCTACTCTGTTACACAGCCGCAGAATGTTTCCATCAACCTGTTTGATGTCGCGGGATGTCGCGTGGGCAATCTGTTCAGCGGAAAAGCCGCCGCAGGACTCAATATCCTTCCTGTCAACTTCGCCGGAATGCAGGGCGTTTCCGCAGGACAGTATATTGTCCGGCTTGATGGAACCGGAATAACCGCTTCACAGCCGGTAACGATCACGAAATAAACGTTTCTTTAGCTGCTTTTTCCATGTGGTGGCGGAACGCGGTTCCGTCACCGTTTTTTTTCGCCTGCGTCGGGAGGCAGTATCGCCTGCACTGCCTGGGCGAGCTGAGAGGAGACATACGGTTTTTGAATGATACCGGTGAATCCCTCGTTGAGAAGACTCTGCCGTTCCTCATCGATACTGTAGCCTGTTGACAAAAGCGCCCGGATATCAGGCTTGACGGCTTTCAGCTTGCGGAAACATTCCACACCGCTCATACCGGGCATTTTCATATCGAGAATGACGAGATCGAAGCGGTCGGGATTCGCAGAAAAAAGCGAGATGGCATCTTCACCGTCGATACCGGTGGTGACGGTATAGCCGATCAGGGTGAGCATTTCCCGCACGGCATCGCGAAGAATACTTTCATCATCAATAAACAGAATCGCGCCTCGTCCGGCAGTATGTGGTTGTACTGCTCCCGCTGTCGTAAGTGGTTCATGTTCCACCAGTGGAAAATAAAGGGTAAAGGTGGTTCCTTCACCCGGACTACTCTTCACATCGATAAATCCGTGATGACTTCGTATGGTTCCGTAAACGCTTGCAAGCCCGAGCCCGGTGCCCTGCCCGATATCCTTGGTGGTGAAAAACGGCTCGAATATGTGTGACAGCACATCCGGCTCCATACCGCATCCGGTATCGGTGATCGAAATTGCGACATATTTGCCGGGAGCGACCGAAAAATCGCGTCGGTGATGAAAATCCCGGTCGACATCCGCCACTGAAGTTACAATGGTGAGCGTACCACCTTCGGGCATTGCATCCCGCGAATTGAGCGCAAGATTCATTACCGCATTCTGGAACTGGCTCACATCCCCGAAAATGAAGGCTTGGGGTGCAGAGTCGTTCCTGATGATATTGATGGTTTTCTCCACGGTATGATTGAGAAGGTCAACTGCCTCTTCGATTGCGTCGTGCACATTGAAATCAGCAAGATTGAGACGGTTTTTCCGTGCGAAGATGAGTAGCTTGCGGGTAAGTTCCGAGGCGCGTTTCGAGGCGTTGAGAATCATCCCCGCATATTTTGTCAACCGCTCATCGGCAGAGTATCGTTGACGTATCAGATCGGCATAGCCTGCGATAGCACCGAGGATGTTGTTGTACTCATGAGCTATTCCGCCGGCGAGCTGACCGATCGCTTCCATTTTGTATACGACTTCGAACTGGTCCTGCAATCGTTGCTTTTCGAGTTCGGTTTTTTTTCGTTGGGTGATGTCGGTGATATAGAGCAGGCAGAGTGGCTCATCGGCAAGTATCGGCAGGGGGATCGCCCGAAGTTCCGCGTTGAACCGCTCTCCCGAATACTGCTGCAGATCGCACTCCATTTTCATCGGTTCGGTCGTCTCACCGAGAGATAAGAGGTACGAGGTAATTTCTCCCGGTACGCCTTTAGCGAACAGCCCGGTAAGTTGTCGCGAGGATGATTGCGCCGAGGGGGGAACTTTAAATAACTCACGGCTTGCCGTGTTGGCAAGTCGTATCGTACCTTCTGAGTCAACACATAAGAGCGCATCCGCGGCAGATTCAAAAAGTCCACGGTACATTTTTTCCTGATGTACAAGCATCGCCTCGGTCTTTTTGCGCACCAGCACTTCCTGGTGGAGTTGTTCACGCTGTTGAAATGATTCCGCAACCAGATCCGCTAGAAGCCCGAATCTTCCGGAGGTGGTTCTGAGAGCACCGAGTCCGGATGGATCTTTGTGATGAAGCGCATGCTCTATCAGGTGGAGGGGGTGGAGAATGAAACGGTAGAGAAGTGCCACAATAAGTCCGGAAAGTAATACCATCGGGAGTAGAAGTGTGGACAGCGTATTGGTCGGTTCCTTGGAAAGAAGCAGATGAAAAACAATAATTCCTGTGGCGGTTAACAGAACCGTAAAAATATAGCCCAGAGTTTTTTTCAGATGCATGTGATATCCGGAAAATGTGCCGTTTCATGTAAAAAAAGCTACTTTTCCAGTGTAACATCTCGGTGATGGCAAGGCAAGAAAATGCTCTGTTGCGTGTGAAATCGTATAGGGAAGGGTACTGTAAATCAGCTGAAGGTCAGATTTCGCCGAGAGATTTCCGTTCAACCCAGCCGCTGACCCCGTTGGGGAGGCTCACCAGTGACCAGTCACCGACGGTTTTTCTGATCCGGAATTTTGTGCCTTCGTGAGCGGTAAAGAGTATCGTGGAACCTTTCGGTTCGTTCTTCGCATCCACCGCAGAATCAACAACGATTGCGAAGGATACTTTCTCGGAGGTATAAATTTTAACCCCGATGGAACTGCCGACGCCGGTAAAAATAAGTCCGAACAGTACCGAAAGATAGATCAACCAGAGGCGGATATTGTGTGGAGCGAACAAACTCATAGAAATTAAAAGGGCAAGACCGCAGAGAAGTCCGAAAGCGACCCAGAGTTGCACCATGAGAGGAAAAGCGACATGCAGTTTCCATAGAATCGTATCCAGAAATCCTCGCTCCGGTTCCGGAACCCGATCAACAATGCTGGTCTGCAGAAAACGGATATTTGCGGTGATGTCGGGATCATCGGGATCAAGACGCAATGCTTTTTCGTAGGCAAGTCGTGCCGGTCCAAGTTTCTTGAGGCGAAACAGTGCATTGCCGTAGTTGTAATACACTGCAGCGTTGTCGGTACCTGATTCAATAATTTTTTCGTAGAATGCGGCAGCTGAATCGAAGGTGCCGTCAGCATAGGCACGATTCCCCTTTTCAAACCAGTGCTCAACCGGTGCACTTTTGGCAGCGTTGGAAAGAAATAGTACCATAAGGAGGAGTGCTGCGTTTTTCATACCGTTTTTACCCTTTTTTGTCCCTTTTTCCAGGCCGGAGAGAAAGACGATCGCACGGTCGAGTATTGCTGATCTGGATGCATCGTCGAGTGGTATTCCACCGAAACGGTAACCGTCGAGCTGTTCAATAAATGCAGTCAATTCTGCAACTGTTTTTTCGTCTTTTGTATGCCCGAGCAATTCCTCTCTGAGTTCATCCAGGGTACGTCCCGTTGCCGGGAAGCTGAACTTACGGGAGATATACGATTCTATCATTACGGCGATTTTTCCGAGAAAGTCGGCGGGTGCGAGCGATGCCCCCTGTTTTTTCAGGTGTGCCACTTCTTTAGAGGCTGCTGCAAGTGCCTTGTTGCGAATGGTTGCTGCCGCGTTGCGGTCCCGGTGTTTTGACTGAAAACGATAGAGAACTGAAAGCAGCAGAAGTATGATCGGCAATGGAAACAGCAGGAAAAACAGTAGCTCACGATAGGGGTAGCGGGTCTGGTGCTTCAGATTCACGCTTGTCTTGATGTAACGGATGTCGCGGCCCACTTCCCTGATGTCCTCTTGCGTGAGGTAGCGGGTCTGTTCCCGTTTTCCACCTTTACCTTTGGTTACAGTTATTGTCAGAGGTGAGGAGGCTGCTGTTTCGTAGGAAGCCGAACCCGGATTAAAATAAGTGAAGGTGACAGGGGCGATGGTGAGCGTACCTTCATTGTTAGGAATACAGAGGTATTTATAGGTTTTACGTGTTGAAATACCAGTTGCGCCGGTATCGGTGGACACCTGTTTCTCCGGAGTAAAGAGTTCATACTCATCACCGGCGGGAATGGTAATGTCGCCGATACTTCCCGGACGGGTATTCCCCCTGAGTTGCACCTTGATGGTTACCGCTTCACCAGCGGGAACCTCAAGCGGATCTGCTGATGCGGTGAGCGAGAACTTTCCCACTGCGCCGTTGAATCCTGCCGGGGCGGGTGGCAGTTCTTTGATTTTAATTTTCAGGGGTGCGGTAAGCACTGTTTTAGGAACGGACTGTACTCCGCCGCCGAAGAAACCGCCACCGAAAAAATCGTCGAAAAACGGGTCCGACGAACGTCGACGGTTGCGGTGGAGCTCCTGGTACACGTACGGGATGGACGGAATGGTGAAGGTTCCGGTGGCAAGGGGGAAGAGCAGAAACTTAAGTGAATAGACATTGTACATTTCGCCGTCGATCCGTTCGGAACCGCGCGCTACCTGATTGGTGAACAAGCGGGTAAGTGCGAAGCTTTTCCCGAAACTCTTATCGATGTTGCCTAGTGCCTCGTTGAATCCATTGCCGATGTCGGTAGCTCCCTGTGCCTGCTGCCGCTGTGCGATGGTGAAGGTCAGGAGGGCCTGTTCACCGGGATACAGCGATTTCTTACCCAGTGTGAGAAATGCACGGATATCGGGATTTTGTACCGGTGCATCTGCTACCGAGAACGAAAGCGGATCGGTTGTGTAGGTGGTTCCGTCCAGAGTTATCGTCAGTGAGGGAAAAACAAATCTTCCGTTTTTTTTCGGTGAGATGAAATAGTAGAAGGTCGTGGTGATTTCATTCTTCTGCGTGGCCTTGCCGTTTACTATCTGTATCGACGATGAAGAGGACTGCTGTCGATGGGTCTTGAGCAGCGTAAAGGCGTCGGAGGGCGGTACCGCCGGTATGCCGATGTCGGCGGGAAGCTGTCGGGAGGTGACCAGTGTCGCCAGAACCGGTATCTGCTCTCCCATGGCTATCCGGGTGCGCTCGGTGGTAACGGAAAACCGGACTTGCGCGAAGAGCAGTCCCGGTAGGATGAGCAGTAAAAAAATCAAACCCGGACGCTTATTCAACAGACAGCTCCTTTGTCCACGAAACAATAGTGGTAACTACGGTTCGTACATCGGCAACCCGGGAGAAATTGTGGTCGGCTCCGGGTAGTGCATGGTACGAGCAGGGAATCTTTGCCTGCTGCGCGGCGGTAATGTACCGATAGGATTCATCAACTGAAATGGAAAGGTCACTGTCCCCCTGCAGCAGTAGGAGTTCTCCCGTGAATCCGGATGCGAATTCTTCTGCCGGATCGAAACCCTGCAGATTGTCGAGAAAGGTGAGACTCATTTCGTGGGGGCCGTTTTCATAAAAACCGGTGGCGTTGGGGCCCGCCTCGAGCAGGTCTTTCCGGCGCCGGACGAGTCCCTGTGGATCACCCACGGGAGCGATCAGGATAAGACCGTCGGCCCCCAGTGCCGGAGCGCTTCGTGCGGCGACCATACCTCCGAAACTGTGACCACAGAGTAGTATCTGTTCAGGAGCAAACCGGTTTCGTACCTTTTTCGTGATGGCGGCGAGATCTTCCATCATGGTGGCGGTGTTCATCTCGTTGAAGACGCCTTCACTCTCCCCGGAGCCGCGGAAGTCAAATCGTACCGAGGTGATTCCTGCTTCTGCCAGTGCACGTGAACATTTTACAAACAGGTATCCCGGTCCGAGGCGGTGTCCGGTGAATCCGTGACAGAAAATGACACAGGGTGCATTTTTCCGTTCAACTCCGTGAAATACCGCCCGGAGCGCAAGACCGCCTCCGGTGGTGCAGTCAAAGGGGGAGAAGCTGATATCTCTTCCGATCATCGTTACCAGTCCTTTTCCGGTTGCTGCTGACGTCCAATCCCTTTTTTGACCGGTTTGTTCAGAGAGTCGGCATCATCGGCGTACAGTTCAAGAATACGGGCAGCTTCCTCTTTTTTCTGATCGTCACTCTTCTTTTCTTCCGCCTGCTGCGGTTGCGGCTGCTGCTCTTTTTTATCCTGATCGTTCTGCTGCTGTTGTTGCTGCTGATCTTTCTGGTCCTGTTGATCGTTCTGCTTTTCGTCCTGATTCTCCTGCTGGTCCTGCTGCTTATTATCTTCCTGTTGATTCTGATCCTGGTTTTTCTGCTGTTGTTGCTGGTTTTTATCGTCCTTCTTATTGTCCTTGTTGTCTTTATTCTGCTGCTGCTGCTGCTGTTGTTGTTGTTGTTCCATTTGTTTAATGCGCTGATGTGCAAGCTGGAGATTCCATTTCGCATCGTGATCGGACGGCTGCAGATCCAGGGATTGAACATAATGTTCGAGTGCTGTTTTATACTCTTCCTGTGCCTTGGAGTCTCCCTGCTGCTGCATCTTCTCTCCTTTTCTGAAGAGAATGTTGCCGAGATTGTAATGTGCGATCGCTCTGCTTTTTTTCTCTTTGGCGGAGAGTGCTCCCTGGTAGCTTTTTTCGGCGCCTTCATAATCACCGAGTTGATAAAGTGCTGATCCCTTGTTCATCTTGAGATTGGTTTCCGACGGGGAGAGCAGCAGGGCATCTTCGTACAGCTTGAGTGCCTCTTTGTATTTGCCCTGTTTATACAGGCGGTTAGCCGCTTCGGTTTTGGAGTACACTTCATCGGCAAATACGGTTGCAATCGGGGGAATCACCGGCAGCAGGAGCAGTAGTGCGGTACAGCAAAGGTGTTTCATTTATTCAAACCGTCCTTTCCACTCCTTTTTTCGCCTGATGCGCTCGGGAATGAAGAATTCGACCAGCAGCAGCAGCAGTGCAAGAAACAGCGGTATCTGATACCGCTCCTCGTAGGTGGTGATTTTACTCGCACCGAGATCCTTTTTCTCCATCGAAGCGATCTCGCTGATAATACGTGAAAGTTCAAGATTCGATCCGGCATGAAAGTACCGGCCTTTCCCTTCGATGGCGATTTTCTCAAGCATCATGGAGTTGAGACGGGTCATCACCAGATTGCCTGAACGATCCTTTTTGTAAACTACGTTGCCGCCGGATTTTTTCATCGGGATCGGTACTCCGCTCTCGCTGCCGACGCCGATTGTGTAGATGACGATTCCTTCATCAGCGGCTTTTTTGGCGGCGGCCGTCGCATCACCTTCCTGGTCTTCTCCATCGGAGAGCAGAACCAGAACCTTGTGTTTACGCGACTGACTTCGGAATGCTTCGGTGGCACTGGTGATGGCTTCGGCGAGCGCGGTTCCCTGCCGCTCCACCCATCCGGTACGCACCGCATCAAGGAACATTTTCGCCGCTCCGTAGTCAAGTGTGAGCGGACATTGTACAAAACTTTCTCCGGCAAATACCACCAGGCCGACCCGGTCACCCTTGAGCATGTCGATCAGTTTGGCTATTTCGTGTTTGGCGAGGTCGATCCGGTTGGGGGTGATATCCTCGGCGAGCATACTCTCTGAAATGTCAAGTGCCACGATAAGGTCAATGCCTTTACGCTGCACCATCTCCATTTTTACGCCGAATCGGGGACGAACAAGCGCGATCACGAGCAGAAAGAAAAAAATACAGAACAGCGTCCATTTGACCACCTGACGTGAGAGGTCGGAAGAAGGGGTCAGTTTGGCGATCAGATCGAGAGAGGCGAACCTGGCCAGTGCCGATTTCCGGCGCTGATATGCCCAGATGAAGAAACCGATGATAACGGGCAGGAGCAGCCAGAAGAGAAAATATTCAGGATTGCCGAATTTCATGGTGCGCCTCTAAGGAATTCGCCGGAATCGTGAATTGAGGAGTATGAGTTCAAGCATAAGCAAGATGAATCCCGCCCAGAGCCACGGATAGAACCTCTCCTCAAACGAGGTGTAAATGGTTGTTTTAATCTCGGTTTTTTCCATTTCGTCGATCTGGCTGTAAATATCGGAGAGTTTTTCCGCACTTTGCGCACGGAAAAATGTACCGCCGGAAGCCTGCGCGATCTCCTGCAGGGTCTTTTCGTCCAGATCACTGTCCATCATCTGTTTCTGCCTGGTGATTTTTCCGGTAAAGGGATTCTGCACTCGGACGGGAATCGGCACTTTGCCCTCTTTACCGATACCGATGGTGTGGATCTTCATACCGAGTGCCGCCGCTGCGTTTGCCGCGGTAAGCGGTGGGATTTCGCCGGCATTGTTTGATCCATCGGTAAGCAGGATGATTACCTTGCTTTTCGCGGTCGATTCCTTCAGCCGGTTCGCCGCAGTGGCAATTGCGGTTCCGATGGCCGTCTGAAAACTGAAATCAGTAAAGGTAACCTCGCTGACGAACTGATCGAGCACGTTGTAGTCGAGGGTGAGCGGGCACTTTGTGAAACTGCGTGCCCCGAAAACCACAAGCCCGATACGGTCCGATGTCCGTTTGCGGATAAAGTCGCGTATGGTTTTCTTCGCCACTTCGAGCCGGTTGTCCGGCTGGAAATCAAGCGCGCGCATACTTTCGCTGATGTCGAGTACCAGCATGATGTCGACCCCTTCGGTGGAAACCTCCTGGTCGGTATGACCTTTCTGCGGGCGGGCGAGCGCCACCACTAAAAGTCCGAACCCGAGGCAGCGCAGGACGAAGAGGATATGCCGTGCCCTGACGAAAAACGAAACGGGGGCGGTTTTAAGGATCGAAAGGTCGGAAAATCGTATTGCCGGTCTGAATCGTCGTTCTCTGCGGATATAGACCCAGATCATGGGAATCCAGAACACCAGAAAAAGCAGCAGCCAGGGATCCTTGAACCTCATGCGCCTTCTCCCGGTTCCTTGTGGGGAACGTCCGGGGTGGGAGCGGTATCGGGTGTTGCAGTGTTTTCGGCACTGTTTTCCTGGGTGACCACCGGCCGGGTCGTTTCAAGAAAATCCCTGACCTCGGGTTCAAATCGTTCCACTGTGGCACTGTCGGGTATCAAACGGGCGAATTTGACCGGATCGGTGGCACGGAAGAACCACTCGATTGATTTGCGCTGTTTTTTCGGAAGGTCGGCGGCACCACTCCAGGCGATCATCTCTTCGGTGGTGAACTCTTCTCCGTTGCACTCGAACCGTCTGCCAATGTACCGCTTGAAGAGTTCCGAAAGTTCGAAGACATATTCACGCACCAGTCCCCGCTGGAGATATTTCTTCACCCCTAGTTCGGCCAGGGCATCAATCGCCTCCTCGTACGGGGGAATCGGTGGTGGTGGCGGTGTGACCTTCCTGAGCCGTTTCGCCAGATAGATCCCTCCGAAAACGAGTGCGGCGATACCCGCTATTGACCCGAGCAGCCAGATCCACCACCGCGGAGCTTTCCCGGCGGCAAGCGGGGGTTTGAGCCCCATCAGATCTACTGTATCGCTCGGCAGTACTGAGAGAACCTGCAGTGGAATCGAATCGGTGAACAAGGTATCTAAGGTACCGTCGTGCTCCAGAGTAAACGAAAGCGACGGAATGGTACAGGGTTCGGGCGTATAGGTCGTAAGGACGTAGTCGTACGTGCTGCTGTCCGATTGTTCGCGCTCCGCAGTATGTACGTTCCATTCCTTGACAACGATAGTACCGAATCCTTCCTCGGTGGGTGGGGGAGTGATCACGGTGTTTTTCGCGGTAATCAGGTTGACACTGAGCGTTATCAGATCGCCCACCGAAAGCTTCCGGGAGGAAATCGTGGTGGTGAGCCGTGCCGCGTGCAACGGGGAAATCAGAAGGGTTGCACCGAGCAGTGCCGTCAGCAACAGGCGTGGCGCCGTATGGTCAGACATGTACCCCTCCCCCGGCAAAGAGGATAAGCAGCTGCAGAAGGCCGACGACAAACCCGAGGATTCCGCCGAATATCTCGATTGCTTTGAGTTCTTTTGCGGCGATCTGATAAATGATCGATTCAAGACGGGAGAGATCAAAACCGTCGATTTTGCTGCGGATGATTTTTCTGAAGTCAATTTTCTTCTCAACCGATTCAAAGAGTGAATCGATCAACCCGGGGATCTCTTTCTGCAACTCCTCCATGAGCATGTCGGTGAGTTTGCCGGAAATCTCCGGAGTAAGAAACATCGACAGCAGCGGATTTGCGGAGAGTTTCTCGTCAACAAACGAGTCGATTCTTTTTTTAATGACATTGCCGGTATGCAGGTGAAACTCTTCGGTCTGGAGTATCTCCCTGATATCACGATGGGAGATAAGTTCCTTCTCGATGGTCTCGGCTATTTTAACGGCGAGGTCATGTTTCCGTTTGGGAATGAGGCCGATAATGCGTATTCCGGCAATACGGACTTCACGACGTGGCCGGAATATCATTTTCACGGCCAGAAAATTTGTAAACCACCCGATCAAGGCAGTAATGAACGGTAATGAGCAGTACAGTAGTATACGCATGGGATTGATAGTACGATCAGAAATTCATTTTATTGTAGTTCTTTATTTAGCTGATAAATATACAATTTCGGGACTCTTTCCGACAGACCTTTTACCCCCTCCGACCGGTAACGGCTGCGGAACCCCGGAGGATGGGAGGCGGTCATGGTGTTGCAGATGTACCGGGAAGTAACAACTGCCAGATTTGCACAGGTTATATTTGGTGTTTTGCCGCCAGTACATGCAGATGACGGTACCGGTCGGGAAAAATAATCACCTGCATCACCGGCTGTTACCATCAGGAGGTACCGCAATTGAACAGGACGTTACTCTGCATTCTGGTTTTCACTGTAGCTCTTGCCGCTGCCGCACACCCTGTCTACGACTGGTTCAACGATAATCTCACCGTTTTTCAGGAGGCGCGGTACGATGGTGATTACCGCATTTTCGCCCTGCACAAGAACAGTGAGTTCAAGCAGGTATATAATACCGAAGCGAATATGAATGTGGATCTCGCGTTTTTAGGTATCCGGCAACGGTTCTACTGGATGTTCCGGGGAGAACTCAAAGCGGGGCTGAGCCAGTCGCACATGAATGTTATTCTCAGTCCTTACTCGATGTCGTATGCGGTAATTCCGACCTTCGAATACCGTTTTAATCCCGTCTGCCTCGCCGTCGGCCTTGATCACCGGTGCCATCATTACATCGATCAGCGCCCACCCGACCCGATTGTCTACTGGAACAAGGCAATCATCAGCCTGTCGTCGCCGCATCACCGGAATCCGCCTACAGCCGCAACGTACCTGAGTGATTCCTCGTGGAACGGATGGGGGCGGTTTATCGGGTCGTTCACCTGGGGTTATTACATTTCAGATTTTTTCGGACTGATTGAACCGTATAAGCTGATGACCGTTTCACGACCGCACTATCTGCACGATTTCAAGCTTACCTCACGGTACGGTGTTGTCAGATGGAACTGGGGAGCGCTTCTGCTCAGCGGTGAATCGCTGTTCGGGATACGGCACAGTGGCGACGGTCCCTACTGGTCGCAGGAGTTCGGGGTAGAAGCACTCTTTCGGATGCGCACCTTCGATACCTCGCTGTTTGTTAATTATATTCGTGACAAAGGCGTATTCAACAGCAAGGACCAGCTGATGGCGGTGGGTGTCAGGGTGGTCAAATAATCCCGTAGGGACGCACGGCCGTGTGTCCCTACGGCGGTGAACACAACGGACACCGATTTTGTTCCGATGACGAAGGAATACAATGGCACTGATGAATTTTTCCTGGGTGATTCCGCAGCGGCTGGCGGGATGTGATCTGCCGGGCGGGGGTATCCGCAGCACGGTCGCACTCCGGCACGATATTGAATTTCTTGCGGGGGAAGGGGTGAAACTGCTGGTTTCCCTTGAACTGCCACAAGGGCCGGTCGCTGAAGTCTGCGAGGAATTCGGCATTGAGTGGCGGTATTTCGCCATACCTGATTTTGGCATTCCGGTAAACGAGAAGCATTTTTCAAAGATGATTAAAGAGTGTGTGACCTCATTTTCCGGTGACGGGCCGGTATGCGTGCACTGCCGCGCCGGAGTCGGGCGGACGGGAATGGTACTTGCATGTCTGGTCGGGACCTATCTCCATCTTGGCGCCGAAAAAGCGATCGTGACCGTACGCACTGTTCGGAACGCCGTGGAAAATGAGGCGCAACGCACCTTTATTGCATCGTTTCTGGAGGAATATGAATCCTGAATTCAATATCCGTTCGTTTCTGCTGGCCGATGAGGAGAAACTCAGTCCGTTCGCGAAAAAAAGCTCTGAGTCGCTCGGGAGAAGGTTTCCCATCAAACGGGATCCGTTCAGACTGGAATTCGCCCGTGATGAGACCAGAATTCTTCATTCGCCGCCGTTCCGGCGGCTCAAGCATAAAACGCAGGTCTTTCTCTCGCCACACAACGATCATATCTGCACTCGGATGGAACATGTGCTTCATGTGTCAAGTATTGCTTCGGTGATCGGCCGTTGTCTCAATCTCAACACCGATCTGATCAATGCGATCGCCAAAGGGCACGATCTCGGACATCCGCCGTTCGGCCATGCCGGTGAACGGGTGCTCGACGATCTGCTCCGTAAAAGGGGCGTGGAGGAGGGATTCAAGCACGAAGTACACGGTCTGCGGGTGGTTGACATGCTTACCAATTACGGTTCCGGTCTCAATCTTACCTACGAGGTACGCGACGGAATCATCACTCATTGCGGTGAGCGGTTCGAGCGGATGGTGGCTCCCGACCGTTCCCGTGATCTGCGGCAGCTCGAGATTATTACCGATCGCTGCTGTTATCCCGCCACGCTTGAAGGGTGTCTGGTACGCCTGGTCGACCGGATCGCCTATCTCGGAAGGGATCTGGAGGATGCGATAAAAGCTGAACTGATCCGCAAAAGCGACATTCCGTCCGAAATCGTGAAAAACCTCGGTGCGGAAAACGGGAAGATCATCGGGCGGTTCGTCAATGATACCATCGCATCAAGTGTCGGGAAGGATGCAATCGAAATGAGTGACGAGGTGTTCACCTACATGACGATGCTCAAGGAGTTCAATTACCGGCATATTTACATGCATCCTGAAGTTGACCGGAAAAGCCGCAAAGCGGTCAGTATTATCGATATTCTTTTTTGTGAACTCGAAAAAATTCTGGTACAGACACAGCACGGGAACGAGGGAGCACTGGTTGCCGCGCTTATCCGCGAAGCACCGCTGCTCGAAACCTTCTTCCATTTCATCCGTAATACCAATTACACTGCTGAAACACCGACCTGGCGGATAATTACCGATTACATCGCGGGAATGACCGATCTCTTTGCGGAACGGACCTTCATGCAGATTTTTCTGCCTGCATCGGTAGTATGAATCATGTCGGGTAATCAGGTGTTCACCCCGGACGGAAAGGGTCTGTCATGAGTCATTACCATACACGCCGCCGACATTCCCGGCGGCAGAGTTCCCTGGAATCTCTTCAGGATTTCTTCGTTAAAATATGGGGGCGTCCTCCTGAAGAGTGTCCCAAATGTAAAAATGAACAAACGGAATACTATGATCCTTTTTTCTTCGCGCCATTCCGGACTCTTGCCGGGAAGCGGCGGATCAAGTGCCCGTCATGCGGTTTTATCTGGCGGCCTTCCCGGTCAAAGCGTACCTTCCTGGATACGTTCAGCCGACAGTGATGCGTTGATCCCTGTTCAGGTTTTTATTTGGGCCGCCATTCACCAGATTCTATATTCCATTGAATCCTTTGTGATGATTGCCTGCATACCGCATTACAAAGCAGGTACAACGCAGCATAGGTTTTCAATCACCAATACAAGGTGGTGACAGTGGGGTGATTACTTCCGTTCAAGTGGTTGCCGATAAACAGGTCGCGGTATACGGACCGGCAGTGCGCAGTATGGTAGTGGTATCCTTATTCACGAGGCACCAACGGTCGGTTATCATGTCAACAACCTGCAGTCTCTGGTAAAATGAAAAAAACAGCTGTTCTCTATCTTCCGGTTCTCGCTTTTCTCGGGGTTATTCTCATTCCCGCATCGCGACTCACCCTGCTGCCCGCCGGCGGGGGGGAGTTACCCTTCAGAGCCGAAGCGTATGTTGATTATACCGATACCACCCGCGGATCACTCGGAACCTTCCCGGTATTCTCCGACAGCCTGCTGGTGTTTGAATACACGCTTCAAATGGTCAACAACAATCTGCAAATCAAGCCGATTTCCGGATTCACGCTCTGGTTTGATAAAAACGCCGAAGGAAAATATCTCGATATCAGCAGGTATGATTTTCTTGATCTGGAGGTCCGGCTCAAAGAGGGGACGTCGTTCATACTGTATCTCAAAACGTTTGAGCACTTTACTGATACGAATAACTGGCAGACCCTCCGGTATACCGAGAAAGAGGTGGTCACCCAACCGCGTGTCGGCAGGTATCGCCTTGCTTTCAGAGATTTCTCGACTCCTTCATGGTGGAAGTCACTCGTTGGTCCCCGTTTCCTCACGCTACCGGAACAACCGGATTATACCCGTTGCATGGCGCTCGATTTCCAGAATACACCGGGGGGGGCTCTTGAGGTCCCCGAACGAATGGAAATACGTCGGATCGAATTCGTCAGGGATCGCCGGTTATTTAACGGGGTGATGCTGGGTTGCGCCGCTTTATGGATGCTGATGGTAACTATCGTGCTGCTGGTGCGTCGTCGACGCGGGGTGAGTGGGGTCGCTGTTGAAAAACCGGCACATCATGTTAACCTCGTAAATCACTCAGATGAACTTGCGGGACGGCTGGTGGAATTTATCGGCCAAAACTTTCAGGTGCCGGAACTCTCGGTTGATCGTGTCGGCAGGGAGACGGGCATTAGTCTGCCGCGTATTTCAACGCTGCTGCAGCAGAAATACGGAATGAATTTCAAACAGTACCTCAATGATATCAGAATCACCGAGGCGAAACGGCTGCTGCGGGAATCCGATCGCACTATTGCCGAGATTGCCTTTGCGGTAGGGTACAACAGTATCCCTCATTTCAACAGGGTGTTCAGGCAGCATACCGAAACGACTCCCACCGACTACCGGGAGGGTGCACGTCGGGGCCGGGATGGCTGACGTCTGTCTGCTATGAGCATACTTGCCGGAGGGAGGCAACAGGGGTGTTGTCCCGCAGCGGAAGTGGAAATCTCATGAGTATTTACACCTACCTCGACTACCGTCATTTTCTCCGCGACCGTGTTGATACACTTAGAAAAGAGAACCCGAAACTCTCTATCCGTGAAATCCTCCGACGGGTGGAATGCGGTTCTCCCAGTTACTACAAGGAAGTTGTTGTTGACGGCAGGAAAAAAATGTCGCTCAGCACGGCACGGCGATTTGCCGATTTCCTCCGACTCTCCTCCGGCGAAACAGACTATTTTCTGCTTCTGGTCCAGTATAACCAGGCGGTAACCGATCTCGACAAAGAACATTTCTACGCACGGATACTTGCGACCCGGAAGATACCTGTTTCAACGGAAGATCATTTTTTGAAGATCGACGAGTACGGATATATGGCGCAATGGCACCATACGGTTGTACGTGAACTGCTGCCGCTGCTCCGCAATTTCGGTAACCGCAATGGAGAGGAACGTGCCAGACTTGCCCGGTTGTTGCGGACGGAGCTGACCGATAGGGATATTGATGAGGCCGTAACGCTTCTTGAGGAGTTGAAGTTCATAAAGAAAGACAAGGATGGCAATTATATAAAGAGTGATAGTACCATCCGCATTGAGCGGAAGTCTCCCGCCGCCTATCAGGCGTTATGCCGTTTTCTTGATCTGGGCAAATCCATTATTCCCGCAACCGATCCGCTCTACCGGTTGTTCAAGGTAGCGGTTCTCGGAATGAACAGGGATACTGCTGCGGCTATCGAAAAGAAAATCAACGAAGTGTGTCAGGAAATCGTCCATATCGCCGGAGCGGGCACACCCGAAACTGACCGGTTGTATGCAATGAATATTCAGTTCTTCCCCCTTACCCGTCTCCCCGAAGAGCGGTAACAGCAACGGTTGGCTTGTTTTCCGTTGACTGGTTATTTCACCTTTCACCGTTTCTGCTGCTGTTTTTCCGGAAATGATGGTTTGCCCCATCACCGGAAAGGTTATCAATAGGCAGGTAGCTGCAAGCAGTATTCCGGAATACATCCTCATATGTTTCTCCTTTACGGCGGGTACGGTTTTCCTGATCACCCTCACTATCCGGAAGTTCAGGATACAGTGTGTTGTCCTTTTTAGCACTGTTATAAAGATACCGGTTCCTCATGCCGGTTTCTTTTCACTCACCCTGGTAAATCTTCATATTTTTAAACAGCAGAGGTATTCAGAACGATTAAAATGTGAAAGATTTTATCAATGCGGAAATACTCAGGGAGCACAGGATACGAATGTCCGTTTTTTGCATAAACCGGGAGGGAAAGGTGGGGGAAGGGTGGAGAGAATCCAGTCGGGAAAATATATTCTCATAACAGATATGGTTCATTTTTCAGGCAGTATTCCTCATAATGGCATTCATAAATGACTTAACATTTTACTTGATATGTAAATGTTGCGATTTTAAGCGGTTTCAGACAATAATGGAAGAACGTTGATGGGTATATTGATTTTTAGAGACAGGCAGAAGAGGGAGTGCACGGCAATGCGTAACTTTAATACACAAAAGGCAGGTGGAGGGTTGCATCCGGTTTTTGCAGGATTCTGCTTCGGACTTCTTCTGATATCCTGCTCCGCATACAGCTTCAAAATACCTTTTTTTCAGAAGAACGTCGGAGCAGCAGAGCAACGCTCTGATGTTTTTGACTGGTTTTTCAACGAGACATGCGCTCATAACGGATTTAATTATTCCTACCCTGCATCGTCATCGGTATCGGTAGTCAGGGGTAATGCACATACAGGAAAATATGCACTTCAGTTTGATCTTGATCCTGACGATTACAGCGGTGGATCAATCTGTCTTAATGAACGTGTCTATAATCTCAAATCCCTCTATCATAAAGGGGCACTGCAATTCTGGGTGAAGGGGGCGAAGGGGAATGAGAAGGCATGGGTCGCTCTGGTGGATGAAGAGAAAAACGACCGGCAAAAAACGGTGGTTCGTCTTGAGATCGGCTGGTTTGGAGTGGTTACCACCGATTGGACCCTTATCTCCATACCTCTCGAAAAATTCGGTGAACGGGGCGCTTACTGGGACGATAAGGAACAACGGGAGGTCGATAATGTTTTTGACTGGGAACGGGTGGCGGAATTCAGGATTGAAGTAAAAAAAGGTGACAACAGTGAATTTCGGCTTTGGGTGGATGATATCGTAATTATGAAGTCGCTACGGTAGCCGGATACAATCGGTCTTTCGTCAGCAATAATAAATGTACTCATCCGCGCGCAGTTTGTGGGTTCTTCCGGTCACTGATTCGACCGGAGAAAGGAGGCATTATTCATAAAATATCCGGGACAAGGGTTAGTGAATAAAGGTCTTTAAGGTTGGTGCGTAACCTGGACCGGTTACCGGCTTTTGCCGCTGCCCCTCAGGGGGAGGTGGTGAGGCCGGTAATTTTTTTTGGGAAATCTATAGCCATTTCTTCCGTTTGAAAAACAGCAGAAAAAAGATCACCAGCAGTGCCATCACCAGAAGAAGCACCGGGTATCCCCAGCGATGATCCAGTTCAGGCATATACCTGAAATTCATTCCGTAGAGCCCCGCCAGAAAACTTAGTGGAATGAACACCGTCGAGATCATGGTAAGGACTTTCATGACCTCGTTCATTTTATTGCTGACTGAAGAGAGATAGATGTCGAGCAGTCCGGCCAGATTGTCGCGGAACATCTCCAATGTTTCGATTACTTTGACGGTATGATCATACAGATCCCTGAAGTAGGGGAGGGTGTGCGGTCTGATCAGTTCAGATTCCGACCGGAGAATGGTACCCAATACCTCACGGAGCGGCCAGATGGACCGCCGGAGCATTGCCACCTGGTTGCGCATCCGGTGAATGGCAACCGAGGTTGATGTTTCCGGTTCGTCAATTACCTCCTCTTCGATCAGTTCGATTTCCTGGCGCAGCCGATCCATCACGTTGAAGTAATTATCGACGATCGCGTCCATCAGAGAGTAGACGATGTAATCCGATTCCTCCCTGCGGGTGCGGCCGGTACCCCGCCGAAGCCGTTCGCGCAGCGGGTCAAAAACATCTCCCGGTTTCTCCTGAAACGACAATACCACATTCCGCAGCAGCAGGAGGCTTATCTGCTCAACATCCATGTCTGCCCGATCGGTGTCCCAGTGAATCATTTTCAGTACTATGTAAAGATAGTCCTCGTGATTTTCAATCTTCGGTCGCTGATCAACGGTAAGAATATCCTCGAGAGTAAGATTGTGAATGTCGAATCCGATTCCGATCTGTTCGAGCAGCCTGGTGTCGGAGAGACCGTCAATATTGATCCATACGACCTTTGAGGTGGCGGCGGTCGCTTTGTAATCGATACCCTGACTTTCCTGCTCGGAACACTGGTGTTCATCGTACTCGAAGGTGGTAATGCGGGGGGCTTTCGGCTGTTCTTCGTCGACCGGGATAAGACTTCCGGGGGGCAGGCCTGTTTTTTTTGATCGTTCGACTTTATCTTTCATGCTGCTACTCCCGAAGAGAGGGGCCTGCCTCGCGGACGCAAAGGCTTGGGGTACCCCAAAATAGCATACCGCGGCGGGTGAAACCAACCCGGGCAGGGCATATGACAGAGCCTGTCCCCAAAAAGGACCGTGTTCGTTCCGTAATCGAGTATCGGGTGACCCGTGTCAGTTTAAAAAAGCACCAAACCGACTTCAAATGAATTATTTTCAGTAATTACTCAGTTGATTCCGCTCATCCTGAGCACATTCGATAGGCTCAGTGTACCACCTGTCGAAGGATAATGCGGACATGAAAACGGGTTCATGGTTCGACTAGCTCACCACGAGCGTATTGAAAACATTGCCCCGGAATACCTGAGTAGTTACTATTTTCAACAGGTTGTTTCTCCGGTATCTGATCCGGCAGTTCAGTCACCACCGTTCCCGTCGAAGCATCCGGTTTAATTAAGCAGGGTTCACCTCTTGATGGGGATGAGCACAAACCGTGATCAGGGCGCGCGACAAGGGCCACCATAAAGGGGCCGGAGATTTAAATGATTCACCAGGTGAAAGGTTCCTATGGCTACCAAGCAGAAAACAGCGATATCACCCACCCGCAGTGAAGACTACCCCGAATGGTATCAGCAGGTCATCAAAGCAGCCGATCTGGCGGAGAACTCGCCGGTGCGTGGTTGCATGGTCATCAAGCCGTGGGGATACAGCCTCTGGGAGAATATTCAGCGGGTACTCGATGGCAAGTTCAAGGCAACCGGCCATCAGAACGCCTATTTTCCCATCTTCATTCCGAAAAGTTTTCTCGAGAAAGAGGCCGCGCACGTTGAGGGGTTTGCCAAGGAGTGTGCGGTTGTTACCCATCACCGGCTCGAAGCCGACGCCAATGGCAACCTGATTCCGGTTGGTGAGCTGGAAGAACCGTATATTGTCCGTCCGACGTCTGAAACCATTATCGGAGCGATGTTTGCAAAATGGGTGCAGTCGTACCGGGATCTGCCGCTGCTTATTAACCAGTGGGCTAATGTGGTGCGCTGGGAAATGCGTACCCGCTTGTTTCTGCGGACCGCGGAGTTTTTGTGGCAGGAGGGGCATACGGTGCATGCCACTGCTGATGATGCCGTGCAGGAAACGATGCAGATGCTTGACGTCTATGCTGACTTCGCGGAAAACTACATGGCGATGCCGGTGATAAAAGGCGAGAAAACGGAGAGTGAACGGTTTCCCGGAGCGGTTTCCACCTATTGCATTGAGGCAATGATGCAGGACCGCAAGGCACTGCAGGCGGGAACGTCGCATTTTCTCGGGCAGAATTTTTCAAAGGCATCGGAGATAAAATTTCTCGATTCCACCGGTAAAGAGGAGTTCGCATGGACCACCTCGTGGGGGGTGTCGACCCGCCTTATCGGCGGTATGATCATGACCCATGCCGATGATGACGGTATGGTCGTTCCTCCCCGGCTTGCACCTTCGCATATCGTTATCCTCCCGGTGGTGCACGGCAACGATGAAGACAGTGCTGTTATGGAATATTGCGACAGTATCGCCACCCGGTTGCGGGAGATCACCTACTGGGGCAGAACACTCGGGGTAATTGTTGATAAGCGGGAAGGACGCGGGGGAGAGAAGGTCTGGTCGTGGATCAAAAAAGGGGTGCCGGTGTACTGCGAGATCGGGCCACGGGATATGGCGGCGGGTGGCGTGTTCGTTGGGCGCCGTGACCGGGGACGCAAAGAACGGTACAGCCAGGGGACCGATGAATTCGTGGCTGGAATCACCGGACTGCTTGACGAAATCCAGAACGGCCTCTTTGAACGGGCATCTGCATTCCGCAATGCGAATACGCGGGATATCGACTCAAAAGAGGAACTGTACGCCTTTTTTACTCCTGCAAATAAAAACAAACCTGAAGTGCACGGAGGTTTCGCGCGCTGTCACTGGAACGGATCACCCGAAGTTGAGAAAACGCTCAAAAATGATCTCAATGTCACGATCCGTTGTATTCCGATCGGGGAGACTCCCGAAGCGGGAAGGTGTGTGATAACCGGTGAGCCGTCGAAGCAACGGGTTATTCTGGCGAAATCATACTGATCGATGGAGCCGGTTTATAAATTCTTGCACTCTATACTGCCTAACGTTGCCCCGGCGAAGGCCGGGGCCCGAAACAGCTAACTGCGTTAGGAACCATTTCTGCTGGATCCCGGCCTTCGCAGGGATGACAGCTACAAACTGAATACGGTTGCTGCTACATGCCACGTTACTTCCTTACCGGATTCCTCATTGTCTTTCTGATCGGCTCGGCTATCAGTGAATCACTGCAGACCGACCTCCCCCCGGGGAGCGTACCGGTCGAACCTGAACAGAAAAAGAGTTCCCCTGTTGCGGCAATTCTGACTATTGGTGCAGTGGCAGGGGCGGGAGTCGGGGCTTTTTTTCTCATTCGTCGTGCGAGGCGGGAACGGCGACAGGCCGATTCGGTCATTGCACTCGTGGAGAAAGCATGGCAACGCTCCGCTAAACAGTATGCCGCGGAGCATTACCGGGAGGTCGTACAGGAGCTGCAGGGTATTTCGGCCAACTGGTACCAATACGAAAAATACAACACCCGCTACCGCAAAAACCGGAAAGTACATTCTGATTCGATCCGAAGGGTAATTGCCTCGTGTGATTTTCTGGAAGGAATGATCCCGGTTGTTTCCTCACTTACCCGGTATGCGGAGCGTCTGCCTGCCGATGAGTTCGCTTTGTCAAAAATGTCCCGCCGGGAGGTACAGACGGCAAAAACCTATCTGCAAACCTCTATGGATAGTCTACTGAATGCCTATCCGAACCACCGGAGCGGGTTGCGGTATTCACTGCGGCATATCGACAGGAAACTCCGATCTCTCGATTCATTGATCGAGATTTCGTACGAGGACCGCAAAGCGGATTTTACCTTCAAAAACCGGTTTTACTACAATAGAGCGGTTGATAAGGGTGATGCGGTATCCCTGCGGCAGTTTGTTGACGACTGCGACTACTATCAGGTTGACCGGGAGTGGTGTCAGCGCGCACGACTCGCCATGGAAGGCAGGGAAGGGACCGATACGGAACAACCGGTTAGCGCACTTCCTCCCGGAAAAAAAATGTCCACCGCCGATTCGATTGAAGCTGCTTTTGACTACGCCATGCAATCCAAACGGATCGAGGTACTTGAAGAATATGTACGGAAATATTCCTCACGTCGCTACCGCTCCCGCTCCCGCCGGAGGTTGGTACGAATTGAAGAGGCAAAAGCGGCGCTCCGGCAACTCCGTACTGAAGTCGAGACGGAACTTGCGTTCAACCGGGCGTATCCACGATTCGGCAACGGAGGCTTCAGTAACATTGTGCTGACGATTAAAGGCGTTTCCGGAGCAACGGAGCAACTGCTGCACCTCGCGTGGGACAGCCTTGAAAACGAAGTGAGTAAATTACCTTCCATCAGGTTTCCCGCATCGCTCACCATCGACTACACCTCGCAACCACCGATGATTCTGCTCGATGCGGTGGTTTCCTCCAGGCACGACATTGAAAAATCCCTGGTGAACAGTCGTCAGTCCTTTCGGATTATAAGCCTCATCCCTGCGATGGAACTGCTCCACCGGTTCAAGCTGCTCTCGCTGCAGATGATTGGAAACTCCGGCAGGGGGGGCCACGCAGCGAACAGTGTCACCGATTTTCTTCAGAAAAAAGTACAAACTGCCATTTATGGCCTGCGCCTGCATGCGGCGGGAGATAAAGGTACCATACTGTTTTACGCACGGGAACCTGAACCGAACGGTGAAACGTTGCGCTTTTATGATTTTTACGATCTCACCATTCGTGATTCCGTTAAACGTTTTTCCATCTATCCGGGATCATTACCGAGTATTATCCCGTCGCTCTCCTCTGATGCACTGGAACAGAAAATGGGTGCGGAGTTTTTCGGGGAGTGAGTGTGTGGGCGGGGGAAGCGTCAACGAGAATCAACAATTACCAAAGGTACCGCGGTAACTCTCCGGAAATATATACTCGACCTGCAGATTGGTTTCTGAGTGACAACCTCTCAGCGAGTCAATAACCGGTCACGCAATACCGGCCATGGTACAACGGTATCCGAAACCGGTCGATGTTTTCTCCCGTCAACTATCTGAAGAAACTGCATACCTGCACTGCGTGCCGCTTTGCCGTCGGTGTCTTCACGGTCGCCGACAACCAGTACCTGTTCCGCGGGGATATTCCAGTATCGGGCAATTTCCAGAAATGGTCGTACCGCCGGTTTCAGGGCTCCCGCAGATTCACACGATGACAGATGATCAAAACAGTCCGGTGGAATACGCAACATACGCAACCGTTCTTCAACGGTATCATAGTCGGAGAGTACCGCAAGCTTTGTTCCCTGCCCGCGAAGCTTGTCCAACAGTGCGACCAAACCCGGGCGTCCCCGTCGCTGGAAGCGCATCGCTGCAATAAATGCAGGATAAAACCGACGTTCAATCCAGTTCCGGGTTGCTTCAGGGGAGATGTGCAGAGTCGCGGAAAGGTTGGTACAGAGTATTGCAAGCAATTTTTCGCCGGTACCGAAATCGGTCCCGGCAAGTTTTGAGCGTTCGGAGAGAAAACGCAGCAGACGCAGCGGGCGGGGGAGCATACTGAAAAACATCAGCGGCTGAAAAAAGAACTCCATACGGTACAGCGTACCGTCGAGATCAAAAATGATCCCCCTGATCGACGTGCTATCGAAGGGTCGCATAAGCGGATATTATCCGGCGCATTCCTTTGCCGCCTGGTAACAGTTTTCGAACATCGTCTCGATAAGCGGAAGCGGGGTAGACGAAAAAGCGATCCGCAGCAGGTCGTTCTGTGCGATCGTACCGGTATTGTACTTTTCAAGCAGTTGTTTACGAACAGCTTCGGCATTACCGGAGTTAATTCTGATGCACATAAAGTATCCTGAATTGTACGGGAGTGGTTTGAAGTACTCCTCATATTCGGGATGCGCCGCCAGCAGGCTCTTTATCTTCCGGAAACGTCGCTCCAGCGTTGCATATTTTTCTTTTTTTTCATCAGCATATGAAGGGCTGGTGTAGGAACTCAACAGAAGTGCCTGGCTGATGTTGGAAGCGTTGGAAATATTTCCTCTGATTGCTCCGGCAAGTTTCGCTTCAAGTGCCTGATAGAGTTCCGGGGTGCCGTTTTTAATACCGAACGTCATAAAACCGACTCTGAATCCCCACACGTAATCCTCTTTGGTGGGACCGTCGAATTTTACCGCGAGGATACGCTCATGTGCATCACACAGCAGGGGGAAGATAGATTCCCGCAGTATTCCTTCCTCATACACAAGACCAAAGTAGGCATCGTCAATAAAAACAACCAGGGCATTACCCGCCTCCGCTGCTTCAATAAGCAGGGCACGGAGTTGTGCTGCTTCGGATTGCGTGACGGTATACCCGGTGGGGTTGTTCGGAAAATTAAGCACCACTATTTTTTTGCCTGCCGGAGTACCCAGTAACTGTTCACGCAGTCCCGCCAGATTGAACCGGTTGGTATCATTGAACATCGGGAACGTATTGATCGTACCGTTGTAGGCGTTGGAGAATATCAGATCGTAGTTCTCCCAGTACCGGTCAGGAGAGATGAGGCGGTCACCATCATCAATAAAAAGATAGCCTCCCATCGAGAGACCATGGGTAAGTGCACAGGTAACCACCGGATGACTGAATGATTTCCCGGCAAGCCCGGGATTTTTTTTCACCATCATCTCTTTCCAGAGCGACCTGAACTGCGGTCGGCCGGGACTTGGTGCATAGGAGAATCCGTCGTTTTTGGATGTTTGGACCAGGGTGCCGAGAGAGTCGAGTACCATGGGGCCGCCGTCGTCTTCAAGGGCGATGCCGATGGTGGCATTGATTTTTTTTCCGGCAGCTTCCCCCGATTGACTCAGGATGCCGAGTTTGGGAAAGAAAATCGCCTTTCCGCGTTGAGATAACAGTTCATATACTGCCCGGTTCGCTGTTTGTATGGTCTCGTTGAGTGCTACGGCTTGTTTATCAAGCTGCATCTGGATCTCCCGGTAGAGTATGGTGTATGTATAAAAATGGCCAAAAGACTTATCACCACGCTCATAGTCTTTCGGCCGGCATAATTCATTATTAAATCCGCAGGGTTCGGCGCGGGCTTCGCTTTCGGTAGCCGGCGCAATCTGCGCAAAACCCGTTAAATATACGTAATGAAAACCGGACAGTCAAAGGAAAGATTGTTGCAGACAGATACCGGCGGGGTTTCGATATAAGAGGCAGAGACGTTGCATGCAACGTCTCTGCAAAAGAATGGATCAGGAAGAATCTGTATTGAAAGTCCCGAATTTACCAGCCGATGCCGATATTCATACCGATCTCGAACGGGTGATGAATTTTTTCCGTTCCTTCAATATCGGTATATGTGTCGTAATCATACCGATCAACATTTGTGGCGATCGGAAGGGCGTTTTGTGCAATCCTGACATCAACGAAAAACCGGGTGCGCGAGTTACGGGGAAAGGTAATTCCAGCTTGCAGATAGGGAGCCAGCCCCATGGTTGATCCATCGGTATCGAACATGGTGACAAAGTTGAAATGAGGGATAACACCACCACCCGCATAGAGTCCGAGGGGGCCATCGTTGAAGATGTAGCTTGCTCCCACTTCGAGAGCGAACCCTCCGTATTTACGTTTCGAATCATCGGCAATTGCACTGGGGATCCGGGCATTGGCACCGAATTCAATAAAGAATTTGCGGCTTTCAACGCGCATGTTATACCCGATCGTGGTAAACGAAGCGAGTGTTCCTTCGAGAACAACCGGGTAGTACGCTCCAACTTTGATGCCAGAAACTTTTTCTGCAAAGAGTTTGTTATGTCCCATCCCTTCACGCCGGGTGATGTTGGTGAGGGAACGCGCCTCATCGGTGGTAATCCGCTGGAAGAGTGCGGTGGCCAGCCGGTCGCTTGCCTCTTCGAGGTCGCCGTAGGTCACGAGTGTCAGTTCCGCTTTGTGAATGATGTTGCCATTGCGGTCTCTGCGGATCGCGGTAACGACTGTTTTGTTGTTGTCAAGAAGTCGCTGGTCATCGTCACTTATATCATCATCGTCGTCGTCATCATCATCATCATCGCTTCTGAATTCATTTTTAACGACGACAACCACCTTGCCGGAATTGGAATCGCCCCGCATCGGTTCATAGTACTCTTTACGACTCATATAGAGACCGATAGCTGTTAGTTCGATGTATTCGGATACCCCGAGTTTTTCCGCAGCGGTAGTGTAGCTGCTGTCCTGCCCGATCGCTCTGCCCGATTTGATCGGATCTAAAACCGTGAGACCGCTAACAGTCTCGTACTTTCGTGCGAGCAGCATGCCGAATGCATCGATGTAACTGCGGTCGGCATTGACGCCGATAACTGGAAACACCGCGACATCTTCCGCGAAACTCCCGATGGAAAACATGAGCACCAGCAAAAAAAGAGTCCCCTTACGGTTCATCTGTAACCCCCGTTGAATGTAGGTGAATTAAGTCCAGCTATTATAATATACTACCAATCAAGTTAATTTAGTACCGGAATGAACAAAATTGTTTCATTTGTTCTCAATTCACTGCCGGACGATATCTCTCGATTTTCTGCTCACTACCGTTTGATTGTTCCGGTTTCTACTACTTAAACACCTTAATTCAGTGAAAACGATCAAAAAAAAAGATCTTAGGGTACTATTTCCTGCTTGAAATGTCGACTACCTATATGTAGTATACAGACTTGAATTTATCTACACTATATAGAAAGAGTGCCGTGAAGGGTAACCTTGTTGGATGAAATACATTGAAAAAAGACCGTTTAAGAGAATGTCGTTCAGGCACAGGATTTTATCGGGAGTTTTTCTTGACTACAAACCCAATATATTGTATCTTGAATCAGTATTACTGCACTCTGTGGTGTATTTAGCTAAAAACCCCCTATTTGAGGCACCCATCATCTGAAAGGCAGGCGAATGCTTCTCAAAAAGCTTCAGATTTTCGGTTTCAAGTCATTTGCCGACAAAACGGAACTGCTCTTCGGCGCGGGAATGACCGCGGTTATCGGTCCCAACGGCTGCGGAAAGAGTAACGTGGTTGATGCAATCCGCTGGGTGTTCGGTGAACAGAAACCGTCGCAGCTGCGCAGCAGCAGTATGCAGGACGTGATTTTCTCGGGAACACAGCACCGCCATCCACTTAATATGGCCGAGGTTGTTCTTACCATTAAAAATGATAAGGGAGTTCTCCCGGTTGAGTTCAGTGAAGTTTCCATAGCCCGCCGGGTGTATCGCAACGGGGAGAGTGAATACCGACTCAACAAGGTTCCCTGCAGATTGCGTGACATTCAGAACCTGTTTCTTGATACCGGTATCGGCAGCAGCGCCTACACTACCATCGAAAACACGATGATCAACTCCATCCTGAGTGACAAAGCGGAAGAACGCCGGATTCTGTTCGAAGAGGCTGCAGGCATCGGCAAGTACAAACAGCGGCGAAAAGAGAGCCAGCGGCAGCTTGAGAAAACCCGGCAGGATCTTCTGCGCATCAACGACAAGGTGCAGGAGGCTGACCGACAGGTACGGATGCTTGCACGCCATGTCGAGAAAGCCAAACGGTACAAAACCTACCATGAAGATCTCAAATCACTCGAGGTAGGCTATGAACATAAGCGGTATGTCGGTTTAGACGGTGCCGTAACGCAACGCAGGAAAATGGTGGCCGAAACCGAAGCGCAACGGGAAACGGTTCGTGCCCGGATCGCTACCGCAGAATCGCGCATAGAGAAAATGCAGCTTGGTGCACTGGAAAAGGAAAAAGAACTTGAGATCGCTTCACGTCAGGTGAGTGAGACCAACGAGAAAATCGTTCGGATTGATCGTGATATTTCAATTGCCAACGAACGTCTTTCCAATACGAAACAGAATATCGTGCGGTTTGATCAGGATGTACACACCCTTGATCAGCAGATTGAAGAGAGCATAACTCTTCGTTCACAGCTTGAGCGCGGTATTGTCGATCGTGAGACACTGCTCCAGCAGTGTCAGGAACGGGTTGACGGGGCCGGGGATGAACTCGCACGCTACGACGAAAAGGTGCAGGAACACCGTTCCCGGGCCGATCAGCTTGGCCGCGACCAGATTGATCTGATTAATCAGGTGGGTGAACTGCGCAACCGGCTCAGCACCCTTAAATCAAATCTGTCGAATACACTCGAGCGTCGTGCGCACGACGAACGGGAACTGCAGCAGCTTGAAAGCAGAATAGAAGAGTATCGCGAGGCAATTGTTACCTGTCGCCGGCAGCTGGCGGTTGTTGATGAAGAGCATCGTCACCTGCTGCAGTCGCGTGATACTCTGCTCGGGCGCATCGAACTTGAAGATAGCCACTATCAGAAACTCATCGAGCGCGAGAAAACACTTGAGGCGCAGATTGAATCGTCAAAAGCCCAGCGCACCTTTCTTGAAGGACTCGAATCAGCGTATGAGGGATATGGCGCGGGAGTCAAGGAACTGCTGACCCGTAAACTGCCGGGCATGCGCGGCATCCTGGCGGATCTTATTTCGGTTCGTGATGAACAGTCAATCGGTATTGTGGAAAAAGTACTCGGTGCATCGGTACAGACGGTTGTGTTTGATACCGAAGTTCAGCTTTCCGATGCGGTCAGAACGCTGAGCCGGGAAAGTGTGGGCGAGGCATGTATGGTTTCTCTTGAGCGGCTTGCCGCGCTGCCCGATGCCGCCGAAGGTGATTTCGCCGGTGCACAGCGTCTCAGTTCGCTCATTGATGTTGCCGATGAGTGTGATTCGATTACTGAAAAACTTCTCGGCACCATTTACCTCACCGATGACGGCGAGCGGGCAATGGAGCTTATTCTACAGAGTGGTATGCGGTACCGGTTCGCCGGTCGCGACGGGGTAATCTGCAACAACGATGGTACCGTGGTTGCCGGAACCTCCAAAACGGAAAAGGCGGGAATTCTCAAACGGAAGCAGCAGATAGAAAAACTCGCCGCCAATATCACCGCATGGGAGAAAGAGTACGACACTATTCTGGGTGAAAAGGATCAGTGTATTATCACCCGTGACGAGGCCAAGGTAGCACTGATCGGTGTTGATGAAAAACTCAATCTCGGTCAGCGACGCCAGCAGGAGCAGCAGACTGCCATCAAGCATTATGAGCAGGAAATCGAGAACGTTCAGAGCCGGGTCACCGGGCTCTATCCTGAAATCGCCGATATGAAGGTGAAAATCGGTCAACTAGAGGAACAAGTCAGCACCGATGAGGCCGAAGCGGCGGTGCTCGAGAACCGTAAGGAAGATCTGGAATCCGCTGTGGAAGCGGCACGGTGTGAGGTCCGCGGGATGGAGGAACAGCGGAGGGTTCTTGTCGAGCAACTCAAAAACGTCGAACTGGAGTCGCAGGGACTGCGAAACCGGATCGGACAGGACCGGCAGGATATTCAACGGTTGACACGTGATGTTGCACAGTTCGGCGAACGGAAGCAGGCGAAAAGCGAAGACAAACGGAAAGCGGTCGATGAGATCGCCGATCTTGATACCACGGTGGAACGACTCAAACTCGAGTTGCAGTATCACTGCTCGTTGCGGGAAGAACAGGAAGCACAGCGCGACACCGTCCGTGAAGGTTACAATGGAATGCTGCTCGAAATCGACGACGTACGCAAGGCTATGCGCGGCGACCAGAACGAGCTTGAACAGCTGGGGAACCGGATACACGATGACCAGCTTAAACTCACCCGCGACGAGCAGGAGCAGCGCCGGATCAGGGAACGGATCTGGGAAATGTATGAGGTCGATCTCGCCTCTCCTCCCGATGAGATCCGTGAGGTATCGGAAGATGACGACGAGGTGCAGCAAACGCTTTCGATGCTGCGCGAACGGATCAAGCATGTGGGGCAGGTCAACATGGCCGCTCTTGATGATTACGAAACGGAAAGTGAACGGCTCAAGGAACTCACCACCCAGCGCGACGATCTGCAGACCGCGGTTGATGATCTCGAACGGGCGATCAAAAAGCTCGACAAAGAGGCCCGCATGCAGTTCATAAAAACATTCGAAGAGGTACAGAAGAATTTCACCGAGATGTTCACGACACTTTTTGAGGGTGGTGAGGCATATATCGCGCTCGAAGAGAACGTTGATCCACTTGAGGCTCCCATCCACATCAATGTCCGGCCCGCCGGTAAAAAGATGCGTGGTGTGCAGTTGCTCTCCGGTGGAGAACGGGCGCTCACCGCAATTTCACTGCTGTTCGCACTCTACCTGGTCAAACCGTCGGCCTACTGTATCCTCGATGAACTCGATGCACCGCTTGACGATGCGAATATCGGCAGGTTCGTCAAGGTGCTGAGGAAGTTCGCGGAAAAGACACAGTTCATCGTGATCACCCACAACAAGAGAACGATGGAAGCTGCGGACCTGCTTTACGGAGTTACACAGCACGAAAAGGGCGTTTCCACCATCGTGTCGGTACGGTTTGACGAAGAGGAACGGCAGGCGGCGTAGTCTGTTTAACCTGTTGTCATAGTTCGTTCCCCGGCAGCATGGACACTTCAACGGATCCACACCTCGACAAACTGCCCGGTGTATCGCCTTGAAGTCACCCTGATGAGGGCTGCCCACGTCATCCGGTCCTTCTTGCGAAAGACGTTATCCTTAAACATATCCCGGTTTCCTGCCGAGAGGGGAGTATCCGACTTTGGCGGGTTTTCGCGGATACCCCCTATTCTTACGATGCTTTCGTATCTATTTCTTGCGTTTTTAGCGCAGATATACCTATTTTGATTTTAATGGGATAGTTGCACTACCGGATACGGTGAGTTACAGGGAAATGTCGTATCGCAGGTATATAGATTACCGCGAGAATCCATAACCGTGCATCAAAAAACAGATATTTTTCAGCTCAACGGAATACTGCCGCGGGTGGAAAATCATTGGTCCGGAGAAACGTTCGCCGGTTGTTTCCGGAACTGCTTTCCGGACGCCATGGTTTCAAAACCCATCGCTGATCGACCGCAAAGTCAAAGGGTCGTTATCGTCACTTGTCCGGATGGTGTGATACGATGAAAATTCTTCTTATTATGCCGGATGCCGGAATACACCGGCTTGCACTCGGACCGTGGGGAATATCGTTCCGTGAAGCCCCCCTCACTCTCACCACACTTGCGGCACTGGTTCCCGCTGAACTGAGCGCTTCAGTCCGCCTGGTCGATGAGAGTATCGAACCCCTTCCATCCGAAAAGGTCAGCTACGATCTGGTCGGCATAAGTTGCCTGACCGGTACTGCACCGCGTGCCTACGATATTGCAGACCGGTACCGGAAAGCCGGTGTACCGGTGGTACTGGGCGGGGTGCATGTCGTATTGCGTCCGGAGGAGGCTCGAAAACATGCGGACAGCATAGTGGTGGGCGACGCACGGTCGAGCTGGCCGGGACTGCTCCGGGATTTTTCCCGGGGTGCACTGCAACCGGTTTACCGATCACAATCAGCCGGGCTTGATCAGTGGCCGACCGCACGCAGGGATCTGCAGCGACGGTTCGGGTACCTGACTCCCTATACGGTCATGGCCACCCGGGGGTGCAGGAATACGTGTGATTTCTGTTCGATACCGGCCGCACGATACGGATGGCACACCCGTCCGGTCGCACAGGTGATCGATGAGATCGCCTCGCTTCCCGCCCGTCGATTCGTGTTCAACGATGTAAGCCTGCTGGAGGACCGGAGTTATGCCTTGGAGCTGTTCTCCGCACTTGCTCCTCTGAAGAAGGTATGGGGAGGACTGTGCACGACGCGGATCGGTGACGATGACGAGATGCTGGAACTTATGGCGCGGAGCGGTTGTATCTATCTTCTTATCGGATTCGAGTCGGTACGGGATACCTCACTCGAAGGAATCGGCAAAGGGTTCAACCGCAGCGCCTCGTACCCGCTACTTATGGCAAAGTTGCATGCGTATGACATCGTGGTTCAGGGATGTTTTATCTTCGGACTCGACGGTGACGGCATCGATATTTTCGAACAGACTACCGATCTGGTGGATCGGTTGAAAATCGATATCCCGCGGTATGCGATCTATACCCCTTATCCCGGTACGACCGCTTTTGACAAGCTTCAGTCTCAGGGGCGCATTCTTCATGACGACTGGCGGTATTATGATACACAGCATGTGGTCTATCGTCCGGCCGGTATGACCGTACCGCAACTTGACGAGGGATTTCGGCGGTCCTGGGAGCACACCTATGGTTTTGGTTCCATTCGAAGACGCACCCTGCGTCCGTCACGAAACGCACTTATTTCCGTGGTGGGAAATCTGGCATATCGCAGGTACCTTTCACGGCTTCGTCGCGATGGCGACCGCGTAAAAACACAGGATGAAAACCGCGATGCGTATTCTGCTTGTGCTGCCTAGTGACACGGTGTACCGTTACGGTGGCCGTTTCGGCCGTCAACTCTCGTATGCCCCCCTCACCCTGACGACTCTGGCGGCGCTGGTACCACCGGATCTGAACGCTGAAATCGATATTGTCGACGAGGGTGTTCAGTCGTTTGATTATAACGCACGGCAGTACGACATCGTGGGGATAACCTGCGTCACTTCTTCGGCAATGCGCGCTTACGAACTGGGTACCGGCTTCAGACGCAGGGGGAGCGTCGTTATCATGGGCGGACCGCACGTCACGCTCAACCCGGATGAAGCAGGGAACTTTGCCGATATCGTCATTACAGGACCAGCCGAGGAAGTCTGGCCAGCGTTGTTGAAGGATCTTCACGGCGGGATGCGGGTTTCCGGATTGTATCGGGGCACTGTCCGTCAGATCATGTCCGCGACAGTTCCGGCCCGTCATCTTCTTCCCGTTGGGCGCTACCTGAACATTCCGACGGTAATGGCGTCACGCGGATGCACGAATGCATGCAGCTTCTGCTCGGTGCAATCCTGCTGGCAGGGTAAGGTAAGCAAACGTCCTGTTGCGGAGGTGGTCGATGAAATCCGTGCTTTACGTTCACGCCGGGTGCTGTTTCTGGATCCCAATCTGACCGCCGACCGGGAATACGCGATGTCGCTTTTCGACGGGCTGAGGTCCTGCGGCGTGCGCTGGTCGGGCCTGACGACCGTTGCCGTCACCGGTGACGACGAGGTATATGATCTGATGGTGCGCAGCGGTTGTGAGGGTGTTCTCGTCGGATTTGAATCGATCAACCAGAGTTCCCTCTCCGGTTGCGCGAAATTGCATAATGACGTTACCGTTTACAAACTGGCCATGAATCGTTTTCACAGCGATGGGATACGGGTGTTGGGATGCTTTGTGCTTGGTTTCGATCAGGATACAAAGGCAACCTTTTCCGAAACGCTCGATTTCGTAGACGAGTCCGGAGTGGATGCCCCTCGATTCGCACTGCTTACCCCGTTTCCGGGAACCCCGCTCTATTCGAAGTTGAAGAATGAAGGCCGAATTCTCTCGAATGACTGGAGCCTGTACGATATCGAACATGTTGTTTTCGAACCCCGGAATATGAGCGCGGATGAGCTGCGGCGGGAGTACTGCAACCTGTGGCTGCGGGCTTACAGTATCGGGCGAATCGTTCATCGTGTCGTTGGGCTGAGTGCGAACCGGCTGGTGACCGGTGCCGTCAATATGGGGTTTCGCCGGCATGCACGGGCGGTTGATGCAAGAGTATCCGGTGGCGAGGAACCATTCCGGGAGGCACGGCACCATGCCGCTTAGTTCGTCGATTACCGCAGTCTCGCGGCTTGCACCTCCCGATATCGACCGGATGTTCGATCTGCACAGAAGGTACTATGATAACCTCGATCGCCGCAGATTTCTCCTGGACCTGCGGGAAAAGCAGTGGGTGATACTGCTCAGGAACGCGCCGGATGAGATCGCCGGTTTTTCGACGGTTCAGACTTTCCGTACGGAAATTGACGGAACCCCCCATGCGATTCTGTTCAGTGGTGATACGGTTGTGGCAGAGCGGTATCGGCAGCGCAGTACACTGGCCGGTAGTTTCTGTCATTTCATGGTACGGATGCTGGACACTCATCGGGGGATTCCCTGCCACTGGCTTCTGCTGTCGAAAGGATACCGAACCTACCGGTTTCTTCCTCTTTACTTCAAGAGATTCTACCCGACCTGTCGAACGTCGACACCATCTGAATATCAACGGCTCATGGATGGTATCTGCAGGACGAAGTTCGGCGACTATTATAATCAGTCAACGGGCATACTTCAATTCGGTGGAAATCGGGATTACCTGAATGCCGGAGTATGTGACAGTGATCTGCTGCGTTGTGCGGACCGCCATGTCCGTTTTTATCTGGAAAGGAACCCCGGATTCCGCCTGGGTGATGAGCTGGTGTGTCTGGCGGATATCGCCTTTGGCAATTTCGGCCGCCACATCTTCAGGGCACTCCAGAGGACGAGAGTTTCGTGGCATGAGTAAGTTCCCGGAGAAAGTTGCCGTTATGCTGGCTCACGGGATACTTTTTTTTACGAGTCTCCCCGACTATCTCCTTTTTTACGGCGGTTCCTTTTTCCCGCGTTTCTTTCAGGTGCGTATTCTCCGCCGTGTCGTACGAAGTAACACCTCCGCCGGATGGCTCGAGCGAGCCGCCGTGTCATCGGTGACGGACTGGACGGAGCGTATCCCGCAACCGTCGGATTACCGCGACTATACTGACGCGATTGACAGTGTCCGTCGGGGCGGGAAGCGGGTTCTGACGAACGAGCCCGTTATTCTGCTGCAGCCGACAAGCGGTTCGTCGGGGCCGAGCAAGTTCATTCCGTACACCGCATCACTTCGTCGGGAATACCGGCGCGCGGTTGCACCATGGCTAACCGGGTTGTATCTCCGTCATCCCTCGCTTTTTCTCGGTCGGCACTTCTGGTCGGTAAGTCCCGGTACACCGGTTGAGGGAATGGAACACTCCGCAGTGCCCGTCGGGTTCGCCGATGATGCGGAGTATCTGGCACCGTCGCAGGCCGATGCCGCACGGAGAGTGTTTGCCGTTCCTCCGGTGCTCGGTACTGCATACCACGGTAAGGAATTCTTCTATCGTTTGCTTCTGCTTCTGGTTCGTGAACGCGACCTTCGTCTGGTATCGGTATGGCATCCCACATTTTTCACGCTGATGCTGGACGAACTGAAAACGCGGTATCATACGATTACCGATGATATCAGGCATGGAACGATAGCCGGCATTGCCGGCCGGAAGGAGAATACCGTACCGGAACTGCAGGCACTCCATCAGGCCGATCCCCGCAGAGCGGATGAGCTTGACGCAATAGATATCTCTCTTGAATCCGGTATGGCGAAGATATGGCCGAAGCTCAAAGTTATCAGCTGCTGGACCGATGCGCGGGCGGAAGAAACTGCCGATTATCTCAAACGTGGTTTCCCGAAGGTTCACCTTCAGCCCAAGGGGCTTATGGCCACCGAAGGTGCGGTATCCATTCCTTTAGGACGACGGGATCAACGAGTTGCCGCCGTACGCTCTCATTTTCTTGAGTTCATGAAAGTTGATGGCGGCGGTATCCGGCGATTGTGGGAACTTGAGGTCGGCGGACGGTATACGGTTCTCATCACGACGGGGGGTGGTTTGTACCGGTACCGGCTCCATGATATCGTGGAGGTGACCGGAATGTGGCACAGGCTTCCCTGTTTCCGGTTTCTCGGTCGGGACGGAACTTTGTGCGACCTTGTCGGTGAGAAACTCAGTGACCTGTACGTCGGTTCTGTATTCGAGACAATGAACAATGTGTTGTTGCCGTTTCCATTCCGGATGCTTGCTCCGTATCGTGAGGGAAATAAATGTTCCTATGTGCTCTACCTTCAGCGGAACGGGAACCGGGATACCGACTACGGATCGTTGGCCTCCCGGTGCGAAACGCTTCTCAGTGAAAATTACCATTACCGGCACGCCCGTCGTCAACTGCAGCTTGACTCACTCAAGGTTTTCGAGATTCACGGCGATGCACGGCGGTGTTTCATTCACCATATGGAGCGACAGGGGCGCAGAAGAGGCGACGTCAAATTCCCGTCGCTGAGTACCGATTCCGGATGGCATACGGTATTTGATGGGGGGTTCGTCAAATGAGAACACTCCATCCGGTCATTTTCGGCAGATTGCGTAAATGGCCGGGCCTGTTGCTGCGGCACCGGGCTCCGGAGGCGCCTTTTCTGACGAGGATGCTGTGGATTCTCTTTACCGGCGCATTATCCTGGCCCTGGCGCCGGTATGAAGATCTGCGGTATGGTCCGGCGGTCCGCCGGACGAAGATAACCAGAGCACCGGTTTTCATCATCGGGTACTGGCGAAGCGGGACCACCCATGTTCATAATGTGCTGAGCAGGTCCGGGGAGCTCGCCTTCCTTTCCCTGTTTCAGACGCTTGCACCGGAGTTCTTTCTGTCGTCGGAGCGGTTGCTGAAACCGCTTTTCGGTCGTCTGACTCCTCCTCGGCGTCCCATGGACGATGTTGCTCTTTCGATGGATACTCCCCAGGAAGAGGAGCTCGCTCTGCTGGCGGTCACGAAACGCACGCTCTATCATCAGATGTTCTTTCCGAAACAGGCACATAGTGTTCTCCTGAGGGATGGACTTCTCGAAAGCCTGACCGATAAAGAGTCGGAGGAATGGCGTTCCTGTTATGAGCGGTTGTGTAAAAAATTGACATTCGCTTCGAACGGAAAGCGTCTCGTACTCAAGAATCCGGCGAATACCTGCCGCATACGGGCGCTGCTGGATCTTTTTCCGGATGCCCGTTTCATACATGTCGTCAGAAATCCGCTCGACGTTTTTCCGTCGTGTATGCATCTGTTCCGTACGCTGGTACCCATCTGCCGGTTGCAGCAGGTGAGCGACGCTGCAATCCGGGAGTATGTCATGGTGAGCTATGAAACCATACTGCGACGATACCTTGACGAGAGGTCCCTTGTGCCTGAAAGCAATCTGGTGGAAGTACGTTTTGAGGACTTTGAAGCATCACCCGTGGTGCTTCTGGAGCGGATATACGATACGTTCGGTTTTGCGGGATTCGACCGCGATCGTAACGGATTTGAGCGGTATCTTGATTCGGTACGGAATTTCCGGAAGGGGGTGTATAGCATGGACGATCAGGAGCGCATCGCGGTAGGGAAACGGTGGAGGTTTGCCTTCGACGCATTCGGATACCCGATTGAAAAGCCGGCTTCGGTCGCTGTTTCTGCGAAAACGGTTCAGGAATCCGTCGCAGCGACTGCCAATCATCGACCGGTGAGGGACGTATGAAGGTCACGTTTATTATGCCCTGTGTCGGTCGGAAGTCCGGTAAAACGTACGTGCGGACATGGCAGATGGAACCGCTGGTGATCGCCGTACTTTCGGCGTTGACACCCAAAACGATTGAACGTCGTTTTTTCGATGACCGCATTGAAGAAATCGATTTTGACGAACCGACGGACATCGCGGCAATTACCGTCGAAACGTACACTGCCCGCAGGTCGTACCAGATTGCCGCGGCATTCCGCAAGCGGGGTGTCGCGGTGGTTCTCGGGGGGTTTCATGTCACGCTCATGCCCGATGAGGCGACGCCCCATGCGGACGCGGTGGTGATCGGAGAGGCGGAAGAGTGTTGGCCGCGTCTGCTGGACGAATTCGCTTACGGCCGACTGGCGTCCCGGTACACATCGGTAAACCGTCCCGATCTCCGGGGTCTGCAGCCGGATCGCGGTATTTACGGGAACCGCAATTATGTGAACATTTCGTTGATTGAATCGGGCAGAGGATGCAGATACGGGTGTGAATTCTGTTCGATCAGCAGCTTTTTCCGCGGGACCTTCCGGACCCGTCCGACGGAGGATGTCCTTCATGAACTGGGAACACTCGATCGTAAACGAATCGTGTTCTTTGTGGACGACAACATCGCCGCCGATCCGCTCCAGTGCCGGGAACTTTTCGGTGCGATGATTCCCCTGAAGATTAAATGGGTGGGACAGGTAAGCATCGACATCGCCCGCAATCAGGAACTTCTCGCACTGATGAAAAAAAGTGGATGCCTCGGTGTTCTTGTCGGATTCGAATCGCTTGAACCCGGTAACCTCAGAACAATGCGGAAAGGGGTGAACAATCAGGCACGCGATTTCAGCAACTGCCTCGAACTGTTCAGGAAGTATGGTCTGGTGGTCTACGGAACCTTTCTCTTCGGCTATGATCACGATACGGAGAACACGTTCCGCAACACCTACCGGTTTGTTCAGAAACACCGGTTGTTTTTCGCCGCGTTCAACCACCTTGTTCCGTTTCCCGGAACACCGCTGTATCGGCGGCTTGAGGAGGAGGGACGACTGTTGTATGACCGGTGGTGGCTTGATCCGGAGTATACATTCGGTAAAGTGGCTTTCCGCCCGCGTGCAATGAGGGCGGAACAGGTTTCCCGTTTGTGTCTGAAATACCGGAAGAAGGTATATGCACCATTTTCCATACTGTGGCGTTCTCTGGATCTACGGTCGAACTGCCGTACGCTATCGCTTGCACTGGCATACTTCACCATGAATTTCCTCAGTGGCCGGGATGTCAAGCGCCGGCAGGATCTGCCGTTGGGAGACCGTTGATATGCCGTTTCGTCTCGCCGTCCGAACTGATGACGCTGCCCTTCGCGATCTGCTGCGCCGATCGGCAATGCCGGGCGGGATCCGGGTGGCCTATACGCGTGAGCCCGACTACTTTGCGGGCGCTCCGGTCGTGGCAACGCAGGCGCAAACCCTGGTGTACGAAACCGAGGAACGGATTCAGGCGATGGCGTGCCGCAATATAATTCCGATGTATATAAACGGAAAGGTGCGAGACTTCGGGTACCTCGGCGGATTTCGCATCGATCCTGCCGCGCGCAACGGGATCATCACGGGAAGAGGATACCGTGCATTACGTGAACTGCATGCGGACGGCAGAGCTCCCGCGTACCTTTCCACTATCGTATCGTCCAACCACTCGGCGCGCAGGTATCTGACGAGCAGACGGGCGGCACTGCCGACGTATGAGGATATCGGGGAATATCAGGTTTACACGGTGCTGTGTAAAGAGCGAAGGCAGCGTCCCTGCAGGGTGGATATTGTGCGCGGCAATAGTATCTCTTTACATGAGATCGTCACGTTTCTGGCGGAAAACGGTCCGCAACGCCAATTTTATCCTTTTTATGAAGTATCGGATTTTTCCGGTCCGCGCACCAGGGGATTCCGGAGCGATGATTTCTTTGTTGCCGTGAGAAATTCCCGGATTCTCGGCGTTGTGGGGGCGTGGGACCAGTCGGCATATCGTCAGTACCGTATTGACGGTTACGAAGGATGGATAGGGCTGGTGCGGCCGGCACTTAACATGCTGCTGCGCGTGCGAGGATTCGCACCGCTTCCCGACCCGGGTTCATCACTCAGGGGATTTGTCGTTTCGTTCCTCTGTGTCCGGAATCAGGACGTCACGGTATTGCAGGATCTTCTCGAGGCGCTTCAGAGGCATGCCGTTACCGGTGGCTATACCGCATTTTCGATCGGATTTCATGAGCGTGATGCGCTTCGTGAATCCGTGCAATCCTTTCCGGCTGTCCGTTATACGAGCCGAATGTATCTTGTATACTGGGAAGACGGTGCGCAGTTCGCGCGCACCTGCAGTAATGGAAGGGTTCCGCACCTTGAACTGGCGACACTATGAGCCGGCGTTTTTTTGCGGCAGGTTGCTCCGGTCACACTAATGACATAGGAAAGTATATGCTATGACGACATTCACCCTGCCGTTGAACTGGGAACGAGACTATTTTGACCGGCTCGATCTTTCACAGGTTGCCGAGGTGTACGGAAAACTCCGTGAGGATTATCCGGGCGGCGGCAAGTCGTCGATGGCGCAGGGGGAACCGTCGAAACGGGAGGTTCGTTGGACGGTCGAGGAGGCCCATCGGCGGGGGCTCACATTCAATTACCTTATCAACACCACCTGTATCGGTAACCGTGAATTCACCAGGAACGGGTACCGGCGTATCCGGCGGCTGCTTGACTGGCTGGCCGATATAGGGGTCGATCGCATTACGCTCGCCATGCCGTTTCTGGTGGAGCTGGTAAAGAAACACTACCCTGATTTCGGAATAACCGTTTCAACACAGGCGGGGGTCAATTCTCTCGAGAAAGTCCTGTTTTGGCAGAACCTGGGAGCCGACACCATAACGCTCTCGCATGTCGAGATGAACCGCAACTTCCGGGAGCTACGCCGGATCACCGCCAACTCCAGTTGTGCCGTTCAGCTGATAGTGAATATGATCTGCAAACGCGGGTGTCCGTTCGTTACGCTACACGGGAATTTCAATGCCCACTCCTCACAGTCGGGAACGAAGACAAACCGCTACAACATGGACTATTATTTTGTTTCCTGCCTGGCACGCAATTTCTCCGATCCGGTATCCATTATCAAATCAAACTGGATCCGGCCGGAGGATGTCGAACTCTATGAAGGACTCGGAATAAAAAAGTTCAAAATCGTCGAACGCGGTCTGACCACCGATGCCCTCTCCGTTATCGCTTCCGCCTATACGCGGCGGCGACACGAAGGAAACTTCATGGATCTGGTACCGACAATGAACAAGTATCTGTTCATGCAGCCGGGGCATTTCCGTCGGGCGGTACGGGAGCTGTTCAGAATATCGTTCGTGAATATTTTCAGGCTCCGTGACGCCATCAGGCACATGCGGCGACTGGCGGAATCGGAAGCGTATGCCCGACATCTGGGAATTTTTATCGACAACCGGGCACTTGACGGTGTTGTTGAACGGATGATGACTGAGGATTGCCTGAACCGGGCATGTGCCGGCTGCGATTTCTGTGACGGTTTCGCACGTGAAAAAGTGCAGTATATCGGCGGAGAGATGCGCCACGCGGAGGATATGCGACACCTGGATGCAATTCTTGAAAATATGGTAGCGGGAACCTATTACTGAAAGCCTCCTCTGAACGTTTACACAGGGGTATCATGACCAGACCGACCGCAGGAACACTTTTTACCGTATACCAGTTGCTGGCATCATTCGTTGTACTGCCGCTCTCCTTCATGTTGTGGAGCGCTCATTTTAGCGGCAGGCGAGACCTCGCCCTGGCGGTTGTTGCCATACCGGTTCTCTTCGGGTATATCATTCCGGGGATCGGAACGAATCTGATGGGATTGTGGGAATTCAAGGCCGGTCTGCATTTCGGTCGCTATACGCTTCTTCACGGGCTCATGTTCGGAGGAGCGTCATCCTTTCTGGCGTATACCTGCTCCCCGATCATGTCCGGCTCCGGGTTTTGGTATATGCTGGCATCGGCGCATGTGATGGCTGCGGTGCTCGGATTCTGGAACTGGGTATTTGATGGGTACGCGATCCGTACGGGACTGGCGGTGATTTACAATAAGCCGCATTTTGAAGGCAGGTCGACCCCCGAGATTGTCGGCGATTACGCACCGGTCTATTTCGGTGTGTTCGGGGCATGCTTCGGTATCGGGATTCACCTGCTTTGCAATCTGGATACAGACGGCAGTACGGGGTTCATCTGGCCGGTGGCAGGAGGAAGCGCCGTTGTTTCGATGGGGCTGCCGGTAGTTGCTCATTGTATCTGGTCTTTTCTGCGACACGGTTACAGCGGCTTGCGGCCGTATTCCGATAGTTCCGGACGATCCGGTGGCGTTTCCAAAATCACTGCTGCACTCCGGGAAGAGGATGCATGAGCACGAATAAAAAACAGGTTCTTATCGTACAGCCCAGTTTTCATGTATATCGCAAACGATCACTTATTAAAAGGAGGGCGAAGACCTGCCTTGCACCTTCACTGGTAAGCCCATATCTTGCTTCGTTTTTTCCGGTTGGGGAATGCGAGGTCCGGATTGTCGATGAAGTGGTGAGCGATATCAGGTTTGAAAAACGGTACGATCTCGTGGCCATTCCCTTTGCAACCGGTCAGGCCTATCGGGCGTACGAGATTGCCGACCGTTTCCGAAGCAATGGCTCAAAGGTGGTGCTCGGCGGTTACCACGCCAGCGCATGTCCGGATGAGGCGGCACAGCACGCCGATGCGGTGGTGATCGGGGAATTCGAGCCGTTCGCCGACCGGTTCATCGGGGATTTTCTCGGGGGAACCCTTCAGGCAAGATATACTTCCACAGAACAGTTCGAAATGAAAGCAATGCGTTTTCCCCGCTACGACCTTGTTGACTGGCGAAAATACTCCACACCGGCGTTCACCAAAATTCCGATGGAGACGTCGCGGGGGTGTCCCAACGCATGCACCTTCTGCTGTGTCAGGGTTGTGCACGGGAACAGGGTACGGTTCCGTCCTGTTGAGGAGGTTCTTGAACAGGTGGATCGTGTACGCCGTGATTTCGCGCGATTGCACCCGCGTTTCTTTTTTGTGGATGAAAATATGGTGGCGTTTTCCGAACGGAACACCAGGCTCCTTGAGGCATTCATACCCAGGAAGATGCAATGGTCAACGTTCTTTTCCACCGACATCTGCAATCATCCGGAATTTGTTGAACTTGCGGCAAGGTCCGGGTGTGTCGGCGCGGTGGTGGGTTTCGAAACGACCAACCGGCAGAGCCTTGAAAATGTGGGAAAGTGGGGGAATCGTGTGCAGGATTATCACAAAGTGGCTCAACTTTTCCGCAGGAACAACATACCCGTGTATGCCACCATCATGGCCGGATTTCCCAATGATACGAGGGAAACGCTTCGTGAAACCGTCAGTTTTCTCAAGGCGGCCAAAATTCCCTTCAGTTTCTTCTATCCCGTCTATCCGTTTCCCGGAACCGCCATGTTCGATACGTTGACACGCGACGGGCTTCTCATTAAAGAAGGGTTCTGGCGCGATATTCATAATATGTATGATCTTATCCGGATAGAAGCGTTTCACGGCGTGCCAGATGACTTTGAAAGGGAATTCAGAAAGATGGTCAGGAATTACTATTCGTTACCATCGATAGCGGGAAGGTCATTCGGATCACCCCATGCGTTACGCATACTGGTGGAGAGTGTCGGTTTGCGCCTCCTCCATGAACGCTATGATTCGTATGCCACCGTCTGAGCGGTCGAAAGAGTGCAAAACGAAAGATGCCGCCAACTCATACACATCTACCAGTCGAAGGAGGACTCATGAATACCAACATGCCGGTTGTGAAAACTGCTGTGTGTGCCGTGTTCGCTCTGATCGTTGCCTGCACGGGAATTTCAAAGTTCCGCTACGTGAAGGTTCCGGAAAAAATTCCCGATTGCAGGATCAGCAACTTTACCGAAGAGGAACGTGCCATCGAGGAGGAACTGCGGAAGTGTGCCGCAATTCCGGAATGCGTTTCGTATTTCAAGGAGTATTTCAATGCGGTCTTCCTGATGGTGGACGGATTCGACAGGCTCGGCTTCACCTATTTCGTGAAGGACGGCAAAGGGCAAATAGTACGCGGTTACGATTCAGCGGCACATCCGGTGCTCACCATCTCGCTCAATGAGCAGAATTGCCATGCGCTTTACACTATTTTTGAAGACGGCAAAGTGACCGATGAGGAGAACTATCGCATTTTCCGTGTCACGCTGCTGCCCAGTATCAGATCGGCGCTCCAGATGGATGCCCTCTACGATCCCGTTGTTGCCAGGCGCCTCGCCTTTCCGGATTTTATTCAGCTTACCCTGAAAAACGAGCAGGGATATGTCTACCGGAACTCCGCTGCCGTGATGACGTTGAGTCTTGTCAATGTTGATGGTCAGTGGCTTGTCTTTGAAGGGGAACGCGGCGACCCGGATATCCGGTACGCCTTTGACCACAAGCAGGCGGGCACGTTCAGAAAGCTCGTGTACAAATTCACTCTTGAAAAGGATGCGCCGATCGAGACCCGAAAAAAGAACCTCGCGACACTTAAAAGTTTTCTTGAAAGTGTCATCGTCTACAAGCGGTAGCCGGAAAATACCCCCGGTTGCCGCCGCGACGATGCGGTTTGGAGCCGGAAACAGATGGAGATCCACGATGCATATGACGCTTATCAAACCGCGTATTTCCGGGAACCGTCAGCAGTTTTATCTTAACTTCCTGCATCTGGAACCTTTGAGTATTGCGACTGTCGCCGGACTCCTGCCGGAGAGTGTGTCCGTTTCATTTCATGATGACCGGTACGAGGCTATCCCCTTCACTGCACCGACCGATTTTGTCGGCATTACGGTTGATACCTATTCGGCCAAACGGGCGTATGCACTGTCCGCCGAGTATCGTCAAAGGGGTGTTCCCGTTGTTCTGGGGGGCTTTCATCCGACACTGGCGCCCGACGAAGCCCTCGAGCATGCCGACTGCATCGTCGTTGGTGAGGCGGAAAACATAATGGGGGAAATGATCGATGATTTCCGGCACCATCGCCTCAAACGGATCTACACCTCCCCGGAGGATGTCTGCCTTGACAACGTCCGTCCCCGCAGGGACATCTTCCGGGGAAAACCGTATCCCGGGATAAAACCGGTCGAATTCGGACGCGGGTGCAAATACCGGTGTGACTTCTGCTGCATTCACGAGTTCTACGGGGGGCGGTACCGGTCCCGACCGGTGGCACAGGTGATCGATGAGATCCGCAGCCTGAAACGCCGGCTGATCATGTTTACCGACGATAACATCGTCAACAGTCCGGAACGGGCGAAGGAACTCTTCCGGGCACTCATCCCGCTGCGTATCCGGTGGGTCAGTCAATCCTCCATCGATGCGGCCGGAGACGAGGAAATGCTCTCGCTGATGCGGCGAAGCGGGTGCATCGGACTGCTGATCGGTCTGGAGTCGCTCAGCGGGAAAAGTCTGGCGGGGATGAACAAACGGGCCGACCGGGAGTGGTACGAGGAAGCTCTCCGGAGAATCCGCTTTCACGGGCTGGCCGTCAACGGCTCTTTTGTCTGGGGGTACGACGGCGACACGCCCGAGTCACTCGCGGAGGAATGCGATTTCGCCATTCGCCAACGGTTTATCTTTGCCGGATTCAATCATTTCATGCCCAGTCCGGGTACCAGGGCGATCAGGCGATTGCGGGAGGAGAACCGTTTGCTTTACGGGAAATGGTGGCTGGATCAGGAAGACTATTTCGGATCGCCCGCATTCGTGCCGCAACAGCTCACCCCGGACGAGCTTGCCCGCGCCCGTTTCGAAGCCCGCAGAAAATTTTACCGTATATCGAGCATCGTGTACCGTGCATTCGATTTCAGGACTCATGCCCGCAACGTTTATTTCCTGCTTTTCTTTCTTTTCAGTAATCTGCGCCTGCGGAGAGGACGCCGACGGGAAGAGGAGGATGCGCTTCCCAGCCGGTTGCTCCGGCAGTCGGACAAGGGGCCATTCCCGTTCCCGTAGCGATACCGAGTCCCAACGGAACCGAATCCGCATTGGAAAACGTTACCGCAACTACGTTGCTCCTTTGTCACGTATGTTCCTGCAGCGTGTGGTATCCGGTGCATACTGCACTGTTTTTATTGTAACGCTCAGTTCTACTTCGGTAGAATAACGTAGTATCGGCATTTCTTCCAGTCTCACCACATCACCCCGTTACTTCGACGGGCTCAGTGCATCGCCTTCGGACACCCCTCTTCCCCTCTCCATGCATGGAGA
>JBNLDC010000071.1:0-3204 GCA_050304135.1 Chitinispirillaceae bacterium | reverse complement strand
TTTCTCAACCCCCACCCCTGCCCCACTTCGAGGGCCTCAGTGCACCGCTCCCCCGTGTACGGGAGAGGGGAACAGAAAACAGAGTAAAATCAATTTCCCTCTACCGTAAACGGGGGAGGGATGCCAGGGAGGGGGAGAAGTTAAGTGACATTGCAACAATTCAAATGGTTTTGCCACCAACTTTGGGACATCGTCAAATTTTAAGCTCCAACCACAATACTACTACCTCGGGAAAATACAAATGCAGAACATGACACTGGACACACCAACCACCACGGAATTGCCCCAAACGGCGGCCACCTCATTTTTCAGGAAAACCTCTACCCACTACCTCCTGCTCATCGCCATCGGCGCACTGCTCTTTATCCCCTTTCTCGGAAGTGCGCATCTGTACGACTGGGACGAGCTTAATTTCGCCGAGGCTTCACGCGAAATGCTGGCAACCGGTAATTTCATGCAGGTAACGATTGACTACCAACCCTTCTGGGAAAAACCGCCGCTGTTCTTCTGGCTGCAGACGGCATCCATGAAGCTCTTCGGTGTCAACGAATTTTCGGCGCGGTTCGTCAATGCACTCATCGGAATTATCACGATGCTCGTTGTGTATACCATCGGCAGGCGCCGTTTTGATGCAACCTTCGGACTCACCTGGGCACTCGCCTTTGCCTGTTCATTCCTGCCGCATGTGTTTTTCAAATCAGGGATCATTGATCCGACCTTCAATCTGTTTATATTTCTGGGATTTACCTTTGCATCATCGGTGATACACCGCAGTGATCGCGCGGGACGGTTGCGTCTTGCCGCACTTGCCGGACTTTTTATCGGACTGGCGATCCTGAGCAAGGGACCGGTAGCACTTATCGTCTTCGGACTCACCTTCGGCGTTTACTGGGCAACCACCCGGTTCAAACCACTGTTTTCCATTGCGGAAATCGCGCTTTTTACGGTTACCATGGTGGGAGTATCCGCCGTTTTCTACGGTATTGAAACCGCGCTGCACGGTCCGTGGTTCGTAACGGAATTTCTGCGGTACCAGGTCCGGCTCCTGCGCACCGGCGATGCCGGTCACGGTCGCCCGTTCTACTTCCATTTTCTTATTCTGCTCTTCGGCTGTTTTCCCGCTTCGTTTTTCGCGATCAGGTCCTTCAAGCGGGATACACACTACACCGAACCGCAGCAGCTCTTCAACCGGCTGGTGAAAACGCTCTTCTGGGTTACGCTGATCCTGTTCTCTATCGTCAAAACGAAAACCGTTCTCTACTCGTCGCTCTGCTGGTACCCGATCACCTACCTCGGAGCACTGCACGCACGGAAACTCATTACCGGAGAAATTCAGTGGAACCGGTGGCTGCAGCGTTCGTTCGTCGTCTTCACCGTACTGGTCGGGAGTGCGATCGCGGCGTTTCCCCTGCTGCTCAAACATAAAGAGATCATCATGCCGCTCATCAAAGACAAATTCGCGGTGGCCTGCATGCAGAAACCGGTGGTGTGGAGCGGCTGGGAGAGCCTTATCGGCATATCGTTTTTAGCTATTGCACTCGTTTCGTTTTTTCTGATGGCGCGCAAACGAAGTACCGGCGGTCTTATCGCCCTCGCGGTGGCAAGCGTGCTCTGCGTGCAGCTGACCCTGCTTGTCATCAACCCGAAAATCGAGCAGTACACCCAGAGCGATCCGGTCGCCTTTTACAAACTGCATTCTGGGAAGGACGAGTATGTCCGGTCGCTCTTCAAGAGCTACGCCGATCTTTTTTACGGCAGGAAACGGCTCGACGACAACCCGATGAGCCACGACTTCAACTGGCTGCTCAGGGGACCTATTGACAAGCCGGTGTTCTTTGTCGGAAGGATACAGCAGGATAAAAAATTCAGGAAACCGGAGTTCGGTCTGACGTTGATCGAGAAGAAGTATGGATTTGTCTATTACCGGCGGGACCCGGAGCCTGTGAGTGCTTTCGCGTTGCGGTGAGGGTAGCCTCTGCAGGTGCTTTCGCCGGCATCCCGGCGAAAGCCGGGATCCAGAAAAGTGATGTGGCACCAGCCCGAAGAGCATCGCGACGTAGCATTTCAAGGTTGTCTGTATGTTTTGACCATCTCTTTGTATTGGGCGGGGCTTTAGTTTTTTCTACGATTAAGTTCTACTTCGGTACGACCCACATTTTTCCCGATATCCGTCTATTTACATCGCCTCACCCCAAATTCCCCATCCCCTCTATTGCTAATCAGAAGAAGACGCATAATAAACTATATACTTCAACGCATGTACTTCTCCATTGTAGTAACGATTTTCATTCCACAAGCATTCGATATGAAAAGCTACACTATCCACAAGCTCATGCTTTAAAGTCGGAATTGGTCCAGTAACTTTAGAGTTATAAGGAATCCGAGTTATTGCAACCGAATATTTATCGATTTTCTTAGACATATACCTAAATACTACTACAGCGTTTCCGGTATCACTCCAATAGTAAGTATCGTCAAGAGGAGGTACAGTATCAGTAATTACAAGTATGATGTTTAAATGAGACAAGTAAAATGATGAATCGGATAATATAACAAATTCTTCATCATTGTTTGTGGGTACATGATCTAAAGTATCACTATTAACAATTAAAAGTTCATTTTTAAACGTGGGTGAGTGATAATCATGTGGATATATCTCATCAGATTGACTCAAACATGAAAATAAAAACAGAGTATTGCTTACAAAAATAAGTACTATCGATTTTATACGCATTTATTCCTTCTTTTCAAATAGTAGGGATAAGTAGACCTACCCCTACTATTTAATAAAAGTGATAAATATCAACACATCTGCAGAGCCGGAAAATTCAAAGGATTGCCCCCCCCCTCGAACGCTCGGTGAAACGGAATAATCGTTGGGGGGATTGGAAATAATATAATTGTAGCTCTAGCCTCGGAAAAGCATCCCTCCCAAAAATCATCTCCCGCTTTTTTGACCTCTTCCGGACTGTTGAACTGTCCGTTAGAAACATTACTGGTGGTCAAGTGGAGTAATCGCGGAACTTGAACACCGGGAGCAAAGCTGCCTTGGTTTGATATTGGTTAGTTCTACTTCGGTACGATAAACATTTTTACCGATATCCGTCTATTTCCATCGCCTCACCCCAACTCCCCCATCCCCTCTTCCCCTCTCCATGCATGGAGAGGGGAAGAGGGGTGTCCGAAGGCGATGCACTGAGCCCG
>JBNLDC010000070.1:0-66617 GCA_050304135.1 Chitinispirillaceae bacterium | reverse complement strand
AAACGGTGAACGATGGGACGGTCGCGACGAACAGGGGAATCTGCTGCCTCCGGATATCTACCTGTATCAGTTCATGGGTGAGGATTACCGTCAGAAGAAAACGGTCAAGAGTAAAATCATGAAACTGGTGATCCTGCCGCCCAAATAGGTCGGCCTGCAATTACGGAATAATGAACCAGCGGAACACCCGGCGACCACCCTGCGCGGCGATACTTCCGCCCCCCGCAATGCTGCGTCCGGACAGATCAATCATTCCAGTGGTCGCTGCATGCTGCTGGTTACGTTGGAGGGTGATTCTCCCGCCGGGCTGATTTTTATCTGAAGGAAGTGTTGACCGCGAAAGCTGCAGCCCGGCCTCTACTGCGGTTGCTTCTTTGAGTGTACGGTAGATTATATGGGCGATAGTGTCGAGCCCGGCGGCGTCAGGATGTACGCCGTCAACTGAAAAATATTGGGGAAACTGCCTGAGTGGTTCGTACATGTCAATTACCGGCAGGCCGCGCTCCTCTGCGGCTGCTTTGATGAGCGGGATGATTTTTCTGACGATACTGTCCCGTATTCCCCAAGAGGATGCCCCCGGATTATCGAATACCGGAACCGGGAGCACCAGCCAGATGTTCGGCCGGGACGCCATCGTTTCAAGTGTGTCTATCAGCCAGAGCAAATCCCCTTTGAATTCCTGCCGGTGTGCGTCCCAGTTCTGAGGTTTCGAATCGTTGGTCCCGAGTTTTATGGTGATGATATCCGGCTGGAAGGTGAATGCATCCGGCAGCTTGCCGTTTTTGTAGTAGGGGAGGTCACCGTTTTTAAGGAGCGTTGTCGCATTGACTCCGTCGTTCTGTACCTCGTATTCTTCGGTACCGAAGAGTTGCTGAAGCCGATACGGGTAGGCTTCGTCCCAGTTGACACCATAACCGAAGGTTATGCTGTTGCCGATACAGGCTATTTTTGTTTTCGCTGCCGCACGGCCCGGTTGGAACACTAACGTTAGAAGCAGAATAGAGATCACTATAGCTGGACGGTTCTGGGAAGTGAGTTGCATGCCGGTATACCTTTTTTTTTAAATTTTCGCTTACCCGAAATCCGCTTTTGCTCCGTAGGAGTGGCGATGAAAAACAGGCAGTTGTTTCGAAGGGAAAATAATTCCTGGATTGGAAACAATCTGCATCACCGTAGCAGGGGGAGGGCAAAAAATGAATGTTTGCCCGTCATATTTAGTTCATTTGGAATATTGTGTGGACGATGTCACGCGGTAAGGTAAGGCCGGAGTAAAAACGTTAATGAAAACCAATCAGATGTTTTGCTCAAAATCAGATGAGGTAAACTGACAAGGAACATTCGATCCGACAAAGATTGTGGAGAAATAGGCAGGGCACAGATTACAAGGCCTTTTATGATATTCGAACACTAGGCAGACAGGATGCTGTGTTGTAAGGAAGCTGCAGAGGGTAGCAAAATGAAGATAGAGCAGTATTGCGCGAAGCAGAACGGTCAGTTAACAAAGGATCGATGAAACTGCAGCATTACCTGAAGGTCTGCTGCAGTGTAAATTCTTATGCGTTCTTCGACATCGCCTTGAGGCACTTCATGCAGACTTTAATCCGTTTCGCTGTACCGTTGACCGTCGATTTGACGGTGCGCAGGTTGGGATAGAACATACGCAGTCCGACGTTATGCGCATGAGAAACAGTTCTGCCTGATTGAGGGTGCTTTCCGCAAATTTCACAAGTTTTAGACATGGTAAACCCCGAAACGTGTTAATATCTTATTCTCTTACGTGCATATCGATTCCTGCTTCAAATCGCAGGTATTCGGTCCGAATGCCTTATAAAAATATGGCATAGGAGGTCCTAAATATAGGTTGTGGTGATCGCAATGTCAAACCTGATAGTTGAATTTTAGTTACATGGGCCGGCGCGAATGGGTTCTTCCCGAAGTGGCGGAATCTGTTCATGGGAGCACCGGGAGAAGGATCGCAGAACAGGTGTGTATATATTACCCAAACTGAGCGGTTTTTCACACAAAATAGCTCCGCATCCGCACCGGTCTTGCATTTCAAAAAATGCTCAATTAACCTGCCGGGTTAACCTGCGCTTTTTTAAAACGTACTACCAGCACGGCCACAGAACTCTTTTCCGCGAAAAACCGCTCAGTTTAGGTATTAAAAAACGGGATCAATAGAGAAAAGTTTGCTATATTACTATGGTGAATTTGTGATACTTTCAGGCCATGCATACCTCCGGGAGATCAGGTGTGCCATCTGCGGATGCTCACTTCTGCTTATTCCAGCCGGAATTCTGCCTGCAGCTTCAGGAAACCGTCTGTTGCGCAGTTGAAGGAAGTGATCCGGTGTTGGTTCCCGATTTGAAAAAGTAGTAGTTAACTAACTTATTTTCAATGCCTTGAGGTTTCCCTGTCATGGATAAGTTTAATTTTCTGCAAGATGAAAGCTCTCTCGCTCTTTATTTGAAGGAAATCAGTAAAAGTAAAAACCTTACCATCGACGAGGAAATTCGCCTTGCCGTCAGAATTCACAAGGGAGACCGGAAAGCGCTTGAACAACTCGTTAATGCCAACCTCCGGTTTGTTGTCAGCGTTGCAAGAAACTACCGGAATCAGGGGCTGCCACTCAGTGATCTGATCAACGAGGGAAATTTCGGACTCATCAAGGCGGCAAAGCGGTTTGATGAGAAAAAAAATTTCAAATTCATCTCCTATGCGGTGTGGTGGATTCGTCAGGCAATTCTGCAGGCGCTGGCCGAGCAGTCCCGTATTATGAAACTTCCACTCAATCGCGTTGGTACCATACATAAAATCGGTAAAATGCAGAGCATGCTGGAGCAACAGCTCTGCCGGGCTCCCAATGTGAAGGAGATCGCCGATGCGTTGTCGATTAATGAATCCGAGGTGGATCAAACCGTAAAAATCGGCAACTCCCATCTTTCCCTTGATGCTCCGATGCTCGGTGGTGAGGACTGCAAACTGATGGATCTGCTCGCCGGTGATGGCTTTGAACAACCGGATGCCGGTATGATGGAAGTCTCACTTCAGGAGGAGATCAATAAGACACTCGATACGCTCTCAGATAGAGAAAAAGAGGTAGTAAAACTTTATTTCGGGATCGGGGAGGAGACATCGCACACTCTTGAGGAGATTGGGAAGCGGTTTAATCTCACGAGAGAGCGGGCGCGTCAGATCAAGGAGAAAGCGCTGCGGCGGCTCAAGCACGCGTCGCGCAACAGTGGGCTTATGGTCGCTTACCGATAAGTTCAGGCAAGCATTGAAATATTGGGGTATATTGTTATACTATATGAAGATGGACATCCCCGAAACTGTTTGGACCGGGTGATGTTTTACCACCAACACGCCGGTGCCGCCGGAGAGTATTCCGGAGTACCACTGTCAGGATCGCTGGAGTTTGTTGTTATGAAACTTTGGAACAGAGTAGTACCGGTGACCTGTGGCATAATGCTGATTGCCGGAGCAACATTATTCGCATCAGAAAAAAAGAATGCTGCGGCTTCTCCATCTTTATTGCATGACAGCCGGCATGATCGGTTCTCGATCAGAGATGATATCGCCTTTGTTTCCGTGTTCGGGAACCGACCAAATGCGCAGCATCTGCAGGGGTTTCAGCGGGCGGTGCTGTTCAATGCCCGTGGCGAGGTGGTGAAACGGCTGGAACTGGGACGTGATTCGATCTACTCTCTCGATAAAATGATACAGGAAAACAAGACTAAGGGACCGTTGTTCATCCGAATGTATCGCAAGTAGTCCTGCCTATCGATAACGCGTTTCCGTAATTTTATCGTGACATACCATTGGTGGTATGGTAGTATGATATACTTGAAGGACGGGCATCTCTCCATGGATGATCAGACAAGGAAGTTACCTGTTACCGGAGTCACCGTGACAGCCGATTCGGAACAAATGCGGAACTATGATGCCATGTTCAATGACATGGACCGTCATTACGAGTGCCTCATGGGGACTTTACCGGGAGTGGTGTATACTCTCGATGAAAAGGGGCACTTTACCTACCTCAATGATCACGCTACAGAGACGATCGGTTATTCCCGCGACGATCTGATCGGAAGACATTTCAGTGCGATTATTCATCCCGGCGACCTGCAGTCGGTAAGTCGGGATTTCATTCTGCCCCGGTTTTCCGGAGTGCCTACCGGAAACGAACGTGCTCCCAAACTTTTTGATGAACGAAGGACATGGCCGCGCCGGACTGCCAATCTGCAGATGCGGGTGCAGCCGAAACCGGGCTTTGCCGAACGGGACGACATTGCTATTAAATGTAAGGTAAATGCCTCCGGGCAATACGATCGGGAAAACCGCTTCCGCGGCACCGTCGGTATTATATACGATATCACCAAGGATGACGGAGTGGTCATTTCTCTTGATCGGCGGGGACATTACAACGCTTTCGAGCTTCTGACACAAGCTCTCTCTCACGTGTTCAGCAATGTCTTTACCGGTATTTACGGTAATCTTCAGCTTATCGAAATGCAGCTTGAGCGTCCGGAGAGTTTCCGGGGAAACATCGAAGCAATAAAACACAGCGTTGAAAATGCGGTTACGCTCATCAGAAAACTTGCCAAATCAGTCTCTTCTCCCGCAGAACAGACGAAAGTAAATCTTGAGAAGGTGCTCCGTGGAACCGCCGACGAACTGCTGGAATCAAAATACCGGTGCAGTATCGGCGACGGGCTGTGGCAGACTGAATCCGATCCGGATTACATCCGACATATTATCCGGGCTCTCTACTTTCACATCGGTCGCTCAATGTGCCCGGAGCATCCGGTGGATATTGCGGCTGAGAACATTCACGAATCCCCCGAAAAACTCCCCCGTATTGATTGCCGGTACGTGCTGGTTACATTTGCATTCTCGCCCTTGCCATCGGTGGAAAACGGAACCGCAATCGATGAGTTTTCCTCTCTTGAGCGGATTGCCTCAATGGCACTCTCCTACGAACTTCTTAAAAAAATCGGTGGAAAAATATCCGTTTCCACGAGTGATCACATCTCCTGCGTGCAGTTGTACCTTCCTGCAATTCACGCCGGATAGTGCGTTGCTTGATGGTGTTCTGCATTCTTTCCTCTTGCCGTAAAATAGTGCCGCAGACTTCCGGTTTGTATCGGTTCATTTTTTTCTGGGCTGTGGTATCCGGTGGAATGGTCACCTCGGGGACACTCGGGGAGTGCACCGCCGGAAATCGGGACCATGCGGTCTTCGGCGGCGGGATGGCAGTCCAGGCCGGATATGTCCGGCTGGAGAACCGGTTCGGTCCTTTTTCGGGAGTGATGCGCGGTTTGGGAGGAAAGCTGCACTTTTACCTTGGCCGTTACCTGCGACTCGGGGGTGGCGGCGCATCGGTATCTCTGCCCTATGAACAGCCGGGACTGGGCGGCAGCTATGTTGCTATCGGATATGGCGGAGTGACCGCCGAAGCAACAATTCCTCTCAAACAGTGGCGGATTTCTGCCGGGGTACTTGGTGGCGGAGCGTTGTATACCAATATGCATCTGATCAATCGTGACGCATCAGGTGAATATCAATCGCTGTTTATCCGCTCCGGTTCACTGCTGCTTTCTCCCATTCTTACCGTCGAACGATCATTGACCGGAGCGATTACACTGATGGGGATGGTTGATTATCTCTGGGGACCGCATCTCGGTGACCGTCGTCATCTCGGTGGTGCAAAGGTGCACGTAGGGGTTCTTTTCAATAAATAGACAGTTGCATAAACGGTGTAAATCGGTTGTCCGGCAAATCCGGCATGGATTCAGATCTGTTCCGTGGGGGGGGGCCGTTAGGCCGCAGAGGTATTCTCAGGTGCAGAGCTTTCGGCAGCGGTGTCGGTTGCATTGCTGACCGGAAAGAGAAGGGTAAAACAGGTCCCGGCACCTTCCTTGCTTTTAACTACAACACTTCCCTTATGACTTTTAACGGTTCCATATACCGCTGCAAGGCCCATTCCGGTCCCTTTGCCCTCTTTTTTTGTAGTGTAAAAAGGTTCAAAAATATGCGGCAGGACAGTTTCCGGAATACCGTTTCCGGTGTCTGATACGAAGATGCCGACGTAGGGACCTGTCCGGCAGGTGAGGTTGTTTGTTTTGCTGTACTCGTCGGTGACGTCAATGCTGCAGGTACCGATGGTAAGGGTGCCCCCGTTTTCCATTGAATCCCGGGCATTGATCATCAGATTGAGCAGAGCGTTTTGAATCTGGCTGCTTCCTCCTGAAATTTTCGGAAGAGACGGGGTAATATCACTTTTTATCGTGATGTTTTTTCCCAGGCTTTTTGAAATCAGAGAGATTACATCGCCTACCACCGTGTTGGCGTCGAGAAGCCGGACGGAGAATTTTTCCTTCCGGGCAAAAGTAAGCAGCTTTGAGGTGAGTTCAAGGGCATTCTTACCGGAGGTTTCAATCTGATTCGCAAAAGTGTATTCCTGAGAGGCGGGATCAAGTTTTTTGCACAGGAGGCTTGAGTACCCGAGAATGATCGTCAGGTAATTTTTAAAATCGTGAGCCGCTCCACCGGCAAGCTGTCCGATTGATTCCATTTTTTCTGATTGGTGCAGTTTTTCGTAGGCGCTCTGTAGCTCTCTGGTACGTTCTTTGACGCGTTCTTCGAGTTCTGACTGATACTTTTTAAGCAATGTTTCCGCTTTTTTACGTTCTTCGATTTCAAAACGCAGTTTTCTGCTCAGATTGCCGAATGTACCGGCAACAAACGAGAAGACGACATGAATGGCGGAACCGATAAATCCATCGGCAGGACCGGCGCGGGTCAGATCCGGGGCGATCAGCAGCAGCACCGTACTGATCCAGAGAATGTTGAACAGCGAAAGTATCAGGCCGGCGGCAACCCCTTTGCTCCACGCAACAAAGCTGACGAGAACAATACTGGCAAGGGCGGTTGATGTGGATCTGGTGAGCAGAAACAGAAAATAATACAGCCCGAAAAACAGGCATGAGAGAGCAAAAAGAAGTGCGATTTGTTTTAATGTCTTTAAATTGTTCATTAAAATACCTGTTTCGAAAAATACTTGGCCAACAGGTGCGATGCTATAACTTTCTTTATAGATAATGCTGTTTTATTTAGTTTTTTTCAAGAACTTATCGGTATTCATGGTGGTTGATGAGCAGCTTTCCTTCGTTCCGATAGTGTGTCTTCGTGGTGGCTATTGCCTTTTCGGGTACCTGGTACTTTCTGTCGGTTGTCGTCGGAACGTTATTTTAAAGGAAAGAGATTATGATTATGTTGACTCTTATCGAAACGAAAAATTATATTCAACAGGCTTAAACTAAATTATGGTTTCAGTGGTGAAAGAATGGATCTGTCATGAAAACCGTTGTTGTTCCTACGCAGTCTATTGAACGTGAGTGGTACGTGGTTGATGGAGCATCCCAGACCTTGGGACGGCTCGCTTCAAAGGTGGCACAGCTTCTGATCGGAAAGGGAAAGGTAGCTTACTCTCCCAATCAGGATCATGGAGACAATATTGTTGTAATCAATGCCGATAAAGTAAAACTTACCGGAAAAAAACCGGAAACGAAGTTTTATTTCCGTCATTCACAGTATCCTGGTGGTGCAAAGTTCCGTTCCTATAAGGAACAGATGCAGATAGATCCTTCGCAGGTTGTCATTCATGCTGTTCATGGGATGGTATCAAAAAATGCCCGTGGTCGTGCAATCATGAAGAAACTGCATGTGTATGCCGGCGACAATCATCCGCATTCGGCTCAGCAACCGAAGGAATTAAGTATTTAACCTCAGGATTAAAAGGAGCTGTCCAATTTGGAAAACAGAGTTTCAGCTACCGGAAAACGTAAGAATGCCATCGCATCCGTGATCATCCGTCCCGGAAAAGGTGAAAGAACCGTCAATGGCAAACCGATCATCGAATATCTGAAGAGTGAAGTTCTCGTTATGGATGCGGAACAACCACTGCAGCTGTTGAGCGCTTCCGATACCTTCGATGTGATTGCCAGTGTCCGTGGTGGTGGTTTGAGTGGTCAATGCGGAGCGATTCGTCTTGGTATCGCGCGAGCACTTTCACAGATAAGTGAGGAAAATCGGGTAGCTCTCAGAAAGAAGGGTTTTCTTACCCGTGACTCCCGCGTTGTTGAACGTAAGAAATACGGACTTGCCGGGGCCCGCAAAAGATTCCAATTCTCAAAGCGTTAATTCTCCAATTTTTATACAATTCACACTGCGTGAGTGAAAGACGGGTGCCGCTCCCTTACGGGGGCGGTCATCTTTCACATTGATCGCGTGGCTGTTTAACCCATTTACTCAGGAGTTGGTATGTCCTCTATGAATCTGCAGGATCTGCTTGATGCCGGAACACATTTCGGTCATCAGACAAAGCGCTGGAACCCCAAAATGAAGCGCTTTATACTATGCCCGAAAAACGGCATATATGTTATTGATCTGAACAAAACACTCGTTTCCATCGAAAAATTCATCGAGCGTGTCCGTAAGGAAGTTGCGCAAGGTGGAAAAGTGCTTTTCGTCGGTACGAAAAAACAGCTGAAAGACTGTATCCGTGAGGAAGCCGAACGGTGCAATATGCCGTACGTAACCGAGCGCTGGCTTGGCGGAATGCTTACCAACTTCCAGACCATCCGTCAGAGTATCGCGAAACTTGAGAAAATCGAAGCGATGGAAACCGACGGAACCATCGAAGCGCTTCCCAAAAAGGAGCGGCTGGTGCTTGGTAAAAAGAAAGAGAAGCTTCTTTCCATACTGACCGGTATCCGGACCCTTCGCCGGGTTCCCGCCATTATTTTCGTGGTTGATACCATCAAGGAACGTATCGCCATAGAAGAGGGACGCAGGCTCCGGATTCCACTCGGTGCGATTGTTGATACCAACTGTGATCCCGATATCGTCAACTACCCGATCCCGGGTAACGATGATGCCATCAAGTCGGTGCAGCTCATTACCCGTGCGGTTTCCGATGCAATTCTCGAAGTGACTGAAAAGGTCAGGAGCGAGGAAGTCGCCGCAGCGACCGAGGCTGCCGGTACTGCTGTCAAAGATGATGAACTAGCGACCGATTCAGACAGTGAAGAAACCGTCACCGAAGAGTCGTCGGAGGATTCATCGGTTCGTAAACGCCGGGTGGTTCACAAGAAAGTGGTACGTACCACCGAAGATGACTGAACGCGGGGCGTGATGTTCGCGAGTAACCGGTATTGTTTTTAACATTGAGTATTTAAGGAGTTGTATCATGGAAATTACTGCTGCATTGGTAAAAGAATTGCGCGACAAGACCGGCATCGGCATGATGGTCTGCAAAAAAGCGCTTATAGAGAACAACGGCGATATGGAGCTTGCGATCGAGAGTCTGCGTAAGCAGGGACAGGCGACTGCGGCAAAACGTGCCGGAAAAGCAGTCAAACAGGGAACTATCTCGGTTGTGGCTGAACCTGGCTGCTCGATTATATATGAAGTTAACTCTGAAACTGATTTCGTCGCCCGTAATGATGATTTCGTTGAATTTATCAAAACACTGGGAACGGTTCTTCTTGCTCAGAAACCGGCCGATATTGCTGCGGCAAAAGGCTGTTCGGCAGCTCAACTCGGTAACCAGACCGTTGACAGCCGTGTTACCGAACTGATCGGGAAAATCGGTGAAAACATCACCTTCCGGCGGTATTTCAAGATGGACGCCGATGCCGCATCGGAACGGATATTTTCCTATATTCATGGCGAAGGAAAAATCGGGGTGCTGGTAAAACTCGCTTCGACTGAAGGGCTTGACAGTGAAGATCTGGCGCTGCTCGGAAAAGACCTTGCCATGCAGGTCACTGCAGCCAACCCGATGGCGATCGACCGTGATCATGTCGATGCGGATTTCCTCGCCAAAGAAAAAGAAATTTATCTCACCCAGGCTCAGACCTCCGGCAAACCGGAAAAAATCTGGGATAAAATTGTCGAAGGTAAACTGGCAAAGTTCTTTCAGGAGATGACCCTGGTGGAACAGGGTTTCATCAGGAATCCGGACACCAGTGTTACCGATCGGATCAAAGAGACCGAAAAGGCTCTTGGAGCAACCATCAAGGTGCTCGATTTCGTCCGGTTCGAACTCGGTGCCGAAGAGTAGGAGCGCTGATCAGTGGCACTTCAGTACAAACGCGTACTGCTTAAACTCTCCGGTGAGGTACTCGCGGGAACTCAGAAACACGGTATTGATCCGGAAGTTACCGGATCGATTGCCGATGAAATCGCTGCGGTGCATGCCGAAGGTGTCCAGATCGGTATTGTCATTGGCGGAGGTAATATTCTCCGGGGGGCATCAACCAAAGGGGTAACCCGGGTAGCCGGTGATACCATGGGGATGCTTGCCACGGTTATCAACTCGGTCGCGCTGATGGAAGCTCTCCTGCAACGGGGCGTGGACGCTCAGGTGTTGACTGCGGTACATATCGACCGGGCGGGAGAATTCTACACCGCCCCCCGTGCGAAGGCGTTGCTTTCCGGGGGAACGGTCGTTATTATTGCCGGTGGAACCGGAAATCCGTTTTTCACTACCGATACCGCTGCTGCCCTGCGTTGTGCGGAAATTGATGCGGAGGTGCTTCTCAAGGCGACCAAGGTCGACGGGATCTACGACAGCGATCCGGCAACCAATCCATCGGCGGTCAGGTTCGAATCAATCTCGCATGCCGAAGCTCTGTCGCGTCAGCTCAAGGTGATGGATGCGACCGCATTTTCTTTCTGTCAGGAAAATGATATTCCTATTATTATATTCAAATTGATGGAGCGGGGAAATCTCCGGAAGTCACTTGAAGGAACAAGTGTAGGATCAATCATTAAAACAGGAGGTCAGGGGTGAGCGTTCAGACCATTCATACTGAAACTGAACAGCGCATGGAGAAGGTCATTGAAAGTCTCAAAAAGGATCTTTCCCGAATTCGTACCGGGCGCGCGACACCTGCGCTGCTTGACGGTCTTTCGGTTGATTATTACGGCTCTCCGGTTCCGGTGAATCAGGTGGCGAATATCTCGGTACCTGATGCCCGCATGATAGTCATTCAGCCGTGGGAAAAGAATATGATCAGTGCGGTTGAAAAAGCGATTCAGACCTCCGACCTTGGTCTCAATCCGCAGAACGACGGCAATCTGATACGTTTACCGATTCCTCCACTGTCCGAGGAGCGGCGGAAGGATATCTTCAAAAACTGCAAGAAAATCGGTGAAGAGAGCAAAATCGCTATCCGGAATGTCAGACGCGACGGTAATGAAAAATTGAAAAAAGAGGAAAAAGACAAACTCGTTACGCAGGATGAGGAAAAGAAAGGTCTTGATGAGATTCAGAAAACTACGGATCGTTTCATCAAGAGTATCGATGAACTCCTCGTGCAAAAAGAAAAAGAGGTCATGGAAGTTTAATTCCGATGGGGCTTCCCGGGTTTGAATTTGTATACTACAACCTCGGCAGAAACAGTGCCGGGGTTTTTTTGTGGTAAGAGCAGTATCGGCAGGGTGGAATGTATATTTAAATACTGTTTTTTTACTTTTGCTGTAAGGCAAAGCTTCGGGAACCAGTACTGCAGGGTATTATTCGGTTAAAAAGTCGGGGGATGAGTACGGACATAGTACCCACCGGTTGGAGTCACTGTTGTGCATCAATACGTATAGCGCTGTAAATGCAACAACGACCGGGATCGGGTACCGGGATGGTTGTTACTAAATGAATACAAAGGGATACCTGCGACAATGAATGTTCCGAGCCATATCGCCATCATCATGGACGGCAACGGCCGTTGGGCCCGTCAGCGTGGGCTTCCCAGAACTGCCGGTCATCGTGCGGGAACCGATGCCACGCGAAAAGTGGTTCGGGCCTGTGGCGAGCTGGGAGTCTCGTATCTCACTATTTACACGTTTTCCACCGAAAACTGGGCGCGACCGAAGCTGGAGGTGAACATGCTGATGAACCTGCTGGTGGAGATGACCCGCAGGGAGATCAACAACCTCAACGAGAACAATGTGCGCCTCCGGGCAATCGGCGATCTCGATAAGCTGCCGCCCAAAACGCGTAAAGTACTGCTCGAAGGCATCGAACGTCTCAAGACCAATACCGGACTCATCCTGAATCTTGCGGTCAATTACGGCGGTCGCGCCGAGATCGTTCACGGAGTGCGGGAGTTCGCCCGCAGGGTGCTGCAGCAACCCGATCTGATCGATGCTCTTGACGAAAAAGAGTTCTCGCGATATATGTATACCGCTGATGCGCCGGACCCTGAGCTTATCATCCGTACCGGTGGTGACTGCAGGATTTCAAATTTTCTCCTCTGGCAGGCGGCTTATTCCGAGCTGTATATCTCCGACCGGCTCTGGCCGGATTTTGACAAGGATGCTCTTGTCGAGGCGATCGACGACTATAATCGCCGTGACCGCCGGTTCGGAAAGGTACACGAGGAATGAAATTCTCCAACCTCGGTAAACGATTGTTTTTCGCACTCTGGGCAATTCCGCTCGGCTGGTGGCTGATCAATACCGATATGACGGTAGTCCCGCGCTCATGGGCGATCGTGTATCCCTGCCATATTGGCATTATCCTGGTGATTTTGCTCGCCTGTTTTGAGTATTCACGAATGCTGGCGATTCTGTACCCGGCGAATGCGTTCTGGATAAGCTATATCTGGCTCGGTATTCAGTTCGTGATGTATTTCAATAACGATACCTCCTTTCCGTCAACCCTCAGTATTTACGGATTGCTGCTCATGGTTGCGGCCGAGGCTATCATCTGGGGGCGTCGCCACCAGCGAAGTCGCTGGATGCGGGCGAGCCTGCTGTTCAGCGGGAATGCATTTCTCTATATCGCCGCAGTATCGCTTCTGAATCTGTACCGGGCTCCGTTTCAGACTCTCTTTGTGAAGTTCGATACGACCATGCTCTCTCAGCTGGGCATTATCATTGTCATCGGTGCCATTTTTATGTGTGATTCCGCAGCGTACTTCACGGGGTCGCTATGGGGAAAACATCACTTCAGCAGAATCAGTCCCAAAAAGACGATTGAAGGCAGCATGGGTGGCCTGGTAGTGGCAATGCTGGTATGCGGTATCGGCTGGTTTTTTCTCGCGGATCCGCGTTTCCCCTCGTGGATAGGCTTTTTACTGGGGCTTATAATCGGTGTGTTCGCGCAGATCGGAGATCTGCTGGTATCGCTCATCAAACGGTATTTCCGGGTGAAGGATGCGTCCGATATCATACCCGGTCACGGCGGCATTCTTGACCGTTTCGACAGTGTCTTTTTTACCGCACCGATGATTTCACTTTTTTCATGGGTAATTTTCAAACTGTTCGGATAGTCATGGCACCAACTGTTCAAAAAGTAATCATCCTCGGTTCGACCGGTTCCATCGGAACCAGCACTCTCAACTGTATACGCCGGTTTCCGGACCGTTTCAAGGTCAGCGCACTTGCGGCCGGCACCAATATCGGTCTTCTCTGCCGTCAGATAGAAGAGTTCAAACCCGAAGCGGTTTCGATCGCCGGCATGCAGCATGTTGCCCTGCTTAAAGAACGTTTCGGCGGGAACGTCCGTATTGTGGAAGGACCGGGAACGCTTGAGAATCTGGTAACGACCACCGAAAGCGACATTGTCGTCAATGCACTGGTGGGCGCCGTAGGGCTGCGGCCGACGGTGGCGGGGCTTACCAAAAATAACCGGGTCGCACTTGCCAATAAGGAGAGTCTGGTTATCGGCGGGGAACTGATCACCGAACTGCTCGCCCGGGGACATGGTGAACTGGTACCGGTTGACAGTGAACACAGTGCCATACTGCAGTGTCTCGCCGGTGTCAGCGGTACCGAAACTGTCGAATCGATCATTCTCACCGCCTCCGGCGGTCCCTTTCGGACGATGCCGATTGAACGGTTCGGCTCGATAACTCCGGAGGATGCGCTCAATCACCCCACCTGGGCAATGGGAAAAAAGATCACGATTGATGCGGCAACCCTTATGAATAAGGGGTTTGAGGTCATCGAAGCGCATCACCTTTTCAGGCTTCCCTATGAGCAGCTCCGGGTGTGGATTCATCCGCAGTCGATTATTCACTCCCTGGTCGAGTTCTACGATGGCGCCTTGCTGGCACAGCTCGGGCTGCCCGATATGGAACTGCCGATTCAGTATGCTCTCGGTTTTCCACAGCGGTTGCCAATGTCCGGAAAGCGGTTGTCGCTCCCGGAAATCGGTACTCTCGATTTTCATAATCCCGATTATGACCGGTTTCCATGCCTGCGGCTCTGCCTTGATGCGGGAGGCCAGGGGGGGACCGCACCTGCGGTGGTGAATGCCGCCAATGAAGTGGCGGTTGCCGCCTTTCTTGATAAGAAAATCTCGTTTACCGATATAGCCGTGGTTGTCGAGGAGGCTCTGCAGAGCAGGGTACCTGCTCCCGCACTCACGATCGAAGCGATTGAAACCGCCGATACGGTGGCAAGGGAGCATGCCGAATCGACTATCGTCCGGAAAGGATCAATGTGACATCAGCACTTTCAGTGGTTCTGGGACTTATTGTACTGGGTATTCTGGTATTCATTCATGAACTTGGCCATTTTCTGGTTGCCAAGTGGTGCGGTATCAAAGTACTGGCCTTTTCACTCGGATTCGGCGCACCGCTCTACAAACGGACTATCGGCGATACCGAGTACCGGATCGGAACGGTGCCGTTCGGCGGGTATGTCAAGATGGCCGGAGAAAATCCCGAAGAGGAACAGTCGGACTCTCCCGATGAATTTCACGCGAAACCGATCTGGCAACGGATGTCGGTAGCGCTCGCCGGTCCTGCATTCAATTATATCAGTGCGATTTTTATGCTCTGGGTGATGTTTATGGTCGGGACCGAGCGGCCTTTGTATCTGGAGCGGCAGGTGATCGGTTCCGTTGCCGACAGTTCGATCGCCTATGATGCTGGATTGCGTGCGGGAGACAGTATTACCGCGATCAACGGAAAAGCGGTTGGTGACTGGGAATCGGTTGAGACCGCCTTTGCACAGCAGGAACGTACCTATTCAGTGGAATATGTCCGCAACGGTATCGCAGGTATCGCTGCCATGCGGATGAAACCCTCTACCGGAGGACTGCCGAAAGATCCGACCGGCGGATTGCTTCCGCCGTTACCTGCAGTGGTAGCGGAGGTGATGCCCGGTTCGGCGGCCGAGTCGGCGGGGATGCGGAAAGATGATCTGGTGAAATCCATTGACGGAAAACCGGTGAACTCGTGGTTCGAGCTGGTCTCGATGGTTGAAGGGTACCGGGGCGACAGTGCACTATCGTTTGTTATTCTCCGCGATGGAACTGAGATGACCATGGCACTTGCTCCCCGGTACGACAGTACCGCACGGCGGGCGCTCATCGGTGTTCGTGTGGGAGAAGGAAAAGGGCGGGTAGTCAAATACAATCCCGCTGCCGCAGTGGAGAAGGCGCTCGACAAAGGGTGGGAATTCACCACCATGATATTTGGTGTCCTCGGTAAACTGATATCGCGCAAAGTATCAGCCACTCAGCTCTCCGGGCCGATCGGCATTATTCCCGCTTCCGGGTTCATGATGCTGCAGGGACTCTCGCCGATCCTGAACTTCATGGCGCTTATCGGTATCAACCTTGCAGTGCTCAATCTGATGCCGCTTATCATTACCGACGGCGGCCTGATATTTTTCATGCTGATCGAGGCGGTCCGCCGTAAACCGCTGTCGCTGAAAACACAAATGCTGTTCAACCGGATCGCAATGGCGTTTTTTCTTGCATTGTTTCTGTTTGTCAGTTTCAATGATGTAAAAAGACTGCCGGAATATTTCAGAATATTCGGCAAGTAACACGGGAATATACAGGAATAGTTCTATTATGTTTCAAAACACAAAAGGAGGTTGTCATGGGTAGAGGAGATCGCAGAACGGAAAAAGGCAAACGTTTCAAAAAATCATTCGGTAAGAAACGGCCGCGCAAGGATAAGTCCGGCGCAAAGGCTGCCTGATTTTCCGACTACTGTTTCCGGCCACCTGAAGGTGTATCACGAACCGGGACAGGAGAAAACGTCCTCCGTACAACTGCGGGAGGACGTTTTTTATATAGTGAGTATCAGCATTGCAAAAACCTGCCATACCTATGGAGTTCCGGATGGGTTTCGATAGTACCTGTTGCTATAACCATGCTGGTCCGAAGGTAACCAGTTCAAACCAGGTACTGCCTCTACTCACCGGTCAGGTCAACGTAATCGCTGCAGTACAGTTTACGTCCGCATTTCGTGCAATGTTCACCCATCCAGATACGGTCAAACTGCTCCATGATTGCTCCGACGAGGGTGGTGTCGGTAGTTATGAACCCTGATTCGAAATTACGGCGGTTCGGGCTCTTGGCTCCCATTCCCGCGCCGGTGAGATTGGCGCTGCCGCTCCAGGCAAACCTGCCATCGATCACCACCGCCTTGAAGTGAACCCGCGGGCAGAGAATCCGCTCAAGGCCCTCGATGAGTGCAGGGTACCGGTCAAAGTCCTTCCGGAAAGCCGGCCCGGGCTCTTTCGCATGAAGCAATCTTACCGCAACACCCTTCGTGATCAGGTCGGCCAGACATTTGAGGAAGGGAACCATGCGGCGCCCTTCATGGATGTACAGGTCTTTAATATCTGCTGTGGCAATCCAGAGGAACTGTTTTGCCGCAGGCACTTCGTCGCGGATAACTTTTTGGTAAATCGTGTAATCGGTGATAAACGACGTTGATTGCATGAGGTTACCCGGGCAGAAGAATGACAAGGCGGGAGAGCGTTTTTCCGTTGGTGGAGGTAAAACGGAAAAGAAACGTGCCGGGTGAATTTCCGGGGAGGCGGACTGTTGCCGGAACGTTGTTCCCGAGACGTTGAGCAGCGGTAATCAGTACTCTTCCGGCGAGGTCGGACACGGTAAGCGTGCCGTTCCAGAGATCTGACGACAGCAGGGTGACCAGTGCACCCCGCACTGAAATTGCGGGAAAGCCCTGATTGCTCGGGATTGCGGCGGCGGTGTGCGTTGAAAGCCCCGGGTAGCGCCTGGGGTAGTAGGCATCCCAGTAGGAATCGGTGATATCGATCATCCGTTCACGACACCCGTTGACCACACTGGTTGATTCCCATATCAGAAAGTTGTCCGCATCTTCCTTCTCGACAATGATTACTGCATGTGAAGCAGGTTTCACCAGTATGTCGCCTGCATCCAACTCTTTACGGCTGATGACATCATACTGATTGTAAAAATCGCCGGTACTCAGCCGCGGAGCCTGGAGCAGTTGACAGATAAAACCTGAACAATCGGTTCCTGCCACCGCTTTTGACGGATCCCCGAACGTGTTGTAATGGCAGAGGTGCGATCCGACAAGGAATCCTTCGGCTATTTTGTCGCGGAAACGGATGTACCCGTCTTCGCCACCGTACGAGTAGGCAATGCTGTGGTACGTCTCTCCGGGAATAAAGTCACAGTGCCGGTAGATTGAATCCGTACCGGTGCACTTCGCTCCGTTGGTCCGGTACCACTCCGCATTGGTGTTGCGTGCATCCGGCGTCCAGGTTACGGCAATCGCACTGTCGCCCCGTGCAAAGAGTGTGTCAAGTGACGATGCCTCCGACCGGGTACCGGGTAGTATTCCGGCAAGGAGCATGGTTGCGGAAAGAAGGTGAAACCGGTTGCTCATTTAACTTTCGCAATCCTGATGGAATCCTGCCCTGCTTCAACGGCAAACAGTGCGGTTCCCCGGATGAAGAACCGTTTTCCGTATACCGGAAAATGAGTTCCCGGCGGGGTACTGCTTAAGCCGGTAGCCCTGTTTTTCAGAAGGGAATCGTGCATGATGACCGAACCGCTTTTATTATACAGCAACACCCGCTCATTTTCTCCTGCTGCAACAGCGGTTGCTGCTGCCGCGCGCTTTCCCGGTTTTGTATCGAATGCGACAAGATGGTGTTCATTACCGATCATAAGGGTGGTTCCGTCGGTAAAAATCCGGTTGAGGGTCCGATGAGAACGTTTTTTTGCACCTGCCATAAGATTTGTCGGCAGACTGATCTGTCGCGTATGTTTTCCGGTAAACCGGTTAAAAAATTCCAGCCGCCGGTCAACACTGTTCAGGAAAATAAATACCGAGTCGGTCGCGACAAAGTCGTCGCCTACATAGGTGTTGCGACCGATTGATTCAAGCGGTACGGTTCCGGTTACCGAGAGCGTGCTGTCGAGCTGCACGATCGCTCCCTGTGCGAGATCGTAGACGAAAATGTTCATTCCATCACTGTATACCGCCCCGATCGAAAGTATTTCCCCGTTCTCCGTTTCCCGAAGATGAAATGTGTGGTTCCAGGGTTCATGAAATTCCAGGTGTTTTTTTTCTGCGGCAGGGGAAGACTGCTTCTTCTTGCCGCTGCAGGTGACGGCAGTGCAGAGTACCAATGAAAGAATCAGGATGTTTTTCATAGGTTGAAACCTCGGTTGGTTGAGTAACGGCGTACAGGTCAGTAACATTGTACCCCGGCAGGTTCACCTGATGCAATTAAAATAACATTCCTTATACCTAAACTGAGCGGTTTTTCACACAAAATAGCTCCGCATCCGCACCGGTCTTGCATTTCAAAAAATGCTCAATTGACCTGCGCTTTTTTAAAACGTACTACCAGCACGGCCACAGAACGCTTTTCCGCGAAAAACCGCTCAGTTTAGGTTATAATAAAATGAAGGGAATCAAACAGAATGCACCACTTTATCTGCCAAAAAGGGGCTGTCCCGGGTGGGGTATGGCAATGGATGGTATCTCCAGCTCATCCTGTCGACCGTTGTACGGTTGACGTTTTCACGGAAGGAATTCCGGTGTGTAGAATTGAGGCACCTGTGCACTACTCCTGCGGAAAAAATTCTACATGCCTCCCGTACGTTACTCAGGGAGAATTACTCCGGTATAAATCTTATTCCTCCATTACCACTAGTGAAAAGACCACCTACCTCAAAATGTGGTTGTGATACGATAGTGCCGTTCGAATCTGCATAGATGCTTATATTGGAAACCATATCATCAATGGCAATGATGTATTCGTGTTCGCCAATGGAAGATGTAAATGTTGAGGTTATTGAATCAGTGACCTGATTTTGATTAATAATCGTGTGGTCATCAAACATTGTGAGGATATGGTGATTCTGGAAACCGGTTACAATGTTTGTAATCGTAACAGTATCTTCATGTCCGGTAGAATGTGTACATTGAAATATAAAAAGAGAAAGTACCACCGGAATGAAAATTGAAGGGATGGGTAACAGGATGTTTTTTTGCATTTAAACGCTCCCTGCAACGGTAAAGTACCATGTTGTCTGAATAATTGAGTTAGCGGGTAATTCCATTTACTATAGGTTGTTTCAAAACCAAATTCCGGCTTCGAACGGCTGCAAAAAGAAGTGCATTTGTCGGCCTGCATCGCCCTGTCTCAATTAAATTATATCAATTGTTGTGAAGCCGTCAATAGTATAGCCCGGAATGTTTTAACCGGTGATGTGAACTGTGGCAGAATGATCGTAATGCGGTTGGCAGGGACGTGACGAATTGCAGGGACGTGGCATGTGTAGGATCGAGGCATGTAGGGACGTTCAATTGAACGTCCTTACAGTTAATTGCGTTGGTACGTTGGTACTGCCGGTACTGCCGGTACTGCCGGTACGTCGTTGCCCTGATGGTGAAAAATAGAGGCAATTGGAGTATATTGCTGATATGATACCCGAAACCGTTACCTTGGAGCGTCTGCAATGAAAATGGTGAAAAACAGTCGATCGGTTCTGATTGTATGCCTGGTTGTATCGCTTAAGGCGGCAACCGTACAGTATTCCGGACGGGTTATGGATACCGGAGGGAACGCGGTTGACATGGCGAGAGTGGAAATGGAAGCAGCCTCGCTGTACACCTACTCGGATAATGACGGTACGTTTATGCTGGAGGGAGACGCGGGCGGTGTTGGAACGGTTGCTCCATTTCAAAAAACGCAGGCGTTCGATGTTTCGTTGGATCGAACCACTCTTCGTGTCCGGAGCAGTACCGGGGGAGATCGGCTGGGGATTGAACTCTTCAGGGCTGACGGACGGAGGGTGTTTGGTTACACGGTGAGCAACCGTCGGGTGCTTTCGGTAAACATACGTTCGGTAATGAGGAGTAAAGGGTTGTACGTTCTACGTGTCGCGCACGGCAGCGGCAGTAACCTGTACACCATCATCAGCAGCGGAAGTGAACGGCCGCTGCTGCAGCACGGCCACGCGGCCGCAGGTGGGACAACCGGGAATACCTACGGACAGGTTGACAACGTGATCCGCGTCGAGGCGCCCGGGTATTATCCCAAAACCTTTCCTCAGACGAGTCTCGAAGCGACCGGACTGGAACTGGTGGTTGACCACCAGAATTCCGACACGCTCAACAGCTTTCAGCGGTTTTTTACCGGTAACGGGCGGGTCAAAAATATCGCCACCGGAAAAATGATAACCATTCCCGAAGAACGGCGAATACATGTGATCCTGTTTCCCGAGGGGTACCTGCAGGGAGAATACGATGAGGCGAAATATGTACGGGATTGTCTCACGTGGTACCGGTCGGTATTCGCTTACGCACCGATGCTGTTCTTCCGGGAGTGTTTTGTTATCTGGCGCTATCCGGTGGTGTCGAATGAACATGTCAACAGTAACGGCGTTGCGGATACCTGGTTCAGGCTGCAGCTTTCCGGAGGCGGAATGACCTCCGAACTCGGTGTGGCGACCGAAAAGATCTGGGGGCTGATGGACGGTTTTCCCTTTCCGCCGGAACAGTTCTATTCCGGGAGGGGGCTGACCGCCGGCAGAGCGAAGAACGTGATCGCACAGATGCTGGTTTTTGATCCGTCGAGAGACAAGGCATGGTTCAGTGGAATCGCCACGGCTATCCGCAATCCGGACAATCAGCAGCAGTTGATCGGCATCGCCATGGCACAGGATCAGCAGCATGAATTCATGCATGTACTGGCGCATCTTCTGGATGAATACTACGAAACGGATCACAGTCCGCTGCAGAGTTCCCTTGACGGTTCTTCGTCGGGGTATCTTACCAATGTCGCCCCAACAGGCGCGTGCGACGCCCTCCCCTGGAAACACCTCGTTTACGGAGGAGCAAACAATCCGGATGTCGACAGCCTGGTGGGTGCGTTCGGAGCAAACGGAAGGTTTCATCCGGAACTCTACTGTCTGATGAACGGATCACATGATAACAAGGACCTTTTCGGTGGGAACGGGCAGCTTCGCGTGTACGATCGTCTCTGCAACTTCTGCCGGGAACTTACGGCGTTTCGGATCTATGAACGACTGGGTGTTCTGGAGAATGATGCAACCTCCTGGGCGGACTGGATTGCAGGGTATCGCGCACCGTTTTATAATGCGTTTCCTTTTAATGTACCGGAGAACATTCCTCAGGAGAACAGTGACCGTCAACCGCAGTGGTTTCCGTGTAATAATTGAGGTGCCGGTTGTTGTGAAAACTATACCGATTATCCGCAATTGAAGGGTACTACCACAGGGCTAACGCGTCAGGAAGACGACTCCACTTCTATGCCACTGATGTGGCTATCAAATTTTCCGTAATCTGTGAAGTAAAGAAAGAACGAACGCAGATGTTTTCCTCTTCCCCCCTTCACAAGTGGCCCCGGAAGCGGAGGATAAAAGCGAACGTGGAGTCTCTACGTTCAGTAAGCGATAAGAGTCCGGTGTAGGGCACCGTTTCTATTGTATCGCTTTGTTTGAGGCCATTATATAGCCGGATATTGAAAATATCCGGATAAGGCCGAGGTCAGTGAGCTTCCGGAGCTGGAGGGATGAGCTGGTTGTGCGGGTGCGGCACGGGATTCCAAAGGGTATTTTCACTCCGTTTCATAAGCGTATGGTGTTCAGTGCTGCGCACTGTTTTCGTTATACCGCTTTTGCTGCTGAATACCCTTTGGTCGGGGTTTCTCACTGTCGTTTCGTAAACGTAAGGAATCCAGTGTTGCACACTGTTTATATTGTAGCGTTTAGGGTGGCGACCCACCCAAAAGGCGAAAATAGAAATGTAGATCTTCATTTAGTTTGACCTGTATTGAAATGATTCCAAACTCTTAATTGAAATAGATTTAACGTGTGTTCTATGCGCCAGGTCCCGCCCTGGCAGGCGGCATACGTTATCACTGCCGTTCTTTAAGCGTGCGGAATCCGGTACTTCGTACCGTTGCTATTATACCGCTTTGTCAATCGCCACAAAGTATGCAAAATGCTTTTTTCTGCGTCGCAGCGAGCCGCAGACGCCCCGTTAGATCGGGAGGGTTGTGGTGTAGGGTTAACGGTATTGCTCAATAAATCACTCTCCGGTACAACAGACGGTGGCGTGCGGCGCTATCGCGTCGAGAAGGCAGACTCCTGTTCGACGTCACATCCGTTCCATCGGATTATTTGGAAAGAAAACAGGATATGGAATCTGTAAATAGGTATTTATGAAAACGACTATCTATTAGATATTTGGTAATCAACCCCCCTTCGGGGGAAACGATGGTGTGATATTAGTGGGGGCGTCCTGATTGATGGTGCAGCGCTATCGCGTCGGAGAGGTCACGTCGGTTGTACAACCGACGCCTGCACTGAGGACCTCGAAGTGGGAGAGGTTAAAAAAAAAGAAAGAGATGAAACACACTCATCTCTTTCTCCCATACAACACCTTACGGTGCAACGCACTCATTATGCCGCCTGCGCGAGCGCGGGTTCCTCCGTTACCTCATTAACCGTCTTTTTCCTGCGTCCTGTTTTTTTAGGAATAAGTGCTCCGGAATACTCCGCAAGGCGCTGCGGGTCGTTTCTGAAGACGTACTGACCGCAGGCACGTATCGTCATAATGATATTCTTCAGGTAGAAAAAGGACTTATCTCTGATGATACGTGCCTCGGTGGTGGCATCGTTCCCGCTCGCACCGAGGAGATTGGCCAGATAAGCGGAGAGCTCCGCCGCCTTGTCGAGAAGCGACGTGTCGAAACCGATCTCCCTGAGGCGCTCCTCGTGCGCCTTGCCGAAGGTACTGTAATCCTGCAGCTTTTGCACTACTGCAGCCTTCGAATTCCCCTTTGCAATTTTTCGGACGATCTTCAACAGATCCGGTTTGTCTCTCAGCGCGTAGAGAAGTGCCTGCTTTATGGTGAGAACAAGTGCATATCCCTTCGGCGACTCAGTATTCCATTGCGACCGGTACTCCCTCGCGAGCTTCAGCTCCGCCTCCGCGTACCGGCTCGCACCGCTAGCCTCCTTCAATTTGATGAAGCTCTCCTCCGGGAGTCCGGCGGCAACAAGGAGATCCTTATCCTGCAGTGCCCGGCGATACAGCCGCTCACCAACGGCGTTGAGGACCACCGCCATTCCGGTACTGACAGCGGAGGAGCCAGCCTTCTGTTCGATGATTTCGGGAAACCGGGCTTCGTACTCCACTTTGTTTGAATCGTTCATAACAGTGGTATCGGCAACAACGGATTCAGTGTTTTTAGCTTTCGGTGACATACTGACCTTCTTTCCAATAAGAATATGAGTGGTAATTGTTTTTTTAACTTCCTGCAACGATTTTTCCGGAAACGCCTGCACTTTCCGTGATAACGGCAATCGTTCCTGGGAACAACGGCGATTCCGGCGTTTGCGGAGTGGTGGTCCGAATTCGTTACCGGGTGCATTCATAACGACCTCCTGAAAAGTGTGAGAAGTTTTTCCGGAACCCGGGGACTTCCGATGTCGGCGTCCTTGATCGGGAGCCCCTTTGTCCGGTTCTGCTTGTTTTGACACGGGCCGAAAGATAATGTTCCCGATTTTTTTAAATTTTTATTTTTTTTGCTTCAGTACTTCCAGGGCCAAAACGTGGTCGGACGACACAAAACGTGGTCGGACGACATGAAAACGTGGTCGGACGACATGAAAACGTGGTCGGACGACATGAAACAGTGGTCGGACGACATGAAAACGTGGTCGGACGACATGAAACAGCGGTCGGACGACATGAAACAGCGGTCGGACGACATGAAAACGTGGTCGGATGACATGAAAACGTGGTCGGATGACATGAAAACGTGGTCGGACTATTTTGCAACGGTTACTGGGCTGGTCGAACGTGCCGGACCAAATGATACATTCCGGGCGTTTCTTTTTCTTACGTAGTGAATGTTTTCAGGAATTTTTCGGTGAATTCTGCTCCGGGGTTATTGACCGCAATTATTTTATTTATATGCCTACCCGGCAGTTACCGTTTCACTGACCGGCAGATGTCTCACCCGAGTTAAAGAAGACTACCTGATGTGCCGGGTATATAATGGAAGGTAATGATAACATTCTGATTTTCGAGATATAAGTGAACTGTATTCATTTATATCCGTGCCTAAGGGTGAAATTGAATAGGTATGGCAAGGTGATTCTAAGGTGAATCTTCACTTTAGAAAGTGGTTGCACAAAATGGCATTCATGGCTTAGCACAGAAGAACAGCACATCGTGTGCTGCAGGACAATTAAATCAAAGAAAAATAACAATAGAATAAATACATTAGTAAACAACTGAACAAAACTTATAAATCTATAATAGGATAGATCCTATATGACTCCAAAGATGTTTTATGACTGGCAAACAAGTGGCGGAACTGATGACGTAATGCGGTTGGTAGCATGTCTTGAAAAGGCAGATATACCGTGGTGCGCCATCGGAGGTATTGCAGTAAATCACTGGGCTGATGAGCCAATGGTTACTCAAGATGTTGACCTGGTAGTTGCTGCAGAATCGATTGAAGATATGGTAAAAATATTAGAACATGAAGGTTTTCGTTCTGAACGATATACTTGGTCAATTAATTTCCGCGGCAATTCAAAAGTTAGTATCCAATTAAGTACAGAACAAACTTATCAAGAATATCCATCTCGGGCAGTTCCCGCAGATGTGCATGGCATATTGATGAGAGTTGCATCTTTAGAGGATACACTTGACGGTAAAATACGTGCCTGGAAAGACTCGACAAGAAGACAAAGTAAGAAATTGAAAGATCTGGGTGATATCGCAAGGCTTATAGAAAGTTATCCGCATCTTTGGAAAACACTTCCAGAAGAATTAAAAACCATAATAGAAGATCCGGAAGCATAATACATGAAATACAGTAGACCGGATTGCCCCGTACCGACACGAAGAACGAAGCGGGAGAAGTGTACACAGGGAGCCGGAGCGCATGGCGGTGTGCCGAGCCTGTCGAGGTAATGCGCGGAGACGACCGCCACCGGCGGCCCGAAGGGTGAGCATAGCGAATCAATGCCCGGTGCGGGACCACGAAGTAGCGGCGAAGCCACCACGCAGTAGCGCCGAAGGCAAATCCGCACGACGGGATGCTTCGACCTGGCTCAGCACAAGTACCTCGACCAGACTCGGCACAAGTCTGTGGCGGGACGGTCGGGTAACCGGCCGTTCTACGCTGACTTAGCAATATTTTTTTGGCAAATTGATAAATTAGGGATTGTTTATGCTAAATAAAACCAATCTTATTCTCTTAACAATATTATTATTTATCTCTTGCGTTTTTGCAGTTGAGCCGGTTCACTTTAATTTAAGCGAGAATGCGCCTTGGAGGAAAGGTAGTCTCGAATTAAATAAAAATGAAAAAGCTTCATTGTCTCTTTTGGAATTAGCAATATCCAACAATGACACTTGTATCTTAGAATATCTTCTTATTGATGAAATAGAAAATAAAAATGATCTAATTATGTGGTTTTTTAGCAATTCATGTTTCAAACGATTAATGAATGATTTCAAAAGTACAAACATTTATTTACACAAGTATAAAGTTGAAGACACGCCAATAATCCATATTGAGTTACCTTTTCATTGGGATGGTGGAGCATCGCTTAAATTAAAATTAAAAGAAATTAAGGGTATTGTTAAGATTTACGAGTGGAGCACTACATCTTAAATTTACATAACCAGATAAAATGCCAAAAAATACAGCATACAACAGCTGCCACCATAAATGTAACCGTAAAGCTTTGCCGCGCTAAGCATTACTGCTGCACTTCTGGCGGGTGCGGCGGGCCGTTCAGAATTTCCCTGTTCGGTCGTTGAGCGGAGCGCTGCATTGAGTGATGTCGAAATGTCGAAACGATCGATTCCTTACAAATTCGGGTACACTTCGACGGGGCTCTGTGCACCGCTTCAACTCCGCTCAGTGTCAGAATTTAATCTATTCTGAACAGGAACTATTTAGTCGTCTGACGGAGGGTGTATTTTTCAGTCATTTTCTAAGATGTATAATAGGGCGTAAAACAACTAATAAAAAATAAATTCAATACGTCTAAATCATGGATGTCAAAACAAATGGATAATGACAGCATTTTACTTTCTCTTCCGGGAATATCTGATGAAGATATCGGTAAAATTATTAATGAAGCTGGAAAAACCCAACCTTACTTAACTGCATATATTTTGACATACGAAGAAGATGGCCTTGACCATACTGAGCAAGCTATATTATTTGATTTATATATATTGATCTGGTTTTTAAGAACAAAAAGCGAATTGCCTCCTCCACTGGTTTCAACAGATGTGATCAATGAAAAACAACATAATAATTCCTACCTGTCGAAATATATTGAAAATGAATCAAATGAAGATATCCATAGAATGATACAAATACTAATAGAAAACTATAAGTCATTCGAGTTATATGAGTTGATTAGTAGAATATTACATGGTGAATTTTTAAAGGAACGCGTAAGAGATAAAAATTATGGAATGCTATTAGGAGGTCTTAAAACTGTTATTGATTGCCTTGAAAACTAATTGTCAACACAATTAAAAGAAAAATATACGCCCTTCAAGAGATATAAGGAAGTGCTATAAACGAAAATGACTGAAAAACAACACCTGAACCAAGGCAGCTTCGCTCCCGTTGGTCGCTCCGGCCTTCGGCAAAAGGTTTGCCCGATGTCCTCGCCTGCTCCCCGGGGCATTACCGGTGTTCAAGTTCTGCTTAGGCTCCACTTGACCACAAGTTGTGCTTCTGTCAATAACGGTGCAATCACCGTTCAAACCACTTCTGCTTTGGTCGTACCGTTGGTGCGCCGAAATCATTGCGGCAGTTCGTTACTACAGAAACGGAAAACCAACAAACAAGCGCCCGTTTAAACGGTAAAACAACATCTGTTTTCTACAAGAAAACGGTAGTTAATAATATATAGAAGAATGAACCCAATTCAATGATATATTTAGAGCATAGCCTTATAACCAAATACGAAATCGAACAATTGGTTTGGGATCATTATGCGAAAAGCTCTACAATGTACTACCATTTTAACGATTTTCTTAATGTTTCTTACCTGCAATACTACAAACCTTGAGGAAGTCAAAAATACCCCACCACAAATAGCTCCATTCTCGGAACTTTCAGTTGGTATCAAGGATTCAACAACAATTCATATCAAGACAATTGATGAATCCGGCATCGTCTTGAGGTACATTATTTCAGAATCAACCCTTGGTATTGATGACACAATTTCTACGGACTCGGTAAGGTATTCATTTACCGACACCGGCAGCTATGCAATTATTATTACCGCAGTCAATGAAGACAATACTCTTTCTGCACCCGAGACGCTTTTTATCAGTGTCTTCTCTATTCCACCACGTGTCATAATTAATTCAATTGAAGATATATATTCTGTGAATGATACCATTGTGTTTATCGTCTCATCTTCGGATAGTGATGGTTTGGTTCATCAATATTTATGGTCATTTGATAACAATGTTTTTGACACGACAAGTGATTCCAGTTATTCGAAAGTATTTGCAAGTGACAGTACCGGAACTAAAACGATGTATGCTAAAGTAATCGATGATGATGGTATTGAATCTGATGTTGATTCGGTTGTGTTTGAAGTCGCCTCCTTTATACCAACGGTATCAATAACCGGCGATGCATCTGTTTTTGCAAATGATACACTAACCCTTACCGCACATGCTGAAGATTCTGACGGAACCATTCAAAAGTACCTATGGACCAATCCTGACGGGGACGTTGATACCTTATCGGATTCAATTAAGCAATTCGTGTTTTCAACGGACAATGTTGGCAATCATATGCTGTTTTTAAGGGTGCTTGATGATGATGGTTTATTGTCAAAACAAGTTTCATTTCAAATTAGTGTAAAACTCCGCACACCGGTATTGAATAACATTTCTTACACCTCCATTTCGGTGAATGATTCAATTACTTTCTGTGTAAGCGCTGCAGATTCGAATGGTAAAAACATAATATATTTATGGTCTTTGGACGGTACAACATATGACACTACTGAAGATTCCACCTATACGATATTCTTTCCCGTCGATTCATATGGAAGTGAAAGCGATTTGGTTGAAGCATACCGGACAGAAGGTGTCTTCCCTAATAATGACACCATTATGAGAGCAGTTCTTCTGGGTAAAGCAATGAATGAGGATGGTATTCTTTTAAACCAGACACGGATTCTGCTTTCAGTACATCTTTACAAACCAACCATTCAGGAAGTGGAAGATACAATTGTTGCAATAAATGATACTGTAGCACTTCATGCTTCCGCAGCAGATACCAATGGAACCATCTCCTATTTCAGGTGGTCTTTTGATAATGGAGCATCATGGGATTCAACAGAAGATTCAAGTTACAAAGCAATTTGGGGTGTATCAGATTTCGGATTGAAGGAAGTATTAGTCCAAGCCATAGATGATGATGGGTTGTTAACCGACACAGGGATAATTCATGTTACCGTTGAACTTTATCCTCCAACCGTAAAAGCTGTTAACGATTTCGGACAAATAGAAGATACAATAATTTCACGGAACGACTCTCTTCTTGTCCTGATTGCAGCAACCGATACTAATGGTCAAATCAAGAAATATTTATGGGATACAGGTGCGGATGGTTGGGATGACAGTACAAATTACCCTGATTCAACAAGATACATTAAATATCCTACAGGTGGATATGTCACCATTGCAATCGGCGCTAAAGATGATGATGGCATTATTGGAACTGATACATTCCATGTTCTTTTTGATCGGCCACCGACATCTTGCGGATTGAAGTCGGATTACAATGCGGATAAGGGAGGATGGAGTGATTTCAATTATTCGACTGATAACGGGAGTATTCAGGTTTCGTTTTCTGGAACTGACCCAGATGGCAGGTACGATACTTTAAGGTACGATTTTTATTGGGGAAACGATGAAAACAACCTTACACTGAAGCACTCGGGATTAAATGCAGCAGTTTCGATCTCGGGGATTTCGGTACTAACTCAATACTACTGGAAAGTTGTTTCAAGAGATTTATATGGTGATAGCGCTGCTAAAACAGGTGTTTATACATCCTATGGCTACCCACAAGATGGGATTTTTTGGAATGTAATCACCGAACAACCGAATTTTCACTTTCCACATCCCGATGCAAATTTCTCGATTTGCACCTTCGATTCAAAGCTATGGCTCATTTCCTCAAGAGATTATCCGGGCGAAAAGAAAATGGTGTATACATCTACAGATGGTATATCCTGGACTTTAGTCACCGAACAGGCGAATTTTCACTTTCCACATCCCGATGCAAATTTCTCGATTTGCACCTTCGATTCAAAGCTATGGCTCATTTCCTCAAGAGATTATCCGAGCGAAAAGAAAATGGTGTATACATCTACAGATGGTATATCCTGGACTTTGGTCACCGAACAGGCGAATTTTAGCTTGCCTCATCCCGATGCAAATTTCTCGATTTGCGCTTTCGATTCAAGGCTATGGCTTATCTCCTCAAGAGATTATCCGAGCGAAAAGAAAACCGTGTATTCATCCGGAAAGTAACAAATAAAATAGTATGTTAGGGGCTCCGAAATAGAAAGATTACCGCAAAAACTGCCGGCTAACAGCTAAGGCTCAAAATGAACAAAGCAGCACTTCAGGCGTTTAGCAACCTATGGACAACATGCTTACGTGGTATATCCTGAAAATAATAGACTTGGAAGGGACCTGTCTAAACGCCTGATATCTTTTCCCATACGATCGACTTCGATCGCAGGAAGCCTCACGATACTGCAAAAGGGCCAACATTGTTCTGTTTTCCGGAACACAAAATTCCGGATCAACCATAACAATATAGGCATGCTCTCCGATTAATCATATATTATCAGTATACCGTTGTAATTGCTCGGAAGTCAGAAAACAGACCGCGAAGCGGTAGCGTTGGCCACAACGAAGTAGCGGCGACAGCCACTCCAGTATACATACGATTTTTTCTCATTCTGACTCCTGATTTCTGAATACGTGAATAGTACTATACCGTTTGTCACCCCGCATCAGAAGGAGCATTCTCATGTCTCGTCTGTTTCCGCTTGTCGTACTGGTACTGTTTTCTGCCGGTAATGTCCGGGCCAATCCTGTGGCAGTTCTGCCTTGTGAAGAAATAGGGATTACCGAGGTGTTTCTTGACCAAAATTCCTTATGGTCCATTGAACTAAACGGCCGATGGTTATTTTATGGCCAATATTCATTGGATTACCCGTGTACAACCGATGTGTATCTCGTCACTGCTTCGCCGTTAAGAAATACACGTGCGACCATCAAGATTGAGGTTGAGTTTGATGAAAACCGTTGTGGCGTTATTTATGTATCTTCAATGATCGGACTCCAGCCCGGACGGGCGAATCCATTTATGCCTCCCGATACCATCATGGTAACTCCTGATACCACTCCGAAGAGCTATGACTGGAGTCTTCAGGATACAGTGCCATACTGGAAGTTTCCACTGCAACCGGTGAAAACCGGTAACTCGCTTATCATGGTTGAGCAGGAATCAGGAATGGAATGGGAACAGAAAAAAATCATAAAGGAAACATCTCGTACGACCATCGGAAGCTTCGAAAAATTGTTTACCCGTTACACCTTGAAAATCGTGGACAGCTACGGGAATTCTCTCGAAAATATCGGTGGCGCAAGCAGGTTGTTTACTTCATATCCCGACGCAGGAGTGCAGTTGAAAACAAGTGGACCGGACGGAATAGTCAAGTTTTCCATTTCGATAGTCGATAGTTCCAAGCCTGTATACTTTTACGATCTTCTATCCGGTCATTTTCTGGGAGGCTATAATTTTTTACCGTACTATACGGCAAAATATGTTGATGAAGATTCTGTACTTACCGATACTTTGCAGGTTCCCCTGACCTGCTATGAACTGACACTGATCGATAACAAAGGTGCTCCTGCTCTGGATATGGACTGCTTCCACGGTCGTGATAACCAGTATGGCAACGCGGTCAATATATCACCGTATGGCGGGAATATATGGAATCTCAGAATATTTCCTGTTGATTCCACCGCAACATTCTGCTTCAACCCTGATGGAATAACACCCGTAGATGGATGCACAAACAGCTGGATGGGAACGTTTGTTGAAACCGGCGATACACTGAGGGATACTCTGGTTGTTGCCACCACGACGGCGGGCACATTCCCGGCAACGGAACAGTATTCCGGCATACGGCTTTCGACAGCTGCAACCGGTAATGGCACCATCCGCTTTATCATCACCTCTCCTGCGGCGTACACCAAAGCACGGTTACTGCTGCTTTCGGCGGCAGGAAGAAAAATGGGAGAAATGGTACAGGAACTGTCGGGAAGAGGAACCCATACCGTACTCTGGAAACCGGAAACAAACAATCTCAGGCAACTGCAGCCGGGTACGTATGTCTGCAGATTGTCGATTGACGGGTATGCCCCGGTGTCGCACCGGTTTACGGTTCGGTAATTACCAAAACAGTTTCGGAGAATGTACTTTCCGGTGGGGATAGTACCGCAGCTCGTAAATCAGGAATATCTTTACCTATTTTTTTTACGACCAATAAACCAACTGCAGCGAACCAACGGTAAAGGGGGGGATGGTTTTAAATAACGCCGGTATGGTTGTTGTAACTGAAAGTGGAAGCCGCATCCAAGATCCAGTACACATCGTTTAATGAGAAATCGCGGGCCGAAGGCGGCATAAAAAGAGTAAGAATGTGGCTCATCGGCAAAATATCCATATGCATCCGAGATCTCTCCTATAAATTTGACGCATCTGAAAGGCTGCATTGTAAATCCCAGTGAAAACCCGAAATCGTTCTGGAAATACTCATCATAATTATAATAAGAGGTTCCATCAATGTGCCGGACGGTTTTACGATATTTTTTCTGTACCGTATAAAGAAACGAAGCGTGCAATTCACCCCGAGGGAAGAATTCATACGAAAAAAGAGCCTTTGCATGCCACATATACAATGGATTACCCGCATTTTTTTCCCACGAACGTGGATGAGTGAGTGCCAACGAAACCGCAGCGGCCATATTTCTTCGTTTTGAAACATACACCTGCTGCTTGATCGCGGCAGTATACTTGTGAATGCTGAAAAAATGCGGATAAGCAAAATTTATGTATAACTGAGTAGTGGGGGTAACAGTGGCATCAACGGAGTTGAAAAATAAATCCAGTATGCTTACACCGATCGGGTATTCCCCGCGTATAAAAGCAGTGGTCGTCAGGAATGTTCTGTCGCGCATCGGATCGGTCCTGAAATCCTTTTTTGTGAAATCCCAGATATCCGAATCTTTAAATTGACGTTTTTTTAAGTGTATGATACCGATATACGGATTATGCGCAACAATCTTTTTTTTGCTTTTCTTGAGAATAGTTGCCCGAAGGCAGGTCGAATCGGGACAGGTAATCTGTACCGTGGAATCATTTATAAGAACGGCCCTGCATTGTTCTTTAGTATGCAGTACAACAGATACACTGTCGTTATCGGCAGCCAGACCGACGGCTACTCCCGAAATTATTACAACGACGACTCTCAGCAATAAAAATCTCATTTGTTATTCCCGTTGTGTTGTTGACGCCGTTCCCGATTATTTTGGACAATGCAGGGAAAGCACTGGGTCCGGGCCCGCAAATCCGGACAGTACAAGGCTGACGATATCTGTATATCCAACTTCCTGTAACACGAAATCGTAAGAAAGGTTGTAATGTTCTCCATTGTTGTATTTGTCGGTATTATAATTGCTGGGGAATGACTGGTCACGGATGAGAAAACCTCCGGTATCATTTACAATGAAAGCGGATGTCGAATAGCTTTTGACAATTATTTTAAACGCGTTACTCTTACCTTCAAGAACAAACCTGTTGAGCTTCCATAAAGTATCGGAACCGTCAATATCGAGCAGATAGCTCCATGAGACGGAATCCACAGACAGCGTCAGTGTGTCGGGAGCGTCAATACAGTAACAGAGAAAAATGCCGTTTTGAGTGGAATGAAATGTATTCGAATATTCCCGGGATGTCGGATACGCTAGGTTGGATGCATCCCTTTCGGATTCGGTGAGGGCGATATATCCTTTTGATGCCTTAACGGCGGAAAACGTGTAATTTATTTTCGAAACGGTCCCTTTATATATCAATGTATCGGCATATACCAGATGAATACTTTTCGTATTGAAAAGGGGAATAAAGATTTCATTGCTGTCAGTTGTATCAACCACGGCAACATGAAATGTGTCTCCGGTGGCTACGTCAAAGTAAACGACAGGGTCAATGTCGATGTAATCGGTGTTACGCCATAAATCCGTATCGTAGTATTCACTTTTTCTTCTGATCGTGGTACCGTCGATGAAGAATGTATCCCCAGCAGACAAACCGGAAGAGTTTACCGGTGACCATACAAACGAGGTGTCCGGTGGTTCACCCGGAAGTTCAATGTGAGGATATACGACTACCGAGTAGTTCGAAGGAGCACTGTAAAATCCTTCACATACTAAAATAAAGGACAGTACTCCAATAATAAATAAGTTTATCGGGTGGATTAGCTGAAATATTTTCGAGACCATAATTTTTATATTGTATGTGCAACTGATAGACATCTCTTTTTCCGACCCAGGTATAATTTCAGAACTTGATTATTTGCCTCACCACTACTTCTTTGACCAAAATTCTCCACTTCTCACTGATAAATAAATACAACATTAGAGGAAAATAGGTGCCTCAAAGTTGAAAATGCAAGATTCGACAACACCTGCCGTAAGGCGATGCATTGAGTGGTCCCTGAGAAAGCGGCAACACAGGTCGGGGAGGTGCGGTAAAAGCATTAGTCACAACCTCTTTACACTCGGTCCCCGTGCTTACCATTCAACGTTGCGGAAGTGAATATCCTTCGCACCGCAAGCGAGTCGTTCGTGGGTGGTTTGGATAGTTCTGCGGGGAGATTCCAACGGAACTTGCGTATCGGCTTACAGAACCGATGCCGCGCGCATGTCTGGTATCTCAGAACGTCACCGTGAATCCTCCGTAAATCGTTCGACCCTCGTTGTACGGGATGGTATATCCGAGATCGCGCCCCCAACAGGGGAGCCAGACTTCCCGGTCGAAAAGATTGTCGACATCGACAACGAGCAACCATTCCGTGACCCTTGACCAGTGAAACAGGGTATTGAAATCGTAGCTGCAATGGAGGTTGGTCATGTTGAAGCTTCCGGTTGTCGTGTTGTAACGGGAAGCATATTTCGGGTTGAGCGCCTGCTGAAACGTGTTGAAACCGCTTATGACAAGTCCGAAATCCGACCGGTAGCTCACACCGCCCTTGGCACTGAAATCGGGTAGGGGTGCCATGTCGATTTCTCCGGTGTTCTTGTCGCGACTTTGCTGAAACAGCATGGATCCTTCGAACAGGAGACTCTTCGTAAGGTAGTATTTTCCGTCGCATTCGAGACCGTACAGGACGATTTCCGAAAGGTTGTCATAAATGGTCATCGTGGGAGAAATCGCCCGCTGGATAATCATGCTTTTCATCGAGCTGTAGAATCCGTTGATGCTGAATTCAACCGTATTGTCCTGATAGGTGGCGCCGAGGTCGATGGTGTTGACCTTTTCCGGGTCAAGATTGTAGGTGTGTCCGGGGTACCAGGATACCGTGTCCTGAGGTATCATTTTCCCCTTTTGCACAAGGTAGTCGAGATAGAGTTCGGTGAAACTCGGTGCCCGGTATGCCGTGCTGTAAAGCGCTTTGATGTTTATATGCTCGAGCGGATAGAAGATGAGCCCCGCACGCGGATTGAAATCGGGTTTGAAATTATCCACCTTGCCCGTGCTGTCTTTGTACCGTACCTTGTTGACCTGCAGACCGCCGATTATCTTGAGCCAGTCCAGGCGGTAATCGGCCTGCAGGTAGCCGTTGAAATTCAGGCCGCGATGGCCTTTATTGTAGACGCCCCGGTGATATGCCGCAGTGTCATGGTCGGTATCGCCCTCCTCTCCGGTCATGAACCCTGCTGCACCGCCAAGGATAATGTTGCACCGTTCGAACGGCGTGATGAAGTTGGTCCATTCGCCGAGCACCTCGTAGGAATACCGGGACGTTTTCGGAAATTTCCGCACCGACAGCCACGACTCCGTGAAGGTGGCGTTGACGGTCGAATGATACCAGTCGGCGGGTTTGAACGAATACCCCAGATCCCCGAAGAGTTTCCGCCAAGTCACTTTGCTCGTGACATCAGAAATACCGATCGACGGAATGTCCCGGAAGAATTGCCTGTCGGGAAGAAAACTCTGGTTCTGCCACTGATTGTAGGAACACATCAGGAAAAAATCACGGTATTCGATATCGGCATAGACTCCGGGGCCGAAATCGGGGATGGAGATCGGATTCGAGTAAACCTTTGTCAATCCCGGAGCTTTCCAGTCCACATCCCAGTCGCCTTTGTCGGCATAGCGGCCCGCAAGGGTCATGCCGAAATCACCCTTACGTATCTGCAGGTCACCCGATACCTTTTTATGGAAGTGTTCACCGAGCGAACCGGACACCGATACGGCGTTTTCTTGCGGACACCTGGTGATGACGTTGATAACCGAAGTGAACGCCTGCGAACCGTAGAGCACCGATCCGGGCCCCCGGATCACCTCGATCCGGTCGATGATGTTGACGGGAAACGATTCGTACACTTCACTCTTCGAGCCGCCGAAAAAGATTTCCCTGACCGGCCGTCCGTTGATGAGGAGCAGGGAATGACTCGCCGAGGGCATCAACTGATCTCCGCGCGCCGCGACCATCGAACGGTCGGACATATAATTCGTACTGGCCAGAAAACTCGGGACCCGTTTAAGAATATCGGCAAGTGTTGTACCGCCGAACCGCTGGAGTTCGTCACGGGTGATTACCGATATCACCCCCGGTGCGTCCGAAATACTTTCTTCGGTTTTCGAAGCGATGTTGACCTTGATGTCGAAAAGGTCGGCGAGGCTCAGTTCGGCAGTTACACCGGTATCCCGGTCGGATATCGTATGGCCGTACAGCGGTTGCATGAGGAATATGTCGGGAATAACAAAACAGAATAGGCATACATACATTTTCCGGCAGGAACGAATCATCGAATGTTCTCCCTGATAATGATGATGATGGTAGGAAGGAAAAGTGTATGATGATATTCTGCCGTGAGCAAGTAAAATGTGGGTGGTACCGTGCAGTGAAGCACCTCTTGCCTGCCGCGGTACCGTGGTGTACGGCTGCGGGGGGGCTTACCAAGCTCCCCAAACCGGTTTAAAGCAGGAAATCCAGTCAATTCAGATAATAATCAGCTATAAATTCGGTTGTTGTTCCCGTAAAATAAACCTTTGGACTTTTCGGTTTTTCTTGTGCTTCCTGTGCTATAAACATACCGCGCCTATGGCGCTTTCTGCTGCAAGGCAGGCAACCGGTAGTTCAGTATCTTCAAAACGCGTATACCAACGGGGCAAAAAAACTCCACAGAAATAGGCCCATAGTGAATACCGGATTGGAGAAACGCCGCTACTTCGTGGTCTGTCTCCTGACTCCGGTTTTACATGTAACCTTTTGTTATGTTTATTCGTAACAGATAGTAGGAACCGATAGCCTGGAAATATATCTCTGATTGCAGTACTAATCAGAATACCGTAGTGTAGAACCGAATCGTATGAAATTGCACAGCTTATTACACCCTTCACCCGCTGCAACTGCTGATCTGGAATCGCGGTTCCATGAAGGTGATATGGCTGCGCTTGAAGAGATCATATTGATTCACCAGCGAGGTATCTACCGGCTCGGGTTGCGACTTTTTTTCAACCGGGACACCGCCGCTGATTTTGCGCAGGATGTTTTTATCAGGGCATATGAAAAATGCAGATCCTATAACCCGTCACGTCCGCTAAAGCCCTGGCTGTATCAGGTAGCAAGCAATCTTGGACGTGATCACCTGCGCCGTAAAAAGGAAGTTGTCGTGGAGAACGAAGAGCTCTCAATCGATGAATCAGCACCGAAAGCGGATGAACTGCTGATAAAGGATGAACTGCATCGGAACGTGTGGAACGTTGTCAACCGGTTGAGTCCAACCTACCGGGAGATCCTTGCGCTGCGATTTTCATCCGATTTAAGTACAAAGGAAATCGCGGCAGTTCTCGGTATCGGACTTTCGGCCGTGAAAGTGCGACTGTGCAGAGGAATGAAAGCATTTGAGGATGCTTATACATCCCGGGGAGGTGAGGGGTATGTCGTGTAATTTTGATAAAGAACAATTACGAAGATATTTACTGGGACTTGACGATTCGGCTGCAGCACAGGCGACTTCTGAGCATGTGGCAAAGTGTCCGGCGTGTAAAAATGAACTGCAGCACCTGCAACAGACCGCCGACATCCTGACCAATGCATTTAATGAGGAACCACCCGACTGGCTTATGCAGAAGACACTTGCCCGTGTCAGAGAAAAACAGCAAAAAAAAATTTCCTGGCGTACCTGGGGAATACCGGCAATGGCAGGAATCGCCGTTACAGTGCTGCTGATGGTTTTATATCCGGGAACACGAAAAAATCTTCCACTGTCATTTCGGGCCGGCCCGGCGGAGCAAAACGCAGGAACTTTGAGCAACCGGCAGGAGACCAATGAAGCAAGTGATTATCTGTCCTCACTGTTCGGAATTATTTCTGATGAGACGGACGTTGATATGATAAGTCCGGTCGATGATCGTTCCATATATGAATCACTGGACATTGCACCGGAGGTTGTACCGCTGTTGTTGTAACAGCCGTAACAAGGAGTCTATTCTATGCGAAGTTTATTAGCGAAGTTTATTCCGGCAATGCTGCTGTTGGTTTTGGCAGGCACCGGCTCAGCCGAACTTGACACTGTGGAGCAGGCCAAGGTGAACGCACTTGCTGCAGCGCTGCATTTGAGTGTGGAGCAGAAAGCCGCAGTTCTGGCGGAACGGGAAACTAGCAAACAGACACTGCTGCAGCTTGAACGCCAATGGCAGCAGCTGCACGACCAGCTTCGTCGTGCTGTGCGATCGAACACACCAGACCAAACCGCGATAGATGCGCTTGCGGAGTCGATCGGTAAAGTACGGGGTGACATCATTGCACTGCGCACCAGATCGCTCATCCATTTGAAATCCTTATTGACACCTGAGCAGCTGCAGCTGCTTGAAAATAGCGGTGGGCCTGACCGAAAAACGGAATGATACGAATAAGGAGGTGGTTATGGGACATTTGGTCGAGAGGACGCTGCCGCTGGTGGTGTGGAGTTTATGTCTGATGCAACCGCAAATGATCGAGGGTGGATCGCGGCGGTCTTCTACGGATGCTACTGAGCAATCTACGTTTGAACAACGACGTCTCAGGAAGAAAATAAGGCGTCTGGAGTTGAAGAAACAACAGTTGCAACGGTCAGTGGCTCGAAAGAGGGAAGCTCTCAGCCCTGTCAGCAAGGGCAGGATAGAAGTATGGCATCATTGTGACATTGCCCTAAAAGAGGTTGATGGACAGTTGGACCGCGGGTATATCGAGCGGATGTTTCGCAGTTATCTGAGCGGAGTTGCCGCAATGATTAAAAGTGAAGATAAAACAGGAATCTATGAAATCGAAGGGACTATCGGTACCGACGGTTCGATGATTGAGGTTGCAGTAACGGAAGACTCTTTTCAAAGTGAAACGTTAAAAGACAGAATTATCGCATTGCTTTCCAGCCTGAACTACGGTACGAACAAAGAGGGTAGTGAGGTGAAAATCATCCTGGTGATCAGTCGGGATATGCGGTAAGATATTTTTTTAGAAGAAAGTACTCATGCGCAACGAGTTTACCAACCGGGAGGATCTCATGCGGGATGTTTCAATAGTGCTCTCCAGAATTTTACTGATGGGTGGCAGGTATCTGCTCTTAGGGCTGCTGGTTAATGCTCATCCCGCCCTCTCGGTGGATATCGGCAGCGATAAAACGCTCTCGCCCTATTTCTTTGTGCAAAGCGATAACGCTAAAGACACCATGCCGCTCAAATCGACCGGTACACAGGTCACCATATCAGGCATTATTGCCGATGTCGAAGTGACCCAGGTATACAAAAACGAAAGTACGAATACCCTCGAAGCTATCTATATATTTCCGGGGTCAACCCGTGCGGCTGTTTATGCCATGCGAATGTCCATTGGCAACCGCACGATCGAAGCACAAATAAAGGAGCGAAAAACAGCACGGGAAACCTACGAAAAAGCACTTGCGGATGGCAAAACCGCCTCACTTCTCGAACAGCAGCGATCGAATGTTTTTCAGATGAATGTGGGCAACATTCTGCCGGGTGATGAAATCACCGTTACCCTCAATTATACCGAACTGCTGGTTCCTGAGAATGCGATCTATGAATTTGTTTACCCGACGGTGGTCGGCCCACGGTACTCCAACCGGCCGGCGGATGCAAACGGAAGCAATACCACCTGGGTGGCCAATCCATATCTTGAGGAGGGGAGGAGTTCCCCCTTTCCCTTTACCTTCTCCTGTACCATAAACAGCGGTATACCGATTGCGCAACTCACCAGTCCGAGCCATGAGATAGACATTGACTATACCGGAAAAACGACCGCTGCGATCAAATTGAAAGAGAGCACTGCCACCGGTAACCGCGATGTTGTCATAAGGTATTGTCTGACGGGAAACAGTATTCAGAGCGGTTTGCTTATGAATATCGGCAGAAAGGAAGATTTTTTTCTGCTTATGCTGGAACCACCCCAAAAAGTGGAAGCATCGACGATTACCCCGCGTGAATATATTTTTCTCGTCGATGTTTCAGGTTCCATGCGCGGTTTTCCCATCGACGTGACCAAGGCGCTTGTTAAAGACCTGTTCGGCAGTTTGCGGCAGGGGGATTTCTTTAACATACTGTTTTTCGCAGGAAGTAATCGCACCCTGTCAGAAAAATCACTCCCCTTCACTACCGACAATGTCCAAAAAGCCATCACTATGATCGAAAAGCAGCAGGGTGGCGGCGGTACTGAGCTTATGCCCGCTCTGCGGGCAGCCATGTCACTTCCGAGAGCCTCGGAGAGTATCTCCCGGAGTATGATCATTGTTACCGACGGATTTGTTGATGTGGAAAAGGACGCCTTTGAGTATATCCGTAACAATCTGCACAACGGCAATGTGTTCGCCTTTGGTATCGGCAGTTCGGTAAACCGTCTTTTAATCGAAGGGATGGCCCGGGCCGGTATGGGAGAACCGTTTGTTGTTATTAACAAAGAGGAGGCTGCTCAAAAATCCGCACAGTTCAGAAAGTATATCGAAGCTCCGGTACTTACCGACATTTCGGTTACCTTTGACGGACTTGAGGTATCTGAGGTTGAACCGAGCTCGATTCCGGATCTCTTTGCAAAAAAACCGGTGGTGCTGTTCGGTAAATACAGCGGCACTCCGAAAGGCACCATCACCATTTCGGGGAAAGCTGCCGGTAACGATTACCGGCAAACGATACGGGTGAGTGAAGGCGAAGTAAGCACCAGCAATAAGGCGCTTCGCTACCTCTGGGCACGCCATCGCATTATGAGTCTTGCCGATATGATGCAGCTGTCAAACGATGACAACCGGATAAAGGAGATCACCCGGCTCGGGTTGACCTATAACCTGCTCACTGACTACACATCGTTCGTAGCAGTTGGTCTACTCAAACGCGCTCCGGGAAAACCGCAGTCTGCCGTAAAACAGCCGGTTCCCCTGCCGCAGGGAGTGTCGAACGATGCGGTTGGTGAGACCTCGTCATCTTCGCTGCAGATCGAGAACTTGCAGCGCGAGCTTGAGGTACCCCCTGCTACACCGACGAACAACTTCAAGGCACCAGTAGGCAAACGCCAACAACTTATGGAAAAGATCAGGAAACTTGAGGGGCGACGAAGAAAAATGCGTCAAAATGTTGCTAAAAAAACCCAGAGTTCAAAGCCGGTCGGTAAAAGTCTCGGTCAGATCATTGGACGGTACGAAAAGCTCCTTTCAAATTGCACCGTCAACAAATCCGAACGTTGTGCGGATGTCATGTATACCCTCGGTGGCTTCTATTACGACAAAAGTCGTGATGAGTATATCAAGGCGCGTGAAGAGTATGAAAATAAAATGAAAGAGTACGAAAGGAATCCGAGCGAGTCGGAACCGAATAATCCGGTCCCCGATTATTCAAATGCATTAAAAATGTACGAACGCTTAACTGCTGAATATCCGGAATTTCCCAAACTGAGTGAAGCTTATTATCAAATGGGAACCATCTATCAGTTGATGGGTGATTTAGATAAGACAAAAAAAGCTTTTTCTAAGGTGGTGAATAAATATCCCGGAAGCCTACGCTGCGGAGGTTCCCGCTTTCGCCTGTCTGATCTCTGCTATCTGGATCATGACAACAACTGCACCCTGGAGCATCTCGAAAAAATTAAAGAATCAGACGTCGACATTCAAACCTGGGAGATGGTGCATTATCGTAAAGCTGAAATGTGCTATAACTTAGGCAAATTCGACAAAGCAATCAACCTGTTTCATTCCTATGTTGAAAAATGTGACTCCGGTTTGTATCCCAAACGGGAGTTCCGGGACATGTCCCTGGAGTTCATGGCCATCGCCTTTTCGGACTTGGCAAACGGACAACGGAAAGCATTCCGGTTTTTCAAGAAGATTGGACCGAAACCCTGGGAACCCTATGTACTCTATACCATCGGCTTCAAAAACCGTAAACATGGTAAATTTGATGAGACACTCACCATACTTACTGCTGCGCTGAATAAATTCCCCTATTACAAAGATGCGCCCGTAGCCCGCCAGTACCTCATCGACTGCTATGTCGTCAAAAAAGATCGCGAAAAAGCAAATCGGGAACGCGAAAAACTGGTTGACGAGTACGGTCCCGGGAGCACATGGTATGAAAAAAACAGCGGAGAAGTAGCAGTTATCGAAATGCCGCGCGCGGATAGACGTCGGGCACTCGGAAACATCGCTCGTTACTACCATGCCCTGGCACAAAAGAAAAAGAGTAAGGAACTTTACAAAAAAGCGCTCCGGCGGTACCGGCAGTATATTGATGAATTCCCGCAAGACCAGTGGCGCGTGTACGAGTACCACTACTATGTCGCCGAAATTTACACGGCTCTGGGCGACTGCGAAAATTCGGCGCACCATTACAACGTTGTTGCCACCGCCGACTTTTCGACTTACCCGGAATATAAAGCTGATATCGATACACTCGGCATGGATCAGGCGGAAATTGAAAAAGCAAAGAATCGCACCGACAAAGGCCCTTTGGCAATCTCTCAGGAAGAGGCTAAGAGTAAGGCCGCTGCAGCTCTGGAAAACTGTCGAAAAAAGGGTGCGGCTGCCGAGGATACCGGAGGTTTAAAGAAATAGTGTTTTGAAGAGGATTCGGTTCTAGAGATCAATGCAGGTGAATTATTACGTTCATCTGTTGCCCGGAAGCGGGTGTGCAGCGCTCATGCGGCGGGAAGAAATGTTCCCAGTCTTTTGTTACGTCCGTTCAGTCAGTTTATACGGGAAGAAACTATAAAATTGAGTCTGTAAATTTGTGTTGAGGAAAAAGTGTCTGTTGACTCGATGGATTATTGGTGGAGAACAAACGCTATGAGAAGCAATAATGAGTGATTAAAATGACACTTCAAATCCACCATAAATTGTCCTGCCTTGATTGTAGGGAATCATTTCTCCTGTTTTAAGACCCCAGGCAGGAAGCCAGATTTCCTCGTCGAGTACATTATCCACATTGAGGACCAGAGAAAGCTCCCCGGCAGCATGAACCTTTAGAATTTTATTCAGATCGTAGCTGGAATGCATATTCATCATGTTAAAATACCCGGTGCTGGGATTCAATACATCGTAATATTTAGGATCGACCGATTGCTGGAATGTATTGAAGAAACTTATCGTAAGCCCGGATTCAGAGTGGTAACTCAAACCTCCTTTAGCGCTGAAATTCGGAAGAGGTGTAATGTTTTCCTCATTGGTAGTACTATTCCTGCTTTGTTGATACAGGAAGGAACCCTCGATGAGGAGACTTTTGGAAATGTAATATTTCCCCTCGCATTCTAAGCCGAATACGACGATTTCCCCGTAATTATCGTAAATGTCAAAATTCGGCGAAACTATTATTTCGGTGATCAGGTTTTTCATCTGACTGTAAAAGCCATTAATCCCGAATTCTACTTTGTTATCCTGATAATTTGCGCCCAAGTCGTAAGTGTAAATTTTTTCTGGTTTAAGATTGTATTCGTGCTCCATTACGGCAAATACAGAATCTTCCATGCGCGGCACCATTTTCCCGGCCATTGTCGTATAATTTAAGTAAAGCTCATTTAAACTCGGTGCTCGATATGCCGTGCTATAGAGTGTTTTGATGTTGATGTGGTCGAGCGGATAGAAGATCACTCCTGCGCGGGGGTTGAAATCGGCTTTAAAATCATCAATTTTACCTGATGTATCTTTATAGAAAACTTTATTGATTTGCAGACCGCCGATTACCTTGCACCAATTCCAATGATAATCGGATTGAATATAGCCCGAGAAGTTGTTTCCGTAATGGCCTTTGTTATAAATGCCTCTATTCCAATCAGTCGTGTCATGGTTTACATTTTGCTCAAGCCCGGTCTGGAATGAGTATACACCGCCTACAACTATGTTTAAATTCTGAACAGGGGTGAAAAAATTCGTTATTTCAGCCAGAGCCTCATAGGAGTCTCTTAATATAAACGGAAATTCCCGTGCTTTCAAATTAGAATACGTACAGGTAATATTAGCGTTCGAGCTATACCAATCGGTGAATGTATGCTTATAACCAAAATCACCAAAAAGTTTTTTCCATCCAACCTCGCTGAAAGTGTGTCCTTCAATTGCCCCGATGGTGTTCAAGAATTCGACATCAGGAATAAAATTGTGATTGTTCCATTCATTATAAGAGCCCATAAGTCTGAAATCTTTATAATCCACTTCAGCGTAAACACCTGGTCCGTAATCAGGAATGGCAACATCTATTTGGTGCACAATACCCGATGTAACTTCCGGAATATCTGCCGAAGCATTATATGTAGTGTTCCAGACGCCTTTGTCAGCATACCTTCCGGCAAGTACGATATCTAAATCACCGAACTTATACAGGAGATTCGCCTGGATATTGTTTTTTAATCCTTCTCCCAATGCTCCGGAAAGAGAAATGGTATTGTCCTCCGCTTTTTTTGTTACAACATTAATGACAGCAGAGAAAGCCTGAGATCCGTAGAGCACTGATCCCGGACCGCGGATGATCTCTATCCTGTCAATGATACCCACCGGGAACGATTCGTACATTTCGCTCTTGATTCCTCCATCCATAATTTCGCGTACAGGCCGTCCATTAAGCAATAACAGAGTATGGCCCGAAAATGGTTTGATATGATCGCCTCGTGTTGAGATTACCGATCGGTCTACAAAGTAAGCCGTAGACCCCAGAAAACTCGGCACCCGTTTGAGTATGTCGGTTAGTGTAGTACCGCCGAACCGTTTCAGTTCATCTTGCGTAATCACCGTGATGACACCGGGTGCATCTGAAATCTTTTCCTCTGCTTTCGAAGCGACGGTAATTTTAACGTTTAATAAATCATAGAGACTCAGGTCATCAATCACATTTTCTTCGGCACTGCAGACGAAACCATGAATAAGAGGTGCGATTAATATCAAGAAAAGAAGATTGTTGGCAATTCGATTCATTTAAAAACTTCCGGATTAAAACTTTTGAGATTGCCGGGAATATTCATTCCAAAGAACCGATATATTTCATCTGATAATTTCCCATATATGAAACAGTATATCACTATACATGGATACAAACAACTATCAAACCCCATTTTCCCTGCACATCGAATCACTTTGATCGGATACTTTCTGATCAGTTCATCATCAACAATCCCGGTTTCATCAGGAGAATTGTCATCAACAATGATCACCTCAAGGTCACTATCCGGATGCTTACTTATAACGTTAAATCTGAGGGGGAAATGAATATCCTCCCCGCTGCATGTGGAGGGGGGAGGAGTTAAAAATAGCTTTATCTGCAGCTCATCCTGTTGATCGTTTCACGATCGACATTTTCACTGAGCGCATCCTTGAATGATCGATCCAGGCGGATATGGCCTTCATCAGGCGGAAGACCGTCAAAAATGATCATCGAGTTTTTCGTATCCATGTACTGCTCTATCAAGGCCGGATCGAAAGTGTACAATCTGTTTCCCGGAGCGGTTACACACAACCGGTTTTCAATCCAGCCTTCCCGGTTTTCGGCATCTTTTACCTTACTGTTTCGCGTTCCTTTTTCGATTACTTTGAGTCGATCCTCAGTGCCCACGGTAAAAAGCGGTGTCTCAAAGACTTTTCTCGTTTCATTCCGGTAGATACCTACATGGTCGCGCACCGGGATGACTATCCGTGATCCCGGTGCCGCCGCTCCCTGCAGCACCGAGGTGACAACCGCAATACCGATAAGTGTCAGGCGAATCATACTTCCTCCTTGTTGACGGTTTGAAGTCATTTATGATTGAAAGCGCGCTTTTCTCTTTTTTCTATCGACTGTTGAACAACACACCAGCCGGCCCAGTATTTCGCATCTTCCTGAAATTTTCCGGACGGGTATTCGGTAACGATATATTCATACCAGAACAGCGCCTCTTTGAACCGACCGTTTTCGCGCAGGGCGTCGGCGTGGTCCATGAACAACCGTTCGGGAAGCCTTGTACCGGATGTTTCTGCGATGGCAAGAAGCAGTGAATCGGCGGGGGCGTACTCACCGCTATGGTACAGTGTTCCCAGCAGCAAAGCGGCAACATCGGGAAACCAGACACTTTGGGGAAAAGTGGTCATAAACTGCCGGAACGCCGCGACCGCCTGTACGGTATCGCCTGCCTGCAGAAGCAGACGACTGCGGCGGTAGAGTGCCGTCTCCCGGAGAGGAGATGCCGTAGCCGTATCGCAGACAGCAATCTTAGCGTACACCTCGGCTGCTTTACGCCATCTGTTCCCGCTCTCATACCTGCGACCGAGATCAAGCAGCAGGCGGCAGGCATCGGGATCACCATGTCGCTTACGTGCAAGTTCGAATACCGGTGAGTCAACGCCGGGGTCTCCCGCGAGTATCCTCCGTCGCAGACTGCGGACAAGTGAGTCGCCGCCGTTATGGTAACGTGAACGGTCGATCCGGTTCGTCAATGCACTTCGTTCAAGAAATCCCGCGAGCAGCTTTCTGCGCGAGACGAGTGTGTCGATACTTTCCTCAATCCATACCTGCATGAGCGTATCGGCATCGGCACGTACCGTTTCTCCCGGGCGTACCGGAAGTGACAACGGTTTGCCGTTATGCTCTACGTCAACTGACCCGTTTTCAACACTGACAAAACAGCAACGTGATCCGATGTCCACTCTGAAAACCGTTCCCGTCACCTTTACCGTGGCAAAGGGGGTGATCACCTTAAAATAACGGTACTTACCCTTTTCAACACTGAATAAAGCCGTGCCGGAGCTCATATCGAGCGTGATTGCCGTATCACGGAACTCATTGCAGACAATTGCGGTCCGTTGTCCGGCGAGTGCCGCGGTTTGCGTATCGATGACAATAATGCTCTCCTGATGTCCGATAGCTATTGCACCACCCCTTTTATGGTCAAGTGAATACACCGGTACACTTTCGAATTCATATCGGGTCGGGGGCGTGGAAACCACGGGCGGTGTTCCAAGGTGTGTCGGTAAGAGGAAGAGAACTGCTACGATCCCGGCCGCCAGCAGCAGCGAAGCTGCCAGCAGGTAACGCGCCGTGGAAGTCCGGAATGGATAGGGTACCGCTGTATGCTGATTCCGGGTCGCTACCGCTTCGGTAATCATGCGACGAAGTTCTTCGTCGGGAATGCTGCCGGCAGTGCGCTCATGTTCAGGAACGGCAAGTTCATTCCATTCGGTTTCGGAAGAGAGACCCGGCAGTGACGTATGTGCCTGCGCCAGATCGTACAACCGGCTTTCGAAATCGGCTTCCTGTTCAAAGAGTGCTTTCAGGTCACGGTCGGTTTGCAGACGGCAAAGGAACCGTTCCGCTTCGCGTTGATCGAGCCTGCCATGCAGGAACCGTTCGATGAGTTCGAGGTCATCCATGGTTCCACCCCTTGCTGATCAGTACTTTTTTAACGTGATCACGCGCCGACTTGAGTTTCATGAAGAAGTTCTCTGTTGAAATCTTCATCTGGGTTGCGGCTTCTTTACCACTGTATCCTGCAATATAGAACAGAAAGAATGCTGTTTTTTTATCGAGCGAAACGGTGTTGAGTGCTTCATTGATTGTACGGGTAATTTCTTTTCGGGAAATTGCATCAAGCTGGTCGGGACTGTCGGGAACGGGGAAAAGCGGATGGTTGTCGGCAAGTGCATCCTGTAGAGTGTTCCAGCGGAGTTTCCGGCGGTTCTGTTCTATTGATTCGTTGAGAGCGAGGCGGTAGAGCCAGGTGCTGAATTGGCAGGTGCCTCTGAAACTGCGGATATTGGCAACTGCTTTCAGGAAAATTGACTGTATCACATCTTTGCGGGAATCCGGATCGTATACCGCACGATTGACAACGCCTGCCACCAGTTCACGGTGGTTGAGCAGCAGCTCCGTCAGTGCTGCCCGGTCGCCCTTGCGGGCGGCGGATATGAGTGTTGTCTCTTCCATACACTTGATTAGACGGTTTGGGGCAAAGAAACATAAATGCTATTTTATAAAAAGGTGAACGGTATTTTCCCCCTGGTCACCGACACCGTTGCAGGTCGAGAAGTGTATCATTAAGGGAATCCAAATCCTGCAGATCTGATTCTACAAATACTTCCCGAACCACTCCGCCTGCTGCCTGGCAACCTGTTTGAACGCTTCGCCCTCGTAAACTTCATAATGACCGGCACCATCAACCATCAGCAGTTCTTTCGGTTCGTTTGCCGCTGCGAAAAGATGACGTGACTCATCCGGCGGATTCACAAGGTCGTTCCCTGCTGCGGTTATATGTAATGGAATGTGAAGTTCGGGAAGAGCGGCTTCCGGAATGCAGCGCATGGTTTCGTTGACGGTCAGAAACGGGACCTTGATTGTCAGTGCAGGGTAGCCGGCCACATTGGTTTCAAAGAACTGTTTCGATTGCTCATCGGAAAGCACCTTGTGAAGCGGAACCAGCAGCTCCCTGCCGGTGGCCGCGCGTTTCTGCAGCATCCTGAGGATCGTCTCGTTGAATTTCGTCTGTTCTTCCGGAGTCTGGTTGCCGGTCACCATCCGGTGGCCGTTCCCGAAGGTGAGCTGAACACACAGGCATTTCACCCGGTCATCTCGTGCTGCCGCAGCAATCGCATTCGCTCCGCCGAGCGAACTGCCCCAGAGTCCGATGCGCGATGCAGCAACTTCTTCGCGGCTCTGCATGTACGAGATTGCGTTGCTGATATCACGAACCTGGTACTCCGGAATAATTCTCCCCGGTTCTCCTTCGCTTCCTCCGAATCCCCGGTAGTCAAATGCGAGCACGGCGAATCCGTGATTGCAGAAATACTCGGCGAATGGCGGCAGAAGCAGCTCCTTGACACCGGCAAAACCGTGGCAGAGTACAATGCCCGGAACAGGGGTGCCGGTGGTTTCCGGGAGGTAGAGGTGTGCGGCGAGTTTGCAGCCGTCGGAGTGGAATGTCGTATCGTGTGGCATAGCTGTGTGATCCTGATCGGGATGATAACTGTCATAAAGTGAAGGGATAAAAATATATCAGGGTACAGGTTGTTTCTCTGGGGTGCGGCCGTGATGGTGTGGTACGTGTGTCGTACGGGGCTACTGTCGGTCTGATATTGAGAAACGAGGATGGCGAGCATAATCCGTACTGGTAATTGATCGTGAGTGTGTTGCCGGGAAGGGCAGGACAGGACACGTCAGAGGATTGATCCGATCAGGTCAATCTGCTCTTTCAGTGTGGTGTCGGCTTTCACGGCTTTCCGGTCACAGAGGGCGAATTTTCGCTCGGTGATGTATCCCAATTGTTGTGCAATGCCGATCTGATACTGCAGGGAACGGAGTTTCGTGTAGGCACTGCGCAACAGATGCAGCATGTCCTCGCTCCTTGCTGCGGTACAGCTCTCAGCAACCGAAGTGGTCATCGACACCGCTGTCCGGCGTATCTGCGAAGAGAGGCCGTACCGGTCGCCTCCGGGAAAACCGGATGCGGCATCGTAGATGCAGGCTGCTACATCATTAATAATTTTAAATGTTTTCGTATCTGCCAGGATCTTCATCGCTGTTCCCGTGTCAGGAGGGGTGGTTGCCGGATTATCCCGATGTAAAAATGATTGTAACTACTTAGTATCTGTTCAGAATAGGGTGATTTTCGTCATACCCGAGTTATCACTCTGTTCTTTAAACGTATAGTATCCAGTGTTTCACACTGTTTTTATTATACCGTTTTGGTTTTATCGGGTATCCACCTTTGAAAACAAGCGAAAAAACTGGATTTCCGCCTTCGCGGGAATGACATTCATCTTGTTTAAAGTAAAGCCTGAACAGGAACTACTCAGGTACTTTCGATCAATGTCTACAGGGTCGCTCATGTTGAACTCGTCGAAATATGAGCTTTTACCACTCCGCTCACCTTTCGACTGGCTCATGTTGAGCGGAATTGCGGTTTCAGGTTCCAGTGTAGTCACCAATGACATGCTCTTTTTCAAACTGTTTGTTCTGGCTTTTACCCAAATGGTTCATTATTTAACGACGATAGTGTATATGGACTGATCATAAATTCCGGAGACATACTTGTCACCGGACAGCGCGTGATATGACCGGGATTGCGCTATCGGGTGTCCATCATCAGTTCTGCCGCCGGGGAGGTGACAAATCTTTCTGAATGGTTTTGAATAATGGTGGGAATAAAAAACTCCGCCGTGGGATATTGGCGGAGTCTGCCTGCAGTGAATTACTGTGAGTTCGAGGTAGTCTCACATTCACTGATAATAGTACTTAAGACCTCAATCGCAACAACTGTTTTGATTGTTGGCGTACTTTTTGTTTAACGGTAGTAATAAATTGTTCAATTTTTTACCACTACTCCAGCAGTTTTTCGAGCTTTTTCTTCAGCTCCTCTCTGCCGTAAAATAATCTGCTTTTAATGGTGCCCAGGGGAACCTTTGTAATTTCCGCAATCTCTTCCATGGTTCGGTTTTCGAGATCGTGCAACACTACTACCGTCCGTTTTCTGATGTGGATCGAAGCGAGCGCATCCTCGATGGTTTTGCGTATCTCTTTTTGTTCGAGCGACGGGTAAAACCCCGACGCCGGAGCAGCCATCGTTTCCGGGTTGGCAAACTGGTCCTGCTCTCGCTGGTGAAGGCGCCGTTTCCGGTAGAATTGAATGGAAACATTTACCGCTATCCGATAGAGCCAGGTGCTGAATTTTGATTTTCCCTCGTATCCGGGAAGCGATTTGTAGAGTTCTATAAACGTTTGTTGCACGGCGTCAAGAGTCTCTTCCGAATTACCGAGTAACCGGTACACCACACGATACACCATGTCCCGATACTCGTAAAAGAGTTTTGAGAAGGCGTTGTGGTTTCCTGTCGACGCCAGCTGAATCAACCTGCGTTCATCGTCTCGAAGATATTCTTCGACTGACTGTGCAGGTGTCGAGAGTTGCGTACTCATATGACATCCACCTGTGAATAAAATGCACGATTTTATTCATCTGTTATTAAAAGTATGCTATACGTATGGCCGGTGCACTGGAACAGGAAAAAGCGACAGGGCGTCGTCTAAATCAGCCGCAAGTCCGTGGTATCGCAGGCGCAGGGCATGGCACCGGTTTATGATTTTAAGTACTACTGTTAATATACCGAAAATTTATCGAAAATGCGTGTTTGATCAGGTTACAGCGTCAGAATTCTGTTTTAGGAGGGGCGTTGTCGGGAGAAATTCTCGTCCTGAGACGGATGGCAGGTGCTTCCTCCGGTTCAATGTATTATTTTACAGAGATTTTGGGGCTGATACGCTTATGCGGAATCGGTATGTCTGTTTCTATTAAAAAAGGGGTACGTTCATGAAGGGACAGGAAATCAACAAAGCTGCGGATACAATACGGCAGTTGGTTGTGGCGATGGTGGAAAAAGCGAAGTCCGGTCATCCGGGTGGCGCCATGGGGGGGGCCGATTTCATGGCGGTACTGTTTACCGAATTTCTGCAGTTTGATCCGAACGATGCAGCATGGGCAAATCGTGACCGTTTTTTTCTTGATCCCGGGCACATGTCTCCGATGTTGTATGCCACACTGTCGCTTTTTTCAAAATTTACCATGGAAGAACTCAGTATGTTCCGGCAGTGGGAGAGTCCGACACCAGGCCATCCGGAACGGGATATCCTTCGTGGCATCGAAAATACCTCTGGTCCGCTGGGGCAGGGACACGCCATGGCACTTGGTGCCGCAATCGCGGAACGGTTTCTTGTTGCCCGTTTCGGTGAGTGGATGGCGCACAAAACCTATGCATATATATCCGATGGCGGCGTTCAGGAGGAAATTTCCCAGGGCGTCGGCAGGCTTGCCGGTCATCTCGGTTTGTCGAACCTCATCATGTTTTACGATTCGAATGATATACAGCTCTCTACCGCAACCGGTGATGTCACCAGTGAAGATACCGCAGCCAAATACACGGCATGGGGCTGGTCGGTGACAACTATTGACGGAAACGACAAAGATCAGATCCGCAAAGCACTGACCGATGCACAGACTGAAAAAGACCGTCCCACGCTGATAATCGGCAGAACCATTATGGGCAAAGGTGCGCGGACTGCCACGGGAGAATCGTACGAAGGAAAAATCAGTACCCATGGTATGCCGTTGTCCGACGCCGGAGCTTCCGCAGAGGAAACCCTCAAAGCGCTTGGTGCCGACCCGGCGAATCCGTTTGTGATTGCCCCCGAACTAGCCGGATTCTTCGGTGAAGTCCTGAGTAAAAAGGCTGCAGCAGCTCAGGCAAGAAAAAGCGGGGAAGCTGACTGGGAAGCCGCGAATCCCGAGCCGGCGGGGAAGCTCAAGGCGTATCTCGGTGGAAAACTGCCGGAGATCGACTGGGCGGGGATCCCCCAGAAACCGGGGAGTGCCACACGGGCTGCATCAGCGGTGGTGCTTGCTGAATTCGCGAAAAAGATCGGTAACATGATTGTCTCCTCCGCCGACCTTGCCAACAGTGATAAAACCGACGGTTTTCTCAAACAGACGACCATTCTGCGTAAAGGTGATTTCAGTGGAGCGTTTCTGCAGGCCGGTGTCGCCGAACTCACCATGGCCACGGTGATGAACGGTATGGCCGCGCATGGCGGCGTGATCCCCGTATGCGGAACCTTCTTTACCTTTTCCGACTATATGAAACCGGCGATCCGACTCGCGGCACTTATGCAGCTGCCGGTAAAGTATGTCTTCTCGCACGACGCTTTTCGCGTTGGTGAAGATGGACCCACCCATCAGCCGATTGAACAGGAAACACAGCTGCGTCTGCTCGAGAAAATGGCGAACCTCGAAGGAAAGCGCAGTATGCTCGTGCTTCGCCCCGCCGATGTCGACGAGACGACCGCCGCGTGGAAGATTGCTCTTGAGGCGGAAGTACCCTGTGCACTGCTGCTCACCCGTCAGAACGTTGCCGACCTTCCGACAAAAACTGCAGCGACACGTCTCACCGAAGCTATGGAATCGGCGAAGGGAGCCTATGTCGTATCCGATCCGGCAGGGAAGCCTGATATCGTGCTGGTTGCCGATGGTTCCGAAGTGGGAACACTGCTTGATGGTGCCCGGATTCTTGCCGAAGAGAAGAACCTTAACATCCGTATTGTTTCAGCCCCGTCTCCGGCTCTTTTTCTGGAGCAACCGGAAGCGTACCGCCAGTCGGTGTTGCCCTCGCTTGTTCCAACACTCGGACTCTCCGCCGGACTTCCCGATGCACTGCAGGGACTTGTTGGTCCGCTGGGCAAAGTGATCGGACTTGCACGGTTCGGTGCTTCCGCACCCTACAAGGTACTCGACGAAAAATTCGGGTACACGGCAGCCCATGTGGTGAAACATGTTGAAGCCTATCTCAGTGAGTATGAAATAATGGTCGGGAAAATAGCGGCCCTCCGGAAGTAACCGGAGTGGCCGGGTCCCGGCATATCATCTTTTACAGGATGGCAGCTATGAAAATCGGGGTTATCAGCGACACGCACCGGAACATGGATCTACTCGGACAGGTTACCGGGTGGATGACCCAGCGTCAGAGAATTTCGGTTCTCTATCATCTGGGGGACGATTACAATGATGTTGTTGACCTGGGCGACCAGTTTGCGGAACTGATGCAGGTTCCCGGGCTTTACGATGAACGGTACAGGACCGGAGAGGCTCCTGCGAAAATCTTCGAAACGGTCCTCGGGATATCCCTGCTTCTGGTGCACAGCCTGGATAAAGATACCGATGATGATGATATCAGCAGGTCAGATATCATTCTGCACGGACATTCCCACCGCCATGAACTCAGACTTGATGATGGCAAGTTATATTTCAATCCCGGACATCTCAAGGGGGCGCTTGACAAAAACATGCCTCCTTCCTTCGGGATACTCACCATAGAAGACCGGGGTGTCGAAGCCGCCATTTACGATCTGAAGTTCAATCCGGTCAGCAGTATGGAGCTTATCAGGTCGGAGAGCGGCCTCTACCGCGCCGGGTAATCATTACAATGCACCTTTGCGCTGCTGTGGAGAAACGCTTCCGCAGCAGCGTTTTTATTTTCCGGTAGAAGTTTTTCCTGATGGCAGGCGTTCAGGCTTTGCGCACCATTTGCAGGATGCTACTGTTCAATCGGCATAGAGGAGTTTACCCGCAATGAAGCATGCATCACCAGTTACCGTAAAAGAATTTTTCGACACCGAGAAGTCGTGTTGTTACGACCGGGATATCAGAGTGAGTCTGCCGGGATACGAGGCGTTACATGGCATGACGAATGCGTTGCTGACGGAACTGCTCGGTCAGGATGCACATATTCTGGTTGCCGGAGCGGGCACCGGAATGGAGCTGCTGCTCATGGGTGCGCTGCACCCGCAGTGGAGGTTCACCGCATTCGACCCTTCCCCGGAAATGCTTACGGTGTGTAAAGTTCGCGTTGCGGAACAGAACATGCAGAGCCGGGTGACGTTTGTTGAAGGAACGATTGATGCCGTTGCCCCGGATCGCCGGTTTGATGGCGCCACGTCACTACTGGTATCACATTTCATACTTTCCGAAAAGGAACGGCTTGAATACTTCCGCGGGATTGCGCAGCGGCTTGTTGCCGGGGCTCCGCTGGTGACCGCCGATCTCTTTGGTGAGAAAGACAGTGAACCGTTTGCCGGGCTGCACGCCGCATGGGGACAGTTCAATCTTATCAACGGTCGCGACCCCGAAGATCTTCGTGAAGGTTTCGAACGGTCGGATCAGGTGGTCAGCTATCTGCCGGAGCGCCGCTACGGAGAGCTGCTCAAAGAGGCGGGGTTCATTGCAGTGAGCAGGTTTTATCAGGCACTGCTCTTTGGTGGCTGGGTTTGCAGGAAAACTTCGGCATAATCCCCGTTCAACACCCTCCAAAAGTCAATGGAGAATTGTCAGATTCCTGCTGAACTTCTGCATTCCAACCTCGCATTTCACGAAGTAGCACCCGTCTGTCAGGTCGCTGCCGTCAAATGGGTACCGGTGCTCACCGGCATTCTGGTAATGGTCGGCCGGTACGGCAATCTGTTTCCCGGAAATTGAATACATGGAAATCCGGACATGGTCCGGTTGCGGGAGATGGAGCGAACATTCTATGCTTCGGTTGTCAACGCTGGTATGAATAGTAAAAACGGCATCCGGCTGAGCGCGGTAGCCGCTGCCCTTTATTTCCGGCTGGGGTGTGGCTACCCCGGTGATATCATCGAGAAGAGATAAAAGGTCACTCACTATGCTTTGGGGGGTTGCGTTGGGGATATAAATGCCATTGGTAAGTTGTGTAAAAATATCAAGGTAGTATCGATCAATGGTGTCAGCTGCCTGGCATCCCTCTGGTGGATATGCGTGCTGGATATGAAGAATCGAGTCGGTCAGAAATACACCATGTATCACAGGTATTGTACGATCCGGATGTTTTGTCTGGTAGTCAGCAATTACTTCCTGTGGGGTACCAATTTCACTATCCCTCCAGGCACCGTCAGTTAAAAACAGTATTTCCCGTTTAGTTGACGAAGCAAAGTTGCTTACAGAGGCGTCCGCAAGTTCAAGAGCATGTGCTATTGCCTGCCCAAGTCGAGTGCTTCCCCTGATATCCTGGTTGCTGGCTTCGCAGGAAGCCCCATCAATCCATTCATGTATCTGTTTGATACTACTATCGGGTTTAATCGAAAGTGGTGCGTGTATTCTGCTTCGCTCCGCAAATACTATTACGCTTACTTCTGCCTCCGGCATTTTTAATCGCAGACTATCGATAAAACGATGGGCAGCTTCAACACGTTGGTTGGTTGGATCGTTAAACATGCACAAGCCGGATCCATCTCCCTCGGCACAGCATTGATTCGCGAAATCATCACACATGCTTCCGGAGCAATCGAGCAGCAGGATCATCCTGACGGGAGGTGAAGTAAGGTCGGTCGGGGGGTTAGCTTGTCCGGAAATGGTGAGTGTCGTCAGAAAAAGAAATAATGGTAGTAAAATCGACGGTAGTCGTCTGAGCATACTAACTCCTCTGATTGGAGTTCTGTCTGATGATAATGATTCGTTTCGGTATCGGGTAAAGGGAACGCCAATAATATAGGTTATGCGGTCAATCCGTAATTATTCTGATGGTACTGCGTTTCGATTTGCAATGCAAGAGGATTGGACTGGAGTGCTGTGAAGTAGTATTCTCCACTGCTCTAGTTTTACAGTCAATTAGCATCGCCCGATTTGGAAACGGAGTGAAATGCCTTCTGATTCAGTATATTTGTACCGGTTGCACCGACGTCCCTGTACTCGCAGTTCTGGTTTTCAGCAGATACGACCCCTTCGGAAGATGTCCGGCCGGTATGGAGTAACTGCCAATGCCATTCCAGTTAAATTCTCCGAGCATGCGCCCCTTCATGTCAAACAGAGAAAGTGACGTGGGGTAGTTGGTTGCTCCGGTTTCTCCCGTCACGGTGATCGAGCTGTTTTGCGTGTTGAAGGTAATTTTCAGCGACTGGTTACTTTTGGGGCTTTTCAGGGGGCTTTTATCTATACCTGTCGGTGTTGAATCCACGTAAATAAAAATCCCCTCAAGTACGGCGTAAAACTTTTTCAGATCAGATGTCGCCGGCCCCCGGAGAACTGCACCGGTATCAGAAAACAGTGAATCATGACAGGGGCAGATCGCCTCACCGTCAACGGGAAGGTCGACTTTGCATCCGCGATGGGTGCATACCGACGAAAAAGCAGACACTTCCGTATCGGAATTCCTGACTACAATAACATTGGTTCCCGTAGAGGGCATTGTCACATACATCGCTCCCCCGATGGTGGTGAGGGGACTGTTGGCACCTTGTGAGAGGTCGATGGTGACCTCATGCTTTGCAGCACTGCTGCCGCGAAGGGGTATTCCGGTAATCGCAAGGGCTATCGTGGCCTGTGCTGAACCAAGGCAGAATTTTCGTCGGGATAAAAGTGGTTGTTTCATGGTTACCGACCTCCTTTCACTGAAAATTAAGCAAGTGTTATGCCAATCGGCTGCTTTTTTTCGAGGCCGGCGACAAATATCCGGACATCGATAGAGAAATGAATCGGGATCGGTTGTTGCTGAATTGTTCCCGTAACAGGTGTGGATATTACTTGAATTTATTCAGATCGAAAATCCTTTTTTCAAAATCCGGTTCGATGCTCATTTTTAAAAGATATTCCCGATCGTCATTATAGGCTATGTCATCGATAATGCTGAAACCGACATACCGGTACATACGGATCAGTCGTTCGGCACAAGAGGAGTAAATAATGGATATTCCTCTGTGGAGAAGATCATTGAGCGCAAAAGTGAACAGTTGGCGGTACGCGGTAATATTGAAGTTGAATTCTTGGGTGAGTGTGCTGTAAAGGTGCAGACCTTCACAGGTCGAGTCCGATTTTTCAATAGTGAAACCCATCTCTTCAATTTCATACCGCTGCGATGGGTTGATGCAGAAACTGCCGGCGCAATAGAGTGTTTCTCCCTGTTTTAGACCATAGATGACCTGATTTTCGTAGGGCATTAGCGGTTGGAGTCGATTCGTGCCTATGCGTTTGAAAAATTGTCTGCTGTATTCCGGGTATAAGGCGTAGAAATTTCTGAATAGACCTCTCTCATGTGCAATGAGGTCGGCTTCGCTCCGGAGAATGGATATGGTGCAGTTTTCCATGTGCATATGATTTTTTGACCTTCAATAAAAAAGCTCTTCAAATACATGGATTTGAAGAGCAGGTATTGGTAGCGCTACGGGGACTCGAACCCCGGTTTAATGGCTGAGAACCACTCGTCCTGACCCCTAGACGATAGCGCCGAGATTACAAAAATGGCTGGGGTGCAAGGATTCGAACCTCGATAGCTGGAACCAGAATCCAGAGTCCTGCCATTGGACGACACCCCAATTGGACATTAAAAATATATCAGTGAGAGAAATCGCGCAATCAGGAATATGCAATAAAATGTATTAAATTACTTTAGATCATTATTTTTATTGTTGCTCCAATGTATTTTTAAGCGCTCGTAATCTAAAGAAAAGGAATGCTTATGGCCACTCGACGGCGTGATTTATCGGAATTCGAGAAACGGTATCTTGATGAAGGTGCCCGCCTGGCGGTTGAATGTAATTCCATCGATCCGGAGTTGTATACCAAATTTAATGTTAAGCGCGGACTGCGAAACACCGATGGTACCGGTGTATTGGTAGGGCTTACTCCTATTGGGGATGTGCACGGATATATTGTTGATGATAATGAGAAGGTGCCGGATGAAGGACGCCTCAGGTATCGGGGCATCGAGATTGAAGACATTGTTGCCGGTTTCCAGAAGGATAAACGTCATGGTTTCAATGAAACCATTTATCTACTGCTTTTCGGAAGTCTTCCAACCGGCGGACAGCTGGAACACTTCAAGGGTATGCTTGATGCCTGCCGGGAACTTCCCGATGGATTCACCGAGAATATGATACTCAAGTCGCCGAGCCCCGATGTGATGAACAAACTGGCACGTTCGGTACTGGGGCTCTATTCGTATGATGATAATCCGGAAGATGTCAGTATAAAAAATGTATTGCGACAGTGTATTGAACTGATTTCGCGGTTTCCGACGATGGTTGCCTACGGCTACCAGGCGAAGAGTCACTATTATGATAATAAAAGCCTTTTTATTCACAAACCGATGGCAGGTCTGAGTACAGCGCAGAATCTGCTGCGGATGATACGTCCCGATGCAAAATATACCGATCTGGAAGCCGACGTTCTCGATCTTGCGCTGGTGCTTCATGCCGAGCACGGTGGCGGAAATAACAGTGCTTTTGCGCTGCATGTCGTCTCTTCCGCGGATACCGATACCTACTCGGCGATAGCTGCAGCTGTCGGTTCTCTCAAGGGCCCCAAGCATGGTGGTGCCAACATCAAGGTTGCTTCCATGATGGAGTACCTGCAGAAATCGATTAAAGACTGGAAAGACGAAGATGAAATCAAAGACCTTCTTACCCGCATGATCAAGAAGAAGATTTTTGACCGGAAAGGTTTGATCTATGGTATCGGTCATGCTGTGTATACCCTTTCCGATCCCCGTGCGGTCATACTCCGGGCAAAGGCTGGGGAACTGGCTTCCGCTAAAAAACGGTCTGATGAGTTCAATTTTTACAAGATGGTGGAACGGCTCGGAGTGGAAGTGCTCTCTGAGGTGAAAGGTGGAAGCGTCTTTGCCGCAAATGTCGATTTTTATTCAGGACTGGTGTATGATTTTCTCAACATCCCCCGTGAGTTATATGTTCCGATTTTTGCCGCTTCCCGTATTGCCGGCTGGTCGGCTCACCGCATTCAGGAAATCGTGAGCGGGGGAAAGATCATTCGTCCGGCGTACAAAAGCATCTCCGAAAAGAAACCGTATATTCCACTGGTGGAGCGTGACGTAGAATAGAGTGTGCTGTGGCATTTCAGCAGTGTGATGTGCCGGAAGTATACTGCATCCCATTCACGGAGGATCAATGATAAGAAAAGTAACAATCACCTACTGTGGAGTTTGAAATTACAAGCCTACCGCCGCCGGTCTGGCGGCAGAACTGGAAAAAAAATTCGACTGCAGTACCGAACTGATTGAATCTCGTGGAGGCGTTTTTGAGGTTGAAGGTGATGGTACCCTTCTTTTTTCAAAGAAGAAAACCGGTCGTTTTCCTGAATTCGACGAGATTGCCCGAAAGATGAAATAGGGGTATGAGAACGCTTTTTTTCAGTGCAATCGGCCAGGACTCCCACCGTTTTGAATCTGACGATTCAGAAAAACCGTGTATACTCGGAGGGGTGCCGATATCCGGTGTTCCGGGACTCGCGGGAAACAGTGATGCGGATGTGATCCTGCATGCCATCTGTAACGCGCTTTCCGGCTTGAGCGGTGAACCGGTCCTAGGTGCAGTTACCGACCGGATGTGTCTTGACCGGGGAGTCTCCAACAGTTGTGAATATGTAAAGAAAGCGCTTGCCACGCTCGATGGTATTCAACTCTGTCATATCTCGATAACCGTGGAGGCTAAACGGCCGCATCTGGCAAGGCATATCACCGCAATCCGCAGTGCCGTGGCTGATCTTGTGGGACTTCCGCTCAGGCACGTGGGGCTCACGGCGACTACCGGAGAGGGACTTACCGCATTCGGCAGAGGTGAGGGTGTGTCGGTTTTCGTCATCGCTTCGGCCAGTGAGGTGACTGATGACTGAATTCAGGTACGGAATCAGCGCATAATTGCCGAGGATTTCCGGGAGATCTCTTCTTTCCAGATTGTTTCCGCCCTGTTGTACCAGAATAGCGGCGAGTCAAGGTTCGCCGAGCTGTCGGAAACCGACTCCAGGCTCTTCATGAGTTCCGAGAAATCATCCATTATTTTACTCAGCTCCTTGTATTTTTCAAGACTCAATGATGCGATGAAAATGATGAAGTGGCTTACCGCAAGTTGCATATGATTGCATTCCTCGGGGTTGGCGATCGCCTGGGTCAACCATGTTCTGCAGTTGTCAATTAGCCCCTGTTTCATTGATGTTTCCGCAAAAAACAGGGTCAGGTAATTGAGGTAGCCTACCATGAACGTTCCGCTTGTCGATTGGTGTACCGAGGCAACCCGTGCACAATGTTCCGACAGAAGGTAACATCCCAGAGCGGTAATCCGGTTGCGCGGTGCCTGAAAGAACGTATCGGCGACGATCACGTTGAGTTCTTCGATTATTTTCTTGCGTTTTTTGATGCCTTTTGACAACAGCAACTTCACCTGGTCGGCGAAGGAGCTGTGTCGGCGTACATGACCTTCCGAGTCGATGAGATTGAAATGGGAAATATCGATGGATGCCGTGTAACAATCAGCGCAGACAATCGGAAGTACCGAAAAATATTCAAATGAATCACCTTCATGGGTCACGCATTCCGGAAAGTAATCGTTATGGGGCCATCGCCAGGTGTAATTATTCTGGTTGAGCAGGTACCCGAATACGTTCTCTGAACCGCATACGCCGCAGGAGGCGCGCAGGCGGGAATAGTCGCCTTCCGGATAGGTGTACGGCCGGTACATCTCAAACGTATCCCGATTGACGGAGCGCTGCAGTTCGTTGATATCCGCAATTATGGTCATTTCACTTCCTGCGGGAGATGCTGTTATCGATGCTCGAAGTTCTTCCTCCGGGTTGAGCAGGTAGAGTCTGCAATTGGCACCGTCAAGTCGTTTCTTGAGATTCTGCAGCAGGCGCAGAGCGCTCATGTCGATTGACGGTACGGACGAGAGATCAAGCACCAGATCGTTGTCGGGAAATTTCTGAATGAGCCCCGACAGGAGTGGCGTAACAGAGGAAAATGAACCGATACTCAGCGGGCCTTTCAGAATAGCGATCTGAAAACCGTTGTTACTGACTGTTTCAATATCCACGACGCCTCCCGAATGTTGCCGCGTGGTGCGGCAAGGTAGTGAAACCGTATCGGCAAATGCTTCGCAGTAAGGCTGAATGCGCTTGCCGGGTAGGTGTGCAGAGAACTGTCTGATTCCGTTCTCTTCGGTACACCAGTTTTTCCGGAGGGAGTCATCGGTATATCGGATAAAATTCCAACACGACGGTTTATTGACGGTTCAAATTGCAGTAAAGAGGGAATCTGTTGCCGTCGTAACAGTATGCTCGCCACCGGAAACGTGACTAGGTAAGTGTATAATAGCGAAAAACAGGAGTCAAGGACTGAGGGGGGGCGGGTTATTCAAGTTTATGTTCATAAAAATAGCTTACCAGAACGTTGTACGGGAAGGACCTCCTGTAGTCGGCAAAGATCCGGCCGTAATAGTGAAACGGATTCTGCTTGCGTTTTTGTGAGGATGTATATGCCTTTACCGGAAGGGTGAAGCTGAACCGTTGATCATCACGCAACCGTTCGGCCTGGAGCCTGATGGGCATTGAAAGAGTATCGCCCATTAGCTCCATTGCGGTAATGGTGACCGAGATGCGCATGGTGGGATTATCGTTGTCTTCGACCATGGTATACAGACCGTATTTCTGGCAACGACGGAATTCCGACAGCAGCCGAAGCCAGATCTCATTGAATGTTTTCAACAGAATTTTCTGCTGACCCGGATCAGAAGGCCATCCGGGGAGATTTCCGGTTTCTACTTCGCTGATGATCGGTGAGAGGCTCAGGCGTTCTTCCACAACCGGTATTGCCGCCGTAACGTACGTGTCGATTCGTCTAATGGGTGTACAAGCCACCAGCGCACAAAGAATGAGTAGTATACAGACGGCAAGCTTCATGGTGCGATCAGCAGCGTACGCCGGAGGCGCTTTGGTGAAAGGGTGGACCGTTCTTTGCGGGTGATGATCACGGTGTACATTCCGGGAATAAACGAGGAGCCCTCCCTGTTTCTGCAGGGGATAGTGTAACGCTGTCTGCCGGGTTCGGTGGTAGTCGATTGTTCCGGCAGCCGCCACAGTAAAGAGCCACTCATTGAATATATCGTAATGTCGTCAATGTCGCTGCCACTGATGTAGGAGGTGCTGTTATGTTTGCGGAGTGAAAGAGGATTGGGGTACAGATCAACCCGATCAGAGGGAATAAGGGTGTCGACGTTGCAGGTAACCGTGAAGGTTCTCCTGCTATCTGATTTCGGGTCGGCATTGGTGATTATTAGTATTGCTTCGTCAAGTGACCGCCAGGGCGTCACCATCAGAGAGGCGCCCCCCTCGGCATTCACCGGAAGTGAAACCAGTGAGTCCAGACCTTTTTTCTGCAGCAGGGCAGTTACCGACCAGTTGTTTTCGGCTTGCCTGCCGTTGGCTTCCATATCACCGGTAAATCTGATGGTCAGGGTGTCAATGTGCCGTGGCGAGGGGGTTAGCCGGATATGGTATGCACTGCTGCTGCCCATGGTTCGGGTGAGCTGCAGCGGCAGGTCTGAATTAGGTGCCTCTCTCATGCTGAACCCTGCCGCATCGGGTATGAACCGTTCGGGATCAGCCCTGGATCCGGAAAAGAACGATTCCACATGAAATGAGTGGAGCAGGGTATTCCAGCTGCTTCCGATTGTGCGCGATGTTTCGAGGAGGTTTTCGCTGAATACTTTCTGTTTGGAGTAGTTGCTGAAATGCATTGTCCTGATAAAATCAATGCCTTCACCCGAAGGCGTATGGTAGTAAATAAAAAGGAGCGGTAGTGCATTGGTGTATACAAAATCAGAAACGTCCTGCCCAAAAAATGAGATTGTCGGTTGTTGAAAATAGGCACCTGAGTATTGGAGATAATCGTTGATGGAGTCGAAGGCCAACTCCTCCATAACCACTGCCGAACCTTCTGTCCAACCGACAGGGAAGTCATCGAGCCAGATGTCCCTGGTTACATGCCAGGACATCGCATACTGAATGGCATGAAAAAATTCATGCGCGCAGGTAACACGGACTCCGGCGATCGGGTTGGTGTCGTAGCCGAGCGAGTTCCACTCATCGCCGGACCAGTCGTTCCGGAGGGTAATCGAACTGCTGTACCCCCTGTTGTTCTCAAGTTCCTCATTGAGAAAGGTCAATCCGTAATAAGAGAGTCTCTGATTCTCGATTACTACTTTATATCGGTCGGAGGGGTAGCGTTCATCATGCCCGGAGGTTGGGGCTACAAAGGTGAATCGGTCAATTTCCATCGACCAGGTACTATCGAGAGCGAACGCTGTTTCGTCTATGTAATCAGGAATTCCGTTTGCTCCACTGTTTTTCTGTCGCCAGTCGGAGGGGTCGAATCCGTAGGTGTCGGTCGGATCAACACCATCAGCTCCACTGGTGGTATAGAGAATATCGAAATGGCCGCCGGGGGAGGCATAGGTGAGGAACGAATCGGGAAGTTGCGCGGCACTTTTATAGAGTGCCTTGAATTCCGGGGAGAGGCGTCCCCAGAATTTTGACAGAAGCATGAGGTCGTTCTCTCGGGGTGGCAATGTTGTTTCGGTCATACGGCGATGATGGCGACGACGTGCTGAACGTTCCGTCAGATAGGGGCGAAGTCGTTGCTCCAGGGAACGAACCTGTGTGAGGGATACTCTGGTGGTACGGTGTTCACTGGAGCCTGGAAGCGAACGGGTTTTCGAAAAACCGGTAGTAATGCACAGCAGAAGTACGGCGCTACCATGAGAAAAAAAGGAGAATTTATTTCCGTTCATTGAATGTGCTGTCCGTTTCAGACTGTTGGTACTGATAATAGTACGGTTTTGCAGGCCTTCTCACAACCAAAATACTCAATTCTCGGGGTCGTCAGTCCAAATAAATGACGCATTGTATAGCAGGTATCTGATTACGATGCGGTGTTCGGAATGGCTTCTCACGGGAAATAAAAAAACAGGCGCCGGGAAGACGCCTGCTTTATAATTGACCCATTTACTCTTCCGTACCACTCAGAATGTGGGGAAGCGAGTGGTTTGGAGGCACACAAGGGAGGTGCACTGAGTTCCGGGTTGTTCATTTTGTGTATCGGGTTTTCCGAAGCCCGACTTTAATCTTTTTTTTCTTCCGATGCGAAACAGTCATCCAAAACCGATAATTCCTCAAATTCCTTCCGAAAGGTTGAAAACAGAACACGGGCTTCTTCCATGCGATTGGATGCTTTCGCCGCATCAATCAGGTTCAGAAAGGTATCGGTTGCAGTAGGGTTGATTTTGAGTGATTCCGTAAAAAGTATGAATGCATCATCGTACCGTTCCTGATAATAGGATATTATTCCCAATCCGCAGAATGCGTCTGCATTGGGCCCATCCTTATCGTTTACCTGCAGAAACAGTTCCATCGCCTTGTAGAGGTTTCCGGATTCCATTTCTTTTTTAGCTTCTTCGATCAATGGATGGTAAATGCCGATTGAAAATGCGCGTTTACTCTGGTAGATTGCATCACCCTCTTCAAGAATACTTTCGCGCAGTATCCTAATTTCTTCGTTTTCCGGATTTATGGAACAGGCTTCATCAAAAAATGGTCGGATCTCTTCCATTTTCCTCAGTTTGAGCGCCGCATCGAAAAGGTTAACCAGTGCATCAGTGTAGTCCGGTCGGAGCGTGACGGATTTGCGGAACATGGTATAGGCATCATTCCACGCCTGTTGTGTCCACGAGAGAATACCCATGTTGTTGAACGCTCGCCAGTTTTCCGCATCCTGTTCAACGATGTTCACCAGTATCGCTGCTGCTTCAGGGAGTTTCCCGGCGGATATGGCTTCCTCTGCTGCCTGATTTTCTTCTTTAAAACGATCCTGATGAAGGGTATCTTTAGAATGCATCGGCAGACTCCTTCTACCGGTTGTTTGTAGTACAAACCGGTGGTACGGTTTTTAGCGCATGCAGTGCTTTTTCATTATAAAACAATAATATACATTGCCTGGTCGCTATGGCAAAACCTTTAACGGTTGCAGGGTAAACGCCGGGTAAAGCTGATCAGGGCTGGTGCAGGTTCCGGCAGCAAGAAGTCAGGTGTTCAATGAACAATGTAATTTGCAGCAGGCATACCGGTTGGAGGTGGCGGTTTTTTCTGCTGATTATTCTTCCCGTTTTTGTATGGTTTTCTGCAGATTGTCTGGCGGAAGGTCTGGAAATGTCGGTCCGCCCCGCAAAAGAGCAGTACTGCATCGGTGATACCGTCCTCCTGGTGGTTGCGGTTACAATACCTGAAGGATACGTTTTTATCGGTAATCCGAAAGGACCCGGTATCGGCCGGCCAATGAGATTGCATGTTGTTTCCGATGCCGAAGCGGTGCAATGGCTCGAGATCCGGAAACCGATGGCAAAAAAATATGGTCCCGCGTTCGGTGAGTGGGTGTGGACCTATACCGGTACTGCCAGGTTTTTCTGCTTGGGGGTAATCACCGGGAAAAATGACCAGTCGCTTTCCGGTACAATTCATGGGCAGGTGGAACTTGAGGGACTGCTCTGCTGTAATCTGTGTCGGCTGGAATCGGTGGTAACTCCCTTTGCCATCAGAACAAATAAAATCCCGCACTCTGCTGACGGTAGGGTTGCCTGCCCCCCGGCTTGGATTGGTGAGTTTCGCGCGACCTCGCCACTCCCGGTCGGGAATCTGCAAACCCGGCCTGAACGGTAATACACCATTGACGGGCGGATGTCCGGTCCCGGTGGTTTTTTAACAGCAATGTATCTTCCCTCAATACAGGGTTTTTATCTGACGGTTCAAACTTGGAATGCGTTTTCGAGACCGGGTGTGAAACCTCGGGGGCCCGATCAATGCTGACGGAAAGAGGTTTGCGGAAAAAACTGGAAAACTGTTGGTTATGTGATGAGAATCACATTCTCACCAATGCGAGGGTTGTATATTGTTTCAGAATATTGCAGGTGCTATTTATAGAGTATAATTGGCATGTTTCAAGACATCGTGAACAAATCTGTGTCAGGACATCGTGAACAAATTATTTATTGAATACACCTTTGAAGGAGTATTCAGAATGCAAAAAAAAGCTATGATGATGAACGAGAACTCGAAAAAAGAAAAC
>JBNLDC010000069.1:0-3408 GCA_050304135.1 Chitinispirillaceae bacterium | reverse complement strand
GGGACCGATGCCCGAAGCATCGATGCCGCTCTCATCAAAAAGTTCCACTTCGCAGGTGACGGGCATCTGCACCGTGACATGATCGGAAAACGAAGCATTTCCACCGGAAAGACGCTCTGAGTCGTAGGCCGGACGCACCGTAATCCGGGGGCCCGACACATCATTGACTGAATCTGTTACACTACCGTTGAATATGATATCACGACGGCTTCCTATCCCGGCAAGATTCGTCCCATCTTTCCAGGCGTAGGCAGTCAGCTTCACCCCCGGTTTATTGAAGGTGAGGTTCTGCGGCAGCAGAACCGTCTGGGAGAACTTCCCGGCGGTAACCGGTACTTTACCCATGAACACCGGGATACCCGGCAGCATATACCTGACCGTCTGATCCGCCCCCCCATCCTTTCGGGATGCTGAGTCGGGAGCATTGAAAAATCCGATCCCGACGTATGCCCCGCTGCCGCCGAACGAACCGTCAGTCGAACCGGGAGTTTTCTCGACAGTACCGGAAATCACCACCTTCTGCATTGCCGAAAGGGTGTCGTTTTTTTTATTCCCGTCGATGGTGAACCTGATGTGATGCGTGGGAGTGACCGCCCGAACCGAGGGATCACCTAAAATACAGTAGGTGCGGTAACCATCATCGGAAGTGGCACGAAACGCAGCGATCATCGCCATGCCGATTGATTGTGTTCCGGTACTGTCGAATAGAAAACGATAGAAGTTTTTCGCCAGTTCTTCATTTTTATCTGCAAACGACTCACGGGTGCTCGAAATGCAGGCGATGGAACCAACGCCCGCGGCCCGGGTGAGGATTCCCGAAAGACACTCCTTGCCCGGCAGATCGAATTTCCCGACTGAGCAGGAAAACGCCGAAATAACCGGATACCGTCTGGCATTGTTCATTGCCGTTACCAGATCCGGAGTGAGGATATACTCATCGGTCCAGGTGATGTCGGCACCATGTCCGAAGAAATTGACGTACCCGACGCCGTTGTTGATCTCGTTGAGCAGTGCACGCGAAGCTCCCGGTTTCTGCCGGGTCTGATCCCATCCATACTCAAACAGATACATTTTGCGTATATCAATCGATGGCCACAAACTGTCGATCTCCGCAGCAGTATGTTCCGACGAACAGTGATGGCCCATACCGTCGTTTGAGTCGCCCTGCATGTCATCATCCGCCACAAAAAGCATCCGGTTGCGCCACTCACTCATATCGGCAACCGATGTATCCTCCATCTGTGCGATTTTTTTAACAATACCCCAGGCTTGTTCAACACTGCCGCAGGGAAGCCGACCTATCGCCATGGCAGGTTTTGGGATACCGTGTGAAGGTGGTTCCACACAGGTGAAATAGTCCTCCATACATTTAACACCATGAATATATACCGGTATGAAATCCGCGGCTGCGGAGAGGTAGTTTTTCGTGTCATAATGCCCCAGACCCATCAGCACCACGTAATCGAGTGCGTCCCCGTTTTTCCAGTACCGGGTAACGTACCCGATAAAATTCCTGATTGCGGTAACATCCTTGTCGCCTCCAGAAAAGTAACGGTAAATATCATTGACATCAACCACTTTCGGATGTGAAAACCCTACCTGTTTTTTGTGCTGCGCAAGGCTATCGGCCGCACCGAGAAAATCAGGCGGAGCTACAATCAGATAATCGGTAACATCGGCGGGGTCCCTGAGGTTATGTACCCTGTTGTCGAACCTGCCGGAAGAAGTGGGAGTTCGCACCTCCTCCGGAAACGACAGGAGCCCCGATTCGTTGCAGAGAACGTACCTGTTGCCGGGAGTGACGCTGTCGGTCCACTCATAGGTTTTCTTTCCCTGAGAGGTTATGGTATCAATCAGTGCAAGAATACTGCCGTCGGCAATTGTTCGAAACAGGTAGATTTTCTGACGGGTGTCTACGGCGAGCCGATAGGTGACGATTTTCCCAAGATCATCAATCTCGGGTAGTACCGTAAGCTGCAGCGGATCGTCGCCGATAGCCAGCTTCCGTGGATAGCATACGGTAAAATATTCGAGATCAACCGCTCCGGTAAAGTTGCCCGGATCCCCGCTGTAGGTTATATCCAGCATTCCGTCGCCCCACGCGAGAACCGGATACATCCCTTTCGGCAAACAATTTTCGCAGAGCATTTCGCCGCCGACAGCGAGTGTAAACCTGCCACCCCGGGAAACTCCCCCCATCTCAATCCAACAGGTGTCTCCCGGAAGCAGGCCCGGAAGGGCGATCGGTTGACTGACGGTTTTCGTACGCAGCGACAGCGATTTCCAGATCCATTTCCGATCCCCCTTGTTGCCTTCCTTCCTGGCATTTGACTCACGGTACTGGCGGTATTCGGTAAACGTGGTGGCGACCGTATCCGCCGTACCGTCCGGCGCGGATAGGGTGGCGGCGCTCTTTCCGTTCCCCGATGCGGTAATCCAGTACGTCCGGTAATCATCGTACCTATCAAGGTTGAATGTGTACTTCTGCTCCGAGGTGTCGTATACCCATCCCGACGCCCCGGTAACGAACGCCAGAAAATAGTCGTTTTCGTCAACCATTCCGTTGTTATTGACATCCACACGCAGCAGCGGGATTTCGCCGATACCCGGGGGTATCGTACCGTCGGTGGGAAGCGTATCGGGAAGCATGCCCTTTTGTGCTCCGTAGAGTCGTACCGCGGCCATCGACACCTCCCCGAAGAGGGCATGAATCCGCTTACCGGGAAGTTTCATGATGCCGTCTTCATCGGTCATCGCCTCGTTGAGTCCCGAATGCCCGTCCCCTACCTTGAAGAAATACGTTTTTGCGGAAGGTGAGAGCGGATAAGAGGGAGCCGAGGCACGTTTACCGAGTACGGCGGCAGTACGAAACCCCAGTGCCGTTTCGTAATTCATCAGCAGACTTTTAAGCATAGCCTCATAATCACTCCCGCGATCGACGGCGGCACGGCGATTGGCGGCCACAGCGGGGAACGTGATGGTAACGGTTGCACGGGAAAGAACCGTGACCGTTTTTGCGGCAGGATCGTAGAGAACCGGCTTGAGGAGAAGCCGGGCAACCCGCTGCGCCCGGTAGATACTGTAATCAGGAGCCGAGATCCAGCGGGCGGGCCAGATTACCCCATCCTGACGGTCTTCGGCTGCCTTTTCGCGCCAGGTTGCAACCGGATACGCAAGTCGTATCGTGCGGGTCTGCGGTGCACTGATCGTTGCCGAAACAGCACCATTGGTCGGAACTCCGAGCAACACCGTCTTCCCCGGAAGTATTGGTTCCCCGTATTCACCGAGAGCCACATCGCTGCCTGAGAATCCGAGTGAAACCATCCGTGAACCGTTCCCGTCGGGAGCCGAAGTGGTATCAACACCGTCGAGCTCCCAGGAAAACGAGAATCGCTGCGCAGTGTTTTC
>JBNLDC010000068.1:0-2511 GCA_050304135.1 Chitinispirillaceae bacterium | reverse complement strand
GGGACCGATGCCCGAAGCATCGATGCCGCTCTCATCAAAAAGTTCCACTTCGCAGGTGACGGGCATCTGCACCGTGACATGATCGGAAAACGAAGCATTTCCACCGGAAAGACGCTCTGAGTCGTAGGCCGGACGCACCGTTATTCTTGGCCCTTTACTGTCCACTATCGCATCAGGAGGTATGGTTCCATCGAACAGAATATCGCGACGGCTTCCTATCGCGGCAAGTTTCGACCCCTCCTTCCAGGCATAGGCGGTAAGCTTCACCCCCGGTTTATTGAAGGTGAGATTCTGCGGCAGCAGAACCGTCTGGGAGAACTTCCCGGCGGCAACCGGTACTTTACCCATGAACACCGGAGTACCCGGGAGCACATACCTGACTGCCTGATCCTCTCCCCCATCCTTTCGGGATACTGAGTCGGGAGCATTGAAAAATCCGATCCCGACGTATGCCCCGCTGCCGCCGAACGAACCGTCAGTCGAACCGGGAGTTTTCTCGACAGTACCGGAAATCACCACTTTCTGCATTGCCGAAAGGGTATCAAGAGTATCACTTTCTTTCCTGCCGTCAATGGCAAGGGTGATATGGTGCGTCGGGCTGACCGCCCGCACCGAAGGGTCGCCAAGAATACAGTACGTCCGGTAGCCCTCGCTCGAGATAGCCCGATATGCCGCAATCATCGCCATCCCGATCGATTGCGATTCAGTACTGTCGAACAGTATTCTGTAGAAATTTTTCGCGAGGTTCTCGTTGGCACTCGCATACGCTTCGCGGGTGCTTGAGATGGAAGCGATGGAACCGACACCCGCAGCCCGGGCGAGAATCCCCGAGAGACACTCCTTACCCGGCAGATCGAATTTTCCCACGGAACAGGAAAATGCTGAAATCACCGGATACCGTTTGGTGTTATTCATTGCCGTTACCAGATCCGGAGTAAGGATATACTCATCGGTCCAGGTGATATCGGCACCGTGTCCGAAGAAATTGACGTACCCGACACCGTTGTTGATCTCGTTGATAAGTGCCCGTGACGCACCCGGTTTCTGCCACGAGAGATCCCACGGGTATTCGTACAGATACACTTTACGAACATCAATCGAAGGCCACGAGGTATCAACCACGGTTGCCGTCCGGTCCGACGATTCATGATGCGGAGTACTTGAAGCAACCGCGTCCTGTTCCGAGCCCTGCATGTCGTCATCCGCCACAAAAAGCATCCGGTTGCGCCACTCACTCATGTCGGCAACCGCAGGGTCCTCCATCTGTACGATTTTTTTAACAATATTCCACGCCTGCTCAGTGCTGCCACAGGGAAGGCGCCCGATCGACATAACCGGTTTGGACGTACCCCACGACAGCCGGGGGGCCACACAGGTGTAGAAATCCTCCATCAGATCGGTACTGTGAATATAAACAGGGATAAAATCACGAGCGCTTGACACATAATGTTTCGTGTCGTAATGCCCCAGCCCCATCAGGACCACGTAGTCGAGCCGGTCACCCCCGCTCCAGTAACGGTTGACATAGCCGATGAAGTTTCTGATTGCGGCAACATCCTTGTCGCCTCCGGAGAAATACCGGTAGATATCGTCAACATTGACCACTTTCGGTTGTGAAAACTTCATGTGTTTTTTATGCTGTGCCAGACTGTCGGCCGCGGCAAGAAATTCAGGCGGACTGATAATGAGAAAGTCGGTCGTATTGGAACTCCTGCGCAAATCAGATACCAGGTTAGAACCGCCGCCGGAGGATGCACTCGGTTGTTCCAATTCCGGAAGATCCAGAAGCGCTGATTCGTTGCTGACCACATACCGACTGCCGACTGCGACACTGTCGGTCCACTCAAAGAGTTTTCCCTGCGATGCCGTAACCGTATCAATAAACACCAGAGAACTTCCGTCGGCAACGGTGCGGAACAGGTAGATTTTCTGACTGGTGGCAACGTCCATACGGAAGGTAACAACCTTGCCAACGAGCTCCTCCGGGGGCAGTATCGTCAGTTGCCGGGGTTCATCACCGAGTGCAATCACCCGCGGATAGAGCACATTGAAGTACGCCAGCTCAATTGCCCCGGTAAAATTGGTTGGTTCACCGGTGTACTCAAATTGCAATGTTCCCTTTCCGGAGGACCGAAACGAATAACCGCCAAAGAGCATACAATCACTGCAGAGTTCCTCGTCGTCGATCGATACACCAAAACGTCCGCCACGCGGATCACCCTGCAGTTCAACCAGACAGGAATCTCCGGTAACAAGCCCGGGAAGGGTTATCTCCTGCTCGAACGACCTTGTGCGGGTAGAGAGTATTTTCCAGAACCATTTGCGGTCGCCCAGGTTTCCTTCGTGCCGCGTTCTTGACTGACGGTACTGGTCGCATTCGGTAAACGTGGTGGCGACCGTATCCGCCGTACCGTCCGGCGCGGATAGGGTGGCGGCGCTCTTTCCGTTCCCCGATGCGGTAATCCAGTACGTCCGGTAATCATCGTACCTATCAAGGTTGAATGTGTACTT
>JBNLDC010000067.1:0-154645 GCA_050304135.1 Chitinispirillaceae bacterium | reverse complement strand
TAGGGAACCCTGGCCTTTTTCAGCACCGCAGCGAAAGCGGTACAATAGAAACGGTACGAAGTACCGGATTCTCTGCGCTTAAAGAACGTATGTGACAACCGCAGTCGCCCTAATCAGACCGGGAAGATTTTCGTTTGCCGGGAGTGTTGTGCTCAAAGAATCACCCTCTGGTACAACAATCGTTGGCGTGCGGCGCTATCGCGGCCAGAAGGCAGGCTCCGTTTCTTACGTCACGTCCGTTCCATCGGTTTATATGGGAGAAACCTGGATATGTATTCAGGGAATGAGTATTGAGGAAAATGATTATCTAACAGATGAGTTTATTTATCCAGATAACCCTGAGGGGAACGGCAGTGACTTTAGACATGAAGTACTTCCTCCGCCGGATTAGCGCCGCACGCCAGGTCGAATGGCAAGCCACCGACACACTGATGACGTGCTACTGTTGCACGCACAAAAAAAAGCACCGACTCCGCGGGGCGACTGCGGTTCGCGCGGCGGGAAAAGCGCGTGGTGTCCAGAGGTGTTTTTCATTCCATTTTTTTAAGCGTGTGGTATCCAGTGCTGTGCACTGTTTTCATTATACCGCTTTCGCGCCGGAACACCTCTGGGCGCGGCGCGGGGGCGCCCTCTCGCTCCTGAGTACCATAAGAAACGTGCTTTGGTATGGTGGGTGGTCAATGGCCGGGTGTGGCGAATACACTGTTACACCCCTTCAATCTTCCCAACCACAAAAAAAGGAACGGTAACCCGCGCTACCGTTCCTTCACATTTCTCACTATTGCTTCGCCCTGCCGTCACCACCCGGTAACCGCAGGACACTACCGAAACATCACTTCGCGTTCTTGAACGCCGCCTTCCCTGCAAACCGGGCGGAAGATCCAAGCTCATCCTCGATGGCGATAAGCCGGTTGAACTTCGCGATACGTTCACTGCGGCTTGCGCTGCCGGTTTTGATTTTTCCGGCGGAGGTGGCAACAGCGAGATCGGCAATCGTCGTGTCTTCTGTTTCACCGCTGCGATGAGAGATCATGTACCCGTAAGCGTACTTTCTCGCCAGTTCAATGGCATCGAGCGTTTCGGTGAGTGAACCGATCTGGTTGACTTTCACGAGGATCGAGTTCGCGATACCGTTTTTAATACCATCGGCAAGAATCGCCGGGTTAGTGCAGAACAGATCGTCGCCAACCAGCTCAATTTTATCGCCGAGCTTCTCGGTCATCAGTTTCCATCCGGCCTGGTCATTTTCCCCCATACCGTCTTCAATTGAAACGATCGGATACTTCTTTACCCAGTCAACCCAGTGAGCGACCATCTCCTCTGAGGTTTTCTTCTCGCCGGTTGATTTCTTGAAAACGTATTTGCCTTTGTCCCACATTTCGCTCGTTGCCGGATCCAGACAGATCGAAATATCTTTACCGGGTTTGTAGCCGGCCTTTTTAATCGCCTCCACAATCGTTTCGATCGCTTCTTCATTCGACGTGAGATTGGGAGCGAATCCACCTTCATCGCCAACGGCCGTTGAATACCCTTTTTTCTTGAGCACGGCTTTGAGGGCATGGAAGGTTTCGGCGCCCATCCGGATTGCCGTGGCAAAATCCGGAGCACCGTGCGGGGCGATCATGAATTCCTGAAAATCAACATTGTTGTCGGCATGCTCACCACCGTTGATCACGTTCATACACGGCACCGGCAGCAGCGAGGCGTTTACCCCGCCCAGATACCGGTACAGAGGAATCTCAAGTGCTTCGGCCGCTGCGCGGGCACAGGCAAGCGAAACTGCAAGGATGGCATTGGCACCGAGTTTTTCCTTGTTCGGTGTACCGTCGAGTGCGAGCATCGTCGTATCGATCAGGCGCTGCTCGTCGGCAGGGAGATCAAGGATAGCCGGTTCGATCACTTCGTTGACATTTTGTACCGCCCCGAGCACGCCTTTGCCGCCATAACGTTTCGGATCCTTGTCGCGCAGTTCAACCGCTTCCTTCTCGCCGGTTGATGCGCCTGAAGGTACCATTGCGCTTGCGACAACACCGCATTCGAGTTCAACAAGTGCCTCAACGGTCGGATTTCCACGAGAATCAAGTACCTCTCGTGCTTTTACGCCCTGAATTAGCATACTGCCTCCTTGTAGTTAATTTGATGATATTCGCCTTTATACTTCTGATTTTCTGTTCAAAGTAAAAATTCAGTAAGGAATGGATTACGCGGTGGCAGCTATGAAAATTAACAGGAAAAGAACCGCGAACTATCAGAAGGAACTGCTTAGGTGATAGTTAAATATACACCTTCGCCCGCGAAACCGCGTGAAAGCGATATATAGTTCCAGTTCAAAACAAAGAGGGTCCGTGATACCCGGATTCTTTTATCGGGTATCCATCCTTAAAAAGAACGTAACTATTTCATCTTCGGTAGAATAATGGAGTATCGGCATTTCTTCCTGTCGCCTCACCCCATCACCCCGTCCTTCGGACACCCCTCTTCCCCTCTCCATGCATGGAGAGGGGGAGAGGGGATGGGGGAGTTGGGGTGAGGCGATGTAAATAGACGGATATCGGGAAAAATTTTTATCGTACCGAAGTAGAGCTATTTCTTCTTCAAAATTGGTTGCATGCGGCGACTGAGCGAAACGGTGTTGTTGTACCGTACCGCAGTCTCATAGCCGGAACATTTTCCGCACGTCGTGTGCCGGATAGTAATTTTTGCTCACTTCACGTATCGGGTTGCTCTCCTGAGGAGGTACCCGGTGAAAAGTGAACAAGGTCACTCTGCGGGCAAGGAACGGACGATGCAAAATAAACGAAGTAAACGGGCAGTTGATTTCTTTCATAGCGGCTACAACTGTGCGCAGAGCGTTGCCTGTGCCTATGCCGATGCAGCGGGTCTTTCGGCGGAAAAGGCCTACCGGGCCGCAGCCGGACTGGGGGGTGGTGTCGGGGGAATGCGTCTTACCTGCGGAGCATTAACGGCAGCAGCAATGATTGCCGGACTCTGTCAGGGGGATTATGACCCCGGGAATAACCAAAAGAAGAAAGAACTCTATGCAGTAGTTTCTTCAATAGGAGAGGCTTTCACCAAAAAATTCGGCAGCAGTTGCTGTTATGATCTCCTGATGAAAGCCGGGGTCGATTTTTCCGCGCAACCGAAGGAGCGAACCGAGGCGTATTACCGGGAGCGTCCCTGTGAAAATTTTATTGAGTACGCCTCCCTGTTAATCGAGGAGAAGGTTTTTAACGGAAAGATAGAGTAACCCGCAGTGCCAGGCAAAGTGGCACAATTCGAAATGGTACTGCGCACTGAGCTCTAAACACTTCATAAACTACATGACACCATGCGTATAACAGTCCGGGGAGAGTCTATCACGGTATTACGGTTCTTTCCGGCTTTTTAACTTGCACCGACAGCTTCCTATCCTTGCATTATTAATAAGGTAACACCTATTTTTAACGGGATTTAATGAAGTTCTACTGTAAAAAGTTGGTCTCAGATACACTGCTACCTTGTGCATTTTTCTTAAAAATGCTCACTACGATGTAAAAGAGCCACCGGATTACACTATCACTCAGTAAGGAGACCTTAGATGGAATTCACTCACGAAGTTGAACAGATGGTGTGTGTTGCCAAGGGTCCTAAGAACGGACCGGCACCGATACCGGAAGAAGGTAAATGGGTCAAAGCTTATGACGTCAAGGATATCTCGGGGCTGACACACGGGGTAGGCTGGTGTGCTCCTCAGCAGGGTGCCTGCAAGCTTACCCTTAATGTTAAAAACGGAATAATTGAAGAAGCACTTGTCGAGACGGTCGGCTGCACCGGCATGACCCACTCTGCGGCAATGGCATCTGAAATACTTCCCGGGAAAACAATTCTCGAAGCACTCAATACCGACCTTGTATGCGATGCCATCAATGTGGCAATGAGAGAACTTTTTCTGCAGATCGTTTACGGAAGAACCCAGACCGCATTCTCTGAAAACGGTCTTCCGGTAGGTGCAGGTCTCGAAGATCTCGGCAAGGGACTCAGGTCGGTGACCGGAACCATGTATGGAACGAACGCCAAGGGTGCGAGGTACCTTGAAATGGCCGAAGGGTATGTTACAGAAATTGCTCTTGATGCCGACGAGGAGATAATCGGTTACAAGTTCGTACAGCTCGGGATCATGATGGAACAGATCAGCAAGGGCGTTGATGCCAACGAAGCGCTCAAAAAAGCAACAGGTACGTACGGCAGATTTGCCGATGCCGTCAAGACGATCAACCCGCGTCACCAATAAGGAGAATCAAATCATGTCGGAAATACTATTTGAAGGTAAAGCGAGAAGAATCAGGCAGATCGAGGCCGCTCTCAAGAAGTACGATATCGCAAGTGTCGAAGACGCGGAAAAGATCTGTAAAGACAAAGGCGTTGACGTTTATAAAATCGTCAAGGACGTTCAGCCGATCGCCTTCGAGAATGCGGGCTGGGCATACACGGTCGGCGCTGCAATGGCTATTAAAAAAGGTGAGAAAAAGGCGGCCGATATTGCGGTTACGCTCGGCGAGGGGCTGCAGTCATTCTGTATTCCCGGATCCGTTGCCGACGACCGGAAAGTCGGTGTCGGTCACGGAAACCTCGCCTCCATGCTGCTCAAGGAAGAGACAAAGTGTTTCGCATTCTGTGCGGGTCACGAATCGTTCGCAGCGGCGGAAGGCGCGATCGGTCTTGCACGCAGCGCGAACAGGGCACGCAAGGAACCGCTTCGCGTTATTCTCAACGGTCTCGGTAAAGACGCCGCGTTCATTATTTCAAGAATCAACGGCTTTACCCATGTGGCTACCGAGTTCGATTATGCGACCGGTGAAGTAAAGGTTACAAAAGAGAAAGCATACTCGAACGGCGAACGCGCGAAGGTACGCTGCTACGGCGCCGACGATGTGCGTGAAGGTGTTGCGATCATGCACTCCGAGGGTGTGGACGTTGCCATTACCGGTAACTCGACCAACCCCACCCGTTTTCAGCATCCGGTTATGGCTACCTACAAAAAAGAGAAAATCCTCAAGGGTGAGCCATTCTTCTCGGTAGCATCGGGTGGTGGTACCGGCCGTACGCTGCATCCCGACAATATGGCTGCAGGTCCTGCATCGTACGGTATGACCGATACCATGGGCAGAATGCACTCCGACGCTCAGTTCGCCGGGTCATCTTCGGTCCCTGCACACGTAGAGATGATGGGACTTATCGGTATGGGTAACAACCCGATGGTTGGTGCATCGGTCGCTGTTGCCGTTGCCGTCGAAGAAGCAATGAAATAAGTTTCGGCAATCGTCTGATTCCGAAATGCTGCACTCGGGCCGGAAGAATTTTTTCTTCCGGCCCTTTTTTTATGGTTAAGCCAGGAGTGGGGCGCACCTGCTGCCGGCTGCGGCAAAGGTGGGCGGTAATAACATTCTTCCCGCAAAATGTCAATTCTTAACCGGTAGCTGGCATGTTTCAAGACATCGTGAACAAATCTGTGTCAGGACATCGTGAACAAATTATTTATTGAATACACCTTTGAAGGAGTATTCAGAATGCAAAAAAAAGCTATGATGATGAACGAGAACTCGAAAAAAGAAAACAATGTCACGATCTATACCTTTCCGGTAAAACAGTTTGTGAAATCGCTGTTATTTTGCAACGTTCCCGTAACTGGGTTTATAAGTGGACAAGACGAGGCCAAGGCCAAGATTATAATTCCGAATGGTATCATAGCCATTCCCGCCGTCCTCATACAAGTCCTAATAAAGTTGATAAACATATTGAAAAGGAAGTCGTTGATTCCAGAAAACGTCTTCAAAAAAGAGACACTCCAGAAACGAAATACTCCTTTTGCGGAGCGGTTGGCATCCATTATGACCTTGATAAAAAAGGGTTTGACGACAAACCTTCCCTTTCCACCATTAACCGGATTATTAAACGTAATGGATTGGTGGAAAACAAGGAAAGGAGTGAAAATCGGAATGGTAAAAAGATCTACTATCCAACCACCAAAGCACTGCATCCGAACTTTTTGCATCAGTTTGATATCATCACACCTCTTTACATATCCGGGTATGGCAAGGTCGTTTCCCTTAACAGGATTGATGTCTTTACCAGTCATGCAAATCTTGGCCAGTTTGATGCAAAGAATATCGATAATGTCCTTGATTTTATTATCGAAGACTGGAAAATGTATGGTATCCCACGATACCTGCAAGTCGATAATGAAGGAGCGTTTCGTGGTGGGTTGCATCATCCCCGCTCTTTCGGGAAATTCATTCGTTTCTGTTTGAACTTTGGGGTGCAATTGATCTTTATCCCCTATAACGAACCTTGGAGAAACGGACATATTGAAAGTCTCAATGGTCGGTTTCAGAAATATGTTTGGGCAAGTAACCGGTTTAAGGACTTGTCCGGGTTGCGTAAAGAGTCGAAAAAGTTTGAAAATAACCATAATGAATATCAGACGTATCGAATAGACAATTTTCGTAAAACAAAAGATCGGTCATTTACAACAACATATTTACCGAAGGGCTTCTCCTTTGATGTCCAGGAGAAGCTTCCAATAACAACCGGATTAGTGCATTTCATAAGGCGAGTGGATGAGGACGGTGAGATCACCCTCCTTAATGAATCCTTTAAAATTGATAAAAAATACAGTTTTGAATATGTATGGGCTGTAATAAATACACGCGAACAATCATTGAGCTTCTTCCACAAGGAAAATAAAGATTCCGCGAAAGAGCTCATTGAAAAAAAAACGTATGAAATCAGAGAGCCCATAAAAAATCGTATTTCTGTAAACAAATTCAAATGAGAGTTGTTCACGATGTCCTGACACACTTAGGTATCCTAAGATTGTTCACGATGTCCTGAAACTCGCCATATAATTACTGATTTCCCCAAGATTTCCGGAGGATATATGCCCTCACGAAAGGCAAACGAGGCTCAGTTTCATTTCATCTGCGGTGACCTGGATGAAAAGACTTTTGAAGTTGCTGATTTTTCGGGTGTTGATATCATTTCGACGCCGTATCGGTTTGATATCACACTGCTTTCAGTCAAAGCTGAAGTTACCCCGGAACAAGTCATCGGAAAACCGACCTCACTGTTTATTTACCGCGATGGCGAGTATGTGCCGTATTCCGGTATTGTCAACGAATTCGAATTGGTTGACAAAAACACTGATTTTATAACCTACAGCGCCCGTCTGGTTCCGAAACTCTGGATGCTGGGGATCAATCAGCAGACAAGGATTTTCCAGAATGTCGATGTGACCGCAATTATCAAACAGGTACTCGACGATGCAGGGATCTCCAGTTACGAATTCGCAACCAAGACCTATCCCAAGCAGGAGTTCGTGGTTCAGTATCAGGAATCGGATCTCAATTTCATCTCACGTCTGATGGAGACCGCCGGTATCTGGTACTTTTTCAAGGAGCCGTCACTTCTGAAGGAGGAGGTCGAGCCGGGATCTACCGCCGAGAAAGTGGTGATTACCGACAAACCATCACTTTTCAGTGATATCGACGGAGAATCGTCCATACTGTTCAGGTCGGCATCCGGTATGAATCAGCGCATTGAAGACGAGCAGAAAGAAGCGATCAATTTTCTGCGCTACGAAAAACATGTCATTCCCAAAGAGGTGCTGCTGAAGAATTACAACTATCGTAAACCCGAGGTTGAGGTCAGCGGGAAAAAACCGATAAAAGATGGGTTTGAAGGAACCGTATATCAGTACGGAGGTGATTTCAAGGAGCCGGGAGATGCGCAGGCAGCCGCGACGGTGCTTTCAAACAGGATCAAATCGCATCAGTCAACAATCAGCGGATCCGGAAACTGCCGTGGATTCCGTGCGGGTTTCCGGTTTTCACTGGAGGAACATTTCCGCGACGATCTCAATGCCACCTATGTCATTACCCGGGTCAATCATACCGGCGGGCATCTTGCCGGCGGATCGGCGGTGGTAACTTATGAGAACCAGTTCTGGTCGATCAATTCCGAAACAGCGGAAAATTATGCTCCTCCCAAAAAGACCGTAGTACCGAAGGTAAATGGAGTTCTGACGGCCATGGTGGAGGCGAACGGCGGTGAATACGCGCAGCTCGACGAAACCGGTCGCTACAAGGTGCGGATGCCGTTTGATCTGACCGACGAGAAGAACAACTGTAAAGGGTCAAAATACATGCGTCTGGCGCAACCCTACAGTGGTTCCCAGTACGGGATGCATTTTCCGGTCCATGAAGGGGCGGAGATGGTATTCGCCTGCATCGACGGTGATCCGAATAAACCCATTGGAATCGGAACTGTTCCACATGCCAATACCATATCACCGGTGGTTGATAAAAACAGGTTCCAGAACCTCATCCGTACTGCCGGTGGTAATGAACTGTTGATGCATGATGAAGACGGCAAGCAGCGCATCCAGCTTACAACGAATAACAAGCATGTTCTCAATATGGATGACGAGAAACAGGTCATCACCATGTCGTCCACCGATAAAAATGCACTGGTGATTGATGATACCAACACGAAAGTGGCGCTCAACAGTGGCAAACACGGCCTTGAAATGTCCTATGCCGACGGCAAGGAGGGTATCGTCATAACGACTGCAAATGGTCACATTATAAAACTTGACGATGCCAATGAACGACTTACCATCCAGACCAAAGGCGGCCATATCTTTGATATGGATGACAGCGGAAATAAAATAATGGTATCGGACAAGAGCAGCAAGAGTACGGTGACCCTTGACGGCGGCGGGGGATTAATACTCGATTCGAAGGGGAAAATAGAGATCAAGGCATCGCAGGATCTTTCGATTGAAGCCGCCAATATCAGCATCAAGGCCAATGGTAAAATCGAAGCCAAGGCCGCCATGGACATGAAGCTGCAGGGCATGAACCTTGAGGCCAAGGGCGATATGAACGTTAAGGCCGAAGCTGGAATGAATATGGAGATCAAGGGTGGTATTGGAGCCAAAGTCGAGGGTGGCGTACAGGCCAACCTTAAGGGCACGATGACCACGGTGGAAGGTTCCGCAATGACCACGGTCAAGGGTGCTGTGGTAATGATCAACTGATCGTGGTTGATTGCGGGGCCGCTCTTCGGCGAGGAGTCGCGTTTACGATTTGTGCCACGCAACAGTTCATTCTATTGTATTTGCGTGGATGAGTGAAATTGTCATCATGACAATCAGCAATACGGAATATCGATAAAAGGAGCAGATAATGCCGGGACCGGCAGCAAAACTCGGATCAATGACGGCTCACGGGGGATCGGTAATCGGACCGGGATGCCCGACAGTTTTAATTAATAAAATGCCTGCTATCCGTATGGGATCCGATATGCACCTGTGTCCCATGGTTACTCCGGGTACTCCGCCGATTCCGCATGTCGGCATGAATTGCGTTGGCCCGGGAGTGCCCACCGTTCTTATCGGAAAAATGCCTGCTGCAACGATGGGTGATCAATTCCTCTGTGTCGGACCGCCCGCACCCGTTATTACTGGTGCATTTGATGTGCTGATCGGCACCGGTGGCGGTGGTGGGGGTGGTGGTGGCGGCGGCGGCGGCGGTGGAGCCGGAGCCGGGGGCGGCAGTGTGAGTGCGGCGACTGCCGCACTGATAAGTGCCTCCATCGCAGGGCAGTCAGCGGAAACGGACGAGGTGAGTATCCATTCACTCGATGCACTCTATATTGACAAAGCTAAAAATCCGGTTGGCGGACTGCAGTATCGTATCGACATGGGAAGCGGTAGAGAAATGGCCGGGCCACTTGCCGGATCCGTAAAAAAAGGCGGCATTGATGAGGGAAACTATGACATCACACTTCGGGGGCTCACTAATGTCAAATGGTCAAAAGCCGAAGCGAAGGTGGGCGATACTGTAGATATGATTGCTGAAACCGTCGGGGTAACATCGGGAAAAGCGGTTTTTACTGTGTTTGTGCGCGACGGCGGGTATACCGATTATGAATTGGCCACTATTGAAAAAAATGTAAGTGGGGACCAGACGAAGGCTTCTTGGAAGTTGGATGTCGATGAGAAATTCATGAAAATAGCCGAAAAGAAGGGTGAAAAAAAGCGGTATTCCCAGCCGTTCTTCTTTTTCAAGGTGACTATTGACGATCTGCATGAGCAGTCGGGAATGTTGTATATGCAGGACCATGCGGAAGTGTGCGTGAAAGATGAAGAAGGAACTCCGGTAAAAAATAAAAAATTTAAAACGATGCTGGCTTCAGGAGAAATCAAGGAAGGGACCCTCGATGGAAGCGGTAAAGCAAAAATTGAAAAGGTCGCTCCGGGAAAAGTCAATATGACATTGGATTTGAATTCATAATTATACAAATTTCAATTGAAGTGAGTAGTATGTTGCTCGCATTTGAAATAGTCGAGAAATAAAGTATTTCACATCCATCACCACTGACACTGGGAAATTGCTACAATGTCTGATCCTGTTAATGTCACCGGAGGGTTGAGCCCGGTAACGATTTCTGTACCAACAAGTACTTCAAGTGAAGCTACCGTCAAAGACGCAGTAATAAATATTCTCGAAATGGAAGATGTGCTCTTCCATCTCGACAGTGCCGTCATGATGCCCGATAAACCTGCCGGTAAAAGTTCAACGGATGGTACTGAAGATGATGCGACCAACCCCGGTGATCAGGCTATACAGCAAAAACAGGAGCAGGCTTGCGGATTGAATATGCTTACGCTTGTTTTCAAGGAAAGCGAATTTAATCCTGATCAACGTCTGCTTATCGCCGGGCATACTGATACCTCTGGCGGGTACGCATTGAATTATACCCTGTCTGAACAACGTGCACAAAATGTGCTGTTTCTTCTTTTAGGTGCTGATCCTGGTGCAGCGGAGCCAGCCGAGGAGGGTGAGGCATGGGCCACGGTCTGTGCAGCACGTCACAAGATAGAAGATTATCAGCAGATTCTAGCTCACTTTTGTGTTCGGGGAGATCTTTCTCCGGCATGTCATCCTCTGGGTAGTTCCAATTCCTGGAATGATCAAACAGAAGCTGCCTGCAATGCTTTTTTTAACGAGCGAATTCCTGATTCCGTTAAAGTCGCAAATATCAAACAACAGGTAAAAACAGACAGTCAGCACAAATGGCCGGTTGAAGCATGGCGTGCAGTATATGATTTGTACGTTGCTCAGTTACGGCTCACTATGAGTCTGACATCTGATCAGCTGCAGGCAAAACGGAAGGTACTGGCGGCAAAGTTTTCAAAGGAACACCCATACGTGGCCTGCGGCGAATCATACCCGATCGAGAACGTTGAACAGGACAATTACCGCTCACAAAAAAACCGGCGGGTTGAAGTACTCTTTGTCGAAGAAAAAATGCTCCAGAACATCAACTGCCCGAAAGATACCAATCGTAAACACAAAACCCGGCTCGATGATCCTCCGATCGAGTGTCCATTATGGCATCAGTTTATCAAGCGGGTGTATGTTGATCCGGCCAATTTATATGCTGAAATGTACCATATTCGTTTGTTGTATTGGGACCGGGTTTTATCAAAACTGGCAGAAGTCCCAAGTGGATTAATTGTTGAGGCATATCGGGACGGCACGAAAATCAATACGGAGACCAGGTGGAAAAATGGTGTTTACTGGGTAAAGGTTCTCTTTCCCGGTCCTTTGCCGCCAACGCCTCCAGCTGATTTCCATTTTGAATTCAAGACGGTTGATCAATGGATTTATACCGGTAGTTCCACGGATACTCCGGCAATCGTGACCAAAACAGAGGCTGCAGCAGGTGCCTTGAAGCCGGAGGATCGCTGGAAACATCATGATTTACCGAAGCATTGGAACTCTAAAGGATTTACAACACGCTATAATTGTACTTTGGCTGATGTCACTTCCGGGGCTGATTTACGCGATGATTATCTCCCAGTGGTTAAGGATAAACTTTCGTTAAAGCCTTACGGCAATGCTGTTACCGCGAGTACTGCTCCGCTGACGTTCTGTCTTGAGGATATTGTGCTTACCAACCAGGTATTTGCTCCAATTCCAGATGCAAAAGGCGAGGGGGCTTTGCTGGGCACCGACTTTGAAGTGATCGATCCTGATGTTGGAAATAAAAAAGAGTATTATTCCAAAAATGGAGTCCCCTCCCGGCGGATTCCCTTCACCGGAAAAAGGATATTTGGTGTTCTTTTTAATCGGAGGCTTTATGCCGTATATCAGGACAGAATCAGCGATCCTGCCCTTGCCGGACATCGCGCAGCGGTTTTTCTCCATCCCAAACGGTGTACTCTGGTTACCAATTTCCAACAGCGTCATTATCGAGATTATCATAATATCGGGAATTTTGATGCATATCTTTTGAGGATGGTCGATTTCAGAAACGGACGACAAATTTCTTATATATATAATTATTTCCGTTGGCATTGTGAAGATGCAACAGCCCATACTCCCTATGCACAGGACTGGGTAAATAGCACTTTCAAAAATCTGACCAATGAATGGAACGATGCCGCCAACAATCAACTGGTGTCTCTTTTGTATGAAAAAAATAGCGACGATATCCATCAAGTCAATATACGGTTTTATCTGGAACAGGTAACAAAGCCGAATCAACATACCATTATCATGGTTCATCCTTCCGGTACCCCGGGGCGCAGCTCAATGGGGAAAGAAAAAGGACAAATAAGAGCGAATCAGAATGTACGGGATGGCAATGGGAGATTTACGGCAGCGCATGAATTCGGACATGCACAAAGTCTGGATGATGATTATCATGAAAAATGGAATAATTGCTGTTATTGGCAGATGGGTTTTGTCGATTTCAAACCGGGTGCTCCATTTATAAAGGATGCTTATGGAATGATGCAGTCGAATATGACTGTTCGCAGCAGGTATTATTGGCATTTTGCGGTATGGTGTAACAAGGAATTCATTCCCAAGGAAAAATGTGAATTTAGCGTTATAAAAAAGAACGAAGATGATTATAAACTTATGCTTGATGCTGCCGATTCAGGGGATCCGCGTGATATGGCGAAAGACTCGCGAACGTATTGCAACTATCCTGCAAAAACACTGAGAAATACGAAAAATGAAAAAAGCGGGAAAGGAACCTTTGATCTACATCTGTATCCGCTTGGCCCGGATCCTTACAGCAAAGGTGGTCTAAAAAGCGGGTTAAATTTTACCGGTATTATTATACTCCCCGTGAATTTGCGGTTTAAATTCTGGAATTCTGCAAACTATGACGATATTGTAGGTATTCTAGATAAAATTGATACTGGTATACAAAAAAACCTTATAAATAAAATGGCTCTCAAGGTAAAAGGGTCAAAACCGTACGAAGAAACTTTTATCGTTCCTCAACCTAGGTACCTTGTTGATAATTTTACTGCCGGGCAGGCTGTTCATCTGAATAAGAGTCTGAACACTTCTGCAAAATATGCCGCGTATGTTGCCTGGATTACCGCCAAGCCTGAAGCGAAAACTCATTATCACGTTGAAGTGAAATCACCTTTTTTAGGTCTTGGTAGTACATCGTGGAGTGGAAGTAAACTGGAGTTGGTAAAGAATGATGCCGGTAAATTCTGGAGATATTTCTGCGAGATGCTTGGTTTATCGCATAAGGAACTACCGACGAAGGATAATTTTTCGGTTGCTGCCGCAGTCCCTGGTGGCATAATGGAAAGCTGCTGAGATGAATCCAGATCAAGTTTCACTGTATCGAAGCTGGTTGCATATTGGTGAGAGTGAATATCTGTCTGCTTTTAATGAATTACTCGAGGTTGTAAGCGAAGGAAACGAAAACGTTTTGCCGGGATATCCCGGCAGATATGGCGGTTTGTCTCGCGATGGTTTCGATAACCGGCCTTTGCCAAAACCGATTTTCAATTCGATTGAATTCCGGAAAATTCTCGGCGGTGCTGTTGAATCAATATTTACAACAGAAAAGACTGCTCTTGTTAAGTCATCAGAAGGATGGGGTATTCTGGATGGGAATTTACAAAATGAATTAGCTGGAGGTTTTATCCGTCAGGGAGGCAAATGCGGTTCTCTTGGTGATAGCCATGTCGTCTGGATGGATGATTCTTTGTCTGTTTTAAATACACGTGGTGAGATCAAAAAACAGATCTATCTGTTGCTCGGGGGAAAGAGGGGATTCGGAGATGTCCTTCTTAATGGTTCAAGTATCCTGTTGTCGGGGCTTATGTCGCCTCCTTACATCCCGGATATGGATGAGCCGTTTGTAACTCATGAATGTATTGATCTTGAGAAATTAGGGGATCCTGATGAAGATTCCGGACTCTGTGATCCGGAACAGGTTGAAACCATTTCTTACTACGGTAATAACATTGTACCACCGGTCTGGTTGACTGCGGGAATATTCTTTGGGGTTAACCAAACGTTGGTGATGACAGATTCAAAATTAAAACCTGTTCGGAAATATGTTTTCGATAAGGAACTACTGTTTATTTCCGGGAACAATAAAACCGGTGAATTGTTTTCTCTCTCCAGAACAGGCAGTCGATTCGATCTCGATTGTATCGATATAAAAACGAATAAGATATTATATACATTAGAGGACATCGGAATCTTCCCTGTTTGTCCGGCACTTTCCTGTTCATCGGGGTATCGAATCGTTGTTGGCGAAGCCAGTTTTAAAGCGTGGTCTTCAGACCTGACAGAGGTGGTACACTTCGATACCTTTATTTCCGGGTTCCCGGTATACGCTTCGGTTATTGGTGACGTACTCTTCATTGCAACGGGTCTACATATCTTTGTTTGGGATTGCCTCATGTGGGATCGAAAAATTTACCAATCTCCGGAAGTAATTACAACTCCTGTTGTCCAGGCTGGTTCGGGGATACTCCTGATGGGTACTGAAAAAGGTGTGTATGCGATCGAAAACAAGCAGGATTACTAATGTGAATTTGTATAAAACCCGAATGGGAGCGGTCGGGTTTTCAATGGTTATTTTACTATGGATACACAACGTGTTACCAGACAATACTTCAAATAAAACTACCGATGATAATTGGAATGTATCTGAATCCCAACATGCCTCTTTTCTGGCCAATGCCAGTATTCACCCAGGTGCCTATGATTCAATCGCTCCATTCGGAAAAAAGAGGGATGTTGTACATCAGGTGGTTTTTGATGGGGCAAGGGTACTCGCAGCGTACACCGACAGACTTTCCATTCTACTTCCAGAAAATGCAGAAGAAGAAAAAGAGATACGGTGCAATGCCGGAGATCTGCTATGGAATCACACGGGAATTATTGCCGCGACTGCGTCCGGTGATGGAGTCTTTTCGATCTTTAAAATTGCCCATGATTATTCCATCGATACACTGGGAAATTATCCGGTGGACGGAAATGCTCATCCTAAAATCGCTTTAAGTGTGAACGGTCAGAATTGCATCGCGGTTGTTATTGAACGTGCCATGTCTGACGGACCTGATTATGGAATGGCGGAAATCGATTTTGGAAGATTCTCTCCGCAAAACAAGACATTTACGCCTACCTGGAACGGTTATATACGGATCGGGAGTGACTGTTACAGCAAAAAATCTGAAGTATGGATAGTGTCAGATTGCAATAATGGATTATTGTTGTTTGATTGCACTTCTTCTGAACCGGGAAAACTACCTGTTAAAGGAAAAATTGTCGCATTAGCGCCCTATAAAAGCGGTGCAATTTGCGTAATTTCGCTTGTAGGCACCAGTAAACAATTGGAAGAACTTGCAGAGATTGAACAGCAAAAGCAACAGCAGTATAGTGGAGAAGGTGATCGTCCTGTAGGAGAGCATATCACCACAATTACCAGAGAAAATAAACTGCTGTCGGGACTGAAGGGTGAAATTTGTAAAGTGGCTCTTGATGGGTCGGTACTCTGGAGAAAAAAAATACCTGAAAATGCGTTCCCACTCCAAAGACCATCGATTACCGATGCTGGTCTGGTGGTCTTTTGCGGACAAAAGTATCTGTGGGCTGTTCGCGAAGGTACTATAGTGTGGAAACGGCGCTTAAAAGAGGTTGCTCAGGAGTATTTCATAACTTCTTTAAGTCAATCAATACTGGTTTCTTATAACTCAACGCTTATGGCGGTTGATGCAAGCCGGGGAAAAGAACTCTGGACTGTTCAACTCCCCAATACCGCAACCACGAGAGCTGTTGTTGATGTGGATGGTGTTATTTACATCGGTACAGTTAACGGGGTTGTTAAGCTGTTTTAAAATTGTTGCATATACAAAGGAATAGGAAAGCATGATCACCAACAATCTCTTCAAACTCACCTTTCCCGACGGGTGGAAGGAAACAACAGTCTACACCTTCGAAGGTCCCCACGACAGCGGTACGCAGCACAATCTCGTGTTGACGGTGCTTCCCGGTCTGCATGAGGACGTCGATCTGGAAACGTTCGCGAAGCAACAGACGGAAACCAGTGCCGGCATGCTGCCCGGTTTCGAATTGCTTTCGCAAAAACCGGCTGCATTTTTCGGGAGTACTCCGGGGGTCGAAATCACCTACAGTTATCAGCCGAACGACGAAATAAAGTTTATTCAGAAACAGTGGTATTTCGCAATTAACAACAAGGTGTATCTTTTCACGGCAACCTTCAACAAAAAAACGGTAAAGACCATTGCCGTCGAAGTGGAAACGATCATACGAACCCTGAAAACGGATGTGGATTCTTTATCCGATGATGAAGTCTGACTAATTATGTACGAATAAAGGGCGCAACGAATGAATACTACGAAATCGGTACCTACCGATTCCCAGCAGAAAATTACTGTAGAGTCTCAGATCATATATGCGCTTTGGCAGCAGGGTCGTGCGTATGCGGGATTCGAGGCGCATTTTGAGGTAAAAACTCTTCTCGTAGGAGATGGCGGAAAAGTCAAGGCGACCTTGTACACCGAAAAAGGAAAAAAACTCGGAAAGGTTGAGGGGGTAATGGTACTCAACCGTTGGAAGGGAAGGATCGTAATACCGGAAAAGGTAAAGCCTGATGATTTCGTGTATCTCGAAGTTGAACTTCCGAAGCATCGTCTATCGATAGATTCAAATTCCATTCCGGTACGTCCACCGATTGAAGTGTCGAGCATGAAGTGGAGCAAGGTGGAGGTCCACAGGGATGAAGAGGTGGCCATGAGCTGCATCTTCACCAACGGGGTTGAAGAGGGTGACGAGGTAACGGTTATCGTATATGAGTACGACAATGACGGCAATCATGATCCCGTCGTTAAAATTCCCACCGTTATAAAAAACAACAAAGTTGAATTAAACTGGAAATACATCTACCAGGAAGATACCGACGATATCCCCACCGAAGAGGAACTGCGTAAGTACGGCAAAAAATACAACCCGCCCGAGTATTTCTTTATGGTAATGGTGGACACGATACCGGTGGGGAGTAAACAGGAGAGCGGGCTCCTGGAGTTCAAGGATTATGTCGAGATCGACCTGGGCATTGACAGCGGGTTCGCCGTGGCCGACAAGACCGTGACGGTGACGTTCGCTGATGGCACCACAAAGGATGAGAAGCTCGATGACAAGGGGTATGTGAAGATTTCGGATACTCCGCCGGGACCGTACAAGGTGGAGTTGAAGGATGCGGGGTCGGCGACGATGGTGAAGAGTAAGGGTGGTGCGGGGGCCGGGGCCGGGAGTGGGGGAGGTAAGGGCGGGAGTAGAGGAAATGGAAGTACTGGAACTGCTGGAGCAGGGAGTAATTCAGGTAGTGGAACTGATGACGCGACGGGTAAAAGCAGTACTGATGGGGGATCAACAGAGAAGAAAGCGGGGGAGGATGAAAATGACAATTTTAGCAAAACTGAAAGTGATAAATTTAACATCGAAAAGGCCATCGATTACTTGAATAAAAATGCTGTACCACCCTATGGGAAGGGGCGTTGTGCTAAACATGTCCGATTAGGCATCCTAGCTGGTGGAATAGATATTACACCTCACCCAGTTCCGGCAAAAGAGTATGGACCATATTTGGAAAAATATGGTTTTATTGAGGTCTCAGCAGTTGGTTATCAGCCTCAAAAAGGTGATATTATTGTAATGCAAAGCTATGAAGGAGCTAAAAGTATCTACGGACATATTGAAATGTATAATGGTTCAGAATGGGTATCAGATTTCAAACAAGATAACTTGTATCCAAGTAGGGCATATAAGGCCAACGATGCAAAATATAAAATATACAGATGGAATGGGAAGTGAAAATAAATATTACTATAGGATATATTGCCCTGACTTTTTGCATATTACAATGCGCTAACGGTCAAAACGGGGCGTATGAATTTATTGCCAATCTCTATTCAAATTACCAGAATGATACAACGGGCTTCTCGTCAATAGATCCAGTATCGATTGATACGATTTTTTCCCCTGATTTTTTAAATATAATGAGAAGGTACGAATTACGCGAAAAGGAAGGATTAGGCTATGATCCTGTTTGCGATTGCCAGGATGATGACGGTTTTAGGATGAAAAAAATAGACATGTACAAAAAAAAAGGAATAACTTTTGCTCGCGTCCATTTTAAAATATTTGATACTGAATTTAAAGTTAATCTTAAGCTGGTAAGAAAAGGTGAAAAGTGGCTTGTTGATGATATTATCACTTCTCGTGGTAGTCTGGCTACATTATTGGAAAAGAGCGAAGGTACAATGGGTTGGACAGATACAACAATTGGTTCATGGTATTTACGATTGCATGGGCCGGGACCAATGGGGCAACATCCTGTCTGGGAAGGCCCGGTAGAAATAGGTAATAAACCTGACAGTTTTTTCTGCAAGGTTGATTTGGAACTGATAGATAGCATGTGGGTTGGCTCTGAGAATAATATTCTAATGTTCAGTGGATATAGCGGTAGTAATACCTACCATTTCATTGTTAATGTTGACTCCTGTAGTTCGAAAACAAAAAAAATGCCATCCGTCGGCAGTGAATGATTTTAGAGAAATACTAACGCCAGTAACATTATAGGAACCCTTTATGCCATGTCAAGTAACCCACATGTACCTCGCCGGAAAACTGGCCGAACACTACCCGGCCAGCCACGAGAGCGATGTCATCAAAGATATCCACAACGGTTTCGCCGCCTGGCTGCAGGCCAACAAGGATTTCAGAAAAGGAGCCGAGGGCGCGAAAAAAGGGTCCGAGATGCAGAACACCATGGATACCTACCGGAATACGATTGACAGTCGTGATGATATCGCGGTGTTCAGCGCATTCGCCATGGGAGCGTTCGGGCCTGATCTGTGGGTGTTGCCGCATGAGTCGTCAGTAACCATGGCGATCAACAAAGGGATCACCGGGATGACCCATTTCGATCTCGGGCACTACAACCTCTCTCACCGTTTTCCCGTGCAGGTGTTGAAGCGCATACGGGCCCAGGCCAAAACGCTTCCGGTTCTGCAACGGAAATACCAGACGGCGTATATCCTCGGCTATCTGAGCCATATCGCACTCGATATTACCGGCCATATAAAGGTGAACGTGTTCGCCGGCGCCTATTTTCAACTGCAGAAAATCTGGGAAAACGAGCAGGGGATGCTGGTTTTCGACATTTTTAATAATCATAACAAAATTGAACAGTACTTCGATGCCCTGCTGAGATTCGTCTGTTTCGAGGGATATCACGACAGCCTGAAAAAGTACGATGCCATCAGGAAAAACGTTCTGGGGCAACCGGAAGCATGGGATTTTCCCAATTACACCGATTACTGGGAGGATAAGCTCAGCTTCGGTGTGTTCGGTACCGACGGAATTTACAACCGCGATGCCGACTTTCTCGACTGTTCGACATCGCTGCCGGGTCCCTTCGCCCGACGGTATACCGATGGTCCCGGTGACAAGCGCGTAACTCCCTTTATCCATCGTGATTATTGTCTGGCATATGATATTGCCGATACGAAGGTAAAACAAGACCAGTTCTCACTGCTGCGTCTCACCAGCGAACTGCCCAAGGTCCGGTATGCCCGGATGGACAACAATGACAACGTGACGTCGCAGTACTATTACCTGCAGACTGTGGCTCCCAATCTCGATAAGATCGTCCGGTGGGGAACCGGATTCTACAATCCTGAAGCGTTCGCTGAATTCGTCAATGCGGGAAAACTGGTGGCGGTGGAGTTTATTGACGGAGCGCTCAAGTATCTTTCGTCCGGAGATGAAAAAGTATTCGATCTGCTGCGTAACTGGAACCTCGATATCGGGATGGCAATCCGGTTCAAGGACACGAGCGCAGTTGCCGACAGCGCGTATCCCAAAAAACCGAACCGTCCGGTGACTATCGACCTTGTCAATGTGATTGAAACCATTCCGGCACTCGCCGATTGGAAACCTCCGGTACTCGATGTCAATAAATGGAGAGACAAACACGGCGACGCCACCTGGAAGGGACCGTCAAAGACGCGGATAACTTCCGGCGGGACGCCGGTCCTGACCGGTTCCACGGGTAAGCCGTCAAAGGCCACGTTCTTTCCGCAATCCGGTATCGACCTGCGTCTCAGCCAGTTCAAGCTGTACGCCGACAGTGACGAACTCGCCGCATTTCTGTTCGGTTCCGACAATCAGCCTCCCGGTGCTCCCGAAAATGACGGTACCGTAAACGGAGTGACGGAAGTACCCGCAGATCACACCATGTACAAACTGAAGGAGTGCTTCGAGGATTTTGCCGCGAACGACAAATTTTCAAAGGCGGAGGAAACAACGTCCGGCAAGGCGAAACTCAGGGAGTACGTTGCCACCTATCTGACACGCCTGCCGAAACTGCAGCAGGCTGCTGACGGCACCGAACCGGGTAAAAAGGTGATCACGCCGTTTGAAAACAACCACCTGCCCCGGTTCGTGCGGGTGACCGCCTGCCGTAAATATGTCTGTCAACCAAATGACACCGGCAAGGGGGCCGATTCCGGTAATTTCCACGCGAGTAAATTCAACATTTACGGGAACCCGTTTCCTTCGGAAGAGATGGCTCTGGCCATATTCCCTCTTGTCAGGAGAAACAGTGATTTTGTCGACCTGTTCCACTACACGACGTATTCGGGCAGTGATGTGGCGAAACTCAAGAAGATCAGGGAGAAGGGCGTCAATGTGCTTCTTCTTATATTCTCGCTGCAGGAGGATACCGGTAAAAAGAAGGTGTTTCTGAAAATTGAGGAGGCATGGGTTGACGGTGAACGGCAGCCGATCGAAAATGTCACGACACCGCCCGTGCCATCCGTTTATAAAGTGGAATTCGAGGATGTGCTGTTCCGGACCGACAGTGCCGTCATGCTGCCCGAAAATTATGCCGATCGTGACAGTACCGACCCGGCTCAGGACCGGATATCGGGTCTTGACGTGCTGCAGGTCATTCTGGTGCAGGCGAAGGAGTATCCGCAGCAGAAACTCCTTATTACCGGGCATACCGACCGGGTCGGCAGGGAGCGCTATAACTTTTTATTGTCAAAAGACCGTGCCGATTCGGTGTTGCATCTTCTGTGCGGAAAGAAAGAGGAATGGAAAACACTTGCCGACAAACGCAATCATAAAGAAGATAAACGGCAGATTCTCGCATGGGTTGCCGCCACCTTCGGATGGGAGTGCGATCCGGGAGCTGCGGATGATCCTCGAAGTCAGGGTGTTACCCGGGCAACAAAGAAATTTCAGATCCGCTATAACAGGGAGTTTATTACTTCCGGCAGACTGGAAAAAGCCTACGGGGGAGTGAATAACCCGAAAACGATTCCCGAAGACAGTGATTTCGGACCGAAAACATGGGGCGCGGTGTTCGATGTCTATCAGGATGCACTGGCGCAACGACTTGGTACCACTTTCGAAGATATGAACCGGTTTCATACGGTGCTTGATAACCGCTGGGTTGAGGATACCAATAAAGCGGTACCCTGTGGTGAAACCTGGCCCAAAGATTCACCCGAACTCGATGAACATGAAAGCGCGATAAACCGGCGGGTGGAAGTACTCTTTTTTGATCAGAAGGAAATGCCGCCCACTCCCCTGCCGTGTAATGCCGACGAGCAACTTTCCTCTGCAGGTGAGGCTGCAACCCGCAGTGCACGATGCAAGGAAAAGTGCCCTGTATACAAAGACAAACCAGCCCCGCAGCCGCTTTCGATAACTCCGCATACACGACCACAAACCTCGCCGACACTGTCCACACCACAGGCACCCGGAAGCAGTGACAAGGTACCTCTCGACAGTGTAACGGTCTACCTTGTCTATTTCAAAAAAGACTCCGATGAACTGGCGGCATCGCGTCCCGTTCGCCGGCTGCAGATGAAGGCCGGAAAATTCTGTGATGATAACGGAAAAGAGGTTACCGTCGATGGTGATCGTGAAACGTGGCTGTATTTCAGCAACCGTGACGAACTTGATCTTGTCGATAAGGAGAAACGATTTAAAAAGAGCGGCGGCGATCTGTCCTTGCAGGGGCCGTTCACGTTTGACTGTGGTGAAGCGGTAACCGCTGAAGTCGATATCTGGGCCCAGAAGGACTGGGTAATCGTCAGGGGGCGATCGCTTGACGGACAGCGCCCCGCATCCGTCGCTATGGCGGAGCAGCGGAACGACTACTCGATAGGATACACTACGACCTCTGGTGCTTTCAGGATATACGGTTCCTGTATCCGCAAGGATGAACAGGAAAAGTGGGGTGCCGATAAACCGGTGCTACTGGTCAAGTTCGGGGCGATAGAGGGTGATCCCTGCTGGATCGGAACCATATCTGCGGCTCCGTCCGGTTCGGTGAAACTGCTTCTGTGCGATCAGTACGGTGCGAACGCGACTGATAGTTTATATGCGGGATCATTCAACGGTATCACCTCTGCCGGCGACAATCAGGTATTCTCGCATCATACCTATAACGCGGCCAAAGTGACATCCCTGTTGAATATACCCCGTTCAGGCGGTCAGCAGTCCTCAGTTAATGCACTGCCTGCTCCTCCGGGGTCGTTTCTGTTGCCCGGAGATACCTGCTGGCACGATCAGGGTAGGGAGAATGCCTGCGGGCCCTACAGTTTTGCGGCGGCGATGAATTACTGGTATCCGTACAGTAATAATCCGGAAGAGACCCGGAACGGTTTGTGGTATCATGATACCGATAATGTACCAAGCATTATCAACGGTGCCCGTACTCCGGGAAACATCCTTGATGGTGCGGAAAAATTCAGTATGCACGCCCGGGACAATGACGGTGAAAGTCTGGATAAGGCGGGCCGGTTGAAAATTCTGAGGTCGTGGATAAGTGCGGGGGTACCCGTGATGGTGCTGGTGAAGGAATACCACGAGATTGCAAGTTATCACTGGAAGCTGGTGGTCGGTTATGACGGCGACCGGTTTCTGTTCAACAATTCGGGGGCGGACCTCGAATATGATACAAGTAAACGAACTGCGGGAGTTGATTATGAACGTGCTCCCGTGGGTAATGACGTTGATTCGATTGACGGGCACTATACCAAATGGGAGGAAGCCGGAGGAGACATCGTTGATTTCATCACCTCCGTTGACCGGTGCACGTTTATACCTCTCTATCCGAAAGAGGCGATCTTCGGCGGGAGTAAGGTGCAGTGAAACATCACGGAACCGGAGCGTTTGCCTGGTTTGGAGCGTTTTTGTTCATGTTCCAGGTGGGAACCGGTACCGGTTGCTCCGGGGAACGGATGCTCAGTGGAACGGTGACGGACGGTAACGGGAGGGCGGTTCCCGGCGCCATTGTGTATGTCGAAGCATATCGTGAAGGGAAGGGAACGTTCGACTTCGCGTTCAGGCGGATCGATAGCATCGGCGGAGGGGCATTCTCGTTTTCCCTCAAATGGAAACGCAATGCGAAGATCGCCTATGCGGTAGTCGCTCCGGGGAAAAAAATCATCTGCGGCTTCGACCGCACCCGCTATTACGAGAATCATGATTTACAAATTGAACTGTACCCTGTTGAGACCGGACACGACCTTTGTGTGCCGGAACTGATCGGGATGGGATTTCCTTTTGAGGAATCACCAGAACTTTCAGAACGGTTATTTCAGGGGTCATACAAGCTATTGCTGAGTGTTCTGTTGCTTGCTTATAAACCGATTGTTGAAGGGGTGTGCCCGGTCCCGTCGGGATATGAGGAAAAACTCAGCGCAGTCAAGGGTTTACAGAACGGGATCGTGCCGTAAAAAAATTTTTGCAAGAATCAGAGATTTAGTTTTTCTTTATTCCAATACTCCTCTTATCCTACATATCATCACGGAGCCGACAACTTCAACGGGTTTGCCCGTGAGAGCTACAATGCTTCGTCAGGATGACCTTTTTGCGGGAGATAACGACCGGTGAAAAATGGAACGATCAGTACGGCTGTCCGGTATTCGCTGCTGATGGTCATTGTACTGGTTATGGCGGGAGTGGCCTGCGGTCGCACCTTTACCGGTATGGTGGTTGACGGTGAAAATAAACCGGTGGCCGGTGCTCTGGTGTATATGGAGATGTATACACGGGGAACCTATGATTTCTGCTGGACGGTTTCGGGAAAAAAAGGTGAACTGCCAGGAGAAGAATATCCGCAATTGCGTTGTGCCATGCGACCCGGAGCGAAGTTGACCTATGCGGTTTTCGCTCCGGGGAAACTGCCCCTGGTGATCAATACCCGACATCGGGTTCCAAAGAAAAAACAACTTACACTGATTGTTGACGATACTCATTTGCGGCAGTTGCGCCTCGCGTACAATCCCGACCTGTTTCACCTCGATTTTCCTTTTGAAAAAATACCGGTTTCACATAAAAAACTGCAGCAACCCGAAAATCGCCTGTTGCTCGAAAAATTATCCTGGGAGTATGAAAAAGCGGAACAGGGAGCGGATGGGTTGTCTCCTGAGGCAGTGAAAAAGATTGAGGCGCTGCGGAACCTGATGCCTCGCAGTATGGGTAAAAATGACGAGAAGTAACTTTCAAACGGCGAAAGTCGGTATCCGCACTTTTATACCCCGCCCGCGCAAATACTCCTTCACTTCCCTGATCGTATACTCCCCAAAGTGAAGGATCGAAGCGATCAGGGCCGCGTCGGCACCGCCCTCGGTGAGCACATCATAGAGATGTTCCGGTTTGCCTCCGCCGCCCGAAGCTATAACGGGAATCGCAACCGCGTCGGCGATCATACGGGTGAGTTTGAGTTCGTACCCTTCTTTGGTACCGTCGGCATCAATTGAGTTGATGACCAGTTCGCCCGCGCCGAGCGCTTCACCTTTTTTCGCCCATGCGAGCGCATCGATTCCGGTGTGTGTACGACCGCCGTGGGTGACGATTTCGTAACCGCAGGGGATCGCTTCCGAAACCGGTACGGCCAGCACATCCATCGAAAGTACAACGGCCTGAGCACCGAGTGCAGCGGAAGCTTGCCCGATTAAATCGGGATTGGCAACTGCCGCGGTATTCACGTTTATCTTCTCTGCACCGGCAAGCCGCACGCGGGTACAGTCTTCAACCGTCCGCAGGCCACCACCCACCGAAAAGGGAATGAATATCTTCGATGCGACCTCACTGACCACATCAATCATGATATCGCGTTTGTCGCTCGATGCGGTGATATCGTAAAAGACGAGTTCGTCGATACCCTCCTCGTAATACTTCTGCGCGGTGGATACCGGATCGCCGATATCGCGGGTATCAACGAATTTAACGCTTTTCGCCAGTTTACCATCGCGGACATCAAGACAGGAAATTATCCGTTTACTCAGCATGGTGCACCATCCCATCCTGCAAAGTTCGAAAGAATACGCAGTCCCGCAGGACCACTCTTTTCCGGGTGAAACTGCGTGGCAATCAGGTTGTCGCGAGCAATTGCCGCCGGAAAGGTGATCTCATAATCACACTCGGCAAGGATGTCAGCATCATTAGAAGGCAGCGGGTAAAACGAGTGCACGAAATAGAACTCGTCACCACTGGAGGTTCCCCTGAGAACCGGGTGTTCACGGCGCAGGGTGATACTGTCCCAACCCATGTGCGGAATTTTGAGCGACCGGTCGGTCAGAACAAATTTGGGGCAGTTCCCTTCGATAATACCGAGGCACGGTTTGTCCGTCTCTTCCGAAGAGGAGAGGATAATCTGTGTGCCGAGGCAGATGCCGAGGAGGGGAGTGCCTTTTTTGAAAACCTCATGAAGTACCTGGTCGAGACCGCGTTCTTTGAGTGTTGCCATTGCCGATGTGGCATGACCGACACCCGGGAAGATCACTTTTCCCGCCTGGAGGATTTTTTCCGGGTCTGGTGAAATGATATTGGGAATCGACAGAAAATCGAGTGCCCGTTTCACGGACGTGAGGTTGCCCGCATTGTAATCAACTATTGCTATCATAGTGCATCCTTACCGTTTGATGACATTAAAAATAGCTTCTGGAGCAGGTTTTGCAGGAACGTTTTGTGTCGGAGGTTAAAAAAGACTGAAGTTTCATCGTCGTACCGCACAATTGAGTGTATAGTATTTGTTCAAAATGTATTTATATGCTATCCTTCGACAAGTTCAGGATGAGCGAAATGTGCGGAATTCACTTCATATGGCCGCTCATGCCGAGCCGAGTTTACCCTGAGCAGGGTCGAAGGGAAGTATGCGCGGCCATTTCTACCATATTCTGAACAGAAACTATATAACACCACCTGTTATTCAATTTGAGGTGGGGTGGAGAAAGTAGCTATTTTGAGTATTCATCGGAAGAACACCATTCGGCATTGTGTGAAACGAAAATACGCTACAGCCGATTACCATCATCGAAGGAGCGTCAGATGTCTATCCCGGGCAGCATGAAGTTTTTAATTACCGTAATGGCATGTTTCATTATCCTGGGCACGCCGGAGGCCCGGATCGAAAAAATGGTTCCGGAATCTTCGGCCGTTTCGCCGTCCCGGGATGCGGGCATGATTGCCGATACCTTCCAGAGTCCTGATTGGAAGAAGAATTTTTTTTATTATGCCCCCAAAGGGGATTCGGTTACCCCGCTCATACTTTTCAGCGGAGCACTCAATGCCGGCGGTCCCCACGAATATGAAGAGTTGATCGCGCACCTGGTCGGGCGCGGCAGCAGTGTTCTCTATGTTCCCGCCCGGCGAGCGACACTCACGAGAAACAAGCTGGTTACGTATGACCTCGGTATGAGCGGTATTGCCGAGGCGATCCATCACTGGAAGCAGATTGATACCTCACGGATCGCGGTAATCGGGCACGGATTCGGCGGTGGCGCGGCACCTGCCCTCATGCGTCAATTGCGACTTAAAAAGTGGGGCAAACGGGGAGCGCTGCTTTACATTATGGCACCATGGTACCTGTACGCGATTGATAAGCGGCAGATGCGCGGGTTTCCGAAGGGAGTCACTCTGGTGGTGCAGTCCTTCGAGGATGATCGACTGAATGATCCGCATATTGCTGCGGATATCTTTGCGCAGCTTTCCGTACCTTCGGAAAGGAAAGTCTATCTGCGTACCGAAAGTTTCAAACGAGACCGCGAACAGTTCAGAGCTGATTTTACGTCGCCAATGGGCGACCATTCGGCAACCGATGCATGGAATCTTCTGGATACGTACGGAATTGTAAGAATAATCGATCGGGCAATGGAATACACGTTTAACAAGGATACCATGGCAGCTTACCCCTCGCTGGGTGCAATGATCGATCGGACCACGGCGTCCGATACCTCAACGGTAAAAGTGAACCGGCGGTTTATTACACGCCTGGAGCGTCCGCTGGACAGCCTGCCGAGAGGGCTTTGGATCAATCAGTGGAACTCTCCGCGCAATCCGCGCCTCGACGCGAATAAAATCCGCAAAGGCAGAAAAACGTACTTCCGGTACCGGGCCAAACGGATGCGGCAGGTGACCCGGTATCTTACCAAAGAGGTTAAAGCTACTGTCGGTAAAGACGATACCACTGATATTGATATGATCAATCCAATCGACAGCGGGTTCGGTGCAGATGGGCCATTCAAGGTTGCGGTAGAGAACTTTCCTAATCCGCTTGATGCCTCAATGTCTGTTTCCTTTTTCTATCCGGACAGTGCACCGGGGCGTCGCCCCCTTCTGCTGTTTCTTCACGGATACAACAATGGCGACACCGCCTACTTTTCTCATCTGATACATCATATCGTCAGCAACGGATTCGCACTTGTTTTTTCGCCCTATCCCACTTTTCCAACGGTTGACAGTGAAAAGCCGGTAATGGAAAAGTACACCACTGCACTCGCCGGATTTGAGGCTGCTGTCAAACGGTTTCCGGAGCGGGTGGATACCACCCGGATCGGCATTTTCGGTCAGTCGTTCGGGGCGGGTGCTGTTCCTTGGGTAGCAAAAAAGGTGATGAACGAACGGGCGTGGGGTAAGGGGGCGGCATTCCTTTTTATATCGGCACCATGGTACACCTTCGGTATGTCGCAGAAGAACTTCGAGGCGATTCCTGATCATGTCAAACTGCTGCTTACTACCTACGATGACGATGTGTTTAATGATCATCAGGTGGCGGTTGATATTTTCCGCTCGGTACGTATCCCGGCTGACGAAAAATGTTTCTATACCTTTATGAGCGATACTCTTGACAGTATAATACTCCCTGCCAATCATTTTGTTCCCTACAGTGCCCAGTCGGTGAATGGGGTTATCGACAATTTCGATTTTTTCGGTATATTCAAACTGTTCGATGCTCTGGCAGCCTATACCTTTTCCGGCGACAAAGAGGGGAAAATCGTTGCTCTGGGAAAGGGCAACGAGGAGCAGTGTTATATGGGGGTCTGGCCCGACGGTTCACCGGTTACGCTGGCGGTGGTATCTACCGATCCGCATCCGCGTCATGAAACGCTTCAGTATGTTTTTTCGTGGGAAAATAAATTGAATCCGCGACGGGAGGCGCAGGTCTCTCCGTTGAAAAAACGGATCGAACAACGCCGGAAACAACGGGCGGCGCAATAACAGATAACCATCATACAACATTTCTGTAGGGACGCCCTGCCATGGCGTCTCTACGGATGGAATTCATGGCACCCACCAGCATAATACGACCGCTCATTCGCCGTTTCCGACCACTCATTTTCAAATCCTCCAAAACATTTCATTATAGCAGTATCTTATCAGTGTCGTTGCAACACGGATTTATGATTTGATTTCTGTAATCTATTAGCAAAAGGAGGATGGTATGAAGAAGGCTGCAATGGTTGCGATGGGAGTGCTCTTCTGCTGGTTCGGTATGGTGCAGGCAATGGAGGTTGAAACACACTGTGAAGATAATGACAAGGAGATCATCAGGAATGTGTCGAAGGTGTTTGAGGAAGATTATCTTTTCGCGGGAAATGAACTGAATTTTTCGGGAGAAGCTGAGGATCTGTTGTTTTTAGGGAAAACGCTCACGTATAAAGGTAAAACCCGACTCGGGCTGGTGGCTGCCGGAAAGAAGGTGCTCTATTCCGGTGAATCAGGCAATGGTATCACCGCCGCCGGTGTAACGGTTGTTGTCGATGGAAAGATCAAAGGAAACAATTTTGTCGGTGCTAAAAATTTCCAGATGACCGAAAAGGCGGTTGTTGACGGTGATCTGTTTCTCGGCTGCGCGAAAGGAACGATTGACGGAACGCTTAACGGTAATCTGTATACGGGTTCCGGTGACCTACTGCTCAACAGTGTAATTAACGGTGATGTTACCGCGTACGGCGGACGGATAAAAATCGGTGAAAATGGAAAGATCAACGGTAAACTCACCTATGCATCAAAGGAAAAACTCAGCAGCGATGAGGCGGCACGTGTCAGCGGAGCAATCACCAGAGATGAACGGCATGATTTTGATACCGCGAAAATGCTGCCGAAAAAAATGCGGAAATGGGTGGCAGTGCTGCTTTCCGTCGGAATGTTCATATCATTTGTAGTGGTTGGCTCATTGCTGCTGTTTCTCCCGGTATTCAGAAAACTGGATACACCACAGGAAGAACGCCGTTTCTGGTATACCTCACTCTGGGGACTGCTGCCGCTTCTGATGTATCCGGCGTTGGTGTTACTCTGCATTGCGCTCATTGTCACTATTCCATTTTCCATCGTATTGTTGTTCGCCTTTGTCCCACTGTTTTTTACCGCGTATCTTATCGGTACGACACTGGCGGGAAAATATATCGCCATGAAATTGAAATGGGACGTACGGAAACGGCACGTGCAGTTTCTCATCGGGGCGGTTGCCGGTGGTCTGCTTTCACTGATACCGTTCGTTAACTTCCTTTCTGGTGTGTTTCTGTGTACGCTCGGGTTGGGAACATTCGTCTCGTTTCTGTTCGGTACATCTGTTGCGAACGGGAAGCCTGAAACAGTTCCGGAAATTATAGGGGAATAAGACCGCCGTTGCCTGCCGGAGGGTAGCGAACCAGTGTTCTGTATCGATGAAAAAAAGGAGAAAATCATGAAAGCTGTTGTTTGCCGGAAGTATGGTTCACCCGATTTCGTAACGATTGAAGAAGTACCGGTGCCGGTACCGGGTGATAGTGACGTACTTGTCAAAGTAAAGGGCTCCTCGGTGAATTACAACTCCGCTGCTCATGTGACCGGCATTCCCTTTGCCGCCCGGATGTGGTTCGGTATGCGGAGGCCGAAGCTTCAGACTCCCGGAAATGATTTCGCCGGAATCGTCGAAACAGTGGGAAAGAACGTGACTACGGTTAAACCCGGTGACGAGGTGTTCGGTGACAGCAGTGAATGCGGCTTCGGGGCATGGGCGGAGTATGCGGTGGTAAACGAAGAGGCTGTAGTGGCCAAACCGAAGAATCTTTCCTGGGAGGAGGCAGCGGGAGTTCCCGAGGCGTCGATTGTTGCATTGCAGGGACTGCGTGCGGGGGGCATCGAAAAAGGAAAAAAAGTGCTTGTCTATGGGGCATCCGGGGGAATCGGCTGTTTTACCGTACAGATGGCAAAAACGTTTGGTGCCCAGGTCACTGGTGTCTGCAGTACACGCAATGGTGAACTGGTTGGCTCGCTCGGTGCTGATTCCGTTATCGATTATACGAAAGAGGATTTTACAAGGAATGGTCTAAAGTATGACCTGATTCTCGCTACCGCAGGGTACCGGTCGCTTTTTGATTACCGGAGGGCGCTCGCTGACGGCGGCAGGTTTGTGGCGACCGGCGGATCAATGAAACAGGTATTTCAATCTTTACTGGCGGGGCCACTGCTCTCTCTGGCGGGAAGCCGGAAGCTTGGCAGTGTGTTCTGCAGAACCAACCGGAAGGATCTGCTGTATGTCAAAGAGTTGCTGGAGAAGGGGACCGTGCGTCCGGTAATCGACAAGCGGTACGGCCTTACTGAAATTCCGGAGGCGCTCAACTACTACACCACCAGACGGGCACGGGGTAAAGTAGTCATTGCCATTAACGTTGCATAAAAATGAAAGGAGACAGAATGGATACGTTAACAAAACAAATGCGCAAAGCCGGGCTGCTCTACCTGCTTATGGCGGGTACCTCGGGTTTTGGTCTCATGTATTTCCAGAACAGTGTCTTCGTTGCCGGTGATGCAGTGGCAACGGTGAACAATATCGTTGCGAAAGGTTGGATGGTGCCCTTTGCCATGCTGGTGGAGCTTGCCGGTCAGGTAGTGTTTCTGTTTCTTGCACTGGCACTGTACAACCTTTTCAAACCAGTTGATAAAAGGATGTCGGTGCAGCTCGTGCTGCTGGTTGCGGCGTCGGTACCCTTCACATTTGCGGTGACCCTGTTTCAGGTCGGAGCGATTATCGCATCGTTGAATCCTTCGTTCCTCAGTACGCTGCACCTATCCGCAGGCGTTTCGCTCGCAATGCTCTGTGCGGAAATCTACAGAAGGGGAATAATGCTCGCAGGGATTTTCTGGGGGCTGTGGCTGCTGCCGTTCGGAATGCTCACCGTTCGATCAGGATTTATACCAAAAGTAATCGGTATTCTCCTTCTTGCAGGGGGGATAGCATATCTGATTGATTCGGTGGCGTACTTTCTGGTTCCTGATGTTTATACAACGGTCAATGCCATTCTGATTTTGCCGATGAGCACAGGGGAGTTTGTCGCCATTTTCTGGTTGCTGTTTCGTGGACTTCGTGGAGGGAATGGACGTTCCCGTCGACAAGGTACGCTCAACAATAAAGGGGTGTGATCATGAATAAGAATACCATGCGAGCAGTGGAATGCACCCGGTATGGTCCTCCTGAAGTTCTCACTCTTACTGACGTTGCCATCCCGACACCAAAGGATGATGAAATCCGGATTGCAGTCAAGGCTACTGCCGTAACGGCGAGTGATATCTTCATCCGCAGTTCTGATGTTCCTTTTCTGCCGAAAATACCGATGCGCTGCTTTATCGGAATAACCAGACCGAGAAAACCGGTTCTGGGATTAGTCTTTGCCGGTGAGGTTGATTCCGCCGGGTCAAAAATCAGGCGATTCAGCCCGGGGGACCGGGTGTATGGAATGTCGGGGTTCCGGCTTGGTACGTATGCGGAATACCTCTGCTTAAAGGAGACTGACTCAAAAACCGGGGCCGTAGCGATTCTGCCCGATGGAATTTCATTTGCCGATGCGACGGCTGCAGCGTACGGTGGTTCACTGGCCCTGCAGTTTATGGACAAGGGGTTGATACAATCGGGACAGCATGTCCTGGTGTTTGGCGCGTCGGGGACCTCCGGAACGATTGCCGTGCAGTACGCGAAACAGCTTGGTGCACACGTGACTGGCGTCTGCGGTACCGGGAATCTTGCAATGGTGAAATCACTGGGAGCGGATGCTGTTGTTGACTATACGGTACAAGATCAGTTTGATCCGGAAATTCAATTCGATTTCATTCTTGATTCCGTTGGTAAGTTCAAACGGTCCAGGCTGAAGGAATCCTCCAGAAAATGTCTGAGAAAAGACGGGAAGTATGCCTCGATTGATGACGGGGCGCTCATTCTGAGTTCCTCGCGACTTGATCAGATCGGTAAACTGGTGCACGAAGGAATAATCAAGCCGATTGTTGATAGAACCTATCCGCTTGAGGCGATTGTTGAAGCACACGTTTATGTCCAGAAAGGACATAAACGGGGAGGTGTTGCGATAGTGGTGAATATTTAGCGAAGCCGATTCGACTCAAAGGTTGTTGTTCTGATTTACCGATCTGGAGTGGGGGCCGGTACAACGAATTGATGTATCATGATAATTACAAAGGAAATAACTATGAAAAGCAGAAAGAATACTCCCTGTATCGTTGTAACGGTCATTGTCGGCATGGTACTCTCTCTGTCGGTAACCTATGGCAACGGACGGGATTCCATACCTGTTGATACCGTAAATAAAAATCCCTGTTTTGTCGGGACATCCGCATTCCTACTTGTTAATCTACTTCCGGATCCTCCTGTATATTACGGGCAGCTGGATTTCGGGTATCACCTGACTCCCCGAGATGCGCTTATCGTCGAATTGGTTGTCTGGAAATATGCTTCTCCCATGGGTAATCCTGCCATGCACGGACCAGCTTATCCGGGCTCAGTACTCGCCTACGGAATAAGTTTCGCCTATCAAAGGATTTTCTGGAAGGGAATTTTCACCACCGTTCATTTTACTCCCCTCATTACACGGTATACCGATCAATCGGGAAAATTTATCGCTAACGGATTTCAACCATGGTTGCAACTACGACCCGGGTATCATTTTGACCTGCCGTTTTTCAGTTCGCGATTATTTGTTGAACCGTCACTTGAGGTGAACGTATGGCCGTGGAATTACAACGTACCCCGGTCATTCAAAGAGTTGGATGATACGTATCCGCATTATCTGATTGCACCCGGATTGAATTTTGGATTCAGGTTTTAGGGCAGGCTAACCTAACTGGGGGGCGGCTTCCCCGCTTGTCCGGTTTTTATTCGGGGGGGTTACCGGGTGGGAACGATGCCCTGATATCCATGGGGATGTCATCCCATGGCGTTGCTACGATCCGACAATCTTAGGGGTATATCATTCTGATACAAATGCTCCGAAGTCACTGCCCTGCAGTGGTGTCTTTATCAGAAAGGTTCGCTGCGGTTCGTACTGGAATTCGGCAGTGAAGGGGGGAGAGAAGTGAGCACCGACCAGGTCGTCGCGAACGAAGAATGCGTTGATCCCGGCGAGGTTGCAGGCGACCAGCTTGTATCCCTTTGTTCTTCCGAGCAGCTCCAGTGATTTGAGGCTTGCCCCGAAATAGCAGCTGCCGTTCCACCGGTGCTCGGGATTGTACTGCATCACCCACTGAAGATCACGTCCGTACCGGGCATTGTATTCACACACTACAACGCGCGGCCTGAATGCACTGATATTTTTCCAGACCCAATAGTCATTTCCATCAAGATCTATTGACAGCAGATCAAACTCTTCGGGAATTTCCGCCTCGCGGAACAGTGACTCGATATTCTCGGCGGTGATAAACGAACTCAGGAGTGACAGCCGGTGCTTCGTGAGCAGTGAGGCGAATTTCTGCTGTATAACCGCGGTGTTTGCCGGATCGGCTTCTATCCATAAGCCCACCCAGTTTTTAAGGAGCAGTGCCGCTGTTGAATTCTGCAAACCGTTGCCGGCGCCGAATTCCACGAAATACCGGTTGGTGGGACCGATTCTACGGAATATTTCGTCGATAATGCCGTCTTCCCCGCACTGGGAAAAGATTTCATACTCAAAGCGGTTCAGTGCCGTCGGGTCTTCGTATTTATTGCAGGTAGCGATGAGGTTTTCCCGGTAGGCAACTGCCTGCAGTTCAAGGGACTGATGCCGGTGAAGATGGGCCATTTTCAGATACTTTTCCTCATTGTTCATTGTCTGCTCCGTGGTGACTGCTGTAGTCGTATAGTAATTTCAGCTCAACTGGTTGGTGCTGTTTGTTGATCTGGAACCCGGTGCGGGTCGAACCGCAGACCACATCGATTAATAAATCGTAGTGTGGCTACGGAGTTCAATCTTACAATCTTCGGGGGGAGGATTACAACCCATTGGGAAATCGGAACCGGTGGAGGTGAAATCTGTTCAATGGTGCAACATCAGCCCTGGTAAAAGTGTTCCAGTATCAAACATTGTGTATCGAAAGCATGAATTTGTATCAACTCAATCAATAAATTCGGTAAAAATGCGTAGTTGTGTTTGTGGCACATGGATTGCGATAAATCCATAGTGTTGAACAATGAAAAACCGATCCAGGAGGGATACCATGTATCTTGAAGATCTTTATGAACCGGACGAAATCCTGAAGGATGTCGTTGATGTCGAGAGTCCGTTTGAACCCGACGAGGAACTCTATGAATTGAGCTTTGAAACGGGCCGGGAAGCATCCGAAGACTATTCGCTGCTCCATGAAGATGTCGATGTGCCGCAGAGCCTTGTTGCGAAAAAACGGTAGGGGGCTGTCTGGTATTGTGACGGCAGCTTCTGCGCACTCTTCCGGTTTGGGTACTCGTTAGTGGTAAAGAGTACCCTATACCGGATTTCTTACTAATGCACAAAAAACACCTCTTCCCGATCCGGAATGGAGTTGCGGCTACGGAGGAGGTACCGGTATTTCCACTTTTTTCAATGGCGGATAAGGTTTTTATCTTTTACCGGAGGAATCATATGTACCTCCCGGTCATTGGCTGCATACGTAGAATCTATTTTGTAAGTACTATGAAACACTATCTGTAACAACTCTGTATCTTCATGCTGCTTCTGAGCGTTTCGGCGGCGGCAAAACTTCCCGCGTGCCCGAACAGCCCGGTTGCCGATTATTCCAATATTCTCGATGCGCGATCTGAACGTCCCATTGCCCGGATTACCGAGGCACTCTGGCGGCAGGCCGGATTCGGTTTTGTTGTTGCAACCGTTTCCCTCAATCGGCGATGAATCAATTGATTAGTATGCACCCGCTCTTTACAAAGGATTGGGCATCGAAAAAAAAAGATACTGATGAGGGGGCTCTTATTCTTCTGTCACTCGATTCACGGAAAGTCCGCATTGAGGTCGTGGATGGAGCGGAAGGGTACCTCAACGATGCGAAAGCAGGAAGAATTCGCCGGGCTTACGGTGTGCCTTGTTTTAAGGATGGGCAACTGATACAAATGATAATTGAAAAAGGGAGAGGTTTGAAACCTCCCCCTACGGATTTTATAACCTTATATCCAGCCTCTCTTCTCCTGTCAAAGCAGTAAAAATGAAAAATATGCCGTGGTAACGGCATGTCCGCCTCTCTCTGCGGGAGAGGTCATTTTGTAATCGGCACCCCGTTTTTATTACACGAATAAAATGAACTCCATTCACCATCCACCGGAAGATTCTGTCCGCCAACCCAATCTGACCAGGCGCAAGTCGGTTTGCAGCAGTCCTGCATGGTGGTGGTATGATATCCTTCCGAAAATGATCCGTTACTTTTCGCCTGCGACGGTGTCTGTACTTCCGGTAGCGGCAACGGCAGCTGCTCTTCCTTCAGCCGGCAACCGGTCACCCGGGTAAGATTTTCCGGACAACGGACCCGTTTCGCAATCACCGTCCAGTTCTGATGGTAGAGCGAGGTTACTTTATTGGTTTCGATGCAGGAACGTCTGGTGTCTTCGGTGACCTCTTCGGACCCGTTGGCGAGTGCCTGATTGCACAGCTCCTCTATTTTGTCCTGACAGGCACTGGAATTTACATCCTCCACCGTGGGTGGCCAGTTGTTCCTGCATTCCTGTTCGTATCGCAGAAACGAGATGCCGCCGCCCCCGGGATTCTGCCAGGGAAAATTATCGTAGATAAACTCATCAAAATTGCTGGTATTGTTGAAACCCGGATCATTATAGCAGGAGTTGAATGCTCCGTAGCCGCCGGCACCCATGAACACGTCGAACCCCTTGGGACCACTTGCCGCGGTATTGAAACTCTGCACCACGAGCGACTTGGGGTAGGGGAGATCGGGCGGTTGCGGCGAACTCGGCTCGGGTGTTTCGAATATCAGCTGATAACACTGACAGCAGCTGCTGTTGCCGTCGTCAAGACCTCCGGGATCGGCATCGTGACCCACCACTCCGTAGTTGAATGGCACTTCATCGCCGTTACCCCAACCGTAGAGGGCGGCATCGTCTTTTGCCGCCTGCAGCATTGCACTGCTGAAGAGCATAAACCGGGGGCAGATGAATGTTTTCGGCAGATCCGCCTTGCTCGGGTCTTCGGGTGGGCTGCAGGAGTTGGCCACGATACAGTCACCGCCGCAGGCACTGTTGGGATCACCCGGGATGCAGTCCTTTGCATAGAACTGATTGTAACAGGGATTGGGTGGATCGAGATGGTATGCCGGAGTGAACAGTGGGAGGGTAATGGTCAGTGAGTCGTCATAGGTGGTTACCGCTACGGAGGTCGTAACGTATCCCTCTTTGGATACAGTGACGTTATCAATCGCTACCTGACGTTTTTCAAGATGTTCTGAAAGCACGGTTCCCCGTCCAGCGGTGAGGGCCTGTTCCTGCCGCGTTGCTCCGGCGATTACCGGCATCCGGAAGTGAGCGGTGTTCCCGCCGATCTGCAGTCGTACCGTGTACATACCGGCTTCGGTATAACTGCTGAGAGGTGCACACCGGTAGAGCCCGGCTGCGAGATTCTGATGAATTGCATGATAGAGCAATCTGCCGCTGAGTGTATAGACACTTGCGGTAACTGCAATAGCATCATCACTTACCATAAAATAGAGCACCTGCCCCTTCTGCACCGCTGAGGGCAGCATTCGCCTCATAAGGCTTGATTGCACACCGAGTGGAACGGCCAAAGACCATGTTCCGTCGGCTGCGGAGGTGGTGGAAAGTGCGGCTCTGACGAGAACAACCTGTGCACCGTCGATTACCTGACCGGATTCGTCGATTACACGACCCCGTAATACCTGTGCGGATGGTGCCGTGTGCAGTGAGAAGGCGGCTAACAACAGAAGACCGGCCCGTATAATGGCTTTCGGGTAAGAAATCATGTGGCTCCAGTGTTCGTAAGTGATCGGGACCGTTCTGCAACCACAGCGCGCAGCCGGACGTATTCTTTGACTATTGTCACGGAACAGGCGCTGAAAGTTCATATTAGTATATATTCAGGCAATAGTCCTATCACCTGAAACGCAATTTCAGGATCTGTTCAGTAATGAGATAGTATATTATTACCATATTCGCCGTGAAAAACGCACCGTGTTTCCGCTGAACCCGGGATAGCGATCTTTCCGGTATCCACTGGACATTCATTTCAATGCAATAGAACGTATCGCATGCAGCACCACATTTTCAAGATCGTATCGTCTTTGTTGCCGGCAGTAATTCTCTCCTGCTGGCCAACACAGCCTGAAGAACCGGAAAATTATACCGGAATGCGGCGGATATCCGCAAAAAATCACTCGGTGACGATGGGGGCGACTAACGTGTGGGCTGGTCCCGAAGAGAAACCGCAGTTGTTGGTTGAATTCAACTATGACTACTGGATGGATACCGCTGAAGTCACTTTTAAGCACTACGCCCGGCTTACCGGAAAGACGCCTGCAGGGTACAAGGGGGAAACCGGTGATTCCACCCTGCCGGTCAGGCATGTTTCCTGGTTCGATGCGATACTCTTTTGCAACAACCGGAGCATCGAAGAGGGGCTCGATACTGTCTACCGGTATACCGCTGCCGACCAGACTGCCGACGGCAGGGTCTACCGAATGGAGGGGCTGTCGATTGACTGGAAGGCGAAAGGGTACCGTCTTCCCACCGAAGCGGAGTGGGAATATGCCGCCGGGAGCGATGCGGGAACCGTGTTTCCCTGGGGAGACGATCCCGACACGGTTGCCGCTGATGCGATTGCGTGGTCTGCACTTAATTCCGGCGATGAAGCCCATGGTGTTACCCTGCTGACTCCCAACCGGTTCGGTCTGTACGATATGTTCGGCAATGTAATGGAGTGGGTCAACGATTATATGGGGCTTTACAACAGTGATACAGTGGCTAATTACACCGGCCCGGCGTTCAACAGTCGGGACCAGCGTCCGGTGAAAGGGGGAGGGTTTTCGCACGGATTCGAGAAGCTGCGCGCCGCCTCCCGGACCGATGTTTACTCCACGCTCTCTTCGACTGCGCGGCGGTATATCGGATTCCGGTGCTGCATCGGTTCCATGACTCCGCAGCAGGGCGGTAACAGTACCACGAATGCGGATTCCTCGAATCCGGTAGCGTATACGGCAGGTGATCCGGCGTCCTTTCTTCCCGGTACGATCGCCCGGCTTGTTTATGTCAACAGAACCGGTCAGAACAGTCATCTGGGATTCCTTGATTTCAGGGAAAATCCGCCGAAGGTCAGCTGCTACACGGATTTTACTCCCGTTTATACACCAACGATCTCCCCCGATGGAATGTGGGTCGCTTTCTCTACCCGTGATGAAGGCGCTATGGACAACTCGGAGGTGTATATCAGGCGGCTCGACAATGCCGGTTCGCAACTGGTGAAACTTGACGACACGCCCGCATTTATTCCCCGCTGGTGGACGGACCCAGCCGACGGATCGGTCTGGCTTGTCTACACCACATCGGCGGTTGACAATACCTCGGAACTCTGGCGTACCACCATGACCCGCAAAGTACGTATCGTCAACGGACTTCCCAGCGGAACGCCCGAGACCGTTGAAGCCACAGGCAGCTACCACGGCGGTCTCTCCGCTGACGGCAGGTATATCGCGACCGGGTTTTCGCGCCTGAGGGTGAAGGACCGGCAAAGCGGTACCGAAAAGATTCTTTTTACCGGACCGCAGAACGGTAAAGCCGACGGGGACACCTCACAGGTATGCAACGTATCAATTGGACCAAGTGTCGCAACCGCCGATCAGACCATGTTTCTCGATTTCGGCAGCGGCAGAACAGCAAGTACCATAACGGGATCAACCTACTTTACCCACCAGATTATTTTTACCGGTGGTTTCGACGGTACGGTCACTGGCTGGTACCAGTGCCCCGATGCGCTGGTGCAGTGGAATTATCCGGAATGGTCGTCGCATCCGGAGTATGCGGTGGCAACGGGAATGCCGGTCGAGGCACCGCAGTCCAACCGTGATATCTACGTGCTCAATCTTACCGGTAAAGTATACACCCGGGTGCTTGAGGGTGTTGAACTGATACACCCGTACCTCTGGATTGCTCCGGTTCAGAACGGATCCTCGCTCAATACCGATAGTCTCGGTCTCTACAACGAGCCGCCCACCAATGCATGGCAGGCTGAGTTCGCCGCCAAAATGCCGGAATTCTGGAAATATCATGATTCCATCGAGGTACTCTGTGTCGGCAGCTCCCGTATTCAGAATGCCGTAGCACCGGCACAGCTCGGTTCCCGGTTTACCTACAATTTCGGGTATGCGGGAGGCGGGTTGAAAGGTATCTCGGTTCTGGTGGAACAGTATGCTCTCAAGCACTGTCCGCGCCTTAAAGCCGTTATAATGGGAATGGACATCTGCTGGTACGATTACCCGGGAGGCGACAGCACCTGGATCGATATCGACAACAGTAAAGGCTACCGGTACGACAGGGATCACCAGTTCTGGAGCTCCGGTCTGCCGGACGGCTTTGTTGATCTTGTCAATCAGGCGGACCATCCGTTTGATCCGGTGATCGTGGCCCAGTACGGTTGGGTGAACGCGCCGTCGGAGGGGTGGGGGCCGGAGCCGCCGCCATGGGCGGCGAAGTGGAACTGGGCGTACAAACCGGAATGCGACGGGAACCTGCAGCTTGTTGACACCATGGTAACCCTCCTGAGTGAACGCGGCGTTCACTGCATCGGGATACTGCTACCGATGAGTCCCGGGTTTAACGATACTCCCGTGTACGGAACCTACGGCCCTTCACACGAGACGGCGAAGAAGATCGTTGACGGTTTGTTTCTGGTTGGCGAGGCGCAGCCGTATTTTCACGTGCACGATTTCAATAAGTTCGGCAACCATAGTTTTACCGCGGATGACGCGTTTAACGCGAGTCACCTCAGTGCCCTCGGTGCGGCTAAGGTGAGCGATACACTCAGGGTTATGCTGGATTCGCTTATCGGGAATTGATGTAAAACTTAGTTGCCCCGTTTCTCTGTAATCCCTCCGGTCCCGATTGACGGGACCACCTTCCTTGCTGAAGGGAGGTGTTTTTCGAGTGTAGATGGATACAGGTTGAGAAATGGGAGAGCGCTTTTAGTGGCTTCTGTTAACCTCACCCCCTGCGCCCCACTTCGAGGCCCTCAGTGCACCGCCTTTCCGCAAGACGAGGGGGAAATGATAAAAACATGCCTTGGTAAAGGCCACCGAAGCTCTGGATACTAAGGTCCTCGAAATGGGCAGGGGAGGAGACAAAAAAAGGGGCACCCCGGTGCCCCTTTTTTTGTCTGCATAACCTTATACGGCAGTATTATATTACTGGAGGTTGACAATTCTCCCTGAAATCAACTTCTCCCTGTTGGTGCCGATCTGGTAGAAGTGGCATCCGGCAGGCAGGTCGGTGTTTGCGGAAAGACCGTTGTCAAAGGAAACGGGAACCCGCGCGAGCAGTTTGCCGGAGAGCGAGAAGGCGCTCAAATAGAGTTGCCCCTCGGAGATAGCGGTGTGGTTGACGTACATTGTTCGACCGTTGATCTGCAGGCGCATCGATTTCGCCATCTTTGAAGGTACGGTAACCGCTGTTGGCTGTATCCAGACGGTATCGGACTTTTTATCCGGAGTGAAAGCTGCCGTGGTGTTGCTGTCCTGGAAGGTGTAGGTGCCGTAAAATCCCCGGAAGGTAAGCTTGCCGTTGGCATCGGTGGTCAGGGTGGTGTCCGGTGTGGTCCACTGCTGCCGCAAGGTGCGCCACCGTGCACCGGTTTCGGTCTCGCCTAAATTTTCATCTACCAGAAAACTGACCAGATCATCCCGCCAGAGCCGCCCACCCCACCAGATCCACAGCAGCAGGCCACCGAAATCTTTCCGGGAGAAGGCAAAGCGCATCAGTTCTTCCATGTTGTCGGGGGTAGCGCCTGGTGTCTGGTTGTTCCAGTCAACCTCGGTGAACCAGAACTCCATAGTGCTGCTGCCGATGTTGACTCCCTGCGCAATGGTGTTGATGACCGATTCGTACCCGACGTAGGAACCGTTCTGGGTGCGCGAGATCATATCTCCGAAATGTCCCTCGAATCCTATTATATCAATTTTCGCTCCGGCTGCAGCACCACTGTTGATTTTGTTGATCATTGAGGTATAGGCATCTTCGTCGTGTGACTGTTCTATCACGTTGTATTCATTTACACAAAGCTTGACGGTCGGGTCGATGGCGCGGGTCTGGTCGAGAATCCAGTTGAACACCTCGGCTCCGCCGTTGCCGGTCTTCCCGGTCCAGGTTGCCAGAAGTCCCGGTGTCTTCACCTCTCGGGCGCCGTCGTTATCAGTGGTGAAGTGCACCACCTCGTTGACGGCGTCCCAATGTTTCACCTTGCCTTTGTACCGGGTGACCATGTCATCGATCCGGGTGGTCATCTCGCCGATGAAGGCTTCGCGGTCTTCGGTGCTGAGAGTTTTGATTTCGGTTGAGGAGTCCACACCATCGTAGGGACCGTACGGCCGCGAGCAGTACGCCTGGAACTCCACCCGCTCGTTCCAGAAGAGGTTGTGACCGCGGACGTTGAGACCGTTTGCGAGTGCCCAGTCGACGATCGAATCGCCGTGATCGTAAAACCCGGGGTCGCATGGCTGTCCGCCGGTGGTGTCGTTGTAATACCATTTCATCTCGTTTTCAGGCGTGACCCACTCAAAGTATTTCTTCACCTGGTCACCGTACGCTTTTTTACCGATTTTAACGAATCCGCTGTCCCAGCAGACCGAAGCGCCGAAGCCGAAATGATTCTGAATCTGTTTTACACTGATTTGACTGTTTGCCAAAGGCTGTTTGTCGGCACCAAAGAGTACCACTACGGACAGATCGCCCTTGCGGACGGTATCGATCGCGGCATCGGTCTGAGCCCGGTAAGCGGCGCTGAGTGCGGCGTGTGTCTGAAACAGGGTGGCGGCAGTCAGCATGGTGATAGCTGCGGTTGCAAGTAAACGAGGTGATGTTCTCCCCATAAAATTCCCCCCGGAATGTAAAGTTTGGTAGAAACTCAACATCTAATGCCAGCGTTACGCAGTGGTACTCCTTGTAATTGAAGAACTATTACACCTGTAAATGTAGCTGAGATGCTGGTACTGTTGCGTATAAAATATATCGGTCACGGGGGTGGGAGTGAAGGAAAGGAGAAAATATGTGGAATCGGTTGGAGTTGGGGGTGGTCCGGTGGCAATAAGTTGCTGTTCATGGTAAACCGGGTTGTAACATGGATGGGAGATGAATGATTTATCGTGAACGGCAGATCATTATGCATTACTACGATTTACTGTCCGCCAAAGATTTTTCTGTGTATACATGTTGTCGTCATCCCGGCAAAAGCCGGGATCTATGTAGCGAAAAGGATATACGGAGTTTTTTTTTACTTCAGGCTCTGCACCTTTGTTTTCGCAGGTAATGGTGCTTACTTTTGTAGAGAAATTTCATCGCTTTATTTCCGTAGAATCCCTCCGGTTCCGATTGATGGGACCACCTCCCTTGCTGAAGGGAGGCATTGTTGGGTGTAAATGTTTACTGGGTGAGAATTGGGAGATTGAGTTGTCGTCTGTGACGCAGGACGTAGAGGCGTGCAATGATCGTTAGTCGAATCCTGAATGCTAATCCCTGCTTTTCCACTCTCTGTTCATCCTGTTTACGGTTGCCCGCATTCTTCGGATAGTAACTATCTGCACGATTCCGGCAGCACCGGTTATAATCAGACTGACTGGAGAGAGGAAGTAGGTAACATGGGTTGTAGAAGTATGTTCTGATCCTATTGCTATCTGAGGACCAACGACTGAAAATATACCTCCGATAATGTACAAAGCGTTAATGATTCTTTTGGCCCGTACAAATCGGAAGGTATTTATCGGTTTACAGTTTTTTGCCTGATAGAGAAGGTTGATTGCATACAGATTGTTGTTTGTTGCTATTTGCAAACCAAGAATACTGCAGGCTGCACCTCCCAGTCCGGTACCTGCTGCCAACAAGACATTGCTTTCTGCAATTAAGGGGGAGGTAAACTGAAGAGCAATTCCCAGATAATTCATGAGCTCACCAGCGCGTGCTCTCTCATTATATTCTTGATACCATATCGGGAACATATTCCTATGAAATTCCTCTGATGATACGGAATTCGGTTTTAGTTTGGCTCCAGCCATTTGTTCCGCCGAAAGAGGAAGCGGCAAGGTCGTATCCGATATTACTGCCGGTTCAGGTCGTGCGAATAGTACCGTATCTGCACCGATGATCAGTTGTGCAATAAATGATTTTTTGCAATTTACCGGTTGACCGTTTCTGAGGTACCGGATGAAAATACCGGCGGTATCCAGAAGACCGATATCGGCGTTTTGGCCATTGTTCAGGATAATGTGCGCGGAAACGGTATCCGGGTACTGTTCTTCTGCGATTTCGGTTGACCAGGTGGGAGTAGTGAGAATACATCGAAGAAGGGTCGCCGTTGTAATGCAGGTTGCAAATTTCATAGGCTTCTCCTGTGCTGGAAGGGGTATCAAGGCTATACCATACTAGTGCTTTACTGTATAGACATCGTCGTAGCATCCCGACAAAGGACCACCCCTCAATTCTGTCAATAAATATAGGTCATATGGCGGAAAGTTCCAAATTTTAACATGAGTACAATTAATAAAAAACAGCAGTTTAATTAGCAGGTGTTTCAAAAAGACAAATGCTCCATGACCTATTTCTGGTAATGGGTATTTTAAACGGGTATTTCTTCACCACCTCTTCCCTTGCGTCTCGCTCCGCAGGAGTCGGGGTGAGGTTCAGAAAACTCGAATTTACCCGTACTATGCGATAGTTGAGAAAGGTGCAATAGTGGAGTTGAATGGTGTAGAATACCGCTACGCTGCAGGAGATGATTGCGTTTGCCTGGGGTCGTAGTTAATTTAGTAGGGTAGTCCGTTTCACCGTTTTTTGTTTCTATAAGCGGGATGTACTTCGATAAAAGTATGAATAAATCGCGCTACGTAAAATTAAATTAAATTAAATGGATCACCACAACTCTTGGCTCTATTGAAAGGAACCACCGTAGATGACTATCCGGAAATGTATCATCATTCAACTGTTGCTTCTCCTGACAGTAAATGCACTGCTCTCCTGTTCCTCTTCGCTGCGATCTGGTGCAACTGCTGCGGCAGGCGGCCAATCGAGTCAGGATCTCGCAAAAAGCATCGTTTCTTCACTCGAAGGAGACCGTCCGATACGTCTGGCGGTGGTTCGGTTTTCTCCGGTTCAGACATCCGCACGGGATACCCTCAACCGCTTCGGCGAATTTTTTACTGAGCAGCTTCTATCCGCTCTGAGTATCCGTCAGTCGAATATCCGGATTTTCGAACGGTCGCGGCTGGATGCGATCGCCACCGAACACGCTCTGAGTCTGTCGGGATTTATGGAGGTGGATGAAGCACGGAAACTGGCCAGTATCGCTCCCGTTGACTATCTGCTTACCGGTACGTACTCCCGGCTTAAAACAACGGTAGAAATCAATGCGAGAATCATCGACGTCGTCACCGGAGAGATCGTCTCCTCGTATACCACCCGGCTTCCGATTACCGAAGAAATAGCATCACTGTTTCCACGGGAGCAGACGAGGCAAGCCGTGACCGTTACTGCGGAAAAAGTGGCGGAACCGGGAAACCGTGAAGAGGAACTGCCGTGCGGAAATGAGTACGAATCAGTAAAGACACTGGTGAAGCGCAGTGACACCAGAGGGCTTATTGCGTTACTGCTTAACGTATCGGTGGATTCCGCGTGCGGGTATGTGCACGACATGGGGGCCTATAGCCTGCGCAAGGCGGGGGTCATGGATCCTCAATACCGAGATCATCTCCTGCAGGGTCTGGTACGGAAAAACGATCGCCCGGTGACGCACATCTGTTATGAGATTCTTGCTTACTGTGCAATGGACAGTAGCATCGACGATAAAGAATGGAAGGCAGGGTTGGCGTATCTGGACATCGCCGACCGGCAGATCCACCATAATATTCTCGATGAACTTTTCTTTTGCGACAAGAACCTCTCGGGAAAACGTTTCACCGTGCAAAAAAAGAGACTCGATGAGTATGTCACCGCCGAGACGAAAGGTAATGTCGGGAAGGAGAAAACCGTTCGCTTCAGCAAGGCGTTCTACAATGCCTGCCACGGCTTTAAAAGCCGTGACGGCGGGGTTAATCCGATGCTGATCTACCTGTTTGAAAAGTACGGCGCGCAGGCGGCGAAAACCCTCGACGAACGAACTGTCGGGAGGGTACAAAATTTTCTCGATGCGCAGATGTTCAAGTACGGCGTGAATACACTCGAAGAGAACCGGCTGGTTCTCGGCTGGCTGGCGGCATTGTATGCCCGTCTCCCTGCTGACAAGGAGATGGCGGAGGATCTCAAGCGTCTGCTCGGGCAGACACTGCAGCGGGTGGAGGAAGGAAAAACGGATTCGGCGGTAGTGATGTATGCGGCTGAACTGCTGGGGCCGTTTGTGAAGAAGTCATTCATGTATCTGCTGCAGGGGAGTCAATGGAGTGACGGCATCGAACTCTGTCTCAAACTCGGCATCGAGGTATCCGGGTTCGTACCGTCGGTCGATTCGCTGATCGGAAATCTCTCTTCGGAGAACAGCTACGAAAAGATGTCGGCGGCTGAGCGGCTGGTGCTCTACGGTCAACGCGCCGCTCCCGCCGAGGCAAAGGTGCTCCGGGCGCTCAGACGATCCGCTTCACAATCATGGTCGGGGACGACTAATTTTCAGTGGTCACTGATACGAATTCTCGGGAATATCCGCACCAACAGGGGTGAGGCGATCAAGCAACTCATTGAATTGCTGGACAGCCGCAGGCACAAGGTTCCCGACGAAGCGGTTGACGCACTGGCTAAAATCGGCTCACCTGTGTTTCCGTATCTTGAAAAAGTGTTCCCTGAATCGGAAACGGGTGTGCAGATAAAAATAGTAAGGGTGTTTGAAAAAAGCGTTGACGGTAGGGAACATGCGAACGCATTCCTGAAGAAGGTGTATACCACTTCTGAAAATGTGTATCTGCGGGATGCCGCTGAGATAGCACTGGAGCGGCTGGGAGTGCTTTGAGTGTCGACACGTTGAGAATTTCTCCGGGAAGTGGGGGAAAATGATTCTAAGGTCAGTGGTAAAATTGAAATTCAATAGGAGCCGAACCGGGATATGAGGGTGGAACTGTGGTATAGGGGAAAACCGGTAATGAAATACCCTCACACCTACCGGAGAAGAAATTTTCCTGTTCAACTTAAAACCGGAGTTTATGAAATCAATATTGAAGTGGTTGATCCAGCGACCGGTGGATAGTATCCGGGAAAACGACTGACAACTGCAGGTACAATTTCATCAACGAATACATGCTTCGCAGGCACCCAAGATTTTGTCACATGTGTTTACACTAAGCTCAAACAAGCTTTATGTAGGTATTCGTAACCCGACTATTACTGTTCTGCCCTATGAAAGACTCTGTTTGCGATGCCCGACCGTCGCACATCCCAGACAGCCGAAATTGCCATCATCGTTCCTCCCCATGTTGTTGTACTGATCTGATGGTTTGCTTCGGGGGATGTTCCCTGTTCTGCAGAAGGGGCCGTTTTAAAAGGAAACGGGAGTTTCTGTGAGATGGTTCCATAAAACTGTATTCTTCCCAACCGGGAGGAAACCCTCAGTGCGGGTTCCAGTAACAGCAGCCGTATGTCGAAAAAGTCTTTTGCTACCGTGTCAATGTAGACGGGCAGCAGTACGACAATTTCTTTATGGGAATAAGTTGCTGTGGCATGGGCGGTAAAATAGGACAGTGCAAGTTGCGGGGTAACTTCAAGAAACGACAGGGTGCATTTGCGGTTTATGAAGCCTCCTGTTTCATGATAACGCAGTTCCGCATTAGTATACTGATAGTCAAGTGGCCGGAAAATCGACCAGGCACTCAGTGCCGATAGCTTCAGAAATCCCGTCGGACTGTTTCCTTTAAGTGAGGTATGGAAAATACCAGCGGTGAGTGCGGCCGGCAGTTTGGTACCGATACCGACCGACAGATTTCTCAGCCGTATCTCATCGGCTTTGAAAAAGGTAAACCGGTTCCGTTCGAAATTGTAACTGGCTACCCAGCCGCCGGCCAGAGATCCCGACAGATTCCATCCCAGCGAATCGGTGAACGGTACTTTCGTATATCCGGAGTGATCCAACCGGAAATTACTGATTGCGATATCCTGCGGCATGCTGTTGTGAACAGTCTGCAGATCGGCATTCTCAAAATAGTCAATCCCGAAGGTTGTTGCTGCACTTGTTGTGCCGGTATAAAAATCGAATCCACCGTCGGCGCGATGAAGAATGAGCGTTAGCGGGAACGAACGGAATTTCATCTCGTCACTGGTAATCAGTTTCGACACGGAGCTGTGTATTGGTCCCGAGAACAGTGATAGTCGGGTGGTGGCACGTGAAAAAAACCATTTTGTATCTAACGTAAATTGCCAGGGCCCTCTCGTTATGTAGGTCGTCACGTCATCGCGTATTTCGTAGAGATGTTCCTGTTCCATTCGCTCCGGCCAGTGTCTGCCGAGACCGAATCCAAAAAGCAGGTTACCGTTCCGGTATGTCGCTCCCGCCGCGAGGTTCCATCCGACGCTCCGGTAGGTGCAACCATAGTCTTCGGAGGTATCCCGGTAGGTGGCTGTAGCGGCATTGCGGTTACACGAAAGATAGTAGTTGACCTGGCGGAAGCGGGAAAACCAGTCAACTGAATAACCCCGGGTACTGATTCCGACCGTACGCCGGTCTCCGTGTGTCGCCCTGTCTTTTTCCGAATACAGCGGATTGAAGGTGGAATGCAAACGGAGCAGTGAACTGTCCGGGAGGTCGGTCAGCTGCAGAGGGGTATGGGTAAAAAGCGGAGTGAACTCTCTGAATAACCGGACGTCCTGAGCCGACAGTTGTTCTGCCGCATAGAGAAAAAAATATAGACCGGCAATAAGCACCGGTCTATATTTTTGAAAATCAAACCGCTTTCTGCTATTCAATGAATACACTGAAAAAATCGATCCAGGTCTGACGGGTCTTCATTTCAGGAAAAATTCCTTTGAAGGTGTAGTCGTTGAAGTAGGGGAATATTTCCGATAGTGTCTGTGTGGTGAATTCGTTACTCATCAGTTCGTAAATGTTAATCGGATTACCATCATCATCAACCATCTGATACGGTACGGCCATACGGATTGAATCGACCGTTTTCGTGCAGGAGTACTCATCCTTCAGGATATACATTTTAGGACCACCGGTGTAACTGGGAGCCGCGATACTGTCGATAAGTGATTCGGGAATGGTAACGGTGACGACATCGTAGTCATCCTCGTGCACATAGAATTGGCTTGACGGCCACTCATCAACATAATTGTATCCCTCGTAGGTCACATACTGATCGTTACCGGTGAGAACCTTGTATTTCGGCCAGTACTCCTTCAGTGATGTGGCGGGATTGGTGAAAAATTTGGAAATGTCAACGGTAAGCTCAAGGTGAATACCGTCTATTGTTTCATCGAAAGTATACGGTTGTGTAAGCATAAGGGAAATGAAATCCATCAGTGCCTCGGGAGACTGAAATTTCCCGGCGAATTCCGAGCTGAATCCTGCTTCGAGCATCTCCTGAGTGAGGTCTCCCATGTCGGATGAGAGGTCAAATATATCAGCGGAGGGTATCAGATCATCGTCCTGAGGGTCCTTCTCATTTTTAATTGAAGTGAGACCGGATTTTATCAGTACCGGAATTTCTTTGAGATCGTTATATGCTGCCGTATGGAAATTCCGGCGAATGCTCAGAAACTTCGACCGACTGATATTATACCGGTAGGTTTCCATAATTTTTGAAGTTGCCTCGGTCATGTCGGTGTAATAGGTTTCATACAGAGTGTCATTATTGAGTGAATAGGTGATTTGTGAGGAGTACTCCATATTGTCTATATCTTCTATATAGTCATCGATCCACCGCATATCATTTGAACCGTCGGGGGAGTACAGATCGTAGTCATAAATACACATCATGGTAAACCCGGCTCGTGCGGACCGGATGATTGCTTCGAAGATCATAATATCGCCTGCATCGATTTCCGCCGTTTCGTCATCGATAGTAACTGCCAGTGACATTGCATCAAGAGCCCGCAACCGCTGCGTGGCGGCAATGACCTCGTTCAAAAGGGGAATGACACCCGTTTCGACCATGTTCTGGATGTAGCTCATTGTCAGAAAACGGGGGAATGAGGGGCGACTTGTCTGAGCCATAAGCACCTTGGGTGTCTCGGCAAAGAGCATCTGTCCAGCAGAGAGTAGTCCGTGACCGGCGAATGTTTTCGAAAGCAGTCCCGGATTTACTGCGATCGTTTTTTTGGCTGCTTTTTTCTTCGCTACAGCCGGCGAGGAGAATGTCTCATTTTCATAGTAGGCATCCATGTCATTGATATATGCCTCTATGGAATCGATCATTTTCTGGAGGTCCTTGTTGCCGTTAACGGAGAGTACCGATGCGACAATAAATCCCACATTCGCTTTCACATGATTAGGGGAATTCTTTACCGCGGCGCCGAAACCCTGTTTTAGTGAGGTGAAATCAAGGGTGTAGAAATCCGATGGTGCTTCGACATTTTCAAATTCCCGGACTCGTGTAATGAGCAGATTGAACATCGAATCAATCCCGTCGTCCGATGTGTTTGCCGTTGGGTCGATATCTGTCGGGAGGTCTTCGGGGTTGTCGTTTTCGGTAATGGTAATGGGGTCGTCGGTGGGGTTATCATTTCCGTCGTCCGGTTGGGTAGGGAAACAACCGGGAAGGATAAATAAGGGAATTGCCGCGGCTGCGACCAGTGCAGTTCTTTTAAGAATAAGCATAATGGCCCTCCATTACGAGTGTGTTGAGTGATATGGATTACTGTAACGTTGCAATTTTTTTGGTGAATTTTACGGTAGTGATAAAATATATAGCGCCACTTTTAACTTGTACTGTATTGAAATAATAGTATATACATTATACTACTATGCCACAGTGATACAAGTGAAATTGGCGGTGGTTTTCCTGAATTCACAATGTAGTATACCCGGAGTGGTGTATATAAAAAGTTCCGGAAACAACCGTTAGTTGCCGCAGTAATAATGAAAAAAGTGAAGGCGGTAGTAGGGTAAGGAAAAGTAACACTTCACAAAAAAATATAAACTCATAAACCGGACCCATTACTTCTCAACTACACGCCTTAGGTGAATCTGCGCAGATAGTATTGTTAACGGTATGCAGGCGACCTGCTGTGCGAGTGTTGCTGCCGGAGAGGCGCACCGTGTAGTTGATTTTGAGGCAGTAATAAAAAATGAGCGAAAAGCATCCAAACTGGTGTCTTCCTAGTATAGGGCAGTAATAATCATTCCATTGGAGGAAAAATGGTTTTCCGACATATCGCTAAATTCTGGAAAAAGGCACTCTACTTTGTCATCACCGGCTCTACTTCGGTATTTATCGCCGCCTGCTATGGAATACCCCTTGCCGTGCAGGATCTGGGGAAATGGGTTATCAGGGTTCACGACGATGAAAACAATCCGATTCGTGGGCTGCAGGTAACCATTTTGCAATTTGTTGGAGAGTCGGATAGTTCCAATATCGTCGATATAGGGGAAACAGATTCTACCGGTACATGCTCACTTGATCTGGTCGGATATGATGAATCCGCTACCTACCGGCATCAGGCCATTATTGAGGATAGGGACAGTACCGAAAATGGCGGCTTTTTTGCTGATACCACCATAGATAAAACCGCTGCTGATGTGTCCGACGTGACCGCTCGTCGTAAACAATGAAATTCCTGCCGGTATCTGCCAGATCGTTTTTACATCAGCTGTACAAAAAAGCTGAATGTAAAGAGCACCCATTGCTCTATCTGTTCCTTGAGATTACACGGGCATGTAATCTGGCCTGCAGGCATTGCGGGTCTGATTGCAGTGCAAAGACAAATTTCAAAGCTCTTACTACCGAGAGCTGGGTGAGAATACTGGAAAATGTAGCTGCTTACTTTTCGCCGAAGCCGGCAATCGTTCTTACCGGGGGAGAGCCGCTTCTTCATGCGGAATTTACGCAACTGATCCGAAAACTGCACGAACTGCATTTCCATTGGGGAATGGTCTCGAATGGCTACGACCTCGATGAGCGTATGCTTGAAACCATGCTTGAAAATGATATCCACAGTATCACGATCAGCCTCGATGGAAAAGAAGAGGGTCATAACTGGCTGCGTGGAAAAGGGGATTCATACCGGCGGGCAATCAGAGCAATCCGGACCGTCTCTGCAAGCGCGATCGCCTACCGAGATGTGGTCACCTGCGTACATCCACGGAATATCAGTGAACTGGATGATGTCGCGGACGTGCTTATTGCAAATGGTGTAAATGCCTGGCGATTATTCAGGATATTTCCCGCTGGAAGAGCGGCCGGAAATCGCGAATTACATTTGTCAATAGCCGAAACAAGACGAATGCTTGATTGGATCGAGAGAAGAAAAGTAGATCTCGGTAAATGCGGATTGGAGCTGAGCCTCAGTTGCGAAGGGTGGCTGCCCTTTGCAATCGATACAAAAGTGCGTACCCAGCCGTTTTTCTGTCGGGCCGGAATAAATATCGCATCGGTACTTTGCGATGGAACGGTGACGGGCTGTTCAAACAATTCGGAACAGTTTTTTGAGGGGAATGTTCTTACTGATAGCCTGGCATATTTGTGGAAAAATAAATTTAAGAAATTTCGCGACAGGAAATGGGTCGCTACTTCGGCGTGTGGAAAATGCAATGAACTGAAGCGGTGCCGGGGTGGCTCCATTCACCTGTGGAGAGATAATTTACTTAAGCCTGAATTCTGTTATATGGACTGTTATAAAGATCTGAAAATGAACTGACTGCACACTGCCTTGTTGCAAAGAAAAATGTGTTGACACCTGCCGTATGGATGCCCTGAGATGATGTGGGCGTTGTTCCTGCATTTGTACTGTTTTCTCACGTGTTTTAATTCTGATTGTTAAAACGGATTGAGCAACCTGTAGTTCTGATCCGTTTCTCATGACTCAAAAAAGGATTGCAAATCAGAACCTGTCCATCAGATCTGCAGGTGAAATTGGTGGTGCTGCTACTGTTGTTCCTGTTGCAAAGTCGGGTGCATGCTGAAGAGACGGTATGTGGAACGATCCGGATTCTTGATCGCACTACGTTTGCCATGCACTATACCCCGTCATGTTCAACTACCGTTCACCGGTACTCCCGCTTTGAGCATCTGGTGGGTAATAGGTATGGAATGCGGTAACGGCCCGGTCTATCATCGTGAATTCTCTCACAAAGGTGGCCCGGCGTCCTTGGGTAATGGGTACGAAGGGTAAGGATACTATATAAATAGTTCCTGTTCAGAATTGGCCATTTCCGGACACTGAGGTGGTCCCTGAGTGCATCGAAGGGCTCTCGAAGCGATGCACTGAGTTGATCGAAGTGTGACCGAGTTTCCCGTTAAAATGTGTCATTTCGAGGAGTTCGAGAACCTCACCCAACTCTCAATGACCGTTCTGGAAGAAACTGTTCAATCCTGAATAGGAACTAAATACACGAACGGTATTGCTGCACCTCGTCCTGGCCGGCGATTGGTCGGTACCGGGTTGGCAGGCAACGGGTACTATAGCGGAAATGCCTTGTAAGGCGACATTGATGTCGCATTACGCTTTTTTGTCCCTGAAAATCCTCTGATCAAAACCGGCGTAGCGTAACAAAACAGGTGAAACCGGCGTTATCCCTTTGGGTGAATTCCATCCAGCTTGTCAAAAAGTAATGCCGGTGCTCCTCCGGGGAAGAAAATGATAAAAATATCTTAATGTTAAGTTAAAGCGAACTTAAGATAAAAACCCCGACACTAATAATGTCTAAGCTGAAGAGGGGAGAGATCAACATTAACTCCGCTAAGTAGGGTGAAAAAAAACATATAGAATCTGTGATATCAAGTTAAAACGGTTAAGTGGCTGGCAAGCATAAGAATGGAGGTTGTACTGATGAACCGTAGAAGAAGCAATGTACGTTTGATCGGACTGGTGGCAACACTGTTAATAGGTACGGCAACGCAGGCTGCGAATGAGTGGGCAGTTGATGAGACGGGACACATTACCCTTAATGGATCATCATTCCGGGTTAAAGGCGGATCATGGTTCGGCCTTGAAGGACGGAGTGAGCTTCCTTCCGATGAGAAAAATCCGGGTGGCGCGCCGATGGAGATGTACATCGGCAACGTTTTCTGGAATGAGAGCAACCGTACCCTTGCTTCGGATGCGGCTGAAATTAAAAGGCTTGGATTCAACAGTGTAAGAATGCCTGTTGCTCCGCAGACGCTTGATGACAATGACCCGCAGGGGAGGAACCCGAACCTTAAAAATTCCGAGAAAGTGCGTGTTCAAGGTGCTTATACTGCCCTGAAGGAGGTGGTGAAAGCCTGTGCCGATGCCGGGCTCTACGTTCTTCTGGATATGCACTCCTGCTCCAACTATGTCGGCTGGCGAGCTGGCCGTATCGATGCACGTCCTCCCTATACAGATGCGAACCGCGAAGATTATGAGTTCAGCCGGGAGGATTGTTCCTGTGCCGCAAGCAACAACCCGAGCAGTGTTACCCGCATTCAGGCATACGATGTCTCGAAGTGGCTGGCTGATCTGAAGACACTGGCCGGGCTCGGGGATGAAATCGGTGTTGATAACATCATGGGGATTGACATTTTCAACGAACCCTGGGATTACAGTTGGAGCGAATGGTGCTCATTGATCGATCAGGCCTACGAGGCGATCAGCTCGGTGAATCCGCACATTCTGATTTTCGCTCAGGGAATCGGGGGCTCGAACGGCAATCAGGACGGCACTCCGGATTCGAAAAACGACACCCCGCACGGAAATCCGGCCACCAATCCCAACTGGGGCGAGAATCTTTTTGAAGCAGGATCTAATCCACCCAAAATGCCGAGGAACAAGCTGGTGTTCTCGCCGCATTGCTACGGTCCTGCCGTATGTACCCAGCCGATGTTCGCTGATCTTGATGCGCAGCCGGAGTGTGCCGGTCTCATTGAAGATGCCTTTGGTGACGCGAAGTGTCAGATTGTGATCGATCCGGATAAACTGGCAATGGGATGGCATGAGCATTACGGGTACCTGAAAGCCCTCGGGTATGCAATCTGTATTGGGGAATTCGGTGGTAACATGGACTGGCCGAACAAATCAGAGACCCGTCATCAGAAACGCTACAGTTACCTCACCGATAAAACGACCGACCGCCAGTGGCAGGAAGCCTTTGTGAACTACCTGATCAAGGAAGGTATCTATGATTCCTTCTACTGGTCAATCAACCCGGAATCAGCCGATACATACGGAATTTTCACTTCGCCCTACGATCCGATATCAAATTCAGGTGGATGGGGTACCTGGCTCACCACCGACTCCCGGAAGCTTGACATGCTGGCTAAACTCTGGGATTCTCCGGAAACGGAAAATCCGGGTATGTCGGTGCAACCTGCGGAGCGTGCTGCCGCAGTAAGGAGCATCAGCTGTGCTGTTTCAAGCAGCGGTAAAATTACCTATTCACTTCCCAAAGCGGGATACGTTTCGCTGCGTCTTTACAATCTCAACGGCCGTCTACGGTCAGAAATTGTCAGTCATCAGCAGGCTGCGGGTACCTATTCCATTGACCGCAAACAGACGGCAGCTGCTGCCGGACCCTGCCTGGTTGTTTTCAGGGCCGGAGAATACCAGTATAAACAGATTGCGTATCTGACAAAAAAGTAGTTGATTATAAATGATGTTCGGGAAATGCCGGTAATGCCAAGTCCTCAGGCACCGGTTTCCCGGATACGGTAAGAAAAAGAGTAAACGAACGGGGTCTGTATGAAGATGCAGGTCCCGTTCTTATTATACGCTCCTGATAATTTGCACACTCCCGGTTGAAATAATCTGTGTCGGGATGGGCATCGGAATCGAAAATGACCCGAATAAAAGGCGATACCGATATCAATCCCGAATGCCGAACTCCTGCATTATAGTATGAAACTGATACTATGTATTGATGGCGGGGTTTCATTGTTGTTGCAATCGGGATGATGACTACTCAACGGCGGGGTCCGGACAAACTGCATCTATTTTTCTGATTCCTGAGTTCCGGAAATCACTTCAGTGTCAGCGAACGAACCGTATGCATCACCCAGATCCGCGCAAGGGATCCTGCACCCACCGAGGCTATGGACATGGCGCCAAATATTCCGCGAAGTCCCCAGAAATGTGATCCGATAAGTGCCAGCGGGATCAGAAAAACCACCAGGCGGAGAAGGTTGACGGCAGCCGCCTGCAGCGGTCTGTTCAAGGCACTGAAGGAAGAGCTGCTGATCGCGGTGATTCCCTGAAAGCCATAGCCGATGGCGACAATGGAGAGATACAAACCGACAATAGTGATCACCTCCTGTGTTGTGGTGAACAGGTGCGCAATCCCGGTTTTAAACAGTAGAAACAGTGCCAGGGCCGCTATTCCCAGCAGCAGTGCAAAACGGGTGGCGAAACGGTACCCCTCGGTAATCCGGTCAAATTTTTTCGCACCAAGATTCTGGCCGGTAAAGGGAATGAATACAGCACCCAGTGCCATGAGTGGCGCGAAGGCAAAGAATTCGATCCGGTTGGCAACTCCCAGGGCAGCTACCGCATTCTCCCCGTAGGTAGCTACCAGTCTCGTCAGAAACCCCATGGAAAAGGGCATGAGTATCTGGGTAAGCGCTGCCGGGAGAGCAATATATAGGATCCGTTTCCAGGCTTCGAGAATGGAACGAAAAGTGCTGAACCTGGCCGTGAGCATGGCAAACCTGAAGTGAAGAAAGTAAAGGGAGATACATAATGAAGCCATCCGTGAGAATACGGTAGCCACTGCGGCACCTTTGAGCCCCCACTGCGGAAACGGTCCGATACCGAAGATAAACAGGGGGTCGAGAAGGGTATTCAATACCACGGCGAACAGCATTATTGCGCTTGGTATTGTGGTGTTGCCGGTCGCCCGTATTGCATTGTTTCCGACCATGGGAATCACGATAAAGGGAACACCGCAATACCAGATCGTCATATACTCTTTTATCAGTGGAAGCAGCGATTCGTTCGCTCCCATTATCCTGAAGAGTGGCACAATAGTCAAGAGACCGACACTTACCACCGCGGTAACCAGTGATACCGAAAGAAACAGGGCACTGGTCGTCAACTGTTTGACCGATATGGTATCCTGCTTTCCGATCGCCTGGGATATCACCGAAGCGGCACCGATACCCAGGCCCATGGATATTGCCCCCTGAAGCATGACCACCGGCAGCGTAAAGCTCATTGCCGCTAGTGCCGTGGTTCCCAGTTTACCGATATACCATGTGTCCACAAGGTTGAATGCGACGGTACTGAGCATCCCCACGATCATGGGCAGTGTCATTGCAATAAGGACTTTCGCTACCGGGTCGCCGGTAAGGTTCCTTTTGGTCTTCAAAGGGTATTCTCCGTTGATGTTCGTTGAACGCACGGGGGCATTTTACGTGGTTTGAATGTACCGGTCTAACGGAAAACGGCAACATTGAATCGGAGCTACTCCCGGTGGTACGTCGTTTTCGTATGATACATTGGTATCCTAAGGGGTGGTTCAAACGCTTTCACTGTATCAAATATACCATCATTGTACACCGAGTATCGAATGGGGCAGGAACCCGTGGAACAAAGGGGAGTGCGGCAGGTTGGAGGAAACAGGAAGGGAGAAGATCTCAGTCCCGGCCTGCCGACATCCTGCTGTTGAGTATCAACCCGATTAGTATCGCCACCGTGAGGGTAAAGGATCCACCGTAACTCAGAAATGGCAGCGGAATTCCCGTCACCGGCATCATGCCGATCGTCATGGCAATATTGATAAAGGTGTGAAAAGCGATGATCGATGCCGCGCCTACGATAACCAGATTGAAATACCGGTTGCGGATGTGGCGGGTGAGTGAGTACGACTTGGCGATGAGAAACAGAAACAGCAGCAGTACGAAGGTACAGCCGAGCAGACCGAATTGTTCCCCCAGTACGGAGAATATGAAGTCGGTGTGTTGTTCGGGAAGAAACGACAGTTTGGTCTGCGTCCCCTTGAGAAACCCTTTGCCGAAGAGGTGCCCCGATCCGACAGCCACTTTTGACTGGATAACCTGATAGCCGGCACCGAATGGATCTGCCTGCGGATTAATGAAACTGATGATCCGCATTTTCTGGTAATCCTTGAGAAAGTTATTCCATACAATCGTGGTGATGGTGGCGGTGGTCAGGTTCCCGATGATCACACCGATCATGATGAGTATCGGAGGGCGGGTGAAATACAGTACCGCACAGAGTGAGAGGAAGAAAAATCCCCAGGGAACCGATTCGCCGATGCCGGTACTTCGCTCCGCAGCAAAGGAGAGAATCAGCGGAATTCCGGAAAGCCCGAGTGAGAGCATGGGTGAGAGTAGAAAAAAGAGATCAAGCAGCCCGAGGCCACTCCAGAAGAACATCGGCAGTGCCATGGCGCAGAACACCCCTGCGGTGCCCAGATCAGGTTGCTTGAGCACCATCAGGAACGGAACACCGATCAGCAGCACCGGGACGGTGAAACTGGATAGCCGGTAGAGTGAAATCGATTTTTCAGAGAAATACCGCGCCAGGGCGAGCAGCAGACCTATTTTGGCGAACTCCGAGGGCTGTACCTTGACACCGGCAACCATTATCCACCGTTCCGCACCTTTCGCACTTATCCCCATGGCGAGTGCCAGCAGCAGCATGACCAGTGATATTCCGTAAAATATGTAGGCTCCGTTGTACAGATACCGGCCCGGTATCGAGATGGTCACCAGTATGATGATAACCGCCATGACCACCCAGATAATCTGCTGGCGGTAAAGGTGGGCGAGCGGGCCGCTCTCGTGAATATAGGTGGCGCTGTAGACAAGAAATATGCCAATTGTCCAGAGTGCCAGCGCCGACAGAAACAGCGAGGTATCGAAACCGCCCTTTTTATTGAGTTCCTTCATGGTTCCTCTGTCAGGGGATAGTAGCGTTGAACTTCATCGACAATCGGTTTGACGCGTTTGGCCAGTCGTGCAGTGGTACTTGAATCGACTCCAAGTTGCCGGACAACCTCTCTGCCTTCTTCCGTTTCCGAAAAAAAGTATCGCAGTACGTCACCGGCGATCGGTGCGGCTACGGAGCCGCCATGACCGGCATTTTCAGCGACCACAGCTATCGAGATAACAGGATTTTCGATCGGCGCACAGGCAACGAACAGTGCATGGGTCCGATCGCCCTGCGGGTTTTCAGCGCTTCCTGTTTTCCCTCCCACCGGCACACCGGGAACCGCCGCTCTTCTGCCGGTTCCTCCCGGTCGGATGACACTGCCGAGTGCTTCGTGCATGGTGGCGACCGTTGCCGAATCAAAGGAGAGAATTCTTTTAACATGAAGATCATGACGATTGATGAGCATTCCGCTGTTGCTGCGTTCCTCTTCAATAAGAAACGGCGTATACAACATGTTACTGTTGCCAAGGCCGCCCACCATGAGTGCGAGCTGAATGGGGGTGACAACCTGTGTCTGTCCGATGGCAAGATCAAGCACCAGTCCGGTGGTCCACTTCCAGCCCCGTCGGGCGAACCGCTTGTTGTATGCCTCTTCGCCTGAGAGCCACCCGCTGCGCTCTCCCGGAATGCCGATACCGGTAGGAGCTCCCAATCCCATCATCGATGCGTAGTGGTTTATTACTTTATCGCCGAACCGCAACCCCAACTGGTACATGTAAATGTTGCACGACTGCTGCACTGCGCCGATAAGGGTCAGTCGTCCATGACCGCTGAGTTTCCAGCAGTGGGCGATCCGGGAACCGATCCGGTATCCGCCGGTACAGGGTACCGGCATTTTTGAACTTCCGGTCATGTGCCCTTCCTCAAGAGCCGTAAGGGCACTGATGAGCTTGAAGGTCGAACCGGGAGTATAGGTGCCGGCAATGGCGCGGTTGTTGAGCGGCAGGTTCGAATCGGTTGCGATAACCGACCAGTTTTTACTGCGCAGCAGCGACGACATCGAGAATATATTCGGGTCAACCGAGGGTGAACTGTACATGGCAAGTACTTCACCGCTGCGCGGATTGAGTGCGACCAGAGCCCCTTTGAGTGAATCGGGGAATGCGAATTCGGCCGCCACCTGCAGCGCACCGTCAATGGAGAGTTTGACGTCATTGCCCGGGATCGGGTCGATACGTGGAATCGTCTTGATGGGGCCGAGGCTCTTGCCGTAGGCATTGACCTCAATGTACTCTCTTCCGTAAACTCCCCGGAAAATCGATTCGCACTGCCGCTCTATTCCCGATTTGCCGATAAGGTCTCCGTAAAAGTACCCCTTCTCCTTGAGACTGTCGAACTGTCGCTCGGGAATTTCACTCATATAGCCAAGTACATGAAAAGCTGCTTTTCCGAGCGGGTATTCACGACGGGATTCTGTTTCCACGATGATTCCCGGAAGTTCCATGGAGTGCTCCTCGATAATACTGACGAGTTCCATTGAAACATCCTCCATCAGGCGTGTGGCATCGAACCGCCGGTAGGATGCTTTACGGAAGAGCTTTTCAAGTTCGGTGCTGTCGAAGACGGTCGTGCCGGTGCTGTCGGCAATCGAGCAGAGCGAGGAAATTACCGTTTTACGGTTGCGCAGTTTGTAAGGAAGGACACAGATCGAGTACGAGGGACGGTTGCGGGCGAGGACTCTGCCGTGACGGTCGAAAATCCGGCCCCGTGGAGGAATGATGATACGCAGACGCATCGCGTTTTCTTTGGAGAGTCGGATGTTTTCATCCGCAAGTACTACCTGAACATAAACAAGCCTTGCAATGAGCACGAAAATAAACAGGGAGATTGTCGCGACAAGCAGTACGCTTTTGAAACGTCTGATGTTCTGGTCATCCTGAAGAATCGTCCCGAACGGCATGGGCGGCCTACCGTCTGTAATCTGATGTAAATAGTAGCTCCCGAAAAGTCGGGATCAGGGCGAAAAAGAGTGAGTATACGGCCCGCAGCATCGTGGTGGTGATGAGGCGGGTACCGACAGTCTGCAGTGGCGTGCCATTCTGTACCATTTCAACGGTGTAATAAATGGCGTCGTGAATGATGAATGAGGTGAACAGCAGTACTAACTGTATAAACGGGTCGAGCCGCATTACTTTTTCGTTGAAGATTCCCGCAAAATAACCGATCACCGATTTCGCCAGTGCATTCTGTCCCAGAATCTGCGGGGAATAAAAATCCTGAGCGAGGCCGATCAGAAACCCGGTGAATACCGCTGCGCTGCCTCCCTTTTTTACTGCCAGAAAAAAGAGCGTGACAATGAGGAGGTCTGGCCGGACACCAAAGACGGTTATAACCGGAATAAGAGTGGTCTGCAGAATGTAGACCAGAATAAAGAGGCCCGTCCAGCGCAGCAGTGTACTAGTCATTGTCAAACTCGATTGAATCAAGTTCGCTCCGGAAGGCGGACCATTGCGGCGAAAGACGCATAATGAACAGTTCCTCGATATGATTGAAATCAACACTGAGTGCAACGGCGATCTGTTTGAAGAGCGGGTCGGGATCCTTCTGGATTTTTTTCACCAGGCCGACGGTGAGCCCCCGCGGGTAGATGCCGCCGAGACCCGAAGTGACGATGGTATCCCCCACCTCAATCGGTTCATGGTTGCGGCACTGTACAAAGAAATCATGGCCGTTTTCAGTTTCGAGAATCCCGGTGGCCCGTGTCCGGTGGAACAGTACCCCGGTACGGTTTGACGGATCCCGGAGCAGCTGCACCAGGCTAATCCGCGGCATGACCTGTACCACTTTGCCGACAACTCCTCGTTCATTGACCAGCGGCATCCACATGGCGATGCTGTCGGTTTTACCGGCGGTGACGACAATGCTCCGTAGTGCGGGTGAGGGATCCTGAGCAATTACCCGTACCGGAAGAAGGTTGTAGTCGAAGTTGTCGGCAAGATCAAGCATATTACGCAACCGCTTGTTTTCAAGCGACTCCTCACGCAGTTCAGCGACGGCGGCGCTCAGTCGCACTACCTCGGCTTTAAGATGGCGGTTTTCACTGAATACGTTGCTGATCTTTGTCGTCTGGCTCAATGCCACCTGCAACGGAAAAAATATGGTCATCGAGAGAAACCGGAGGGTCTCCTCCTGCCTGACCGGCGATGAAGTTATCATCAGAAGGCTCAGAAGCGATGTCAGAACAAGTGAGAAAAATCTGCGGTGAGAGATAATGAGGGTGAAAATCGAATGCATCGCTCTTCTTATCCGGCGTATAACCGTGTTACGCCACGGTCAAAGGTGTTCCGCTTTCCGCCGGCGAATTCGTGACGGTACGCCGGCAACGGTTTATCGGTTTTTTCTGCCGAGCGGCATCAGTACCGGAGAATACCGTTCGAGATCTTCGATGATTTTCAGTGATCCGCGGGCGACACAGGTCAGTGGTTCATCAATGACATTGACCGGAAGATTCGTTTCCTGCCTGAGACGTTCGTCAAGCCCGCGCAGCTGCGAGCTGCCGCCGGTCATGATGATTCCCTTATCGAGAATATCGGCGGAAAGTTCCGGTGGTGTCTGTTCAAGTGCCTGTTTAACGGCCTCGATGATGGTTGAAATTGGTTCGTTGAGTGCGTCGCGGATTTCGGTCGAGGTGATACGGAGCGTTTTGGGAATACCGGCAACGAGATCGCGGCCCTTCACCTCCATTTCAAGTTCATCTTCGAGCGGAAAGGCTGAGCCGATCTGGATTTTTATCTGCTCGGCGGTACTCTCTCCCACGAGTAAATTATAGGTTTTTTTAAGGTACGAGACGATCGCCTCGTCCATTTCGTCGCCGCCGATGCGCACCGACATGTCGCAGACCATACCGTTGAGCGCGAGAACGGCGATTTCAGCGGTGCCGCCGCCGATGTCGATTACCATGTTGCCGGAGGGTTCATAGACCGGTATACCCATACCGATAGCCGATGCCATCGGTTCGGCAACCAGATGCACCTCACGGACGCCGGCACTTTCGGCACTGTCCACTACCGCGCGTTTCTCCACTTCGGTAATTCCCGAGGGAACACCGATCACCGCCCGCGGACGGAAATAAAAACGGTATTTCTGAACTTTGCGGATGAAATATTTCAGCATTTGTTCAACAAGGTCGAAGTCGGCAATCACACCGTCTTTCATCGGCCGGATGGCTTCAATTTCCCCGGGAGTCCGCCCGAGCATCCGCTTTGCTTCCAGGCCTATCGCGACGACTCTCCTGGTTGCTTTGTCAATTGCAACAACCGACGGTTCATCGATAAGAAGCCCGCGGCCGCGCACGTATACCAACGTATTTGCGGTACCGAGATCGATACCAAGATCATTCGAAAGAAACGAGAATGCCATAGTCTTCACCTTTACAGGGTTCAGGGCGCATCCGCCCGGCTGACGGGCGCGCCGAAGTTGTATTGTACCATGTAACTCCTAAAGATACAATAATATACTTGCAACTGAAAGATAAAAGATGCAAAGTTCCGGAGGAATAGTTTGCAGTGACAGTCACTTCCGCATACAGCTCATAACCGTTGCCTGCAGGGGTAAGCGCTCCCGAAGAGTCCTGTTGCTCGAAAACCGATGTGCGCCTCGCACCGGTGCACGGCTCACCGCTTGACAGTCGTGGAGTCCGCCGGTGCCGCAGGTTTTTTTTCCGTTTCACCGGTTGCGGCTGCGGTGGAATCATTAACCGGTGCGGGCGTGGTTCCATCCACCGGTTGTTCTGCCGACATTGCCGGTGCCGGTTGCGACGCATCCTGCTGCAGCGGTGATTCAGTTACGGCGGGGGCACTGTCGGAAGGTTCGGGAGTCGTGATGCTGTCGGCGTGAACGGTTTCCGAAGTATCCGCAGGAGGTTCTGTTTCCACGGAATCTACAGCCTGTGGAGCTGCCGCGGAATCGATCGTTGTTGCCGTGTCAGCCGGCGCGGGTTCTTGCGATGATTCGGTATTGGTGGTTTGCGGCTGCGGTACGGTGGCGGTATCTGTTTCCGGCACCGGTTGTTTCTTGCGTGCCAGAGCGTAGGTGAGACCCATTCGCCATTTCAGACCGGCATCTCCTTCAAGTCCCGTCGGAATGAGTGCGACATCGTACGAGAGATTTTCCCATGAGAGTCCTATTCCGCAGGTAAACAGATCAGTCGGGTGATTGAACCGTTTCCCCAGCCGTATCGCAAGCGGTGCTATCGGCCGCAGTTCGATGCCCACCGGAACCATGACTCGCGAATAGTTGAGGCTGTATACCGCATCGACCTGAAGGGTCGTGGGCAATTTACTGAACAGAGTATCGTTGAGGGTGGCACCGAGCCGTGCGGAGGTCGGCATTGAGTCTTTATGTACGGTGAATTTATTGTCGTCGAATCCCCGGTGGAGCCTGCCCGCCTGTACGAGTGCGGCACCGATACCAAGTTTTCCGGGAAGTAGTGTCGCAGTTATTCCGCCACTTGCCGAAAGTGCGTATGCATCGGCATCGTAAATATGATGCTGCAGACCGTTTACGGCAACACCGATCGCGACGCGGTCGTTTTTCCAGCCGGTGAGCAGTGTCAGTTGCGACTCCTGCTGGGTTCCTTCACCGGGGAGTGGGGTACCGAATTCATCGACCGGAGTGAAGGAAACTCCCTGTGTCATAAATGAACCGCCGATGAACCATTCAGGAAAAAGAAAGGCGGTTTCGATATAGCCGCGTGACATATCACTCCACTGACGGCCGTATTCGAACGTAACAAACGGTCGGTCAAGGGTTGCCGGACCTGCTGGATTGTAATAGGAAAACCCGCCGCTGCCGCCTGCGGTTCCCGATCCTCCCATTGCGGTCGAACGGGGGTGGACAGGTTCCTCGACATAACTGAAAAACGCACTCTGGGCGGTGACGCCGCCTGCCAGTATGGCGATCAGTATCGCACAGCCGGCGTGGCGTAAAAGGTTATTCATCAAAAGCTCCGTGTTCCTTATTAAAACGAATAGGTTATGTCAATCTGCTGATTGACCCCCGCCCAGACCTTATCGGTACTGACGGCGTAATTGAGCCGCATCCCTGGACGCAGCCTGCTCATATCATATCCCAACCCTCCGGCAAGCCGGAAAGAAAAACGCCGGGTGTAATTTCCGTTGCCGGAGGTGATATCGCCATTGAGCAGGAGATCCCCCACCCCCAGACGGGCGGAAAATTCTTTCCAGTATTGCCACTCCCAGCCGCTGAAAAGGGAAACCTGCGGCCGCTCAAGTTTTTTCCACTCTCCGGTAAATACGTAACCGCGCATATCAAAATTCCAGATAAACGGGCGATCCAGCAGCAAGGTGCTGTAGGAACTGCCGAATATAAGAGCCGGTAGGGAGCGGTCGTCGTGCGGTACGCTGTAGTCGTAGCTTGATTCAAAATTCCAGTTCAGGCGGGTACCGGTGTCTTTAAGCAGGAGCGCAAGGGTCAGCCGGTCGGAAAAGAGGTACGAAAGGGCGAAGTCGAATGACCCGATACTGCTCGCCGTGGCGTACTCCACATTATCTCCTGTATAGCCTGACGGAAGCTTCGCGTAGTGGATTGAGATGTTGCACCCGGCGGAAAGCTTGCGGGTGAGGTAATAGCTCAGGGCGATCTTCCCGGTGATGGTGGTATACGCCGCATGACCCAGGGGACGCTCATCTTCATCGTAAAGATCATTGAGAAAGGGGTCGCCCCGATAGAGCAGGAAGAGTCCCATGCCGACACGCGGTGGCACCTTGAAGGAATAGGAGACGAATCCGTCGGATTGACCCATCGGGCGGATTCCGCCGCCGAGGGTTGCTATGCGCTGCTTTTCTCTGGAGAGTACGGCGGGATTCCACCACGACGCAAGCGATGCGGGAGCGGCACTCTGTGCACCACCCATGGCCAGTGCGGCTGCGCCGACCGGATACCGCAGGTAGGCACCCGACTCTCCTCCGACCATCGACGCACGTGCATTGCCGGCAAGGAGCAGTATTCCGAGCAGCAGTACCCCTGCCGTTTTCAGATGGCTATCGTGCCACGACAATTTTTCCAAAAGCCCGTTCTCCGCTGGAAGTGGTGATTTTGTAGTAGTAAATTCCCGGCGCCACCGGACGGTGCTGTTCATTCGTGCCGTCCCAGCTGTCTTCACTCTCGACGGTACTCCGTCCGAGCGGTCCTCCCTGTGAACCGGAAATGCGCGGTCGCTTTTCAATGACGGTTTTCACATGGTCCATATTGTAATCATAAATTCTGATCGTAACGTCGGCGCGGTCCGCCTTGATGTTGTAAATGAATTTACAGCTGTGCACCATCGGGGTGAGAATGCCGGGACGCGCGTAGGTTTTCTTCAGTCCCGCGTCAATAGTGGGAGCCCGTTTGATGAGGATAAATGGTGCGGTGTCACTTGCCGCACTGCCGGGGTTTTCCTCCGGGGAGAGAAACAGACCTTCGGAGGTGGCGATCCAGAGATGACCGGAGGAATCGGTACGCGGCGCGTAGAGTATATCATTGAATATTCCCGGTACATCGATATCCTGCGTGCCGGTCATGCGTGTGTGAATGGCGGCATCGTCGGTGACCGGCTGCGGGTTGAGCATTGTACCGGTGTCTCCCAGAGTATCGCGGTAGAGTCGGATGACGTTTCTGAGGGTAGTGCCGGGGCGCTCCACATCGAACAGTGCCCAGAAATATCCGGAGTGACCGAAGGTCATTGCTTTGGGGGCAGGGTCGAACATCGTTTCCCAGCGGCGTTCGGAACGATTGTATTTGTACAGGAGCCGGTCCGCATCTCCCGATTCGCTCTCCTCTTCATCGGAGATAATGCAGTAGACCGGACGGGCGGGATCGGTACCGTTGACGAACAGATATTCGAACCGGGGGCTCTGAACCGCCGAACCGCTCACGCCGGCGGCAATGCTGCTGTCCCATGACGAATCGCCGCAGGAGAAGAACCAGAGCCGTGAAGGAGTGGTAACAAGGAGCAGGGAGTCATCATACAGTACCTCGACACCGGTTACGCGACGGGTTGTGTCGTGCGGCGGAAACTGATTCGACCTGACTCCGGGCTGATTGTATCCGGTATCGTTGCCGGGAAAAAAGAGGGTTTTCTTGTCTCGTTCCGCGTCCCATCCCACCAGGCCACCGTCCAGGCAGGCGAGCCAGTAGCTGCCGTTCGCCTCCGCAATGTCACTGACGGTAAACTGTCGTTCTATGGTGTCGTCGGGCCATGTAAAGGCAGTTTCTCCGGATTTTCCGGTACGGTGGTCATACGTCCAGATGACATTCGGTGCGGTATCAAAGCTGGCGACCGTGGTTCCCGCACCGGTGATCAGGTCGTTAATGCCGATTTTACGGCAGCCCAAGGTGAAGGATTTCCAGTTGCTCTCACGGGTTGGATCAGCTACGGCAGCTTCACCCTCGATAAGGTTGAGCGCAAGTTCGTCTCCCCGTTCCGCGACCATCCAGAGGGTGTCACTGGCACCGATCAACCATCGGATATCGTTGGAGGAAAGGCCTTTTTCCTGGCTGCAGTTCTGGCCGGAAATGGAAATACCGCACAGCAGCACTGTGGAAGCCGCGGTGACTGCCGCGCGCAGTCTAATGGCGGTTGTCGATAATATGCGCATTGTTCGGTGCCTCGAATTCAAACGTTGCTTCCGGTTGTTTTTTACCGAAAACAGTTTTTTTGAAAATGTAGGTATGTATGTTCGAGTTGGTATCAGTAAATTTCAGTGATTGTACGACTCCGTTCGGGAGGGCGACGGTAAGGGTCAGTGCGGTATACTGGCTGGACGATGCGGAGTCCGGGTGCCACACAAGGGTAACTTCCCGGTCGGTGCGACTTTGCTCCTCGAAACGATAGTTGGTAAGTAATGTCGTGAACAGGTGGGAAGGTCGTGTGGTGATGTCGAGGTCCGAAAAGTTACGCAGTACTACCTGATTGCTCTGTTTGTTATACTGGGAGCAGACCACCCCGTCACAGACCCAGGTATCGTTTCCCGCTACTACCCGGAATTTGTTTTCCGGTGCCAGAAGTGCACTGCCTCGTTTTTTTGAGGTCTTTTCCCGGACGCTCCAGTAGATACTCTGCTCAAAATCGATCTGCAGATGGGCAGTATCAGCGTAATTGCGCCGTAAATGTTTACAGATAGCGGGTTCTGCAGCCTGCAATTGCATTGCGGCAAAAAGAAGGGTAACTACCGGAAGTACAAGGGACATTATTGCTCCTTCAGCGCAACCTGCCGAGCAGATCGTCTAGTTCATCGGGTTTCACAAGAACCTCACGGGCTTTGCTGCCGTCAGGCGGACCGACGAAACCTGCCCGTTCCAGTTCATCCATAAGACGCCCGGCACGGGCATATCCGATCTTCATGCGTCGCTGCAGGAGCGATGTTGATCCCTGTCCGATACTCACGATGGTACGTGCCGCCTCCTCAAAGAGGTCATCGCGATCGCCGGCATCAAGCGATCCGCTTTCCCCGGTGATCTCTCCTGTCGCCTCGCTGAAACTGTCAATCTTTTCAATCTCTATCTGTTGTTCCTTGATTGCCGAGACAATTTTTTCCACATCACCTTCACTGATGAATGCTCCGTGAAACCGTTCAATCTCCGGAGCACCGTTGCGCAGAAACAGCATATCTCCCATACCAAGAAGTTTCTCGGCACCCACATGCCCCAGAATTGTCCGGGAGTCGGTCGACTGGATTGTTCTGAAACTGATGCGTGAGGTGAGATTCGCCTTGATCGGTCCGGTGATGATATCGACCGACGGACGCTGGGTCGCGACGATCAGATGTATTCCCACCGCACGCGCGAGCTGAGCGATACGTTGAATCAGACCCTCAACATCTCTCGATGCGGTCAGCATCAGATCCGCAAGTTCATCAACAATGATAACGATAAACGGGAGCTTTTTATTGTCCTCTTCGGAGAGTGTTTCGTTGAATTTGCCCGATCCGATCCGCTCATTGAACGAATCGAGGTTACGGGCTCCCACTTTCGCCAGAATCCGGTACCGCCGTTCCATTTCGATAACTCCCCACTGTAGCGCTTTGACCGCCTCTTTGGATTCGGTGACCACCGGCGACATCAGGTGAGGTGTTCCCTCGTAAAAAGCAAGTTCCACTTTTTTAGGGTCGATCATGATAATTCGCAGATCCTCGGGCTTCATGGTCATGAGCAGACTGCAGATAATTGAGTTGATGCAGACACTCTTGCCGGAACCGGTCTGGCCGGCAATAAGTACGTGCGGCATTTTGGTGACATCTGTCACGTAGGGGGCGCCACTCACGTTGGTGCCGATGATGATCGGCAATTTCGCTTTTGTTTTCCGGAAGGCGTCGGCCATGAGAATGTGTTTGAAATGGACGATCTGTCGTTCGGTATTGGGAAGTTCGATACCTACCGCTGATTTTCCGGGAATGGGTGCTTCGATCCGGATCCGCTGACCGCCCACCGCCATCGAGAGATCATCGTGCAGGTTGACCACTTTGCTGACCTTGATGCCGGGGGCAAGTTCGATTTCGTACCGGGTGACCACCGGGCCGGGGCTCACGAACACCACTTTCCCTTCCACCCCGAAATTCATGAGCGTTTTCTCGAGAATCATCGATTTCTGCTCGATATCACTTTTGTCAATCATACTCGCCAACGGTGGCGGATCGGGAAGAATCGACGGATCGGGGAGCACGTACGGTTTTGCGACGCCAACTTTCCGGGTGGTGGTTGTGGGAAAGGTATGTTCTTCGCTTTCGACGTCGCCGTCCAGCATCTCTTCGGGGAAGTCAACGGACTCCTCTTCGGGATCGAACTCGGTAGTCTCGATGGACATGATCTGTATCGGTTCCGATCGCTTCGCGCGGAAGGCTGCAAGCTCCTGGTCGAGCCGCTGCTTCGCTTCCTCTTCAACGGTGGCGATGTCTTTTTCAACAAGCAGTGCCGTTTCCTCCTCTTCCGGCAGTGCTTCGTTGCCGGCAAGTTCCTCCGGGAGCGGTTTGACGGCGGGAACTTCGGCTGCGGCGGCAGCGGGTACCGGTTTTTCACCGGCGGGTTTCGGTGGTTTGGCGGTGTCTTTCGGCGTATCCGGTTTGCGCTGCTGCTCTTTCAGACGCTTTCGTTCGGCATCGCGCTCCTCCTGTTCGGCTTTCAGTAGTGCCCGTTCCTCTTTCCAGGCGGCCCATTTGACTTTGAATGCATTGATGCAGTAACGCACCCCGCTGTTGATCCACTCGAATAGTTTCTGAGGTGAAATCCGGAAGGCTGAAAGCACCGTCACCACAAGAATGAGCACGCTGATGAAATAAGGGCCGAATACATGCGGACCGAACGCCGGACGGATTAACCGGACCAGTGCTATGCCGACCTGATTACTCGGAATTGAAAGGGTCGGGTCGGCATGCAGGCGCGGCAGGTGATGAATGGCGAGAAACAGACAGGTTTCACCGGTGATAAGTACCCCGAAAAGCAGAACTCTGAAATTGAGCAGTTCTCCTCTGAAACGCTGCAATCCCAGTATGCCGACGGCAACGGGAAAACAGAATACACAGATGGGGCCAAGGAAGTAAATAAGGCCGCCGGCAAGCGCTGTACCGAAATAATACCCGAGAATATTATTGCGCGGAGCAATAAAGTGCGAGACGAGTGCTATGAGGATCAGCAGTGCCGTGGCAATGAATACTATGCCCCAGATCTCATGTCCGAAATCGTCGTCACGTTTGGGTGCAGCGTTGCTTTTATCCTTTTTCTTTTTACCCATCGGCAGTGTTCCCGCAGTGATGCTGTTCCATGTGGTAAAGTGAAAAACGTATCCGTTTGGCGATCACCGAGGTATTCGGTGCAGGGGTAAGCTTGGTGAATTCCTCAAGCACCCGTGCTGCTTCCTGTGCCCGTTTGAAGTTCGCCCGCAACAGGTCCCAAACGGTCTCCCGCGACATCTCCTCCGGGCGGTTACCGTCGGCGAAACAGTCGCACCCGGTATCCCGGTGTCTGAGTAGTGTCTCGGCGCCCAGCGATTGCTCCACTTCCACCAGTTGATGACGCAGTTGCTTGAGTTCGATTGACGTATCCTCCCGGTTGACGATAAACCGGAAGTACTCTTCGATTATCCGGAGAGCTTCACGCAGACGATTGCAGTTGGCATCAAGGACCCGGTAGATGGAATTTTCATGCAACGGAACGTTCCTTTTTATAGTCGAGTAAAAATATAACATGCCCTCGGGTAAGAGTGAATTGCCGGATATGGTTGCAGAGGCTGGGTTGTCCGGGTGCTTAAACGAAAAAAGCACCGGATAACCGGTGCTTCCTGAATCAAAGGCGTAAAAAGCGATGTTATCGTGATTTTACGAAATCGCCTTTAAGATCATCATAGGTAATATAGCGGTCCTGACTTCCATCGGTGATCAGAGAATCGTAGGTTTCGGCCGGTTCTTTTTTCCAGTGTTTTTTGGTGATTTTGTTCCCTTCTTTTTCAACATAGAGCCGCTCGAAATTCTGTTTGACCGAGGCAAACCTGTTGATGAAAAGATGGATGGTATCGCCATGAAGATCCCAGTCCCCCCACGATCTGAACTCCCAATCCTCTCTAAGGAAGGGGCCGCTCTGACCTTTTTTATTCTCGACCAGGGTCACTTTTCCATCGGGATTGAACGTGAATATCTTTTTCTCGACAGCGTGAACACCTCTTACCTCTTTACTTTTTGTCACGTTGGTACATATCCACTTGCCGGGAACCACATCACGAAGTTCTTTTGAACGAGCTTCATCCTTGTCAAACTGCGGAATCACCGCGGCGATCTCCTGCGCTTTGTTATACGCCTGCAGATACCATTTCATATTGGCGAACGAATCGACGGCGACCATCATGCTGTCCATTTTTTTCAGCTGCAGACCGGTGAGACCGCTGCGGGTGGCTCGGATGACTGATTTAAGTGAATCAATCACCGGCATAAGACGGGTGAGGTTCTCTTTGTAATTGGCTTCTACCGCGGCAAGTTCCCGCTTCATGTCTTTTGTGGCATTTTTTGCAACACCCATGTTACCCCGCTGCTGAGCATCTTTTGCTTGGTACAGGTGGACCTTAACGGTCGATAGTGTACTGTCGGGGACACCGGCCGCCTTGAGTTCCTCGATTTTTTTCTCGGCGTTGGCAAGTGTTTTTTCGCTGACACCGCATGATACGATACCGAGTAGAGCGGTTAAACAGAGAAATTTTATCAACTGAACCATCATAGGGTTCCTCCTGAAAATAGTAGAAGTTGAGATGTCGTTTATGTGCCAGAGACATTGAGAAACCGGAGAGCATACCGGTCGTCTGCACTCATGATGTGCACGGTGCAATCTGTAAGATACGTTCTACTAAAGAAGAGAGTCAAGCAGATTTACTGCCAAAAGGATGGAGACGGCTTCGGGAGTGGCCCCGAAGCCGGAGAGTTGTTTATTTCCTGATTTTGAACGCTTTGAAAAAAGTGTTTCCCTGCCGCCGCAGCAGAAAGAGTACGGAGTCGCCGGTTTTGAGATTTTTCAGTGCCCTGGAAAACGCTTTCACCGACGCGATCGGAGCACGGTTGATCTCTATAATAACATCACCTTCTGCGATACCCTCTTTTGCCGCCTGTGAACCGGGGTCGACTTCCATGACCACCACACCCTTCACTTTGGCGTCGAGATCAAGTCGCTGACGGAGTTCCTGCGTGAGCGGACCTGCTTTTACGCCGAGTCGTTCCGCCATATTTTCGGAGGACTTGTCGTTGTCGTCGCTGTCGTCACTGGCGGATTCGCCGGTATTCGCCTTATCCCGGCCGGAAAGAGTCACATGGAGTGTTTTCTCTTTTCCGTCCCGGATAATGTCAATCGGGACCTTTTTTCCCGGACGGATCGCTGCCACCCGGTTACGCAGATCGTTGGTGTTGACCACTTTTTTTTCGTCAACACTGATGATGATATCACCCCGTTTGATACCCGCTTTATCCGCCGGTTGTCCCTTGAACACATCACCGATGAGTACACCCTTGATATTGTCGTCAAGTCCGAACGCTTCGCGGGTCGACTGATCAAGCTCCTGAATCATCACTCCGAGCCAACCGCGTGAGACCTTACCTTCGTAGATAAGATCCTCCATAATTTTCCGGGCCATATTAATCGGTATGGCGAAGCCGATTCCCATATAGCCACCAGAACGGGAGTAAATCATTGTATTGATACCGATCAGCTCTCCTTCAATATTAACGAGGGCACCACCGGAGTTACCCGGATTGATTGCAGCATCGGTCTGTATGAAATTCTGGTAGGCGTTCGCATCGCCCATTCCGGTTCGACCGAGTGCCGAAACGATTCCCAGGGTTACCGACGAGGAGAGACTGAACGGGTTGCCGATTGCCATCGCCCAGTCGCCGGGGCGCAGTTTGTCGCTGTCGCCAAGGTACGCTATCGGCAGATCATTCACCTTTTCCTTGATTTTGATGACTGCAACATCGGCCAGTGAATCGGTGCCGATGATATCAGCCTGAAAACTTCGGTTGTCGGAGGTTTTTACCTCGATTTCATCGGCGCCTGCAACAACATGGTAATTGGTGAGAATGTAGCCGTCTTTCGAAACGATTACTCCCGAACCGAGTCCCTGCTGGCGCTGCTCCCTTTTTTCGACGGGCGGCGGGGCTTCCCGTCGCTGCCGTGGAGAACCGAAGAAATCACCAAAACCGAACTGGTCGCCGAAGAACTGATAAAACGGATTGTTGGAAAAAATGACCGTATCAATTTTGGTCGGGATCACCTGTACAACGGTTGGCACCACTTTTTCGGCAAGGTCGGCGAACATGGTTTTGAACGGTTCAAGATGGGCGGGTGTTTTTATATCGGGTTGTTTCGCCGCACCAAAGTGTACGCTTCCCCGTTCGGGTCGTTTGGAATCGGCGAATGAGCAGGTTGAATAAAAGACAAGGCCTGCAACGATCAGGAGGGAGACGACCGATACGGGTATATACGGACGCTTGACTAAGGGCCCTTTCATAGAGTGTTCTCCTTGTTATTGGGTGGGCTGATTACTGCTTTATATGAACATACTACGGGCGAACAGCGCTGATATTGTCTATTCTTTGTGAAGGGGTGCTGTCGGCAAAATCGATCAGGTGTATACACCGGTTCACCGCATAGCGGGGAACCGGTGGTTGTGGTACAGCGGCTCTACGATACCATACCGGTAAAAATACCTTGTGCAGTACGGATGGGGAAATTCCGGGGTTCAGCCGTCGATACCGAGCAGTCTGCCGATGGCGCTGGTGGAGGATTCACGTAACAGTAGTGCTGCGGTCTTCTTCGCTTCGACAAGAGAGATGCCGGCGATGGTTTTCTGCAGTTGCGGGGAATAAACAGCATCAACGCTCAAAGCGGTAATGCCGATACCGAGCAGAAACGGCAGATACTCCACCTGATGCGCCATGTCTCCGCAGATTGAAACCGGCTTTCCGTGTGCAGTGGCCGTCTGAACAATTCTATTGAGCGCCCGCAGTACGGCAGGGTGATGGGGCAGGTAGAGCGCGGCAACCTTCTCGTTGGTGCGATCGACCGCGAGCATGTACTGAACAAAATCATTGGTGCCAATCGAGAAAAAATCAACCATGTCCGCCACGGTGTCGATGATCTCGACCATTGCCGGTATTTCGATCATGATACCGATACGTGGCGCGTCGTTGAACGGCAGCTGTTCGCCACGGAGTTCGTCGATGCACGACGAGACAACTTTCCGTGCGTCAATAAGTTCCTCCACCGTGGAGACCATGGGGAACATGATACCGAGCTGCGCGCCTTCACCGGCCCGCAGTATCGCCCGCACCTGCTGTCTGAAAATGTCCATATTGCGCAGGGCGAACCGTATCGACCGCATACCGAGAAACGGGTTCTGCTCGGCAAAATGGTCGTAGTAGGGGAGTATCTTGTCGCCGCCGATGTCAAGTGTCCGGAAGGTGACCGGTTTTCCCTCCATACCCTCCACCAGCTTGCGGTAGACGATCACCTGCTCCTCTTCGGTAGGGAAGGTGCTCCGTATGATGAACGGAAATTCCGTCCGGTAGAGACCGACGCCTTCGCATTTGAGGTCCCGTGCGGTCTTTACATCGGAGAGGAGGTTGATGTTCGCGAGGAGTGAAATCGGCACGCCGTCGGCGGTACGGGTTACATCGGCGATCGCGTCGCGGTGGGTAAGCAGCTTCCGCCGGGCCTCTTCCCGTTGCTCGAAATTGTTTCGTATGGTCTCATCGGGGTTGACATGAACGTTACCGGTGTCGCCGTCGAGCAGGAGTGTCGTCGCCGCCGGAAGGTCGAGCAGGTGCGGTTCGTCGGCAATGATAAGGGGAATTCCGAGCGACCGGGCGAGCACGCTGAGGTGCGATGTCACCCCGCCGGCTATCAGTACCACGCCGGCGATTCCTTCGCTCGAGAGAATCAGAATATCCGACGGGAGAAGCTCGCGCGCGATGATGATATGATCTCTGAAGACCGCTGTCGCCTGCTCGGTTCCCTGAAGGTTTTCAAACACCCGTATTGAAAGGTCACGGATATCGTCCGCCTTTTCCCGCATGTAGGGGTTGTCCTGTGTAGAAAAAAGGGCAACGTAGTGGCGGGCCGTCGTGAGAATTGCCCGTTCAGCACTCATTCCCGCAGAAATGTTACTGACGATATGTCCGTAGAAAAGGTCGTCCTGCAGGAGCATGAGATGGGCGGTGAATATGAGTGATGCAACATCGGAAAGCCGTTCCTCCACCGCCTGCTGCCGTTCGGTTATCTGTTGCCGTGTTGCGGCTACTGCTGCCTTGAAATCGTCGAGTCCGTGCTGAGCGGTTGCCGCCCGTTCCTCGAGAAGGTCCAGAGAACGGGATTTTACCTCAACGCGTGCCGGACCGATTGCGAATCCGGCGGCGGCGGTTTTTCCTTTTATCAGCTTCAGTGCAACGTGGGGCACGGTGTGCTGTGGCGCGTTTTTATTCTGCAGATTCTTTATGGCGATGAGCTCACGTACGTTTTCTATGATATTGGCAAGTTGATTGGATACAGCGCGCAGAGCGATGGTGTCTTCGGGTGAGAAGTGGTGCCCTTTTTTCCGCTGAACCACAAGGACGCCGATTTTTACGATTCCATGAATAATAGGCACCGCAAGAAACGCGTCGAACGTTTCTTCCTGCAATCCGGAAAAAAATTTGTAGTTGGGATGCCTGCTTCCGTGGTTTTCACAGATGGGCCGCAGTTCCTTGAGTGCCAGTCCGGTGATCCCTTCCCCGAGTTTGAGGGATACCTGTCCGACCAGCTCCGGATTGAGCCCACGGGTCGCTTTAAGGGAGAGTGTTTCGGTACTCTCGTTGTAGAGATAGATTGAGCAGACGTCGGCCTGCATGTGCCGTGCAGTCATTTCAACGGTTTTTGCCAGAAATTCCTCGATATTGGCATTGTCGCTGACTACCCACTGCAACTCACTGATATCAAAAAGCAGTTCAATATGTGCCATAGGTGCAATGAATCGGGTTAGATTACAGGGTGACTCATGAATTCCGGTTGATTGTTGCCATCGGAATTTTTTAATTTCTTAATATAGTAAATATACCTCTGTTATAGCGATCGGTCGGTAGTGATTGGTTTCTCCGTTACAAAAATGGGCCGAAAAATCTCAAATGCGTGCCACAATAGACAAATAAGTACAAAATTGTAACAAAGGTGGGATTCCAGTGTGAAAAAATGGAAAAAAAACGGAACGAGGGTTGGCATGGAAATTGTTTAAGATGAGACCAGGTATACCAGCAAGAACACTGAATATTCTTCAAAGGAGAGGTTATGCGCGGTATGATGAAAAAAGTTGCAGTTGCGGTTGGTCTGTGCTGGGTGGTTGCTTCGGCGGCTCCCGAGGTTGAGTTCAGCGGATTTCTGGATGCTGATGTTTGGGCAAACATGGAAGGTGGATATTTCACCAATAGCGAACTCGATCTTGGTATGGGGTTGAAGTTTTCCGATAAGGTTGCGGCACATGTCTATGCTACGGCATGGTCGAAAAATGCTGACACAAAGGGTAGTGTTCCTGCCGGGGGGGGGTTACCTAGTGAACGATGGTTGTCGATGGATTTCGATGGGTTTGATATTACGTTTGAAACCGGTATCGGTACATTCGCAGTTGGAGATCTGGTGTATCAATACGGAAAGTTCAACTACTATCTCTACAAACGTCTTAGTATGATCACTACGGAAAATTTTACCAGAGGGTTCCAGTATACCGCCAATACGGGTATATTTACACAGCAAGTGCTATTCGGTGTTTCCGATGATTCCAGAAATACGGTAACCGATGTTCAGGGTGTATCAAAACTGGCTTTCAGTGATGCCCTTTCTCTCGATGTGTACTACGGAATGCAGAATGACTGGATGACGGAATTTAAAATGGGCAGTGATTTTTATGCCGGTGCGGAGTTTCTGGGAAGTTTCGGTGACATGTTTGCTTTGAAATTTGATCTCGGATACAAGAACCTCGCCGGAGCGGAACGGTCCAATGTAGTTTCCGTACTTTTGGAACCGACCCTTACCGCAGGAAACTTTTCAGCAGCACTCACCGCTTTCTATATGTCTGATGGCGATGAAAATGCCAATGGCGGGGATATGCTGGGCATCTTGGATGAGATGTTCTTCTATGTTGAGCCTGGCTATTCTTTCACTGATAATTTTGCCGCTGGATTGCCGATCGAATACCATGCCATGGATATTGATAATGAAGACGACAACGAGTTCTGGCTGGTGCCAACCCTCTACATCTACCCGTTCGAGAACGTTCAGTGGTGGTTGTGGGGACAATTCGCAAAACCGCTTGTGGATGGTGCGGATATGTACTTTGGTGCCGGATCTGAAATTATCGTGGAGTTCTAAAAAATCACGATATATGAATAAGGCGCGCTGGCGCGCGCTTCGGTACACGAATGTGTACGCTGTATGACTGATGAACGTGTGACAGGAAGGGGTGTCCATCTTGGATGGATGCCCCTTCAGTTTTTTCAGGATGTCGGCGGAATCATGTAATTAATTCCACTTGGGTATAATAGATAACTACTGTTTTTCCTTTCGTCTGCCTCACCCCCGATTCCGGGGTGGTTGCTACCTTTCTGCTGCAGTATGATGTCAGTCCTTATGTAGTAGACGGACGGAAGTTCAGTAATACGTTCGGTGAGGAGAATCCTACACTCAGGATAACCGGTTCATTAATCGACGGAATTGACGGCGACTATTATGTGCTGGTAATCGATGACCGGTTTCTTTGGATCTCTCTGGATGGCAGCTACGGTATCGTCTGGGCAGAATAAGAAGCCGTAAGGCTTTATCCGTATCGTTATACTACTGCTTTTTGCCTGTTTGTTGAAAACCATTGATTTGCCCGGATGCTCCCCAAATTGTATAATCCGCACTGACAGTGAGTTGTGTTCACCGTTCGATGGTGTCCGGCTCAATGGTGAAGGTTTCTCCGTATTGTTTTCATCATTTGTTCTGATCGAAAAGAGGTCCAGTGCTGCTCAGTATAATCGTTCCCCTGTACAATGAGGCACCCGTAGTCGAGGAGTGTCTGCGCCGTATACTGGCGGCATCGCTTCCCGAAGGGATGGAGCGCGAAATTATCGTTGTTGATGACGGATCAGTTGACGGTGGTGACGGTATTGTTGCGGCAATGGAGGAGCCTGCAATCAAACTGGTAAGGCACATGCGTAACCGTGGAAAAGGTGCGGCGATCCGGACCGCACTCGGTACGTTTACGGGGGATATACTCATCATTCAGGATGCCGATCTCGAGTATGACCCGGCGGATTATCCGAAACTTATTGAACCGATCATAAAAGGAAATGCGGATGTCGTGTACGGTTCCCGGTTTATATCCGGCGGCAGCCGCAGGGTGCATCTGTTCCGCCATTATCTGGGAAATCTTTTTCTCACGTTTCTGAGCAACTGGTTTTCCAATTATAATCTTTCCGATATGGAAACCTGCTACAAGGCGTTTTCCGCGGAGATCGGTCGAAAACTGCAGCTGCGGGAGAACGGATTCGGCATTGAGGTGGAGATGACACAGAAGTTCTCGCGCCTGGGTGCCCGGATGTACGAGGTTGGTATTTCGTATCATGGCAGGGATTGGGGTGAGGGGAAGAAAATACGACCCTTTCGGGACGGTCTGGCGGCTCTGCTCTGTATTTTCCGGTACGGGACCGGTATTTCCTGACTATTTGTCACGTCGGAATCATTATTTGGATTCTCCCGGTAGAGGGTAGCACAATACAGGAAGGTATTCATGAGGGAAAGTAAGGCAATGCAGACCAAACGGCTGTTGGTGCCGGTTATGGTACTGCTGCTGCATGCGATCGGCGTGTTTACCGTCTGGTTGCTGCTGTTTATTTCTAAATGGTTTCCCTATGGAGTTCTGGCGGAGGTCAGGGATTGGCTCTACCGCTACTTGTGAGCATAGCGGCCGCAGGCTGGCTGGCGGTGGTGTATGCCCTGCTGGGAGATGTACTCTTGCGGCATATCGGTCGGTACACTGCGACGCCGCTTGAACGGCTGGTACTGGGTGCCGGGCTCGGGTTTGGTTGTGTTGGCAATCTTGTTACCTTGCTGAATTTTCTGTACCTCGCCTATCCCGGTGTTATTCTTTTCATGCTTATAGCTTTGACGCTCGGGGTTGTGGCCATTTGGATACGGCAACCTTATAATTTCCGGTGGCTGAAACCGCCGTGTTGTACCCGTGCGAATTTTCTTCTTTACGGACCGCTCCTTGTGCTTCTGGCGTTGTATTTTCTCCGGTCGCTCCTGCCGCCGAGTGGGTTCGATGCGCTCATGTATCATCTCTCCTGTGCCCGGCTGTTTCTTGAACATCACGGTTTTTATGATATCTACTTCAATCCGCAGTCCGACTATCCGATGCTCAGTGAAATGCAGTATCAGATCGGTCTGGCTCTCGGTAACGACCGCATCTGCAGGCTGATTGACTTTTTTGCCGGGCTTGCCGCCTGCGGCACCATCGCACTCTTCTCCTTCAGGTTTGGTCTAGGCCGCAAAGGTGCTGTTGCCGGATGTATGATGTTTCTGACCATGACGGTGGTTGTTGCCGCGTATACCAATTGTGATGTTGATATCGCCATGGCTGCCTGGACCGGGCTTGCCGTTTATACCGCTATGAAGGCACGGGATGTGCAGTCAACGGGGCTTACTGTTGTCGCCGCACTGTTTACCGGAATGGCTCTGCAGACTAAAATTTTCGGGGTGTTCGCACTGCTGCCTGTGGCGATTGCCGCAGGTGCGTACCGCCCGTCCGCATGGAAACGTCTGCTGTTGCTTGCGGGAATTCCGCTGCTCATGGCCCTGCCGTGGTATGCAAAAGCACTGCGGTACACCGGTTCCATACTGTCAATTAACCGGCATGTGATCGAGGGGCAGGGGCTCGGTCTGCCGATGGGCGTAAACGTTACCTCCCCGGTAATCTCGTTCCTTATCCATGTTCCGTTCAGAATACTTGCCGCACCGTGGACGTTCTCGCTCATGCCGTCACAGCACCAGCAGGATACTCTGGGTCCGTTTTTCCTGATGCTTCTTCCCTTCACGCTTCTGCTGAAGTCGTCCGGGAGGCCACTTCCACTGATACAGGCAGGGCTGCTCTATCTTGCCGAAATTCTTTTGATGGAAATGCTCTTTATTCCGGGCGGTGCGAGTATACGGTATACCCTGCCGGCGGTTCTACTGCTGATTCCTGCAGGGGTGGTGGTGTTGCGGGATGTGCGACGGCAGTATCTGACGGTCGGGAGGATGATCTGGGCACTGATTGTGGTGCAGATTATATGCGGTGGAGTGCTGCTGGTGAAACGGCACCACCGGGACTGGATGGCGCTGCTGCTGCGGAAAGACCGTGTGGCGTATTATGAAAGTATTCTGCCGCAGTTTCCGGCAATCAACTACATAAATACGACTCCCGAGGTAACCGGGGTACTTACTACCCATAATTTTGACAATTACCTTATTGAAAAGCCCTACGTTGCAGCGTTCAAACAGTATCGCAGTTCGGATGCATGTGTTGCCGACCTGAAACGTCTGGGTATTTCCCATGTTCTCGCCAATAATTACTTTGATACTCTTTCCAACCGTACCGCATTTTCGTTTCTTGAGGGTATTCGTACTGCTTTTTACCAAAACGGGGTGTATGTCTTTGATGTTACACCCGTCACCGCAGAGAACATTCCCGGTGCCGGGGTGGGTGCCACCAACTTAGATAATTAGTTTCTGTTCAGGATTGGCCATTTCCGGACACTAAGGTGGTACATTGAGCCCGTCGAAATGCTCTCGAATCGATGCACTGAGTTGATCGAAATGTGACCGAGTTTCCCGTTAAAACGTGTCATTTCGAGGGGTTCGAGTGCCTCACCCAATTTTCAATGACCGTTATAGAATAAACTGTAAGGAATCGATCGTTTCGACTCCGCTCAACGACCGAATAGGGAAATCCTGAACAGGAACTAATTAGTTTCATTTTAGAAAAACCCGGTTTTCAGGAAACGTGACATTTTTTTTCGCTTGTTTTAAAGATGGGTTCCCGATAAACAACTCGGGTATGACAGAATCTCCTTTTTCTGACAAGGAACCCAATAAGATATTCCACCGAATAGCAGCAATCAGTGAAGTAACAATGTATTTTCAATTTGCTTACTGCTTCAGGCACCGGGGGGGTGTCTTCTGATATCCGGCTTTTCAACCTGATTTTCACCGTTGCAGGTGAGCTAACCTTTGAATTCAGGTTTTGATGCGGCAAGAAACGAACCACCAGACCAACAGTATGCAACCACGATTACCTGTGTGGCGGTCCTGTGGTTGTCGGCACGGTTTCGAAGACACCGTTGCCGTGTATTCGGTTGTCATTTAATAGTTTAAATTCAGTATGTTGGCTCAATTAATCATCATTTTTCATCCAGAAAGGGTCCCGGATTATGTCTGATTCCTCACACAATACCGGATTCATCATCCTGATTACGCTTGTCGCTACTATCGGCGGCTTTCTTTTCGGGTTTGACAGCGGTGTCATCAATGGTACGGTTGACGGGTTGCGTACCGCATTCAATTCAAACAGTGTCGGTACCGGGTTCAACGTGGCCTCAATGCTGCTCGGATGTGCCGTTGGTGCTTTCCTTGCCGGAAGACTCGCCGATCTTTTCGGACGTCGCACCATTCTGATTATCGCAGCTGTTTGTTTCACCATCAGTGCATGGGGATCCGGCGTTGCTCACGGATCATTTGAATTCATCATATACCGTTTGATCGGTGGATTGGCTGTGGGAGCAGCATCGGTGCTCGCTCCTGCATACATCAGCGAAGTTGCACCGGCGAAATACCGTGGCAGACTCTCTTCAATCCAGCAGATCGCCATCATTACCGGTCTCTTCCTTGCTTTTTTCAGCAATTACTTTATTGCCAAAAAAGCAGGAAGTTCACTCAGCGAATTCGCTTGGGGATTTGATGCCTGGCGCTGGATGTTCTGGGTTGAAATCGCACCGGCGGTAACGTTCTTTTTTGCACTGCTCCTTATTCCTGAAAGCCCCCGTTTTCTTGTTGCTTCCGGTAAAAAAGAGAAAGCGATTGCGGTGCTCACCAAACTGATGGGAAATCAGGCGGAAAGCAAATACAACGAAATCAAGGCAACCCTCGCTGCCGATCACCGTCCGTCGTTCAAGGATCTGATTGGTCCGAACGGCAGCATTCGGCCGATTGTCTGGCTGGGTATCGGGCTCGCATCATTTCAGCAGTTCGTGGGTATCAACATCATTTTTTATTATGGGGCGGTTCTTTGGCAGTCCGCCGGATTTACCGAATCAAATTCGCTGCTCATCAATGTTATCAGTGGTGCCCTGAGTATCGGCGCGTGCTTCATTGCAACTGCGGTAATCGATAAAATCGGCAGAAAACCAATGCTGATGATCGGTTCCGTCGGTATGGGTGTAACACTCGGAATATTGGCGATTGTGTTCGGCACCGCAGTGATCGGCGAGGGCGGCAAGCTGGTACTCGGAGGAAAACAGGGACCCATCGCCCTTATCGCTGCAAATCTTTATGTGATGTTTTTCAACTTCTCGTGGGGACCGGTCATGTGGGTGATGCTCGGGGAAATGTTTCCGAACCAGATCCGTGGCAGCGGTATGGCGATCAGTGGCCTGTCGCAGTGGACCTCAAACTTCATCATCACGATGACGTTTCCGGTGCTGCTCGCGGGAATCGGACTGGGCGGGGCCTACGGTATTTACACCATATTTGCAATAATCTCTTTCTTCTTTGTAATGAAGTTCGCCCACGAGACAAAAGGTATCGAGCTCGAGGCGATGGAAGGCTGACGCCTGTCGCATATGGTACTGTCGGCAGTTTGACAGAAACAAATTTTTAAAAAGTAAGGGCACCATCGAATTCTGAAGGTGCCCTTTCTTTTTTGAACAGCGGCAATCGTTGTAATAGATTATTTCTGGATCAATGTCGTATATCGGAACCTGATCCGCATCGGGATAATGTTCATTCCCGATGCAGAAACTATGTTAGAGTGGAAACTGCATATGAATTCTCAAAATAACGCGTCTCTCATTACCGGTTCGATTCCACTCACCCTCCTGAAACTTGGTGCTCCGATGATGATTGCCATCGTCTCCATGATGGCTTTCAATCTGGTCGATGTCTTTTTTGTCGGTAAACTGGGTACCGTTGAACTTGCTGCCATGGTACTTACCTTTCCGGTTATCATGGGAATTGCCAGTTTCGCACTCGGACTGGGAGTCGGGACGGTCGCGGTTGTTTCACGGGCGATCGGCAGCAGAGATACCCAACGTATTCAGCGGCTGACTACTGATTCTTTATCGCTTTCGACCATCGCGGTTGCCGGTTTTGTTGTTCTCGGCATGCTGTTTATCGAACCGTTGTTCCGGCTGGTTGGCGCCGACGATCAGACCATGCCCTTTGTTCTGGAATACATGCGTATCTGGTTTCCCGGAATGGTGTTTGTGGTGGTACCGATGGTTGGTAACAATGCCATCAGAGCGACCGGTGACACCATTACGCCCAGTATAGTCATGGTTGTCGCGGTTGTGGTGAATGCGCTTCTCGATCCGCTCCTGATTTTCGGTATCGGGCCTTTTCCGGTCATGGGACTCGGTGGGGCCGCGCTTGCAACGGTAGTGGCGAGGAGTACCACGCTTGTTGTCGCTTTTTACGTATTGTACTTTCGCGAGAAAATGCTTACTACTCCCTTTCCTCCTCTCAGCACACTCCTTGATTCGTATAAAACCATTATTGCCGTCGGGCTGCCGGTTGCTCTATCGAATGTATTGATTCCCGTGACACTCTTTATTGTTACCCGTATCATCGCCTCGTACGGCCCAGGACCCATTGCCGGTTTTGGTGTCGCCTCCCGCCTTGAGGCGTTCAGCATGACGGTAATATTTGCCTTTTCCGTGGGACTCAGTCCCTTTATCGGTCAGAATCTTGGTGCGGGCAGAGTAGACCGGTTGGACAAGGCTGTGCGGTTGAGTGTGCGTTTCGCGCTGCTGTGGGGGATTGTAACCATTGCGATACTGGTTCCGTTTCGGGAGAAACTCGCAATGCTGTTCACCGGAAACAGCGATGCTATAGGTGCGGCGAAACAGTATCTGCTGCTCATTCCCTTTACCCTCGGACTCAAGGGGGTACACCAGTTTGCATGGTCAACGCTTAATGTGCTTGATAGAGCAAAACAGTCGCTCTTTCTTGAACTGCTGCATGGATTTGTTCTTACCATACCCCTGGCGCTGCTTGGCGGATGGCGGTACGAAGCTTTCGGTGTGTTCTGTGGCATCGGGGTGGCAAATGTCGCCGGTGGCGGTATCGGTTTTATTCTCCTGAAACGGGCGGTGCAGCAGGTGAAGATCACCATTTCCCCGCAGCAACAGCTTCATTCTGACTGATACTGGAATGTTTGTATTGTACTTTTCACGCCATCACAACTATCGGAAGGGTACCACTTGTACCCGGAGCTTGTGGTATTGCACCTGTTGATGTAGAAAACGCTCCCTTACTTGAACCTGAGCAGGAAAGAAGGCACCTGCATTCACTGCAGGTGCCGGTACATACGAAGATTGGTCGCTTATTGTGGTTTTGCCGCAGTGCTGTCGGCAGTGGCTGGTTTCGCTCCCCTCATATGTGGGCAGCAATCTTTTGCACCACCTTTTTTTGCGTATGGACAATCACCCTTATGCGGGCAGTCGCTTCTTCGCTGGCAATCTCCCATTCCGGGGCATTTTCCCGGGCGCATCGCTCTGCCGTGACCACACTCCATCCGTTCCTCTTTTTCGACCAGTCGGGTAAACTGTTCGGGGGTGAGAACCTTCTTGACTTTAAGAAGGTGAGCTGTCCGGTCCTTCGTCATTTTTTTATGCAGGTTGCCAAGTTCTCCGGCAAAGCCATCCAGTGTTTTCCGTGCAGGAGATTTCTTAAGCAGTTCCACTCTCATTTTATCGCGGACGCTTTTCACGGCCTCCATGTGTTTTTTGCGGACGGTTATCATTTCGTCGTGCAACGTCTTGAGCTTGGTCTGCTGCTCTTCGGTCAACTTGAGATCGTCGAACATCCGGTGTTTCCGTCCGGCGGCACAGGCGCTGTCGGGGCCTTTTCCGCCATGCCCCCTACAGGGGTGGTGGGGGCCGGGCTCGGCAGTTGCGAGTGAAAACAGCAGTGTGACTGCGGGGAGGAGGAGGAGGACAATCCGTTTCATATACTACTCCTTGTGTTAAGTGTTAAAATCCTTCAACAACGGCATACAATTCAAGATCACTTTCGAGATCACTGCTGTTGAGGTAGTCCTGAATGGTCTGCAGCTCACTGGCCACCTCGGGTTGTACGACGTTGGTTCGGGACGGTTGCTTAGTTGATAATGTCAATATACCGATCACCAGCGGAATCGATGCCGCTATCACCCATGCAGCTCTCCGGAGCGACGAACGGCGTCGGATAGTGCGATCGACTGCAGGGAAAAGATCGGACGGCAGTTCCGGTATGTCGGCGAGTTCACGGTAGAAGTTCTGTTCGTTGTTCATGCTATGCCTCACTTACTGCAAATTGTTCCTGAGGAAACAGTTGACGGATTTGCTCCTTGAGACGGTGGAGCCTGGTACGCAGAGCACCGGATTTCTGACCGGTAATGAGGGAAAGATCTTCGAACGGGATGCCGTCGACTTCCCTGGCGATCAGTAAAAAACGATCGTCGTGTTCCAGCGAATTAAGCACTTTCCGGACAATCTGCCGGTCGTCGAACCGGTCGCTGCGGTCGTCGCCACCGAGCGTATCGGTATATAGCTGGAACCGGTGCTGCTTCTGCTGTCTGCGTCCATGTGCCATTGCGCTGGTGTAAGCAATCCGGTAGAGCCAGGTCGAGAGCGCTGATTGCCCCTTGAACTGGTGTAATGATTCAAATACCTTTACGAAGGTATCCTGAAGAAGTTCCCGCGCAGTCGTCATATCGTGTCCAGCCATGGGGAACAGTACCCGCCAGAGAAAGGGTGCGTAATGGTCGTAGAGTGATTTGAATGCTTTCCGGTCACCGCGAGAAGCCTTTCTGAGGGTGATATCGTCTATTTCCTGCATTTCTGCTCCGTGCTTGGTACGTTTCAAACAATTGGATGTCTGAATGGTGGAAATGTTACGGTTTTGAAAAATATCGTGAAACAATCTTCTGAAATTGATGATTTATGGACATCTGAAAGAGCGTTGACTCAGATGAGTACGGTTGCATGCACTGTTTAAGTGTTGTTTTCGTACACCGGTAATTTCCGGGATTCTTTTTGTACTGCTGTTGAATTGTACAAATAATTGTTCCCACTCTACTACCCTATTTATTTTAAAATACATTGGTCATTGCAACCTCGAATTACTCTTCCACATCTTATCATCTATTCATACAGGGAGGCTCCTATGGGAAACCTGAAACGCATCCGATCACGCGGTATCATTCTTTCCGGAGTACTGCTCACTATGGGGTTATGTTCCTGCGGGTTGCTTGATCCACAGTCAAACGACAAAAAAGACACCGAAGACCCGGTGATTACACTCAGTGGAGATAACCCCGACACCGCCTACGCCGGCATCGTTTACAACGATCCGGGCTACACTGCTGTTGACAATGAAGACGGTACCTTAACCTCATCCGTTGAGATTGATTACGGAGAACTTGATACCGGTGGCCCTGACGTCGGTACCTATACTGTCACCTATACTGTTAAAGACGAAGCGGGGAATTCCGATGAGGTGACACGAAAAGTGGTGGTGATACAAAAAACCGATATTACCATCACTTCGGCCATGATTACCGATGCCTCCTCCTGTCCGGTAGTGTTTGACGATACGGGAGTGGTCTATACTATCGGATCATCAATCACCATTACTTCTTCCTGCAATGTTACCTTCGGTGCGCATACGAACTACATCGTCAAGGGACGGATCGATGTGGAAGACGGCGGTACCCTGACGATTCTCGAAGGTGCACGACTGGCATTTGATGATAATGCCTACATTTCCGTTGGCGAAACCGGTAACGGTACGCTCAAGGCAATCGGAACCGAAGATGACTCGATACAATTCATCAGTCATGCATCGGGTACGAACTGGGGGTACGGCTCCAGTGCGACCTCTTCGGGAGGATTCTGGTTTGCTGATGCGGCCACTGCAGCCTGTTCGTTAACGTACTGTATCATTGACGGTGCCACTTCGGGCCTGCATATTGAAGATGCATCGGTAACCATTTCACATTGCCGTATCTCAGGAAACGAATTTTACGGCATCTATTGTACCGATGGCGGATCGCCGACCGATTCTGCCGGTTTTATTGATAACGTGGTTACCGGTAACGGTGGATTCGGTGTAGGAATTTACGCGAATTTCGCTGGTGCTCTGAGTGGTACCGGATCATTTACCGGTAACACCAAAGGTGCAATTCAGATCATAGGTGATTATGTTGAAGAGAATGCTGTCTGGAAAAAGCATGATGCTCCGTATGTTGTCAAAGACAGGGTGAGTATCGGATCGGGTAGTGAGGCAACCCTGACTATTCGTCCCGGCTGTGCCTTTGAGCTGCAGGATGGTGCTTATTTTTCGATCGGTGAAAACGGTACCGCGTCCCTGATCGCCAATGGAACCGAAGATGATTCCATCAGCTTTACCAATTATACCGGCGGAACGGTATGGGGATACGGCTCCGGTGCGGCTTCTTCGGGAGGCTTCTGGTTTGATGATGCCGCTACGGCGGCCTGTTCGCTTACGTACTGCACTATCGACAGCGCCACTTCGGGTCTGCACATTGAAGATGCATCGGTAACTGTTTCGCACTGTCGTATTTCCGGAAATGATTTTTACGGTATCTACTGTGCGGATGGTGGTTCGCCGACCGATTCTGCCGGTTTTGTTGATAACGTGGTTACCGGCAATGGCGAATTTGGTGTAGGAATTTATGCGAATTTTGTGGGAGCCCTGAGCGGCACGGGATCATTTACCGGTAACACAAAAGGTGCAATTCTGATCATGGGTGATTATGTTGAAGAGAATGCTGTCTGGAAAAAGCATGATGCTCCTTATGTTGTTGAAGGCAGGGTGCGTATCGGATCGGGTAGTGAGGCAACCCTGACTATTCGTGCCGGTAGTGCTTTTGAACTGCAGGATGATGCTTATTTTTCGATCGGTGAAAACGGTACCGCGTCCCTGATCGCCAACGGAACCGAAGATGATTCCATCAGCTTTACCAACTATACCGGTGGAACGGTGTGGGGATACGGATCCAGCGCGGCCTCTTCGGGTGGCTTCTGGTTTGACGATGCCGCAGCAGCTACCTGCTCACTTACCTACTGTACGATTGACAGTGCCACAACGGGAATACGTATCGAGGATGCATCGGTTACCATTTCCAACTGTCGTATCTCCGGTAACCAGTTTTACGGCATGTATTGTGCGGATGGCGGTGCGCCGACTGATTCCGCGGGATTTATGGATAATACCATTACCGGCAACGGTGAATTCGGTATTGCCCTGTACGCCAATTATGTCGGAGCGCTTTCGGGAACCGGAACGGTTGACGGCAATACCAAGGGCGCGATTCTTATAAAGCCCGATAATGTTGAAGACGATGCCGTGTGGAGAAGACATGACGCACCTTACGTTGTTGAAGGCCGCGTGGGTATTGGAGCTGCAGGTGGTGTGACAGTAACCATGGTTCCCGGAGCGGCATTTGAACTGCAGGATGGCGCCTACTTCAGTGTGGGCGAATCGGATGAAGGGACCCTGATCGCCGAAGGCACTGAAAGTGATTCCATCATGTTCTCGGAATATTCCTCCGGTACGTACTGGGGGTACGGCAGCAGTGCGACATCTTCCGGTGGCTTCTGGATCGATGATATGGCCACCTCGGCCACTTCTCTGAAATATTGTTCCATTTCCAATGCGACTACCGGTATCAGAATAGAAACTGCGGACGTTGCCGTAACAAACTGCATGATTGCCGATTGTGAGTTCTGGGGAATGTATCTGTATGATTGTCCGGCAACCAAAATTGCTGATAATTCCTTCTCAGGGAACGGCTCGGGAGGTACGGGGACGAACTGATTCTGCGGAAAAATACAAGGCAGTGTATACAGGGGGAATGTTTTGTATTCCCCCTTTTTCATATCGGCCACCAGTGGATCGGCCATACTATGCCGCAGTTTCACTACCGGTAAATGCCGATTTTTAAGCTGCCATTGAGTATTTTATCCCCGAAAATAAGTAACATTTTCTACAATCTCTTGAGGGGAGAGGCAGTATAATGGGTGATAAAATCATTATAGCCGGTGATCACGCCGGGTATGAAATGAAGGAACACGTCAGAAAGTATCTTACCGAAAAAGGAATCGAAGTTGTGGACGTGAGTGCACCGCAGCTCAATCCAGCCGATGACTATCCGGTATTCGGTTTTAAAGTGGCACAGGCGATCGCCAAGGGTGAGTACGAGCGGGGGATTCTCATGTGTGGTACCGGCATCGGGATTTCCATTGCGGCCAACCGGTACAAAGGTGTCCGTGCTGCCCTCTGCACTTCGGCAGAACTGGCCCGTATGTCCCGAGAGCACAATAACGCCAATGTGCTCGTGATGGGAGGAAGAACAACATTGAAACAGGCAGCGGAAGAGATGATCGATATCTGGTTGAAAACGCCCTTTTCAGGTGATCGCCACGCCCGTCGGCTCGGGCTGCTGGATGAACCACCGCAGGGGTAGGCATAAGCGAACTCCAATTCTGTCTGGCAAGAATACCACGGGGAGTACCTGAAAAATTCGGGAACTCCCCGTAATTATTATTATCGGAATATTGATTTCCGTTTTTAGATAGTAACGGCTGCTATACTAGGTATAGAAAACGGAGAGGTGCATATGATCGATAAGGAAAAAACCATCAAAAAAGCAATTACACGCTATGGTTATCTGTATCCGGTCAGGGGCAAGCACTCCATTGAGGATTGTTTTTTCTCGTTGCGGGGTGAAACCTATCTGATATTCAGAACTAAAGATAAAAAGGTGCACCGGGCAAAGGCCGAACTGCTGCGACAGCCAATTTCCGGTTCGATCGGTAGCCGTGAGGCACTCGACTCTATCATAAAAACACTCAATCGTCCGATTATTCTGCGGTCACTGATTTCAAAGAAGCCGGTTAAAACATGTCTGGTCAATCTGTTCCCGGTACCGGGCATCTCCTGGTCCACCCGCACCGTTGCCGCTTCTGACGAAAAGGAAAACGCTGAGTTGACCCATTCGTCAACAACGGCACCAGTTCCGTCGCTGCAGGACCGCCTCGCTTCGGTTTCTCCGGTGGTCACTCCGTCGTCGATGATGAATGGTTATGAGAGGACCGGTATCGAACAACATGCACTTGTCAATCAGATGCGTTCCCGACCGCCCGAAGTGCCTGCATGTCATTATGAGATTCTCGCGCCCGGTTATCTCCCGATCAGCCGGTTTACCGATATGCTTCCCACACCGGAAGAGACTCCCGGAGAGGGTACGACCACTTTTCACTATGAAGTGCTTGCCAGAGGATACCTCAACAGGCCCAATCATGAATGGCAACCGGTCGATAACAGCGGTATTACCTGTTACCTGCACGAACGTCCGCCCCTGCTGGAGGATGGCGCAGATGGGCCGGTGCATACCATTCCACGCCTGCAGATCGGTAGTGAAACCGTGCAGACCACCTATTAATCGTTCGGTGGGGACTCTGTTACGTTGCTTAGCTGCCGCAGCTATTTGGCCAAAATCGCCTTTGTATACGTCGTGTAGTTTCCTGTGGTAATGCGGAGCAGGTATACTGACGGTGTCAGCCTCTTCTCTGGATTAAGCAATTCCGTATGACTGCCTTGTTGCCGATATGCGGGGGACGTTTGCCGCACCAATGTGCCGGATGCCGTGTACATCGCCATGCTGACCAGTTGTGGCGAAACGAGCGTATAAGTAACTGCCAGTGCTCGGTCGGTATATACCCCGCTAATCGGCTGTATCGGGGAATTTCCGGACGGTGCGATACTGCGTGAGTTCGTCTCTACCGGTGTTGTAAGATCAACATCGTACCATTTCGTATAGATATCAGCTGCGCCGGATATCCCGGTTACCAGTTTCAAACGATAATCGAAATGCGCTTTGCGGGTTGCTTCACCAAGATAGTTGTAGTCGGTATTGCAGATCACCGCCAGTACCACTCCCTTCCCGGGAGCTTTGTCAAGTTGCAGGCTGCATTCACCGCTGGTGACCGGAGTGCTGTAGACCGGGGCACCGTCGGTGGCGCGATAACAGAGTTGACAGCTCATATTCTCGCCGATGGGTTGAAAATCAACGGTAACAAGACTCTCGGATACCGTCAGCGGGATCTGATTGGCACCTGACCATCCGGGAAGGGTGCGTTCCTCGGGGGTGAGCCGCCCCGTACCGTCATCGGTTGTTTTTGCGTATGGGGTTGCTTTCCACACCGGGCAATTGATCCAGTAGGGTTCCCATTCGGGTCCGATGTTTGATCCGAAATTATTGTTGAGCAGTTTTTTGAAGGCATTCGACCATTGCTTCATGTCAATAAGGGCCTGTTTCGCCCGGTACTCCGTAATGAGTCGCCGGGTCTGCTCTTCGCCGAGTTCGGCGGCGATGCCCTCAAGTACCCGCTCCGGACAGTTGCGCCAGATCCAGGGAACACTGCCGGGACCGAGCCACTCGCCAAGAAAGGTGGGGAAGGCATTTCCGTACTGATTGCCGCCCAGATACCGCCGCCAGGTGCAGATCTGCTGTCCGTTTTCGCTCATGTCGACCCCTTCCGCCGAGGGACCGCCGAAATTGCCGTCCTGCAGCCAGCCGCTGTAGCATTCTATCGGCATGAACGGGGCGAGATAGGTGGTGCCGTTGAGAAATCCCATCTCACTGAAGTCTCCAGTCTGCTGTGCGTCGGCCTGCTGCTGTAACCAGGTGTTGCCCCCCTCATGAAACCAGGCAGCTCGTTTACAACCGGGCAGGGAGGCCAGAACGCAATGGATGCCTTCATGCACCATCGCTCCCATCTGTGCTTCACGGTCGTTGTAGGTGCAGGCGGGGTCGAAACTGTAGACCGGGTAGTAGGAGGCAAGAATTATCGGATTACCACCCACAGAGCTTTGCCAGCCTCCCAGAGCGGTATTGGGTTTGTCGTCGGTGCAGAGGCAGGATCCATAGAGGTATACCGCGCTGCGGTACCCGTTCTGTACCCGTTTATCCGGGGGCCATCCCATGGTGTCGCGGAAGTAGGCGAAATCCTCGTTGAGCCGCTTGAGCATGGGTCTGACGGCTGCCTCAGTCACCAGAGAATTTTTATTCGCACCCCATTTGAAGGTCCACCAGCCGTCGGATATGGTACCTGCCACCCCGCTGCAGTCGTCAAGGTCTTTGGTGGGCATGGAAAGCGCGGGAAATTCATCTTTGAAATTGTAATCGATGGTGGGATTGTAGGCAGGCCAGGTGTAGGGGGCTCCCTGCTGTGCAAACCGCATGGGTGACAGCAGCAGGATTAAAGTTGCACTACCGGAAAAAACACCACGGTGTATTCCAGTGACCCTCCTGCACCATGAACCGTGAGTTTTCAAATCTCCCTCTTTCTGTTCTGGACATATTCCTAGAATATACCATGTCTGAACATCAGAAGGAGTGGTTCGACAGTCGGACCGTATTTCCTTATCGGTCACCTGTAGTCGCAATTACCGATTTAACGGTGACTCGGTAATCTCATCCTGAATCGCAATCCGGTTTGAGGTGAATAAACCACAGTCGTTGGTGGAAAACGTGAATTGTATGATACGTTTTTTACTGAATTCTTTGTTATTCCGGAATGTTCTCGAATTGTGGATAGAGGTATTGGAGCGGCGGTGTCACCAGTTATTTTGCTAATACTGTTTCGGCAGGACACAGTCGGTCCGGTTTGGTTAAACAACAACAGGTGGCGGGAGATGGCTGAATGCGGTTGTACTACAGTCTGATCGCATCAAAACTCGCAGAGTTTACAGGAATCAGGGACTATTGGGATGTCGGTACATTGGTGGTACAGCTCATTTCGACGGAAAACTACAGTCGCACTCTTTTTGCTGCTTTCCTGCAGCACTAAGCAACCGGTGCAGCAGGGCCCGGCTGCTGTTGTCAGTGCGGGCATGAAGCTGATCGAAGCAGATGGAGTCTCGTTTTTTATGGGTTCCTCCGACCGGTGGGCTGAGGATGATGAAATCCCCCCAATGCAGGTCTCCTTTGACTACAGTTTTCAGATGGATACTGCCGAGGTAACCGTTGCGCAGTTTCTCGAACTGACGGGGTATCTTCCCCGTGAATACTCTGCCGCCGACAGCTCCTCCCTGAAACCGGTCTGTTACGTAACCTGGTATGATGCGGTACTGTTCTGCAACCGGCGCAGCATTCTTGCAGGGCTTGATACCGTATACCGTTACTCAAACATTGAAAAAACGACTGATGGAAGAGTATACAGAATCAACGGGCTGGTTACCGATTTTTCCCGCACCGGATACCGGCTGCCGACCGAAGCGGAATGGGAATTCTGCGCAAGGGCAGGTACTGCAACCTCGTTTTTCTGGGGAGATGATGGTGAAGCCTCCCGTGCGGCGGAATATGCCTGGAGTGCTCTTAATTCGGGAGACTCCGCTCACACGGTCTGCACATTGCTCCCGAACGGATTCGGGTTGTACGATATGGCGGGAAATGCACTGGAGTGGGTAAACGACTGGAAAACAGTTTTCAGGCCGGATACGCTGACTGATTTTGCCGGTTCTCTTGAAGCCGGAACCGGATTACGTCCTGTCAAGGGTGGCAGTTTCGCTCATACGGTTGAAAAACTGCGGCCATCATCTCGGGCCGATACGTATGCGACGGTCTCCTCGACTGCTGCTCCGTATATCGGATTCAGATGCTGCCGTGGAGTCATAGACCATCCGCACTATCTCTCTGAGTATGCCGCCGCGGATTCGCTGTACCGGATTTCCTTGTGTGAAACTACCGGGAATCCACTGCCTTCGGGCGGTATGAAAGTGGCATGCATCGCTATGGCCCCGGGAGGTGGCGTGCTCTGCTGTGCTGATTTTACCGGTCGTAATCCGCAGTTGTACCGGTATACCGATATGAATGGGGTGTACCTTCCCTCTGTCTCACCCGATGGCAAATGGGTGGCTTTCTGCACACGAGATGAGGGTGCTATTGATGGATCCGAAATCTGGATACGTCAACTGGACAGTACCGGGTCGGTACTGCAGCGGCTGGACGATTCACCGGCATTTGTTCCACGCTGGTGGGTTGATCCCGCAACGAGTGATACGTTCATTATCTACACCAGCTCATCGGTACTTAACACCAACCTGTTGTGGAATCAGACCACAACGAAAAAACAGAAAATATCGGGTGGAAAACCGTCCGGGGCTCCGCAGGTGCTGGTAGCAGATGGCAGTTTTCACGGGGGGCTTTCCGCCGACGGACACTACCTTGCTACAGGATACCCGCATCTGCTCATGAAAAAACTCCCCGAGGGAGAGCTTCGGACACTGTTTACCGCACCCTTCAACGGGAAGCAACCGGGAGATACATCGCAGGTTTGCAATGTGTCAATTGCCCCCGGTCCGGATCATCCCGACCGGGTACTGTTCCTTGATTTCGGTAGCGGGCGCACCGCGAGTACCGTGACCGGATCAGTCTATTTCACGCATTCGATACTGTTTATGTGCTCGTATTCCGGAGCTGTGGAGCGATGGTACGGTACCCCGGAGGGAATGGTTGAGTGGGATCATCCCGAATGGTCAAACCTTGAGCGGTATGCGGTAGCGGGAGCAAAATCCACGGCGGATCCGGTGCATCGATCACGTGTGTATCTTGTTGATCTGCAGGACTCCACCTATGTGCCGATTCTGAAGGGAAGTGATCTCTGGCATCCATCGGTATGGATTGCGGAAGAATCGTTTTCGATTGATCCGCAGATTGCGCTCGACAGTGCAGGATGGTACAACGAACCGCCATCACATGTTTATCAGCAGGTTCTTGCAATGAAAATGCCGATGTTCTGGGAATTCGCCGATTCCATCGAAGTTCTGCTGCTCGGAAGCTCTCGTATGGAAAACGGGGGGGCACCTCAGCAGTTTGCTCCACGCTTTTCGGTTAATATGAGCTTCAGTGGTGGTGGATTGTTGAGTGCCCGGCATCTGCTCGAAGACTATGCTCTTAATCATTGCAGCAGGCTTAAAGCTGTCGTGATCGGTATTGATGTATGCTGGTTCAATCTCCCGGGAGGCGATGATACCTGGCTTACCGGTACGGAAAATACCCGTGGTTTTGCCTACGACCGAAATCATGATTTCTGGTCGACAGGTGTTCCCGCAGGTTTCGGGTATGCGGTGGCGGGTGCTCCCCATCCCGATAACTATACCTATGATCAGCTCGGCTGGTATAAGGTTGCGGGTAACGGATGGGGAGCAGATACCATTTCTGTTCCACTGCCGTGGGCCTGGGAGATGGATGACCAGGTATCGGAAAATATCTCTGTTGTACAGACGATGGCAGAGGCAGCTGCGGCCCGTGGTATCCAGCTGCTAGGCGTTCTGACACCAATGAGCCCTCATTATCGGGAAACCGCGGTGTACGGTGCATACGGTCCGGCACGCGAAACCGCGCAGGAAATTATAGCCCGTTTACAGACGATCGATTCATTGAACACCTCGTTCACTCTGTACGATGCGAATCTTTCGGGGAACCATGATTATACCGCAGAAGAATTCAGCGATGCGTCGCATCTTGATGCCGAAGGCGCGGTGAAGCTGAGCGGTCGGATCGACAGTGTAGTGCAGGCAGTGCTCGAGCGGAAGTGATGTTCAGAAGATTTCTTCGTGCTTTACTTCGAGAACCGGCGGCTCGCTGTTCCACATAACGTTGAGAATCTCATCGCTGAGTGCATTGTAACCAGCCTGATTGGGATGGACAACGTCATTGGAAAACAGTGAATCATAAATGGTGGTACCATCTGAGAGCACCGAATCAGCTTCGACGATATGAGCGCCGTAACTGTTTTCGGCCCAGTAGGAAATGGTGTCGCGCAGTTTCCTGTTATAGGTCAGGAACTGGATCGCACTCAGATTCTGGGTATAGGGCGGAGAGGTCAGTACATAGAGCTGCGCTTCCGGGTTCCGGGTGAAAATGGTTCGGATGATCGTGTGGGTGGCGGAGGTCTCTTTTGCGTCGAAACTGCCGTTCACTCCCAGCATCAGTACCCAGATATCAGCTGTCAATGCCGGGTAGGCATGTTCCAGTAAAAGGTTTATTTCAAGTGCCAGGGAACCGGATATCGCAAAGCAGGAGTCGTCCACCTCCCGTGCAGACATTAATCCGGTAACGAACGGACCGATCGGCCGTAAACGTTCCAGCGAATTCAGACTGTCCCGCAATCCGGCGAGAACGCCTGTTCGGAATCCGCCCATGGTACTGGGATTGAGGGCATCATTTATAAGTCCCGCGACAATGGAGTGACCGGCGAAACATATGGTATACTCTCTGCCGATGCAGGTGGTACCGGTGCGTGAATCGCTCTGCCCCCTGCTGTCTTCGGTCGTGATGGTCCACTCATACCATCCGGTGGAATCGATCCGCAACCGGGTGGTATCGGAATACTCCAGTGTGTCAAACGATGTACCTCGCCCCCAGATGATGGTGGTCATGAGCGAATCGTTATCCGGATCAGTCGTGACGACTGTAAGCGGCAAGGTTCCCGGCAGGTTCGCAGTTGCACACCAGAGGGTGTCCTGGTTGACCAGTGATGTCGACCTGATCTCCGGTGGTCGGTTGAACGAGACGGTAATGGTGTCACTGAAGAATCGTCCGCTGGTACTCCTGACCCCGGTAATGACAGCAACCGGTGTCGCACCGGTATAGGTCAGCGTGCACAACGGTGTTTCGCTGCTGTCATCCCACCCGTCGGCGCCGCTGGTGTTGAAAAAGTAGAGTGCAGCAGTGACCGATGAGTCGACAATCGTTCGCCGTATCAACAATGTGTCAGTAATCGAAAGCGTTGTATCCGGCAACGGCAGGAGCACCGGAAGTGCGGATACGATTTGTACGTTCCAGCTCACTGTCGCCGATTGTAATGAGTCATCATCCACTGCGCTGGCTTCAATACGGCAGCTGCCGGTATCATGTATCGACCAGACCCGCGTCAGAGAGGAATCGTCTGCAGAAGTCGAAAAAGACGTATCCGGTGAGCTGAGCCGCCACTGGAGACGGATAACTGATCCGTCGCTGTCGCTTGCCGAAACGGAAAATCGTGCGGTATCTCCTTCGGAAACAATACGCGGACCGTGCAGCTCCACGTCTGGGGGGCATGCCGAAACATGGACTATGAGTGATTCCGGTGCACTGCAGACCTCCCGTTTGTCACAAATGCGGCAGCGGATCGTATGCAGACCGGTATCGGGCAGTCTCCAGAAGAGCGGCAGGTTGTCGGAAACGGTGGAAATCCACTGAGATCCTTCGGGATCGACAGACCACTGATACTCTGCAATAACGATAGTGGTATCCGCGGCGCGGCAGGTAAACAGTACCGTATCGTTGATGGAAATATCGGTTGTTCCTGAAAGGATCGCCACGGGAGGTTCAAGTTCGCTACAGATTTGAACTGTATCCGGTTCCGAAGAGAGACCGTCCTGATCAATTGCGATAACACTCAGGTAATGACAACCGGTATCTCCGGTGTCCCAGCTCCATAGCAGTGAATCCGTATCTGCCGTGGTGATTCGTTCTACGCTGCCGTCAATTATCCATTTATACTGCAGTATGGTGCCGTCTTTATCTTGTCCGGTACACCGTACCAATACCGGTTCATTGACTGATGCTGATTCTGCTCCGCTGATCTGCACTTCCGGACGAAAACTGCGTACCCTGACCGAAAGTGTATCTACGTTTGAACGGCGTCCGGTTGAGTCTGCGGCCCAGACAATGCAGTTATGGAAACCGGTATCGGGAAAATCCCATGCAACGGCGAACCCGGGGGCATGTACGGAGTCAATTGCCCATGAATCGTCCCGGGCGAGAAAGTAGGTAAGCGGCAGGTTTTCTTCGCCTTCGGTGGTGATGTATATGTAAAACGAGTCCCGTACTGCTACCGTGGAGTCGGCCCGTGTTGAAAGTTCGAGGTTGGGGAGCTGCACTGTCTGCGGGTTATCGGCGGTGCACAACAGCAAAAACGCTACACAGAGTACTCCTGCCGTCAGGTGTTGTTTCCGGATGAATAGCATACAGCATCTTTCGTCTGGTGACAAATTGACTCCGGTAAAATACATCCCTTCAGTTACTGCTGCCAAATTACCGGAATGTGGCGACCGGAAGAATCCGACAGCCCTGTATGTATTTTTTTTGTACGGCGTTACGAGGTCACCTCTAAAGAGAATCGACGATAACACCCTTGTTTGGTTGGACGCCTTGTAATTATCTGCAGAAAAAAATATTTCTCTGCAATAAATTCCACCGGATTGCGTCTGGATAACCATGGCAACATTGACTCCCTGGCTGCAGGTCAGGCAATTCTTTCAGAGTGAATACCAGGCGCTGGTTGGCTTCGTGCGCAGTTTGGTTGATGATGCAGCTGACCGGGATGCTGAGGATATTGTGCAGGATGTCGCATTTCATCTCTTTGAAAAAGGGGATATAGGGGAACCGATAGAACATCTTGGTGCCTATATCTATCAGTCGCTCAGAAACCGGGTGGTTGATTCGTTCCGAAGGAAAAAACCGGTTGAATCGCTTGACGCTCCGGTCGGTGATGAGCAGGAGGGGGCGCGGCTGGTTGATGTACTGGCTCAGAGTGCTGGTGATCAGGGAAATGCAGTGGAAAACCGGGAGCTTTTCGGAAAAGCAATGGAACTTATCAGGTCACTTCCGCTTCAGGAGCAGGCGGTAATTATCGCAACTGAAATAGAGGGATGCACCTTTGCCGAACTTTCGGAGCGGTGGGAGGTGCCAATCGGTACCCTGCTGTCTCAGAAGTCGCGCTCTTTTAAAAAAATAAGAAAACAATTGCAGTCGATTACCTAGAAAAAATTAAACAAAGGAGTACGTATGTACCATGCACATCTTGAGCATTACTATGATCGGGAACGTCCGAAACGGGCGGTAAGAATTATTGGAATAGCAGTTGCCGGGGTGCTCTTTGCTTCTTTATTCGCATTGCTCTTCGGCTGGCTGGTGATGCTTTTGTGGAACTGGCTTATGCCGTTACTGTTCGGATTAAGAACGGTTTCCTACTGGCAGGCATTCGGAATAACCGTGTTGTCGAAGATCCTTTTCAGTGGTGTGCATCCGCCGCGCCGGAAACCGGATTATCACCGCTGGCACCGGGAGAAGTTTCACCATTGGCTGCAGGGTGGCGACGATGCACACTGCAGTGCAGGCCATGGAGGGTTTTCACAGGAAGAGATCAGGCATTACCACTCATTCTGGGAGGAGCAGGGGGAAGCTGCTTTCCGTGAGTACCTGAAGAAAAAAGGTGTTGATGGGGATGAAAAGAGTTTCAGTGTGTAGAACAGCGTGAAAACCTTTATATCGGGGAGTCAGATCAGGGGGAGCACTCCGATATTACTCGCGCAATGCCTTGATAACTTTAATGGCCTCTTCACTGCATACTGAGTAGTGGATCTGATTACCGTCACGGTGCCCCTCTAGAATACCGGCGGCTTTAAGAATGTTGAGGTGTTGTGAAACGGTTGGTTGTGCAACACCGGTGCAGTGCACCATCATGCCGACGTTCTGCTGACCTGCAACAAGTCCTTCAACAATGCAATAGCGTACCGGATGGCCAAGTGCCTTGAGAATTTCCGCCTTCGTATGGTGAGTTGTATCCATCGCTTCTCCTGTATATGTATATTCTTAAATTAATATATTTACTCGTGCATCTCCAAATTCGGAGTCGTAATCTGCAGGAATCGCATTTTACGGCTCATGTGTGGCTCTTTTGCCGACTTCTGTTTTTCCGGATTATCAGGAACTGGCCTGTTCCTGTTTCAGACTGCACCGCTTGGTTTCGGGCTTGAAGGGTGCAGTACCTTGGCAACAAGTGAGTCATATTCTCTGGAAAGAGAGCCGAAGGACCCGTCGAAACGGCTTGTGCGGGGATACTTCGGGTATTTTTTAATAAAGAATTTTTCAAATGTTTTCGGTGTATAATGCACCATTCCCCATTTGCCGGAAGGGCGTGCAATGTTCTTTCGGTATTTACCGCTATATTCAATTGTATAGCTGTTTATATTCAAATCCCATACCTTGAAATGATGGTACACCGGGTGTGCGGGGAGCGGACGGTATGCAACAGGAGAAAACGGAAGAACACCTGAATGCTGTCCCTCCTGATAGTGCATCCCTGCAGTGATTTTGAACTGACGGTCTTCGATCCAGCACGCTTTTTTGTAGTGGGCAAAATAGGTGAACCGCTCGTATACGGGAAGATCCTTGAGTCGTGACCAGTTTTTCAGATCGTTACGATGAGGGAAAAAATGAGCTGCGAACCATCGGATCAGGTTACAGTCAAGTTTTTCCGCAACAGAGATACTTATCTGCGGGTCATGGAAAAACATTTCATCGCCATGCATCAGGGTAATCCAGTCACCCGGTTGTGCCGTGTCCAGAATTCGCTCGAACACCACCTGCCGTATCGAGTCGACAGCCGCGTACCCCTCGGGGAGCAGATCCCGCTCATGGTAGTAGGCCCTTACTTCCGGGAACCGTTGTACAATGGAGGCGGTTTCGTCGTTCCCACCATCAAGTACATATATCTCTTTGATGAACCGGGTATTCTGCTTGAGGGTATCCGCAAGAATCGGTGCTTCGTCTTTTGTAAGCAGTAATCCAATGTTTCTCATTGCAGCGGCAGCGGGGGATAACCATGAACAATCTCCCAATTGAACCTGATCATTCGGGGGGATTGATATCGATTTTTTTTCAGCAATTGTTTTTTCTTCTTCAACAGGTGTTTGTTTTTCCGATGATTGCGGTCTGCATCCGGTGTGGCGAATCCGGTATTGTTTTCAAGTCTGATATCCTCAAGTACTACCGATTGATGATTTCGCTTCATTTTTTCAACAAAGAAAATGTCATCGTAGCCGTAACTGCCGCAAAAATCTTCATCATAGCCGCCAACAGAGAAAAATTCCGACTTTCGCATCAGAAAAGTATTCGGGTGAGGATGCCAGGGCTGTCCGTTTCTTGACCTGCCGAACGTATAGAACGTTCCATCCTTCGGCATGAACTCCAACAGAGATGTTACAGTTTCTTCGGACATCAGGTGGTCGGCATCACTGATAAATGTCCATTCGGTCGGTACAAACTTCATGGCAAGGTTTTTTGCTCCCGGCTGGTTCCACCGAATGTCTTCAGTGACCCTGAGGTGTATGGCGGTGACGGGAGGATCAATAGTAAAGGTAAGCGGCGGGGTGGAACCATCATCAACAACTATGATACAGAGCCGCTTCCTGATTGATTCACTGTAAGAGTTCCAAAGTCGACATTGTGTGTCAGCAACACTCTGGTTGTTATAGAAGGGGTAGATGAAGGTACAGTTTTTCATAGGAATTTCCGGTAATATACTTGTTTACCCGACCCGTTGAAAGGGGTGGAATGTGGTTTGGTGCGGTGACAGGGTAATTATCCGTCGGGTCAGCGAAGCTCCCGCACTGCCAGAATCGCACGTTTTATATCCGGTCTTCCGACATTGCACCGTCCGAGTGACATGCGTACCACCCACATCCACCGCATTGAAAGCGAGTCACAGGAAGCGTTGCAACTCCAGATATCGTCTGCTTTGCTGTTCCATCCGGCTGGAAGGTAGTGTCCGAAATGGTTACGGGAGGGGGTGAGCAGGGTGAGCAGTTCTTCCACCGTGGGGATTCTCCAGTTTACATACCCCTGCCAGGTGCCGGTATTCATGGCGGATATGACTGAATCGAGCCGGTTGAAGGGAACCGGTTCCGGTGCGGTGAATCGTTGCCACATTGTTCCGGTGAGAGTATCGGTAACCACCGAATCAGAGAACGCAAGCCCCGATCGCATCTGACGGATTCCTCTGCCTTTCGGATTGGCCCATCCTTTTGACCACGGACTTTTTTTACAGAACAGGCCGTTCTCTCTTATAATCCGGGAAAGTGCTGTCGCGGTGATCATTTCACCACAGGTGTATTCCCTTTTGTAAGCCGGCGCGGGAAATTGCCGCTCCCGGGCAGCGGAAGCGGCAGCAGTGTCTGTCGAGGGAGATTCACTTGACTCGGTGAATCGTTCCGGGAGGCGAATGGCATCGGGTGCGGTGGATTCCGACCGCTGCGGACGGTTAAAAGCCCGGTACAGTGGCGTTAAAAGAGAATCGTTGCCGTCGGAGGTTCGCAATATAACGATGATCAACAGGATACAGCCGATTGCACACAATGATGACAGTACAGTGATGATAATGACGGGCAGTGATTTCATAGATAACAGGTGTCAGCGATTTTCGGTGAAAAGGTACAGTTGCCGGACAACCGGTATCAAGCACAGGATTCCGGTAACGTATTCCACCGGTGAATTGTGTAATTCTCTCTACCTGTTTCAAAAATGGTAAAATGCAGTGTAAACGGGCAACTCTTTAATCGTCGTATTGCAGGCGGAAATGAGGTAACGTATTCTGCTCCCGGTAGTACCATGGTCCGGCTGGAAATTTCCGATCTGACGGGAAAAACAGTCTATGTAACCAGCGTCAGGAGCGGTATACAGGGAACGAATACCGTTATGATCGATAACTCTTTTATTACCCCGGGAATCAGAATCATTTGGTTGTACTCCGCGCACCATGGTATGGTAAGTAAATCATTCACGATTTTCCGCTGAAGTTTACCTCCCCACCGGTTGCCGTTTCGGGAACCGGTGTGTATTTTTTACGGTGGATACACCCCGCTGCACCTGCGTGGTTATTTCATTCTGACACAGAGGATTACAGACGTTATGCTGCAAGAAGAATCGGTGGTTCCTGCCCGGGAGCAGGTACATGCCGCACTCGAACGGATATTCGGTTTCACCACGTTCAGGCCGGGTCAGGAAGAGATCGTCGGAGCCATTCTTGAACGTCGGGATGTACTGGCGGTTATGCCCACCGGTGGCGGAAAGTCCCTCTGTTATCAGCTCCCTGCCTGTCTGTTGCCCGGAACCTGCATTGTTATTTCGCCACTCATTGCTCTTATGAAGGATCAGGTGGATGCGGCGGCTGCAAACGGAATACGTGCAGCAGTATTCAACAGTTCGCTCGCGGCGCCGGAGCGCGGGGCGGTTGAGCGGGCTTTTCGTAGCGGTGAGCTTGATCTGCTCTATATCTCTCCGGAACGTCTTTCGATCGATTCGTTCATGCAGTTGCTGCAACAGTGCACGATATCTTTTGTCGCGGTTGATGAGGCGCACTGCATCTGTTCCTGGGGGCACGATTTCCGTCCGGACTATCTGCTGCTCTCCGCACTGAAAAAACAGCTGCCTGAAATTCCCGTTGCCGCATTTACCGCATCCGCAACCGATGCCATGCGCCGGGATATCACGAGGCAACTCAAGCTCGCGCAGCCGTTCTGTTACTGCGGGTCGTTCAACCGCGACAACCTCTTTTATGTGGTGGAGCCTAAACAGGATCCGGAACGGCAGATAATATCTTTCGTAAAGAATTTTAGCGGTGAACCGGGGATCGTCTACCGGATGACCCGTGAGAGTGTTGAGTCGACCGCATCGGCCCTTCAGGCGGCGGGTATCAAAGCCCTGCCGTATCATGCCGGTCTGGGAGATGCGGAACGTACGGCCAATCAGGAAGCATTCAGCCGTGACCGTGCCGATGTAGTGGTGGCAACGATTGCTTTCGGAATGGGAATTGACAAGTCCAACATCAGGTATGTGGTGCATGGCGATCTGCCACGATCGCTTGAGCATTACTACCAGGAAACGGGCAGAGCGGGACGTGACGGCGATCCGGCCCGATGTCTGCTTCTTTTCAGTCGCGGTGATCTGCCACGTCTACGGTATTTTATCGATCAGCACGAACAGGAGGAGATCGCGCGACAGCACCGGATCGCTCTTGCCGATATGGTTGCATTCGCCGCACAGTACACCTGCCGGAGGCGGACACTGCTTGCTCATTTCGGTGAGGTGCTGCCGGGCGACAACTGCGGCGGTTGTGATGTCTGTACCGGTAGCAGCGAAACGGTGGACATCACCCGGGAGGCGCAGATACTGCTTTCTGCCATATACCGCACGGGAGAACGGTTCGGTATGAATCATATCATCAACATCGTATGGGGGGCGGATACAAAGCAGATCCGTGATTTCGGGCATGACCGGCTGAAGACATACGGCACAGGAAAAGATACTCCCAAACGGCGCTGGCGCGAACTGTTCGATGCGCTACTGGCACAGGGACTCTGTGTTGTATCCGACGGAAGCTATCCCGTCATCAAACTTGCCCGTGAGGCACTGAAGGTACTCCTTGGCGATACACCGGTAACAATGTTGCAACGGACCATGCCTGAACCGGCATTGCAGGGAGAGGAAAGTGGAGGTAATGGTAACAGAATGCTCTTTGAACGGCTCCGTCATGTGCGCCGACAGCTTGCCGAGGAGCGAGGGGTGCCGCCTTATGTCATTTTTTCCGATCGAACTCTACACGATATGGCTACGCGTCTTCCTGCCACGCTGGACGGCATGCTTGCGGTCTCCGGAGTAGGGACGGTAAAACTCGAACAGTACGGAGAAGCTTTTCTTTCGGTGGTTGCCACCTACCTCCAGGAGTTTCCCGATGCCATTGCCGGTCGGGATGCAGGACAATCTTCTGTGGCACTACCGAAAAAACGACCGGTAAAGAAACCTGGAGCTACCGTGCTTGAAACGCAGCGGCTTGTCAGTCAGGGATTATCACTCGAAGCTATCGCCGGTGAGCGGGGGTGCACGAGAGGGACTATTGTCAATCATCTCGAAACCCTTATAGCTGATGGTTTGCACATATCTATGGAACAGTTTATAAGTGATCCGCTCAGAGAAACCATTGCAGATACCTTCACCCGGCTTGGAACCTCTGCACTCAAACCGGTGGTTGAGGCGTCGCAGGGAGCCTACGGTTACGAGGAGGCCCGACTGGTCCGGGCATGGATGCAGCAGGATAAAAGGCAGCTGTAACGCTTGTTGCCGGATCTTCAATGAGCTATCTTGTAGCAATGGATCATAAATTTTATCTCGCTCCGCTGCGTGGGGTAACCGACCTTATTTTCAGAACTGCTTTCGAACGGTATTTCGGAAGGTTCGATTATCTCCTGACGCCGTTTATCACGACGGTCAAAGGCAGGGAGGTTGCTCCCAAACATCTTAAGGATATTGTAAGCACCGCGAATGACCGTGTGCGGGTGATTCCCCAGATTCTCGGAAACAATGCCGAAGATCTGCAGTTGCTGGTAAAACACATTTATCTGCTTGGTTATCCAGCGGTCAACTGGAATCTGGGTTGTCCGCATCCGGTGGTTGCCAAAAAAAAACGGGGAAGTGGTCTGCTTCCGTACCCGGAAATGATTGATGCAATTCTTGATCGCCTTGTTTCCGCTTTTGAGGGTGGACTCTCGGTCAAGGTACGTCTCGGTTATTCCGACAATACCGAACTTGAGCGGTTGCTGCCACTTCTCAATGATTATCCGCTTACCCAGGTTGTTATTCATCCGAGAACCGGAAAACAGGCGTACCGCGGTAGTGTTGATTTGGAACGTTTCGCAGCCGCCGCTTCGTTGTGTAACCATCCGGTAGTGTACAACGGAGACATTGTTTCTCTGGAGGGGTTCTCTGCGCTGAGACAACAATTTCCCACAATCCGGCACTGGATGATCGGGCGGGGTGCGGTGCATCATCCACAGCTCCTGGCTTCGCTGCGGAGAGGAGAAAACGTTGAAACCGCCCTTGAAGTCCTTCGCGCGTTTCACGATGAAATATATAGCGAAAATAGTCGCGTACTTTTCGGACCGGCGCATCTGCTGGGGAAAATGAAGGAGTTCTGGTGGTATTTTTCTTCCAATCTCAAAAACAGCAGTGAAGTGCTGAAATCGATCCAGCGCTGTAGCGCGATTGATCAGTATTGCAGCAAGGTCGACGCTGCATTTACCGGAAGGTAAGTATCGTGGTTGTCCCGATCGTTGGTGTATAAAAAAGGTCCCGTTTCCGATTGCCGGAAACGGGACCTTGCAAATTTCATTCGTCAGATAGTTACCATTGCAGAGCGATTTTTTGCTTCTTGATAGCCTTGGAACCATCAAGGTAGGTAAACCTGAAAATGATCAGATACGCACCTGAACCAACCCGTCGATCAGAACGGTTCAAGCCGTTCCAGACCAGGCTGTATATCAGCGGATGTTTATCCGATTTGAATACCGGAAGGTCTATACAGATCAGATTTCCTACCGGGTCATATACATTGGCATACCCATAGGTGGAGTCTTTCCTGATTGGATCGAAAGAAACTGATTTCAAATCTCTGCGAACGCGCATAACGACAACTTTTCCGTTGGTTACTGTGAGATTCAAGTCCGTCTTTACCTGCGGATCAATTTTAAGGTTTTCACCAGGAACCGTTGGGAGTCCGCTTATCTTAATTGCATCACCGTCGCCCCATACTATAGGACCTTTTTTATCGGTTTCAGCAGGATTTCCGGACTGATCGGTAACCGTTGCACGAGTGAGCAGCAAACTATCGGATCCCGGAGAAATTTTCGCTCTAGGCACGAGGATGGTTACAGAGCTGACATATGCTTCGGAGCAGGTGGTGCTATCGAATCTCGAACCCTCAAGCGGGTTGCTGGGCGGGTTCTCCCGGGTACTCGCGATATCAAATACCTGATCAGGATCATTTCCTCGTTTCAGCTCCGCACAGTTTGCAGGTTCGGTGAATTCAATAAGAAGTTTATCGTACGTTGAGTCGAGTGCTGCCGGGGTCAGAACAGCACGTTTGACATAGGGGCCGATACGGTCTGATGCCACAGTCACCGGATTGCTGTTCTTTGACCAGCCTGACGAAACGCTTCCGGCATTTTTACGACGGATGTTGACCAGTACCTGACCGCTTATCGGGCTTGAGAACTGCAGGTCGAGTTGCCCGTTGGTCCAGGCGGTCTGCGCAACGGTGAGCGCTTCACTGGTGGACGGGACACCTGCTATAAGCCATGCGGTGTTGGCAACGGTCGGAATTGCGATTGTGGTATTTCCGCCCTGAGTCGTTACCCGGCTTATAGTGGAAAACCTGACCTCATCAACAGTCCAGAGATTCGGAGCCGAAGTACTTACTACTCCGGCGGTAACAGCGGTGGCAAATGCGACAGGTTCCGATACGGCGATACCGTTAATGAACAGTTGAAGGTTGCCCCCCGTGCGTGCGACGGCAATATGAGACCAGACCCCTTCGTCCAAGGGATTAATCGCGGTGGCAATCACACTGGTTTCGGTTTTAAAATACAGTTTCATATTGCTGGCCACACCGACCTCATACCTGTTGCCGCTGCCGCTGAAGAGCACTGCGGCTCTATCGGTGCCCGGCTTTACCCACGCTTCCAGGGAAAAATCACCCCCCAGTGGCGGAAGCGTGTAGGAAAAGTTGCCCCCGGTAATTCCACCGGAACCGAACAGTTGTGTGGTGGAGGTGAACGACGGGGTTCCCGTACCCGCTGTACCGCCGGTAGCATTATCCAGGTTTCCGTCCAGATGAAAGGTGGCGAGTACCCCGCTTTCATTGTCGGGAAACCGGGTGAAAATACGCAGTTGCGTGGTATCGAGGTTGAAGTTCTGCATATTGCTGATTCTGGCAGCAACATCGAACGGTTCATTCTGTGAATTGGTATCCGGTGAGGCTGTGATGGTTAACCGTGCGGAACCGGTCTCGCAAAACTCCTTAAAGAGATCGGTATCCAGTGCCTCCCGGTACAGCGTACTGCGGATAATCGTAACAGCGGTGGTTTTGGTAATGGTGTCCATGGCACTGGGACTGAATATTTTTTGAGTGACTACCAGTTTGTTTTCACCGAATTCCAGGGGAAGATCGGAGATTCTGGATTCCCAGATGGCTCCGGATCCGATATGCGTTATGCTGGTGCTGCTGCTGCTTGCACCGGTGGTGGAGTTAAGTACGACCAGGTTAACGAGCCGTTGCGGTACCGTATTAGAGACACTGTCAAGTAAGGTACGGAAGTTATCGACAACGGTCTGAGGAGTAGACGCCGGAAAATATTGACCTAATGTCAGCTGGGTGACGGTATGTAAATGAGCAAGATCAACATCTCTGGTTCCTGAACAACCATGAGGGGGATAGCCGTGTTCAACATGGAGGGCCGTATCAGAGAGAAATACGCCGTGTACAGTCGGTACGGGACGATTTGGAAAAGTGTTGATGTAGTTGCTGATGATTTCATCCGGTGGCCTGGTGCCGACATCATCCCAACCACCATCGGTCAGGAGAATAATGTGCCGCGGCATTCCCGCGTCCATGCTGTTGTAATTGTTGTCTACTAGATCCAACCCGTCTTTTAGTGCTGCTCCCAAATACGTGTCGGTTGTTTTTGCCACTTTCCCGAGATTACGGGGTGCAGCACATGCCGCATCATCAATCCAGTTGTGTATCTGCGTTACATCAGCATCATTCATCAGGGATTGTGGGTTATGGTCCTCGGTGTTGTTGGCGTATAGAACTATACCAACTTCAGATTCCGGGCTTCGTGCCCTTAGGCTATCAATAAAATTATGAGCCGCAAGGATGCGCTGATTGGTCGGGTCGTTGTACATGCAAAGGCCCGTGCCGTCGCCGTCAACACAACAAGGTCCGTCATCATCACACATACTTCCGGAGCGATCAAGCAAGAGAATTACCCGTATCGGAGCATATCCGGTATCAACCGTGTCAAGTTCCAGACAAAACCTGAAGTTACCACCGATTGCAGAAACATCGCGTCCGACGGAGTCGACAGCATTGTTTGCCGGCTGAAAACAGGTCGTATCCGGCCTGGCAACGCAATACTGTGTATAAATGGTCTGGTTTGGCTGGCCGGAAACACCGGTAAGAAACGAAAAGAGTAGTAACGTCAGGAACAAGGCACTACCTTTTTCAAACGATGTTTTCATCATGTGCTCCTTGAAAAACAATCTTTTTGGTTACAATGCTCAACCTGTCCACGTATTGGTAGGTGGTTGTGCAACGAGTGTTCATTAATAATATACACCTGAATCCATCATAGTATATGGTTCAGTCAGGAATATTTTCATCTGTTGATTATCCGTGGGGCTTTTTTTTCGTATTCTATCGGAATACAACCGGTTGGAACAGTTTGCCCGCAAAGGCTCCCGCTAATGGAAAATGCGGTACGGTGACACTGAAAAAAATTGTAACGTACTGAAAATGAATATGATGCAGTATGTTGAAAATGTCCGGTATAGTGAGTGGTTTTCACCTCGGCAGGGTACTGTAGAGATCGCACTATCGGCAGACAATCCGAAGCATGTCTCCGGTCTGAAGTTTGGGAGTCCCCAAGAGTACGATACACCGGTTGGACGGAATACGCTTCAGTTCATTGCCACTCAGGTCGGTGCAGCGCTCCGGGGTTATGGAAAAAAAGTGACGATTCTGGTTGACCGGAAGTACCTCGAGAGTTTCGGTGGGAGAGAAGCCGTTTTTTACATCGATAACCGGTTCTCCTCCCGACAGATGTCCTTTGACTACTCCAACTATCCGGCTGGTAGCGGAAGCTTTTGAGGTGAACACCTCCTGCATCCGCAGCTCACCACCGTAAAATCCGGTCGTATACGGCCGGTGATCGATAGAGTCTAACAGCGATCGCCACTCATCGGCAACCCGGTATTCCTCTGGCCGGCTGTGGTAGAGGTCCAATGCCGCACGGTAGGTTTTAACAACTGCTGCGATATAGTGAGCGCTTTTATTTCGCCCCTCTATTTTAAGGGCGTTTACGCCGGTTCGAACAAGATCCGGCAGCAGTTCGATGGTACGGAGGTCCTTCGCATTGAGCAGATAGGTGCCGTTCTCGTCCTCTTCGGTATCGAGCCACGGTTGCTGAATTGCTGTGCCGGTCTCCGCGGCAAGCGGTGAAATCCGGTATTTCCAGCGGCATGGTTGCGGACAATCTCCCCGGTTCGGGTGACGTCCGGAAAAGTATGCCCCCATGAGGCACCGTCCTGACACTGAAACACACATGGCACCATGGATGAAAATTTCCGTCTCGATAACTTCAGCTCCAGCCAGTTCCGAAATCTGTTGCAAAGAGAGTTCGCGGGGGAGTACCGCCCGTTTGATACCCTGTTCCTGCCAGAAACGCAGAGAACGTTGGTTGAAAGTGCCGGTCTGGGTACTCAGGTGCAGTGGGGTATCGGGAAGAACCTCTCTGCAGAGATGGATGACGCCCGGATCACTTACGATGAAGGCACTGGGAAGAAGGGTATCGTTTCTCAGTTGCCGGAGAAGGGATTCAATCGCATCGGTTTGTCGCGGGTCAGGCATTATGTTGAGTGCAAAATAGATCTGCCGGTTTCGGGAGTGAACAAGTTCCAGAAGCTCAGGCAGGTCGCTGACGGTAAAATTCGGTGCATGCGCCCGGAGATTGAATGGTCCGATGCCAACATACACTGCATCGGCGCCGTGGTCCAGGGCAGCTTCTACCGAGGCGAAATCTCCTGCGGGGGCAAGCAGTTGCGGTATTTTCACGGTGCTTCTTGGGAGGATTCCGGTGGCGGAGAGGTGAGTACCTTGTCCAGCTCTTCGGCATACCGGTCTTTCGGTTGCACACCCTGTAGTGCGGCGACCACGTTCTTGTTTTTAATGATGAATACCGCCGGGATTGACCTGACGCCGAAGTAGGCACTGAGCGCGCGGTGAATATCAACATTCACCTTTATAAAGAGCACCTTGCGGTGGTACTCCTTCTCCAGGTCGGCGATGATCGGGTTGAGCATGCGGCAGGGGCCGCACCAGGTAGCCCAGAAGTCAACAAGTACCGGTTGGGGTGACTGGACAATGCGGTCGGCAATCAGTTGTGAGGAGTCGGTTGGTGCTGTCGGCGGTTGCTCCACTGCCGACAGTACGGTTGCCGGCAGGCAGAGCAGCAAAACAATATTCAACAGAATGTTCATTCAGGATACCTCTTTAAAACTGGGCGAAATAGGCGAGTTTGATCTCGCGGTTCCATCCGATTCTTCTGCCGTCGACCGTGGTACGACGCTCAAGAAGATCCCGGAAATCAAGTTCAATGTAAAAGTTTGAAGAAAACGCCCAGCGGATACCCGCATTAAGGTATCCGTCCGACGGACGCGCATAGAGCGGAGGTTTGTCGGGGTGCGCATCCAGATTGTTGAAGGCAAAATCGTATTCAAATACCAGTGAAAGTTCCTCGTTAATCCCGAAATCGATTCCGGCGATGAGGTTGGGCCACTTGACTTTGTCAACTTCCTCCATCGAATAGTTGCACATTCCGTGCAGTCCGAGCTGCAGGGCGCCGAAAAGCAGATAGTTCTTGCTGAGAGCAACAAAAAATCCGGGCGATTTGAAAATGTATCCTTTGTAGTCAAACCGCGCGGTATCGGTGAGTCCGCCACGTCCCTGATGGTCGTAGCCGATAGCGAGGCCAGGGAAATGAACCTGCTCCTCGATCAGGCGGTACTTGACAAGCCAGCCGGGAAGCGCATGCGGGCGGATACGGTTGCCTCTACCCACGAGCCCCTCACCGCCGTAACTCAGACCGAGCGTGAGCCGGTTGGTGACACCGATATCGAATCCGAACGTGACACCGGCTCCAAGAGTGGTGTCTCCGGCGGCGTAAAACCGGCATTCAATATCGTACTGTCCTTTTCCGAGTATACCGGCGGTATGGGCATCAACCAGTTTTCGCGGTTGGATCATTTCGGCCCGGAGGGTTCCTGAAAAGCCACACAGCAGACACACTATCATTGAAATGTATTTCAAATGCCGGTAGCTACTTTTCACGTGATGCCTTTCGTTGCAGACGACGCTTGTTACGTTTGCGTATTTCGAGTTTTTTCCGGTCGTGTTCGGCATTGGTCACCGAAAAATCATGTGCACCGGTGCCGTCCCATTTTGCCACAAAGAAGAGTTCCTTTGTTTGAAGCGGTTTCGCCGCTGCAGCGAGCGCACCTCTGCCGGGAGAGCAGATCGGACCCGGTGGAAGACCGGAAAACCGGCGGGTGTTGTAAGGTGAACTGGAGTTGAGTTCCGAAACCCGCAGTGGTCCTCCGAATTTTTTAAGGGCGAATCTGACGGTCGGGTCGGCACCGAGGGGGTACCCCAGCCGTAACCGGTTGTGAAAAACACCGCTGATACGTGGTTGTTCGGAAAACAGCGTCGCTTCGCGTTCAACAATGGATGCCAGCGTCACCAACTGGTGGTGAGAATATTTTTCGGCTATTTCCGGAGCGATTTCAATCGATTTCCATGTGCCCTTATGGTTGGCAACCATTCTCGTTATCAGATCTTTTTCGGTATACTCCCGGGGCAGCCGGTAGGTATCGGGAAAAAGGTACCCCTCCAGAGACGACACCGCAAGGTTCAAGGTGGCGATGAATGTGGTATCGTAGCAGAGTTCTATAAAACGGGTGGTATCAATCGGCAGGGTACGGAGAATATGGCCGGCGGTTTGTTCTATCGTCAGTCCTTCCGGAATCATGACACTGATTTCAAGTGGAGTGGCATGCAGAAGCTTTTCGCCTGCCTGGATGGCGCCGTCTCCCCGGCGGAAGGTTACCAGCCCGGCCTGAATGGATCGCTCGGTTTTTTTTAACCGCATCCATGCGCGCAGTGCCCGGGTAGACCGTATCACTTTTCGTTGTTTCAGAACCGTCGCAATCTTATAAAGTGGCATATTGGGTTCAATAATTACCTCAACCGGAGTATGCACCGAGCCATACGGTAAAAGAAGGTAAGCTCCCGAAAGGAGCATTGTTCCGACAAGAATACCGGCAGACAGGAATACTGCGAGAAGCCACGTTTTTCGTTGTATCAATCGAATGATCCTTAAAATACCGTATGACACATAACCTGCAATGAACAGTATAAAAATAATACCATTCAACCAGAGCAGAAAAAAGAATCGGAGTACCTTCATTCTACCTTTCATTTTTCCCGGCTACAATGCTGAAGCGGATGTCGGATGGCCGGTATACCAGTCTCAATTTCCCGGCGATGAAACCAGGAAAATACTTTGTTGCCTGTCGGGATCGCGAAAATCGCTTAGATCAATCTTCTGATTCGATACCAAGCACTTTGAGTTTTCTGAACAATGTTGCTTTGTGAATGCCAAGTCGTCGGGCCACCTTGGTTTTATTTCCTTCGCATTCGTTGAGGAGCGATTTGATATACAGGTGCTCAAGTTCTTCAAGCGACTCGATCCCGGCAAAGGCTGTTCCCTGGGGGGTGTTACAGCGTTCTCTGAAGGGGACGGGGAGGTGTATCGTATCGATAACCGGATCTTTGCAGAAAATGAAGGCATGTTCTATGATATTTTCCAGCTCACGGATGTTTCCCGGGAAGTCATGTGCCAGAAGCAGCTGTAGGGCACTTTCGGTAATACCCTTGATCGACTTTTCGTAACGGTTGTTGAAAAGCTCAATAAAATGGTCACATAACAGCGGGATGTCACATCGGCGTTTTTTAAGTGGCGGTAACTTTATATTGACCACATTGATGCGGTAGAACAGATCCTCACGGAAGGTGCCTTGTGCGACCAGCTCGGCGATATTCTTATTCGTTGCCACGATCACCCGTGCATTCGTTGGCTCAGGTTGGGTTGAGCCGAGCGGTTCGAATACCTTCTCCTGCAGAACACGCAGCAGCTTTACCTGCATGGCCATCGAAATGTCTCCGATTTCATCAAGAAAAACAGTACCTTTTCCGGCAATGGCAAAGCGTCCCGGTTTGTCTTTTTTCGCGTCGGTAAAAGCTCCCGCCTTGTACCCAAAGAGTTCCGATTCTAAAAGCGAATCGGGAAGTGCGCTGCAGTTGATGGCAATAAACGGTGCTTTCTTCCGGGGGCTCAGCTCGTGGAGGGATCGGGCGATGAGTTCTTTTCCCGTACCGCTGTCTCCCGTTATCAGCGTGGTTGCCGCTGCCTGAGCCACTTCGGGAAGAATGTTGAAAATCTGTTTCATCTCAGGGCTGCGGCTGACGATATTGTGAAAACTGGTTTTTTCCCGCAGCTCTTTCCGCAGCCCCGCCACGATCGCCTCGGCCCGGGCTGTTGCCTCCCGTTCCTGCTGCAGACGCGCTTCCTGTGCCTCTTTACGCGAGGTAATCTCCTGAACCTGCACAAGGTACATTGATGCCTCAGTCGAGGTGGTGCCGATAGAGGAGATGTACCACTCGAACCATCGTTTCCCGCCAGTTTCTTCTGCGGTGGGGAGTAGAGAGGTTTCAGTGTTGAACGGGGTTCCCGGATGCAGTTTGCTCTCGATTCCGGGATCAATCCCGGGTACGGAAAACAGGTGTGCGGGCAGTTCGGTGCTTTTAAACATACGTTCAAAGGAACCGTTATGATCCAGCAGCGTTCCGGAAGTATCGTACAGAGCAATACCTATCGGTGAACCGGTATAAATCGATCGGAACCGTTCCTCGCTTTCCCGCAGCCGTTTTTCGGCACGAATCCGGTCTGAAATATCAATAAGACAGCTGCGGATTCCGGTAATGGTATTGTTCAGGAGAATCGGCGCGCTGTTGATGATCAGCTGCAGGGGGGATCCGTCCTTGCGGAGAAGTTCGTAGAGCTTCGGGTTCCCGAAATCTCCGTGGGTGACGTTGTAGACGTCCTGCTTGAACCGTTCATGATCATGTTCGGGGACGAGATTCCATACCGATACCCCCTGCGTATAGTCTTCCTGGGTGAATCCGAACGAGGTGAGCCCCATTTCATTGACATAGGTAAGTTTCATGTCAGTATCGATTTCACAGATAATACCCGGCAGCAGGTCCGCGGTTTCCTTGAATCGCTGCTCGCTTTCCCGCAATTCCTTCTCGTGGTGCTTGCGCTCGGTGATGTCGCGGGCGATACCCTGTATACCGACTGACCGGTCGGCTTCGCGTATCAGACGGGTACTGAGTTCCACCCAGACCGGTTTTCCGTCGCTGGTGCGTGCGAGCAGTTCATACCGGTCCGATGCGGTGGCGAGTGATCGTTTGCCGGCAAGTTTCTCCATGCCGAACTGTACCCACTCCGGATCGATCAAATCACGGATATTTGTTTTGAGAATATCGTCTTCACTGTACCCGAACGTGGAAAGTGCGGAGTGGTTCGCGGAAGTGAAAGTGCCTTCGAGATCAATTGTAAACACCAGATCCGTCGCATTTTCAAAGAGCTCGCGATACCGCCGTTCGCTCTCTCTGAGTGCCCGTTCCGATTTTTTTACCCGTGTGATATCAACCAGGGAGACAAGGCTGTCACCACTTCCCGGAATCATCGTTGCGGTCAGGAGCAGATCACGGACGTTGCCGTTTTTATCACTGAGACGGAACTCATACTCATTGGGTACCGATGCGGGGTCGGTGCGCCGTTTTTTATGATATTCCATCATGCGACCGATGTCTTCAGGAACGACCACTTCGGTCCATTTACGTCGTTTGAAACTTTCTTCGTGCTCGTATCCGGTAATTTCCTCGAGCTTGTGATTGGCCATCGTGATGATCATCTCCTCATCAATGACGATCATTGCCGTACCGGTATACTCAAAAACTGTCCGGTATCGTTCTTCACTGACTCTGAGGTGCTCCTTGACACGGTTGAGTTCCTCCGTGTTCGCTTTCAGCTCACGTAGTTCCGCTTTTGTTGTCTCAAGCTCGCGAAGAACTTCCTCATAACTCGGTTTCTGCATTGAACCGGCTCCGGAAAAAGTGGGCGGCAGCTCTTTCTCGTCGGGTGGACAAGTAGTGAAGTCGCCGGTGACGTGTGTTTTCTCGTAGAGGGATCAGACGTGTTCCGACGGAGGAATCTGCCTGTCCGAGCGGTGTTTCTGAATCTCATGTTTGCACTGGTATAATTTAATTAATGCACCATTTGACGAAATAGTATTGCTCCCGATTCAGAGTGAAGAGAAAAAAAACATGTTGAGGTTGACTTGTAGAACAGGAATTAGTATTATAATATACTTGGTACAAACGGAAGATCTTTCCGTATGCTATCGGTTTCCGCATGTAATTCATAAGTTGCTGTAAATAGAGTAATTAGCTGGGAAATACCCATGGAAAAACCGTCTAAGAAGGTTCTGGTCGTCGAGGATGACCAGATGAACGCGTCGATGATATCCACGGTACTTGAAGAACGTGGTTACCTTGTCATCACTGCCGGAGACGGTGATCTGGGACTTGCTATTCTTGAGGAAGATGACGGTATTGATGGAATAGTTACCGATATTTTCATGCCGAATCGGGAGGGCATCGGTTTTATACGGGCCGTAAAAAGCAGATACCCGAAGGTGAAAATCGCCGCGATGACCGGTGCGATCAACTATGAGTCCATATTTTCAACTGCTGAGGATTTCGGCGCGGATATGACTATAAAAAAACCATTCGATATTGATCTGTTCGTTGAGAAAATTGATACACTGCTGAATAATTGACCTGCTCCTGCAACCCCGATAAATTATACGGTGGAGTACGGGCGGGTTTGAAATCCGCCCCTACATTCCGCCAGACACTATTTTCATGAATATCGAAAATCGGTTGGTAGAATCGCACGACTGTGCGTTATCACTGGAAATCCTGCGTTGCCACTGCCGGAAGGAAACTGATTACGTGAAAAACTATATACTCGATACCACCGTCCTGTTGCATGATGCTCAGGCGATGTTCAATTTCGGCAGAAACAATGTCATTATCCCGGTACCGGTGATAGAGGATGTGGATCATTTCAAGAAGGATGTCAGCGAAATCGGCCGAAGTGCCCGTCAGGTTTCACGGATTCTCGACCGGATGCGGCAGCGTTCTTCACTGGCATCGGGTGTTGCCATTGATGAAGGTGGACGGCTCTTTGTCAAGATGAGCACCGGCGCGATGCTGCGCCGGCTTCCCGAGGAACTGCGTATCCGCAACCGCGATAACATGATACTTGCAATTGCGCTTGAGGTCAGGGAGCGTGAGCCTGCGGTGCAGACTATTTTCGTCAGTAAAAATATCAATCTCCGGATTAAGGCCGATGCCCTCGGGCTTCGGGTGGAGGATTATGAATCGGATGCGGTAGCGATTGACGAACTCTATTCAGGTATCAGGGAACTCGACTGCACCGAAGCGGAACTGGCCACATTCAGAACCGAAGGGCACGTGCAGGTGCGGGAGCAGCTGCAGCCGCATCAGTACGTATCGATGGTCACGACGGCCGCTCCCGGCAATCCGGTTTTTGGCCGGTTCGATCCGCAGCGTCGCGAAGTTGTCCGTCTGATTACCGAGGAGCGTCAGGGGACCTGGCGAATTATTCCCCGTAATGCCGAACAGCAGTTCGCCATGGATGCGCTCCTGAACGACGATATCCAGCTCGTGACCCTGGTGGGAAAGGCGGGAACCGGTAAAACACTGCTGGCGGTGGCGGCGAGCCTGTTTAAAACGGTTGACGAAAATATCTACTCCAGGGTGTTGGTGTCACGACCGACGCTGCCGCTCGGCAAGGATATCGGTTTTCTGCCGGGAACGGTGGAAGAGAAACTCACTCCCTGGATGTATCCGATCGCCGACAATGTTGAACTCCTTATGCGCCTGGGAAACCGTTCGAACCGGACTATACGGGGCTTCAGGGAACTTGTTGAAATGGGTATTCTGGTGATTGAACCGCTTACCTACATCCGCGGCCGTTCGATCCATAATCAGTTCCTGATCATCGACGAGGCACAGAACCTCACCCCGCATGAGATTAAAACGATCATTACCCGGGCGGGTGACGGGTCGAAAATAGTCGTGACGGGAGATCCCTACCAGATCGATAATCCGTACATCGATTCTTCAAGCAATGGGCTGACGTATGTCGTGGAACGGCTCAAGGAGCAGGATATCACCGCGCATGTTACCTTCACCCGTGGAGAACGCTCCCGTTTGAGTGAATTGGCCGCGAACCTGCTGTAAGGATTGGTCAGGAATCCAGAGACGCAACCATTTGTTCGATGAACGGCTGCAGGGTTTTATCGCTGCCTGTTTTCCACCGGTGAATTATAGTTCCGGGGAGCAGTGTCGCGTCGGAAAGAGAAAGTTCAGCTTCGATTGCCTTGCGTGCCTGTACTCCTCCGGTCCAGAAAAACGGCAGTCCTTTGACAATGTAACAGAGTGCTTTTTTGCCGGACAGTTTTCCAAGTCCCCGTACGTACTTGAGGATAACGGAGTCGATGGTAAATGCCCAGACCGGGCCGGCGATGACAATCGCATCGAATTCATCGATTGCAGGAGGATTGCGGAGTTCGAAGTCGGTCGAACGGGGTTTGACTTTGCCGATGGTGCGCAGGAGTGTGGTGTCGACGTCGTGTCCTTTGCCGGTCAGCGCTGTTGCAAGTATTCTCGCCACTTTGGCCGTGGTACCCGACTGTGAATAAATGACAATGCCGATTTTCATGGAAGTGTCCTTTCCGAAAGTCAGGGTTGTGACGGAAGCGCCGACGGAAGTATCGTTGTATGCGGCCGGTTTTTGAGTGAGAATCCGCCGGACTCCTGTTGGATCAGGCTTGTGGAATCTCCTACCACGGTAACCGTCATGCTATCGGCGGAGAGATAGGTATGTGCAACCCGCTGCAGATCCTCGCGGGTTATGGCCTGTATTTTTTCCGGGTAGACCCGGTAGTGATCCGGAGCACGATGGTAATATTCGTTCCACCCGTAGGTTGACACAATATCATCAACGTTCCGGAACATTGAGGGCAGTTCACCGATCAGCGATGCTTTCGCGTTCGCCAGTTCAGCATCGGTTACTCCACTGTCAATAACCGTCCGCAGCTCTTTGAGTGACAGTGCCACCGCCTGAGCGAAGGTTTCATTTTTGGTGAAAAAACTGATGTAGAACGTACCCGGATAGGTATAATTCGATTCCGCAGTGGAATAAATCGAGTAGGTGAGACCAGCATCGGATCTGACCGATTTTCCGAGTCGTGAGGTAAATCCCCCGCCACCGATGATCTCATTGAGCAGTGATAACGGGTAGTAGTCGGGATGCGGCCGCTGAAAAAGCGGAAGCCCCAGACGTACGTAGGCTTGCGTTATGTCTTTGTGCACGAAAAGACAACCGGGAGACCGGTTTACCGTTACCGGTGCAAAGGCCGTTGCGGTATGTTGTGCGGTATCTTGGGGATGGAGACGTTCCAGATAGGAACGAATTGAATCCGGATCTATCGCTCCGGCTACACAGAAAATCATATTAGCGGGAGAGAATACCCTGCGGTGCAGAGCGATGAGATCTTTACGCTTGATTGATTTTACCGATTTTTCGGTGGTCAACCGGGAGGACGGTTGACTGTGGTACATGAGCTTTTCGTAGGCCGCCCTGAGCACCGGTCCCGGATTATCGAACCGGTGACGGATCGCCTCGAGCATGATCGTACGCTCTTTTTCAAGTTTTTTCTCATCAAATACCGGCCGGAAGAGCATTTCCCGCATGATGGTAAGTGCGTTGACGCTGTATTCGGCGAGGAACGATCCGTTGAAGGTGCACTGTGTTTCTCCGGTTCTTACTGCGAATCGCAGCGCAAGCAGGTCGATAAGCTCATCAAGTGTGTCTGCAGGAAATTTTTTCGTTCCGCCGGTACGCATGAGAGCGGTCATCAGCGAGGTCAGTCCCTCTTTCCCCTCCGGATCAGCAAGTGCTCCGTGTCTGATGTACGCGGTTATCTTTACCAGTGGCAGCAGGGAGTCGGAGGCGATATAGGCAATGGCGCCGTTGCGGAGTTCCACACGGTAGGGGTCACCGAGTGGAACCTGCCAGTCAAGGGTATCAAACTGGATTTTCAGGGGATGCGATGGCAGAGTCGTACGCTGTTTCGCGAAGCTGGAAGCTACCAGAAGAAACACGGATAGGCAGAGGTTTGTCAAACCGGAACAGGTTCTCAGCCGCGGTGGGTTTTTACTTTCGAATACAGAACGGCGTGTTGTACCCGGCATATTTTCTGAGCTGGTAGTAACGTTTTTATCTTTTCCTGACTCCGGCTTTCCGCGGCGTGACGTGTTGCAATTAAATCTGAGAATAGTACTGAATCGGTCGTTATTCACAAAGGGACTCCTGAATCTATTTTTTTACCGGTGCATTCTTCTTTGTTGATGGTGCAGATTTCTCCTTATTGACCATTTTCGGCAGCAGCAAGCCGATAGTTGCCAACTCCGGATCAAGATATCGTGCTGCAACAGCGGGAATGTCGTCCGGTTTTACCGCCGCGATCATGTCCGGGTAGCTCATCAGATCTTTCCAGCTTCGAAGACGTTCGAACCAGGCGAGGCGATCGGAAAGCCCCTCAAGGCTTTTAAGACCTGATATAAACGACATCCGGATGTCGTTGGTGATACGCATTATTTCTTTTTCGGTTGGCCGTTTTTTTGCTATTTTCCCAAGCTCTTCACGGATAATGCGCTCAACCTTCGCAGGGTCGGTGTCGTTTTTAAGGTCTGCCCAGATATGGAATTCACCGTTGTGCAGACGGATGTTGTTGCCTGCACCGGCATTGGTACACAATCCTTCTTTGTCGACAAGACGGCGGAACAGTCTGCCGCTTCGTCCCGAGAAAATTCCCTCGATAATGTCGAGTTTGTAGAGACTGTCGTTCGGGTATCCGGGGGTATGAAACAGCATGTCGAACCTCGGTTCAGCATCATCCCGCATGGTGAAACGGGTAGTACCGACCGGATCGGGTTCACGGGTGACCACCTCTTCCTTGGGCGTTTTCGCACGGGGGATCGATCCGAAATACCGATTGATTTCCGATAGCGTCTTTTTCGGCTCGATATTTCCCACCAAAACGATCAGGGCATTGTCGGGAGTGTAGAATTTTTTGACATGGTTTTCCATTTTTATCCGGGTATAGGAACGGATATCCGACATCCATCCAATGGTGGGAAGACGGTAGGGGTGGGCGACGTAAAAAAGTGCGTTAAGCCGCTCCCAGTATTTGCCAATCGCCCGGTTTTCATACCGCATTCGGCGTTCTTCGGTTACGACATCCCGTTCACTGTAAAATTCCCGAAGAATCGGGTCGCGCATCCGATCGGATTCAATCCAGTAAAAGAGCTCTACTTTGTTGTACGGAAGCGTTACGATATAGGCAGTCATGTCGTCGGCGGTCCAGGCGTTGAGCTGCGTTCCGCCGTTGTTCTGATAGATCTCCCAGATCTCGTCCTTTTTAATCAGTTTACGTTGCTTATCGAGGAGCGACATAACCTGGTGATGAAGAGCTTCTTTCATGGAATCGGTGAAGAGTTCACCGGTCTGTTGAAGCTTGGTCATGTCGGCTTCAAGGGAATCGATTTTTTTCATGATGGGCACCTCTTTGCGGTAATTGGTAGTGCCGAGGTGTTTTGTTCCTTTGAACATCATATGCTCGTACATATGTGAGAGCCCTGTGGTGCCGGGCCCCTCGTACATCGATCCCATGAAGTAATACAGCCGGCAGGAGACGACCGGGACATTGGTATCCGGAACGATGATGACCTTCAGGCCGTTCTTTAAGGTATCGTAGGTAACGGGAAGCTGGAAATCACCGGCGAATGAAAGGGACGTGAATACAAGAATGGCAATTATCGGAAATTTTTTCATGAATTGGTGCTCCAACCGGGACATTCGTGAACGGAGATCAGTCTGATAAAAATAATTACGGCCTGGCAGGCTAAGTATTTATAGATACATAGGCGAGAGAGGGGGGGGGATAGCAGTATGGCCTGTGCCCTGGCGTAGAGACGTTGCATGACAAGCGGCCAGAGGCCGCAACAACGTCTCTACAATTAAATCGTTGAATCTAAATCCGTCACGAAACCGTCGCCCCCGCCATCTTCTCTTTCAAGTTCGTCATGATCGCATCCATTTTCCGCAGTTCAGCGACAAAGGGCAGCCGATCGGCATGCGAGGTATAGAGCGAGAGTGCTTCTTCGTTCTTTCCATCGGTGATCAGTGTGGCTATCATGTCGATAAAAAGTGAAAGGTATCGGGTAAGGAACGGGGAGTGGAGTGCCGGCTCGGTTACCTCTTCGAGCGCTTTGAACATGTAGTTAAAGGCGGTTTGCAGTTCTCCCTGATGCTGGTGAATGTCCATGAGGGTATTGTACCAGTTGACAATCGTCGCTCCCAGCCGCCCGGAGTATTTTCCGCCGAGTGCCGTATTGAACAGCAGTGCGGTGGTAATTGACCGTTCTATGCGATACGCGGCGCTGCGGTTTGCCCAGGCACCGGAGGTGAGAATACGGTAAACTCCCATGATCTCGTCCTGATAGTGAATCGGTCCGTGCTCCGCATGGAGCATATGGATTGGCCAGTCGCCGATCGGCAGTTCCTGCAGCCATTCGGGAAGTGCCGGAAGATTGCAGCGCCGGTAGACCACCGAGCACGACTGAATGAAATTACCACTGAAGAGGTTGGCTACCGTATAACGCGGCTGCATGGTACCGGGTGCCAGGTGGTGTTTGGCGGTGCCGGTCGCCTGGTCAAGAACGTTGACGTTATGGAAAGAGAAGGAGTACTCCGGGTGGGCGTCGAGAAAGGTAATCTGCTTCTGCAGCTTGAGCGGATCGGTCCAGTAGTCGTCTCCTTCGCACAGGGCGATGTATTCACCAGTGGCACTGTCGTACGCCTGACGGAAATTTTCCGCACCGCCCAGATTGGTGTCACGGAAGCAGACGCGGATACAGTCGGGGAATTTCGCCTGAAACTGTTCAATGACCGTCCGGGTGCCATCGGTTGAGCAGTCTTCACCGATGATAAGTTCAACCGGAAAATCGGTCTGCTGCATCAGGACCCCTTCAATCGCCTGTCCGATATATGCTTCCTGGTTATAGGTAACCATGACGACACTTACTTTCATTGGGGCTCCTCTGCCCGGGATGCGGAATCGGCTGTGAGACGCTGTGAGATTTCCTCTCCACGGGTGGTTATGTAGGTAATGAGTTCACAGATTTGATCGATGGCTGACTTGTCAACCGAGGTGCCGTTCGGCAGGCTCATGACCCGCGCCGCTGTCGCCGTGGTTGCCGGCAGCAGAAGATGCGCATGCGGAAAGAGCGCGCGGTACGGTTCCATTTTATGGCACCCGGGGTAGAAGTACCTGCGGGCGATGATATTTTCCCGGTGCAGAATGGCAACGAGGTTGTCACGGCTGATCCGGGTGATCGCCTCGTCGATCTCAAGAATGATGTACTGAAAGTTCTGTTTGTCGGTGTCGCTGTAGGTGATGAACCTGATCCCGTTGATGCCGTGAAGATGTTCCCGGTATCGCTCGTAATTGCAGCGGTTCACGTCAATAAACGTGTCAAGGGATTCCAGTCCCGTGATTCCCATCGCGGCACTCATTTCATTCATCTTACCGTTCATGCCGATATAGATCACCTCATCGTAATCTTTGAATCCGAAATTCTTCATCAGACGTATCTGCGCCGCGAGCGCATCGTTGTTGGTGGTGACCGCCCCCCCCTCGAAGGTATTGAAGAATTTCGTCGCATGAAAACTGAAAATCTCCGCATCACCGAACGAGCCGATCATGGTGCCATTGTGTGAACAGCCGAAAGCGTGAGCTGCATCGTAGAGTACCTTGAGGTTGTGGGTCTGCGCGATCCGGTCGATCCGTTCAACATCGCAGCCGCGCCCCCAGAGATGTACGCCTATAATACCGCTGGTGCGTGGGGTGATCATTCGCTCGATTGCATCGGGATCTATGGTATGCGTTGACGGGTCGATATCACAGAATACCGGGGTGATTTCTTCCCACTGCAGTGCATGTGCGGTGGCGATAAACGTGAAGGCCGGAACAATGACTTCTCCTTTGAGATCGAGCGCCCGGATCGCGATTTCGAGTGCGACGGTGGCATTGCACATCACGATGCAGTGCTTAACGCCAATATATTCCGCCAGTTTCCGTTCGAGTTCCTGCACATACGGGCCGTTGTTGGTGAGCCACCGGCGGTCGAGAATGTCGTTGAACCGTTCCATGAGTTTGTCGCGGTTGCCGATATTCGGCCTGCCCACATGGAGCTTTTCGGCAAATGCGGGGGGGCCGCCGAAAACAGCGAGTTCTTCTATCTGTCGTTTCATGAAGGAACTTCCCGATGGAGGTGATGCGCGGTGCCGGATACACTGGGACCAGGCAGTCATCAACTATGAACGTCAATTATAGGATGATTGTATCATTTCACGAAAAAAAATCAATGGCAATCCGTTACTAATCCGTAAGTTACCATCCCGGAACACTGGTGCTGCAGAATGAATCACTTATGGTTTGCAGGCAACATAGAGTACCGATCTCTGGTGGATACCATGTTGTAGAAATACCGGTGTTCCGAATACGTCAGCATCAAGCTGATGGACGGTAAAACCGGCAGAGTTTAATTTTTCCAGAAAATCTCTTTTTGCGTAAATACGCAGGTGATCGTCCTGTCCGAAGTGTTTCCATCGCTCTGCCGGTTGGGTGATATCGGGATTTTCGTAGGTGTTTTCCAGTGTCAGGATGATGGGAACCATCACGATACCGCATTTCCCCGGTTTGAGAATACGATGGAGTTCACCAATCGCCTTGCGGTCGTCGGGTACATGCTCGAGTACATGAGAACAGAGGAAAAAATCAACCGAATCGGTATCGTAAATCTGCAGGTCCATGATGTCGACCCGGTCATCTACCCCGGGAGCGAACAGGTCGGCACTCCGGTAGTCGAGCATCGGAAACGATCTGATGAACGCTCCGAGCTGCGGTGCAGGTGCGAAATCGATAAACCGGTGTTTCTCCGACGGGTCAAGTTTTCTGAAGTACTGTTCAAGAAATAGTGCATAGAGCCGGTTACGGTCGGAGCATTTGCAGTGGGGGCAGAAGTAGTTGACCGGATCGAAGGTCTCCCCCTGAAAAATCGGCTGAATGTAACCGACATCGTTTAAAAGCCTGATAAAATCCCAGCCGATCGGTTCGAATCTGGCAACTGGACGTCGGCACACCGGGCAGAAAAAATTATGGTTCGTGTTCATCAGTAATGTCTTCCTATAAGTATATCGGTGCAGATGTAGGGGTTTTCAGCACAAATTTTTGAATAGATGATGCCATCAGCCTGTTCGATCATATTGAACCAGCCATAGCGGTCCCAGAGTTTTTTTGCAATGACCGCCTGCATCAGATCAATATTCCCGAATACCGGGGGGTTGCCGGGGAGTATGTGGCTTTTGGTATAGTCGCGTGGATTGTCGTACCAGATTTGACCGTTGGCACAGTTGAGTCCCATCATTTCGACTTGTGCGATCAGAATATCCACCGGTGTCTGCATCAGCCGGGAGTGAATGGATGCCAGAGCCTCGGGATGATATTCGTTGTCTACATTGGTATGGAGGATATACTTCCCGTTTGCGCGCTGCAACCCGATTTTCCGGAGATTATGCCCCCAGAGATTATGGCGCATCTGTGTACAGAGAATGTCAAATGGTGAATCGACTTTATGCAGCAGTGGCCCGTCGTGCAGTACGAGCACCTCGGCATTTGTAAATGACTGCCGCAGAAGACTGCTGCAGAAGCGTGCGTACACCTCGGGAGGACTTACTCCCTGATAGTAGGCGGCAATAATGGTGAAGAAGGGTGGTGCCGTTTCAGTCATAAATCGCTATACTCAGCTGTCGGTGAAGTTTTGGGTTAAGAACCATATAAGATGATGACATGGAACAAATTATATCGTTATAACTCCGGGAGTGCCGCAATTATTACGGTCTCAGGAGGCAGGTGTCCTGAGAATTGAAGCGTGAAGTACGTTCTTTTTTATAGACAGGCGAAGGCGGGACGGGATGACGATACCGGAGGGGCCTATGATGTGAGCGGGACTGTACGGGTGGGTTTCAAACCCGCCCTCCCTCCTACAAGCCAGCTGCGAACAGCGCCGCACCGAAAGCGCCGGTGAACTGTGCATCCGGGGCAATGACCGCAGGGGTGGAAAACACGTTGCCGAGCATTGTTGCCACTACCGGATTGTGCGCCGCCACACCACCGGTTACTACCAGCATACCGTCTACACCGTCCATCTCCACAATCCGTCGGGCAACCGACTGGAATGCACCCCGCACGATAGCCTCCACCGGCACTCCCGCCCGTATTTTTTCAATTACTTCGGTTGCGGCGAATACGGTGCAGTAGCTTCCGAGTTCAACGGTCTCGGTTGACGATTCGGCAAGAGTATTGAGGTCGTTGCTGTCGATGGCGAGACGGTGGGCGACCTCCTCGATGAAGGCACCGGTTCCTGCGGCGCATTTGCGGTTCATTTTAAATCCGGTTCGGCGTCCCTGATCGTCAAGATGGATTACCTTGCTGTCCTGTGCGCCGATATCGATGATGGTAAGTGCCTGACGGTAGTGGAAAAATGCGCCCTTTCCATGACAGGCGATCTCTGTCATGGTACCGGTTGACCATAAAACATTGTCGCGTCCGTAACCGGTGGAAATAATCTTTGCAACGGCCTCCTTTTCACAGCCCGCCTGGCTGCAGACATCGGCCAGCAGTTCCTCCGCGGTCTTTCCGTAATCGGTACCCGAACGTTTCATAGCCTTCGAGACAATTGCACCCTGCGCGTCAACCAGCACGAATTTTGCTGTTGACGCTCCGATATCGATACCGCCGAAAAAGGTCACCGGTACTCCTTTACTGTTGAGCTAAAAGTTCGATGAAAGCCTCGATGTTGGTGCGTGACTGCTCTTCGGAGTAACAGCGCAGATCGTTGAGGTCGCCATCGATAACGACGAACGGTTTTCCGGTTCTCTCCTGCAGACGACGGGGCATGTCGTAGCGGCTGTTTGAATTGTTGGGGCAGGTTTTCGCGTTGTGATAGAGAATACCGTCAACGGAGAATTCACTGACCATACGTTCGATGTATGCCTCCTTGGGGCCGTCACTGCGACAGATAAAAAGATTACTGTAGGCGCGTGCCATGCTTTCAAACGGATTGCCGGGATCGAGATCATCGAAGATCCAGCTGTTGCAGTAGGTGGAGGCGACCACCGCCGTTTGCAGACCGATGAACTGGACGGCGAGGTTTTTGAGTTTGCCCCATATCGGCATGCCTTCCCAGTAGATACGGTAGCGTTCCCCGTCAACAGCCGCTGTTCCGGTTGCGATGCGCTCTCTGAGTTCCGGCAGCAGAATGTTGTAGTAATCGATTGCTTCCTGTGTGCCGCGCAGGACCACTGCCGGACCCATCTGAATTGTTCCGTCAAAAAAAGTAAGTGGTGTTGGATGGTGGGCTGCGGTGAGCAGCACTTCTTTCCAGAGATCGCTGCAGGTGCGCGACAGGGCGACCACCTCTCTGAACCGGTCAAGGTCGAACCGTGTGCCGATAACCGCTTCGAGCGGGCTCACGAGTTCTTCAATCTGCCGGGTGACGGTGCCGATAACCGCACGGTCAAGCTCGCCAATGCCGCGCGGGGTGTGAATGCCGATACAGGGGACATTCCATTCCCGGGCGTAAAACTCGAACCAGTCCTTAACATCGCGGCACTGGTTAGTGTTATAGACAAGCACATCCGCACGCGGTGGTCCGGTAAATCCCATTTTTTGAAATGGTCCGTCACCTTTTATATAGGAACCGATGTCACTGGTCAGGTAGGAACAGATGTCAGGTGAGTAACCTCGCGCGTTGGCCAGCGGGATCATATCGGTTGCCATGCGTGACGCTCCGAGCATTGCACCGTAATTTTCCGGAAAGTAGACCTTGAAACCGAGAGTCCGCAGCAGTTCCACCGGACCGACACTGGTGCACCAGGCAATTTTTCCCGAGCCGGCATCCGGCCCCATAAGGCTGTTGAAATAGGTGTCCATGACCCCTTTCATGGCTCTGGTTGCGGCGATTTTTTTCGGTTCGTGGGCTTGCGGCATTACGTGCTCCTGCGGTGCTGAGTCGTGACAGGTAACGGTGAAAAACCGTACTGATCCTGTAGAAAATATGCTTCCGGTTGATAAAATACTTTTTCGGAAAGGTCTATTGCTTCACGAGTGAACGAGATTGGGAATAAATAGTGTCATGCCGGGGGAATATCGGATAGCCCGATGATGGCAATAATGTGTACGCAGAAATAGTTTCAGTTTAGAACTCGAGGGTAACTTTCAGTGCATCGGTGGCGTTGGATGCGTACAGCGCGAACGCTTCAGGGGCACGGTCCCAGGGGAAGCGCGGCGTGACAATGTCACGGAGTACTGCTGCCCGATCGTCTACTACCATATCCGCAGCCGTCTGAAAAAATTCACCGCATTCAGGTCCCACACAGGTACTGATCTGAATATTCGACCGGAAGGTATGGTACCAGGGAAAATTGAACTGTTCATTGTGCGGCATGCCGAATACCAGCAGTCGCCCGTAATCGCGCAGGCAGAAAACAGCTGTCTGCAGTGATGATTCCCTGCCTGCGGCATCAACCACGAAATCACATTTTCCGCCGCCGGTCAGTCGATCGATTGCGGCAATCGGATCCTCTTTCGATGCATTGATAACCGCATCCGCCCTGTACCGTTCAGACCATTTCAACCGCCAGTCGAGCATGTCCACGGCGAATATCCTTCGTGCTCCGAACAACCGCAGAATGTGCGTGAAAATCAGTCCCATTGACCCCTGTCCGATAACCGCACAGGTTTTATTGATAACGGACTCCCCGGTCAGCGACAGCGCCCGAAGCACTGTTGCAAGCGGCTGAGCGATAATCAGTGTGCTCGGATCCGGATCATTTTCAGGAAGCCGGGCGATTGACGGGGGACGACTGACGATATATTCGGCAAAACCGAAATGCCCCTCGGGCTGAGCAAGAACGAGGGTTCCCTCTTTCCAGTCCGGATGCCGTGATCTGGTGATATAGCCGATGTTTTCATGCCCTGTGCTGGCGATCGGTGCCGGATAGACTCTTTTTTTCCAGACCCCTTTCCCGGTATAATGCCCCATATTGCTGCCGCACATCCCGACAGTGGTACACCTGACCTGTATTTCACCTTCCGCCGGTTCCGGGATGGGAACATCGGTGTGCATGGCAATTTTTCCGGGTGCGGCAAACTGAAGAGCTTTCATTGACTTTCTTGCCTCATTACTGAGAGGAGGTGAAAACGGTTTAAACAGTATAGGTATGGCTGGTTTCTGTTTTCAACGAGGTAAACCGGTAACTATCACCGGTTGTAACCCCAGAAACAAATGACTTTGTAACATAAAATACGGTCCTGTTGAAAGGCAAGTGTCAAAGAGCTGTCATGCCTGAAAACACGCTGAAAAAGAGGTCACAATCACTCGAATCGCTATTACAAGCAAAACGAGGTCTGCGATAAGGGGTATCGCAGACCTCGTTTCCCAGTATTCTTACCGGATACACCGAATCCGGCATGAACAGGTTTTATCGCAAAATTGCGGTATACCGGGTTCCCTGCACCTGACCGGCAACTGCACTGCCGATATTCAGATCGACGATCCGGAATCGGGTACCTGCAACAAAAGGCATCGACGATGTTCCGATTGAAAGGATGCCGCCTTGATACTCCCGAGGGCCGGTTGGAGAAACCCGGAGGGTCACCGGAATTTGCAGCGGGGTCATTTCCAACGGATCGTTATGCGCAATCGACAACGTTGCGTTGTAGGTGCCGGTATCGAGGTCTATTGCATTCAGGGTAACCGTGATTTGTTGTTGTCCACCGGTTGGAACGGAACCATCCTGACTGGATAGTGATATCCAGGAGGCTGAAGGTGTGGTACCCAAGACTGAATTACAGAGAATTCGAGCCCAGTTCGCATCGTTGGTGTAATAATCCGAACCCAGTGTTATTACCTGTCCTGAATACAACATCCTACGACCAACTACCATATTACCATTGTAAGCAGCGAGAACCTCCGAGGTATCATTCACCTGACAATGGCTTGTCGCATTAACCATACTGAAGGTTCCACTTATTCCCGAAAAGAGTGAGTCTCCCGGTTGCGTAAGGGTAATGGTGCCGCTGCTGGAACTTCCTGTCGAAGTCAGCTGCATAAGATCCGCTTCTGACAGGAAGACGGACGTGTTTCCACTCCATCCCGGGCAGCAGTAGATAATCGTGCCTCCCCGTTGCAGAAAACGGGTAAGAAATCCTCGGAATACGGTACCGGTCCCTGATGCGATTGTTCCCGATTCCTGTTCGGGGATAAGGAATACCTCTCTGGACTCGAGCGCAGACTCAAGCTGTATTGTATCAAAGGTGGTGGTAGTGGTTACCGAATAATCTGTCAGGTACTGGCTGAACGCACTCAGCATGTTGTTCCATTCTCCGCTCATATCGGTATACGGTGTCCATGCGAGAATGTCAATCGTATCCCCGTTACCTCCCTGACCGGCAATATGAATGGAATAATCGAGTACATCCCCGCCGGTGTTTCCGATCGTAATATCCCGCTGGGTTGATTGGCCGGGTTCCGTGGTAACGGAGAGTTGATCAGGAGTGATCGCGATTGAGGGCGGCGTCAGTCCCGAACCGGTGGCGTTGACGGCAAGAGAAGGATTATCCTCCGCATTGCTGGTGATTGTTATGGTTGCGGTGTGGGCGCCTAACGATACGGGAGAGAAAACAACCGGAACCGTTACATTTGAACCCGGGCCCACGGTTACCGGCAATGAGACCGCAGGATTGAATACCGCGTTGTCTGAACTGATCGATGACACCACCGTGGCTTCGTTACCACTGTTCGTGAGAGTCATTTCCAGTGTTTCACTCAAGCCGATCCATAAAGATGAGAATTCGAGTGAAGACGGAGTGACTGTCAGACTTCGCTGGCCGTCGATATCGGCAGTGACGGAAACCGAAAGCTGCTGGTGCAGGGGGTCGTCAGTTATCACGATCACTTCACCGGTCCATCTGCCGCCTTCCAGGCCCGAAGGGGTCACTTCAACAGTCAGTTCGACACTGTCACCGGGTACGATAGAGCCGCTTTGCAGCGGTGAAACGCTCAGCCATGATGGTCCAGCCGCATCGAGGGCTTCGTTGACATTCAAGCGTCCGCCGGTTACCGTAATACCCGACAGGGAAGCGACCGGATCGACGCTTTCCATGAGGATATCTTTGAGCTGCAGGGCAGTAAGTGACGGGTTGTAGGACAAAACCAGTCCCGCGGCACCGGAAACATGGGGTGTTGCCATCGAGGTACCCGAAAGATACCGGTAACTGGAACCGGGTGAGCAGCTGTAGATATCAACGCCAGGGGCGCCGATGTCAACCGATGTGAGTCCGTAACACGAGAATGAGGCAAGCAGATCATCATCATCAGTTGCCGCTACGGCGAGAATATTATCAAGTTCATAGCTTGAAGGATAGTGTGGCGAAGCGTCGTTATTGATACCGTCATTTCCGGCAGCTGCAACGAACAAACCTCCCAGCGCGATCGCATCCATCAGTGACTGGCTGAATGCTCCGCCGCCCCAGCTGTTGCTGGTAATGGAAATTCCCATTGCGGTCGCGTAATTTACCGCATCGATCGCATCGGAAGTCGCTCCGGAACCTCCATCGTCAAGGAATTTAAGGGCGACAAGGTTTGCGGTCCACATGACACCGGCAACACCGATGCCGTTATCACCGATACCCGCTATGGTGCCGGCACAGTGCGTACCGTGATAATGACCATCAGTCGGATCATCATCATCATAGGCAAAGTCCCAGCCGTGCACATCATCGATATATCCGTTGCCGTCATCATCGATGCCGTTATCGGGGATTTCTCCCGGGTTGGTCCAGATGTTTGCAGCGAGGTCCGGGTGCAGATAATCAATACCGGTATCGATTATCCCGACGAGGATTGACCGTGTACCGGTATGGCGATCCCAGACTTCGGTAGCGTCTATGTCGGCATCAGCCGTTCCGCCGGTTTGGCCGGTATTGTTCATTCCATAGAGCTGTGAAAAATACGGGTCATTCGGCGTGGCGATCGCCTGCACGATATAATCCGGTTCTGCATAGGCGATAGCCGGATTATTTCTGAGCTGACCTATTGCGATGGACACTCCGGCGGCCGAGGTATCTTTCAGGGTCACGAGAAATGCTTTTCGCTGCGTATTGACCTGGAGCCCGGTCCGGGGATTGCGGGCGATGCCAAGTTCCCGGTACTTCACCGCTCCGACTGCATCGAGGATCGACTGGCTGGGGGCTGTATAGGAGGGGGACATTCCGATAATGATACGGCCGGGGATAAAGGGATGTTCTGTAGTATCGTTTGAATAAATCAGGTCATGTCTGATGTTCGGCAGTTGCGGCATCGCAGTGGTGGACGATTGTCCGGGTCCTGAAATCTGATTGGCACCCTGCACCGTGTACTGCAGCAGACCTCCGCCGGTATTGTGTATGAAAACACTCCTTGTTTCCGGGGGACTCGATGGTTGTAGATTATAGTACAGACTATCCGGACGTATTTCCGCAACAGGGGGTGTTGTCCCTTCTCCGGCGAGAGATACGGTGATGGAAGGATTATCCTCGGCGTCGCTGGTTATCGTCAGAGTGCCGCTGTGACTGCCGATCGTTCCCGGTTGGAAAATGACTGGCACCGATACTTCGTCGAACGCGGGGACCGTTAACGGCAGTGAACCGGAGATGGAATACATTCCGTTGTTCGATGTAATGGAACTTACCTGAGTTGCTTCGTTGCCGCTGTTGGAAAGGAGCAGTACCATGGTGTCCTGCAGTCCTACCCAGATAGATCCGAAATCGAGTGAAGTAGGTGATACTGAAAGGCGTCGTATCCCATCAACCGTCAGACTGCAGGGTATTGAGTAGGGAGAAGGTACGGAGGGGTCATCATGTGTAATGTCAATTGTCCCGGTATAGTCTCCTCCCAGCAGATCACCGGTACGGAATCGTACCGTATGGGTAATAGTGCTTGAAGGAGGAACTACTCCTGAATCGGGATCTGCCGAGAGCCAACTGTTTGTACCGCCTCCGGCAAGCCAGTCGATAATATTATTGCCGAATTTTCTGTTGTCGGCATACGTCATATAGGTATTATAAAAATCATCATCCGCAACGCACACGATTCGACCGGCACCTGCTTCAGCAATGCATGCATGGCCGTTATTTCCGGTGTCTCTCACGATAATCTGAGCGTCACCGCTTACCAGACAGGCGGTCATCGGACCTGAGAGATAGACCTGAGAAACACTGTCGGTAACAGGATGGGCAGTGATATTTGTGGTATATCCGGAGGTGTAACTTCCGCCGAATGTGATACCGAACGGTTGCACAATGTTCTGAAAAAAGCCTGGAGCATCGCAGTGAGTGAACAGACCACCGCCATTTGTTATCCAGGTAACAACCGCTAATGATTCTGACGCCGAAAATGAAGCGGTACCATCGTCATCAATCCATAGAATATCAATTGTATCAAGCAGGGACGCGGTGATCGGCTGATTGTTGACAAGTACTTTTGCTCCACGGGTTTGAATGTCATTTATCAGGACGGATTCATAACTGGAATCGCGTTCGCCGTGATAACGATCGTAAATGATGGTTATTCCGGTCAAGTCGGCTGCCAGCAATTCCAGAGGACCTGTTTGCACTGACACCTTTTCGGATTCCGGTATGCCGTCGGAATTTTCGGGTATGCTGCAAATCGTACCGGGTAGCAGGTAGTTTTGCATGGCAAGTGCAAGCGGAGATCCTGATGCGTTTGTCGTCAGGTGGTAGCGTAACGTATCACCACCGCTGTTTTCAATCGTCATCGCAGCAGTGGTGCTGTCGCCTGCATCAAGTGTTTCTGAGAAACTCAGAGGAGTAACCGAGATTTCCGGAGCTGTAGTACCGGTTCCGGTACAGGTTATGGCGATTGTCGGATTATCCTCGGCATCGCTGGTTATCGTCAGGGTACCGCTGTGACTGCCGATGGTTCCCGGCTGGAAAATCACCGGCACCGATACTTCGCCGAACGCGGGGACAGTCACCGGCAGTGAACCGGAGATGGAATACACTCCGTTGCTTGAAGCAATGGAACTTACCTGAGTTGCTTCGTTGCCGCTGTTGGAGAGGGTAAGCATCACGGTATCACTTAAACCCACCCAGATCGCGCCGAAGGAGAGTGAGGAAGGGGTTACGGCAAGTCGTTTGAACCCGTTGACGGTTAACCCAACCGGAATCTCGACAGGCGATGGAATATTGGTCGCATTATGAGTCACTGAAAGTGTCTGATTATAGGTACCGCCAACCAGTGCTCCGGAATGGAATGAAACGGTAATACGCGCACTGTCGCCGGTAGCCACTTTCCCGGATGTTGCCGACAGTTGCAGCCACGACGGCATGACGATACCGCCGGTTTGTCCCGGATTCAACAGAAATTCCGAAGGGGTACTCGAATTCGCCCAATCGGTAGTCGAATCGGTATCATCATTACGAAGCCGGTATGCACTGTAGGTTGAAAAAGCGACTCCCGTACCGTAAAAGTTAACACCTGCTGGAGGGGTGGCGGTACTGCCTGTCGTTCTGACAAAATCAACTCCCGTTCCAACATCATTATACAGGGAAACGGATACAACGGAACTTGTAACCCAACCGATATTGGATCCCCAATAGAAGGTCGAATCATTATTGGTTCCCGTGCTTTCTCTTAAAACCACCCGTTTTCCTCCACCGAGAACATACCCCGAGGGAAACGTAAACGATCCGGAGGTGGATGTGTTGTCGATCCAGCTGATGCTCCATCCGCTCATATCCTGCTCGCCGCCTCTGTTCCATAATTCAATGAAATCAGGACTGTTGCAGAATTCATTAATAACAACGCTTCCACCCGAAATACCTGCGAACGAAAATGAGAGGGTGTCGCCGCCGGTATTTCTGATGAGCAGGGAATCTTCCGTGGAATTTCCCGCGTCAAGTGTCACCGAGATTGATGCCGGCGTCACTTCTATTTGCGGAGCGGGAACGGCCGTTCCCGCAAGAGCGACCGTGAGTGCAGGGTTGTCTTCGGCATTACTGTTTATAGTCAACGTACCACTGTGGCTGCCGATGGTTTGTGGACTATACGAAACGGTGAGTTCCGAGCTTCCGAACGGAGGTACCGTGAGTGGTAACGATGTCGTTCCGGAGAAGACTGAATTGGAACTTGTTACCGAGGAAACCACCGTCGCTTCATCACCGCTGTTGGTTACTGTCAGAACTGCTGTTCCTTCGGAACCTGCACGCAGGGGACCGAAATCCACTGATGTCGGTGCAACCGAGAGTCTTCTGATACCGTCTACCCAGAGTGTGCAGGGGACCGTCTGAGGCGATGGTGTAGCTGGCGCATTATGAGAAAGGTCGAGTTGACCGAAGTAGGTTCCACCCGGTACGCTGCTGCCGTTGAACTTGACCTGGATCGCGGCTGATTGACCGGAGGGGATATTGCCGGACTCCGGAGAGACGCTCAACCAGGTACCACCCAGTGAAAATTTTACCGCCAGTCCGTTTTTCAGATAGGAGGTGTTGTATGCGACCGTCAGACCGTCGTCACGGGTACCGTTCTGGATACCGATTGTTGCTCCGGTTAGTGGTCCGGTGAGGTTGTCGTAATACAGATAAATGGTTCCGGATTGTTCCAGTACTATCTGAAAGGTGTAGGAACCGCTTCCACTTATGGGGTAAACGTTGGTGAATTGTACTATCACCCGGTTCCCGTAGTCTTCAAAGTAAATATCACCTCCCGAGGAAGGATACAGGTCGTCGTGCAACGCATCTATCAGATTTGCAGGTGCGCTGGTTGACGGCAACGGATAGTTGGTTATCTGACTTGAACCTGTCCCGAAAGTAATGTAACCGTTTGAACTGACGAACAGTGTATCGAATGTGTTGCCGTAGAACGGGAAACTGAAACTGAGAGGTTGGGCCTGATAACAATCATCACACCCCGAAACGGTACTCATCCGGGTACCGCTTGTACTGATATCCTGCCACTGGTATGTTGGGCCGGCCGGATCGTCAGAATCAATCCATGTGTACCCGGTACTATCGGGACCTCCGTACAGTGTGGTAACCGGTTCACCTACCCGGGAATCCTCGACTCCTTTTTCGAGCGGCAGAAAGTGATTCATGTCATACTGTACCGGAGCCACGGGGGTTACCGTCACATCGGTTGAGGAGACCGTCCAGTGCAACATCGCTTCACCGGTATTGGTAATAGTCATAATCGCCGACGTTGAATCTCCCACTGCCACGGTTTTGTTGAATGATTGCGGGGTAATGGTTATCGCCGCAGGGTTTACTCCTGTTCCTTCAACCGGGACCGTAATAACCGGGTTGTCTTCCGCATCACTGTTTATCGTGAGCGATCCTGAAACATATCCGTAGCCGACGGGGTTGAAAACCACCCGCAGCGGCAAGGTCGAGCCTCCCGGAACCGAGAACGGCAGGGTGGTAATAGCCGAGAACGCAGGATTACTGAAATTAAGAGAACTGACCAGTGTAGCGTCACCACCGTCATTTATAAGATTCAGCACCATGGTATCGGGAACACCTATTCCGACGGAGTCAAAAGCAAGCGATGATGGAGAAACGTCCAAATGATGCACCAGTGGTAGAATGCCGACTGCCGCCCAGGCATCACTGACCCGGTCCGCGTCATAGCCGAGCGATACCGCCGCCTGAATCCACCCGTTTCGTGCATCACGATACTGCGAGGAAGAGGTAAGCAGGTACATGTTGGCATACATCGCGATCTCACCTGCGGTATCTACTCCCATTCCTGTCAGGTTGTACGGATGGCCGTCATTTGAACCACTGCCGCCCTCGGCAAGAAGGTAAAACGCATGGTTCTGGACACCACTGTTGTAGTGAACGCCACCGTTATCTCCTGAGCCGGTATACCAGTAGGTTCCCATGTAGTAGGAAGGGTTGCCGTAGCGCTGAGGATCACGAAGGTCACGCAGGGCAACATCATCCAGCCAGCAGTCTTCGCCGCAGAGCCAGTCCGCCTGTCCGGCGGTCGCATTCGGATAGGCCGATCTTCCGTCGGGTTGGGCATGGAACTCAACCCAGGTTCCCATAATATCAGAGAAGGATTCATTGAGTGCACCCGACTCATAGGAGTAAACGAGATTAGAGGTGTACTGGGTTATTGCATGACCGTATTCATGTGCTGAAATATCAAGGGTGGTAAGCGGGGCTGCCTGTACCCCGTCGCCGTCTCCGAAATGAAAATCGGAACCATCCCAGTATGCATTGACGTAATTCGTTCCTTCGTGAACATTTGCCTGCGCGAACGCTCCGAGGTCATTAAAACTGCTGCGACCCAACACGGAGGCAACGAAGTTCTGGGTTATGGAAAAATTATTCGCCAGTGAAACCGAAGCTGGATCACTGGTACCCCATGTCGAGGTACTCCGTTGTTCCCAGTCGGGAGTGTCAAGATTATATACTCCCCAGAGTTCGTTTTTATGGTACAGAAAATAATTGCCTCCGAGATCCTGCCAGCCTTTGATGGTAATCAGTGCGCCGTCCTCATTGGGCAGACGGTAACCGGTTACGGGAACATGTGATCCTGACGGGCCCGGTGCTGCACGGAACAACTGATCCAGTCTTCCGAGTTCCGTTCCGGTACGGGCGTCAAGGAACACTTTCCACCGTTGCGGGGGTGATGATTGAACAACCGTACATTCATAAGCAACAATACTGTCGAACACTACCAGCTGTGCGTTGCCTTCAGTTTTCACCGGCTCCGACGGAAAGCTTTTTATCGCCATGGATTTAGCCTTCTCGCTCCCGAGCCCTTTTAAGGGGCGCGTTGCTTTTATCGGAAAGATGTTTCCTGAAACCAGATAGATCTCGTTGTCGGTATTGACATGAACGATCATGTCCGAACCGATGACCGGCATATTATCGCAATACTGCTTCATCCGGATATGACGGTTTCCTTTTTTATCCACCTGTGTCCGTGTGATCCGGACGTCGGCTCCGATTTTTTTCAACCGCTGGTTGAGCCGCTCCGCTGCCTCATTGGCGGCCGGTACTTTTTTCCCAACCAGACGGTTGAGTTTGGGAGTAGTGCCTTTTGTATCCGAAAAATCGTCGAGGGAGACTTTCCTCATCCCCCGCAGTCCACGCTTGAACGGGTCAGCAGCTGCAGATGCGGCAGTCGATTTCTTTTTAGTAGCATCCCCCGGTACTTTCCATGCCAGTGTGTTTGACGTGAAGACAGCGAAAAGCAGCAGGGTTACTATGGTAAACCTGGTTGTAATATTCATAATTGTTTTTTCCTTGGTAGAAACAATTTCTGTACCTTTATGTAAATGAGTACTACGCTCCTTTGTGAACGACTGGTCCTGTTAGTCCACTATTTTCCAACCGAGGTTAAGTTTTACCCAGGTCAATTCAGTGGCGTCATCCACATAATAGGTTCCGATAGGGGCCTGCAGATTGCTATCAAGCGGAGTCCCTGTTCCATGGAGTGTGGTATTCTGAACCGTTGCAGCAGGCACCGAATGAGCGTATGGCGCGGCAGTTACCGGTGTACGAGGCAACAGAACGTCCGGGGTGACACCAAGGACGGTAATTTCGGCAAAAAGGTTTTCATTCGCTGAAAGTACTCCGGTCAAGTCACCGGAGGTGGCACCGGAACCGAGTCTGACGACGAATCTACCATCGACAACCGTAATTTCCTGTCCATTCGCGATAAGGTACGATTCTGTATACAGGCTGGTGCCGCCTGTTGCCTGGTTCCAGAGTTGCACCTGCATCTCGATGGTATCCGGGGTCGGAGTGCCAACCGGATCGCCGTTATCATCGAACAGTTCGCCGGTAATCGCGATCTGGCGGTTATTGGGCAGTGAAGGCTGGTTTGCATCAAAATCAGCTCTGACTTCAGCATCACCCGAAGTGGTTACCGTGGTTGTGGCGGAGGTCGGATTGGCAATCTGCGGTGTTCCGGAAACAATCGTCCAACTGACGAAATGATACCCGCTGTTGGCGGTTGCGCTGATGGTTGTCGCAACTCCTCTGCCGACTTCGATGTCACCCGATGGCGATGTGGTACCATTACCATTATTGGCGATTGTTAGAAGATCGAGCTGCTGGGTAAAGTTGGCTCTCAGAGTTGCATTCCCGCTTGTCATGGTTACCGTTGTGGTGGCCGAGGACGGAGCGGCTATGGTGGCCGTACCTGCAGTGATCGTCCAGTTGAGGAAGTTGTATCCGCTCGCCGGTGTTGCACTGATCGCGGTGGCAATACCATGGTCAACCTGTACTATCCCCGAAGGAGTTGTGGTCCCGTTGCTGTCACTGGTCATTGTCAGAGTGTACGTTTGCACTGAAAAATCCGCCTGAATGGAAGCATTCCCGCTTGTCAAAGTCACCGTGGTTGTGGCGGACGATGGATTGGTAATTGACGCCGTGCCGCTGGTGACGGTCCATCCGGTGAACTGAAAACCGGTCGCCGGTGTAGCTGCGATAGTCGTTGCCGCACCATGTGCTACCGATACCGGACCTGTCGGAACGGTGGTCCCGTTGCCGTCATCCGAAACCGTCAGTATGTAGGCCTGTGCCGAAAAGCTGGCCCTGATACTGGCGTTGCCACTGGTGAGGGTTATCGTGGTTGCGGCGGACGATGGATTGGCAATTGACGCCGTGCCGCTGGTAACGGTCCATCCGGTGAAAAGGTACCCGGTTGCAGGTATAGCGTTGATAGCCGTTGCTGCTCCGTGGTTGACCGTTACAATTCCCGAAGGGGTGGTCGTTCCATTGCCGTCGTTGGTGACGTTTAAAGAATAGGTAAGCAGTGAAAAATTTGCGGTGACGGTCGCGGTTCCGCTGCTGAGCGTTACGCTGGTTGAGGGTGATGACGGGTTGGCAATCGATGCACTTCCGCTGGTAACGCTCCATCCGGTGAACTGGTAGCCGCCTGCAGGTGCTGCGGAAATTGACGTCGCCACACCGTGATTGACGATCACGTTACCTGTTGGAACGGTCGTTCCGTTGCCGTTACTGTTTACGGTAAGTATATAGGAGAGCGCCGTGAAATTCGCGCGAATGGTTGCGTTTCCGTTTTCCAATGCAACGGTTGTCGCTGCTGCCGACGGGTTGGCTATTGATGCGCTGCCGCTGACTACCGACCATCCGGAGAATACATATCCCGTTGCCGAAGTTGCAGCGATTGCGGTCTGTGCGGAAGAATCAACCGTGATGGTTCCCGAAGGAGAGGTGGTTCCATGTCCATCGTTATTGATTGTCAGTGAATAGGTTGGCGTTGAGGAACCGGTCCATGGGAGCAGGCGACTTGCAGGGATCGGTCGTTCAACGTCACCGCTGATGCCGGGGCCCTGCCATCCGACAGCACAGTTGTCGCCACCGTAGCCTTCCTTGAACAGCACTTCAACATAATATTTCTGCCCTGCAGTCAGCGTGCGGGCGGTTGACTGCTGTGAGCTGTATTTTGTCCATTCACGTGAGTTGGTGTATTCGGGCACACTGGCGATGAGTGCTTTTCCAGCGGGATTGGCGTCAGTGCTCAACCAGAGTTCGGAGTTGTCGTCCGAGGCGATCCAGAATGTGTAGCTCCCCGTCGTCGGAGGAACAATGTATCCACGAATACGGGCTCCGTAATCTTCGGCAACGTCGATAGGTGCTTCAAACGAATAAATCTGTCCTGACGACGAGGGTGAATTGGGATAATTCGCATTTGAAGTCAGATCGGTGACGGCAGATCCTGGAATATCGTTCCACACCTCTCTGAGCAGTCCGATCCGGTATGGTTGGAGACGTGAGCCGGGGATGGGGCGTTCCGCATCACCACTTATCCCGGGGCCCTGCCAGCCGACGGCAACGTTGTCACCGCCGGTACCCTCCTTATGGAGCACTTCGACATAGTATCTCTGTCCGGCGGTCAGTGCTACCTGAGTAGACTGTTGGGAGGAGAATTTTGTCCACTCCCGCGGATTGGTCCATCCGGAGACACTGGCGATGAGTGTTTTGCCCGCAGGGTCGTCACTGGTGCTGAGCCAGAGTTGGGAGTTGTCGTCGGAAGAGATCCAGAACGTATAGTTTCCGGTGGTCGGAGGAACGACATACCCGCGGATCCGTGTACCGTAATTGTCTGCAGTATTGGATGGTCCCTCAAAAATGGTGATAGTATTTCGCGAGGTCGGATTGTTCGGATAATTGGTATTGTCGGTCAGGTTCGTGACTAAGGTCCCGGAGATATCACTCCAGTATTCTCTCAGCAGTCCCTGACTGTTGGCGGTGGTGATGAAGGTCAGGAGGAGGGTGAGCATCGTTAGAATGCCGCTGCCGGTTTTCCGGATGAAAGTCGCTTGCATGAAAGCTCCTTTGTGGGGGATGGTTATGGGTTCATTTGGAATAATTGTCTAAAATCATGCTACCTGCTTGGTTACTGTCAGATCCGCTTTCCAGCGGACAGCAAAGACGACTGATGCTTTTTCCATGCAGTCGAAAAGATTCTTTGTGCAGACTGTTTGCCATAGTCTGTCATTACCGACTGGTTCGTACTGGTACGTACGATGTTACCAATTGTCGGCAATAAAATTTTAAAACCGGCACTGCATCCCGAAGGATTGCTGTATGCAGGCTTTTGTTTTGAAAGTAACCTTAACGGGTAAATAATCGTGAGTGACAGAGACTTTTCTATCAGCAATTCATTAGGTGTGCACTCTGTTATCACGGATCCAGCTAATTGGTGAACACAAGATAGGTAATGAAAAGCACGTGTGTCAAATAGTATCTGAAAAAAGTGTTTTCAGACTTACCTGACTGCAGATAAACTATAGGGATACCCTGAACAGGTACTCCCTCAAAGTATTTTTATACTATTGAAATATTTCCGGGCGGACTACGTTCAATAAATTATGGATTCAGCTGAGCTGGTTATTCGGGATAAGGACGTGCAAATATTCGTTATAACCGGTCGGGTCGGGAGGGAGGGGTAATGCGGGCAGCCCGCCTTACAGCAAACAGGACAATGGAACTTTACGATGTACCGGTACCGGTACCCGGATCGGGTGAAGTTCTTGTGGCGGTCAGATCGGTAGGGATCTGCGCCTCTGATGTTCATTATTATAAACATGGTGGAATCGGAGATCAACGCTGTGTCTATCCGCATGCACTCGGACATGAGTGTTCTGCGGAAGTGGCAGCGGTTCCGCCGGGCTCAGCGTTTACTATTGGAGATCGGGTGGCGGTCGAACCGGCCCGGTACTGCTTCAGGTGTGAACACTGTCTGGAAGGCCGTTACAATCGTTGTCCCAATGTCAGGTTTCTGGGTGGACCGAATGAAGCCGGTGCCTTTCAGGAGTATCTCGCACTTCACGAAAGCCAAATCGTGAAAATTCCCGATACCATGAGTTTTGACGAGGCTGCGCTTCTTGAACCGATGGGAGTGGGATATCATGCGGTGGTTCTGAGTTCCCTCAAACCCGGAGAGAGTGTTGCGGTGTTCGGTGCAGGGGCTGTCGGGCTCTCCACGCTTGCACTGTGCAAGGCATGCGGAGCAGGCGAAGTCTTTCTGTTCGATCGTGTGCAGCACCGGCTGGATTTTGCCGCGAAACATTACGCTCCAGATCACTGTGTCAATACTCAGGATACTGATCCGCTTTCATTTATTCATGAAAGAACCGGTGGACGGATGGTTGACATCGTGTATGAGGCGGTTGGTTCGGTAGCAACTTTTTCCTGGGCATTCGAGACTGCGCGCATCGGCGGAAGGGTGCTGCTTATCGGTATACCACCGGAGGATACAATCGGGTTCAATCCACACACGCTGCGCCGCCGGGAACTTCTGGTGCAGAATGTGCGGCGATCGAACAGGGCACTGCATCCGTGTATCAATCTGGTGGAACGAAAAACGGTGAACATCGCTCCGATGGCAACGCACCGAATTCCGCTAAGTCAGATCTCCCAAGCGATGCGGCTGGCGGAAACGTATGACGATGGAGCGGTACGGGTAATGATAACGGTGTAATTCACTGCAGTGCGGGGGAACATCTCCGGGCCGCTGTGCAGTCGTACACATGAAACGCGGTGAAATCTATGCCACGGAGACTCTTGCCGCAGTATAACTGCTGCAGTATACCGGAATCGCACCAATGGTACTGCGAACTGAATCCGACGTATGAACTGACGCTTGAGGGGATTGTATTTCAAGCAAACGGGGAGCGATGCTGCCGATTTTATGAAAGTACTGTTTGTCTATACCGGTTCCGAGCAGGGCTCGTGGGGATCGATCGCCTTTTCGCGCTCGCAGCATTATTATATCATGCCGGGAATTCTCAATTGTGCGGCGGCTTTACGTAACTCACCGCTTATCGATCCGTCAATAGTCGTTTCATGCCGGTATTTCAATACGACGGTGCAGACCGGAGAGGAAATCCTCCGGGAAATTGTCGTTGAAAAGCCGGACATTATCGGTTTTTCGTGCTATTGCTGGAACATGCCGTTTCACCGGCAATGCATGGCCGCTGTCCGGACGCAGCTTCCGGGTTGTACGATCATCTGCGGAGGACCGGAGGTGCGGTGTTCCACTTCAGCGGAGGTAGTCGCGTTTTTCGCCGCTTCTCCCGAGTGCGACGCCTTGCTTTTCGGTGAAGCGGAGCTACGGATCGCACCGCTGATCAAGGCGCTTGCAGACAGCGATGAACCGTCATTGATGAACATGGGCGGTATTGCGCTCAATCCGATGCGCTATGCGGATTACGCCGATTTTTCAGTAATCACACCGGTGCCGGCCGATGCAATACCCTCACCGTACCCGTTCGCAATGAATCTCAAACTTTCATCGGCGGGTGGCAGGGCCATGGTATTCGAAACCATGCGGGGCTGTCCGCAGAAGTGTATTTATTGTCAATTCAGCCGACACGACCACACGGTAAGGAAGTTTCCTCTGGAACGTGTTTACCGGGAGCTGGAATGGCTGCTTGAAAGTGGTATCGAGTGCCTGCATGTTGCTGATTCGGTGTTTGATATCGATGCGAAAAGAGCCGGCGAGCTGCTCGATTTTTACCGGGAGAACAACCGGGTAACATCTCTTTTCTGCTATTGTGCCTTCGTTACGATCGACGAAACGCTCACCGCGAAATTTGAGGCCGCGCGGGCGCAGATCGGTGTGGGGGTGCAGTCGACCAACCTCGCAACGCTGCATAGTATCGAACGGACCATCCTTCCGTCGCGGTTGCTTGAAAAAAAAGCGTTGCTGCAGCAATCGCGGCTTAATTTTTATATTGATCTGATGTTTGGTCTGCCGGGAGATTCACCTGCGATTTTTGACAAGTCTTTTAATGATACGGTGGTGCTCAACCCTTCGTTCATGATGCTGTTCCCCCTCAGTCTGATAAAAGGAACGCCGCTTGGTGATGCACCGGAACGATACGGTGTCAGACCGGTGAGTAGCGGAAAACTCAATCTGCTGTGTGATATCCGGTACGATAACATCGCTCTCGCATCGGGATTTGCCGAGGCGGATCTCGAACGATTCGATGATGAGGCGATTGCATGTTTCTATTTCTACAACAGATTCGCGCTCAGTGCCAGGTACCTGATGAGTCGTTCACCCGATGCGGCCGCGACCATGGCGTCCATCGGAAAGAAGACCAAAAAATATTTACGCAAAATCGGTCGTGTAGCAACGAATACCGACTGGCTTGATGGCTTTCAGGATACGATCCATGGAATTTTCAGGGAAGAGGCGACGGGGCTCGGAGCCGGGCCGGTCGAGTGTGATGCGCTTGATACGTTATTCAAACTTGACATTTATCGCATTCTGGCGCTCAACGCACCGCAGCGGGAGAAGACGTTCCGTAAATTTGAAGCGGTACGGAATAATCCACTGCGGCGTGAAGTAATCGCGTTCGACCGGATCAGCGCCGTCTATCTTGTTGGTGCCGGAAAGATACTTCGGACTGCCTACCGCTGGGCTGACCTTCGCAGGCTCGCGGAGCTTCGGGAAACCATTACGCCCGCACCGGATTCGGTGTACCTTCACGCACCGTTTGAAGATTGGGATGCGCGCATTGTCCCGCTATCGCCCGTAGAGCGGTCGATAGTCGAAACGCTCCCTGCGGAAAAATCACTGCGCTGGAGTCAACTGCTCCGATCGGCAATGAGAGTTGCCAAACGGTCGGCTGTAGCGGACAATCCTGAAGATGCTGTAAAAAATGCGATTGCGCGTCTTGCGGGCGCGGGAATCGTTTATTGTCCGGTTGACAATACCGCGTAGCGGACGGTGCGCCGATGCGCACTGGCGCTTCACGACTGGTACGACCGTCGAAAAGAGGTTCCCGGCGGGTTCACTCTTACCGGATAAGAAATGTGAAGAATCCGAGAATCCTCTATCTGACCGGTTGTTACTGCAGCACAAATGGTGTGGTATACCGGGTTGTACCAGCGGTAATACGCGCGACGTATACTCCGGGTGCGGCAGGTATTCCACGCTCGCTGGTTCTGTTCCAGTTGATGGTAACATGTTCTGACCCCGCTGCTGATTGCCGCACTGTTTTCACCGTTTTTCCGGATGCGTTGATCAGCCTGCAGGTTACCGTTTGTCCGGCTGCGGATGGAATGGAAAGTACTACCCCGGCAGCGTGTACCCTTACGGAGACCGATGGGGTTGCCGGTGCAACCACTTTGTTCCTGACGACACCGACATGGTCCGCAATGAAAAAGGTATTCAATGAATTGGCGGGAATGGTCGGTTTGAATTTCTTTGCACCGAATTTTATCGAAACCGGCATCGGGTCGGGTGAGGAGTTTCGGGCCGCGAGAACAATACTGCCGTCCGGATTGGCAAATGCCATCATGTCACCGTCGGTCACGTTCTCCCCGAGGTTCGTGCTGAGCAGGTGACTGCCGCCGATAGCGTAATTGCCGGTAGTGGCGATCCGCTTTGCACCCGGTTTGACAAAATGGCTGAAATGTTTGACCGCGTAGTACTGGGGGGTGTAGATAACCTCCCCGGTGGTTTTGTTGACGGTGATCATTGAGTTCTGCGGCCATGGCTGGGTGATGGAGTTGCTTATTCCGTGTTCATCAAGAACGATGTTCCATTGACAGTAGGAATTGGTGCCTGTCTGCAGCCAGAAGAGAATCCGTTGAAACGTGAATACCCCGTAGGGCCAGTCGTTGGGGGCTTTCTCGGCGTTGTATTCCGCTGCCCAGAAAAAATTGCCGCACTGGTGTTCGGTCTGCATCATTTTCATGTCCGGGTAATTCTGCGCCACCTGATATGCATGGAGCAGGGCTCCCCACTGCATACCGACACCGGAAATGTACGGGTTCGCCTCCGGATCGCCGAGGGTCGGCGGAATATACTCCGGATAAAAACTGGTGTAACCGGGGCTCGCACTGTGGAGCGTTCCCACCCAAATTTCTGTTGCGAGTCCGTTATCTCGAAGCTCTGGTCCAATGTAGTCTTTAATAAGGGTGCCCATCTCGGCACCGGACATGAAACAGGCCGGGTATCCGTTTCCCGTGATGTTCGGCTCGTTCTGAACATGGATGGCATAGATATGAATGCCTTCTTCCTCCATTCCCTCGATCCATTTCCGGAAATAGAGGGCGTAAGCCTTGCGGGTGGCATCATCGGTTTTAAGGCTGCCGTCAATCATACTGTTGTTGTCTTTCATCCATGCCGGAGGAGAGTGGGGTGATCCCCAGAAAAGCATGTCCGGGTTGATCGCTTTGGCCGCCAGTGCAAACGGAATGACATTGACCTTGTCTTTATCGAGAGAAAAATTACTCATCGTATAGTCTTCGGGGGAATCATCGCACGAGTAGAGCGACAATGAAAAGTCATTCGCGCCGATACTGATACGGCCTATGTTGAAGGCGCACTGTGCGGTATCAAAAATCGATCGCAGTACCCGGTCGCGCTGTTCCTCCGGAAGCACCGACATCGCCACCCAGCCGTCTTCGTTTATAGCACCTCCCCAACCGTCTATTACCTGAAACGTGGCAGTTTCGTCGATCGAAATGTATCGGCTTGTGTCGTCATCCCATTCAGCGAGTGGTACTTCGCCTTTGTTCTCCCACGGATTTTCTCTTGTCGTGCATAACCAGGTAACATGTTGCGAGGCGCTTTCAGCACTGTAGCCGATACCGATGGTGAAAAACGTAATAATGAGTACTTTTTCCCATACTGAAAACGATTTTGTTTTTTGCATCTCTTATCCCCTCGGTAATTTAATAATCTGATTTACGAGATCCCGCAAACAGCTGATTTATTCACTATCCTGCGGGTACCGGAAACATTTCATTGCCGATTTCAGGCATAATCCATAACCTGCCGTGCTTGTAACCGGACAATGAATTTCCGGAAACCGGACGGTTATTCTCAGAGTTCCGTCGTAAATCCAAATGTACTATGGAATGATATGGCAAAGCGATTTCTCCCCGGAATCGCACTGCAACCGATCCTGAAAATAATATAGGCCCATTTAACGGGGATGTCAAATTCTCTTCAGCCGCTTTTGGGTTGTGGGGAGCTGATCTGCAGGAAGGGTGTTCAATATAAATGGTTCCTGTTCAGCATTGACATTTACGCCCCCTAAATTCCCCGAAGGGGGACTTTTGGAGAATATTGTCTTATAAGTATCAAGACCTTACAAGTCCCCCTTCGGGGGATTTAGGGGGCGTTAGTAGAAGGTACATGGAAAGCACCCAATCCTGAACAGGAACTGCATAAGGACCGGATACTCCTCTAAACCGGTCCTTATGTATGTATTCGGCGTTTTTCAGTAACAGCGGTCGTGGTCGGTCAGTACAACCCGAACCGGACCGGCGTTGAATTCGATGCTGCTTCGGTAGTGCGGGATTTCACATACCTCATAGTAGCCCCCCCGGGGAAGGTAATAGACGTTATCATATACATAATATACTGTCCGATTCACGTTTACCCGGCGGGCATAGCGCGGGAGCCGCTTAATCCTCGGAGCGCTGACGACAGTGAATCCATGGTTGTATCGGGTGTAATAAACCCCATTATGGCTGTAATACCGATGTCCGCCGGTGTGAATTGTACGGTATCCGCGCGGGAGCTTTTTTACGAATTTCCGATCGTACCGTTTAAATGTGTTAGTTCTGCCGATGACTTTCGGTGACTGTTTTCTGACAGTTCGCCGGGAATACTGCTTTTGACGGGATGGTGTGTTATTGCGTTTTTGTACCGTACGCGATTCGATACGACGTACTCCATCACGATCTCGTGCTGTCGTTGAGGTTGCGATTCCGGCCAGAAGGACCGATGCGGTAACCGTTGCTGCCAGAGTGGTCGAAAGTGAATGGTGCAGCTTCATATCAAACTCCTTTGTTAAAGGGGGGAGTGTTATTCTGTTTCCGGAGTATAGACGATCGCATACGGGAAAAGCGCTCATCAGTGGCTGATGGTAGTTAACGTTTTTTCTGCAAACAGCTTCTGATGCGGTGGCAGGAGAGAAAATCGTGAATTCCTTCTCCGTTGGAGACGTCGGCGTTGTCTCGACACAATCCTTTGATGTCACATTGTTGGTATCATCAAACAGTTATCTGCATTGTTCGACTCGCGATACACTGGTCCGGAAGGAATATGAGGGTTCCTTGGGCTTTCTGAAGTAATTGCACAATAATGTGTCGGTTTGAAAAAGTCCAAAACAAAAATGTTGTGAGTATGCCTCCTCCGGATTTTCTGAAATGCGTAATTCAGGCGGTTCCGGAGTGTTTTCCCGCAAATCAGTCAATTGGCATATCGGTTGCGTTACACCATACGGTAATCAGTCCGGCCGATTGACACGAGTTGTGTGCAGAAGAATACTGTCGCATCAAAGGAGGTGGCACATAGAAACCATGCAGAGCGTAGGAACCACCGGGGCGGTTTGCCAATGGTGACCATCGGACAAATGTATACCTGAACAGTTCGGAATTCGTACTTTACAAGATGACAGGAGGTTTTTTGATGAAAGGGAAACTATTATTAACAGCGGGTGCCATTGGGGCACTGTGCACATCACCGGTATTCGCCGACGAGGTGGAGATGCTGACTCAGGAGCGGGGAAATGTGCTCTGGACGCTCATTGCAGCGGTCCTGGTGTTTTTCATGCAGGCGGGATTCGCCATGGTGGAGAGCGGGTTTACCCGTGCAAAGAACGCGGTGAACATCATGATGAAAAATCTGATGGATTTCTCCATCGGTTCACTGGGGTTCTGGGCGCTCGGGTTCGGACTCATGTTCGGAACCACCGCGGGACATTTTATCGGTAAAGACGGATTTTTTCTCGCCGATGCGATGCCCGGCAAGGAAGGCTGGGAATGGACACTGGTATTCTTCATGTTTCAGACCGTCTTCGCGGCAACTGCGGCAACGATTGTTTCCGGTGCGATGGCGGAACGTACGAAGTTCACCTCGTACCTTGTTTACAGTGTCGTGATTTCCGCCGTTATCTACCCGATTTCCGGTCACTGGGCGTGGGGAAGTCTTTTCCACGGAGAAGGCTGGCTCGAAAAACTCGGGTTTATTGATTTCGCAGGTTCTACCGTGGTACATTCGGTCGGCGGATGGGCAGCTCTGGCAGGTGCGATTGTGCTCGGTCCCCGTGTAGGTAAATACGGAGCCGACGGAAAACCGCGAGCCCTTCCCGGACACAGCATCACGCTTGCCGCTCTCGGTGTATTCATCCTCTGGTTCGGATGGTTCGGTTTCAACCCCGGTTCCACCACTACTGCCGATATGTCAATCGGTCGTATCGCGGTGACTACCAATCTCGCTGCTGCCGCGGGTGCGGTAACGGCAATGTTCGCAGCATGGATACTTCTGGGAAAACCTGATGCATCAATGGCGCTTAACGGCGTGTTGGCGGGGCTGGTAGCCATTACGGCTCCCTGTGCCGATGTGTCCCCGCTCAGTGCGGTAATGATCGGTGCCGTGGCAGGTATTCTGGTTGTGGTTTCAGTACTTTTCATCGATCGGGTATTGAAGATTGATGATCCGGTAGGTGCGGTGAGTGTACATGCTGTCAACGGTGCCTGGGGAACCCTCGCGGCCGGACTTTTTGCACAGGAAGCGATCAACGGGAACGCCGGTTTGTTTTTCGGCGGCGGTATGAAACCGGTTATCGTACAGCTTACCGGTATCGGTTCGGTATTCGTCTGGGCATTCGGTGGAGCAATGCTGCTCTTTACCGTCATCAAGGTAACCATCGGTCTGCGGGTAAAGCGTGAAGAGGAAATCGCCGGACTTGACATTGGTGAGCACGGTATGGAAGCCTACAGTGGATTCCAGATTTTTACGACTGAAAACTGAAACCGGATCGAAGGAAATAAAGGAGGAAAATGTTATGAAAATGATTGTTGCGATAATACAACCGGCAAAACTGCCTGATGTCAAAAAAGCACTCTTTGAAGCAGAGGTGCGGAAAATGACCGTCACGAATGTCATCGGGTGCGGGCAGCAGGCCGGATACACCGAGAGTTACCGCGGGAGCGTTATCGAGGTGAACCTGATCAAAAAAATCCGGCTCGAGATAGCGGTGAATGATAATTACGTCCAACCCACCATCGATGCCATCATAAAGGGTGCGCGTTCCGGAAATATCGGCGACGGCAAGATCTTCGTGCTTGATCTTCCGCAGTGTATCCGGATACGAACCGGTGAAGAAGGGAACGAGGCGGTAGGGTAAATGTCCTGAATCCGGAAGCCGGTACATGATTACCGGCTTCCGGCAGTGGAATACTGAGGCATTGACCGGTTGCGGGACCGGTCGATGCCTTTTTTTATATAGTTGTAGTTGTACTGGTAGTTGGGGTGTGCGCGCGGGTGCCCTTAATTAGTGTGACAATAAAGAAAAGAAGTAATCATGTGTGGCCTGGGTCTGTGACCCAGGTTTCAATGTAACCCGGAACACTATCGGTGGACACCAGCCCTTGCCGTGCAAACAGGTGTGGCGTTATATGGGATCAATTCCGATTGCCCGTAGTGTTGCTGAATCCACAATGCCAGAGAATCGGATGGGTGTGAATTTCTGTTGACACCTGGACTCAGATCCTGGATCACAGATCCCGGCCACACCGGTTTAAGGTCGCCACATGGTAGGGGGCGCCCGTGCGTTTATTTTCAGTGGAAGCTTATGGAGAAGAGCGCCGGCGGTAAAGTATCAGAGAAAAAACGTCCCGCGCGGCACCGTAACCCTGGTGGCGCGGGGCGTTGGCGGGGTGTCATGTGGCGCTGCTTACGGGATATCCGGCTGTACCTTCGGGCTCAGCGTCTTTTTTCTTTTCCCCGTGCTTTATGGGAAAAATGCTGTTCGCCAGTTTTTTGCCGAGATCACTGCAGGCTTTGTGGTAGATCGCCATGTACCGCTCGATATACTCCTGCTTTGCAATGTTTGCACGCGCCTTGTGCGTGCTTTCCTCCAGCAATTTTTCCTCGTAGTTGCGCATTGCCTCGGTTGCCTGTTCGAGCGCGGTAGTAAGCTTCTGCGCAATTTTTAAAAGTGCTTTGTTGCCGGATGCAATATCGGCAATACGGGCAATCAGCCGTGTTACCAGTTCAGGTTTTGAGGAACGTGGAGCGGTGGTGATAAGGGAAAACCCTCCACCCGGAAACGCCTTCTCGAGCAGTTCCGGACCACTTGACTCCAGATCTATGGTCCGACATGCGAAGAATGCCACCCGTACCGCCTCGTCGAGTTGCGTATCGGCAAGCAGCAGGGCATCATACCCTGCTTTGCGTTCAAAGGTTTTCGGCTCCGCCTCTTCCCAGACGGCAGAGAGCGTGTCGATCGCCGTTTGGATATCCTCCGCATAGGGCCGGGCAACGGTTCCCTCGCGATCGCAGAGACGGCAAACCCTTCTTCCGGTTTCGATGAGGGTCTGCACTGAGCTGGTGAATTGTGGAGAGGTAGTCATAGGGTCCTCCTTGTTACAGGTTGTCTGTTTCCGGTCCGGCGGGAACCGGCCGGTATTGTTTTGTTTCTACCTGTTCAGACAACACTAAAAAGGAAAAGTTCCGAAAAAATGAAAAAAGTTTAAAAAGATCAGAAATGGCTGTAGCGGTACAAAAATCGGGAAAAAAAACATGCTGCCACGGAACAATGAGATGCGGGTCGTAAAAAAACGGTCTCCATTTCGGGGGAAAAACCCTGGTGAAATGGAGAAATGGTCGTACCGGCAGTAGAAACGCCCTGGTAAATTGGAGAAATGGTCTACCCGCTCGTTGGAACGCCTTGGTGAATTGTAGAAAGGGTGTTCCGGCTCGTTGGAACGTCTTGATGAATTGTCGAAATGGTGTTCCGGCTTGTTGGAACGTCTTGATGAATTGTCGAAATGGTGTTCCGGCTTGTTGGAACGCCTTGATGAATTGTCGAAATGGTGTTCCGGCTTGTTGGAACGCCTTGATGAATTGTCGAAATGGTGTTCCGGCTTGTTGGGACGCCTTGATGAATTTTGGAAATGGTTTTCAGGGATCCCGCCCCGGTTTGCAATGAATTTCGCTGAGCAACCTGACGGGGGGGGCGTTACCTCTGATCCGTTCAGGAAAAACTTTTAACGGGGGAGACCCCTCTGATATATATAATTGACACAGTATTGGGTACCTGTTTATTTTGATTCCATCACCTACCCGGGGCACCGCGGGGCAGGGGTTTCCGTTTTTCGTTCGTCTGGTATCCTGAGAGAAAAGTATCGGTTCCGGCAGGTCCGGAAATCGCCACGGGAGAAAAGCCCGTTAAAAATCCTGTAGCGAGTCACCGGTTGGCGGAAATTCGCAGTCCGGAATCAAAATTGCTTTTGAAATAGTGAATCCAAAGGTATCAATGACGAACTAAAGTTCGTCATTGGAGAAGTTATGCAAAATATTCTGGCTCCAAAAACCAAAAGAATAAGACGGGCGCTAAAAATTCTAAAAAATAAGGAAACATAAAAAATGAATGACGAACAAGATGTTTTAACTAAAAGATTACAAAAACAAATTGAATTTATTATTGAAATTGATAAAGTTAAAGGAATTATTCGAAAATCCAGAATATTTCATGACAAAAGATATGAAAACGATGCGGAACATGGTTGGCATATTTGTGTGATGGCACTTGTTTTGTCAGAATGTGCAAATGATAAAATAGATATTTATAAAGTAATCAAGATGGCACTAATACATGACTTGGTAGAAATTGATGCGGGTGATACATTACTCTATTCAGCAAATCGAAATGATGCAACATTCAAAGAAAGAGAATGTGCAAAAAGAATATTTGGAATTTTACCTGAAGACCAATGTAATGAATTTATTACACTGTGGGAAGAGTTTGAAGCGAAAGAAACACCAGAGGCAAAGTTTGCAGGTGTAATGGATCGTTTAGAACCATTATTGCAAAATTATTACGACGATGGACATACATGGCAAAAACATAAAATCAATTCTGAAAAAGTGTTTAACTTAAATAAACAAATGGAAAAAGGCTCAACTAAACTTTGGGATTATGCTAAATCAATAATTGAAGAATCAATACAAAAAGGCTATTTGGAAAAAACATAAAACGCGCCCGATAAGAATTGTAGCCAGAATATTTCGCATAACAGCGCCAGCTTATCATACCGAAAAGTAAAGCTCCGAAGACTCCGCATTACTTTTCGGTACAGCAAACGGTGGCGCGGCACGGTGGAAATTTGTTTAGGGGCTTCAAGATATTATAATGGGCGCTGAAGAATCGGCCGTCCTGCCCGAGAAGAACAAAAAATGAAAAATACAGAAATTATTAGGGAAACTAAAAGACTTTTCGGAAAGGATAGAAGAAGTTT
>JBNLDC010000066.1:0-31237 GCA_050304135.1 Chitinispirillaceae bacterium | reverse complement strand
GGTAATTAATCTCCATTTCTCCAAACTCAATTTACACAGGAGCGGGCGCTCCGCCCCTGCACCCCGGCCTAAGGGTGTGCTGGCCCACACCCTTAGAGATCCCGGGCCTTTTTCAGCACCGCAGCGAGCCGCAGACGCCCTGTGAGACCAGGAAGATTTTCGTTTGCCGGGAGTGTTGTGCTCAAAGAATCACCCTCTGGTACAATAAGCGTTGGCGTGCGGCGCTATCGCGGCCAGAAAGACAGCAGACCTATCTTTATTCACATCCGTTCATTCGGGATATTTGGAAGAAACCACGATATGGATTCCATATAGTTTTTCATCCTGATATTCTTTACGGAACGACCGTGACATCGAAATGCAGTACTGTCTTTCGCCGGACACGCGCCGCACGCCAGGCTGAATGGCAAGCCATCAACCGATAGCTTGAGCAACAATGCATCCCGTCTCTACAAAAATCCACCGATCCCAAGGGGTGACTGCGGCTCGCGCGGCAGTTGTTTAGCGCACGGTGTCCAGAGGTGTTTGCGCCGGAACACCTCTGGTCGGGGTTTGGGTGGCGACCCACCCAATAATAGAAATGAATAAATGTAGATCTATAAATTCCTTGACCTTTGTTTAACTGATTACAAAGCTATTTGAAAACCACATATATTGTTTTCTATTTGCCGGTTCCCGCACCGGCAGGCGGGTTCCGTTTTCACTACCATTCAGTAAGCGTGCGGTATCCAGTACTTCGTACTGTTTCTCTGCGCTTAAAGAACGTATGTGACAACCGCAGACGCCCTGTGGGACCGGGAGAGTTTACATCTACGGAGTATTGTGCTCAAGGAGACACCCTCATGTACAACAATCGTTGGCGTGCGGCGCTATCGCGGCCAGAAGACAAACGGTTTGTCGTTCGTCACGTCCGTTCCGTCGGATTATATGGGAGAAACCCGGATATGTAGTCAGGGAATTGGTATGAGGAAAATGATTATCTATCAGATCAATTTCTTTATCCTGATAACCCCCGAGACGAACGGACGTGACTTTAGGCATGCTGGTATTCCTCCACCGGCAGCTACTCCGTTAATCTGCAGAGCACAATGACCACTGCGGCGGTAACGGTTCTCCGAACCGTAATAGGAAAGTACACCGCTCTTCAGAGACTTACCTGGTATGGCTCTTCGGGCAGCCTGCAGGGTTCTCCGACCAAAGCGGAACGGGAAAAGGTGTTTGTCGCGGTGGAAAAGCATCCGTTCAAACGGGAAGTCGCATGAATAAATTGTAAACCGTCCCGCCCGAATGCGCAACCGTACTTCATTTTATCAACGGCAGGCCGCCCAAACGGGAAACGATGTTTCGGGTTCGGAAAACATCCCGGTTCAAACGGTGGAGGGAATGCAAAGATTTATGCAACGTTCTCCCCGAATCGTCGGCGTGCCGAAAAAAAAGTACGGTCACTCTTCTCAAACGGGTGGAGTGCTGAAGGGATGTTCCGGTTACCCTCCCCGAACCGGTGGAGCACCGAAAAAAGTTCCGGTCAACGCCCCCGAAACGGGCGGAGCACTGAACAGATTCTCCGGTGACGCTTCCCGAACGCGGGGAACACTGAAAAAAAAATCGAATCACGTTTCCCGAACGGGCGGAGCATTGGAAAAAAGTTTTGGTTGCCGTGCACAAACCGGCAGGGCAATATAAAATTTTCCCGTCACCTTTCCTGAACCGGTGGAACCTTTTCCGGCGTATTCCGGTCATCCGTACCATACTGCCGGCGGGGAGGTGAAAAAGGTGTATGCAGTTCCGCCAAACGGGGTGCATGTTCCCGCATTTCTCCGGTGCCGGTACAAACCGGCAAGTGACGATACCTGTTTTCCCGTCATCCGGTACAAATCGGCGGATCGGTTTTAATGGCAAAAGGTAGCAGTGCATGGTTGTACCGGGGGGGGCGTGCAGTTCCACCGGCAGATACGGTTTCGTACTGCATCTCCCGCGTCGCCTCTGCAGGTGGGAGTCACTGGCACCGCCGGCTACTACGGTCGTTGCCCCCGGCTGCACCCCATAAAACATACCGACTGAGTATATTTACCCTCCAGTCTGGATGCGCTGCATCTGTTGAAAGCATAAAACCGATCACCATTGGAAACAACAGCCCATGAACAAACTGATCATCGTCGGCAACGGCAAACTCGCCACCGCCATACATAATGAACTGCCCGCATATCTGACGATTGAAACTGTCCCCTTCACCCCGGAGGTACCTGCAGACAACGACTCGGTATTCGTTCATGTCGGTTCCGGGCGGCACTACGGTGAATCCCTCGATCGCGCGCTGCGCTGCGGTGCATCGTACGTGCAGGCTGCCACCGGAAAAGAGTTTCCGATGGAACTTCCCGCGCAAGCCGCGATCCGGTATATACACGCGCCCAATCTTGACCTTTCCATCATCAGGCTGTTTCACTTGTTTAAAACCGCCGGTGATCTCTTTCATGGGGAACCGGTTACCATTACCGAGAGTCATCAGAAGGAAAAAATGTCAACACCGGGAACGGCGGTTAAATTCTGTGACTTTCTGCATCTGCCCCGGGAGCATATCATCAGCATCCGTGATCCGCAGGTGCAGAAGGAACTCGGCATCAGGAACCCGTCTCACCACGCGTTCCACCGGATTGCAATCGGCGATGAGCATTCAAAAATCACGATAGAAACCAACGTAGAGGGGGCGACCGGCTATGTTCGGGGGCTTGCGCGTATCGTACAATGCCTTCCGAAACTTGACGCCGGCAGGTACGAAGTTGAAGATCTCGTTGCGTTGCATCTGTTGTGAGGTGCACGGTAGGGACGTGCTCTAATCAGCTGCTGTTGTGTACACTGTTCCACGGGCCTTTTTGACAGCAAATTGATTGATGATGTATTTTAAGGCAAACCATACCGCATGACGGGGTCAATAGTTCTGGCCAGGGCCGATTCGCTTAGCCGGTTGCTGCCGACCTCTCCGGTATCTGATTGTATCAGCGTCGTATCAGCAATTATATACTAAACATTTCGTCTTTTTTTTAGCTGCGGTGGCGAGCACGCAATCGTCATATGTGGAGAGGTATTTTCATGGCTGAAGATCAATCGTCCGCTCAGTTCGACAATGACAGTTCCGGGAACGACAACACTATTGCGGAAGGCTCCGTTAATGCATTGCAGAAAAAAACCGCTCTGCTTGAGGCGCTGATCAATTCTTCGATCGATGGGATTCTCGTAGTTGACAGTTTCGGGCAGAAGCTCGTTCAGAACCGGCGGACCATTGAACTGTGGGAGATTCCCGAAGAGGTCGTCAATGATCCGAGCGGAAAAGCACAGATTGCCCATGTTATGCACATGACGAAGAATCCGCAGCAGTTTGTTGATGAGATTGACTACCTCATGGAGCATCCGAACGAGACCACGGTCGATGAACTCGAACTGATCAACGGAACGATTCTTGAACGCTACAGCGCACCGGTACTCGGCGAGGATGGCGAGAATTTCGGACGGGTCTGGATTTTTCATGATATTACGGAGCGTAAATTCGCCGCCGAAAAACTGCTTTCCACCAACAATCAGCTCACGGAGGCGATCGAAAACGCCCGGCGCATGGCTCTCGAGGCGAAGGCGGCGGATGTCGCCAAGGGGCGTTTTCTGGCCAATATGAGCCACGAGATCAGGACACCTCTCAACGGGGTTATCGGGATGACCGATCTGCTGCTCTACACCGATCTGACCGAAGAACAGCGCGGCGGACTGCAGATCATACAGAACAGCAGTAAGGATCTGCTCACCATCCTCAACGATATCCTTGACTTTTCAAAAATCGAAGCCGACAAACTCGATCTTGAAATAATCGATTTCGATCTGCGTGCCGCAATCGACGAGGTGCTGCAGATGCTGCGTTTCCGCGCGGAAGAAAAAGACCTCTCCCTTACCTGTACCATCGCCCCGGAAATCGTTACATCGGTGCAGAGCGATCCGGTACGGCTCCGGCAGATTTTGTTTAATCTTGTCGGCAATGCCGTTAAGTTCACCAGCGAAGGCGGGGTGACGCTTTCTGTGAAAAGGATATCTGCAACCGACGCTGAACAGGTACTGGAATTTACGGTGCAGGATACCGGTATCGGTATACCCGAGGACAAACAGAAGATGCTGTTCGGTGATTTTCAGCAGGTTGACGCCTCGACCACACGGAAATTCGGCGGTACCGGTCTCGGACTTGCCATTTCAAAACGGCTCGTTGAGCGGATGGGAGGAAGTATCTCCGTTGTCAGTTTGGAAGGCCGTGGCGCCACGTTCACCTTTACCATCACGCTGAAAACTTCCACCGTGGAGTATTCCCGTAAACTGCGCAATGACCGTACCTCTCTGGAGGTATTCAGGGAACGGGTGGAGAACCGCCTGAACGATCCGGCCAACATCCTTATCGTCGAAGACAACATGATAAATCAGCTCGTTTTCAAAAAGATACTGGAGAAACTTGGCTTTACCGCTGATACAGCGACAAACGGTGTGCAGGCGCTGCTGATGATGGAACGACGTTCGTACCATCTTATTTTCATGGATGTACAGATGCCGGAAATGGACGGTTTTGAAACCACCCGCCGGATACGCAAGAAGTTCTCCGGTACTCCCGGTGCGGAGGTCCCCGTTATCGCCATTACCGCCAATGCGATGAGTGCCGACCGTGAGGCATGCCGAAGTGCGGGAATGGACGACTTTATCGCGAAACCGGTAACGATGGAATCATTTATGGAGGTGGTGCAGCGCTGGCTGATCGATGAGAAGCGACCTGCGATGTCGTGATCGTGTAACCAGAGATTGACCGGGCTGCATACTTCCGGCAGTTACAGAATACAAAAAAGGCGGGAAACTTCCCGCCTTTTTTTCGTCATGTAATTCTACTTCGTTGCAATAGCTGTCTGCAGTTTTTCCTCCCGTTCGCCTCACCCCCGATCCCCCTCTCCACGAGTGGAGAGGGGGATCGGGGGTGAGGCGATATAAAGAGACGACATTCAGGAAAAACGTTCATCGTTCCGGAATAGAAATAAGAACAAGACCATTATTCGTTCACACACCGGCGATCTTTGGTACAGGTATAACCTTCCGGGCATCCGTCGTTAGGGCCGGGATTGCATGAGATGAGTCCCGGTACGATAATCCCCACCTGACGGGTAGCCTCGACAACAAGCTGCGCCTTCGCACTGCCGGTAACCGGACTCACCGCCCGCCTGGTCATGGTGATTTTCGGGAATCCTGAAAGTCCGTAGGATTTAAGTTTGGCGAGCATATCCGCCGGAATTTTGAGAGAGCCGATGTCGTCGCAGTCGCCCGCAATAAGTGCTTTTGTCCCGCCATGATATGAAATGTCGACTTCAATATGCATAACCGTTTTTCCCGCAACACTGGGAGGTGTCCAGGAAAGATTAATCGGTTCGCCGTCAATCATTTTTACCGTATCGTTAAGCAGGTTTATGCGTTCGACTCCCGCCGCGGACAACGTAAACCCTTCCACATCGGGATCGGCCTCTGCGGAGAGTGTTATCGTGCTGGTTGCTTCAAACGGAGGATCCGCAAAGGAGGCTGCTGCTGAATATCGTTTAACGATCGGTTTCGAGGTAAAAGAGGTGGTACCGTTGGTCAGAACAACTCCGGTCACCGAAACGGTCCCGCCGGAGATCAGGGTCGGGTAGGGTGCGCAACTGTCCTCCGCCACACAGAGGCCTGTGCTGCCGCAGCTGTCGCAGAAGGGATGTTCCGGTTCCAGCAGTTCGAGCCGGCCTGATTTCATGACTGATTTCCATGGTTTTTCAGGCTGCGCACCATCGTACAACGTTCCCGAAAATGAGGTGCTGTTCGCATCCTGATCAATCATCAGCCGGAATATGCCGTACGCTTTTTCTCCCGTTGTCGTGGTTGTGTCCGGACCGGGTTCACCCGGGTTGGTACCGGTATCCTGACAGGTTACGGCAAGGAACATCGATGCAACAAGTGCTCCTGTCAACAGTTTATAAATAATCACGGTCGGTGACTCCTTTTAGTGAATACGATGCGTTAAGGTTTGTGAGCAAAACAGTAGAAGCCTCCGTAACCGCCCCCGTTGCCGATGGTATAAACACCCGGAAGGCCCGCCATGGTACTTTCGTCAAGATCGTACCCCGCTTCGCATCCCGAGGCACTCATTGCCGATATCCAGTGTTTCATACCGCCCCGCATGGAACCGGCCTGCGGCCAGCAGAGTCCGACACGCGGACGTGCCCTGATGGTCGATGAGGTCCAGCTGTCGCAGGTATAGCCGTATTCGCTGCTGTCGGAAAAACCCGGCATACCCGGCCATCCTCCGAAGTCGTTGCCACCGCCCACATAGAGCTTTCCAAGGGAATCGGAACCGGTAATCGTCATGTGATTATCAACGATCGGCTGCGTGGGGTCGGGACGATGATTCGGAATGCCGTACTCGTTGGGAAGATCGTTGATGATTGCTTCATCAGCATTGACCGGCCGTGGATTGAGCAGTTCGGTTTTGTTGTTGGCTACCAGTCTTCCGAGACGGTCATACCACGGACCGTCGCCGATCCGGTCAATCGCATTGACCGTGTCGCCGTCGACACCTTTCTCTGCACTGAGAAACGCACTCCATTTTTTTGCACTGCTGCCGGGCATGCTTAACTCGGCAAGACAGGCGCAGATGCTGTCGGCACCGAGAAGTCCGGCACCGGGGCCTGTTTTCCCGAACCGGAGATCACCGCCGAATCCGTTTTCACTTCCCGAGAGTTCCTGGAGTCCGGTCATACTGGTAACGAAAAAACTGAATTTTTCCAGGGTGAGTTCCTGTTCGAGTGAAATGTTTTTAACACCCTCGTAGGTTTCCAGTCCGATGGCTGCAGAAAGGTACCCTTCTGCAACTACTTTAAGGGTATCAACGGCTGCCTGTGCTTTCGATAGAACCGCGCCGGAGTGGACTCCGACCGATTGTGTTCCGGAACTAACATTCGTCGCGGGAAGGTACCTGAGAACCGTACTGCTTCTACCGATATGTACCCGGATCAGCAGCATTTTTGTTGCATAACGCTGCCTGGTGATATCGAACCGGTATTCACCGGCGGTGGCTCCGCGCTCGGAAATCCGATCAAGCAACTGCCCGCGCATATCAAAAAGTTCAATACGCAGGGGAGAGGAACCGGGAAGCGTGACCGAAAGCATACCGTTGTTCAAGGTTGCCGTCTGCCGGGAAGGCAGTATCGGGGCAGCCGTGCGGATCCCGGTCGTATTCTGCAGGGAGTAAGCTCCGGCAGCATCGGTGGTATCTTTCAGGTTCAACCCGACAAGGGTCACTATTGCCCCCGAAACGGCAGTTCCACTGCTGTTCGAGATGACACCGGTCACATTTACATTTTGCGCCTGAGCGGTCATCAATGCACACATGATAACCGGCAAACACCACCCGATTACTCGGATCATGGAAACCTCCTGATTGAATATATTGACTGACCTGTCAAACAGACAGATCCGTAGCTCTTCGATAATGATGGCACCTGATCTGAAAGGTGGGCACTGTGTCCGTTCCCTACCGCGCCACGGAATTCAGGTGCCGACTGTCCGGTATGTAGGAGAATATAGTGAAAACTCGGGAAATTGGAGGCAAAAGCGGTAACCTGCACCAGATTGCTGTTCTCACCAGAGAATAAAAGCGGGGGAGAGTGGTTACTGCCATCACATCACTAAGATTCTTTTATTGTAGTGGGTACCACCTGCCCCGGAGGGGGGGGGAGGGGAGTCCCGTTTTCCGGCCTGACGGTACTTTGCGCTCAGACAGGGATCGGGTACTTTTTCCGTGTGAGAGTGAGAGCAGATTGAGTGTTGAAACTACCGGAATGTGGCTATTCGGCGGGTGGAAAGCTATCTCTTCTATGTATTTTTCATAGCACCGAAGATTTTTGCGGCTCTTCGGAAGCGCCGTAGGCGCGACATGTTTATAGCACCTGGAATTACCAGGTGATTTTTGAGGTCCGTAGGACCGGCATGGTTGGATGGCCATTATGACAGCATCTCTTTGAAAATATATTTTTCATCGAATTCGATTCTGAACTCATCCAGTAATTCGATATATTCTTCACGGAAATTTTTTCTCCGGTGGTGTTGCGCCTGATTGCTGATATAAGCGATAATCGTATCGAGTTGTGAATGTGCATAAGAAAATGCGCCGAATCCATCCTGCCATTCAAAGCGCCCTGGTACAAAACGTTGTTTATTGATAAAACCGGAGGAACCAGATTTGACTTTTCCCAACAGTTCTGAAATTGATATGGTTGGTCTTAATCCGATAAGAATATGGCAATGATCAGGCATGGTATTGACAGCAATGGGTTTCGAACCAAGATTGGTGACAATACCGCACATGTATTTCCTGATTTCCTCGGCATGAGTTTTAAAAATCAGGTTTTGGCGGGACTGAACCGCAAAAACACCGTGAATATAGAGCTGGGTATAGGTGTTGGCCATGGTTATTCTTTCCCTCTGAAGAACATGCCGGTCCTATGGACCTCGGGTATTTTTTCTCTGTTTTCGTTTCTGAAAAAAAATACGTGAATGTGGCTACCCGGCGGGTGGAAAGGAGGGCATGAGCGAGGCAATCGGAAATATTCCCGGTTTTGCGTTCTGTCGCATGATGCTTTCGGATCACATCTCGTACAACGTCTCGTCCCGAAAAGGAATTTTCGTTTTTCCCGATGATTTCCCGCCGGATGCGACGGAGAAGAGATCTTTCTCGTCGATATCACCGAGTTCCTGTTCGATTGCATCCGGATCTTCACCGGCCTCCATACGGCTGAGTGCGTCTTCCATTTTATCACCCAGCTTGAGTCCGGTCATGTCGGTAAGCTTACGCATCAGATTCGCGGCCTGCCGGGGATCATCTTCACTGATATTTTCCGCTTCGGCGGCGAGTGATTCCATCGCCCGCTCCATGCGGGATTCGTCGATGGGGAGGTCAGGCATACCCTCGTCACCGTCGTCGCCCTGCCCGGCGGATTTCCCCGTTACCGCGAATCGTGACACCATGCGTGAGAGTGTATGCGCGGTATCCTTCGGGCAGGGGGGAATTTTTTCCGTGTTGATCGAACGGGAAAAGAAGGTGAATATCGTATTGCATTCATTGCAGAAAAATTCGTACATCGGCATGGGTGGCTCCCGGTGGTACTTGTGGTTTTACTGGTGGATTGAATATCCGGTAGTCTTGCGGACAATTGTCCGGATAACAATGTGATAAAAATAATTTTTGCATCAATCACCCGCCCGGATAACCGTTGCTGACTATGTTCCACCGGGAAATAGTATTTTATGCCAATGGATACAATATTCTTCAATGCTCATCATGCTCCACCGGGAGCTTTTGCCTCGTTTACCCTCGGGCAGAAAGGTGCTTCGGGTGGATTGGGGCTCGAATGTGGTGGCCCCCCCCGGCAGAATGTTTTTATCGGTTGTGAAACCGGGCAACCGGGGGTGTTCGAGGCTCTGCCCTTTTTTGAACAGGCTGTTTCACACCGGGAGCAGTTCGGGCTGACCGCAGATTCCGAGCCCAAAGAACAAGGTGTGAGGATCGTTCCCTTTCCTGAAAACGCTGTCCAACGGGATTTTACCGTTTGCAGTGATACGTGGATTGCCGGTCCTTTGCGATGTAGTATCCGGTCCCGTGCACCGGCACTTCCCGATCCCGATGCATTGCCGGATGCCGATACCCTTAAAAAAATGCTGCTTCCGGCAATCCTGGTGGAAATTACCATCGACAACCGATCCGGTACCCACGACAGGACGGCATTTTTCGGCTTTTCCGGTAATGATCCGTACAGCGGAATGCGTCGCAGGATTACCGACCGCTGGAGTGCCATCGGTCAGGGAAGGCACAGTGCGATCTATTCGTCGGATGAGGCTGTACGAACCGGTATCGGTTTTTCCGCAGAAGCTATTCTACAGGCAGCGTCGGATAACTGTCTGCAGAGTGGCCTCGGTGAGACTGCGCTGCTGCTGTTTTCGGTGCCTGCCGGAGAGCTGAAGGTGTTTCGGTGTGCCGTCTGTTTTTTCCGGGATGGTGTGGTTACCTCCGGAATCGAAGGTACGTACTGGTACCGGCGCTTCTATTCGTCAATCGACGATGCGGGGGAGTATGCACTTGAGCATTTCGACGAACTCGCAGCAGCGGCACAGTCCGATGAACGCTCGTTTGACGTTTCACACCTCGCACCGTCCCGTTCGCTAATGCTGACGCATGCGATCAGGAGCTACTATGGCAGCACGGAACTGCTCGCTATCGGTGACGGCCCGCTCTGGGTAGTCAACGAAGGTGAGTACCGGATGATCAATACACTTGATCTCACCGTGGATCACCTCTTTTTTGAACTTGCATTGCATCCGTGGACGCTCCGCAATACCCTCGACTGGTACGTGGACCGGTATTCATTTGTCGACCGGGTGCAGTCGGGGGAGGGGGCAGCGGTTCCCGGCGGACGGGCATTTGCCCATGATATGGGGGTGGCGAATGTATTCGCCGCCGATGGTTGCAGCGCTTACGAGACTCCGGGCCTGCAGGGATGCTTCTCCTACATGACCCACGAGGAACTGCTCAACTGGGTACTTTGTGCAGGGGTATATGTTCTTTACACGAAGGATGCAGCATGGTTGCGAAAGCGCACAACGCTGCTTACGGAATGCCTTGAGAGTATCATCCGGCGTGATGATCCCGATCCTGCTCTTCGTGACGGTACGTTTCACCATGATACCGCACTTGCAGGGGGGGGCAGTGAAATAACCACCTACGACAGCCTCGATCCGTCGCTTGGTCAGGCGCGCTGCAATGCGTATGTAACGGTGAAACGGTGGGCCGCACTGGTACTGCTGCATCAGCTGTTTGAACAGGAGGGAGATACCTCCCTCTCCCGAACCGCTTATCAGGAAGCACTGCGAAGTGCCAATGCCGTCACCGGGGCAGTAACGCAAAACGGCATAATCCCGGCCCTGCTCGATGGATCATCGGATGCTGCGGCCTTGCCGGTGGTGGAGGGCCTCATTTACCCATGGATGGTCGGTAGTTACGAACGGTATGCGGCGGATGCGAATTTTACGGTTTTTTTTGGTGCTCTGCAACGACATTTGACCTCGGTGTTTGAATCGGGTGTTTGTCGACTGCCGGACGGAGGTTGGCGGCTCAGTTCGTCCAGTGATATCACCTGGTTGAGCAAACTGTATCTCTGCAGATTTATAGCAACGGAGCTTCTCGGAATCAAAGAAAATGATGAATTCAGTACGGCTGATGCGACGCACTGCAGATGGCTGCTCGATGAGGCGAACAGTTTGTTCGCCTGGAGTGATCAGTTTCGCGATGGAAACGTGATCGGCAGCAGGTATTATCCCCGGGGAGTTACCGCGATGCTCTGGCTGCTGGAGGGAATGGAAAGACGTTGACCGGATGTGGCATGCGGCGCGAGGTCAGGTATGACGATCGTGGCAGTTGACTTGTATATCACCTCAACCAGGCCTCCGCGGGATGACGAAATACGTGTGGCAGACAATGTGAAAAAGTCAATAATGCATACCTACGATTATTGAACATACACCATTATCGCTATACAAACGGAGGGTGCCATGTATAAAATTACTGTACGCATACTGCCGATCGCACTGATACTGACACTCTGCGGGAGTTTTGCACAAGCACAACCGCTTCCGGCACGGGATTCAACGCTCTCACCCGGGCAGATCGATGCTGCCATCGCTTTTCTGGAAGACAGCGTGCAGGTTGCGGCAACGGTTGAACGACTCAGACAGATTGCCGATGCGAGGCGCCTCCTTCATGATACTGCTGCCGGGACACCGCTACCGGCACGCGGCATCAACCTTTTTGCTGCGGTCCGGACTTCCGGGAAAAGAGTACGGACATTCTTCGCCGCATTGAGTGATGAGGTAAACGGTGCATTCGGGAGAATCAACACGCGTATGCAGATCCCCGACAGCCGCGACAGGATTATGTCACTGGTTCTCTTTGCACTGGTGGCATGTATCGCCGGAGTCGTTATCGGCATTGCATTGTGGCGGTTCGGCAGGCGGTTGCTGCAGGGAACCGGACCGGCAGGAAACGCAAACAGTAGTGGTGTACGGATTGCCGGACTCACAATTGTCCAGAGTTCCTTCGGCCTTGGCGGCAGTGCGGCTCTCGCAGGTATCAGTGTTTTTTCGACCGGTACGGTGCTGCAGCGGTTTTTCCTGAACGTTACCGTTGCATATCTTGTTTATCTGGCGGTCACCACCGGACTGCGGGTCCTGTTTGCTCCGGCGCGGCAATCTCTGCGGACCATTCCCTGTGGTGACGAAACCGCCCGGGAGGTCGTACGGCGACTCAACCGCCTGTTTCGTATCACCCTCGGGTTGTACCTGCTGTATGCAGCTACCCGGGCGATGGAATTACCGTATGCAAAAACCGCCGTTGCCGAGGGGTACCAGATACTCCTGACATTGCTGCTTCCATGGACGATGTTGCGATTGCGCGCATTGTACCGGGCACCGTTTCAGCGGTTCAGGGCCGGGCAGCGGAAGCATCGTCACTGGTTTGCTGTTGCTGAAACAGTGCTGGAAAAGTTACCGTTGGTGCTCTTTCTCTATATGGCGGTACTCACCGGGATTTCCCTTGCGGGCCCCATCGCGACCTATCGTTTTTTCATCCACAGTTCACTGGCAACCGTGGCACTTCTCCTTGCTGCAGCCATCGCCACAGGCATTTGGAAATTGGTGATGCGCTCGATTGAAAAAACAAGAAAGCGGATGCTGTCGCAGTATGCCGATCTGCAGGAGCGCACCGAAGGTAATATGCAGGTGCTCCACATCACCGGCTTCGTGGTGATAGGCGTTACGATGCTTATAGTACTTGTCAGAATCTGGGGGGTGCGGTTCAGTGCACTCTTCAGTTCGGATATTATGGTGGTACAGGTGACTATGCGGATTGCCGCGATTATTGCCGGAATGTGGCTGACAATTCAGGCGGCGTATTACATCATCAGTCATTTTCAGAAAAGTGCACGGTCACGCATGCTTCGCGCAACCGGTGCAAATCCGGTGGAGATTGATAAACGGATAGCGACACTGGGCGAGATCTTCCGGAAAATCATTTCCGTTTCGGTGGTGGTGATCGGGGTGATTATGGTGATGGATGAACTCGGGTTCGATATCAAAGCGATGGTTGCCGGTGTGGGGATTGTGGGTCTGGCGGTGGGGTTCGGCGCCCAGAACCTCGTACGGGATGTTATCAGCGGACTCTTTGTAATTTTCGAAAACCGCATCAGGGTGGGGGATGTCGCCATTATCAACGGAACGGGCGGACTGGTGGAACAGGTCAACCTGCGGACTTCGGTACTGCGGGGGCTCGACGGCACTGTTCATGTGTTCCCCAACGGAGCGATAAATACATTGTCGAACATGACCCATGAGTTCTCCTTCTATGTTTTCGATGTCGGGGTGGCGTATAAGGAGGATACCGACAAGGTTGCCGCAGCCCTCAAAGAGGTGGGTGAAGAGGTCCGGTCCGACCCACAATACCGCGACGCGATTCTTGAACCACTCGAAATTCTCGGGGTTGACTCATTCGCCGACAGCGCGGTGATTGTCAAGGCACGCATTAAAACCGTTCCCATAAAACAGTGGTTCGTGGGGCGCGAGATGAACCGCAGGATAAAAAAGCGGTTCGATGAGCTTGGTATCGAGATTCCGTTTCCTCACCGAACGCTTTACTTCGGTGAGGCGAGCAAGCCGTTCGCGCTTTCTGCCGGTTTCGGAGGAGATACAAAACAGAAGGAAATCGAACAGATCGTCAGAAACGTTCTTGACGAGCGTTCTGCGGCTTCAAACGACGGGTAAGTTCAACGGTAGAAAAACTACTGAAAACAGGGCATCCATCAGCTGGATGCCCTGTTGCATTACGGGACGTGCACTGATCAGGCCTTGATTTCAATTCGCTTCGGTTTGGCCTCTTCTCGACGGGGGATGGTCACTTCAAGCAGGCCATTTTCCAGAACAGCCGAAACTTTTTCCTTGTCGTACTCCTTCGAAAGCTGAAATGCCCGGTAGTAGTTGCCGGTGCGATACTGCCGCAGCACCGGATTGTCCGGTTCCTTCATGCTGTTTCTTCCCGTTATAATGAGCGAGTCGTTTTCATCGACTTCTATCGTCACCTCACCCTTGCCGACTCCGGGAAGATCAACGATAAACTTCGCCTCGTCGTCGGACACATAGATGTCGACATCGGGACTGTAGGCCGGTCCGCTGTGGCGGAGCTGTTCCGCGGCGGTTGAGCCGACTTCCTGTTGTTCTCTTTTATCTATATCTGTTGTCATGGGTATCACCTCCGTTTATTGTGCATCAATGGTTATTGTTTTGGGCTTCGCCTCTTCCGCCTTCGGAAGTGTTACGGTGAGTATGCCGTTGGTGAACGAGGCACTGATGGTGCTGGTGTCGATCTTCGAGGGAATCCGCAGCGTTTTTTCAAAATCGCCCTGGGACCTCTCCTGTCGCAGTGCAGCCATTTTCTTTACCTGCCCGGGTTGTTTCCTTTTTCCGCTGATGCCGAGTACACCGTCGGAAAAGGTGATGGAGACGGAATCTTTGGTCATTCCGGGAAGTTCCGCGGTTACCTGCAGCTCATCGGTGCTCTCGTACACATTTACCAGTGGATAGGTGGTCGAGGCAGACGTACGATCGTACTGCGAAAGAAGTCCGTCCATCTCCCGGCGCAGCCGGTTCATTTCCTGCCAAACGTCGGTGTTCCAGTACATACAAACCCTCCTTTGTTAATTTACTTTTATTTCTATTCTGTTACGCGCGGTTTCCGTTTTAGGCAGCGTGACAGTGAGTACACCATGTTTGTATTTCGCCGTGGCCCCGCTCCAGTCAACACGGTCGCCGATCGGAATATCCCGTGAGATGTAGCCATAGCTGCATTCGTTGTAGGTGCGACCTTTGCGCTTCTCTTCACGCTCATGTTTCTTCTCTCCGCGAATCCGGAGAACACCGCTCTGCCATGAAAGATCGATCTCTTTCTGGTTCATGCCCGGTAGTTCAGCTCGCACGGTTACGTTCCGGTCGTCTTCCGAAACATCAACCGACGGCACTCGCGGCATTCCGGCACTTCCGAACGGAGCAGTCAGCAGACTGAAGGGGTTTTCCCAGGTGCGGTCAAACCAGTCGTCGCTCCATACTGACGGCGCCGCGTTTTCCTGTTTGTTTTTCCAGGGAATCAGGCTTTTCATACGACACCTCCTGTTTGTGTGGTACGTTGTTGGTACTGCATGGATATTTCAAATTCCGTGCCAGTTGCAAACTCTGATTTGTATGGAAAAAAAAGGAGTGAGTGATGCCGGTTGTTGCACTTTAAAACAGTAGGTATTCGATTTTTAAACAGATGATTGCGGTCAAGCGACGGGAAGAAATGCCGAAACTACTTTAGCCTGCTGAAATCGAACTATTTTTTAAACAGCAGCGGCACGAACCGCGTCGCTGCTGTTTACCCGACATGCCAATCCGATACCAGTCTGCGCCGGCTCTCGTCGAAGGGTGCTGTTCATGCTTCGATGCACTCCGCGTGAAGGGGAAGGGGCTTGTATCCGCTCATTCTGCAGTCTGGTGGAATCGTGGGTGGAAAAGTAAATGAGTTGCAGGTACTTGACGGAATAACCGTGGAACCGGTTGCCGGGAGGGGGAGGGTTCAGCAGCCGGTGGCTGATCTGATAATCTCATCACCAATGGCGATGAATTGCTGCACGTTCTCAGGGCTCACCAGACGTTTCCCTGCTTCGTCAACGAATCCGCGACGATTCTGATTGTGTAATTCCTGATGTGCCGCCAGAATGCAGGTCCCGTCATAGTTCATCGCGAGCAGATCTTTGTCCGGTATTTTTCCATCGGCGGTCAGCGGAAGTAAGGGCTGTTTGGCCCCGGTAAGCCACCCTGAACCCAGAGTAACACAAAAGTTGTGATTGTACAGATACCGCATGAAGGTTTCAAGCAGGCGATGTGAGGTCTCTCCGGGAAAAAATTCTACGGCATGGATGCCTTTTACGCTGAGCTGCTGCACCAGCAGTTGCGGTCCTTCGCTCTCTTTCATCCATTCGTCATCTTCGTTGAAGGAACACTGAAAGCAGGGAATGCCACCAGCCTGGAGGATCACCTGCCTTGCCTGCGGCAGATGTACCACCGGTTCGATTGGGGGTAGGGCTTTGAACAGGGGGCTTGCCGGCATCATCCGGTGGATGTTTTCAACTGAGGACTCCCGATCAGCATGATCTCCCTCAAAACGGGTACCGGAAAAAAGAGTGTTCAACATTTTTCCGTGATCATCAACCGGATACTGCCTGAGTAAAAGGTCGTACAGGGCCAGAGCTACATGATACGGGTACACCGAAGATTTCGCCAGGCTGGAGCGAATGGTGACATAATCGAGTCCCTCGGTACACCCGGCCGTACTCAGTGCGTCGTTGATTGCGTCGATCAGTTTCCACATCCGGTCCTGCGAAGCTTTCCAGAGCGAAGCGAGAAAATTACGGGAATCCCCGCCAAGCGAGGCGGGATACCGGAGTGCTTTTCCGATAAGAAGGCTGGTTTGACTGTTCGCAGCCGTCCGGTGACTACTGGTACTGTGGTGTTCGAACGTGCACTGCATCGGAAGGGTGATGTTGAATATCGGATAGATATGCTTTTCACGACAGCCTGATGCGAACTCTTTGAATCCGTCAACGATCACGTCGTCGTTGATACCCAGGGCCGCAATTGAATCGGCTGCGGCAGCGCTGATTAATTCGTTTACCGATGAAAAGGGACTGAACGAATGGGGTGTATGGACATGCGTGTTAGAAATAAGCATCGCAATAATCCCCGGTTTGAATGACAGGGACGATTCCCCCGTTGCCCGGTCGGCATCTGATGGGAGGGGGTGCTTCCGGAAACTCGTTCATCGTTATATCGATCCGGATTGAACTGGGCTCATGCTGTTCATTATAAATATGGAATATTTCACTCCGAAATGCAAAACGGGCCGGGTGTAACCGTGGATCGGAACGCTTACCGGCGCGGCTGCATGCGGTAGAGGACCATGTGATCCAGTTCCGTTTTTTTTATCGTTGAAAAACCGGCTTTTTTCGCATACTTTTTTATGGTATCGTGAGCTATCCGATGCGCAATCGGCGGCCCGACCGATTCATCCCTGTACGGCCACTCGAGTACCGCAACCCGAGATGCGCCGGTACGGAGTGCCTCCTGCAGTACCAGAAGCGGATCATCACTTTCATGGAGAACGTGTCCCAGAAATATCAGATCGAACGACTTGTCGGCAAAGGGAAGCTGCTCGGCGGTACCTTCCTGAAACCGGGCATTGAGCACCATATCCGATGCGGTTTTCACCATCCGGGGGTTTTTATCAATTCCGGTTACTTCGAGATTGCGCAGAGCGAACGCTTCGGTGAACACCCCGGATCCGCAGCCGACATCAAGCACTTTGGTGATGAATAACTGTTCCAGACAGAGTTCCACGACCCGTTCCAGATCGAGCATTTTAATACGTTCCGGAGAACGAAGCTTGGCGATCTCACCTTTATACACACGTTCATCCATTATAGTGTTACCTCATGAAAATAGAGTAAGCTCCGCAGCACACCCTGAAACGAGGGAGCATCCCGCTCATGTCGGGAGACCACACGCGGCAGGTCGCCTGTGAGGGTTTTGGAGGTAATGATACAACATTTGCAGGGGAACTGCAACCTTCCGACCCGTTCACCGCCAGGGTCGATGCAACTGTCCGATACAGGCTGTTTGACGCTTTTTTTGTTCTTTCCCTGAAAAACAGTTATTTTTGTAATTTGAATCATCCGAAATTCCTCCAGTTAAACCGAGGCGGCACGTACGCATGCAGGTGACCGGGAAACGGGTATCGAGACAGTTTATACCGGTATCAGGACATCTTTCATTTCTGCAATGTATTGTTTAGCGGCATCTTACAATAATTCAGAGCACCGTCGGAGGAGTAACGGTTCATCGACCGGAAATGTGCAATTTATCAGCCATCCGCAACGGAATACTCTTATACGGCAATCCGTTCGTGTAACCACAGGGGATAAACGCTTTTGAGTACACTGCAGGTCGGATTGGTAACCAGGAAAGCAGAGCCATTGAGCATAACAGCAGCAGAACAATTCAGCGCCTTTATTTCATCGTTACCCCGGTTTCCCGAAAAAATGGCCAGAGAACAGTTCTATCCCGCCGCCTACCGGGTGATGTATTTCTCCCGCCGGCTGGACGAGAAATTCAAGGAATTGTTCAGAAAGGGATACGTGAAGGGTACCGTTATTCTCTGTGCCGGTACCGAGGCAACGAGCGCGGGTATGAGTATCCCCTTCAGGCCGGGAAAAGATATCGTATCGCTGCTGCACCGGGATCTCGGCGGTCATCTGGTACAGGGAGCGCAGCCGCTCTCGCTGATGTGCCAGTACATGGCGAACGCCAACAGTCCCACGCATGGTCGCGAAGGTAATGTGCATCACGGAAACATCGGTATGCGACGCCTGCCGATGATCAGTCATCTTGGTGATATGCTGGCTCCGGCGGTAGGAGCGGTCTGGGGTGCACGTCACAGTGGCGAGGATGTTTTCGGAATATCGGTTATCGGCGATGGCGGCAGCAGCACGGGAGATTTCCATGAATCAATCAACATCGCCTCGGTGCGTAAAGTACCCCTGCTGTTTGTGATCGAAAATAATCATTACGCCTATTCCACCCCGACACGCAATCAGTACAACTGCAGGCAGCTCTCCGATCGAGCCGCGGGCTACGGGATCGAAGGGGTCACCGTTGACGGTACCGATCCCTGGGCGGTTTACAGCGCCGTTTGTGATATGCTCGCCGGGATGGCAAAGGATTCGCTGCCGCGAATCCTCGAATGCATGACACTGCGTCTGGAAGGTCATGCGGTTTACGACAAAGCCGAGTATGTTCCTGCAGAGGAACGCGAAGGGTGGATGCAGCGCGAACCGCTCGCCAAAGCACGGGGCGAACTCACGACCTGTGGCTTGAACGAGGAGCAGATCGCCGCAATAGAAGCCGAAATCAACAAACTGGTGGACGAAACCACCCGGCAGGCGCTCTCGTACGGACGTCCTTCCTATACAGCACATATCGGACCGACGCATGTGCCGGTAGAACACAACGAGAATCTGCCCCGTTTCACGATGGAGAAGGCGAGAAACCTCAATGCGGTCAATGCGGCACTTGACTATATAATGGAACATTTTCCGTCGGCAGTCCTGTTCGGACAGGATATCGGCGTCTACGGATCTGCATTTAAAACGTGTAAAGGTCTTTACGAAAAGTATGGTGCCGAGCGGGTGATCGATATGCCGATCGCCGAATCCGCCACCGTCGGATTGTGTCTTGGGGCTTCACAGACCGGGGCGCTTCCCATTATGGAATTTCAGTTCGCCGATTTCGCGACCGAGGCGGTTACGCAGATCGGACTCAACGCGGGTACCTGGTTTTTCAGGACGGACCGTCCGGTACCCCTGCTTTTCAGAATGCCGTGTGGAGGCGGAATTACTCTCGGGGCTTTTCACTCGGGAGAGTTCGACGGGCTCTGGTCACGGTTTCCGGGGCTCAAACTGTTCTATCCGGTAACCCCGCAGGAAACATTTGAAGCACTCGTGGCGGGATTTACCGATCCTAACCCATGTATTGTCTTTGAACACAAACTGCTCTACAGCGGGCGGCAGGGGAGTATCGATTTCGATGGCGATACACAACGACTGTATCAACCGCGGCGTTATGTTGAAGGAAATGACCTGACGGTAGTCGCCTCCGGCGCGATGGTGGAGCTGGTACTGGGCATCGCGGCGACCGGGAAGTATTCCCTTGATGTATGGAATCCATTTATTTTATCTCCATTGCCGATCGAACCACTTGTAGCATCGGTACGGAAAACGGGGAGACTGCTTGTTGTACAGGAAAGCGGTACCACCGCAGGCCTGGGAGATCAGATTATTTCCCGAATCTGCCGTGAGGCGCATGATGCTCTGCGCTGTGCACCGCGATTGGTAGGAACCCCTGATGCACCGGTTCCTTTTGCGAAGGAACTCGAAACGAAACACATTCCTGACGAAAGCAGGATTTTAAACGATATAGCAATGATGATCGGAGATTTGTGTGAGTAACGACGTTTTTCAGACGGTTCTGTATCTGCCTTCGCAGGCTGCTGCGGAAACCGAGGCGACGATTGTTAAATGGCTCGTGGCTGAGGGTGATTCGTTCACGAAAGGTCAGCAGCTGGCTGAAGTGGAGAGCGCCAAATCAACCTTTGAGTTTGAGGCGCCCTGTGACGGAACGGTGAAATCACTGCTCGTTGGTGAAGGGGCGACCACACCTTTCGAGGAACCGGTTATTAGTATTGAGACTGCGGATCAGTCCCTTAAAGAGGAGATCCCTTCCGCAGCAGCCGCACCGGTGGCAAACGAGGTTTCTAAAATGGACATCCCGCCGGTTTCAAACGGCACAACGGAACCGTGCAATAAACGGGTCTGTATGCTCGGGATCGGCACCTACCTCCCGGAGCGGATTGTTCTCAACAGTGAGTTGCTGGTTGAACATACCGATATCAGCGAAGAGTACATTTTCGGCGTAACCGGTATCCGGGAGCGCCATTGGGCAAAGCCCGACGAGAAACCTTCCGATATGGCCTATGCCGCGTCGAAAATCGCCATCGAACGCTCAGGACTGAAACCTTCCGATATTGATTGCATTGTCGTTTCGACTGCCACGCCCGATGTTGTAATGCCCTCCACCGCCTGCCTGCTTCAGGAGAAACTCGGCATACGCGGGGCTCCGGCATTCGATCTCAACGCCGCCTGTTCAGGGTGGGTGTATGGATTGACTATTGCCAAAGGACTCATTTTTTCCGGTATCGCCAATAACGTGCTGGTAACCGGAGTCGAAATGCAGTCCCGATTGCTTGATAAAACAGACCGGAGTACCTATTTCCTCTTTGGCGACGGTGCCGGCGCTACGGTACTTTCCGGAACACACGAGGGGCATCTGATTAAAAACGAGATTCTGTCGGCCGATCACGCGGGAATTAAAATGGCGCGTCGCGAATATCCCGGTTTTGAAGTACCGCAGAACAGCACCGATGCCGACCCGTGGATCCGGCTTGACGGGAGAGCTCTGTTCCGGTTTGCCACCGAGAGCTTTTCCACCATGGTCCGTGAACTGATCATCAAAAGCGGCTGGCAACCCGAAGATGTCCGGTGGGTGGTACCCCATCAGGCCAATGGCCGCATCCTCAAGGCGGCAGCCCAGAAAAGCGGCGTTCCGTTTGAACGGTTCTACCTCAATATCGACAAAGTGGGCAATACCTCGAGTGCGAGTATTCCGCTTGCGCTTGCGGAAATCGAACGCGGTCTGCAGAAAAAAGACAAAATCGTGTTCTGTACGGTAGGTGCCGGCATTACCGCGGCGGGTATGTCCATAGAGTGGTGATGCGGTGGCCTCCTCCACCACTCGTGCTCAGAAGACTGATTCCTCTTCCCTCGAGGGACGATCGGACGATTGCGGTTCCGTAAACGGACACCGTGCCCGGCTGCGTGAACGGTATCGTAACAACGGTATCGATGCGCTGCATCCTCACGAAATACTTGAACTGCTCCTCACCTATGCAATTCCCCGTAAGGATACCAAAAAAATTGCCCGGAATCTGCTTGTACGGTTTAAAACCATCAGTGGTATCATCAATGCTCCGGCTGAATCTCTCGCGGCAGTAGAGGGTATCGGTGGTGCGAGCACCGAACTCCTCACGCTGGTGCGCGATCTGTTCGCCTGGTGTCTGAAGGAACGGTATAAGCAGGGAAATGTGGTTTCCCATCGTGACGACGTTGAGGAGTACCTGCGGGTCTGCTTTGGGTATCGTGCCGATGAATATGTTGCGGCGCTGTTTCTCGATGTCGCCAACCGGGTGCTGCAGACGGAGATTGTCGCTGAGGGAACGGTGAACCAGTGCACGATCTACCCGCGGGTGATTTTTGAAAAGGCGCTCCGGTACCGGGCGTCGTCAATCATTCTGGCGCACAATCATCCCGGAGGTACTGCGGCACCGTCGGAGAGTGACTGGGCGGTAACCGGAAGAATTTCCGCTGCCGGTACCATATTCGAAATTCCCTTACTCGATCACATCATCATCTGTTCAGACACCGTCGTAAGTCTTCGCGAATCATCGCGATGGCCCGGCACGAAAGGCTGACACCCATGACTGCTTCCGGAACCCGGTCGCTGTTGACAAAAGTACTTCCGGTTCTGATCGTTGCCGCTCTGGTGATACCGGTGGCTGTTTCCGCGGCATCCGTTACCGGAACCGTCAGAAATTCGCAGAGTGGCAAGGCTGTTGCCGGCGCCATGGTGGAAATTGACGGAAGCAATAAAATGGTTCTGACGGATTCTTCCGGCAGCTTCCGTTTTGATTCACTTTCCGCCGGATCGGTCAATCTGCTCTTTTTTGCCGAAAACATGGAGCCGCTCACCGTTAACGACGTTTTTATTTCCGGAAACGCCGTAAAACGACTCGCTATTGAACTCAATCCGCTTCTGGCTTCACTCGACACCATAACGGTACGGGGTACTGCCTTTCGTAAAGCTCCGGATATGGCCGCGTCCACTAAAACCATGACGTTCGACGAAATACTCCGATCTCCGGGGGCGCTGGTCGATGTGCAGCGGGCGGTGCAGAATCTCCCGAGCGTCTCATCCGCGGGCGACAATACCAATGAAATCATCGTCCGGGGGGGTAACCGTGGCGAAAACCTCGTTATCATGGATAATATCGAACTGCCCAACCCGAACCATTTCGCTGATCAGGGTTCCGGCGGCGGGGTGGTGTCGCTTATCAATCCGCTCCTGGTGAAAGGGCTGACGTTCAGTGCCGGCGCACCGCCTGCGCAGTACGGCGGCAAGGCGTCGTCGGTACTTGATGTAAAGCTGCGCGACGGTAATAGCGCGATGGTGCTCGGCGGCATTGATATCGGGATGGCCGGAGCAGGTGTTCATCTGGAGGGGCCGCTCTGGAACAATGCGACCTTCATGGCATCGGCAACCAAAAGTTACCTCGGTATGTTCGCCCGGTTCGCGCAAACAACGGCGGTTCCCGATTACTGGGGAGGGCAGGCGAAACTTTCACAGAAGCTCGGCATACATAAGCTGTCGGGTAATTTCATTTACGGTAAAAACGGCATCGTTATTGCCGATGCCGCAGAAGACGCCGGAACCGACGGTGATCACGTCAACGCAGGCGGGATCATTTACGCCACCGGTGTCAACTGGGAAACCGACTGGACCGACCGGCTCTCATCGGTCACCACCGTTTCGGCAACGGGGAACAGTTTTGACCGTCTTGAATATTCCGATACGTCGATGGCCGGTGCGGATTTCGCCGATACATTTTTTGTCAATAATTCGATCGAGCGAGAACAGGTACTCAAATCGGTGTGGTCACTGCAGGCAGGGGAGAAGGGACTGTTCAGTGCGGGAGCGAGTGTCAAACGGTGTGATTTTGATGAACAGATGCGGGATCTTTCACCGGTGGAAGACGGTTTCGATACGCTCCGGACCACGCTTGACGGGCTGGGGTATAAATACGGCCTGTTTGCTTCGGGAATTCTCTATCCGGCTGACCGTATCAAGGTGATACCGGGAGTACGTTTTGATCACTTTACCTTCAACCGCAGCAGTACGGTTGCTCCGCGACTCGGGCTGGTCTATTCCGCGGGTGAACGTCTTGATCTTACCGCATCGGGAGGATTGCAGTTCCAGGAGCCTGACTATGCAATGCTTGCCGCTGATCCGTCGAACCGCTCCATGAAAGCCAAACGGGTGGCAACGGGAATTGCCGGTATGGAGTATGCGTTCAGTGAAATAGCGGCAAAATGCATTGCCGAAATTTTTTACAAAAACTATCACTTTACTCCGGTTCCGTATGCCCTTACGACCTCTGATCCTGTTGATGAGTCCGACCGGTGGTTGTCTTCCGGAAGCGGGTACAGCTATGGTCTGGAACTGTTCCTGACCAAAAAACTGACCAGTCATTTTTTCGGTTCCGCTGCACTGTCTCTTTCCCGGTCGTGGCAGCGTGACCCTCGTGCCGGGCATGCGGGAGAGTGGCTGCGCGGGGAGTTTGATTTCCGTACCATGTGCACCCTTACCGGAGGGTACAAGATTGATCTCATCGAAAAGGAGTGGTACAAACGGCTGCATGATCACTGGTGGGTTGCTGTGCTTTCCCCGATCTTTCCCCTGGCCGACCGTGTGGAACTTTCGGCGAAGTGGCGGTATCTGGGTGGGCGTCCCCGGACCCTGTACCTTGACGATAAGGGATACGAACTGGGCGACGTCGGGTACCTTGCCTCGGAATACCCCGATTACCATCGTCTGGACTTGCGGTATGAACGCCGTTTCGGGTTTGGTTTTCTGCAGATGATATACTATTTTGACCTGCAGCATGTCTACAGCCGCTGGAAACGAAATATCTGGTCATATATGTACTCACGGGTCCGCCGTACTGAAACGCCGGTATATCAGTTTCCGTTCTTTCCCGCAGGAGGGGTGATCATTGGATTTTAGACCCGAATTATCCTGGGAATTTCTTGCTCCGGAGGAGATCGAATCGAAATCGATCCGGGCTCTCCGTAATCATATCCGGCATCTCAAAGAGTGTTCCGGATTCTACCGTACGGTGCTCGAGCAGGTTGCACCGGAAGATATTACCGACTCCGCTGCTATTTCCGGACTGCCGCTTACTACACGGGAGCAGCTTGCCGGTCAATCATCCCGGTTTCTGGGTGTCGGGGCGCATCTGGTGGTGGAAACCATCTTCTCCGCAGGCACCGGTGGAACACCGTTGCCGTTTATCTTTACCGCAAGTGATCTTGATCGTATCGCTTATAATCAGGCTCTCCATTTCCATTCCGCAGGGGTTACCGCACAGGACAGGGTCCTGCTGCTGACCGCGCTTGACCGCTACGCTCTTGACGGTATGGCGCAGTATAGGGGAGTGCAGGTGATCGGGGCGAATGTAATGCGTCTGGGAGTCGGTATTGCAGATAACGAGGTTCTGCGGCGGTATCTCAAATTTTTCAGACCAACGGTTCTTGTTGGAGCTCCTTCGGTACTGCGGGCAGCCGCGGTGGCGTGCAGCGAAAAAAATATCGATACTGCGGGAAGTTCCATCATGAAACTTTTCTGTGGTGGCGAAGCATTATACACCCGGACACTGCAGCGTAATACCGTCGCTTCAGCGCTCGGGGAGCTGTGGGGAGCGGAAGTATTCTCTCTGTATACCACCACCGAAATCGCCGTTGCCTACGGCGACTGCAGCGCCCATACCGGTTTGCATGCACACCCGGAGCTTGTCTATACGGAAATCGTGGATCCGGAAGGCAAACCGGTTCCCGACGGTACCGTTGGAGAGCTGGTCGCCACACCGCTCGGGGTGGAAGGGGTCCCCCTGCTGCGCTACCGGACGGGGGACATGACGTTCAGGGTCCCGGGCAGCTGTTCCTGCGGCAGAAATTCCTGCAGAATCGGTCCGGTACTCGGCCGGACTTCGCAGGTGTTCACCTGCAACGGCACGGAAGTCTATCCGCTGCCACTCATCAATGCACTCGAATCAGTGGAAGAGGTCAAGGATTATCTGGTCATTCTTGAAGATGAAAGCGGATACGGCGATTCCGTTACCATTCATGTTGCCGCTCCGCCGGCCGCAATGGTAAAGATCGGGGCAGCGGTTCACGATGCGACCGGTGTACATATGCAGATGCTGGTTTCGAACATACCCACCATTCAGGCTCTCCGGAAAGGGAATTCCCGGAAAATTCCGATTCTCGACTGCAGACAACAGCAGCGGACACCGATAGCGCAACCGACCACCTGACGCCGTCATGGAAATGCAGTTACTGAATTATGCAGTGTAATCCGGTTATTGTCATTCCGACCTTTAATAACGGGCGGACCATCGTCTCTGTCGTTAACGATGCTCGCGCCTCGGGGTTACCGGTCGTGGTGGTGAATGACGGCTCCACCGATACTACCGCGGAATTGCTGGGAGTGATTGACGGAATCACCCTGCTCTCCTTCGAGCGAAACCGGGGCAAGGGGGCTGCACTGCGGACCGCGTTCGAGTGGTGTCTTGAGCGGCACTATACGCATGCAATTACCATGGACGGTGACGGGCAGCACCTGGCGGCAGACATCGGGATCTTCAGGAAGAAAATTAACGAGGATCCGAAGGCTCTCTGGATCGGTGATCGGTTGCTTCCCGTAGACGGAAGTCTCGATCAACCACCGCGGTCCCGGTTCGGAAGGCGGTTCGGAGCATTCTGGTACCGGTTTTACACCGGCATTTCCGTACGTGACACTCAGTGCGGATTCCGCGCATATCCGCTCGCGACGTTTTCCACCACCGGGTGCAGGAAAGACCGCTTTGAGTACGAGATCGAAGCCCTCATCCTCGCCGCCTGGCGGGGAATTCCCGTAAGGAGTGTTCCGATACATCTGTTGTATCAGCCGCGTGAGGAGCGCGTATCGCATTTTCGTCCTGTTCGTGATTTCCTCAGAATAAGTAAAGTGAATTCGCGGGCGGCAATCACCCGTATATTTTTCCCCACCCAGCTGTTAGATGCTCCCGGACTGAGTATACGCGAGAAAATAATCGCTCTGGTCAAGCACGAACTGCGGGCACATACCTCACCGGTCAGGGCGTCTCTCTCACTTGCGCTCGGTGTGTTCATGGCGATTCTGCCCATTCACGGATTTCAGGTGATCACCCTGGTCGCACTGACTTATCTTCTGCGACTCAACCGTCCGCTTGCGCTGGTGGGGGTGAGCGTATCGTCGGCTCCGCTCATTCCGTTCTGGATCGCAGCGGGGATCGGTTTCGGTAATCTGCTGGTGCCGGAAGCAACAGCTACCGTACTTGCCGCCACCGCCGAATCGGTACTGCCCGGATTTATAAAGGGGTGGATGCTCAAGCTTCCTGTTGAAGGAGTCTTTGAAGGGGTGATACGCTGGTTTATCGGTTCGGTGCTGCTTGCCGTACTATGCGGTGTGGTAACGTTCGCGATCAGTTTGCCGCTGATAAAAAAAGTGAAGGAACATCGGCGGAACCGCAAACACCATGGCAAGGCACCGCAGAATCCTGCGGCAAACGATCAGGTATAAATAATTACAACAATAAGTAACCCGAGTTCCACTACCGGGAGTATCCTCACCGAAAACCGATCCGGCCCACGAAGACACAAAAATAGGTACCGCTTACAGTGAGGCGGTTAACAGTCGCATCACGTCAAGATGGCTTTGCCGGACAGCAACCCGCCGCTATTCCTCCACCTTTACCAGTGGTATTTCCGGAAAAAAGGAAGGGATGGATGCCGCCAGTTGCGGAGAAATCGGAAATGCCGACAGCATAACCGTCAGACTCTGTGTCTTGATGATCCACTTCATCGCGGTCTCAGGTTGCGGAAGCGAAATCGGTGTGGAACAGAGGGAATCGTCGAGCGGAGCAAGGGTATCGGGGTTTGCGGTGGTATCAAGAATTACACATTCACTCCCGGTAAGGAAAACGGAATCTTCAGTTTCACGCCACTCACCGTCACTGCTGAACAGTTTTTTGTCCGACCGCTCGATAAGTCGAAGGGAATAGCTGCTGTCATTCACGACATCAAGCCAGATGTTCAATGTGTCAGTTGTAATGGTAGGGATCGGTGGCAGTGCGTAATGCCAGGTGCCCTCGGCAATCGAAGGCGTCGTGGTGCTGGTATCCGTCTTGGTGGTATCTGTCTTGGTACTATCCCCCGGGTCCGAAGGGCCATCATTACTTACCGCCTGGTCGCAGGTAACCGCAAAAAACAGAGCGGTCAGAAACATCATTAGCAACAATAGTTTTGTAAACATCGCGATATATCCTTTCAACTCAGTTGCTGATATCCAGCGTGGTATCCAATCTGTGGACCCGAAAGATAAAATAGTTCATTTTATCAGAGGGGCAAAGGCAATCCGTGGTAAAACACACGGGACTGTTACGGCAAGAACTTTCATGCAGAACCGGAAAAGAAGTATTTTGACGCGTTTGTACAAAAAACGTTTGGAATTTAAGCAGATAGTATGTGCCCGGGTATTCAGAATACGGAATTCAGAAATCAGAAGACGGAATGCGGAACTATTAAACTTCAGCCTGATTCTTGCGGAGGAATGTAAGGAAAGACAGACAATCTGACTGCAACCGAAATGTGACCGGAGGAAGCACTTCGTGGTAATTCTTTCCGCCGGGTGGGGTGCTCCGGAATTCTGGCTCCTGACTCCTGGATACCTAGTAGATAAAAATCAGTTTAATGAAGCAATCAAGAGAGGTGTTTTGAATGAAAATCGTTGCCGTTAACGGAAGCCCCAGAGTCGATGGAAATACCGCACTGTTGCTGCGGACCGTGTTGAATGAACTTGAAGCTGAGGGAATTGCCACCGAACTGCTGCAGGTCGGCGGAACCGCGATTCGGGGGTGCACGGCATGCTACCAGTGCGGAAAGAATAAAAACCGGCAGTGCTCCATCAAAAATGACGGTTTCAATGAAATCTTCAAAAAACTCGATGAAGCTGACGGCTTCATTCTCGGTTCACCCACCTATTTTGCCGACCTGACGCCGGAGATGAAGGCGCTGATCGACCGGGCCGGTTTCGTTTCCCGTTCAAACGGACATCTTTTCAAACATAAAATCGGTGCTGCGGTGGTTGCCGTGCGCAGGGCGGGTGGTATTCACGCGTTCGATTCAATTAATCATCTGTTCCAGATCTGCGGGATGTTTACCGTCGGGTCAAGTTACTGGAATCTCGGATTCGGACGTGGCCCTGGCGAGGTGGAACAAGATGCGGAAGGGATCGCCACCATGGTGGAACTTGGGAAGTCGATGGCGTTTCTTGCTGAAAAGGTGTGCGGGTAAGGGGCTTTGGCGAGGCAGGTCCATGGGCGGTGGTAGTACTCGAACGCTTCGGGTATCAGCTTATTGGACCCACACCCTCACCATTCGGTAAGTAAAAAATCACGAATATGTAAATGTCGTATACCTTTATAGTTTTCAAAAGGTATTTCATCCATCGATATGACAATCTTCTGATAGTTGTCCGGAATTTTTAACAGATTGCCGAACTCACGCTGTGCAGTTGATTCGTCAGGAATTACATAGGCGACCTGTATATAGAGTACTTCACTCTTTTTTGTCCCGACGAAATCAATTTCGAGATTCCCCAGACAACCGGTTTTAACGGTAAAGCCGCATATGCGTAAATGGTTTCCAACAACATTCTCCATCAGTTTTCCGGTATCGGTATGCTTGAAACCTGCTATGCTGTTGCGAATTCCGAGGTCTTCAAAGTAGTACTTTTCTCCGATCTCAAAAACTCTTTTCCCGCTGATATCATATCGGGGAGTGCGAACGACGAGATTCGCCTTTACGCAATGATCAAGATATACCAGTACCTGGTTGGCAGGCATATTGATGTGCTGGGATTTGAGAAATTTACTTATTGCTGTTGCGCTTAACTGTGAGCCGATAGTACCGGCAAGAAATTCCGTAAGCCGTTCGAGAAAAGGAATGTTCCTTACTCCGTATCTGGCGACAACATCACGGTAAAGAACTGTTTCGGTGATACTTCTCAGGTATTCCGCAACAACTGCATCATCTGCCGGTAAATTGATAAGATAGGGTAGTCCACCCTGTCTGATATACCGCAGGAATGACGTATTTGAATCTTCAAGTTGATGAAATTCAAGAAACTCATTGTACGAAAGACTGTGAATAGTCTGATCAATATACCTGCCGGAAAGGTATGTCGAGAGTTCACTTGATAAAATATCCGCATTACTTCCCGTACAATAAATATCATACCTGCCTTCGGCATTCAATCCTCGTAGAACGAGTTCAAATTGTTCCATTTCCTGTACTTCATCGATAAAAACAGCAGATTTAGTCTTTCCATCGCTTTTTTTATGTACATAGTCGATAAAATCGTTGGTCATCCGCAGATTGAAATTTTCGGGGAGTTCAAGATCAATAAAAATGAGCCCGTTCTCGGGCCATGTTTTTTTGTATTCGACAGCGAGCTGTTTGAGTATGACCGATTTTCCCACTCTACGCTGCCCGGTGATAACCTTTATTAAATCTTTGCCCATGAAGGGTTTGACACGTTCAATGTATCGCGGACGAAGGATATATTTGTTGTTAGACATAGATAATAAAAGTTAGTTAGTTTGTAGTTTTGTTATTTATAACTAATATAATGTGGTGTCGGTTTTTTTTCAATACTAGTTTATTTGGATTTTCATTTCGGGCAGGGTGGTGCAGGGTGTTTTTTGTGTAACATAGCCATGTAACAATAGGTTGGTCACGGTGGACAGCGAGCTTGTGCCGGGTGCAGGTAATAGACGTTGTTTAAATAATGAATTTTACGGTTGCTCCCCCGCGGGTGTCCATACCGTGTGACATCAGGAATAAATTATCATGTGTGGCCTGGATCTGTGATCCAGGTATCATTTTTCCTCCGTAATTACAAAGTATACGGATACCCTTCCGGGAGGTTTTCTCGTGTGGAATAAAATAGTCAGGACGCGGTACAGTATATAGAAGCAAATCCGGTACGTCGAAAACTGGCAACAAGCCCGGAATACTACCGATGGTCATCAGCCTATGCGCGTGCAGCAGGGGAAGGTGTTATACCCGATTCATTTTGTTTGCCTGTGGCGCTTTTGAACCCGCAGTATCAGAAAATCGGAGCTGTATGAGTTATGCATGCCTGGTCTGGTCTCAGGAAGCTGGATCACAGATCCAGGCCACACTTGTTTTTTTCATTTTTTTTTGTCGCACGGTAAGGGCACCCACACGATATAATTACTAACAAACAAGCGAAATGGTTCAAAGTACTTCCAAGGAAGTCAATACGGTATTTTTATTTCGGAAGTTGGACTGGGAGTACATTATGGTAAAAAATATTATCTTAACCCAAGTTCGACACTTAACGAGGTTAAGTGTTGTTTCCTGCGATATTTCGCCGATTATTTTCAAATTTCTTCACTACAAAACTCGTTTTGTCAGTCGTTCCGGGAGGGAGAGTTTTAGGTGGTGAAGCAAAGTCTGCAATG
>JBNLDC010000065.1:0-20088 GCA_050304135.1 Chitinispirillaceae bacterium | reverse complement strand
GTCTTGGTAAATTGTAGAAATGGTGTTCCGGCTCGTTGGAACGTCTTGGTAAATTGTAGAAATGGTGTTTCGGCTCGTTGGAGCGCCTTGGTAAATTGTAGAAATGGTGTTCCGGCTCGTTGGAACGTCTTGGTAAATTGTAGAAATGGTGTTCCGGCTCGTTGGAACGCCTTGGTAAATTGTAGAAATGGTGTTTCGGCTCGTTGGAACGTCTTGGTAAATTGTAGAAATGGTGTTTCGGCTCGTTGGAACGTCTTGGTAAATTGTAGAAATGGTGTTCCGGCTCGTTGGAACGCCTTGGTGCATTTTAGTCCGCGTAGCATTCGGGGGACAGACTGCAGTGATTTTTTTGAAATGTTTATCTGTAACTACTGAAGAATCTTTCAATTCTACACACCTGTATACCCACGGGGTCTACGGTCGGGTCAACGGTTTTTTTTAGAGTGACGCACAGTAATTTGTAGTAATTTGCCCAGAAATCGAAGAAAAAGCAGGGAAGTGGTGCTTGGCTTCAAAGTATCCAGAATGCAGGAGTCATAAACCGGAATAAAAGGAAATCAGGCATTCTGAATACCGGAGATAAGGTGATCAGCGGGAAAACAAAACTACCCCCAGCAAGGTTCGAACTTGCGACCCCAGGTTTAGGAAACCTGTGCTCTATCCAACTGAGCTATGGGGGCGTTTAAAGTAGAATTCAGTATTCAGTATTCAGTAGCCGGAATAACGTCAACACCAATTAAAAGAACACGACAATTGATTTCATAACCACCAACAGGGTGCTAAGTCGAATTCACATGATTATTTTAATATTCTGTCCCCTGACTCCTGGCTTCTGAATTCACCTGAGTAATTCAGCTTAAATATAGCTTCTGCTGTGAGGGGGTTTCAACCAGATGCAAAGCTCCCAAGTACCTTTTCCAGAACGATATCGGCCATTTTGGCCGCCGCAACCATCACCCGTGGCGCGAAGGGCTTTTCGGTATCGGAAACCGCGGACTGCTCATCTCCCACAATAAAACAGTTCTTCCTGATTTCACGAATAACGATACGGTCCGTTCTGCCGATGCCGGCGATACCGCTTGCACCCACCACTATTTTTTTAGAGGGGAGAAAGCAGGAAAAGAGCAGCGCCTTACTCGCGGCATCGTCGAACGCTTCGATGATGACATCACACGCACCGAATACCGAACCGACATTGGTCTGATCAATTCGCTCATTTATAGGGTTGAGCAGGGCTTCCGGATTGATGGCACGACAGAGCTCCTGCAGGCACAAAACTTTGGATTTTCCGATGTGGTGTACCCCGTAGGCCTGACGATTCAGGTTTGAAGCTGCTACGGTGTCAAAATCCACCAGTACAAGTCGTGAAAATCCGCTGCGGATGAGCATGAGGGCAACATTCGACCCGATACCACCGGCACCGGCAATTCCGATGGTGGTTCCGGCAATACGTTCCAGTTGTTCCGGAGTATAAAATGGTTCCAGTACTGTTGAAAAGCTGAAATTTTCGCCCATGGCGTCTCCAGTATCGTGTCCGGGAGTGTATAATTTTTCTGCCGTATGGGCAAAATACCCCATTTCTGCATAATTTTCAATGAATGAAGGGCTTTTGGGTGGTGAAAACCGGTGCACCCGCCATATATATTTATTTTGTGCACATCAGTGTATAATTGAATTAGAACAGTCTGCGGTGTATCATTATAATTGAGACAAAGTATGTAGCCACGGCAATGAGAGTATGCCGGGGGGCTCTCTGACGGAGCAGAGGATTGCAACTTCCATAGCAGGGAGATGCAATTGTACCTTTCCGACGGAAATGTCTGCCGGTTTAGCGGTATATGCTAAATGATACTGATTGAGAACCGTTTTCAGTTTGCCCAAATAGATGCAATGACCATTAACAGACCGGGGAAAGCATGAAATACCTATCGACGATGGTGGCGTGCCTGATATTGATTGGCTTTACACAGAGCAGGGCACAGGGAGTGTATCCGGACACACTTTGGGTTCCGGTGACGTATTATGATTTCCATTCCGACGGGTCATGTCCCGATTTTCAGACTCCCAGTACCAACGGCGTTGTTCAGAATATGGTCGCCCAGACCCTCGGTGCAAGCGGCAAGCCGGAGCTAGGGACGGCATGTTATTTCAGCCAGTATCTCAAATACTGGTACCGGCCATGGGCGGATTCTGCGCAGCGGGACAACACGATTCCGGTGTACAACACTTCGACAGGGGCGTTTCAATCAATATCGAACATTGGTCACTCTAATTCGTATGTAAATATGGTCTTTCAGGATTCCCTGCCGTTTGAGCATGTGGGGAATGGCGGCACCATACCCTACGGGACATATGAATACCTGAATGATGCATTTTTCCCTCTTGACGGAAGAGGGTTCGGCCTTGAGGGACAGAACCACAATTTCGCTTTCACGATGGAACTCCACTGGACATTTACCAAAGTTCCCGGTCTTACCTTCAATTTTACGGGTGATGATGATGTCTGGGCCTATATCGACGGACAATTGCGGATGGATATCGGTGGTATCCACGCTGCCAGTTCCGGATCGTTTACTCTCGACGGAACAGGTCTTATTGATAATCAGGATTACGATCTTGATTTTTTCTATGCCGAGCGTCATACTGTCGAATCACACATCCGGATTACCACCAACATCATCACTGCACAACCCGCGCAGATAGAACTTAGGGCTTATCCTAGTGATACCGTCTGCGCCGGCGACCAACTGACGGCAATCGCGGTGGTTACCGATATCGACGGCAATCCCATGCCTATCGCAAGCGATAGTACTTTGTGGCGGGTAATTCCTAACGGCGCCAACGACAACAGTCACCTGCATACGAGCAATACCATGAATCCGTTGATGGGTGATACGGTTTATTTCGATCCGACAGAGGCGTATGCACTGGAAGCGATCGAAGGGCGTCTGCAGACCAGCAGTGGAACCATTTACGACACCATCTGGATTTACGTTAAGGCGTGTCACCCGGACCATATTACTATCGAAGGTAATCCACCGCCATTTACCAACACCGATCAGCTTCGCAATGATCAACCACTCTCGGTTATCACTATCCCTTCAAGTGCCACCTCGGGTAACGCGTTCGCGATTGTACGGGATCAATTCGGCAATCTGGTGGAGGCTTCGGACAGTACCGCCTGGACGATTACCGGGGGAGCGCAGTATATCGACCGGGTGGATGTCGGCAACGCGAATCAGGGAGAAGGAATCGTCTATAAAGCGGATGGGTTGACTGTCGAAGGAAATGGTGAGGTGACAGCCACCAGCCTCAGGTATTCGATAACTTCTGACAACGTTGCCGTCAGGATTCTGCAGATAAGTTATGATTCGCTGCAGATCTCCATCCTTGATGGGAGCACCTACCGCCGGATTACCAGCCTGACGACTACCACCGACGATGATACCATGTTGATTGTTCGTGGTCGTCGTTCCGATGACGGCCGGTGGGAAGTAGTGGACGGTAACTGGTCGATGACCGGTCTTACATCGTCAACAAATCCGCCGAATCCCGGCCAGTCATGGAACTTCACACCGATTGATACCGCGCATGGAACCATCACCGTGGTAAATCCCAATAATACCTCGGTGCGGGCGTCTATTCCTGTTGTCGTTGGAACCGGCGCCCCATATTCCATAATACTCTATCCCAACGCAACTGCTGCCGCCTATAATAATCCGCCGACTGAATACATTGATTCCGCAGGGGTTGAATTTCCGCTGTATGCGAAAGTCTACGACAGCAGAGGAATCTGGCTCCAGCAGTATGATGTACTTACCGCACCGATCAACTGGAGTATCGTAGAGGTTTCCGGAACTCCACCGACCGGTACGCTCACTCGAGCGAGCGGTAACCGCAACGGGTTTACCCCGACGCGCGCCCGTAATGTGGTTGATCTGGTGGCAACCTTCTCCGAAAACAGCAGTACCTTTTCCGATACCGTTCGTGTCCGGGTTATTCCGGGGGCGCCGGATCATATTACCATACAGGCCGACACCTCGGCAAACGGCGTCGACCTGACCAGGCTTGACATGCAGAGCAGTGAGACGACCTCACTGCTGTATGCCGTTTTACGGGACCGGTACGACAATTTCATTGACTTTGTACAGGGTCCCCGCTGGTGGAGTCAGGATACAACCGTTGTTTTTGCCGAACCCACTTCACGGGTGTTCGTTGGTGAGGGGCTTATAACCCGTAATTCCGACAACGTCAGTCAGACATGGGTCTTCGCAAGCAGAAGTGACGGCAGTATGAAGGATTCCATTCTGGTTGCCCTGACCGATATAACCTATGATACTCTGCGGATATATGTTCTTGATGGTGGGAAGCGTATCATTGATACCGTACGCATCAGGACTGACGAAACGCTGACATTATACGTGGAAGGGCGTCGTTCCGACGGCATGGGTTGGGATAACATTCCGGTGACCTGGACCAAAAGTCCGACACTGGTGACTATCGGAACTCCACCCGCATGGAGTGACAACTGGCCGGTAACGCCTGATGAGGTCGGGACCGGACACATTACCGTGACCCGAAGTGGGGCGGTGTCCGATTCTGTGGTGGCGATTTTTCTCCCCGGACTTCCGGGTCAGGTCAGGCTTTATCGGAGAACCGGAACACCTACGGCAGCAGGTCCCTACCGCGTACCACCGCAGCGTGATACTCTGACCGCAGGTGTTTCGGCACCGTTTGTCGCGAAAATTTTCGACAGGAACAACATCTGGCTCCCCGATTATGAGGTTTCGGGCAGGAACAGTCTCTTTTCATGGACCGTGACGCTGGTTGACGGTTTCAACCCTGCGGATACACTTTCCACTCGTACCGGGTATCAGGTGGCGATGCTGCCGACACAGGCGTACAATACCTATAATGTAACGGTAACGTTCACCGAGGGAACCAGAGTCTATTCCGCGACCGCACAGGTATATATCAAACCGGGAGCGGTGGACCATCTGGTAATCGAGGGAAATCCCAATCCTACCGGAACAGCCCGTCAGAACGACAATCCGCTCAGTACTATTGAATTCGGCAACCGTGATACGGTGAAAACCGCTTTCGCGGTACTGCGCGATAGTTTCGGTAATTATATATCGGCGTCGCAGAGCACCAACTGGCAGAGTATAAATGCGAACATTGTTACCGCGACAGAAGGTCTCGCGGTAGTGGGTGAGGGACGGGTGATTCGTGTTGGTACTCTCGGTTCGACCAAGGTGGTTGCAACCAACCGCAATAATTCCGCACTGTTCGATACGGTGGATGTGGTACTGTCGCAGTTCTCTTACGATTCACTCCGTATTGTTGTTGATGATTCCCTTCCTATTGAATTTCTGGTAATGCGCAGTGATCAGGATACGCTGTTGCAGGTGCTCGGAAAACGGTCGTTTGACGGGGTGTGGGTACCGGTTAACGGCGACTGGGCGTATACTTCGAATAACGGTTCCCAATCTGCCTCTTCACTCACGGCATGGACGTTCGCACCGACCGATACCGGATCAGGTATCATTGTCGTAAGCCGGGGATCTGCCGTACCGGATACGGTTACCGTCAGAATCAACCCGGGAATTCCCGACCGAATTGAGTTGTATGCCCGTGAGGGTTCGGTACCGAACGGAGCAAATCCGCCGTATCCCGACCCGCTCACGCCGGTAACCGCTGTTGCCGGAACACCCTTTCCACTGGTCGCCAAAGTACTTGACCACAATGGCGTGTGGCTCCCCGCGTATGAAACGGAACCTGATTCGAGTCGCAGAATCAAGTGGGAAATCATCGAGATTCCTCCGAACGACTCTTCGGGATTTCTTGATGACACCAGTGGCCACAAAAGAAGTTTCACGCCGGTAAGGGCAACTCAGTCGGTGTACGTGGTGACGTACCTCTACATTGACGATAACCATACGCTGATTGACACGATACAGCTCGAGATCGTTCCCGGAGAAGCTGCACAACTCGTTATCGAGGGAAGCGAAACCTATGATCCCATCAGGCCGAACCCGATTGACACAGCGGTAATCCCTTCCAACACCACCAATACACGCGTGTATGCGATTCTCCGTGACTCGATCGGCAACTTCGTGCGGTACAGCACCGTTGCCACCTGGGGGGTAGTCAACAACGACACCGCCGTTACGGTTCGTAAAGGGAATACCAACACCGGTGAAGGGGTGGTTTCAAGAAATCAGAAGGAGGGAACCGTTAAGGTATTCGCGGTTGACGGGGCGTTCCGTGATACGACGGTCGTTAAACTGCTGCCGTTCTACTATACGCAGCTGCGGATTGTGGTGGGGAACGATCCTTCGGCGGAGTCGCTCACCATGACGACCAATGATGATACAACACTGCAGGTGCAGGGATTGCGCTCCGATTCACTTATCTGGGTGGATGTCGAGGCGCACTGGGAAAACAGTTCAAATCTGACCATTATTCCCGGAGCACCGGGATGGAATCATACCTGGGATTTCTCTCCGGCTGATACCGGCAACGGATGGATCAGGGTAACACTGGATGACGATGACCAGACGATCCCCGATACACTGCCGGTGACCTTCCTGCCGGGTCCGCCGACGAAAGTCACTGTCAAAATAGTTACCCCGCCGGATAAACGGATTGCCGGTGAACCGATCGTGGTGGCACTTGAGATCACCAACGAGAATGGACTGGTACCGGGTGAATATTGTTTCAGTAAAGATGACGGATCGGTGATTATCTATACCGATACCCTGGGAGACGGCGGTCGTCCGCGGCCGTTTATTCTGATAGGAACCGATACGCTCTGGCTCACCGAGAAGGGAGACGAGCAGTGTTTCAATGGTGGACGGGACACCGTTACCACGACACTTTTTTATGTTCCTGATGATCCTGACGACTCATTGCACCGGATCAGTGTCCAGCTCGGTGGTCTCACCGCACGGACCACCCCGTTCATTCTACTGCCCGGAGAACTTGACTCGCTCGCCCTTGAATATCAGAGCGGCAAGCCGGTAGGGGACACCATCACCCTGCGGTATCCTACCGGAAACGTTACGATGTTCTCGGTCGGGTACGACAAGTACGGCAACCGGATCGGACGGATACAAAGCGACTGGAGCGCGGATTCGACGCTGCACGATATCGATCAGCCGAACCGGACGGAACGCATTGTATACATTGCCGCGAATGTTGACGATAACGAGGCCGGAACCATTACTGCAGTGCCCTCTGATACCGCTTACGATGATATTTCCGCGAAGGTGTTCGTGAAAGTCGTCGGGCCATTTATTACACTGGTCAGTGCGGTGACAAGGGATGCCAACGGGAATGGCTATCTTGATCAGATCACGCTCACGTTCTCCCGACCGGTAACTTTCCCGAAAGATTATAATTTTGATGAGGAGTTGACGATTATCGGTGAGAAGGGTCTGGAGTTTGAAATCGAGGTAGACTCCATTGACGGATTGGGCACCCGCAGCGACAGTGTATGGGTGATCAAACTCAAGGAAAATACTGAGATCGGACCACAGACGGACTGGACTCCCACCATTTCGATAGACCGTAATGAAACGATGACGCTTGACAGTATGCCGGAACTGGTGGCGATTGACGGGGCCGGACCGGTGATCTGGAAGGTCGTGAAACAGATCAATGATCTCAAGGACAGAAAAACGGATGAAATTACCATCGAATTCAGTGAACCGGTGCAGCGGGCCACCAATGAGGGCCAGAGTCTGACCAGCAATGATCAGCTTATCATGTTGCTGTATGTATGGGAGGCAGTTCCGACATCAAATGGGTCTTATGAATATGTGCTTCTCGACAGCATTCTCAAGGATATTGACAATATCCAGTCAACCAGCGATCAGGAATTAACCTTCCTTGTTCTCAATGGTGCGGATATCGCGCCGAATCATCGGATAAGCATCAGAATGCTCATCGTGAACGGGGACACCACCGCTTATATCACCGATCAGGCCGCAACACCCAATCTGCCGGAGTACAATAACCAACTTGTAAATATTGAAATTCGTGGTACAAAACCGATCGTAGAGGCTGCACCTAATCCGACACGGCCTACTGCACGCTACGGCAAACCCGGGGAAATCAATCTTGAGCATAATCCGGATGCCTGGCGTTTGATTGCTGAGGGTGACGGAGGGGTACTCATTCGTATACTTCTTCCGATTCCGGATCCGGAAAAAGTTAAACAAATGACAGGTGACTCGACTTTCGATTTTAGTCAAGTGAGATTAACAATGGTTGCCAAATTCTATGATTTTGTAGGTAATCAGGTGAACAGAGCCGTGAAGAAAAATATTATTCCTAGTTTGCCGGAAGATATCCTGAAAGGCAAGTATAGCGTATTTCCTGTCGACTATATCTGGGATGGCCACAACAGTAATGGGATGCCGGTAGCACCCGGTATTTACCGAATGGTAGTAACAATCGACTCAAACTACGACATATACCGTGTTAAGGATCCGTATGTTAAAACATTGGGTATTATACACTGACAACGAAAGAACATATGCATATAGCGGAGATATTACAAAGTAACCCGATAAGTTTCAGTTTTGAATTTTTCCCACCCCGGGATGCGAGCGCATCGGAGCAGCTCTTCGGTGCCATCTCGGAGCTCAATACGCTCAAACCGGCGTATGTGAGTGTTACGTACGGTGCCGGTGGCTCCACCCGTGAGTTGACCCACTCACTGGTGAGGAGAATCAGCCGTGAGACGGATCTGACGGTTGTTTCGCACCTGACCTGCATCGGATCATCGCGGGAGGAGATCGGCGCTCTTCTCGATGTTTACCAGGCAGAGGGTATCCGCAATATCATGGCGTTGCGGGGAGATCCCCCGAAGGGTGTCGGCCGGTTCGAACCGCATCCCGACGGGTTCGCCAACGCGACGGAACTGGTCGCCTTTATCAAGTCCCGTTTTCCGGGAATGGGAATCGGTGTCGCCGGTTACCCCGAAGGACACCCGGAAACCCCGAATCGTCTCACCGAGATTGAATACCTGAAACAGAAGGTCGATGCAGGAGCGGATTATATCTGCACGCAGCTCTTTTTTGACAACCGTGATTATTATGATTTCAGGGAACGCTGTGAGCTTGCCGGAATCACCATTCCGATTCTTGCCGGTATCATGCCGATCACCAGTCTAAAAGGTATGAAGCGTATGGCCGATCTCGCCTCGGGAACCCGGTATCCCGCACGCCTCCTCCGTGCGCTCGCACGTGCGGAGGATGATGCTCATGTTGAAAAGGTGGGGATTCACTGGGCTACCGAACAGGTGCGCGATCTGATCGACAACGGTGTCCGGGGGATTCATTTTTATACGCTCAACCGTTCCAACGCTACCTTGCGTATCTACGATTCGTTGGGAGTCACCAGTTCCGACAGGTTGAATCCCACAGGTACGGTTTCTCCGAAACTCAGTTAGCACTTTGCTCGCCAATCAGCCCGGCACTATGCCGGGCTGTTACCACGTTAGTATGCCGTTTTTTTGACCCGCCGCGAGAGATCTCTCCTGTCCCGATTATAAACCGCTATTGCTTCAGACATTCGCCATACCGCCCTGAAATATCCTCCCGTTTTTTCTTTTTCCGCAGCCCAAAAAAACACTTGCTCGCGGGATATCTCCGGTAGTATTATTGCGACATCAGGCTCCTGCCGACGGGTAACGACCGTTGCCGGCAGGGATGTTATTTCCTATAACCGATGGCGTTCGCGGATCGCATCAGGAGGATGTATGAGCATCGTACGGGCAAGTGCGAAGGGAGACCTCGCTCAGGTTAAAAAACTGCTGGCCGAAGGGGCTGATAGCAACAGCACTGATATGAAAGGGCGTACCGCCCTGATCGAAGCGGCATGGGGCGGTCATACCGAGATCGTCAAGCTGCTCGTGGAAAGAGGGGCCGAGATTGATTGCGCCGATTCTTCCGGATTCACCCCCCTCATGCGGGCGGTGGAAGATGAATATGTAGCGGTGGTGACCTTTCTACTGCAGAAAGGTGCGAATGTCAATACCCGCGGAAATGTGCGTGGGTCAACGCCGCTTATGCTCGCCGCCGAGAACGGCAGTGTGAAGCTGATCGAGCTGCTGCTCAAACACGGCGCGAAAATCAATGCCGTGGATCAGTTTGAAGAGACGGCGCTCGCCCGTGCCTACCGGATGGGACAGCTCGGGGCGGTCAATCTGCTCGAGTCAAAAGGTGCTACACGAAAACCGGACCGTAATCACTATACGCATGCGGACAAGGATCTCCGGCCGGTCACCAAAGCAACGCTGCCCAAGTGGAGTGCCGAAGCGGAGGATGCCGGACTGGACGATGATGAGCCGGTCGAGGTGATCGAGGAAGCGTTCGAAGAGGAAGAGTAACAGTTATTAACCGTCTTACATTAATTTGCACTGCTGTTACGTACTTTAATCTCGGGGTCCGGGTCGGTAATCGGGATCGGCATCGTCTTTATTTCAAGTTTTTTCGAAAGCGGTAAAATAGAAGCGGTGCTTTGCACCGGATTCATATCGCTTACTGAATGTTAGTGATAAAGCGGTACAATGGAAACGGTGTGAAACACCGGATACGATACGCCTACGTAACAGAAGTGAAATCCCGAAAAACGACTCCGACTCCGAACAAACAAAAATCAGTGCCGACTATAATGAGACCGCTAATAAAAAGCGAGGCCCGGGTATCGGGCAGGTAGTTGTGTCCATCTCGGGTACCGGGTTATCCTGCAGTTTTTCCTTATGATGCGGTTTTTCGGCAGGCGTAACAGTAGACACAGTTGTATGAACAGGTGTCGTACCGGCCGATATCTTTACTCATCATGCAATTGCAGAGCGGACGCTGGCCGGGATCCTTGCAGGTGCGACGCAGTTCGGTAGCCTGGTCTTCAAAGAGGGAAACCGTTGCGAGAGCCGGAAAGAAATCTGCAAGCAACGGGTCATGCCGGGCACATCGTGCGATGATCGCCGGATCAATGCAGCTTCCCGGTGGAATCCCGAAACGGGAAAGATCATTCTTTTCCGCGCAGGATACTACTTCAATTCCCCATTTTTTCCCAAGTGCCGCCAGACCGGATCCGATTACTTCCAAATCCGTATCGGAGGGGGCCAGCGGGATGATACCTTTTCGTTGCATTCGCTTGAGCGCTGCTTTATACGGTGAGAAAAAACTGACCGTCAGTCGGCTTACCGAATCGGCAATTCGGTTACCAATATGTTCAATTTTTCCAAGCAGCTCTTTCGGACCGCACCCGGAGGTAAGCAGAAGCGGATCGAACCGCCAGAACAGACTGTCGGTTCCAACTGCCGCAGCCAGTGACCGTATCGTGGCGATCCGCTCATCAAGCGGGGGTATTCCCGGTTCATAATCCTGCGCCTCGTAATCGTTCACCGTCAGCTGAAAGAGTGTTCTGATTCCCCTTTTGTGAAATACTGCAAGGTGGGGAATGATCGGTGCGGGATTCTTGGACCAGAAAACGATCACCCGTACCTTTTCGAATGAGACATACTGCGGCTTGCGGTTAAAGGGGTTGATCCATTCAACATATCCTTCCGTGAACCGTTGCAGGAACCAGGCACACTGAAGTCCCGGGATATCGGTTGCGCGACTGGCTGAAATAATAAGGGGAGCGACTGCCGGTTCACCGGCGGCGATACCGGAAGAAATACGGACGCGCGGCCACGACGGTGGTTTCATTGTGGCTTCGGATCAGGTATTTTAGGTAGAAATGTCATTTTATTTTATCAGATCAGAGGTACACAGTTGTCGCTTTCCGCGATGGTTATAAATCCGTATGTTGTTGATTTCAAACTCTACGATGAGTGGATGCATCCAGTCGGGCTCTATCTGCTTATTGATACCCTGCTTGCAAACGGGTACGAGGTACGGTACTTCGACTGTCTGGAACGTACCCTGCCGAATCCGGATAAAAAATACGCTACCGGTACCTTCATCTCCACCGAAATTCCAAAACCGGAAATCTTCAACACCATTACGAGGCGATACAAACGGTACGGATGCGTGCCGGAACAATTTGAGCAGTTTCTGCGGGAGCAACCCCGTCCAGATGTCGTTTTTGTCGGCAGTATGATGACCTACTGGGCCGAAGGGGTTATCGCAACGGTGGAAACAATCCGGCGGGTACTGCCGGAGGTTCCCGTCGTCGTCGGCGGGACGGCAGTACGGTTACAGCCGGAGTATTTCAAAACAGCACTCCACGGGGCATACATTTTTACCGGAGATCTGTCAGGCAACGGTACTATCGAATTGCCGGGATGTCCTCTTCCGTTGCGGCTGCCCCCGCAGTCGTCACTGCTTCCCGGTTTCGCATGCTCAACCGGGAAGCGGCATGGTCCGGCACTGCTCTCGCTCGGTTGTCCGATGCACTGCTCCTACTGCGCTTCGAATGTTCTTCAGCCTCATTACCACAAGCGTGATCTGGAGGTGGTTGTTAGGGAGACAGCAATGATGGTGGAGCGGTACGGCGTCACAGACCTCTCTTTTTACGATGACGCGTTGCTTGTCGATGCGGAACATCTTCTGGTGCCGTTTCTTCGGCTGTTCACCGGTCGTGGGGTGAAGGGAGTACGGTTACATACTCCCAATGGTCTGCACCTGCAATACCTGACTGCGGAGGTGCTTGCACTCATGCATGAGGCGGGATTCACCACCTTGCGTTTCGGGTATGAAACCGGGCAGGCGAAGCACCGGATGCAGACCGGAGGGAAAGCCGATGAACAGCTGCTGCGCAGTAAACTGGAGTTGTTGCAGTCCCTGCCGTTTCCGGACACTGGCGTGTATATCATGGGAGGGCTTCCGGAGGGCAGCCCCGAGGAGATGCTGCGTGAAATGCACGTAGTTGCATCGTGCGGGGTGCGGGTCAAACCGGTATTTCTTTCGCCGGTGCCCGGAACCCCGTTGTTCGAGCACTACGCTGCTGAGTTTCCTCTCCTGCGCACCGATCCCCGCTGGCAGAATGATTCGTTTTTCGTAACCCGGCTTAAAGGGTGGGGGAGAGCTTCGGTGGAAGAAGTGCGCTCCCTTGCACGGGAGTTGAACAGCTCTCTGCGTGGATGACTGCGGTTGCTGTTATCCGTTGTTTCGTCGCAGCTGTTGAACAAGGGGGGCACGAATGCGCTCCAGAAACCGCATTACTTCCGGGTTGCGAAAGTCCGGATAGGTCCAGGAAAAATACCTGAATCTGCCTTTGCGGTAGTGGAGCGTTACTTCGCCGAATATGCCGTCGGCAAGATAGAGCCGGTGGTAAAAATCCTTGGTAGTAGCCAGGACTACCTTGTCACGGGCGACATACCCGGGATCGATGTTGACGGTTCTGTTTCCCTCCGGGCCGGCATGCTGCCGTTCTATGTTATTTGTCAGGTTTTTAATGGAGGGAAGCCGGTCCCGATCGATCGGATCGCTGTAACTGAAATACACTTTCCGCAATGTCGTGCCCATCTCGTCGCTGTAGTACTGCGTCCACGAGAACGGAACCGGGCCGTACTGATGGTCCCGTGTACCGAATTCACGGTCGAGCAGGGTATAAATAGTTTCAATTTGCGCCGTATCGGAATACAATACCGCAAAGAGTAACCGGACTTTATGAGGTGTTGCCGCTGTTCCCATAGTGCTCTCCCATTGCTCACGTGGTTTTGCTGCAGAGAAATATACTGCATGATCGGAAGTTGCAACATCAGTGGAAAACAGTGAACTGAATTGTTTCGCTGTTGGCAGATCTCACCGCTTATCTGCTCTCCTCGGGGGCAGGGATCTATCCCGCGGTAATTGCAATTTTTGATCGCGGTATGACTTGACTGTCGTTCGGGCTCTTTGTAATTTTTACTCCACTCTTTTTTTCTTCGCAGAAGCAGTGGACTGGTTCCTCACATATACCGCATGGTAGTTTCGTTTTCAGGAGATCAACGTGCCTAAAAGGTATACTTTTAAGGGTGGCATACATCCGCCGCATAGTAAAAAACGTACTGAACGCCTGTCGATAGAGGTTTTTCCCGCTCCTTCCAAAGTTGTTATTCCGTTGTCTCAGCATATCGGTGCACCGGCCAAACCACAGGTGAAACGGGGAGATAAGGTAGTGATCGGGCAGGTAATCGGTGAAGCGGGTGGATTTGTCTCATCTTCGGTACATTCGTCGATTGCGGGAACCGTTCTTTCTGTAGCACCTTTTTTTCATCCTTCAGGAAAACAGGTGACCTCCGTTGAAATTGAGAACGACGGAACCGATGATATGGCCCCCTTTCAACCGGCACCGACCGTATGGCGCGACGCGGCTCCGCAGGAGCTGGTACAGGCCATTCAGCTTGCCGGTATCGTCGGGATGGGTGGCGCGGGATTTCCCACGCATGTCAAACTCTCTCCACCGAGCAACAAGCCGATCGATGTCCTCATAATCAACGGTGCCGAGTGTGAACCGTATCTCACGGCAGACCACCTGTTGATGCTGGAGCAGACGGACCGGTTTGTAGAGGGTATTCTGATTCTTAAAAAAATTCTGAACGCGAAAAAATGCCTTCTCGGTATCGAGGAGAATAAACCGGATGCCATAAAAAAGATTACCTCCCTGCTCAGTCAGAAGGGCGGCAGTGAGATAACGCTCTGTACACTTGCCGCAAAATATCCTCAGGGCGGTGAAAAACAGCTGATTAAAGCGGTAACGGGGCGGGAAGTTCCTTCCGGCGGGCTGCCGATGGATGTCGGCTGCGTGGTGCAGAATGTTGGAACTACCGTTGCGGTATATAATGCGGTCACCAGTGGTATTCCACTCTATCAGCGGGTAGTGACGGTTACCGGCCCGGCTATGGAATCACCCAAAAATGTTATGGTCAGAATCGGTACGCCGATCCGCACACTGCTCGAAGCCTGCGGCATCAATCCCCAAAAGGTAAAAAAACTGCTGATGGGTGGACCGATGATGGGTCTGGCGCTCTCTGATATTGATGTGCCGGTTATTAAAACCACTTCCGGTCTGTTGGCTCTGGATACAACCACCCCGCCGTTGCGCACCTTCCCGTGTATCAACTGTGGTCACTGCATTCATGCCTGTCCGATCAATCTGGTTCCCTCGCGCATTGCAAAATTCGTCGAGAAGGAGGATTACGACGGTGCACAGGAATGGAATGTTCTTGACTGTATGGAGTGCGGCTCGTGTGCCTTTATCTGCCCGGCCAAGATCAATCTGGTGCACCAGATGAAGCTGGGGAAATATCATGTGCTGGCACAGCGTCGTGCCGTAGAGGCGAAAAAATCGTGATGGATGATAAGGAATACATATCATGACCAATGAACAGGCTAAACAGGTACCCGTGGAATCTGAAGCACCCGGGACGGTGGATCAGCTCGCCACCACTTCGCTGCATCTGACCTCCTCACCGCATCTGCGCCATCCTGAAACGGTGACACATATCATGGTGTGGGTGGTGATTGCTCTCATTCCCTCCTGTATCGCTTCGGTTGTTTTCTTCGGGACCAAAGCGCTCATTTTAACCGTTGTTTCGGTTATTGCCGCGGTGGTGACGGAGTGGGCGGTGGGAAAACTCATGAAACGGCAGAGTTCCATCGGTGATTTCAGTGCTGTGGTGACCGGAATACTGGTCGCATTCAATGTCTCCCCTGATCTGCCGTGGTGGATGGTGGCGATCGGGTCCGTATTCGCAATCGGTGTTGCCAAGATGGCTTTCGGCGGGCTCGGTGCGAATTTTATCAATCCGGCCCTTGCGGGGCGTGCGTTTCTTATGGCGTCCTATCCTTCGGCAATGACACGATTCACGCCGACGGTGTTCGGTTCGCTCTCGGGAATAGACGCCATGAGTTCTGCGACACCGCTTGCGCACTTTAAAAATGCGATGGCAAACGGCAGCTTTCAGGCGCTTGACTTTCAGGAAGCACTTACCAACCTCTTTACCGGAAATGTCGGTGGCTGCATCGGAGAAACCTCGGCGGTGGCGCTGCTGATCGGGGGAGTGCTGCTGCTCTATAAGCGGATTATCTCGCTGCGGATACCGCTCGTGTACATCGGTGTGGTATTTCTGCTGAGCTGGTTGTTCAACGGTACCGGCAGCCTGCTTACCTCCGGTGCGATTATCATACCGTTCTACCAGATTCTGGCGGGCGGTCTGTTTCTCGGTGCCTTTTTCATGGCGACTGATATGGTTACCTCGCCCATTACCCCACGGGGGAAACTGGTGTTTGCCGCCGGGTGCGGTCTTCTGACCTTTGTCATCCGGAAATTCGGGGGCTATCCCGAGGGCGTTTCGTACTCCATTCTGATTATGAATCTTTTTGTCCCCCTTATTGAACGTTATACCCGTCCAAAGATTTACGGAGAGGTCAGACGCCGTGATTGACATGTTGCGATTATCAGTTGTTCTTACCGTCATTTCATGCGCTGCGGCACTGCTTATCGCCGTCACGAACATGAAAACCACCGAACGCATCGCCGAGCAGCAGAGTGCCGCTCAGCAGGAGGCCCTTGAGCGGATTATGCCCCGCGGGGTTACCATTGCCGAGCAGAAGCTGTTACCGCCTTCGTCGGAGGACTCGGTAGCCTACTGGACGGGCATCAGCGAAACCGATACCGTGTACGCCTTCAAGGTCGGCAGTCGCGGCTACTCCAGTGTGATCAGTTATCTGGTATGCACCACTCCTGAGGGGGGCATCACCGGCATGACGATACTTGACCAGAGTGAAACACCCGGACTCGGTTCCCGGGTGCAGGAAACAATATCAAAGAAGTATATATGGAACGGGTTCGGCGGGGCGAAAGAGACCACTGCTCCATGGTTTTCGGAACAGTTCAAAGGGCTGTCGATCACCAGGCCGGTGGCAATTGAAAAAACAATGGGTGAGTGGCATCAGCTCACTGATAAGCAGCGCACGGAACTCAAAGAGAAGAACGGTATTACCGCTATTACCGGGTCGACAATTTCAACCAGAGCGGTTACCACCGGGCTCGGTACACAGGCGAAGGCATACCTCAAGGCGATACGGGGATAACCAGATGATAGCAGAAGAATTCAAACGGGGTATTATTGACGAAAATCCGATTCTGGTTCTGGCGCTCGGGTTGTGTCCGGCACTGGCGACCAGTACTTCGGTGCAGAATGGTCTGGGGATGGGGCTTGCGGCGACATTCGTGCTCTCCTGCTCCAATGTTATCGTTTCGATGCTGCGGAAGGTGATTCCCGACAAGGTACGTATTCCCTGCTTTATCGTGGTGATCGCGACCTTTGTCACCATTGTGCAGCTGGTGATGAAAGCTTACCTCCCTACTCTTGACAAACAGCTCGGTATTTTCGTTCCACTGATCGTCGTGAACTGTGTCATTCTGGGCAGGGCCGAAGCCTTTGCCTCTAAAAACAACATGTTCCGGTCACTTATCGACGGTATTGTGATGGGGCTCGGGTTTACCGTTTCACTCTGCATCCTCAGTATTATCCGGGAGATTCTCGGGAGTAACAAACTGCTTGGTCTCAAGTTCTTCCCGGGTTATGAACCAATGACGGTTTTCATCCTTGCTCCGGGCGGTTTCTTCACAATAGCATTCGTTATGGGTGTCATCAAATATCTCGGTAACCGGAAGAAAGGCGCGTAACGATGGTCAATCCTGTCAGTCTGATTCAGATATCGGTCGGCGCGATTTTTATCAACAATTTCGTACTGGCCCGTTTTCTCGGGTTGTGTCCTTTTTTCGGTGTTTCAAAAAAGATCTCCAGTGCAACCGGAATGGGTATGGCGGTCATTTTCGTCATGACGATCGCATCAAGTTTCACCTGGGTCATTTACAATTACATTCTGCATCCGTTTGCCCTCGAGTATCTGCGGACGATTGTTTTCATTCTCGTTATTGCCGGTCTGGTACAGCTTGTCGAGATGGCCCTGCAGAAATATTCACCGGCACTCTACGAATCACTCGGTATTTTTCTGCCGCTGATCACCACGAACTGTGCCGTTTTAGGTGTCGCGATCATCAATACCGATATCAACCCCGTTACCGGGATGCCGTTTTCTTTCATTGAAAGTGTCTGGAATGGTATCATGTCGGGTGTCGGGTTTTCACTGGCGCTGATTCTGATGGCGGGGTTACGCGAAAAACTGGAGTTCGCACCGGTACCGAAGGCACTTGAAGGGTTGCCGATTGCCTTTATTACCGCCGGACTTATGGCATTGGCATTTTTAGGATTCGCGGGTTTGAACTTTTTTCCTGGTGTTGGAGGCTGAGCGTGCCGGTTGAATTGATGTATCCTGTTATGATAGTAGGCTCTGTCGGTTTGTTCTTCGGGATCGGTCTGGCGATCGCTTCAAAGAAACTCCATGTCTACGTCAATCCCCGAATCGAAAAGGTGCTGGGGGCTCTTCCCGGTGCCAATTGCGGTGCCTGCGGGTATCCCGGATGCAGTGGATTCGCGAAAGCGGTGGTGGAGGGAAAGGCTGAGTCGAACGGATGTATTCCGGGGGGTTCAAAAACAGCTCATGCGGTTGCCGATATTCTCGGCGTGAGTGCCGATGTGTCTGATCCGGTTATGGCCGTCGTCCATTGCAACGGCGGGAACAGTACCGCACGCGAACGGGCTCTTTACGAGGGAATAGAGGATTGCCTGGCCGCCACACTTATCGGCAACGGTTCCAAAGTCTGCCAGGACGGTTGTCTGGGGCTCGGCAGTTGTGTTCGTGTCTGTCCGTTTGATGCAATCCATGTTACCGATGAAGGTATTGCCGTGGTGGATCAGGATAAATGCACCGGTTGCGGCAAATGCGTTAAAATATGCCCCAGAAATATCATTTCGCTCATACCGAAGGTGCATAAAATCTATCTCGCCTGCTCCAATCATGAACGGGGTGCAAAGGTGAAAAAGTACTGTTCCGTCGGGTGCACCGCCTGCACACTCTGTGTGAAAGCGACTCCCTCCGGAGCAATCGCCATGGAGAATAATCTTCCGGTTCTGGACTATTCCAAAGAAGAGAATTTTATTCCCGCATCGTTCAAGTGCCCTTCCAAATGCTTTATTGATTTGGTTAAAACCCGTTCAAAAGCAAATATCGATACAAAATGCAATGGATGTACCGCCTGTGTCTCGGTCTGCCCGGTTCCCGGAGCCATTACCGGAGAACAGGATCAGCGCCACGTCATCGATAAAGATAAATGCATCGGCTGCGGTATCTGTCTCAATGCCTGCCCGGTTCATGCGATCTCGATGTGGGGTGTCGGTTCCAACGTTAAGACCAATACCGGAAAACGGTAATCTCCGCATTTCGCGCCTCTGACTTTCTTTATACTGCTTTGACCGCAAAGGTATTGGGTGGCCTCGCTTCCACCGTAACCTAACGCCTGTGCTTTAACCGCCATGAATTCAAAATGATGTTCGATATACAACAGGTTGGGCTATTTTGTGGTTGACACACTACCCATTGTGAGATATACTTATTGTATACCCTATGGCTGGGGGTACCGCTTATACCCGTTTTTCATCTGACTAAGGAGCACCCGATGCAGTTTCTCAAAGTATCCTGTTCGCAGTGCACCCATTATCAGGATTGTCCGCAGAAAACCCGAATGTATGTAAATTACTGCGGTTCCGATCTCGAGCGAATCAAATACCAGATCAATCAGGCAAAACTGGATTGCCGGACCCGGAGGGGGCAGCTTTTCGGGCAGACCATTCTCGCGGTGCTTCCGGTTTCACCTGAAATGCATCAGGCGGTTCCTGCTTTTACCACCTGAATCGATAACATTACTCTTTTTACCCTGCGGAGATCATGGCTGGTGCGCGAATGATTAATTAGTTTGGCCATTTCCGGACACTGAGGCTCTCGAAGTGACCGAGTTTCCCGTTAAAATGTGTCATTTCGAGAGCCTCAATGACCATTATAGAATAAACTATTCAATCCTGAACAGGAACTAATTATTAATTAACGGCCTAAACCACTACTTCCAGTAGTGGTCCGATAAAAAGGCTCCGCCGTGTAGAGTAGTGGTTACCAGGAAGGCGAAGCCGTCCAAGCAGTGATATAAATTGAGAATCTCCCTGGAAGGTATGCAGAAGGG
>JBNLDC010000064.1:0-252259 GCA_050304135.1 Chitinispirillaceae bacterium | reverse complement strand
GGTTAGCGTAAATTCGTAGTCCTGCATCAAAATTGCTTTTGAAATAGTGAATCCAAAGGTATCAATGACGAACTTTAGTTCGTCATTGATGTAAATTATTCTTCCATGACGCACTGAAGTGCGTCATGGAAGAAGTTGTTTAAAATAAATTAGCCGCCAAAGACAGGGGAAAAGCTGCACGCAATACAAATGTAAAATCCTATTATTCACGATACTGATATCGAACTTATAAATACAAACCTTTTTAGGAAAATGTCTATATGCCCCAAATTTCTTTAACTCAATTTTTAGTTCTTTCTCAAATTGCATTTTACCTTATTGCAGGAACCGTAGCCATATTGACATATATAAAGGCAAAAAATGGTTTGCTTAATGCAGTCAACACGGAATACAAAAAACGTGTTTTTGACAGACTCGCCGAGATATCAAAAGAACTCTTATCAGAATATGACCCTGAATCACCTAAATTTTGGACAAAAGCTGATTCTGTTAAAGAAGTGCTATCAATACTTCACAGTCACATTCTTCCAGATAAAGATCGCATTTTAAAAACAGGCAAAATATTTCCAGGTATACCAGTAAGCTCTAAAGAAAGTGAATTGAATCGTATGGCAGCAGTGGTTCGTTCTGATCCGTTTATTCCAAAACATATTCGAGATAAATTGGTCGATTTTTATGAAGCTCGTGCCAATGTCATGACTGAAGTTTTCTTTAATAAAGTAACGGAATATACGAATCAACTATCCAAAGGAGAACGCTGGGATACGTTAGAAACAAATCATAACTGGCTTCATAATGAAATTATGGATGACTTAAGGAATAGAGGATGCGGAATTAGTGAATTAGAAAACGAAGTTCATGACCTCCGTGATATGATACAAAATTATTTCGAGAGTTTTGATCCTCTTAAGAAAAGATCAATCTTTCGTTTGAAAATGCAAAGAGCGCGCTGAACTTCAAAAGGCTGGCGACTAATTTACATCACACAACAGCTCAACTATGCCAGCCTCAAAGCAGGCCAGCATAGGTTGAGCCGCCCGTTGTACAATATTTCTGCTCCAGCTCTTTTATATTGTAATGGCGTCCAAAGACAAAACACCACGTCCTGTGGTGTAAAGGAAAAGAATAAAGAATGAATTGGGTTGAATTGACGGCAACAATTTTTGGTGTAATCTGTGTAGTTCTTACAATAAAGAGAAATATATGGTGTTGGCCCACAGGCCTAATACAGGTAATACTTTATATTTACATATTCAATGGAGCAAAGCTCTATTCTGACATGATACTTCATGTTATATATGTTTTTCTACAAATTTATGGATGGTATCATTGGTGGCACGGTGGAAAAGATAAAACAAAACTATCAATAACATTGCTTAAAAAACACTCGTTCATTTGGGTAATAATTGCAGTCATTGGAACAGTTGTCTGGGGTTTTCTCATGAATCGGTTTTCAGATGCTTCGCTTCCTTATCCTGATGCGTTCACTACTGTTACAAGCCTAGTTGCTCAATGGCTTATGGCAAGAAAAAAATTAGAATCCTGGTACTTTTGGATTGCTGTTGACGTTGTGGCAATCGGAGTTTATTGGTATAAACAGCTTTATCTGACAACTGGTTTATATGCCATTTTTCTTGTATTGGCAACAATTGGTTTTTTTGCCTGGAAAAAATCATATAAAGAAGAGCAAGATACTGAAGGTGTAAAGGCTTTAGCATGAAAACTATTGGTTTAACACTAGGGAAATTTGCTCCATTCCATAAAGGACATGGATTTGTTATTGAAACAGCATTAAAAGAAACAGAATATGTTATTGTTGTCATTTATGACGCACCAGAAGTAACTTCCATCCCGCTCAACATAAGAGCAAATTGGATTCGCAATATTTTCCCTGAAGTAGAGGTAATTGAAGGCTGGGATGGCCCTCCGGATTCAGGTAACACCCCTGAAATAATGAGAAAACAGGAAAGTTATATCAGAAAAGTTTTAAAAGGACGAAAAATTACACATTTTTATTCAAGTGAATTTTATGGTCAACATATGAGCAAATCTCTTAATGCCAAAAATAGAATTGTTGATAAAGAGCGAATAAATAATCCGACATCTGGTACAGAAATACGTAATAATCCATTTAAGAACAGAAAATTTATTTCTTCAGAAGTATATAAAGACTTAATTATTAATGTTGTTTTTCTCGGAGCTCCTTCAACAGGAAAAACCACTATAGCGCAAGATTGTGCAAAAGAGTACAACACAGTTTTTATGCCCGAATATGGTAGAGAATATTGGATAAAATATCAAATAAACAGAAGACTTTCATTGGAGCAATTGGTAGATATAGCTGAAGGACACTTGAAAAGAGAAAATGAATTAATTCAAAATGCGAACAATTACCTATTTACGGATACAAACGCAATTACGACATATATGTTTTCTCATTACTACCATAATGATGTGCTCGAAAAACTGCTGAATTTTGCAACAGAAGCAGAAAAAAGGTATGACATAGTTTTTTTATGCGATACAGATATTCCTTATGATGACACGTGGGATAGGTCGGGAGACACTAATCGGTTAGTATTCCAGAAACAGATCGTTGCTGATTTAAAAATTAGGAAAATCCCATACATTACGTTGAAGGGCACACAAATTGAAAGACTAAACAAGGTTAAATCTGTTCTTTCTGGATTTAAGAAATATTCGAATATATTGGAACTAAAGAAATGAAATCAGAATCGGTATGGGGTCGTCCTAACCCCACACCGAAGATGGGCGCCAAAGAGGAAATATTGAAGAAAAGAGCTGGGGCAGAAACTTTGTTCAACAGGCCAAGGCTTAAATTTTGAAACAAAACTTCAGCCGTTGGCCGGAACGTTGTTGCGACCACTGGCCGCTTGTCAATAAATAAGAAGGGTAACAGGAATGTTACCCGGACGATCCAATGGAAGTTTTCACTGCCGTTCAGTGTGTGGTAAGGACCATGCGCTCCGCGCTTTTTAGTATATTTTTAGCCAGACTTCACTGCCGTTCAGGATGCGGCAAAAACCATTCGCTTCGTGCTAGTTGTTATAATTTTTGCCGGACCCACTACCGCGAGCTCACGGGGCCGTGCGTGTAATGGAAAACTTGGGACTGACGCAAAAATAACGTATCATTTCTGAGCCAGCATAGCAGAGGAATATCCATGTTTATTACGAAATTATCGTTTCAATTTCTTCTTGTTCTATTGGCTGTATCTTTCTCTTCTGTATCGGCAGGATGTCCCTGTAACAATTTTACAATAAACTATGAGGAATTGAAAAACAGTTCCACTCCGGAATCAGTAAAGATTACTGAATCACTGCTGCCCTGTTTGCGTTGCAGAGAAAAACTGGGACTGCATTTTTATTTATGTGATGTGCCGAAAGATATTCTGCTGGCATGGCCGCAAATCATTGAAAAATATGCCGATGATGACCGGAGTATAGCAGATCTTCCTGAAAAAACTGAAGATAATTGTGAAGAACATGTACATTTTGACATTGACAGGCATACGTCGGGTAAATCCCTGGTTAGAGCAGGAATGCCATTGGTAATTGCCGGATGTGGCCTTTCGTTGTTTACACCATCAGTACTTCAATGGGGGTTTAGTACGGAAGATCTCTCTGGTTATTATGAACTAGGGGCACTGGTTTTTCTAGGAAGGGCATTAGTTTCTCTGGTGTATGGTATTGCAGGCGGACTCGCCGTCGGCGGAGGAACAGCAATGCTTATCATCGGCACTAAAAAACAGAAAGAATACCAGGTGTATCTCAATGAAATCGGCAGGTTCAGGAATGACCTCAGGAAAATCGGTGTAATCACCATACCGTTTTAAGGACGTGGTCAACTGGTTTTACCTGAGAGAATATGGTAGTGAAGATTAATCAAATATACGGAGACTATCGAAACATTATACTTACCGACGGCATTTATCTTAATCTGCAGCAAAAGACTGACAATCTGAAAAATAAATAGTATTATTTATTTATTGAAAGATGCGGTACGCCCCGCCTCCAATGCAATGTCACAATCCGTATACGACTCGGTACTACCGGAATTCGTCACATCATGAAACGATACCTGCCACTTTGCCTTCTACTGCTGATCTGCCGCCAGATTTACGGTGTCGGCGATAGTACGGTAAAGGAAAAAGCGAATTACCGGATTAATCCCGGCGCTATCGATACGACTTCAGTAGAAGTGCACAATGCCAACGATCCGCCATTCCTGACCCGGTCAATCGCCGATACCGTTATAAACGAAGACGACTCCCTGATCATCCTGCCTTCCGGCTGGTTTAATGATACCGACGGCAATATTGTTTCTATCGAGGTATCCGGGGACACATCTGCCGTCACCGTTATCAGTAAAGCTGATTTTTATAAATTGAAGCCTGCAGCCAACTGGTACGGCAGTGCGCTTATCACCTGCAGCGCCACTGATGACAGCGGCGCCACGACCTCCGTGTCGTTCAGGATGCGGGTACTCCAGGTAAACGATCCTCCGGAATTCATTCAGACACCACCCGATACTTCACTCTGCAATACCTGTTCGCTCACCGTAAACTGTGCGCCATTTGTTCATGATATTGACAATACAACATCTCTTCTGACGTTTTCCGTCGCGGTCACATCCGGCATAAAAGCCGTCGTGCGGGATTCGCTGCTGCTGATCACTTCGGGCGAGTGCTTTGATACGGCGGAGGCTGTACTTACGGTCTCGGATCCTTCGGGAGCATCTGATTCGGTATCATTCCGGATCTTCTGCAACAAGCCGGTTCCTATCGGCACTCCAGCCCCTCTGAGGAAAAACTGGACGGTTCTGCCACTCAGCACGGGGAATCTTGCGGTTTTCTTCCTGAAGAAAGACACCCTGTTCGCCGGTCTATACAATAGGTATTTCCAGAAACTGCTTCCCGCAACCATGCTTACGGAATTACATGAACACCGTCCCCACTTCGACAAGGTATTCGGGATCGGAACATTCCTCACGGACACTTCCAGTTTCAAAGTATTTTTCCTTAAGGACTGTTTCCTCTTTTCGTACAAGTTCGGTTATGACAATTCAGCAACCGGACAGGCGCTCTCGCTGAACTGCTTTTTCACCGTTGACAGCCTGTTCAGACGTCTGGGTAAATATTATCCCGCCAACCACCGGGATACTGATTTTCCGGCTGCGGTCGCCAACAACGGTTCATTACTCATCACCACACTCAATGCGCCCGATGAACTCTCCTCAGATCATCCGCGTTCCTACTCACTTCAGCGGTTTGACCGGGCGATGAACTGGATGGCATCACCAGACGCCGGTATCTATGGTACCTACGCGACGCTCTCGGGTTTCGCTGAATTTGAAGGCGCCTATTCCATAATCGTTTACGATAACAAAAACTACTTTACCGATACTTATTCATCCACGGACAGGCTTGTTTCCGTGGGAAAACGGCTCTTCCCGGACCAGGGAACCGGAGCGTTCAGTGTGCAGACGATCCACCAGTCGTCCGCCGGTACGCTCATGATCTATTCGAAAAGGGATGTACCGGATACTGTCTATCGAACAACGGAAGGGAATTCACTCAACTCTTTGTACGGCTCATTTCTCGGGAGCGACATGGAGCCTGCCGTGAATGCAAAACTCATCTGCACAAGCAGCCATGAGTCCACCTCGTCACTGTGGTACTGCTACCACTACAACCACACCTACCGTATTGCATGGTCCTACGGATATCGCGGCATGGGTGATCCTTTCAGGGTAAAACGCCGTCTTTTCGATGAAACACTCGAACCGATTTCGGAAACAGATACGCAGACCGTTTTTGATGGTATCCGCTACCTGGAACCCCGGTACACCCGTTGTAATGACACGCTTTTTTACGCTGAAATAACCGATTCACTCCGGAATACTTATGGCCTGTTTCGGAAGATATATTATCTTTTCGATCTTCCCGAAAGCCGCGCAGCCGGCAACGCCGACAGACGGTCCGTTGCCGTTCCTGAACAGATATCGTACCAGGCAGGCAGGGTGATTATCACGACAACCTGCAGCGGCCCGATTAACGGCAGAATAATTGACTGCAGAGGACGCGTTGTTGAAACGTTTCGGACAACAGCGTTCAGGCCGGTCACCATCGGTAAGCATGCCCCCGGAGTTTATGTGCTGAGTGCCGAACTGAACAATGGAACGGTTTTCGTGCAACCGTTCCTGAAACCGTAGCACACACGAAGGATATCAGCTATGCGATACGTGCCATTCATGCTCTGCGTCTGGCTGCAGTTCGTACTGCCCGGTCCTGTTGCCGCCCGGCAGTTCGGCTCCATTACGGCCCCCGTTTTATTTTCAGACAGCGGTTCGTCCAATTTCGCATCCGCACGGAAAGAGAACGGTGACCTGCTGTTCTGGACCATCCGCAATCAGCAGCTTTTCATGGCGGAAATCAACAGCTCACTGCAGCTGAAATCATCACGTTATTATCCAACTACCCGCCGGCCCGTCGGCACCTTCGGCATGACAATGGCGTCCGGTGGCGGATGTGCCGCGACGTACCAGTTGACGCTTGCCGGTGGTAATACGCTGGGGGGGGTGCTCCGTCTTGACGAATCAGGTGAAGTGCTCTGGAACTGCACCCTCTATACGGATATGGAGGCGCCCCGATGGGACGGTCAGATACTCCAGTTGCCGAACGGAGATTTTATTATCGTCAGCCAGTTTCCGAGCGATACGGTTGATGTGCGGAAAATAAGCTCCGAAGGAAATCCCCTCTGGGCAAGGCGACTGCACTGGTACGAGGCGACGTCCGGCTTCAGGCACCGTGTTATGCCGGCACTCACTCCCCGGGGAACCGTCATCTTCCCGGTTTCGTATAAAAGTTCCAACAATACAATGATGCCAATGGACACACTGTGGTCGATCGTGGAGATCGACGCGGAAGGTGAGATTACCGGTGAACATCCCACGGTCATCTCCGGGTATGAGATGATGTTCATGGGAATCAAGCCGGCCCGCAGTGGCGGCTACTACCTCACCGGGTACCAGAAGATCAACTCCTCGGTACACATTCATGCCATTATCAGGACTGATGCGGCATATAACGTTCTCTGGAACAAGTTCTTCAAGACGCTTCCCGATTCGACAATGGAACATTTCGGCCAGCGCCAGATACATGACATCATTGAACCTGATGACAGCACGTTCATCGCCGGCGGTATCGATGCCGCTCTGGACGGAGGCGAACTCAGTTTCGCATTTGTCGCCTTCAACAGCGGCAACGGAGAACGAATCTGGAACCACCTGATACCCGACAGTTATGATATCAGTTACAGTATTCCGTCATTCAGGTTTTACCTTGCCCCCGACGGGTATCCGTTTGTCATGTACTGCTCGAGAATCGGCAACCAGTCGTATGCATTGAAGATCAACAAGTTCGGCACCAAATTTCCGCCCCGTTTCACCAGCGATCCGGCGGAACTGAACAGAACGATTCCGGAAGGTTCTCCTTACACCGAAACCGTCACCGCGATTGACACGTTTCCTTCGTCGAAGCTCACCTTCTCGTGTGCAGCGACCTGCCCGTCAACAATGACCATCAACACTGCCAGCGGTGTCATAGCGTGGACTCCCGGGAACGATGATGCAGGTACGGTGGATATCACCCTCTTTGTGGCTGATCAGGCCGGACAGCGTGATACCCTTACCTACCGCCTGATCGTGACCGATGTCAACACCGCACCCGAGTTTGTCGCACGGAAACCGGACGGCGTGGCGTATGCGGGATACTCCTACATCGACTCCGTCACCGCGGTCGACGCCGAAGGATCTCCGCTTGCCTATTCGGTACTCACCGGACCGGAGGGACTGACCGTTGCCGGGAATTCCGGAAGGATCAGCTGGCTCCCGACCTTCGAAGATACCGGATCGCATCCGGTATCGCTTTGCGTCAGTGACGGTACGCTTGCCGATTCAATGGAGTATACCGTTCACGTCCGTGATTCGGTACCGGTACACCCGACGTCCGTACCGGTAAGCGCGATATTCGATATCGATTGCCGCGCGTACTGGAAGTTCACCGACGGCGCCATACTGACGATATCGTTCGACGCCGATGACTGTACCACGGCAGCGGCGACACTCACCTACAAAGGATTTACCGTCAGCCCGCTCTTTCCCGATGTCGTCGGGTTCTTCTTCGATCTGTCCCTTGATGACATTCCTGAAGGAGGAACGGTTACGTTCTCCCATCCCGGCCTGACGGAAAACTACACGTTAGCCGTTCTCAACGGAGGAAGTTGGACTCCACGGCCGTCATCCGTGTTTACTCCCGACGATAAAGCGTTGTCAGCCGATCCGACATCCGCCATTCACTGGGTTGCTGTTGACAAGTCTATTTTTTCAGTGCGCGAAAACCGTACCTCCTCCACCTGCCGGAAATTTTCCACACGCCATACAGCCGGTACTGTTCTGGTATCGTTACCGGATAATGCTCACGGCGTGATCACCTGCACGGTGCTCCGCTGTAACGGTGCGGTAAGCGGTCGCTACACCTTCCCGGCCGGCAATCTTCCGTCGTATGTATCCATACCGCTTCGGGAAATCGGTATACATGACAATAACCTGTATCTTCTGCAGATCGGGTACGGCACGCAGAGCATTCTCACCAGGATTGCCAATTGTCGTTGATGGATTTGCCGGGCTTTTACCTGTATGTATAACAGCAGGTGGAGAGAATGCATTCAATGCCTGAAATGCAGTATCGGTGTCATTCGTTGTTGCGAAACCGATTCAGACCATACGGCGGAGGGTTTGATCTCCCGGATATAGAAGCCGTTTGAAACCCTCAGTCCGGCCTGCTCCGGCAGGAAACCGCTGATGACACCTGCCACACGCCCGTTCAGATTGAAATAACGGAATTCCCGGGGTGGTTGAGCGATAATGTTCAACCGATTGTTTCCGGCGGCCGATACAATGCCGCCGGGAAGCACTCGCCGGAGGTCACGGTTAAACACGGTGAGGGAGGGAAAGCTTCCAACTCTGTTGGCACTTCTGTTGATGACGACCAGCAGGCTGTCTTCTACCGTACCTATCAGAAAACAGCCGCTCTGCGGCACTTGAACTGAATTCCCTATCTGGTAGTTCCCGCTGCTCCATTGTATAAGTGAACCGTTTCTGTCTATGGAAAACAGATCGTCGTCAATCCATGTCGCGCACTCTATTTCCCGCAGAAGATAATTATGATATTCAAGCGTGGCGCCGTCATAAATATTACCGTTGTTGACGATAACAATGGAGCCGTCCGGTTTGACATTCAGGGGTGTCAGCCACAACCCTTGCTGCTCCCCGGCTGTTACGGTTGTATCGATCATGCCTTCAGCGCCGATCTGTTCATAGATAACCGCTGTATTATCGTAAGAATAAATGCGACGCGTCGATTCACACCAGGGGGAGGCACGCAGATGCTCTCTCCAGTTATCCGATTCATACACACAGCGGTGATTCTGATCGATAACCATGTGAGTATATCTTCCGGTTCCTACCGATACGACAAGATATTCACCCGCACCCACCATTCCCGAACAGTAACGGGCGAGATTGAAAAACGGCCGTTCAACGAAGGTGTCGCCATCATTCCGGAGGATGGTCACCTTGCCACCGGGATACTTGAAATAAAAGGCATCGAGTTGTGTAGAATACGCCATATGTTCGGCGGAATCCAGAAGCGGAATGGAAGCGCCCCACTCCTGCCGTGCAACATCCCACCGCAGAAGCTGCGCATCTCCGGGAGCCCAGAAATAGACGGTACTTTCGGTGAAGTAAATGTTTTCTTCGGAAACCAGTGAGCAGGCCTGTGCCTCAAGCGCCGGTACCGGTTCCGGTTGCGCGAAGTCATCAAGTGAAACGAAATCGACACCTATAGAGTACCGTTTATCGGCATTGCGATAGAAAACCAGAATATCCTGATCGTTCACGACGAGACTGTGCGGCTGGTAATCGGTTTCCAGTCTGCCCTGTTCCAGGATCAGATCCGGATCGTACCTGATGAGCAGACTATCCACGGTGGCCACGATAATGCTGCTGTCATGAAACGCGATTCCCAGAATCTTGCCGGGGGTGCCGAAGGTATTCATATATCTCAGGGAATCCCCCCGGTAAATGGTTCCGGAATTATCGACGACACGCTCCCCGTCGGGGAATACCCATGTTTTCGACGCGCCACTGAAATCGCCGTGGTGCGGACTGTCACGCACTTCCAGAAACCTGCCCGTACTGTCATAGGTCATCATGTCGATATCCGAAGGAGAAATACCCCCCGTTCGTCCGTAAAAGATCCGGTTTTCCTTGAAGTGCGAGATACCGGAAATCATATGGTTATCTTTCGTCCAGTCGTCGAACAGTGAAATGACGGTTCCGTCCTCTCTGTTCAGCACTTCTTTTACGCCTCCGAGAAAAACGAACAGAAAATCTCCATCGGTGTACAGCGCACGTGGTCTGTACGGGGTTGAATCACGATGAAGCATAAGTGTTTCATCACCGCCCCGGTGATTGTAGCGGTATACTGAACTGTCATATCCGACATACAGGTAGTCATCATCGAGATGAAAACAGTATGGATTGTCATGCGGCAGAGGAATTGAATCCTCCCACAGATCCTGCCTGATGTCATACGCGGCAATGAACGGAGTATCGTTGAAAAGAAAGTAGACCTTGTTGTTGAAAGTCCTTTCATCCACCCAGTAGCTTACGGCATGACCGGCGCTGACGGTGAAAAGGATGATAATGATCAGACGAATAACAAAATGTCGCTTGACGGGTTTAATGTTACCGTTCATCTCTCTCTCCGCTCGTAAAAACCTTTGTACCAATCCATCTCGAAACTGATCGCTCTGGTACAATATCTTTAATGAAAATACTTCCATTATAATTTATTTGAAATACAGGTTGTATTTAATTCTAATTACATTTTTTTCAGGTAGCCTTGGAATCAGTTTACTATCAATCATAATGAATTAAGATCTCTCTATGGCACTACTGTTCCAGGGTGGTGCACCACCCCAAGAACGTTAAATGGCAACGATGCCCAGCATCGCACTCTCTGCACAATAGTAAATGTGCGTTTGAATACACCATCCGTCCGGGCAGCTGAGAAAAACAGGCTACGAATAATCGGTAGCAGACGCGACCTTTTTTGCTGTTTTTTAATTCTACTTCGATACAATAAACATCTTTCCCGGTATCCGTCTATTTACATCGCCTCACCCCAACTCCCCCATCCCCTCTTCCCCTCTCCACGCATGGAGAGGGGAAGAGGGGTGTCCGAAGGACGGGGTGATGGGGTGAGGCGACAGGAAGAAATGCCGGAGTACTCTTATTCTACCGAAGTGGAATTAACAGCTACTCATCATTGCATCGTTACCGATTTGACGTGAACCACAACCCTGTCGAGCGACATCTTAACTAAATATACTCCCGAGAGTATTCCCGATTCGTTCACTGGGAGCACCAGATGTGAAGACGGTGTCCGTCCTGAAAACAATGTCGTGATGATCCTGCCGGAGAGATCGTACATGTCCACAGTCAGATAGTGTTGCGGAACCGGTTGTGAAAAATCTAGCCGCAACGCCTTATTTCCTCCTGTAACGAACGAAACTTTGAACCTGCCCGACCCGGCCCTGTTTTCAACCGGTTTCCCGCCTATAGTTCCGATTCCCTTCGGTGTGAATTTCCACCAGTTGAACTTGAATAGATCGCCGCGGCCACCCACAAACTTCAGGTAAAGGTCGTGCTTGCCGCTGGCACCACTCACCTCACACTCCTTGGTGGTCCAGGATGACGCACCAGAGACATCGCAGGTCCCGAGCAATGTCCCGTTCTGACTGTCGAGGTGCAGCTCGATTTTAGCATTGCCCGCCGACGAAGATACCCGTGCCTCAAACGCGGTAACACCTTCCTGGAAATCGACCTCCCTGACCTTGATGTAGTCGCCATTGCTGATGGAAGAAACATTGATACCTTCCCCGCTGTCGGTGCACTCCTCGGTCTTCAGCCCGGATGAAAAAGCGATAGTCTCGGCCTCGACCCGCTGGAAGGGATCCAGGGTGGCAACGGCATCCGGTCCATTCCTGCTCATGGTGAGTTTGGGAATGCTCCCATCGGCCCCGTAGGTGAACTCTTCCACACACACCGAACGTTTAAAGCTTCCACCGCCCGGCAATGCGCCGTTGTGGTAGAAGCAATACGAGTGATCCTTGTAGTCAACAACGCCGGGGTGATTGGTTGCAATCGAGGGGTTGCCGAAAATGTCGCCCTTGTACGTCCAGGGACCGGTCGGTGCATTGCTGGTCGCATAGCTGATCTTTTCGCCCCTTCCGGCATAAACGAGGTAGTAGAGCGACTCCCGCTTGTAGAACCATGGCCCCTCGGTGAATCCCTGCATTGGTATGTTGGAGGTAACACTCCCCGTAGTGCTGATCATGTCGGAGTTCAGCCTCACCATCCGGAGATTGCGATTCCCCCAGAAGAGATAGGCTTGCCCGTCATCGTCAACGAACACCGTCGGGTCGATGGCCATGCCTCCGCTTTGGGCGATCGCCTTGCCGACCGGGTCCTTGAACGGGCCTGTCGGATTGTCCGCAACACACACGCCGATTTTCGCGCCGGTGTTGTTGTTCAGCGGCACGTACAGATAGAATTTATCGTTTCTGACGACAGCCTGCGGAGCCCAGGCATTGTCGGTGCTCCAGCTGAACGTTTTCAAACTGGCGGGAGTTCCGTGGTCGGTCCAGTTCACCATGTCTTCGGTGGAGAAAAGCTTCCAGTCGTTCATGGTGTAGAAGTTGTTCTTCGTGACGTCTTCGTCGTGAGACGTGTAGAGGTATAACCTGCCCTCGTGCACCATGGGAGCGGGGTCGGCCGTGTAGCAGGTTTGCACAATCGGATTGTCGGCCACAACGGATACGGCACAGAAAAGAAGCGCCGGGAGAAGGAAAACATGTTTTTTCATCATAATCACATCCTTTATCATGAAGCATTCCTTATTGTTAATTAAATGATGAATCAGTACTCTAAGTTGAGTAGCGAGATACACCGCGTTGAACCGATTGTCATCACGAAGATAGTTAGCATGTTCACCCCTCAAACCATAGACGAATCAGTTTGTACCTACTCGGGTATTCAGGAGTCAGTAGTAAGAATTCAGAACAAGGCACCTGCAGAAGTCAGAATGGTACACTTTTAAAAGTGTATGTAATTGCTTTTTGTTACAATATGCTTCTTTATACCTTTTCTCCTGAATACTGAATTCTGTATTCTGACTCCTGAGTAGAAACATCAGTTTTTACGCACCACCAGCTCCCCGAAAGTGTACTGCCCCGCTTTTGAAACGCACACCAGATACGTTCCGGCGGTAGGTTGACCAAGTGGAATGCGGTACCTGCCCGGACCGCTGCCGGCAGACGATCCGATGAGCGAGCCCTGCAGCGTATAGACCGAAAGAGTAAAATCTCCCTTTTCATGCAGTATCGCAGTAATGGAGTTCCCGTCTGCAGTGATTTTCCCGACCGTTTTTTTACCTGCAACCGCCCCTTGTTTGCCCCGGCTTGTCCCGACAGTATAGGAACCCACAAACGATACGACGCTTTTTGCGGGAAGCGACCAGGAAAAACTGCTGCCTGCGGTGATCTGCTCACGGGCGGTCAACTTTACCGCGTCGGAGGTCTCCCATGGGGTCATGTTCGGCACGGTCGCGCCGTTCAGTACGAACTTCTGCTGAACTGCCGAAGACGACTCATTGATAGCCACGACTATAAGTTGGCCGAGAGAGTCATTTTTATAGGCGGTAACCAGAATACCGCTGGTCGGATTAGGGTTTGCTGCGACCCGGTAGGATCCCGGCCGCACAAAACGGCTGTAATTGCCCATGACATAACCGCGTTGAACGACCTTCCCGCGCATGACCAGCCCGTTTGATGCCATACCGTTGACTCCGTCGGCCGGGATAATCCACCAGGTGTGATAGGCGCTAACGGGACCGTTGACAATCTGACCATGCATCTGCTTGGCAATGGCTATTCCGGGTACCATCGACTCGTCACCGGCAAACTGATCAAATCCGTATTCTGTCTGCCAGAGCTCTTTGCCTTTCTCCTGAACCAGTTTGTAGGGATAATTTGGCGCCCGGGGTTCGTCACCATACGAGTGGGATGCTATCACATCGCAATATTTAAGTGCAGCTGCATTGTTCAGAATCGCATCGCCATATTGTTTCAGTCCTCCCCAGTTGATCACTTCCGGAGCGATGATCCGCGTCTTGAGGCCCGCCTTCTCGAGCGACGGGCCCAGATATTCTCCGACAAAGCTCGTTATCTGTGCAGGCGTATACCTGCACGACTCATAATCCGCCGTCCAGTTGGGCTCATTCTGTGCCGAAATCCATTTAAGATCGACCCCTTGCGAACTCAGGTTTTTAACATACGAGACAAGCCGGTCTGCCCAGTCCTGGTAGTTTTCAGGCTTAAGGCTTCCGCCCTTGTTGACGTTATTATTGTCTTTCCATTCGGCAGGCGGCGACCAGGGTGCCGCCCATATGGAGGCACCTAATGCCTGGGCCTTTTTAGCGATAGTTATTTCACCCCTGCCGGTTGTTCCGTTGGGAGCGATTCTCATCCGCATCAGGGTCAATCCACAGCCGTCCGTCGGCGAGAAAAGATCATTTATTAAATTATCCGCCAATCCGCCCGCCCACGCCGTTGAACCGCCAAAACCGGTCATGTGCTGCAGAAGACTGTCGAATTGAATGGTACAATCGCCGGCCGGCGCCCTTGTGATCACTCCGGTAAGGCCGAGCATCAGTACTCCGAACATTAGATTCGTCAACAATGCATTTAACCGCATAAATAACTCCATTCAGTTTAAACATAGTAGTCAGAATACAGAATTCGACCGGCCCTTCGTAGCACTTTGGCGAAGAGAGGGGGCCGGAATAACATCAACTTATCTGAAGAATCCCGCAGACACCTGCGAGGAGTCCACAAGGATCTTACGGTTTAATATAAGCACACTTTTAGCATTATTCTTTATTTTTCGGATGATATGGTGAGCGAACAACTCAAGGTGAGTATTTTCGTTCCGTGGTCTTGCAACGCCGGGCGGCTTTCTCTGATCATGCGGTCATCAAGCGCCGGGATACAGATCTGCGGACCCAACTCCCCTCCGACGTTGAATACAGTAATCGACACTGTGGAGGGTCAGAAGCGCGGACACGATCTGCAACGTTCATTACTGCCATCGAGCAATCCCGCACGCCACTGCCGCATCACCGCACCATTCCAGATTGTCGTAAAGGGTTGACTAAGAATATTTCCGGCGACTGTTTCCGGTGCGCAGTTGCAGGGGGTAACGTCACCGTTTGCGCCGACAACAAGAATCCGCCATGGTGCGAGGCAGTGCGTGTGTCGCTCCGGGTGGTGGGTAATATCCACAGCGGAGGTGATTCTGCAGGAGCGCAGGGCAGAAGTGACACTGGGATAGTCGTGGATATGCGGACCGAGCAGAAGAATTCCCGTTGCCGAAGCGTGTCGGATCGCCCGTTCGATCTCCCGCTCACACTGCTCCCCGGTACAGGCGTCTCCCCCGTTTTCCGGAAAATTCAGGTTGGAAACGGTCAATGCCGGTAACCCGAGCGATGCCGCCAGATCAATGAGTGCGGCAAGTTCACCGGTGTTGGAACGGGAGAGAGCGGTAAAAAGCGATACCGGAAGCACCTGCTGCACGGCGCGCAGGTGTGCGGTAACCCGTTCAAACGAGGCTCCACCGCGCAACTCCGCAAAGAGCCGCTCATCCGCGGCATCAATGCTGAAGGTGATCTCGTCCAGCCCTGCTGCGGCAAGCCGCGCGGGAAGTTCACGCTGCGCAACGGTACCGTTTGTCACCATCCATGTCCGCATTCCCCGATCGTGAGCCCGGCTGATGTACTCCTCTGCCGCGGGGTGCAGCAACGGCTCCCCCAGCCCCACGAAGATAACTTCCCTGCAGGCGGAACTGCTCTCAAGAGCGGTTTTGAAAATTTCCGGTGTCATGTCGATGCCACCTGAACCCCTGTTGTAGAGGGTACGGCCGCAGAAACGACAGTTCAGATTGCATCGCGAAGTGATTTCGATATCGTGGCGTACCGGTGCTGGTGCGGTTTCGTCAAGGGCAAGTGTACGGATATCACCCCCGGTTTCATCGATCGCCGCAAGACGTACTGCAGGATCGAGAGTCCGTCGTGCAACCGGCAGTTCGGCAATGCATTGTACCAGCAGCTCCCGCGCCTCCGGCGATTCGTTCAGTTCGTGCCCCGCTGCAGGTGCGGTAATACACCTGAATCCCTGAGCAGCCAATGCCTCGCCGTTTGTCAAGACATCGCCCCCGCCGATCAGATGTACCCGTTCCTTCACCTGCGGAGGCACCTCAAGCGCAGAGACGGATTGGAGAAACAGCCCTATCCGGGCGAGTGCGGTAACCGAAAGTGAAGAATCGGTCGGGATGGCCGGCAGAGCCCTCTCTGCAGCAGCGGGCATCGCAAGGCAGATGACATTTTCACTACCGTACTGCACTGCCGCCACAAGCGCTGCTGCAGCCCCGAGTGAATGACCGACAATCAGATCCGGGCAACTGCCTGCTGTTTTTACAGCCTCCACCCATGCCTCAGGTCCGGATCGTTCGAGATCAGGAAGCTCGGGTGCATATACCTCGATTCCCAGAGCCCGCAGAGCAGGCAGAAACGGGTTCCACCAGTCGGCAGTATTCCCCATGCCGTGCAGCAGCACCGCCCGTAACCGGGACATCACAGCATACCCCTGATTATCGACAACAGCAGTTCACGGGTCTTCACTCCTTCCAGAGCCGTCCGGATCCGGTGAAGCCCGCGGTAGGCATCCCTGTTTTCCGTCATACGATCTAGAAGTTCTCTGAACCGTTGCTGATCAAAGGGGTGATGATACCGCTGCGCATCGCCGAGAAAGACGACATTGTGGCGGTAGACTTCACCGCATCCAATACGGGCGAGGTTGATTCCGTTCGTCGCCTGCTCGGGCTGCATCGGAATAACCAGTGACGGTACCCCGAACTGCAGATTCGTATAGCAGGCTCCCACCCCTCCGGTACAGACCACGAGGTCCGCCCGCGGGAGCACATCGGATGGTGCGAGAAACGGGCGACAGAAGAGCCGGTCGGTGCTCCACGACGGTCCACGATCACCCGAACTCATAACGAGACGAAACCCGCGGGCAAGACACTCATTGATGATCGAGGCCATGGTCTGTTCGTTCTTCATGAGCGTGCCGGAATTGAGATACACGGTAAAATGCCGGTCATCATTCGCCCACGGAATGTTCTCTCCAAGAGCATCCCAGCCATCCCATACAATCGGCCCCACATAATGATACGACGGTGGAACCCCGGTGATTCCGGTCACCTCAGGGACTTCGTAGATGCAGTTGACATCACCCGGCAATAGTTCAAGTGCCGAAGAAGGAATTTCCTTAGTGCGTTTTTTAAGCAGCTCCCCGAACGATTTCGCGGCATACGACCAGAACAGAGTAAATATTTTTTTCTGTTCACTGTGCTCCGGAGTCTCCTGATCATCAAAACCGAGTACTCCGTTATACCACGGAAGCATGCACGCACCGTTGATGCTCAGTCGGGGAATGTTCCCGCCGCTTATTCCCGAAACGAAATCGAATACCCCGATAATCAGATCGGGGCGCACCAGATCGATCACTGCCTCCTGTGAAGTGACACATGCCTCGCTGTAGACCGGATCGGAAAACCACCCCGGGCTCGGAAACGGTTTTCCCGACGGCTCCCAGAGTTCGAGGATGCCGTGACACCGCGGCCAGAACCGCTGCACCCAGGTTTTCCTGCTGTTTGAAACCCCGATATGCACCTCGTACCCATCGGCAGCAAGCCAGTTGCAGAGGGATAGTGCCCGCGAAACGTGCGAAAGTGTATTTGAATTCGGAAAAATGAGAACCCGTCTACCTGCGGTCATGGTACGTATGCCCCTCTCCTTTACCGTCTGTTCACTTCCAGAAATCATAAAAATTAAACCACTGGTACGGGTATTGTCGGAGGAACTCCTCGAGCACCGTCACATAAGCACGACCGGCCCTCTCAATCCCTTCCTTCGAGTTTTCCACCCTGAAATGCTCATACGCCCTCACCAGATAGCGGCTGACCCCCTCCTGCATGCAGAAAGCGGGTACCACTGCAGCACCGGTCGCAGCAGCAATACGATACGGTGCATCGGGAAAACAGGCAACGGAACCTAAAAACGGCACCATGATCCCGCCGCTGGTGAGGGACCGGTCGCCATGCATAACGACGATGTGATTCTGCGCGAGGGCACGGTGTACCCGCAGGATGGTGTCAATCGAATCATTGGAGAATATCGGCTGGTACGGGAGTGTCCCCTCCCGTGAAAGTTTCTCGTAGAGCTCCCGGATCTCTGTACGTTCGTTTTCGAACATAACCACCGACACCGGTGCACCCAGTCGGCCGAAAAAGCGTCCGGCCACCTCCCAGTTTCCCATGTGGGCGCTTAGAAGAAGTACCCCTTTGCCCAACCTGAGCGCATCCCGTATTCGCTGCGTGTCGGGGAACTCCACCTGAAACCCCTGCCCGCCCCGCACCCTGAGGTACAGGCGGTCGAGTAGTACTTCCGAGAAAGAATGTACCAGCCGCCATCCGTGCCAGGCGAGGGCGATCTTCCCGCTGTGCGGGAACCTGCGTCTGAGATACGGAAGCGAGTCTTTGCGCACCTTCGGTCTGAACAGATAGTAAAACAGGGAAACGGTCACCAGAATACCGCCGGCAAACCGCCGGCCGAAAATACGCATCACCAGGAAAAACCCGAAATGCCCCAGCCGGCTTCCCATGGTCTGCCCTGTCCATGAGCGATTCCCAGCTATATTTTCACCGGATGCAGCTGTCATACCCACTATTCCACAGATGAATTTTCAATGCAGTTTCCGGAGTGGAAAGACCCGCAGATAATTGAACAGATAGTGTGTTGCCCTCTTGATGGGCAAAATAGCAGGTGAATACAGCGGCAGGCAAGAACAACAGGGTTTCGGGGAGAGACGCCATGGCATGGTGTCTCTACGGTAGTTTACCGGTGCACCACCGATGGTTTCCTCGCATTCCTGCCCGGAGTCGCCTTCGCCGAAACAGCTCTGCCCTGCAGATTGAATACCCTGCCGTTATTTTCGATGGAGAGATGCGGGAGGGAAAGCTTCACTGCGGGTACGACACGTGGTCGGGCAGGAAGTGGAGCGCGACCGGTTTGTACCGCGTCAAATGGGACATTTTCAAATGAGAGCAGGGTAATGTTGGTAGTTGGACATGGACCAGGTGGATCTCTATACTCGTTATAATACGATATCATGCCAATATTCTGTCGATAGGTGCTTTTTTTATTAAAGTATTGAACTATTAATTCGTGTGCCTCATCCTTCATCAAGAACTGCAATAGACCAGTATTTGAGATTTTCGAGTCTGTTTCGACATAATGTGTTTCCCAGATAGGCATTACCGGTGTTGACCATCGGGATCCCTCAAATCTTTGTGCACCTAACCATGAAGTATCAACAATACCCGTTGTTTGAAAAGTGAATGGAATCAATGAATCCCTTCTTATCAATGTATTGGTTTCAATTAACGTGTCAAATTCCATCGAGTCTATCCATGTTGTATCAAATATTGTGTCGATACCCATAATAGTATCTGATATAAAAGTTGTATTTATGCTCATTCCCTCGATCCGGTTTTCAAAACAATGAACAATTGAATCATTGAACTGCAATGAAGAAACGAGGGATATTGTGACTATGAATGAATCGTTAGGCATAGAAGTCATAAAACATTCTGTAGACCGTTTATACTCGTACACCCACACATTCCCCACTTCCAGCGGAGCAAAATCACCTACCGGTTCAGCGCCTGAAAACGAATAAAGGGCCAACAGTACCATCACAAGATATCGCTGCAGCATTTGGGCACTCCTCCCGGTCAAAAACCTGATCTATTTATGTAGCAACTGCCGAGGCATCCTGACTTCTGACTTCTGACTCCAGGATTCTGACTCCTTGTACCTCCAATATACCATCACCTGCGGCATCATGAACGCTGAGTCGGGAAATGGTGTTTTCTGCCGGAAAACGGTTTGTCAGCAGGTGCAGATTCATCCGGTTTAAATTGTTGTATACTATAAAAAGGGGCAGTATCTTCCGGATTGGTGATTAAAACATATCCGTCCGGTTTGTTGCAGATGGATAAAAGGCGGAATAATGCGAAAGGAAAAATATCCGATGAAATATAGACGTGCTATTGCATCTATTGCCGTGACCGTCGCGCTGCTGGCGGCGGTTCCGCAAACGGTAATGGCTGAGTGGGAAAAAGCGGGCGGACCGGAGGGGTGCGAAATCACCGCACTGTGCGGCACAGGTTCCACCTTCTTTGCCGGTACGAACTCCTTCGGTATTTTCCGTTCCATCGATTCCGGGCAAAGCTGGGCCCCGGTCAACACCGGTTTTCCGACTGCCAATGTTCATTCACTTGCAGCATATGAAAACTATATTTTTGTTGGAACCTATGCCCCAGATACATCATCTATCAATAACAACTTTCTTATCTCAACCGATAACGGAGCAACCTGGACGGCAGCCAATGAAGGACTACCCGCATATCAGTACGTCAGTTCTATTGCCGTGAACGGAACCAACATCTATGCGGGAATGCAATACGACGGCGTGTATCTTTCCTCCGATGCCGGAAAAAACTGGTCGGCGGTCAATTCCGGCCTCCCTCTGTCACCATCTTTCAATGTTTTTTCTCTTGCAGCCATAGGAAACAACATTTTTGCCGGAACCAATGATGGAGTATATATATCCTCCGACACCGGGAAAACCTGGACCCAGGTGAACTCCGGCTTTTCGAATCTACATGTCAATTCACTTGTTGTAAGCGACAGCACCATTTTCGCCGGGACAGTTCAGTACGGCGTTCTCCTCTCCAGCGATACCGGAAAAAGCTGGTCGAAGGTCAACGAGGGACTGCCCCTGCCCCCTCAATATCAAAAAGTCAATTCTCTTGCGATAGATGACGGCAACATTTTTGCCCTAATGCGATACACTGTTTTTATTTCCACTAATAACGGCGCACACTGGGATACCATCACCACAAATTTCCCGCAACCACTTACTTCTCTTGCGGCAAGCGGCAACAGTGTTGTTATCGGGACTCGATATAGCGGTATATTCCGATCCACCAATGACGAGAAAAGCAGTAATGCTGTCAACTCCGGCCTTCCGATGAATCTGGCAGTTACTTCACTTGAAACGAACGGAAACAACCTTTTCAGCGCCACATATCACAACGGTATTTTTCTTTCGAGGGATGCCGGAACAAGCTGGAAACCAATAAATTCAGATCTTATGGAGGTTTTAGGGGCCGCATTCCGTATCTATTCTTTTGCTGTGACTGGCGGCAATCTTTTGGCCGGGACCGACAAGGGGATTTTCGTCTCCGCTGATACCGGTGCAAACTGGACCAGGGTTGATTCTAATATTATAAATTATAGAATTGAATCATTAGCCGTGAATGGAAATAAGACTTTTGGCGGGATCTATGACAGACTATATCAATCCACCAATAACGGAACAAGCTGGAACCAGGTAAGTTCAGATTCCATACGTCTTACTTTCTACTCTGTATTTCCGTGCGGAAACACCATATTCGCGATGTGTGACAGAGTATATGTCAATAGCGTCAATCCCTTTCCGCACCTTTATCTTTCCACCGACAACGGTGTAACCTGGAATCAAGGTAACTACAGTTCCGGACTCCCCTATACAGTCACCTCTCTTGTTCCGATCGGAAGTAACATTGTCGCCGGAACCAATGGCGCCGGAGCATTCCTCTCCACCGATAACGGAACAAGCTGGAGTGCGATCGATTCCGCTTACCTGCCAGACAGTGTCTATTGTCTTACAACAAAGGGCGGCAACCTTTTTGCCGGAACGAATAAGGGTGTTTACCTTTCCACCGACAATGGTATAGGCTGGACCGCGGTCAACACAGGCCTTACGGATCCAGTTTGGCATCTTACCACTGGTGACAATTACCTTTTTGCCGGGACTCCGGGAAGTACGGTCTGGCGCCGTCAGCTTTCGGAATTTGCCGAAACCGGTGTAATCTGCAATCCGGAACACACATTGTCACATCGGAAACCGTCCGTCATCCTCTCCTCCGGAAGAACCGGAACAACCTCTTTTATCACCTTTTCCACACCCCGCCGCGAGCGGGTGACCCTCACATTGTACGATCTTGCCGGTCACGCCCTCCGCACCATCGCCAACGGGCAGTACGGTCCGGGCCAGCAGACGCTTTATTGGAACAACGGTGCTCTTGTTCCGGGTTGTTATATGATTAAAATGAGAATGGGAACAAATACCTACGTTAAAAACGTTATGCTGGTGAAATAACTGGAGGCTCCGGACTTTTCCCTTCCACATTCAATTCGGTGACAGCTTTTGCTGTTTATACCTTCCCCAAAGCACGTTACCCCCTTTTTTTACCACCAACATACATGGGTAACCGGATTCTGTTCTCACAGATCCGGATATCGGGACACCGGAAGGTTATTTGAGTAGGTATTGAAATGCAAGACCTGTGCGGATGCGGAGATATAATTTGCGTTATAAATCGCTCGGTTCAGGTACGACCAAGGAGATATGAATGAAACATCTGCTGTTACCACTGCTGCTTATTTCGACACTCTGGGCCGCTTCAGAGGAACGCTACGAAGCCGAAGACGCGATTGTCGATGAGAATTCCATTGAGCTGGTGAAGGAGGCGGATGCATCCGGGGGGGCCTATGTGAATATGAAAGAGGGCAACCTCTCTTTCACGGTAACCGCAGCAACTGCAGGGTTTTATACCCTCTGGGTCACCTACTCGCAGCCATCCGATGAAAAAGGAAAAATCCAGAATCTTACGGTCAACGGGACCTCGAAGGGGCAGATATCTTTCCCTCTCTGTTCAACGTTTGTTTCGATAAAAGGTTCCGCTAAAATCAAACTTTCCGCCGGGTCCAACACCATCGGTATTGTGCACTCATGGGGATGGGTGAATATCGACTACGTCGAACTCACCCCCTATGTTGAAACACCGTTTACCATCTCCGGCAATCTGGTGTCCCAGAATCCCTCCGAAAACGCACTGAAAATGTACGGTTTTCTACGGGAACATTTTCAGAAAAACGTTGTGAGCGGTGTCATGACCAATACCGTTTTTTTCAACGACGGCAACTACACTCCTTATAAAGTAGAAGAACAGACCGAAGTAGCCTGGATTATCGATGCGTCGGGCAAAACACCTGCACTGCTCGGTCTCGATTTCATGCACAGTACCGGCCTGAATTCGGATAATCAGTGGTATCAGGGATACACCGCCGCAACGCTCAGCATGGCCGAAGATATCTATAAAAAAGGTGGTTTCCCCGCCTTCTGCTGGCACTGGAAAGATCCCCTCAAACAGGTTGAAACCTTCTACTCACCGTCGTCCGGTAATACACCGTATACCGATTTCAATTTGAACAGGGCATTCACCGACTCGGCCACCTGTGCCGAGTTCAATACCGCAAGTGCCGAGTACAAGGCGATCGTCGCTGATATAGATATTATTGCCGGATACCTCAAAACGCTTGCCGACAAAGATATTCCGGTGATCTGGAGGCCGATGCACGAAGCTTCGGGTAAATGGTTCTGGTGGGGATACAGTGGAGCGAAGGCATGTGTGGCGCTCTACCGGTTTCTGTTCGACCGGATGGTCAACCACCACGGTCTTGATAATCTCATCTGGGTCTGGACCTCCGACGAAGCGAGTGACGCGCTCGACTGGTATCCCGGCAACGAGTACACCGACATTATCGGTCGCGACTACTACTACTATCCCCGTGAAGCCAACCACGGATCACTCGTGGCCTCATTTGAAAAAGTGAAGGATATCTTCGAAGGTAAGAAAATTATCGCACTCAGTGAAAACGGATCCGTTCCCCACCCCGACAGCATGGAGACGGACGGTGCCGGGTGGTCGTACTTTATGCCGTGGTACGGAGACTACACCATGGACGGCTGGGCACACGACAACACGGCGGCCGACTGGAATGCGATCATGAATCACGACTTTGTGATCACCCTCGATGAGATGCCCGGGTGGGATAATTATTCTCCCCCAGACCCTTCGGCGATTCGGCACCCGGTTTCCGACTCCCCTCCAAGGTTCACATACAGAGAGAACCGTATCGGGTTCGACCGGTATCCCGCGGCAGCTTCGGTTGAACTGCTGGATATTCACGGGAGACGGATTGCCGCCGTTAACCGAAATCAGATGGCAACCGGTAAGCAACTGCTGAATATTGGAAATGTGGCAAAAGGCGTTTATCTGGTGCGTTTCCGGTCATCGAACGGCGCCACACTGGCGACATCCCCCATGATTGTACGGTAACCGTACCGTACCTCTATCCAGATCCATACCCTTAGAGACACCATAGCATGGTGTCTCTAAGGGTATGTTACCGTTGCACCACCGATGGTTTCCTCACGTTGCTGCCCGGAATCGCCTTCGCCGGAACCGCTCTGCCCTGCAGGTTGAATACCCTGCCGTTGTTTTCGATGGAGAGATGCGGCAGGGAGAGCTTCACTGCGGGTACGACACGTGGTCGGGCAGGAAGTGGGGTGCGACCGTTTTGTACCGCGTCAAATGGGACATTTTCAAATGAGAGCAGGGTAATGTTGGTAGTTGAACATGGACCAGGTGGATGTCTATACTCGTTATAATACGATATCATGCCAATATTCTGTCGATAGGTGCATTTAGAAGCGAAGACACGAAATAGTAGTTCGTATGCCTCATCCTTTATCGAGAACTCCCAAATCCCAGCAGTCGAAATTTTATCTTCTGGTTCTACGAAATGTGTTTCCCAAATAGGCATTACCAGAGTTGACCATCGGGATGCCTCAAATCTTTGTGCACCTAACCATAACGTATCAAATTTGCCACCTATTTGATAAGTGAATGGAATCAATGAATCCCTTCTTATCAATGCATTAGTTTCAATTAACGTGTCAAATTCTGCCGAGTCTATCCATGTTGTATCAAATATTGTGTCGATACCCATAATAGTATCTGATATAATAGTTGTATTAATGCTCATTCCCTCGATCCGGTTTTCAAAGCAATGAATAATTGAATCATTGGACTTCAATGAAGAAACGAGGGTTATTGTGACCGTGAATGAATCGTTAGGCATCAAATTCGTAAAAGATTCTGTAGACTGTTTATACTCATACACCCACACATTCCCCTCCTCCAGCGGGGCAAAATCACCCACCGGTTCAGCGCCTGAAAACGAATAAAAGCCCAACAGTACCATCATAAGATATCGCTGCAGCATTTAGGCACTCCTCCAAGTCAAAAACCTGATGTATTTATGTAGCAACTGCCGAGGCATCCTGACTCCTGTACCTCCAATATACCATCACCTGCTGTATCATAACCGCCGGATCGGGAAATAGTGTTTTCTGCAGGAAAACGGTTATTTTATTCCTCTGTTGCTAATAATGAAGTTAATAGATACATTATTAACAGAGAAAGAAAGCGTTATTTACCAATAATACATAGTGAATCTGGGGGAATACATGAAAAGAACTGATTTTTCCAAGTGTTCGTTTATTGTTATTTTGGTGCTCATAAATGCTTATTCTTTGACTAATGCAGAATCTGGTGTTTTTAAAGACAGGGAAGGTCTCATAAGTTCCTGGTCGTTTGAGGGAAATGTGAATGATAGTAAATTGATAAACGACGGTGTTATTAATGGAGATGTCGTTTTTTCGTGCGGAATACGGGGAAGGGCAATTTATTTAAATGGGGATAACGGTTTTGTCACGGTACCCTATAATGAAAGTTTTAATTTTGACCCGACCGGCCAGTTTACCATCTGTCTATGGGTGAACGCTTCTGCCAGAAAGACAGACTACCAGGCGCTTGTCGTCAAGGGAAACAACGATACTGAACCAAGTGACCGGTGGGATTGGGGTGTGTATCTTGCTCCGTCCGGCCGTTTTATGGCCGGGCTTCATTCCTTTCATATCGTGCATTCTCAGACAGAAGCCGTTTTAAACAGATGGTATTTTTTAACTGTTACCTATGATGCCGGAATATGGACGATGTATGTGAACGGCAGATGTGAAGCAACAGGCAAAGCCTTCATAACGCAGTCGAATGGAAGACTTGCTATTGGGCGTAAAGGTATGTGCACCGGCCATACCGATTTTTTTAATGGAAAATTGGATGAAGTAAAAATTTATAATAAAGTGATCGGTAAAAATAGAATCATTCAGTTTTCCGACAACGCCGTTCCAATACGACCGGCGCCCAGGATTACACCTACCCTGCATAATGCGGACAATAACAACAGCATCAGCCTGCAAAAGGTATATAGATTAAATGGCAGGAAAACGTCGTTGAATCAACGAAAACCTGTTGGTGCTCTATTTGCACCCTCTCCTCAAGGGATGATTCGAAAAATTCTGTTCATACGATAGGTTTGATTTATTTCGACAGATAGGAACAGGTACCCTTTATGGAACCTGCCTGAACAAGTAAAAACAATGCCTCATTTGGGTGCTCCCTATCAGTGGTTAAAACCGTTTTCTGGTCCAATAAGTTTATATACCCACCTGTTTCCCGCTTTAAGCGGGACGAAATCACTCACCGGTTCCACCCCTGAAATCGCATAAGAAACCAACAGCAGCATCACGAGATTTCGCTGCAGTATAAGAGCACTCTTGTACGTGAAAAACGATTACTTCTCATAGTATACCATTTCCAGTTTCCTTCTGAATGCCGAATCGGGAAATAGTGTTTTCTGCTGGAAAACGGTTTATCCGCAGGTACTGATTCATCCGGTTTAAATTGTTGTATACTATAAACACGGGCGCTATCTTCCGGTTTGGTGATTAAGAACATATCAGTCCGGTTTATTGCAGATGGTTAAAAGGTGGAATCATGCGAAACATTGATTTTCTTCTCTCATGCATAATTATTGTTAACAGCACCGCATTTGCCGACCAGATAGTTACCGAAATCGCACTGCAGGCAGATGAAGGTATCATTTTTAATCAATCAAACGAGTTGATTACGATAGAAGGTGACTGGCGGGAACAAAACGATTTTGATCTTTATCTGATAATGGGAAATTGCCCCACGGTGTGCGGCGCAAGATGCCCTGTTGATATGCTGTCAAAATTCACCATGTACGTTTATACATCCGATGATTCGAATTTTCCCCTTTACAGTGAAAACCTTGACCTGTCCGATGGTGACTTCGATACCAGCTCCCGTTATTTCGAGACTGACTCGTTACAATATTACACTATTTCACTGGTTGACTATCTGAACTATGCAGTATGCAAATCCTCACAAACAACTACTTTCTGCTGGTAATCGATTCGATAGCTGTAGCAGGCGGATGCCCGTCGGAATACCCGATGTGCTGTGATGCACATTGGATAGAAAGGGTTTACGGAAAAATTATCCTGCAAACCAACGGATTACCCCAATTTGACCAGCCTGTGACTGTGGTGAGAAAAAACCGCAATCCTTTTAGAGTGAAATCGCCGTCGGATAATTCAGGTGTATTCGATCTCCAGGGTAGATTGCTCGGCAATGCGTATACTATCAACGGAATAAGAGTTTTCAATAATGGAAAGTACTTACCGTCCAGAATTATTCCCAGGTGTAAAAAATGACCGTTTTTAATAAATCGTTCAATTACAGCAGAAGATAATTATTCTTGAATCCCATACAACAACTGAAACAATCATCTGAAAAAGTGGACGTACCACAGGAAAAACATCCGATGAAACATAGACGTACTGTTGCATCTATTGCCGTGGCCATCGTGCTGCTGACGGCAACTCCGCAGGTAGTGAATGCCGAATGGGAAAAAGCGGGTGGACCGGAGGGTGACTGTATTTCAGCACTGTGTGTTGCAGGGACCGATATTTTTGCCGGGACTCCCACAAATGGAGTTTTTCTCTCCTCCGATACCGGGACAAGCTGGAGAGCAGTCAGTTCCGGTCTCCCCACGAGTTATGTCATTTCGTTTGCCACGAGTGGTAACAACATTTTCGCGGCGACAAGGGACAGCGGGGTTTTTCTCTCCTCAAATAACGGATCAACCTGGACTGCAGTTAACACAGGCCTTCCCCTAAATCCCAATGTCACTTCGCTTGCCGTAAACGGGAATACTATTTTTGCCGGAACACCGGACAGCGGCGTGTATCTCTCTACCGATAACGGGACAAACTGGACCGCGGTCAATTCCGGTCTTCCGGATCATTATATCTATTCTCTTGCCGTATGCGGGACCGATGTTATTGCCGGAACCTCCAGTGGTATTTATCGATCCACCGATAACGGGACAAGCTGGAATATTGCTGACGGCAGTCCTCAAAACGAAACGATTCTTTCGCTCGCTGTCAGCGGAAGCACCATTTTTGCCGGAACTCGCCATAGTATTTATCGCATTACCGAGAATGGAACATACTGGAATGACCTCAGTTTTGCATCCAGCAATCCTCAAATTTTTTCTTTTGCGGTAAGTGACAGTATTATCCTTGCCGTGACGGGATATGGCGGTGTTTTTCGATCCACTGATGCCGGAATGAGCTGGGATTCAGTCAGTTCCAACCTTCCGTATCATTTGATCAATTGTTTTGCCGTGCGCGGAAACATTATTATTGCCGGGACGCAAGCCGGCATTTTTCTATCCACCGATTATGGAACCTCTTGGAAAGCGTTTAACTCCGGGCTCCCGACGAACCTGAATATCACTTCTTTTACCGTGAGCGGGAGCGACATTATCAGTGCAACTAGTTACGGCGGTGTTTTTCGATCCACTGATTCCGGGACAAGCTGGGCAGCGATCAATCCCCGCGTTATGATGACAACAACCTATTATTTTGCCGTAAACGGCAGTAACTTTATTACCGGGACTTTTGGCGACGGTATTTTTCTCTCAACCGATACCGGTAAAAGCTGGAACACAGCCAATTCCGGTCTTACGACGAAGTATTTCTATTCTCTTGCGGTAAACGGTAGTAACATTTTTGCCGGATCATTAGGCGGGGTTTTTCTCTCAACCAATAACGGGACAAACTGGAGCCAGGTAAACTCCGACCTCTCCTCGAATCTTATTTTCGAATCTCTATTCCCATGCGGAAATAACCTTTTTGCCATGTGCGATCTACATTACATTACGGACCCTCCCGTGACGCAACCGAGACTCTATCTCTCAACCGATAATGGAATTAGCTGGAAGGCAGTCAGCCTCAATTCCGGCATCCCTGTTTATAATGTCACTTCCCTTACCATGATCGGAAGCAATACTTTTGCCGGGATTGGAGGTAGTGGTATTCTTCAGACTGCCAATGAGCCGTTTAATGGTGTCTTGCTTTCTACCGATTCCGGGACAACCTGGAGTGTGGTCAATTCCGGTCTCACCGATAGCAGTGTCTATTCTCTGGCAGTAAGCGGTAGCAATCTTTATGCGGGAACGAATGGCGGCGTATTTCTCTCCAACTACAATGGAACAACCTGGACAGCAGTCAATACCGGACTCACGGATCTTTCGGTAAAACACCTCGCCATCAGCGGGAACAACCTTTTTGCCGTGACCCGGGGCAACAGCGTCTGGCGTTGTCCGCTTTCGGACTTTCCCGAAACCGGTGCAATCGGCAATCCGGAACCCACCTTGTCACCTCGTAACACGTCCGGAATTCTCTCCACCGGCAGATCCGGCTCCACGCAATTCATAACCTTTTCCACACCCCACCGCGATCGGATAACCATCACCCTGCACGACCTGGCCGGTCACGCAGTCCGCACCCTCGCCGACGGGCAGTACGGCCCCGGTCCGCAAACGCTTTTCTGGAACAGCGGATCGCTGGCTCCCGGAGGTTACATGGTGAAAATGAGGACGGGAACGAACACCTCTGTTAAAAATGTTTTGCTGGTACGGTAAAAACACCCCTATACAAAACAAACCGTAGAGACGCCATGTTGTGGCGTCTCCACCACATGGTACCGGTACGGCTCCAACAATGTATTTTTACCCCGTTCTCACCGAAAATGTAAAGGAGCAGTCATGGCCGTCCAACCGGGCCCGAAAGGCACACGTGATTTCTATCCGGAACTGATGTCGTTTCAGGAATACCTTTTTGATTCATGGAAACAAACCTGCCGCCGCTACAGCTTTGAAGCAGCTATCGTAAACCTAACCGCTCCTCAATTATGGTAAGACGTTCTTTAAGAGAATTATTTTCCGCACGAAGATTATCCACAATCTGTTGCTGCTCTTTTACCGCCTCGATCAGCACAGGCACCAGCCGGTCGTAGGCAAGGGATTTATACCCCTCATTGTCGGTGGACACCACTTCGGGAATCACCTTCTCCACTTCCTGAGCAATAAGGCCTATTTGAAGTCTGTCCGAGAAATTTTTATGCGGAAAGGAAGCACGGTCCCAAAGGTAGGTGACACCCTGAAGGGCAGTTATTTTATCGAGTGAGGAAGTGAGGGGGGTGATGTCGGTTTTGAAGCGGCGGTCGGAATCAGTAATGGTGCCAGTCGCATGAATATCTCCACTAACATCTAGTGTGTATCCTGGAGTTGCTGTACCAATACCAACATTACCACCGGAAGAATTGATTGATAGCCAGCGCCCTGTATTCTCATCGGTATTTGCGACGGCATCAATAACAGCAACGCTACCTCCGTTTGTATAAAGTTTCAGTCTTGCATCATCACCATTGGTAATCGATAATTTTGAACTTGGGGCATCACCTATACCGACATTTCCATTTTCGTCTATTAGAAATGCTGGAAGAGTTCCACCCTCAAGCCAAAATTCAAAACCACCACCACCAAGTCCTTTGAAATTTACAAACTCGGTTCGACCAGCTCCAGATGTTTTTGTATTCCACAGAATTTTACTACCTTGTGCGTCGTTACCAAGTCGCAAGTGCAAGTTACCATTTACTGTTAATCTTTCGCTAACATCGTTGGTGCCGATACCGACATTGCCACCGATACCGACATTACCGTTTCCAAATATTGAGACTCTTTCTATATCATTTGTATATAACCCTAATTTTCCATTGCCTTGGTTTATTATATCAAGGTTCCCGTCATCTCCAGCTAATCGGTAAATACGAGCAGTATAATCTATTAATGAGCTACCCCCGTGAAAATCAATGCCTGTGCCGTTTATACCGTCATCAAGACCGAATTCCCACCAGTTTTCTGTAATCGAACCAGCTGAGTTTCCTATTACCATACTGCTCCCCACCGATAATTCTCTCACCGTCAACGCCGTCCCCGGATCAATATCTGCCCCCGAAATCCCCCCATCAACAACTTTACTGCTGTCAACAGCATCATCTGCAACGGTAACCGCATTCACAGCATCATCAACCGCTGTTTTCACCCACCCGGTATCGGCTTTTCCTCTCAATTTACTGCTGACATCCGCGGTATCAGCCTTTCCACCAAGCTTCCCGCTCACCCATCCGGTATCAGCCTTACCATCCAGCCTCGCCGCAACCGAAGCCGAATCCGCCATCCCGCCAAGCTCCTCCAACTGCTCATGTACCCATCCAGTGTCGGCTTTTTTACCAAGCCCGGTCTTCACCCATCCGGTATCCGCCTTACCGGAAAGCTCCGCAGCATCAGCTTTCTTATCAAGCGAATCCTTGAGCCCAAGCACCTTACCAAAGGTAACGGTATCCTTGGGCAGGTCGGTAAGGCCGCTCCCGTTGCCGGTAAACTTGTTCGCTTTTACCGTGCCGTCGACCTCTATCCCGTCAGAATTTGATCTCAATACCTTGCCCTCATTGGGAGTTTCAATAAAAAAGTGCCCATTTTCCGCATCACCGGTCCAACCGATTTTCGCGGTTTTTTCGGTGCCGGTAGTATCGCGGAACTGAATTGCCGACTTGGCGGCAGACGAGGATTCCTGTGCTGAAAGGGTTGTTGCGATAACAGTAAGAAAGATAAGTGCGTGTGCAGATGGCTTCATTCATTACCCCTTAGGATTAAAAGAGGAAAAAGTATTCTGATTATTTTCGGTTCTGTTGCAGTTCCAGCCACGAGTGGATCAGGGAGCTCTCCGATAGATCTCTACGTCCACATCACCTTCAATAATAACGGTGTTTTCATCATATTCACCCGGCTCTGGCTTTATAATAGCACCGGGAATCGGGCTTCCCGAAAGTTGAGCGATGAGCGCATTGAGACTGACCCCCGGCAAAACGGACCATTCTTCAATTTCTGGGTCCGGTCCGAAGATCGCCTGGAGCGTATCGTCTTTTACTATGATAACCTTTATCGGATTGATTGTATCCCTGGAGGAATCACTCCAGCCGGTAAATACATTTCCGATCCACGGTACCGCAGTCAGTGTTACGGTATCCCCTTTTTCGTATCTATCCTGCAATGGCTCAATGATAACTGAGCCGGCGGTCGTATCGTTTACCGTTATTTTCAATGAAAAACTGTCGGGAACCAAGAAATCGCTTTGAACAGTATCGAATGCAACTGCAATACTGCAATCCTCGAATATTTCCTCGATTAACAAAAATCCGTTTACTATCAATGTGCTGTCGGTGGTATCATTTACCGAAATGTCACGTAGGAAATATCCTGAGTCCGGTAGAAAATGCATTGTCGCCGTCGCACCCCTGGCAAGCGTAAGCGTGGTGTCGGTTGCATAAAAACGGTTCTGATATTTAACACGGCCGTTTCCTTCGATCGATAGATTAATTTCATGTATAATGGCCGATGTTTCACCGATTATCAGATGTGCATTCTGTGAAGTATCACTGCCATATTTATTTGTCACGATCACCCGGTAGATACCGGTATCGTTTACGGTAAAACTGTCAATCTGATAGTAATTAAGTGCCGCGCCCTCGATTTCTTTACCGTTTTTCCACCACTGATATGAGAGACTGACACCATTTACGGTAACCGTAAATGCCACATTTTCACCGGTAACGGCTGACTGGGTGGAAGGAGAAATAATGATCACCGGTGGCGTGGTATCGGTAGAAATAATGCACCTGACGATATTGCTTTTCGCCTCCCGACCATTCACATCGGTAACGAAACAGCAGTAGTAGCCGGTATCCTCCTTCTGCACATCATCAATATCCAATCTGGTTGAATCGGCGCCTTCAATTTCTGAGGTATCTTTAGTCCACCGGTACGTCAACGGTTCCGCACCTGCTGCAACAGCACTGAAAAGGGCTGATTCACCTTTGAATACAGCCACATCTTCCGGCTGTACAATAAATTCAGGTGGAGCAAGCACGGTGATTGTTATCGTGATTGAATCCGTACCGTTTCTATTTCCAGCAGATATTGTAAAAGTTGTGGTAGATATTGTATCCTTCGCCATTCCCGAAATAACACCTGTTTCTTTGTTGAAAAACAAGCCTTTGGGCAGGGGGGGATTAATTACAAATGAATCAGGTTCTCCCTCTTCATACGCAGGAGAAATTTCTGGAAATGACTCATCAATGTAAAACGTGTATTCTGTGGAATCGTAGGAAAGGTTATTTGGTTGTAAGGTGTCAGGATCCTGTGGAACCACACAGAAATACCAGAAAAAATTTACGACAAGAATTGCAATCCTAAAAATTGAGTTGACAACGGTGTTGTTTCTCATGAAAATACCCTGACGGTAGATGTGAGAGTGATAAATTTATGCATCAAAATCTAATGATAGGTACAGATAATATATATATGATAAGTATGTCTATCAAGTAATTGTTCAAATGTAACTCTTTATATTTCCTTATGTAATACCAATTAAACAAAGTAATAGGTATATAGATACAACACCCAGTTTTCTGAATTACCAGATGACTTTTTAATTGAAGTGACGATGAATAAAAGGACCCAACAATTACTTACCCCATAATACGCCATACCCATTTTTCCCCGTAACCTTCTTAATATTTTCACTCCAACAATGTATTTTTACCCCGTTCTTACCGAAAATGTAAAGGAGCAGTCATGGCCGTCCAACCGGGCCCGAAAGGCACGCGTGATTTCTATCCGGAACTGATGTCGTTTCAGGAATACCTTTTTGATTCATGGAAACAAACCTGCCGCCGCTACAGCTTTGAGCCGTACGAAGCCCCCATGTTCGAACACCTCGAAGTGTATACGCAGAAATCCGGTGCCGAGATCGAGAAGCAGCTCTACGCATTCGAAGACAAAGGCGGTCGGATGATCGCCCTGCGACCGGAAATGACCCCCTCACTCGCCCGGATGGTTGCCGCAAAAGGGCAGGCGCTCAAACGGCCGGTCCGCTGGTACTCCATTCCACGGCTCTTCCGGTACGAGAAAATGCAGAAGGGGCGGCTGCGGGAGTTCTTCCAGCTCAACATGGATATTCTCGGCAGCAACGAGATTAGCGCAGACGCGGAACTCATTGCCGCTGTTATCGATATGATGCGTGACCTCGGGCTTGGTGCCAATGATTTTCAGGTACGGATTTCAAGCCGGACCCTGCTCGAAGAGTGCTTCGTGGCGATTGGTCTCCCTGTGGAACAGTTTGCACCACTCTACGCCCTGCTTGACCGGAAAAACAAGATCGCCCCGGAGGCGTATCAGAATGATCTTGCCGAAATCGTTCCGGAAGAATCCCTCCGCACGCAGATCAATGCCCTTTTTGCGGTACAGTCACTTGATGCGATAAAAAAGATTGCCGGTGAAACACCCGCCCTCGCTGAACTTCTGCGTCTGTTTGATCTGCTCGATAACTATGCAATGAAGGAATACGCCAGTTTTGATATCGGCATTGTGCGGGGCCTCGCCTATTACACCGGTACTGTTTTTGAGGTGTTCGCGCTCGGCACCACCATGCGTGCGATTGCCGGTGGCGGCAGGTACGATAAACTCGTGGAACTCTACGGTGGTCCTCCCACCCCGGCGGTTGGGTTCGCCGCAGGAGATGTGGTACTGGGCGACCTGCTCTCCGAGAAGGGGCTCCTTCCCCCGCCTGCCTCTCGCTGCACGGTGTTCATTGTTGCTCTCGATGATGCAGGGTTCGACGGTTGTATCGCCATGGCACAGACGATCCGCACCGCAGGGTTCGCCTGTGAATTTCCGTTGAAACAGGTCGGTGTCGGCAAACAGCTCAAGCAGGCAGACGCCACCGGTGCCAGGGTAACCCTCTTCTACGGTGGCGAGGAACTTTCGAATGGCACGGTGAAAATCAAACGGATGGCCGACGGTCAGGAAACGACTGTTGCACTGGCGGATTGTATCGATAAAATCAGGGAATTGTTGCAATAATCCGTATCGTAGAGACGCCATGGCATGGCGTCTCTACACGTGTACCGAAAAACTGACTGATTTGAATTCTAAGAACGGCTATGCGAGGTATATGCCGAAGCGGCACGCGATGTGGTATATAAAACGGTAAGATCCTTTTTTATCCTGCCCAGATTGTCCTGAATAACCTGCTCCACCTGATGATCCAGCGACAGAATTTTCTCGATGGTGGTGGTGATCTCTTCCTGTATTTTTTTCACCTCGTCGCTCTTCTCGCCGGTAAAAAACTCATCCGGCAGTTGGCGCTCCTGTGCGGCAATCCTGCTCATGAGATCGGCACGTTCCCGGATCATCTCGGGGATCGCCTCGGGAGAGATCTCGCTGCAGCAGTGCATGGTCAGCAGCTGGATGTCCTGATAGTGATCCCGGATTTTACCGAGCAGTGCAGTGCCGTCAATCGTGAAACTCATCCCTGTACCGCCACGTTACCCGCGCTGACGGCGGGGGCCGACTCACTCTTGACTTTGAGGATAGCCTCACTCCAGGCGTCTCTGAGGTTTTCCAGATACCCGACAACTTCCACAATTTTTCCCTTGTTGTTTTTCACTCCCGCATCAACCAGTGAGCGGAGAATATAATCGTACAATTTATACAGGTTCTGTGCAACCTCTCCCACTTCGATATGCAACGCACCCAGCAACTCCGATACGGCATCCTGTGCTTTGAAGAGATGTTTGGTACGCTCTTCGATTTTTTCGACCATCTCAAATTTCTCGATCGCCAGCTTGCAGTGTTTGATGGCGACATCATACGCGATCAGAATGAGTTTTCCCTGATCTGCGGTATCAATCGATGTGTTTCGATAAGCAGCATAACCCTGTTGCATTATTAACCCCCACGTTAATTATTGTTATAGGATAAAGAACTGAGTGCATTGAGCATATTGGCACTTTGCGACTGCATCTGGCTCAGTGTCTGCTCCATGGCACTGAACTGCTTCACCAGCCGCAAACGGTAATTTTCAATTCTGTCTTCAAGCTGCGCGATTTTATCGTCGGAGCGGTCCATACTGCGCTGCCAGGATTCCGTCCGCAACTTCACCAGTCCCTCCGAGGAATCATTCAGATTATCGATCGCATCACTGATGATCGACGAGAGCCCCTTCGAGAGGGTGAAGGTGGCGCTGTTGCCTGCGCCGATACTTCCGGCAGGAGCCGTCAGCGAAAGGCCGGTAAGCGGTCCGTTCTCGAAACTGACGATATCACCCGTACGAACCTCGGAAGTGTACCAGGTGGTATCGCCGGAACGTTGTGCTCTGAACGTATTGGCATCAACCTCTTCGAGGGTGTACACCCCCGCCTGGGTATCCTTGTTCTGTGTACCGAGAACAATGTTATTGTTGTCGGAGGTACCGAGGGTGATGAAAAGATTGACCACTTCGTCGAACCGGTCGTTGATGGCTTTGTCGAACATATCGTTGTCAACTTCAAGCTCACCGCTCTGCGTGTTGGTTTTCAGCCCGATCATATTGAAACTGGTGTACACCGAATTGAGTTCATCGAACTGCTGGTGGAACATCCCGTTAATCTGTGAGACAATACTGCGCACCGTGGAATCACCTGCCAGATCCCCACTCTTTGCCTTCTCATCATTCGGATCAGCAACTTTGGTGCTGCTTTTTGAAAACCGTACCAGAGCATTATAGGCGTCAACCATATCCTGAAACTTTTTCTGGATGCCGTCCTTATCGCGTTCAAGAGTAAGGGTCGTGCTCTCTTCAGCGGAAATGCGGTGAAAATCAACGGTTACGCCACTCACAAAACCGGTGGCAGTGTTGCTGCTGTTGCTCATGAAGATATTTTCGATACTGAAATAGGAGTCTTTCCCCAACGAGAGTATACCGGCGCCCTCATCACCCCAGGTGGAAACATTCATAGTCGCGGCCGCACCTGCCACGGTCATTTCCGTGACTGCCAGCTGTGACGATCCACCAACTTTATCGGTAAGAATCAGCTGCCCGGTGCCGGCATCAAATGAAGCAGTCACCATACCGTTGAACGCATTCTCGATATCCTGCAACAGTTCCTCATCGGTTGATCCGGGTTTGCGAACCACATTCGCGGTGAGCTCCTTACCGGTCCGGTCGGTTGCAGTAAACTGAATGCTCTCGCCATCGGCCAGAGCCGCGACATTAACATCAGATGTAAGTTGTTGTGATACAATACCCTTATCGCCTGCTGCATCAACAATTATTCCAAGGTCCTGCAGCACAGAACCGGTAACATCACTATAGGAAACCCCGGCACTTCCCGACTCTTTTGCCGTGAGCACCAGGCGAAAGTTATCGTCGGCAATTTTAAGCACCGAGGCACTGACGCCAATCCGGTTTCCATCGGCATCAGTTGCTGAATTGATTTTCTGGCGCAGATCCTGAAGGGTGTCATCAGCATCGACATCAATATCGACGCCATCGATGTTCATGGTGCCAATACCGATGCCCAGTGTGGAAAGGGCGACAGTCTGATCGTTGACGAGGCCGTCACCGCTGATCATCTTCTCGTTGCCTGCAAGCTGAAACACCCGGACATCGTAGGTACCGTCCACACTTCCGGCACCACCGGTAATGGTAGCGACATTTTCGTTTGAACTGGTGGCGTTGAAAAGATCGAAGGAACTCAGCTTTGAAAGACTGCTCGCACGCGTCCCCAGATCAGAGAGCATTGTTTTGAGCTTCGCATAGGCATCGATCTTCAACTGGTAGGCTTTTTTCTGATTCTGAACGGTGGTGACTTTCGTCTGTTCAAGCTCAACCAGAGAATCAATGATGTACTGGGTGTCTATTCCCGATGGCCCGTTTACTGAAATCCCCATAACAGGAAGCTCCTTCAGGGAGTGATTACCAATGTTTCTTATACTATTATCGGTGAGCGGGAGAAGAAACTTAAGCGGTTATACCATTAAATATTTAAACAGGAGACAGAATTGGCGAAACACCTCTACTGCGTGGTCAGAAGTCAGGAGTCGGTAGGTATGCGGTAACGTATTGTTGTTTTTAGAATTAAACTAAACAGGCATGAGCGATGAAGAAGACATGACGATTCAACCGGTACATGAACCTGCAGGTAAGAAGAATACTCTGCCATAACCTTTTATTTTTCAAACAAATGCAGTATATCACCCTTATTGAGATGTTTGAAGAAGGAGTTCTCAGTCTGGATGATATTGTCGGCAAGCTGCCGTTTTTTCTCCTGCAGTTCGAGAACCCGCTCCTCGATACTGTCCTGGGTTATGAGCTTGTAGACGAACACCGGTCTGGTCTGACCGATCCGATAGGCGCGATCCGACGCCTGGTTCTCCACGCTCGGATTCCACCATGGATCAAGGTGAAAGACGTAATCGGCTGCCGTGAGATTAAGTCCGGTCCCTCCGGCTTTGAGACTGATCAGAAATATGGGAGCACCCTCCCCGCTCTGGAACCGGTCGACCACCCGCTGCCGGTCCCGCGTTGCACCGGTGAGCATTTCGCTCCTGAGCCCGGTGTACTGCAGCCGTTCGCGCAGAAGTTCAAGTGCTGTAACAAATTGCGAGAACACCAGCACCCGATGCCCCTCGCTCACCGCATCGTGCAGTTCCTCTTCAAGCAGCTGGAATTTACCGCTGTCATCGCCGTAGGCTATCTCGTAGAGACGGGGGTGACAGCAGATCTGTCGCAGCCTCAGCATCCCTTCAAGGAGTTGCAGCTGCGTTCCTTCAATGCCGACCCGGTCAAGAGAATCTTTGATACGACCATAAAAAAGTTCCCGGGTGATATCGTACATAGTCCGTTGTCGTTGCACCATTTCCGCGTACACCACAATCTCGGTTTTCGGAGGAAGATCCTTTGCCACCTGCGCCTTGGTTCTCCGCAGGAGAATCGGGTAGACCATTTTTTTCAGCAGATCAAGGCGGGTCTCATTCATCTCCCGCTCAACCGGCTTGATATATTCCTTAACGAAGTCACTGTAACTTCCTATCATTCCTGGATTAAGGAATGTAACCAGAGACCACAGTTCAGACAGGTTATTTTCGATCGGTGTTCCACTCAGTGCAAGCCGAAAACTGCAATCAAGCGACCGAACCGCTTTGCTTATCTGCGAAGACGGATTTTTAATCGCCTGCGCCTCATCGATAATCACGTAGTGAAAATGGACCATCCGCAGCCGGTCACAATCGCGCAGCACCGTTCCGTAGGTGGTGAGAACAACATCGGCCATGGGTAAAATATCGCTGTAGGTATGTCTGCTGTTCCCGTGATAAATCAACAGGTTAATTGATGGCGCAAACTTCCTGGCCTCGCGCTGCCAGTTAAAGAGCAGCGAATTGGGAACCACCACAAGCGAGGGCTGCCCCTCCCCCAGCTGTTTCTCCCTCAGCAACAGGGCGAGTGTCTGCACCGTCTTTCCAAGCCCCATATCGTCAGCGAGGCATCCCCCGAAACGGAACTCTTTCAGAAAGTAAAACCAGTCATATCCCGCATGCTGATACTCACGGAGCGTTGCCTTGAAATCCGCTGGAAGTGGTTGTGGTACAACGCCCCGGAAGGTATGCAGCTGCTCTTTTTTACGTTGGAATTCGGCATCGCAGGAGTACGTATCGGCAATGTCGAAAAGCGCTTCGGCAAGACCGATATGCGAGGCCTTGAAGTTGATCCGATTACTCTCCGGTTTTGTTTCGAGTGTTGCAAATAGCGCTGAGAAGGTTTCGAGCCATGCCTCGGGAATCATACCTGACGAGCCGTCGGAGAGGAGAATAAAGCGGCTTTTCTGACGGATGGCCATGATAAGTGCCGCCAGGGTAGCCGGTACACCGTCAACGGAAAGCAGGACTGAACAGGAAATTTCCTCATCCGACGATGAAACGGTAACACCGAGAAGTGGCTTCGATTTGCGTGCCTGCGTCGACTGGAGCTGCTCCTGCCCGTAGATGGCAAACCCCTCGGCGGAGAGTTGCGAAAGCTGGTGCAGGGTCCAGTCACGAGGGTCAGTCGATGGTGTGTAATACCCTGTCTGGTAATGAATTAAATCAAACGATGCAAGTTTTCCTGCAGCTGCCGATTCCCGTGCCCGGGATCGGTAGATACGGTATACTTTGCCGTCCTGTGCCGCAATGAGCCGCGAGGAAGCGCTGTCGGCACGGGAAAACTCCACAATCCCGTTGTAGTAGGCAAATCGCAATTCCGCGAGGAGCATTCCCTCTCGCTCTGAAAGGTAGAGACGCAGCAAGGGTTTTTCTGGAGGATAGTCGATCACCTCTTCAGGTTCTTCTTCAACTTCCTCAAACTCGGGAGGTTCTTTGTCTGGGACCGGATCAGACTCCGACCCTTCGGCAGCTGGCGGAGCCTTCAGAGCGCCCTCAGCCTCACCGTTGTCATCGTCGGGGTCGTCATCCCAGTTGATCCCCACCTGAATGGCCGCATGGCCGTTTGCAGCGAGCATAGAAGCTACAGCATGCGAACAGGCTCCCGCATGTGCGGCACCGCAGGTACAGCTGAACTGCAGCTTCCGATCCGCTCTGCTGATCGCCACACGAAACAGTGTCCCGTCGTTCACCGTGGCAACAATAGCATCACCGATAAAGTGGAGGTTCCCTACCCGCCCGTTCCCATGCAGACGAAAACCCTCATCGTATACTGCGGCGAATGCGTGGTCCCGAACCTCACTGTCCGAAAAAAATGACATTACCCGTTTTATTTCCGTTCCATGATTTTCCGATAGAGCATCCTGCTTTTTCTATCAGTCACCCCACTCCATGTCCCGATTCGATGCATCCTCCGCAAACAGTGGAAGAGAATTGGCAGAGCACCTTCCACGGTAATGGCAGGATCACAAACCAATGTGGATGAAAGTACTGATGCCTTTTCGCAAGGCCTCTAAAATAACATCTGTTACACCATCCGGCGGCAGCTCATTTCACAGCATCCGCAGGATGCCGCCGGTGTTATATTTACCTGTATCACGGTACGATTGCAATCAATTGAGGAACGGAAGATCGCGCAGTCGCTGCATAGGCAGGTTAAGTATGCAGAGGAAAGTCCGGGCACCGCAGGACAGGATACCTCGCGCTGAGTGAGGGACCCGTAAGGGTACGGAAAGTGCAACAGAGAACAGACCGCTCTGTTCCCGTTTTTCGGGAGCGGGGTGAGTGGTGAAAAGGTGAGGTAAGAGCTCACCGTCCCGTAAACAGTCGGGAGCAGGCAAACCCTATCCGGTGCAAGACCAAGTAGGAGAGATGTGGTACCTCGTGTACCCGGAGGCGGTCCGTCTCTATATCTCTCGGGTGGGTCGCTCAATGCCGCGGTTCTCTCCGGAGAGCAGCGGCCAGATAGATGACTGCTTCCATCGGCGGTTAACTGCCGTCCGGTGTCAGACAGAACCCGGCTTACAGATCTTCCGTTCTTTTTATTTTTTTGTTGAAAGCAGTCACCCGGGAGACACTGCTGGTGCGAATACCGCCTGAATAACGTCAGGAAGTAACCGGTATAAAATTCTCATTTTTCATTGTACACTGAATGTATGATTCATCAGACACCATTGCTTAAAGCCATCCCGGTCAACACCACCACCCGACTTCAACAGGTACCCTCTTGCGACGTCATCTGAACTATCCGGTAATCATTCTAATTTGTTTGTTTTCAATGCGGTTATCCGTTGCAGAGCAACCTGATTCCAGTACAGCAACTCCTGTTATCTCCTCGCTGATTATATCCGGTAACAAAGTCACTAAAACCGAAACCATCCAGTTTCTCTCGGGAATTTTTGCGGGTATGCCGTATGATTCAGCAGCCATCGAAAACGCAAAACGGTTGCTTAAAAACACTGGGCTCTTTTTCAAGGTGGACATTTTCTCGCTACGGGGTAGCGACGGATACCGTATCTACATTATCGTCACCGAAAAATTTTACCTTCTCCCGTATGATTTCGGCGGTGAACTCTACAGCTCCCAGTACGGAAAACCGAAACGGTGGTGGCGACTGCGAATCGGCATGGAGTACAATAATTTCAGGGGCAAGGCGGAAGTGCTGCGTGCAAGCGCCTCGGTGTTTGAGTGGCACTCGATCGGTATCGGCTGGTACAAGCCGTTTCTCCCCTCCCCCTGGTTCTTTTCGTTCGGGGTGCGGGCTGATCAGATGCCCGATGAGGTTTTCCTCATCGACCACAGCATTCTGCGCAGCTCCGTAACCGTCGGTCGTAAATTGCCGCTGCGCTCCAAGGTTAATCTGAGTATCATGCCGATGTACCGGCGCCGTATCCTTTTCGATGATGCACTCGTGGAAACCGACACTGTACGCGTTTCAGAAGCATTTACGATGCTGCAGTGGCGCACCGACTACCGTGATCGGTACTTTGATCCGACCAGCGGGTGGATGCTCGCCGTCACCGCACAGACCAATGCGCTCTACAACGGTATCGCTCCAGCATACGGACAGCTTTACACCGATATTCGCTGGTACAACCAGGGATTCCGTCCCTCACACCATCTCGCCTGCCGCATCACTTCCATTGCACGCACCAATGATGCCGGGGTTACCCACCGGTTGCAGCTCGGCGGCGAAGGATCGGTACGCGGGTATGCACGCAGCCAGTTCGGGCTTACCTTCATTGCCAACAACAGCCTGACGCTCTCGATGGAGTACCGGTTTCCGATCTACCAGTTTCCCGACATGGACCTCTTTCTCCTGAGCGCGATAAGCCCCGTATTCTCGTCTATCGCCTACCGCATCGACGGTGCACTGATCTTCGACCACGGCAGAGTCTCCACCCGGTTTCTCGACCTCGTCTCACCCAACCCGCCACAGATTGAAACCGGCACCGGACTGGGCTTCGGACTGCGCGCGGTAACCACCACGTTCGAACGGAGCGTCTGCTTCGATCTCGTCTGGGGAACCTACCCCTATGCACCACGAGGATCGCTCTACTTCATGAAAAAGCCGGTCTGGCACTGGTATCTGGATATGTATTTCTGAGCGATATTCTCGGGGTCGGTATCGGGGTCGGTATCGGGGTCGGTATCGGGGTCGGTATCGGGGTCGGTATCGGGGTCGGCATCGGGGTCGGCATCGGGGTCGGCATCGGGGTCGGCATCGGGATCGGATTTCGGGATCGGATTTCGGGGTCGGTTCTGGGTATCGAAAATGAGCAGGAGTGAATAATCTCGGCACGGGACGCCCCCTCCTCATAACTTACCTTGTATAGGCGACCGCCCCACCGGCAAGTCCCGCAACTCCGAGCGTAACCGTTCCGATTCGCAGTGGTGCACGCTGATCGAAGGAACTATTCGATCGTGAATAGAAGGGCGATGCTGAAATTTCATCCGGTAAAATTCTGTTTTTTTAGGTGACAATCAGGTATAAAATTGGTCTGTCTGTAGTTGAAATGCAATAAGCGGGGATGATTACAGTGTTGACCGAGAGACCTGCTGTCACGATAGTATTTAGCAAAAAGCCGGTCTGGTACTGGTATCTGGATAAGTATTTCTGAGTTCCAGTTGTTTTATCGGAGTCGGTATCCATATCGAAAAATCAGTAGAGGACCACCACCACACAGGACGCCTCCACTTCATGTTTTTCCATTTCCGTCCCGCGACTTGTGCCGAGCCCGATCGAGGTAAAGTGGGTGTCATATCACAAGTATTTTTTGTGAATTTGAACAAAGATGAAAATTCCACACTTTATACCATGGTGGATCTTGCTACGCTATGAAACGCAGAACCGGAACCGCCCAACTACCAGACGTTCTCGATTGTAATCTTTTTTTCACGGAAAAGAACACTCTCTCCGGCCACTTTATTTCGAAGCACCATCCCGATCGGCGACGTCAGCGAAATCGGACAATACTCAACGCCGTCAATCTCAATTTCATCCGCGCTCATTGCAATGAAAAACGCACCGACGGTAGTTGCAACCAGAGCACCCGGTTCAACGCAGGTGAATTTTTTCCGGTACCCGAGAGATTGAAGCATTTCACGTTGTTCAATAATCTCTTCGAGCCGCTGCCCGATAGTTTCCATTTCGCGCTGCGACCGTTCCTTTCCTGTTTCGGGTTCCTCACTGGCAACGGTTTTCGTTTCGCTCAGGGAGGCTTCCTGCGCTTGCTCAAAGGCATTCCGGTTGGTTTCAATATGCGCATTCACATAGTCCAGACAGTGCTTGAACAGTGTTTCCTTGATCGCGTCGGTGTTCACGGTTGACTCTTTTTCTGATGTGGGTACAATGATTTTTTGCTTCAGGAAAGGTTGAATATACTTTCTTGACTGATCTGTAATCATCTACCTTGTTTATTAACCGTCGCATGGTAATTCCCCCCCCACTGTTATGCATTTTACTATCGGGGTCGGAGTCGCTATCGGAATCGGTATCGTCTTTGACCCCGGTCTTTTTCGACTTCGACTCCGAACGAACAAAAACGGGTGTAGACTACAATGTAACGATTAATCCGATCTAAAGTTCCAGCACTCAGGCCGGAAAAAAAGTGTCTTACGACACAACCCAACCGCCGGTGGCACCGATCCTGCCCCGAGTGGTACCAACTGTGTTTTGAGGGATTGATCCGGCACAGGTTCTATTTTATTCCGATCGGCATCGCTGCAATGGAAAAAGGTGCTGTGCGCAGTGCCCAGTCAGCAGATGACGATCATCAGAATGTGGAAAAAACCATTAGATGGGAGGAAAAAATGGTTATTTATCAGGCAAAGCAGGTTTTTTTCTGCACGATGTTCTAAGTACCGGCAAACGGAGCCGGCAAGTTTCTTGGAAACCTGACGACACGCGGAATGGTCCGCAGTGATTTCCTGACCTACTGGAACTTTATCACCGGAGAGAACGAGTGCAAGTGGGGAGCAATTGAGTCAAACCGCGACCGGATGAACTGGAGGGGAGCCGACAGTATCGCCGCGTTTGCCCGCCGGAACGATATTCCCTGGAACTTTCACGCACTGTTCACCAGCGGTTCGTATCGCCGCAGTGCCCCGGTGGATACGCGGTTCTTCGATCTGCAGGGAAGAGTGATCCGCATGCAACGAGGCGGCAACCGCTTCCCCATCGCACCGCTGCGCCGCGCTCCGGGAACGGTCATTTCTTTCACCGATGAAAGTTACCGCTGCGAAACAGGCATGGACAGATAATCAAATCGTTTCCACCTTCCGAATCCGGACTTCTGGCTCCTGTTTTTTTGGTTGCCAAAACCGGTTCGGAATTTATATTGTTCTCATGGTAACCGGCCTTCTGCAGAACCACGATCACGGCAGCTTATCTGCCGCAAGTCCAACACCCCGGCCGGTTGACTTCCAGCAGCATTTCACGTCCACCGAAGGAACACCAATGCAGTTTCCCGCCCTCGCTCCTTTGCGCCGTGCACTCACTCTGGAATGTCTGTTCCTGGTTCTCTTCCCGGCACTACTTCCGGCACAATCGCTTAACGGCTATTTTAATTCGTATATGGTTGACTGGTACGCGCTGCGCGAAACGCACAGTCCCCGGCAGATCGGTATGGGAAAAATCGATGCCGTCGTTTCCGGAGAACCATCGGCAATGCTTAACAATCCGGCAGCGCTCGGGTTGTTTCCTTCCGACAACAGATCCGCCGCCGCAGGGTATACGTTCCACCGTCTGCTGCCTGTTTTAAAGATACGTGAATCCTGGCAGCAACGCGCCTACGCCTCATTTTCACCCTCCCCCGCCATCGGCAACTTCGGTTTCACGTATGCAACGACCAGCACCGGGTTGTACAATGGGTGCAACGACATGAACATTCTCGATTCATTGGAATTCTGGGGCGGTTTCAATTCTGATGACCCCTTCCTCGAAGAATGCGACACCGTCATCTGCAATGCAAACGGCGACAATTGTGAATGCGGGTATCGTCCGATAGAGTGCCGGAACAATAAGCGCTACCGGGAATACCGGCTTCTTCTCGCACTCTCGTACGGAAGAGCGTTCACCACCGGTACACTGCTGCGGCACAGCATCGGTGTCTCGGTAAAACACTACCGGTACAATGTCGCACTGCAGGGTTCCTACCAGCTCCCGGTCACCTTCGATGTCGGGTACCAGTTGACCGGTCCGGCCGGAATCAGTTACGGATTGACAGCGGCGAATATCGGTCCGGAACTGTCGTGGAGTGCCGAGAGCCGGTACTTCGATGAAAAATACGACAGCACGATTGTTGATAAAAGCAGCGGCACCGTAGCGGCGCCCTTCATCGTTACCACCGGCCTGCAGTACGACATGCAGGAGATTTTAACCAAAGTACCCTGGCTCGACATCACACTTGCGGCATCGTTACGGGCAATGTTTCTTTCGTACGAATCGATGCCGTTTTACCGGCTTGTCCGCACAGAAGAAAAATCGGAATCGCCCTGGGAGTACTCGTTCGGTACCGAGGTCTCGCTTTTCAACCGTGTGTTCCTGCGATTCGGCACTCATTTTGATACGCATGACGACCGGTATTCATGGGGAGACGATACCTTCGAATACAGGGAAATCAACTGGGGTATTGGTATCCACCCGGTAGACCACGTGAACCTGGCGTATTATGTGAATCACTTGATGATAAGCGATGAAGACGTTTTAAACTGGGGAATATCGCTCGAGCTCACCGGCCTGTTCAGTGGAAAATGAACATTCCGTAAAAATGTGCAACCGGTCCCCGATACCTTTCGGGTGAAAGCACTATACATGGCCATCACTTCACCTTTTCACCGTCCATTTCGACAACCTGAAACAGATACCACCACCGGGAATTTCCTGTTTAACGTGTCAAGATTCCCCGCAACATACTACACTGCCGCCGCATGAACCATTTTAAACTATAAATCGTTTACCTCCCTCAATTCGGAAAAGGATGGCTGGTATGAAATATCGTCTCCTACTGTTGCTTGCCCTATGGTGTACCGGCCCCGGTTTGGCCCGGGCCGCAGGCCCGCAGGATACAACAAAAACGGCATTCACCATTTTCCGCGATACCCTCCCCAACGGTAAGGCGCTCTATGCCGAGCTTCCCGCCGGCCGGGCACCGAACGATTTCACCCCGATCGGTTTTGTCCGGCAACCTTCGTTCGTTCGTGGTGCAGGGGTCCTCAATAAAAAGGAACATGCGCTGCTGCTGTATATGGACGCCGATGTGCTCCCCCCTGCCATCATGGCCGGGTATCGGTATGGACTGGTGTACTGGTGGGATATCGGCGCCGATATCGGAGGGAATGCGGGGGTCTTTCAGTCGACGGTACGGACCAGAATCGAGAACGTCAAGCTGCGCAGAACGGAATCATTTTTCTGGTCGAATGAGTTTGCCGCGGGATTCAAATACCACCGGTTCGATTTCGGCGACAAGGCACGGTTCGATGACCGATCCGGCATTGTGACTGTCGATAACTCGTTCGCGTGGCGGTTCACCCCGGACCGGTCGAAATCAGTCTATCTCACCACGCTCTTTTACATGGACTACGACCTGCACACTCCGCACCGCCAGACCGATTACTACCTGATGCCCGCCATTATCGGCTACGAAACAATGCTGAGTTCGTATACCAATTTCTTTGTGGAGGTTTCCGCGGCTTACAGCATAAACGGCATGGAACTCAGTGACGGAAGCATTCTGTATGAAAATTCATGGTTTCCCTCCCTGCGATTAGGTATTGCTCTGCGAAGCGGCAGACGCACGGCAGTTTACTATACACGGGAAACGAGGAAATTGTCACGGGAGAAATGATGTGGGGGGGGGGCAGGAGTCAGGATTCAGAATGTACCTGGGAAGAATTATTATGAAGCAGTTTCGATGGTAGCTATCTCTTAGTACATGGCATAACAGCCCCGGCCCTGAACTCGGAGTCGGGGTCGGGGTCGCTCTCGGGATCGTCTTTTTTCCGGACATATTCGGCTGCGACTCCGCCTCTTCCTCCATCCACACATTCCAATAACAATCAGCTGCTACCGCAGTTGAAGCACCAGCGACATCGTTACTTTTTGTTCATTTGTACCAACCCGGGGTATCGGATTGTTCGACTGTGCTTATCCCGGAGATGTTCGACAAGCTGGAGTGGAACTCACCGGTCGGAGGATACAGCAGATCTGCAAACGGGTTCACACTTCAATCGTGGTCGACAGCATTAATCCACAATTACATTTCTCCACAGCGCTCTGCAGGAATACGGTAGCGCGAAATCGACCATACCGATATACCCTGCAACCGTTTCGGCAGCCACAAGAACGCGGATTTGCGGGTCAGACAGAAATGCGTACAAAAACCGGTCAGCAGTGCTGCTGATGATCGTTGACGCCGGATCAGTAAAAAGAGGCAGCACCAGAGAATCGGTCCCGAGGTCGAACGTTACCACGGTGTCGCTTCTTAGATCCTCTAGCCTGTCGGTAAAATGAAAGAGGAACATATACGGTTTCGCTGTGTTACCCCGGTTACTCCGGAAAAGGGTAATGAATTTGTTCATCGACCCATAGTTTGATTGCACCTTGAATGTTTCACTTTGCCGCAGCCGGCCCCTTTGCAAGGTATCCAGTATGAACGGGGTAACCGTTTGATCAAATTGCGTGGTGGTGCAGTCATGCTTGTCTGCAGAGGTGGAAGAAATTGATCGCAATACGATATTGCCGCTGCAACCAACCCAAAGCACCACTCCGGCAATCAGCACTCCCGCAATCGAGCTGGTTATATGCCGCTTTTTCAATTCAACCGGATTCAGTACAGCTGTCGGGAATGCATTACCGGTGGCCGGTTTCTTCATGGTTACTCCCTCTCCCGATACTCCACCCCGTTCTCCGGGAGTGTATAACGAATCGTCATTATTGTTGATAACATTTTTATGGTAACTTGCTTCGGGAGCTAACGTCGCCCACATAGTTCAGCAATTCTGATTGCCGTTGCTCCTCAAAACAGGATACTCAATATACTAAGAATCCTGCAGACACCTTCAAACAAGCATCCCGGTAGCTCGATGATATCACCCCTCACCGCGGAATAAATACAGTGCACTAACGGTAAGTCATTGATTGTGATATCGTAACGATAATTTTTTACGGCGGTTGTCCCGGTTCAATAGTTTGTTAAATTATCAATCCAGGCGATTAAAAACACAGCTGTATTCTAAAATAAGAGTATATTATTATATATGATAACGCGTTAACGTTAACGCATATCTGCAAGAATCAACTGTTCAAAGAAATCAGTTCAACATTAATCTTTAAGTCCACAAAAGGGGGATTTTTTATGCGATCCTATAGTTCGGTTACCGGTATGGGTACACTTCTGGCAGCCATTATGGCTATCAACATTTTACCACTTAAAGCCTCTGCAGCGGAAGGGCCATGTGATATCTATGAAACCGCCGGAACACCGTGTGTTGCAGCTTACAGTACGGTACGGTCTCTTTCAAGCACCTATAAAGGTCCTCTCTATCAGGTCCGCAAACAGGGCGGTGGGACCCAGGATATCGGACAAACCGATGATGGTTTTGCCAACGCGAAAGAACAGGACGATTTCCTGGGTAACAGTGCAGGTACCATTTCGAAAATCTATGACCAGTCAGGAAGGGGCAACGACCTCACCGTAGCAAAAAAAGGATCTTACATCGGGACTGCAAGTCAGGACTGCAAAGAGGCAAACGCCAAAGCTCAATCGCTGACCGTCAACGGCCATAAGGTGTATTCACTCTATACGGCAAATAATGCAAATCAGGGGTATCGTGCAAAGCAGGAGGGATACAGTGGGTATCCGGCTTCAGTAGAGGCTCCCGACGGTATGCCGATCAACAACGAACCACAGGGAATTTATGCGCTGGAAGACGGCTCGCGGCCGGGTGTCGGCTGTTGCTGCTGCTTCGATTTCGGAAATGCATCGTTGAACAATGCGGCAGGCCCCACCGGAGCGATGAATACACTTTTCTTCGGAATCGGTTACTGGGGAAAAGGCAGCGGAAATGGTCCGTGGTTTTTAAATGATATGGAAGCCGGAGTATGGGCCGGTGGTTCAGGGCAATCGAACGTCAGAAATGACAACCTGCCTTCCTCGAAATTCAATTACGCCCTCGGAATCACCAAAACCAGTACCGAGAACAACATCGGACAATATGCAATCAGAGTCGCCAGCGGATCGCTTGCCGACAATGCTCAAGCACCTCATCTGGTAACCGCCTACGACGGCCGGGCTCCCACCACCTGGAAAATGCATGGCGGCATCGTTCTTGGTGTCGGCGGCGACAACAGCAATTCGTCGTCCGGTACCTTTTACGAGGGCTGCATTACCGCAGGTCGACCGTCGGATGAAACCGATGAACTGATCATGAAAAATATCCGGGATGCGGGATACGGAAGAGCCACGACAAAGGTTCTGGAACCCAACAGCAGAGAGGCGACAGCTTCATTGTTCAGCGCCGGTTACCACCCCTCAACCTCCAGTGCGATCATCAATTACACCATGGAGCATTCACGTCGCGTCAGCGTGAATATTTTCAATTCGCAGGGTAAACAGATCGCTGAGGTCCTTAATGGTACCATCCCCGCCGGCCGTCACAAAGCGGTCTGGGATGCCTCGCAGGCTCCCGCCGGGGTGTATGTATGCCGGATTGAGATCAGAGGTCAACAGGGATGGACCGAAAAAATCATCGTCGGAAAATAGGCGTGCGTTGTCTGCCGCACTCCCACCGCCAGGCGGTAGTATGCACCTGACGGATGAAAAGAGTGCTGCACCGACAGTGATCTGACTGAATTACAGCAGTACAACTGCTTCATGAAACGTCCGGTGCGTACATTGTATGCACCGGACGTTTTTTATTATAAATCCAGTAATTGATGTAAATTGATGCTCACGCAGGCAGATCATTGATCCATGAATACCATACCGGTTCCCCCTCTGCCGGTGTTCCACAAATCCTCAGTAGCCGCTACTGGCATCAGCCGCCACATATTATTTTAGAGGTCTTCTTCTTTATACTATATAGTATTAAACCTCATGGAGTTTTTCTGATGCTCGCCAACGAAATGATCTCTGCAAATCTCGCCAATTGCCTTGATGACACCTCGTTTATCGCACTACCGGGAAGAAAAAAGGGCAAGGTACGCGATTCCTACGACCTCGGCGACAGGCTACTGCTTGTAACGACCGATCGGCAGAGTGCTTTTGACCGGATACTGGCCGCAATTCCGTTCAAGGGGCAGGTGCTCAATCAGGTGAGCGCCTTCTGGTTTGAGGCAACCCGCGATATCGTTGCCAATCATGTGATCAGTATTCCGGATCCCAACGTCACCCTTGCCCGTAAATGCAGGGTGCTGCCGATTGAATTCGTTTTACGGGGCTACCTTACCGGTTCCACCGACACCTCCGCGTGGACACTCTACAACAAGGGCAGAAGGAACATCTGCGGCAATGTGCTTCCCGACGGCATGGTGAAAAATCAGCCCTTTGAACAGCCGATTCTCACTCCCACCACCAAATCCGACGAACATGATGAATCAATTTCCGCAGCTGAGATCGTTGAACGAGGTATTATCGACAAAGCGACCTGGGAACAGTGTGAGAAAATCGTTTTCGGCCTGTTCAAACGGGGAACCGAAATCGCGGCAAAGAACGGACTTATTCTGGTTGATACCAAATACGAACTTGGCGTTGATGACAACGGTGAAATTATTCTGATCGACGAGATTCATACCCCCGACTCCTCGCGCTACTGGATTGCCGCGACCTACCGGGAACGGCTGGACCAGGGCAGGGAACCGGAAAATATCGATAAGGAGTTCCTGCGGCTCTGGTTCCGGGATCACTGTGATCCGTACAACGATCCGGAACTCCCGAAAGCACCCGATGATCTTATTATCGAGCTCTCGTCGCGGTATATCCGTCTCTACGAGATGATCACCGGTCAACAGTTCTCTGTCGATACGTCGGCGAGTATCAGAGACCGTATGACTGCAAATCTGAAAGATGCGGGTATCGCCTGAGGTCCGGGCAGCAGTACTGTAATCAAGTGAACAGGGTGGTACCATCGCATTGTGAACCGTGAGTACCTTAGCAAATTACCGGATACTACCAATTTCCATTATATCTTTCCACGGAGGAACTGAATGGCTTCCAAAGCCCCCGATCTCATGAGTACCATTGTCAGTCTTTGCAAACGCAGGGGCTTCATCTTTCAGTCGAGTGAAATTTACGGCGGTCTGAACAGCTGCTGGGATTACGGCCCCCTCGGTGTGGAACTTAAACGCAACGTCAAAGAGGCCTGGTGGCGCTCAATGGTCACCAACCGTCGCGATATTGTCGGACTCGATGCCTCGATCCTCATGCATCCGAAGGTATGGGAATCATCCGGCCATCTGGGCGGATTCACCGATCCGCTTGTTGACTGCAAAAAATGCAAGAGCCGGTTCCGCGCCGACCACCTCGAAAACCTTGACAAATGTCCCTCCTGTGGCGGAGAATTCACCGAAGTGCGCACGTTTAACCTGATGTTCAAAACCTTCATGGGTCCGGTTGAAGACCAGTCGGCAACAGTGTACATGCGGCCCGAAACGGCACAGGGAATATTCGTCAACTTTCTCAATGTGCAGCAGGCCTCCCGCCTCAAACCGCCGTTCGGTATCGCCCAGGTGGGTAAAAGTTTCCGCAACGAGATCACTCCCGGAAACTTCACCTATCGCACGCGTGAATTCGAACAGATGGAGATGGAGTTTTTTGTTCCCCCCGACGATGATACCTACTGGTACAACTACTGGAAGGATGCACGGCGGGCATGGTATATCGACTACGGCATTAAAGAGGAGAACCTCCGGATGCGTGAACACGCAACCGATGAACTGGCACATTATGCCAAAGGCTGCGCCGATGTTGAGTACAAATTTCCGTTCGGCTGGAGTGAACTTGAGGGAATCGCCAACCGGACCGATTTTGATCTCAAGGCGCATTCAGAAGGCAGTGGAAAGAGTCTCGCCTATTTCGACAACGAATCGAACAGTCACTACTTCCCGTACGTGATTGAACCTGCAGCAGGTGCCGACCGGGCAACACTCGCCTTTCTCGTTGACGCGTACGATGTCGAGGGTGAAGGCAAAGACGCACGCACCGTGCTGCGGTTTCATCCATCGTTGGCCCCGATCAAGGCGGCGGTACTCCCGCTGGTCAAAAAAGACGGCATGCCGGAAAAAGCGGAGAATATCTACCGCGACCTGCTCGACAATTCCATCAAGTCGTTCTATGATCAGACGGCGGCGATCGGCCGCCGGTATGCGCGTCAGGACGAGGCGGGAACACCGTTCTGTATCACCGTTGATACGCAGACGCTCACCGACGACACCGTCACCATACGTGAACGGGACAGCAGAGAACAGTACCGTATTGCCGCCGCGCAGGTGGTCGACGTACTGAAGAAAAAACTTTCCGGCAGGAAAGACGCATGAAAAAACTGATCTGCGTCTGCATGGGTGGTCCCTCGGCTGAACACGAGGTCTCTCTGAACAGCGGTCTCGAAGTGCTCCGGTATATTGACCGGGGATCCTATACGGTCAGGGCGGTCGTGATCAGTCGTCACAAACAGTTTTTCTATTGTGATACCGATCCGCAGAAACTGCCGTCACTCGAAGATCTTCGTGCACCCGACACATCAGCAGTAATGCGTGGTCCGGTTTCCATGGCCGATGCGGTACCGGTATGGGAGGGATGCGACGCGGCGTTTCTCGCGATGCACGGTTCCTTTGGTGAAGACGGGGTTTTTCAGGGATATCTCGAGAGTATCGGGATGCCCTACACCGGTTCAGATGTTTACGCGAGTGCAGTGGCAATGAACAAGATCACCTGTAAAACGCTCTTCACCTGTCACGGGCTCGCCACCCCGCCGTATTCCATTTTCGGATCGCTCCATCCGGAGGTCACCGTGGAATCAATTATTGCAACGCATGGACTTCCCTGTTTTATAAAGTGTCCGCAATCGGGTTCGAGTAAACTGCTCGGTCGCGCGGGAACTGCTGATGAACTATCCGCGATGCTCACCGATTTCTCACGGTATTCCGACGACATTCTCATTGAATCGATGATTGACGGTCCGGAATTCACCTGCGGGGTGCTCGACGATGCAACGGGAAGACCGTTTGCGCTTCCGCCGATCGAGATCCGTCCGAAAGCGTCATTTTTTGATTATACGGCAAAGTATACCACCGGAGCGTCGGAAGAACTTGTACCGGCACCCCGTCCGGCGCAGCTGCTTGAGCAGATTCAGGAGATTGCCGTCGCGGCACACCGGATACTGGGGTGCACGGGCATCTCCCGTACCGATTTTCTGCTGCAGAACAAAACCCTGTATGTTCTGGAGGTCAATACCCTGCCGGGCCTCACGTCGAACTCACTGATCCCGAAATCCTACCAGGCAACCGGGGGAACCTTCAGCGGCCTCATTGATTTACTCATCCGTCAGGCCCTTGCCCGGAAGGAAACGGTACTGCCATGAGTACGATACTCGGTATCGACACCTCCTCCACCGATCTTTCCCTCGGAATCTACCGCGACGGTGCACCGGTTGCATCGTTCACCCGGTATATCGGTAATTCGCATGCTGAGCATATTGCCCCGGCCGTGAGCATGCTTCTCGGCAGCGGCAACCTGCAACCGGAAGCAATCGAACGCATCGCCATTGCAACAGGACCCGGCAGTTTCACCGGTCTGCGCATCGGAATCGCATTTATCAAAGGTCTCTGCACCGCGCACCCGGTACCGGTTCTGCCGGTCTCATCACTGCAGATTCTTGCCCATGCGGCACTGCGGCACAACGGCAGAATTATCGCTGCCATCGATGCCCGCAACAACGATGTCTTCTGGGCATCGTTCTCCCGCCGGCAAAACCGCCTTGTCCGCCGGACCGACGATACCATCACCTCCGCGGAGCAGTTTACCGCCGCTCTGTCCAAAGGAGATATCGTCGTCACCGATACCGTCGGTTACAAAAAAAGTACCGTATTTTCTTCGCTTCCGGAGTTCTGCACTCCGCTGCCGATAGAACGTCATCCACTGCAGCGTGGTCTTCTGTGCGCAGCCGGTGGCGTTGACGCGCTGGAGACAGCGGATCTCTGGAACCACCATGGCGACATCCACCCCAACTACCTGCGCCGCAGTGCTCCCGAAGAACGACTCGCTGCAGCGAGTGGAAAGTAAACGGCAATGGATTCCCTGCATCTCTTATCCCTTTCGGCTGTGCTGCTCATTGCCTCGCTGGTAATCGTTCTGTACCGGCGTTTTCCGGTACACCTCATCTACCGCAGTAAAATAGGTCTGCAGGATATGTTCGATGGAATCAGCGACCCTCTTGCGGTCATTACCGCCGATTTCACCATCAGGCGTGCAAACCGTGCGTATACGGAGCTTGTCAACCAATCGTTTCCCGATATCATAGGCGGAAAATGTTACGAACTGCTGCGCGGAAGAACCTCCCCCTGTAAAGACTGCCTTCTGAAGAAAGCAATCGCCGGGAAAAAGTCACTCACCCTGCCGCGTACCGAACTTCCCGATGAACACCGTGTACTCTCGATCTCCTTTTCCCCGTTCAATCTCACCCACGGCGGGAATGAAATCGGAATAACCGAACATCTGCGCGACATTACGCTGCTCGAAAAACTCAAAAATGATCTTGAAAAGAAAAATCGCTCCCTCGCCCAAACGATGAAACATCTCCGTGAAGCGCAACAGAACATCCGCGATGAACTGCAACTGGCCCGCAACATTCAGCAGGGACTTCTTCCGACCGCCGCGCCTGCGGTTCCCCGCCTCAAAATCGACCACACCTATCACCCGGTCGCCGATGTCGGTGGTGACGTCTACGATTTCATCCCCTACCCCTCGGATCATCTGGGAGTATTCATTGGTGACGCTTCGGGACACGGACTCTCGGCTGCCTTTGTGGGAACCATTTCCAAAATGTCGCTGTACAATCACGGCAAACATGAACAACCGGTTGCCGATCTGATCTCCCGTATCAACGAGGACCTTCTCAACAACGTTCACACCGGTCACTACATTACCTGTTTCTGGGGAATATTCAATTTCGCCGAAAGCACCTTCACGTTCTGCCGTGCCGGACACCCTATGCCCGTGCTCATTAAAAAAGACGGCACCATACAGGAACTCACCACTCCCGGTACCTTTATAGGGATACTTGCCAATACGGAGTTCGAGGAAGCAACCGTCTCTTTCGAGAAAGGTGATCGTATTTTTCTTTTCACCGACGGTATTTACGAAGTGGATCGTCCGGTTGAAGAGGGCGGTACCATGCTCGGCTACGACGACTTTGTCGCCCTGCTCGCCTCGTGTAATTCAGTACCCTTCAGTAAACTGCTGAGCGGTATCAGAAGCCGACTGAGCGCCTACCGGTATGACGACGACTACACCCTTGTGGCCATCGAGGTTGCATCGTGATTATACAACTATCGGCATCAACCTCACCGTCCGTCTGGCATACCACCGGCACCGTCCAACAATTCTCCCGTGTAAGGTAATCAACTCATGATTCATTTCCGTATGCGCACTGTTCCCGAATGCCGTTACCGGATTTCTGAACCATCCCCCGTATACCGGAAACAATTATTCGGTCCGTGCACTGCAGTTTTTTTAGTTGCGGTACTACTTCTTATTTCCGGCAACGTAGTATCCGCTCAACCGGCTCCTGCTGCAACAGACACAACTGCAACAATAGCTGATCCGGATACCGGAACATCCCGGGCGGAAACTCCGATACATGACACAACGTCAAATGCGGCAGTCAACGATTCTACAACAGCTGCTGCCACAGCTACCTCCTCCACCACCACAGACGATACCACCGCGGCGGCACAGGACAGCACTCATTCCTCTTCGGCAACAGCCGCTTCACCAGCCACTGTTCTTGAGAAACCGGAGGTCCCGGGTCCGCAATCAACCGAAGACAGTACCGCCTTGCGTGATGGACTTCATTTCTCTGCGGGAATCGGCTGGATGTTCGGAGGATACGAGTTACTTTCACTCTGGGAAAATGCACAACCGGACTCACTGCAGCATCTGGGCCTCACCGACTCATCGTACCGCGTTCCGTTCGACTCAACACTGCAGAACAGTGAAACAATGGACTCGGCACGGCTTACCTTTTCGGTAAAAGAGGCGCCGGTTGTATACACCATGAGCTTCCCGGTCATACTGTCGCTTGTTTCTCTCCGCGAAGAACGTAAACTGGCGCTCACGCTCTCCGGTTCATGGATGCGCAAAGTGTTCACCGGCACCATTTCCGCAATTGGAGACACCACTGGGCGTAATGTAGACTTCAAGGAATCAATTAATGTCTACACCATGCTGTTATCACTGCAGTGGGGACGGCCGATTCCAACCAGATACTTCTCCATTGAAGGTGTGGAACGGAGTTATTTCTCGGCCGGGATTGATCTTGCCCCCATGGTAGCGGTACGCATACGCAGAACCGCAACCGCGACCGCTGATTTTCACCGTTTTACCACCATCGCCAATCAGATCAGCAGTCCGCCGAAACGTTTTCTTCACGGTGGTGCGGCGGGAATACGTCTCGGCATTTCAATGCTCCGGCGACTCAACGCCGCAAGTGCCACCGATTTCGGAATCTGGTACACTATCCGGGGCTATGGCTACTTCCTTGAAAATGGCGACAGGGTCGGCTTCACCGATATCGATCAGGCTTCAAAAAAAGAGGAACGTCCCCTTTTCTGGCTCTCCAACCGGCTTGAACTCTCATTCGCGTTTATGCGTCACGTGAGGCGGTAAACAATTGGACTATTACAGCAAAGATATCACTAAGGTCTACCGGATTCTTGAAAAGGAATTCCACAAAAACCGGATGCCGGTGGTAGAACTCATTGAGCTGCAGACCAACGATCCGTTTAAAGTGCTCATCACCACCATCCTCAGCGCCCGGACGAAAGATCAGACGACCGCCGCTGCAGCCGCGCAACTGTTCGCAAAGGTTGCCTCCCCGGATGACCTCTCGCGGCTTCCGGTAGCCGCGATTGAAAAGCTGATCTACCCCGTCGGGTTCTACCACGACAAGGCACGTCACCTCAAAGAGCTGCCCGGGGTACTGCAAAGCCGTTTCAAGGGAGTACTGCCCGAAACGGTGGAGGAACTCTGTGAATTGCCGGGAGTCGGCCGCAAGACCGCGAATCTGGTGGTGGCGATCGCGTTTGACAAACCCGCCGTCTGCGTAGATATCCATGTACACCGGATTTTCAACCGGCTCGGTTACCTGAAAACCGCTGCTCCGCTCGCCACCGAGATGGAACTGCGTAAACACCTTCCGGTGAAATTCTGGACCACGTTCAACTCATATTTCGTTTCGTTCGGACAACATCTCTGCAAACCGGTTCGACCGGAATGCAACCGATGCCCCATATACCGTTACTGCGCCAGAATCGGTGTTCACTGAGCGGTGGGCAGCGGAGAGAAGCAGATCATCTGCCGTCAGTAGTGCTGTGCGATGTGCTCTGAGGTGCAATATACGCCCACCCTTCCTGGTTCTCCCCTCCGATGGTCCCCTGCACCGATCCGAAACCGTACCAGTATTCCTTTCCTGCAACCGTAGTGCTCTGATCAGGAGTAAGCGCCTTGATGGTAAGTTCGATCCCCTGGGACTGTGCCCTGACGAAAAATCCTGTCGGAAACCGTTTCCCGGTGGTGCTTTCCCACTGGTCGGTAACCCGAAAGGTGAACGTTTCTAGCTTCCGCACGGATCCATCGGGTTCACTTATGAACAGATAATCACCCGGTAACCACGGTCGTTTGTTTTCTCCCCCGGTAAATCGGGTGATAATCAGATCATATCCACCGCGTGTATGTACTACGACCCAGTCGCAGTTCGCTCCTCCCGTTTTTCCCCAAAACTGTTGAAAATGACCGGTGCCGGTCAAAGTATCATCCGCATCGCCCCCCTCCCCGGTGATCATGGTGACCCTGCAACGCGGCAGCAGATACCAATCGAATTTCCGTTTCGCATACCCGCTGCCGATAATCTCCCGGAAGGTAACCTTCGGTTTTCGTGAAGTAATGGTGAATTCTGCTTTCAACCGTTCAAATTCGGTCGCCATGGTAATCACTCCCGGGACCGAGTCGCGGGTGAGCGAATTGTTCCCCAGATGCTCGTCAAGTTTCACAAAATCGTGGTGTACTTTTTTCAACGGAGGCACCAGGGTTTGATTTTCATGAGTGTACTCAAGCGAGGGATATTCGAGCATGCCGTAATGAATGTAATTTCCGGATACCATGAACAATTTACCGGAAAGAAAGAACAGGGCACAGTACCTGGTGTTTCCGCCGGAGCTTTCAACCCGCGTACACAGCGTCCACGCCTCGATTTTCGCTTGGTGTTTATGCACGTCGTCGGTACCGGCAGGCTTCTTACCGGAAACGGTTACCGCACCAACCATCAGCAGCAGCATACTCCACAGCAACAGCCACGTTGCGGCATTATTCCGATCACGCATCAACGGGGAGTTGGATTCGGCTGGAAGAGGTCTGCAGCGATACATCCGGTCCGTTTACCCGCACGGGTGCAGATGATGACGCAGTTTTGACCTGATATAAGAGATCTGCTCGTTCGAAAGATGGTACTTGTTCTGCTGATAATTCCGTACCGAATTGGTGAACACCCTGAGCCGATCCACCTGCTCTCCCGTAAGTGGTACCCCTATCGAGTCCAGCGCGGTGCGAAGTGTCTCCACCGAGTTGTTTTTAAGGTCCTCAAAATGGATAGTGCAGTAATCATGTTCGGGGAGTTTCTGAAGATCACGCTTGATTCTGGAGAGAATGGTATCGTAAACAGAGATGGCATGGTCGAGACTCTGGGCGGATTCACCTTCCCGCAGACGATTTTGTTTCCCCTCGATTTTCCACATTCTGATGGTTGATGGAATCACTTTGGCCGGATCGCGGTAAATATGAATGAACTTTGCATGGGGGAAGAGTTTTTTAAGCAGAATAATCCGTGTGGAGTGAAATGGATTTTTCAGAACGATTCTGCCTGTTCCGTGGAGCGAGAGTTTCTTGCAGAAAGTTATGAGTGTCTTTTTCCAGGTATGCGCTTCAGTTTCCGACGGCATGAAATCACATTGTCGATCAAGAAAGAAACCGTTGTCATCAGGAAATACCAGTTTTTCTACCGGAGAGTGCGTTGTAGCCCTGAAGAGAGCGAACTCATCCTCCTGTGGTTCGTTGAGGTTGAGTGCTACGTTGTCGGTGCTCCGTTTAGATGGGAGTATTCTTTTTATAATCGGTGAGAGCACCTTTTTGGAAACCAGAAAACTCTCCGGTGTCCCGATCTCAAGCATTGAAGGTGTTTTAAATCCGGGCAATTCATTGAATATCTGATGGAGATAGGTGGTTCCCGATCGCCAGTGCCCGATAATGAATATGGGATTCTCCGGACAACGTGTGTTTTCGATAACCCGTGAGTAGAGTACCTTTTCAATCAGTTTCAACAATGAGGTACCGAGAGAATAAAGAAGGAGTACCACAAAACGCCCCACGTACTTCGGCTGTCTCCCGATGCCGTTACGCTTCACCAGTCTGATGAGATTCCCGGTCGTGATACCGGTAATGAAATATCCACTCGCCATAAAAGCATTTCCACCAGTTCTGTAATTGTGATAAACCTTACTCTGAAAATACCTTTGTAGAAAAAATATGTCAAAAGCGCGTAGTCCTCCACTCAACGAAATGCCGTTTTCAGTGATCATTACGCTTCCCGCTCAGACTACCGCGGTCTGCAAACTAGTGCCGCTCCGCCTGCAAACGCTATGAAATCATACAAATACACCGGCAATTCACTACGTTCCACCACCCTGCCATCACATTCGGGCGCATCCACCTCCGGCCGTCGTAACAGCCGGCCTGTTTCAAAAACTGAATATATGCGGGCCCCAACCTCCGGATACTACTCACACACCAGACCTTCATTGAGGTACAATCAGTTGCCGGAATACTACCCACGTCCCGTAAGAAATACCGGTTCATCTTCAACTCATTTTACCCCTGTTGCCGTTAACCGGACAGCCGCCTGTTGCTTATCACTCGGAAACGGTGTCTGCCGACCGATCTACATTTCCCTGTGAATTCATCCCATCTCATTATATACTCACTGCAGAGAACATTGTGTTCCAAAACGCCATGATGAGCAGCCATGTTGACTCGTTTATCAAACATCATTCCTGAACAGAGTCGAATTTCTTACGGATATCTGTTTAAATGGACGGTAAGTGCCGTTACCGCCGGCCTGTTCGGCAGCACACTGGTACATTACTTCTCCCTGCTTTGCATGACCGGTACACACCTTCTTTCCTCTCTGCCGGTGCCTCTTGTTGTCTGGCCGGTAGCCGGTGCCCTCACTGCCGGGTTTCTCATTTACCCTTTCGAACGCCATGCCGCCGGCGAAGGGCTTCCCTCGTATATAGCCGCATTGCGGTTTCACTCCGGAAAACTGCCGTTTCGGGTTACCATTTACAAATTACTGGCGGCGCTATCGACACTTATTACTCTCGGAAACGGCGGTATCGTCGGCCCACTCGGCAGAGTCTCAGCAGGTGCCATGTCGTTCGCGGGAGGTCTCCTCATTCGTGAACGATCATTCTTTTCCGTCGACGAGCAGCGCACCGCATCAATCTGCGGTCTTGCCGCAGTGGTCGGCGCGGTATTCCACTCCTCGATCGGTGGTGGGATATTCGCGGTTGAAATCATTCAGAAGGCCAAAATGGGTTACCGGGATCTTTTCCCTGCGATTCTGGCCAGTTCGACGTCTGTCTTTGTCTGCAAATCCGTTGGCTGGCAGAGTTTTTATGTTTTTGATGCGGTTGACCAGTTTATGGAGCTTTCACTGATCGGCTACCTGGTGCTGTTTTCAATCATTGTCGGTTTTATCGGCGGTGGATATACAATGCTGTATACACGGATTGCACAACTGTTCAAACGAACCGAAGGCAACATGGCACTCAAGGTGGTGATCGGATCATCCGCCGCAGCACTCATTGCCTGGGCAATCAACCCCGAACTGCTCGGCACCAGCAGCTCAATGGTGCAGGCTGTATTCACCAATAACACCACTGTACTTTTCGGACGCACATCTCCCGCATTTTTCCCTGCCGTAGCGCTGCTTGTCCTCATGGCGCTGCTTAAGGCTCTCTGCAACTGTTTAACCGTCGGCAGCGGTATGAGTGCCGGATTTACCGGCCCGGCAGCTATAACCGGTATGCTTCTCGGTACCGCCATGGCACAGTTGCTGGGTATCGAATTCGGGAGTGCATCCAGTCACGCATTCATTGCCGTGGGATTCTGCGCGATGCTGGCAAGCAGCATGAATATTCCTCTGGCTGCAGCAGTGATGACGGTTGAAATATTCGGACTGGAGTACAGTTTTCCCGCAGGGTTCTCGGCAATTATCGGTTTTCAGGTCATGCGTCACCAGACGATCTACGATTATGCGGTACAACGGGAGGAGCAGGATCGCACCGATGAAGAATAGGTACCTGCGTGCTTGACGAAGACCTGTCAGTTTTACAACAGGAGATGTTCCGCTGGTTAAGAAATATCCGACGTATGGATGTACAATGAACTACCCCGAAGCAGAGCTTCGATGCAGCAAGGCGAATGTCAATAGATTGCATACGGAACCGTAACAAGCTACGGGGAATGTAACCGCACTGGTGATTAAAAGTTCGGCCAACTATCGTTGTCGTAAAAATAGTACCGGGAAGTGAGATCACCTGACAATCCTGACACACTTCTGCACCAGTTTTTTCGCCTGCCGCACGCGCGCGATATACAGACCGGAGCCGATGAAACCTGCACGACCAGCCACCGGGACCGAACCGATACCGATAAGCTGCCGACGGAGCAGCAATCGTCCGGTGAGTGCGAACAGTTCCACGTCTGCCGGAATAGTACCGGGAGCACTGAACAGCAGCCCGCGTCCGGAAAGGTAACGGACATCAAGCGGGCGCACGAACCGATTTGCGCGTGCGGTATGCACGGCCGCGGAGCTGTCGGTACCGATGGTCAGGACAATCTCCCTGAAACTGTCCTCATTTCCTTCAAGCTGTGTCCAGAGAGCGTATAGGGATAATGGTCACCTTCGCCGGAGACCGCGATACTCAGTTGACAGGGAGCTCCCGACAGGTTTGAACGATCGAAAACACTGGAGCGGTATCTCGATTCCCGCCTGTTCTCAAAAAACCCACGATGGAAGAACGTACTTGCTACGGGAGACTTTGTTCTTTCACGGTGCGATGCCCCGTCAGAAGTGCGGGAAAAACTCGAAGCGGCAATGAGCAGGTTGCGGCTGGCGTGAGCCGACCTGCTTTGACATACGGTGAAATACTCTTTTTCACGAACGCGCGTGGCGGCTGAAGCCCCGAGCACCACGTGCGAATAACAACGGAAAGAATAACAAAGGGCGTCCTGAGTAGTGACCGAGGGAGGATACCCTACATGAAGCCACCGCAATATTCTATTCCGTACCGCCAATCAATTCACTTTTTTCTTTCCGTTGAATATGATACTTGCATTTCCGTTTCCGATGCGTTAATTTAGTATTTTTATTTTTACCGCTTCACAATGATTGGCAGGTTTCAACCTTCACCTGATCCTATCGTATACTGTTGTGAAGTCGACATACTGTTTTACGCGGTGGTACTTCCAGTCTGTATGGCAGGTCATTTGCAACAGGTGAACATTACCCTCAAGACCATGCAACGGAAAGGCTAGCCTGTCCGTAACCGGTACTGGACAACTTTTAACATTTCAAGGGGGAGCAGATACATTACTTTCCATCACCACATTTTTACAAAGGAGCTACACGTATGAGTGTATTTGCCCGTAGTACCAGTATTTGGGCTGCCGGTATGCTGGCCGTCTGCCTGAACTTCATCATTGCCGATGCCCAGGTCAAACTCATTGCCGCAGGCCAAGTCACCTACTTTCTGAACATAAACAGCGAACAGGGAACCTCCATTCCCTACGGCTGCGGCGCGAAACTGAATAATGGCGGATCTTCCGCTACCCCGGTAGAGGTGATGAATTGTACAGGCTGTCATCAAAATAAGGGTGCGGGCATGACTGATATTGCCACCAGCAAATACGGCGGCCATGTTCTCTTTATGGGTTTTACCCGCTCACCGGGAAAGGTTAAATCCCTGTACACGAACGATCATGGTCAACTCGGGATCGGATCGACATACGACAGAATCGACAATCACAGTGGCAATATTTTTACGGATGCCAAAGGTATCGCGGCAGGCGACCGGACCAGTTTTGTCATTACCGCTGATAACCGAATCAGTGCATTCGGCTACAATCTTTACGGACAACTGGGTATCGGTACGAATGAAGACGAATTAACCGGTGCGTATGTGAAGAAGTACCCGGGCGGTGAAGAGCTCACCGATATTACCGCCGTTTCCGCAGCGGCGAGTTCCACACTCATGCTGGACGCTACCGGCGCGGTGTACGTATGCGGAATGAACTGGAACGGAGAATGCGGTCTGGGTAACGACGTGTTCACCAGAAATATGGCGACCTACCTCACGGACGGGGTAACCAAACTCGCATCCGGTGAGAGTCATAATCTCATATTGAAGAATGATGGAACCGTCTGGGGTTTCGGTACCAGTTTCCTCGGCCAGTTGGGAACGCTAAACTCAGTCGCGTATACTCCCGTACAAATAGCCGACGGTGTCAGTGATATTGCTTCGGGAGCGCATTACAGTCTTATTTTAAAAGGAACGACCCTCTATGCGACCGGTGACAACGGAGTCGGTCAATTCGGCATAGGTACCATTGATACGTCGTTCGGTTTTGTTCAAATCGCCACCGACGTGGCATCCATGGCTGCGGGAAATAATCACACCGTCATTCAGAAAACCGATGGAACATTCTGGACCTGCGGAAATAACTACTACGGACAACTGGGAGATGGAACGTACACATCCCGAAACAGTTGGGTTCAGGTGGTGTTACCGGTGAACGATATATTCCCCACCTCTTCACAGTCGTATACATTGACCAATTTGAACAGCCTCAAGTCATTACAACCTGCTAGCACCGATCAGGGCGCGAATGTGGTACAAATGCCGCTTTCCGGAACCGGCTCCCAGCTGTGGAAGTTTGTTTTCGGCAACGGGTACTACAATATTGTCAACCAGAGTACCGGATACTACATGGATATCTACGGTGCTCAGACAACTCCCGGAGCGAATAATGTCATCTGGTCCGCCAACGGCGGCAACAACCAGAAATGGAAACTCATCGATGCCGGAAACGGTTCATACAATATCCAGAACCTGAACTCAGGTCTCTATCTCGACATATCCGGTGCCTCAACGGCGGACGGAGCGGTGGATATCCAGTGGACGCCAAGCGGCGGAAGTAACCAGGACTGGAATATAGCACCGGCGCAGTCCGACCCGTTTCCAGCTCCTCCCAAGTGGTACCGACTGACCAATGTCAACAGCAACAAGGTTCTGCAGCCGAATAACGGATCAACCAATCAGGGTGAAGCCGTGGTACAGATGTCGTATTCCGGTGCTGATTACCAGTTGTGGAAGTTCGTGTCCCTCGGCGACGGGTATTACAACATTGTCAATAAAAACAGCGGATTATACATGGATATTTATGGAGCGCAAACCAGTCCCGGAACCGCCAATATCAACTGGGGAGCCAACGGCGGCAACAATCAGAAATGGAAACTCATCGATGCAGGTAACGGTGCATACAATATTCAGAACCAGAATTCCGGTCTCTATCTCGATATAACCGGTGCCTCCACGGCGGATGGAGCCGCCGATATTCAATGGCCGGCCAACGGCGGTGCCAACCAGAAGTGGTACATAACAGAGTAGTTCGTACTTGACAATTCAGGCAAACCGGCCATTAAAGACCGGTTTGCCTCTTATCTCTGCCCCCGTCCAGTGGACGGGGTATGTCAGTTTTGAATCAAATTGTAAGCGCTATTTGTTGTCTCACCGCCCCCACCCCTTATTCCCACACCCCTACCTCAACTATAGTTACGCGAGAACCTTCTCCTTCCCCTATCATCAGAAGCAATAATGCGTTGCAAACATCCACCGATACTGAAGACACGGTACTACGCTACGAATCCGAACCGATAGTGACAATTGTAGCTGCGACGTTCACTCCTGCGATTGAGCCAGCGTTATAACAGACGCCTTACACACATCCGAAATTCTCGCAAACTCTCCCTCTGCGTTCTTTTTGAATGTTGGTTCTTTTACTTTGTGATTTCAATTAATAAATGCATTTTCTCAATCTTTTTCATATTGCATTGTATTTAAATTCAACGTGGCCATATATTTTATAGTTGTTTTATAATTAATGGCTTTTATCAATCTTTGTTCTTTGCCATTATATTTATTAAAAGTCGTATCTAATTTATCAGTTGAAAACAGTATTGAATCGGAATCAATAATAGTTGCGATCTCATTATGCATTTTATATCGTATTTTATTATTTTTGACACTAAATATTTCTATCGAATCTTTTGTAATTGGATTTATTTCTATTTTGATCGGATATTTTGCAATCTGTTCAAAAGAACACGAGCCATATGAAATACAATCACCATAATTAAAACGATATTTTACCAACAACGACTGGATGCTCTTTTTAAATTTAAAATATTTGTTTCGTATTCGAACCCCATCCTTCCCTATCGCCAGATCTTTATTTCCACCATCCATGTGTAGTGTGCTGCAGTTTCCTTCAAGTACCTTAAAGCTGATTCTTCGTTCATATCTAATCAAAGGTAATTTGCTATTAATGTAATTACAATTAATAAAGAAAAGAAAAAATATAAATGACGCAGTTTTAAATATTGTTTTCATCACGTTTGTTCATGCAGACATATTGATGCAATAGTTTCTAAAATCAGTATTCGGTTTATTAGTAATTTTAGCACGGCGATTTTCTCGCGCATTATGCGCGTTTTAATTTTTAAAAACAAATGGATAATTCACAATGGTTGTATCTTTTAAATCGGTTATTTTATTGAACTTCCATTTTTTTACTTCATTCAAAATACTTTCATCAAAATCATTGTCACTTGTCGATGATTCCAAAACTGTGCAATTGACTAAATTACCATTAGGAAGAATAATCATTTGGATAACTAAGTTTCCATTTAATCTTTTTTCCGCTTTCTGCTTTTCAATATAAATCATTCGAATGTCATGCAGTTTCTCCATAATAATATTTATGATATCCCTTTTTACCCGGGTACCTTTGATTATTCCAGTAGGATTATTAAATTTGGGTAAAATTACCTCTGTTGTTTTCATAGAATCAATATGTGACAAAATACCCATGTAATCCGAACTGTCTATTTTATGAATATTCAGTAGTGAATCCAATATTTCCTTTTGAGTACGAGTAGAGTCAAAAGGGATTACAATGTTTTTCCCGGCGAAAGCATAGAATGATAAACAACAAATAAAGAAAAAAAGGGTTTTCATAAACATGTTTGTTTCGTAGAAAAAGGTTTATATTCTCACCGTTCTTAAGGCGGCTTGTTTTGAATTATCGCGTACCATTATCAAGTTTAATCTTAATTATTATAAGAAAACAAAATGCGGCAACTATCAATTCAATCTGCCATTTTTTTTACCGCGCCGGCGTAGAACGGCCGGTTACCCGACCGCCCCTCCACAGACTTGTGCCGAGCCCTATGGTTAAAATTATCGTTAAAATGCCAACAATGAATCCTATGAAATCAGATGACATTGAATTCTCCTATCAGTCTAAGCGATCAATTTACGGAACAATAGTAAAATAATAGTGGTCTGATAGCCGGGGCAGCGGAAAACCGTTTTTTTACTCATTCACCTCATACTCGCCACAGAGAATCATCGCCGTATCAGTGAATAACTGCCGTAAGTCACAACCGTTTTCCACCATTGCGGAAACAGACGGATTTGTACGGGCGGGGCGCGCCCCGCACAACCGGCGCGGCATCAGCACTCTCACTACCGTGCTTCGTCCACCCTCCGCTGATAGCTTTTATCATCCACGCGATCTTGTACTTCGTGTGGTGTGGGGTCGGCACCCCACTCCTGAGTAAATTTGATCATCATTGAAATCAATAACAGAAAATCCCGCCCTGCCTGCGCGAAGCCGTCCACCCTCCGTAATGCTATGGAGGACGGGCTACGGCGAAGGCAGGGGGATGACAAAAATGCAGTTTCTCATTTTCCCCGCGCCTGGCGGAGAGGGGATGCCAGGGGTGAGGTCGCAGAAGACAAGGTCCAACTACCACCATTTACACTGGAAACAAAAGTATGGAATGAAGCAATGCCGGAGCGGAGGCAGTACCCCCTACCCCGAAGCACCGGCCTGAAGTCTCCGCACATGATCCATTGCTACCGATGCCCACCAGCTCTGCGGATTGCGTTTGCAGAATTCAGTGAAGTACCGGAGCGCCTCCTGTTTGCGCATCTGTTTCATGCAGACATGCCCCAGGTTATAGTAGGCCATTTTATTGTCCGGCTGTTTTTGCACCAGAGCCTCCAGACACTCCATTGACTCCTTGAACTTTCCCTGCTGGAAGAGCAGGATACCCGATATCCATAGTGTTTCCGGTGGAACCGGACCGGTGCCGCCGGAAAGAATGGTGTCCGTCTCCCTGCATTTTCTGTTGAACTCCTCGCTGTTCATCATGTACGGGCGGCACTCAAGCGGCACGGAAATGTCATTCTTTGCAGGTGCGATCTCCTGTTCAAACCATTTCCGTTCCTCCTTGGGTAATACCTTGTACCCGTTGTATTCCGAGGTCATCCAGATCAGGTAATCCTTTATTAGGTCATTTTTCAGGCGGATAACCGACTTCACACCCTTGTGGCGCGGCAGTTCGTTATAGGAGGTGAGAAGTTTTTTTTCTTCGTCGGTATCGAGCCGGTATTCGATCATGCTGGTCGCGATTGACGCCATCAGGTTGCCATCGGGAGTAAAGAGCGGAACGATGATCCTGTTACTCTTCCACTCATACAACGCTCTTCCGTTTCCGGGAACCAGCAGTATTCCCGGCGGACCGAACAGCACCACCCGTTGATTATGGACAATTTCAGGATCGAATGCAAGTATTCTCCCGATGCATGCATTGACATCAGCAACACCGGCAGCCGTTTCGCCGGGTTTCATGAAGCAGCTGGATTCCAGATGGAGCCGTTTTGCCGCAAGCTTCACCATATCCCTGATATAATCGAACTCCTTACGCAGGGCCGCTTCTATTTCCATTGACGATAATGCATGCTGCTGCGCCTGGATATTCGACAGGTCATCCTTTATTCCGGCGACAAGCTCCTCATTGTCCAGTGCTCCGAGCATATTGACTTCTATAAGTTCCGCACACTGTTTCAGCGCCGTTTTCGCCTCAGGCGACGAGAGTGAACCGCCGATTCTCGCCGTGCGGGAGTTTAACTTCTCGTAATCCATCTGGATTCTGCAGTTTTTCCGTTTTTCATCAACGGAGAGAAATGCGCCCTTCGCGGTCCGGCGTTTTATTTTCAGAATATACCGGGACATACTGTCTGCCTGCTCCAGCTGTTCGATCATCTCCGCCAGGCTACCGCGTTCCTGACTAAGCAGTTCCCTGCGCAGCTGCTGCTGGTTCCTGATTTCCTGTTCATGACGAGAAAGTTGCAGTTCTGCGACCTTCAATTCACGTTCAAGCGATTCGATCCGATCACCGGAAATTGTCTTCTGATACGATTCCATGATCCAGTCGGTCACGAGGAAGATTTTGAAGTGATCTCCCACAGTGCCGGCATTGCGCATGGTCTCACCGAGTGCCTGCGCATCATCACGCACTACAGGTGAAATGCCGAAATTGAAAAGGTCATACTCCTGGTGGAGCATTTCACCGAGGTCTCGTTTTTCACGGATGCAGGAAAAAACGCACTCCTCGATCAGGTTCCAGTACAACACCCCTGCCTGACGCTGGCATGCCGGATCACCGGATTTTTCTCTGAAATTCCGCAGTATTGAAAGTGCCTCTTCTGAGTAGGTCATCGTTTGATACAAATCCCCTGTTAAAATGGTCTATGGTGATTGTAGCATTTTTATCAGGAATTTAATAGCAATTTTCTATTTTCCAGTGAACGTTGGAGTTTAAAGAGAGAGCAGCCCTTCGGTGTATTTCCCCTGATTGTAATCTTCCCGTACTGATGACGGTTACCAATACCATTCCCAACTCCTGAAGATGTATATTCACGTACTGATATACCAGCCACCTCAATAGACAATCAGGCAACCCTATGGAATTCATTGAAACCGCAATCGAAGTCAACCAGTTTGTTGCGTGGGGAGTACTCGTTGCCGCCTTCGTGATCCTTTCGAAATGTGCCGATATCTTTGTCGACAGCGCCGTGGCCCTTGCCGACCGGTTCAACATTCCCCGTCTGGTAATCGGTATCGTCATGGTCTCGCTGGCGACTACCGCCCCGGAAGTTTCGGTATCGATTCTTTCAGCGTTGCAGGGCAGCCCGGAAATGGCGCTCGGCAATGCGATCGGATCGGTAATCTGCGACGACGGTATCGCCCTTGGCCTTGCCGGTCTGTTCGCAACAGCTCCCATCATCATTCTTCCGGCGGTATTCAACACCTCGGCGATATTCCTTGTCATCGTTGAAGTCCTGACGTTTCTCTTTATCGTGTTTGACCATCAACTTGGTCGGATTGAGGGCGGTATTCTGGTGCTGCTTCTGATTCTCTATTTCATCAATCTTTTCCGTCTGCATAAAAGCGGTAAGATCAGTGCCGATGCGGAACTCCCGGAGGAACTGGAAGGTATCGACAAGGCGAAAGGGAAACCGGTACTGCTGCTGTTGGCGCTGTTCGTTGTCGGACTGGGAGGCATTGTCGGGGCAAGCCACTACATCGTTACCTCTGCCACGTCGATCGCCCACTATGTCGGTATTCCGGAGGCGGTGATCGCACTTACCCTTGTCGCACTGGGAACATCGATTCCGGAGATCGCCACCTGCATAATTGCCGCCCGGAAAGGCGAAGGCGCGCTGGCGGTGGGAAATATCCTCGGAGCCGACATCCTCAATATCTGCTGGGTTGCCGGACTGAGTGCCGTGGTGAATCCGTTAACGTTGTCGGGAAAACAGATCTATTTCATGTTCCCCGCAATGTTCATTATTGTGGGAGCAATGCTGCTGATGCTGCGAACCGGATACCGGCTCACCAAAACAAAAGGATTGGTACTATTGGGATTGTACAGTGTCTATGTAGCCAGTTTTTTCTTCGTTTTTCCCCCTGCAGCGCATTGATAAAAATCGCCGGCAAAGCATCTCTACATGCCGATTATGGCATTGCGCAGATGATCAACCTTTCCCCGGGTGATCCCGATGACATCAAACCTGCAAGGTGTTGCGGTACTGCGGTGTTCGGCAAGATACTGACGCGCCATAGCCACCAGTTTGCGCTGTTTGGACGGGGTTACCCACGAGAGCGGGCTTCCGCAGTTCGTACCGAACGATGATTTCACCTCGATAAACACGAGCGTCCCATCGGTATCGCGGGCAATGCAGTCAATCTCTCCGCGCCGCGACTGATACTTTCTGCAGACAATCTCAAAGCCCTTCGCAATCAGATACTCAACGGCAACATCCTCACCGCGGTCCCCCTTCTCCCGGGTGTGCGGTACACTGTTGGCGGCAGTAGTGCTTCCGTGGGCGGGGTACGTCATCAGTGCTGAAAAATAAGGTGGAGTATGAATGCTGCCCCGAGCACTGCCATGAGCAGCCAGAGCGGCCACTGCTCGCTGATCATATCAGCCCAGTAGATGAGAGAAAACGGGGTATGGATGCTGTAACGGCGTTCCCTGCTGCGGCGATCGGTGATCCGTCGGTCGTAATCGGACTGTGTTACCTGTACCGGCCGGGGTGTTTTACGGGAGGGAGTGTCGGATGCACTCTCCGCAGGGTCCACGGCATCGAGATGTTCAAGCATCTCCTCTACGGAATCGTAACGATCCTTTTTATCTTTTTTCAGTGCTTTGAGCACCACCATCTCAAGGCGTCGCGGAGTATCTTTACGCTTGAGTGACGGCGGGTCGGGCTGCTCATGCACCTGTTTATAGGCAACCGACATCGGGTTGTTACCCAGAAACGGCGGACGCCGGGTGAGCATCTCGTAAATGACGATACCAAGCGAATAGATATCGGTTTTGGCGTCGAGTTTATTCCCCTGCGCCTGTTCCGGCGACATGTATTCCGGGGTACCGACCGCACTGCCGGTCATGGTGATATTGGTTCCGGAAAAGATCTTCGCGATACCGAAATCACTCAACCGTACAACACCGTTTTTCTCGATCAGGACATTACCCGGTTTGATATCACGGTGAATAATGTTGCAGCTGTGCGCATAGCGCAACCCGCGCCCGATCTGTTTGGTGTAGTCGATGATATCCGTCATCGGCAAGATCTTATGATCCGCGATCCGTTTTCCGAGATCGGTACCGTCTACAAACTGCATTGCGAAATAGCGCAGTCCGTTTTCCTCCCCGTACTCATAAATGCTGACGATATTCTGATGCTGCAGGAGGGAGATCGCCTTTGCTTCTATCTCAAAACGTTTCGCGAACTCCGTGTCACGTGACAATTTCGGAGGAAGCACCTTCAGAGCAACAATCCGGTTGAGCGGTTCCTGAAGCGCCTTGTAAATGTCTCCCATGCCTCCTTTGCCGATTTGCGAAAGGATTTTATAGTTACCGAGCCGAAGTGGAATCGTGTCGTCTGAACGTTGTTTCATTAGCTGATTGAGCATGGGTCCCCTTGGTGAATACATCCCGCTCCGGCGGAAGTGCGCATGGCCTACTGTTCGACAATGCTCCTGACAATACGCAGCACTTCCTGCTGAGCTTTTTCAAGATCGTCGTTGACAATACGGTACTCGTATTTTCCTTCGCAAATGGCGAAATTCATTTCAACGGATGCATTGGTCAATCTTCGTTCCATTGCCTCTTCGCTCTCCGTTTTACGCATCCGCAGCCGCAGTTCCAGTTGCGCCATGTCGGGCGGAAGAATGAGAATGCCGACCGCATCAGGGTAGAGCGTATCGAACTTTTTCTTTCCGAAGACATCGATGTCCATTACCACATTGTTTCCCCGGGCGATTGTCTCGTCAAGGAAGGAACGGGGGGTGCCGTAATAATTGCCGTGCACCATCTGCCACTCGGCGAACCCATTCGCTTCGATGGTCCGTTTGAATTCCTCTTCGGAGAGAAAAAAGTAGTGCTCGCCATGCTGTTCCCCGGGACGCGGTGACCGTGTCGTCGCACTGATCGAATAGACCAGTCCGGGAATACTGAAACGGAGAAAATCAAGCAGTGTAGTTTTTCCCGCTCCGGAAGGAGCTGAAAAAACGATGATCCTGCCTTGTATATTATTTACCGGGGTATCAGTGGTGCTCATTGGTTATCCTGTTCACGAAGATTGTCCGCCGGCTTCAGCGACGTTTTCCTCTTCCATTAATCGACGTACTTCGAGTGCTTCCTGTTTCAGGTCGAACTCTTTCTGAATTGAATATTCCATCTTTATCAGGAGGTTGATCATGTTGTTCAATGTTCGGCTTATTACCAGAAACATCACGAAGATCAGCAGCAGGGTACCACCGGCAAGCAGGTAAAGTGTGATCATGACACTCCGGTATTTCTCAAAGTGATGAAGCCAACACCGGTGAAGCACCGGAAGGACAAATCGTCGGAAATGATGTATGTTCCCGGTCGGTACTGATCCGGTATCCGATATGAACTGCGCCCGTCTCCCTCGGGGAGTTAATCGGCACCAGCCGGAACCGGCAAGCCATCGGTCCTTTTTTAATATACTTTAATGATAAATAGAAGGGCATTGTTAATTAGGCGCCTATATACCGTTTTTTTCGACGGCAGCACGAATGGCTTTCTGTAACCTCAGAAAAGCTTTATTCCCTGTTTCAAGTAGTGTTTCAGCCTTTTCACGATCCCCCGCCTCTGCAGCAGATTCCAGTTTCAAACAAATACCGGCGAACGCTCCACCACCTACCGCCTTCGCCGCACCTTTAACCAGGTGTGCAAAGTCGGCCGCGGTAACATAGAGTTCCTTGCCGATAAGCTCTTTCAACGGAATAAACACGGAAAAGGATAATTGATAATGAGGGGAAAAACAGAAAGCTTCTGTTACCGCCGGATGCTGAGTCAGACCGGTAATTTATCTGCGTCGCCTTAGTTGCCACTCCTTGAGCATCGCATACAATACCGGAGCCTGAAATATCGTCATCAGCTCAAACAACATCCCCCCGAACGACGGTATCGCCATAGGCAGCATCACTTCCGCTCCTCTTCCGGTAGCAGTCAGAATCGGGAGAAGTGCGAGAATGGTAGTTGCGGAGGTCATCATTGCCGGTCTCACACGCCGGGTGGCAGCCTCGACAGTCATCCGGCGTATTTCCGCAATGGACTGCGGCATTTTTCCCGCGAACCGCTGTTCAAGATAGGTACAGATCACCACCGCGTCATCCGAAGCTATTCCGAACAGTGCAAGGAAACCCACCCACACCGCAACACTCAGATTAATCTGATGCAGCTGAAACAGTTCTCGTAACGATACCCCGAAAAGGTCCATGTTCAGGAACCAGTGCTGCCCGTAAAACCAGACCAGGATAAATCCACCTGAAGCCGCGATAATGATTCCGGAGAAGACCAGCAGTGTGGTCGATACCCGTTTGAATTGAAAATAGAGAATCATGAAAATGATGAACAATGCAATGGGAATCACAAACGCGAGCCGTTTCTCCGACCGGACCTGATTTTCATAACTACCGGCGAATACATGAGAGACTCCGGCCGGAACAACCAGGTCCCCCTCTTTGATTTTTTTCTCAAGATACGCCTCGGATGCCTTTACAATATCAACTTCAGCATTTCCCGGTTTCATATCGAAAAGAACATAGCCGGTGAGAAAGGTATTCTCGCTCTTGATGGCCTGCGGCCCCCGGCGGTAGACAATATTCGCCACATGGGAAAGCGGAATCTGGGTTCCGTTATTTGAGGCGATCAGAATCCGTTTGATGTCATCGACCCCTGCACCGAGACCACGCAGCTCCCGGGGATAGCGCACCCGGATCGTATACCGCTCACGGCCTTCCACCGTCGTTGAAATTCCCATTCCCCCCAGAGCGATTTCAATCACCATCTGGACCTTCTCGACTGAAATGCCGTAACGGGCGATCGCATCGCGGTCGATTTCTATTTCCAGATACGGTTTGCCGACAATTCTGTCTGCATATACCGCCGCCGCCTCGACTCCCGGAACCTCCTTCATGAATTTCTCTACCTGCAGCCCGTACTGTTCGATTGATTCAAGATCCGGTCCGCGCACCTTAATTCCCATTGGTGCCCGCATGCCGCTTTGCAGCATCACGATACGTGCGGCAATCGGCTGCAGTTTCGGGGCCGATGTCACCCCGATAATCTGTGCGTTTTCAACGATCTCATCCCAGATATCCTGCTGCTGCCTGATGCGCTCCCGCCACTGACGGAACGGTTTTCCGCGGGGATCGGGGATGAGCTCCCCATTGTCATCACGAAGGAATTGTTTTTTTCGACCGTCGAACTTGAACCGCAGCCGGTGTCCGTGAACATCTTCGACATACTCCGACTTGAGGTTGATGATCGTTTCTATCATCGATACCGGTGCCGGGTCGAGCGGACTCTCCACCCGCCCGAGTTTCCCCACCGCACTGGCCACCTCGGGAATGGCGGTAATGGCCATATCCTGTTTGCGCAATACCTCGTGCACTTCGCCGATTGACGCGTGGGTCATGGTGGTGGGCATATAGAGATACGATCCTTCGTCAAGCGATGGCATGAATTCCCTTCCCAGACCGGGAAACAATCGCTCCAGAGCGGCAATGCCGGGTACTTCGTATACCGCTTTCGGCAGAAAAAAGAACACTCCCGAAAAGCCCTGCCACACCATGAGCCCCACCAGCACCACTGTTCCCAGCGGCAGCAGAAAGTAAGGTTTATGATCGAGAAACCATCCGAGCATCCGTGGATAAAAACGGATAAACAGGTTGAAAAACAGCATCAATCCGCCTACGCACAAGACAACAAACAGCAGATTGACCACAAGCGGTTTCTGCGCGCCAAGCGGAAGCCAGTCAGCGGTAAGGAGTGCTCCGACAATCGCCACCACGATCCCGTTGACGATCAGGGGCAGCCGGTTGAGCCATTTTTCCGGCAGGAGCCGCGACAGCGCGTTTCTGATTCCGAGAATCGCGACGATCAATCCGCACCACCATGCCACCTTTGCCGCAATGACTACCCCTCCCATAATCAGCAGGAGTGGTGTCACTACCCGATACAATCTTCCATGATCTTTTTTCGGGCGAGCGAAGGCAATATGTAAAATGGACGGGACAACCGTTAACGCGAGAATAATTGACGACAAGAGCGCAAAAGTCTTTGTAAATGCCAGCGGTTTGAAGAGTTTCCCTTCGGCAGCCTGCATGGTGAACACCGGCAGAAAGCCTACAATGGTGGTCAGCACCGCGGCGAGTATAGCCCCCCCCACCTCCGATGCCGCGCGATAGACCACTTCTTTTCCGTCCGCTTCGGGAGCTTTCTCCCGGAGATGGTTGAGCACGTTTTCACTCAGCACTATTCCCATGTCAACAACCGTTCCGATTGCAATAGCGATTCCCGAAAGCGAAACGATATTCGCATCGACCCCGAAGAGTTTCATACCGATGAAACTCATGAGGACCGCAACCGGAAGCACCGAGGCAATGATCATCGAACTGCCGAAATTATTCAGCATGATCAGAATGACCAGAACCGTGATCAGTATTTCAAGGTAAATGGCCGTATTGAGCGTTCCGAGTGTTTCACGAATCAAGCCGGTACGGTCGTAGAACGGCACGATAGTCAGTTTTGAAACGGTACCATCGGCCAGGGTCTTTTCAGGCATTCCGGGAGCGAGCTCAGCAATTTTCTTTTTTACCCCGTTAATGACTGCAAGCGGGTTCTCCCCGTACCGTGTTACCACCACCCCGCCGACCGCCTCACCCCCTTCTTTGTCGAGAACGCCCCTGCGCAAGCCCGGCCCGAGTGAAACCCTGGCTACATCGCCGATTGTCACCGGAACGTTATTCGTTACCCGGACAACCGCTTTTTCCAGATCAGCCACATTCTTGACATATCCGATACCCCTTACGACATATTCAACGCGGTTGATCTCGATCGTCCGGGCACCCACATCCAGATTTGACTCTTTCGCCGCCTTCACCACCTGCTCAAGCGTCACACCTGAGGCCCGCATGGCATCGGGATCGAGGTCAATCTGATACTCCTTGACATATCCCCCGATCGACGCGACTTCCGCCACTCCTTCGGCGGCCATCAAGCCGTATTTCACGTAAAAATCCTGTACCGACCGCAGTTCCTGAAGATCCCAGCCGCCGGCAGGCCTGCCGTTGCGATCGCGTCCTTCGATCGTATACCAGAACACCTGCCCCAGGCCGGTGGCATCGGGCCCGAGCATCGGTTTGACCTCATCGGGAATGGTTCCCGGCGGAAGCGACGATAGTTTCTCGAGGATTCTGGTCCGTGACCAGTAGAAATTGACCTTTTCCTTGAAGATAACGTAAATGCTCGAAAAACCGAACATTGAATAACTGCGGACGGTCTTGACTCCCGGCATACCGAGAAGCGAAACCGTGAGCGGGTAGGTAATCTGATCCTCGATATCCTGCGGGCTTCTTCCCGTCCATCGGGTAAAGACGATTTGCTGATTCTCGCCGATGTCGGGGATGGCATCGACAGGTACCGGATCACGCGGCAGGTCGCCGAGCTTCCATTCGAACGGGGCAACCATGATCCCCCACCCGATCACCGCAAGAAGGAACAGGGCGGTTACCGGTTTATTGTCGAGGCAGAATCTGATTAATTTGTTTACCATGGTTATTTTAGAGCGTTGACAGTGTATATGAATATTTCATTTTGTTCATGCTGTTCCTCCCCCGGCCTTCATTTGCTTTTGTTCCTGTTCAGAATGCAATTTAGTGTTATCCTTCGACAAGCTCCCGTCCTCCGTAACAGAACTGCGGAGGGGGACAGGATGAGCGAAATGTGCATAATTCACTTAAAAAGGCGCTCATGCTGAGCCTGGTCGAAGTATGTGCAGTCTTTTTTACTGAATTTTTAAACAGAAACGATTTATCACCACTTACAATTTTTCCTTAATCTCTCCACATTTAAGCATTTTCGCACCGAAATACGGATTCCGTATCGAATCACCTTTCTGTACCCAGTACGCACCGGCGTTATTGAACGCCATGGGGCAGAAAGCGAGATAGTGATCGGTACCGTCATTGCCGAGGTACTGTTTTTCCAGTGAAATTATCGATCTCGATACTTTTTCGAATACGGTACGTGCATCGGTGATTTCACCTATCCGACCGATTTGAGCAAGAGCCTCCCCCATTGACTTTTTTGCAGCCGTCCAGGCTTTGTACTGCCCACCGGTTACCGTGCCGGTCGTTCTGATACGATCGCGCACTGTTGCAAGATCTTTTTTTGCTCCGTCAAGATCATCACCTGCAAGGTCCTCCGCAACCAGCAGATATGCGGCAACAATATCGTTTAACTGTTTCTTAAATTCATTCGAGATCGGTGCATCGGACATAACCGGCATGCTTTTTTCCATCGATGCTTCATCCCCATGGGAAGTACCCTCATGATGAGCATGTTTTCCGTCGTTCTCCATCGGTTGCATCATGCTCGGTTTACCCCTGATCTGCAGCTCCCCGTCGATCTTGAAAGCACCGTTGACCACGACGTCTTCGCCTTCAATGAGCCCTGACTTGACTATGCAGTAAGAGCCTACCCGTGGACCGAGGACCACTGATCTTGCTTCGTACGTCGGTTCATCCGTACCGCTCACTTCCACATAGATCAGGGAACGTTCGCCGGTGAAAAGCGGTGCAGTTGCCGGTACCACCAGTGGATCGATATCCTCAAACCCCGAGGTGACATATCCGAGTTCCTCAGCTTTGACCAGCGGCATACCGCAAAGGTCACAGGTACCCGGTCCGGTTTTAACAATCTGCGGATGCATTGGGCAGAGCCATTTTCCCCGCAACGCACTGTTCCTTACCGCCCCGGATTTCGACAGCGACGCCTTCACCACCGCCTTGACAAACATGTCAGGCTTGAGGCGTCCGTCTTCGTTGGCCACCACGACCCGTACTCTGGCGGTACGGGTATTCGGATTGACAACCGGATCAATGAACGAGACGGTTCCGCCAAAACCGGCACCGGGAAATGCCTCAACGGTAATCTCCACCTTCTGCCCCAACCGTATCCATGCGAGATCCGACTCATACGCATCAAGTACCACCCAGAGTTTTCTGAGATCACCAATCTGGAAAAGCGGTGAGCCGGTCTGGACGTAAGCACCCTGATCGATAAGTTTCCGCAACACCACGCCCTGCTGTCCGGCGCGGATGAGCATATGATCCGAAGGGGTTCCTCTCGTCAGGATCTTCTCGAGTTCGGTGTCGGAAAACCCCAGCAGCCGCAACTTATCCTTTGTGGCTTTGAAAGTACTTTTCGTGCTGCTGCGAATCATTTCTGAGACGTCCGGACTGAGGGAGACTACCGCCCTGGATGCCTGCAGAAGCTCCTGCTGCAGTGCAACCAGCTCCGGACTGTAAATTTCAGCAAGATGATCCCCTTTTTTTACCGGAACACCGGTATAATCCACATAAAGCCGGTCAATACGCCCCGCGATGCGGGAAGTAATCATCTCCACCCGTGTCTCATCAACCGCCACCCTGCCGGTCATCCGGATATCGGAGGTAACGCCGCGACGAACCGCGGAAGTGGTAACGATACCCGCCAGAATTTTTGCATTTTCGGACATGGAAAGTCGCTGTGCCTCCCGGGTGTCACCACTCCCTCCGGATGCATCGGCAAGCGGTATCAGATCCATGAAACAGATCGGGCATTTTCCCGGTTTATTCATTTTTATCTGCGGATGCATGGAACAGGTCCAGACGGTTTCCTTCTTTACGGAAGGTGTTGATTGTTCCAGTTTGCCACGTTCACGGTCTGCGGGTGCCGACAGGCGACCGATCACAAACGCCGCCAGTGCGACCAGAACAAACAGAACGGCACTTCGACGAACTATCGACACGTTTAACGAAAGTTTAGACATACAAACAGCTCTCCATCAGGGACTAAAAAAGGAGTGTTCCCACAGAAACCCTACCGGTTGCTTGCTCCGAGGCAGCAGAGAACGATTTCAGCGGCAATAATCTCCCGTTTTGTTTCAAGCGTAACCCGCTCTACTTTCAAATCTATAAGTGCACGTTGTGCGTCAAGATATTCAAGGACCGACATCATCGAAGTACGGTACCCGGCCTCAACACTCGAGAGCACCTGGTCGGCGGTAGGCACAAGCACATTGTCAAGCAGGGTAATACGACGCTCCGTATCGCGATAGTCCCGAAACAGTGTGGTGGTCTCGCTGGTGAGATCCCGGACCTCCTGTTCCAGCTGTTTACGGGCGGCGTCAAGGTTTGCTTCCGATGCCCGGATTGCAGCCCCGTTCTTCCGCACCCATACCGGAAGTGAGATTCCCACCAAGGCCATCGGCATTGGTGGGCCGGAAAAGACATCCGCTACTTTGATACCGATCATCGCATCGGGAATCAGCATGGCCCGGCTTAGATGTACACCTTCGCTCGCCCCGATACTATCCGCCACAAATGCGGCAACCAGGGGGTTCTGATCCACCGAGAGCGTGATTATCTGATCCAGCGAATCAGGAACCGGGAGGAAGGGCAACTCATCGGGAAACAGCATCTTCTCACGTGACAACCCGGTTTTCGCCACCAGTGCGTCGCGTATTGCCTCGGCCTTTGTACGGGTCTGCAGTATCCGATCTTCAAGCAGTGCAGCCTCAAGCTGTAATTTCAAAACAGCCGCCTGAGGTACTGTTCCGTTGGCGTAAGAGACATGCGCATTTGCAATCGCCTGTTTGATCAGCTCGAGCGACTCACTGAGCAGCTCGACCACTTTTCCTTTTTCGTACAGCTGATAATAATCCGCACGGACCATACTCAGGAGGTCGTTTTCCGCGTTACGCAATTTCATGAGGGTACCCGTCACGTTACTCGCGGCAATCTTTTTTTTACTGGTGAGTTTCGAAACCCAGGGCAGATGCTGTTCAAGCGAAACCGCGGCACCTTCCGGCCTGGAAAACGGGATATCCATGCTGAGCAATGGATCGGAAAGTCGGGTGGCGGTTTTTTCGTTTTCCTGTGCACCGGTTACCAGCGCACGCAGGTGCCCTATCTGCGGATTATCAAACAGTGCCGCAGTAAGATAGTCATCGAGGGAATAGGATTGTGCTGCAACAGCGAACGACAATACAGCACCAACGCAGAACATGCGCAGCAACTGCACTGCCGCCCCCTGCACCAGCGAAACGATTCTACGGGGTAACCGGGTATTCATCTTAACATATCCAATCATCCCTGAGTTGCTCCTGAGTTTTTTTCTCCAGTGCATGGTACCGGTTCCGGTTGTTCACAGCAACAGTCATTGAATTGTTTCCGGTTGCTCACCTGATTCTTTGAGTTTCTGCAGATATTTTTCGGGATCTTTTTTTATGGGATCGATACATCCGCCACAGCAAACATAAATACGTTTACCGTTTACATCACAGTAGAGGTCTTTGTTGATGGGATTCCCCATGACCGGACAGGTTTTCTGTGGAACGAGTGCCATCTGCTGCGATGCGCCTTCAACAGCCGGTGCGGGCTCATCAGTTTTTTTTGCCGTTTCTGCTTTACTGCACCCTGCTGCCAACACCATAGTCAGTAGCGTTATCGCGAATCCTGAAATAATTACCTTTTTAACCATAAGGCCTCCCTGTTGTATTGTCCGTATGAATAACTCTCAAGTATACCGTATTGTACTTGAAATCAAAATACTATGATACATCTGTATCATTACTGTTTTTGTGAACATTTAAACTACGGACAGGTGTCTGAATTATTCAGTGATTTCAGAATGTATTTTGCTGTTTATTACACCATAGAGGTTACTCAAATCACTTAAAACCTTGTCACAGTGTCTGGCACCCCGGAAGAAAGTACTATATGACTGATGGAGCATTGTTTGGAGTTCTGTTGTTTCTCTCAGGAATGGTGGTTGGAAGTATAGCAGCTGTTCTGGTTATGAGGTTCCGCATCGCCACGATACGGGAGTCAACCGCCGCAGAGTTCACATCACGTATCGCAATACTTGAAGCGTCCCGGGGAACGGCAATGGAGGAAAAAGAGCAACTCACCCGGAAGTGTGAAACACTGGACGAGGAACTGAAGCGTTCAGCTGAAACCGACGGAAAATATCGGATGAGCGAGCAACGAATCACCGAACTTAAAAGTGAGCGGGATAAAGCCACTCAGGATAACAAAGAAAAGGATCGCCGGATCCTCGACTACGAAGGTGAACTCAGAACCCTCAGAGCAAACCTTGAAAACGAACGGAACAATACCGAAGAGAAACTCCGTCTGCTCACCGAATCGAAAGAACAGATGACCGTGGCCTTCAGGGATCTCGCGAACACGATCCTCGACGAGAAATCAAAAAAGTTCACCGAACAGAACAAGAGCAATATCGACCAGATCCTCTCCCCGCTCCGCGACCAGCTTTCCGATTTCAGAAAACGGGTTGACGACGTTTACACCTCCGAATCGAAAGACCGCCAGGCACTCGCCGAACATATCAAAATTCTCTCCGATCTCAATTTGAAGGTAAGCCGTGATGCGGACAATCTTACCAAGGCCCTTAAAGGAGAGAACAAGACACAGGGTAACTGGGGAGAAATGGTGCTTGAACGTGCACTTGAGCTTTCCGGTCTGAAGGAAGGTGTCGAATACGACCGGCAGGTCACGGAACGGGACGAAGAAGGCAACCGTCAGGTGCCGGATGTGGTGGTGCATCTCCCGGAACAGCGTGATATTGTCATCGATTCGAAAGTAACCCTCACCGCATACGAACGGGCGGTTTCGGCCGATACCGAAGAGGAGCGCGACCAGGCGCTCAAAGCCCATGTCGACTCGGTGCGAACCCACATCAAGGCCCTCAGCGGTAAATCGTACGATTCACTTCCCGGCATTTCCTCGCTTGATTTTGTACTGCTGTTCATGCCGATTGAGGCCGCGTTCGTCGCTGCAATCAGAAAAGATCCCGAAGTTTTCGAATTCGCCTACGCGAAAAGGGTGATTCTCGTCTCCCCCGCCACCCTGCTGGTAACGCTGCGCACCATCCAGAATATGTGGCGCAGTGAATATCAGAACCGCAACGCTCAGGATATCGCTTCGCGGGCCGCCGCCCTGTACGACAAGTTCGTCACGTTCGCCGATACCCTCGCCGATGTCAAAAAGGCGATCGGCACCGCATCCGTCAAATGCGACGGCGCGCTGAAACTGCTTTCGGAAGGAAGGGGCAATATCGTCCGTAAAATAGAGGAGTTCAGGAAACTGGGCGTGACACCGAAGAAGCTGTTGCCGGGAACAATGCTCGAAGCGTCAGATGAAGAGGAAGAGGATTGAAGTCAACAGGTATACGTATCTTCTATTCTGGTAAACCCTCATTTTTTTGTAATTTCTCCCGAATTGACCTTCTGTACTGGTTAAACGAAGAGTCATCTTGACAGAATCGGTCAATTTCATCCAATGCCTCACGATATTTTTTCATACTGTAAAGAACACTGATTTTATCTTTTCTTGCTTCATAAAAATGAGGGGATACCTGGAGTGCCCTGTTATAACAATTGATAGCTTCTTGAGGATTTCCGGAGAGAGCATGGCACGATCCGAGATCATGCAGAGAAAGAGCATGTTGCGGATGATAGTGTAATGCCCTGGTGAATACATCTTTTGCCTCGTCAATTCGCCCAAATCCGCACAAAGCGGTTGCTTCGTACCAATCAACAGGTGTTGCAGCATAATCAAGCGATAGAAATCTGCGATCTATCGACCGTGAAATATCAAGCAACAATGACCATTCTCCCGAATTTCTGGCTTTATAGGCACGTACGACCTTTGTTTCCTGCACCCAACGGAGAGAACCGCTCAGTAACAACAGAATGGTGATGCACATAACGGAAACATTTGTAAAAGCGGAGGATATTCTGCGCTCGCTCTTCTCTCCCGCCAACGAGGCGGCAATTGCAATAACAGTGAGAAGCAACACGGAATGTTCAACCCGCTCATGCGGAAAATCGAAACAGGAAACAACAAAAAATACGGCAATGGAAAAAAGAAGGCATGCCGCAACGGCATAGTCCCGGCCGGATTGGTGCTGCCGGAGTATTCTGACAACCTGCACAATACCCCATACAAAAACAGCTGCGTAGGCCAACAATCCGAGAATGCCGCATTCAGCACCTGCCCAGAGAAAGTCATTATATGGCCGGACTTCAACAAGGTTTCTATCGTACAGCAGATCTCCGGCTCCATAGAGAGGCAGCGTGATCTTCCAGTTACCGGCACCAACGCCACTTAAGGGATGATCACAAATCATGGCGACCGTTTTTTTCCAGAGGTGGAGCCTTTGCTGATTTGAGACGAAATCACGTTGCACAATAGTTTTTGCCCGTTCAACAACCGATTGCTGAGTGCCACTCTGTGAGTGGATCACCAGTCCAATCATAAGCCCGGCAAACACAGTAGCGCCAAGTGCCAACAGGCGCGATCGTCTTCGCAGATGCATTACCGTTTTTCTTTGGATAATGGCAATTGCCGCAAGCACACTTGCTCCAAATACACCTGCGACCCAGACCGCACGTGATTTTGCTACTACGATAGCTGCAGAACTGCATACGATTGCAAATACCGCAACAACCCGAAAACGACCGTTGCTCAGAAGAAACGAACCGCAACACAGCCCATACGAGACCAGCAGATATGATGCAAAGAGATTCCCGTTGCACAATGTTGCGGTCGGCCACCCCCACCCGCGGGGGAAATCAATCCCCCCGAAAAACTGTACAAGTCCGATGGCGCTTATCGTCAAAGAACTCAGCGTAACCGTATGAACGGTAAAAAGTACCAGTGCAGATGATTGACGAACAATGGAAATTGCGCTAAGACCGTAGATAATGACGATTGTCATTTTGTAAAGTTCAAGCAACGATTCAACCTTATTCACTGCACCGATCAGGGAAATCAGCAGTACTGCCAGGTAAAGCAGTAACAGTGCTGTTGCAGCAGGTAACCAGACTATGGTTCGTTTCCAAAAAACACCTGTTACCGAATAGCCGAGCAGTGCTGCATTTAAGAATACCAGACGAGGCATGAGTCCCGGATCCAGTGCAGTAACCGACAGAACCAACGGTACAATCAGAATGGTACCAGCCAGGAATAGCGCATCGATATATACATATGCCTGGTTACGCAGTTTCAATCTTTCAGCCATTTTTTATGACAGGATTTTCATGGGAAGGCAAGTTTGGTGATCTCCCTGTTCTGACCGGTAGTAATCGACAGAAGAAAGCACCCGCTTTTCTGGTGAATCATCACTGATCCGGCACCTGCAGAGGAGGTGTAGCGGTCGATCGTTCTCCCTTTTATATCAAATAACCTGACAACAGTTCCCTCCGGAAGCGATGAAAGGTTGAGGTGGTAACCGTAGTGAGTGCGGGATACAACCGGATGCTTCATTGAAGAAACCGATGCGGAAATGACAGCGGTCCTTTCACAGGAATCCACACTGGCGATATATACAGAACTATCGTTTCCAGACACCATTTCAGATTTTCCGATCTGTATGTTTACCGGATACCAACCGGTTGTTACCATAACGGGTACTTTACCGGAACAACTACACTCAGATGCGCTGGTACATTCTATGGAGAACGGTGAGATCGACTCGTCCCCGATCAGGATTTTCATTCCCGACCTGGCAACCCAGTCGACACCCCCGAAATCTTCCACGGGATAGGGAGCCGCCAGAGCAATATCGCTCGAAAGAATGGTCATATTCAACGTATTTCCGGGAGAAGCGCAACCATCTTGTTTAATGGTAACTGATGGGTTCAGGACTGGAGATATTCGGAACCCGTTCTTGTTTGTCATAGGTACCGCCCGCATGTCATGATACATTTGTACTTCAAACGACTTCTCTTCAGTCACTTCGGGCAATGGAAAGGTGACAATCACCTGCAATGGTGATGCTATATACCTGGAAATTGCCTTACTGGTAAAACCGGGAGCTACAAGAACAACCGAATCAATTTGAGGAGCATAAAAAGAACCGGTAATCACACAATCGATGGTGTCGCCACTCATTCCATAGTCCGGACTAAGTGTTATTGCCGGTGTTGTACCGGCAAGAAGACGAAATGCATCAGGCAATTCTATCTGCAGCGGAGGATCTCGCTCGACAACCACAAGATCGTACACTCCCGGAGAGTTATCATAGCCGGGTGCAAAAATTGCGGGAAAAGCAGTATCCGCTCCCGGTCCGAATGCATACCAGGACCCCGCTCTCATTGAATCGGCGGCATTACGAAGAAACACCGATGCCACATTTCCCATGGTCGGGCTGTTTTGCTCCGGATTTCCGAATTGGGTATTGAGGCCGATAATTGTGACACTGCAGAGCTGACCCTGATAACCGCTGTCAGGATCGATCCGCATTAGTTCCGGTCGAACCAGATGTACCGAGGCAGACAGTTTCATTCTCTCCCGGGGCTCATGCTGCACAACAATAAGATCATACTCACCATTGGGATCATCTGAAGTGGTAACAAATTTCGCCGACATGTTTGTCAGATTATCCGGCACCCATATCTGTGCTGAAATGATATGATTCCCGGACAACAATAAAACAGAGTCCACATTGTTGTCCCAATAGACTTTTCCATCGCTCCGGACCTCAGGAAGGCCGAAACTTGTTGACGATCCTGCAATTGACAGGGAAAAAGACTGGCCTGTGCCGAAACTACCCGGAGAAGTCGAAACAAGTGCGGGAACTCCATATGGTATAATCTGCAATTTTTGAGCAAGAACCATCCTGGAATTCGGCGAATGCTGAACTACCACCAGGTCATACTGCCCGGTGGTTGCATCCAGTGATGGATTGAAACACGCCTTGAGGGTATCAGCACTTGTGGGTACAAATGACGTAGCCTGTAGAGTACTACTCTGACTTTGTAAATACACCGAATCAACATTATTTTGCCAAACCGGTGCGGTAGTTGATTGATTTATTCCAAAGTGCGCATCGTTTCCTGCAATTGTTACGATGAGCGGTATTCCCTGGATGCCGGTATCGGGATTAATGCTCTGTATCGACGGTGGTGGAGGTGCAACTAACCTGTATGCGGGTTTAAGTTCAACTGCAATATGAGGCACTTTTTGTAATACAGTAAGATCATAGTTTCCGGTATCGTTTGTTGCTGCAATGGCAAAGGTCGCATACACATGGGTTGAATCACCAAACCTCCATTGAACGGAATTGAGTGTATCCTGTGCCTTATGTAGATACAAGGATTCAATATTGCTTTTCCATCGTATTGTTCCGCTCCACAGTTCAGTAATTGCAAATTGTGTCGACAATCCGGTAATCATAACCTCAGATGATAATCCAAGCTCCCCCTGTGACGGCTCGACAGAGACAATTGACGGTTCTCCATGTGCGTAAACGCAAGCTAACAGCAGCAGATTAACAATAAAATGGCGCACAATAATTCCCTTTTGGGTGAAATGAGTATACTCCGAAATTCTCCCCTCTTTAAAATAATACTTTATTCAGGCAATAATAGCCGTTCTGGCAAAAACTGTTTTCTGTTGGAAAACACTCAATCGTGATTAACATCGGGAAGTTATTTTGCAACAGGTAGTCCAACTGTAAAATAGCCAATTATCTCCCAATTCTCATCCGTATGTTGACCTGTATAAATTTATGACTGAGGGTACATTGCATACCTCCCGTGAACAACATATCCAGATGATATCGTACCAGGTGAAAAATAATCCGAAACAGACTATACGTAGCTGGGCACTATCAGGTCAAAACGGGTAACAAATCACATTCCCGTTGTGGGCGACGACGCAACAATAACACAAATACCAGACAGTTCCATGCTTGGTAACACTTACCCGATTTGCTACTGTTCCTCATTGAATTCAAACGGGTAATTGACCGTAAGGCCACCGAGGGAATCGGGGACGGCTTTGAATTTCCAGCCGGCGATCTGTTTTGAAATCTGCTGCTCAAATTCAGCATCTCCCATGTCCGACTGCAGTACCCTGACACTACCGACTCTGCCGTCCGCCTTGATTTTGATCTCCATGAGCATCTTGCCTGAGAGTTTGATTCCACTGCGCAGTCGTTTGTTGTAAAGGTACCGTAGCTCCCGGGAATTCGCGTCAATACGCTCTTTGAGCGCACTCGGCCGCCTGAAAGGATTATCCGCCAGATACCGTCGACGTTTCAGTTCCTTTACTTCCGCTGTAGAGAGCGTCCCCTGCTGCACCAGTTCACGATGCATTTCTTCGAGTTTTTTCTTTTTTTCACGATTCATGCCTTCTGTCCCGTCAAGATCCAGATTGCCGATCTGATTGATCAGTGCCATGATACTGTCACTTGCTTCCGTTCCACCGACCGCCGAAGCGTTATCGCTGGTCAATTCCCGCTTCAGTGAACTTTTACTTACCATGGAAGCGTATTTTTCAACATTCTGTATGAACATCTGGTCCTGATACGCCTCAAGCTGCCGCTTGGCCTCCTCCGAAACCGTTTTCTTCTGCTCATAGAATTCACCAAGCATCAGCATACGCCGGTTTGCCTGCCGTGCCCATACTTTGGTGGGATCACGTTTGATCACCGCCCGGTACTCCATCATCGCCTCTTCGACCTCGCCGAGTTCTTCGTGTGAACGCCCTTTGTAAAAACGGGCTTCGGCCGCGATCGACGTTTTCTGATCGGCGGTAAGGAATTTGGAATAATTCTTTATCGCGTTGCGGAAATCCATGAGCAGATAAAACTGCTTCGCTTTTTCCATACCGGAAAGATGCGCTTCTTCAACTGTTGCACGCTCTTTTTCCATCGAATTAATGAAATCAAGCAGTTTCCATGAGAGAATTCCCGCTTCGGTATTCGGATAGAGATTTATCACCTCTTCATAGATTTTTTTCGACTGATCATACCTGCTGAGCATGGAAAAACAGAATGCCTTGTGCACGAGAACTGCGGCACGAACATCGGGCATAAGTTGAGCGGTTGATAGTACTTCGTCGTAGATTTTGAGGGCTTCCGTGTATTTGCGGTTGCGCTCCCAGAGGTAGCCGATTTCCAGAACACTGAAAATTTTATCTTCTTCCTTTGGATTGATCAACGGTTTTCCCAGCAGCATTCTGATACTGTTGAGAACGAGCCGTACCGGCACCCGGTAAATTTTATTACTGAGGTCATTTTTCCGGGGATCGATCACATCTCCTGATGTCAACGCCTGCATCTTCGCTTCAAATTCATAGTTCGTTACATTTTCATCTCCGAACTGCATCCTGCGCTTGATGAGTTCATATTTTGCGACAATTCCGAAGGTATTTGATACATTGTCGGTGGAAGCGATGGTACCGAGCAGATAGCGAATCTCTTCGAAGCGGATGTTGATAATGCCCGCATTGAACAGTGCGGTTGCCGCGAATATCAGCAGAAAAAGGAATAGTCGCAGAACAATTCTCATGGTCAGACACCACTTGCAGACGGCGGCAGACGTGGCATCATCGACGGATCAATTCGCTGCGTGGGGCTGATCGGTCCGGTGCGCCGGTCAATCGCATAGCAGGAGCCGTCGAGACTCTTGACATACTTCTTTACCTCTGCGGCAACAGCGATAATTTCGGCATGCCGGCGAAATGGTCGGGTTTTATTTGATACAACGGCAACGGAGACACTCATGAGGGGAAACCGCTGCCGTTCTCCCTTGCGGTTAATAGACTCTATAAAACCGTTTCGTGCATCAACACTGGTGTAGAACTGGTAGATTCCGCGGTCGAACGTGCTGATAAACGACTTGGCATACGTCTCCCAGTATTCAAAATCAACGACCACCACGAAATCATCTCCGCCTTCATGGCCAATAAAAACGTTCGCGACATCCTTGCGTTTGGCGGTCGCCAAAAGACAGTCCTTGGTGTAGAGAATCGCATCGTCGCCCCGGGTAAATCCGTATTTGTCGTTGTACGCCTTGAAATTATCCAGATCACTGTACAGCACCGCAATAAGTCGGTTCGCCGCAAGGCAGTTGTCAATATGCTGTGCAATGGTGATATTCCCCGGAAGGCCGGTAAGCGGATTGGCACCTTTGGCCTCGTCACGCATACGCTGCAGGGCGACTCCCATTTCGTTGAAGGAGGTGGCGAGCTGCCCGATTTCATCGTCGCGCACGATCGGAACACGGGTTTCCAGATTTCCCTTTGAGATCATGTCGGTCGCTTCGTTGAGCTTGCGAAGCGGCAAGAGGATCATTTTTGAGAAAAGCAGCGCGAAACCGATGTGCAGGATGGTTACCAGCAACCCGATCATCAGACACTGCCGGTAGAGATACGCCATCTGCCGGTCGATATCCTTCATTTCCAGAACAATGGCGGCCACTCCCAGTTTGTCCTCACTGTAGGCAAAGGGTATGTAAAGGGAGATTTTTTTCTTCTTTCGGTCGACACTGTGATAAAACAGTTTATCCTCGAACCCCTGGCGGGTAATAGCCATGTTGATCATCTTGAGTTCATTGATATCCGCAGATTCCTTCTCGATGAGTTTTCCTTCAACAATATTGACATATGATCTTCCACCTTCACTGAAAAGTGCAATCGTACCGATGTCCAGCTCGGATGCCTCCTTGATTACCTTGTTTATATTGACCGCCGTGAGGTCTTTACCCGAGCCGACGATATTATCGATTCGGTACTTGAGACTCGATGCTTTATGTTTACTCGACAGAATGGCGTTTTCGGCAATAAGGTCGAGCTGATTCTCGAACACCATCAGCACGAATATTGACACATTGAGAATCGTGAGGAATACGTAAATAATGGCTGTTTTGAAAACAATCGACTGGGGATTGAGAACCCTCATAGTTTTTCCTCCCGGAACGGTTCTATCGTTCCCGGCATACGGAGAAGTGATACATCACCCTGCAAAGAGATTACCGGCTGTCCGCACATGACCGATGATGCTCTGATTTCGCTCTAAATAGTACAGCTATGATCAGGAAAAAACAACTGTTGTTCTCTGAATTTCCGGATAGTATCTGAAATGAAAATTAAGGGTTTATCCACTTATACTGATCAGTCTTCGGCCGGAGCGCCGTTTTCATATTCATTGAGTTTGTTCCGCAGAGTGCGGATGGAGATACCGAGAAGATCCGCGGCTTTCGTTCTGTTCTGTTCGCATGATTCAAGGGTCCGGTAAATAAGTTTCTTTTCCGCCTCGGCAACGGTCATCCCCGCCTCAAGATCATTGCCCGCCTTACCCTGCCCCCCCGCACTGCGTCTGAAATTGAACATATCTTTTCCTGCAGTACCGGTTTTGGTGAGAACGACCGCCCGTTCAATGGTATTCTCAAGCTCACGGACATTACCCGGCCACGAATGCTTCTGCAGAACCGTCATACCCTCTTCATCAATGCTGTCCACACCGAAGCCGTTCTCCCGGTTGTATTTTCTGATGAAGAACGTCACCAGCTCCGGAAGATCATCAAGCCGTTCACGAAGTGGCGGCAGATGCAGACTGATGACATTGAGACGGTAGTAGAGATCCTCCCTGAACCGCCCCTCCTCGATTTCCGTTTCAAGTGAACGGTTCGTGGTGGCTATTACCCGGACATCAACCTCGATCGGTTCGTCGCCCCCTACTTTATGCACTTCGCGTTCCTGCAGCACCCGCAACAGTTTGGCCTGTGCCGACAGCGGCATTTCGCCTATTTCATCGAGAAGCAGGGTTCCTCCGGATGCGTTCTCGAACATTCCTTTCTTCTGTTTGACGGCACCGGTGAAGGCACCTTTCTCGTGTCCGAAGAGTTCCGACTCAATGAGTCCTTCCGGAAGCGCGGCACAGTTGATTTTTACAAAAGGTCCGGCGGCGCGTTTACTTTTAAAGTGAATGGCCCTTGCGGCAAGTTCCTTGCCGGTTCCTGATTCACCGGTGATCAGCACCGTCGAACGGCTCTCTGCAACCGAGTCGATCATTACCATTACCTCTTGCATCGCCGGTCCGCTCCCGACAAACTGCCACCGCTGTTGCAATTCCGCCGTCAGACGCCGGTTTTCCCGTTTGAGTCGCTGATATTCCAGAGTCCGCCCCACCGTCATCTCCAGTTCACGTATGAGGCTGTCGGATTTCTGAATAAAATCAAATGCGCCCTTTTTCATTGCCTCGACCGCGGTTTCGATTGCTCCGTAGGCGGTAATAATCAGAAAGGGAACCTCCGGATCGATTATTTTTGCCTGTTCCAGCAGTTCAATTCCCGACATTCCCGGCATTTTCATATCGGACACGATCAGATCGTACCGACCGGGTACCACCATCGCGAGAGCAGATCTTCCGTCAATAGCCGATTCGATTTCGTGACCGAGGCGACGCAGTGTCTCGCAAACCGACTCCCTGAAGAGTTCGTTATCGTCCACCACCAGTATCCGACGTTGATCACTCATTTGTTATTCCTTTAACAGAGGAAGAAATACCTTGAAGGTGGTTCCCGCACCGGAAACGGTTGTCACATCGATATACCCCGAATGCGACTCGACGTATTTTTTTACAATTGCAAGCCCGAGCCCGGTTCCGTTTTCCCGCGTGGTAAAGAACGGATCAAATATTTTAGCAACATCTTCCGGGGCGATACCGCAGCCGGTATCCTCCACGGTAATCACCACATACTCTTTTCCACCTTCAGCCACATTCACCCGCAACGTACCGCCCAGCTGCATTGCCTGCATGGCATTGAGGCACAGATTGAGCAGAACCTGACTGATTTTTTCCGGATCGGCAAGCACGAATACTCCGCCGGGGCGTTTACCGTCGAGCAGGGTTACCGGCTGTTCCAGCCGTTCGACCTCGATCCGGACGAAATCAACCACCTCCTCGACCATTGTACAGATATCCACTCTGCGGAATTCAGCTTTGACCGGCCGTGTAAATACGAGAAGATTGGTGACAATTTTATTGAGCCGTCCCAACCCCTCGACGATTTTACCGAGTGTTTTACGACGCGGATCGGTTTCATCCAGATCACGTTCCAGCAGTGCCGCCCACATGCCCATCGCACCGAGAGGGTTGCGGATTTCGTGAGCAACCGTCGCGGACATCTCTCCCAGTGCCGCCATCGTTCTCGTCTGCTGCATCTCCTCTTCGAGTGCCTTGAGTTTTGACACATCGCTGAAAACTTCCACCGCACCAAGCAGATTGTTTTTCCGGTCGCGCAGCGGGGCCTGATGATAGGATACCGGTACCGGATGGCCATCGCGATGCCATACTACTCGTTCATCATGCAGCGGCGTATTTTTTCCTCCGTGAAGCACCCGTATCAGCGGTGGAGCTGCCTGACCTTCAACGGCGAAAAATGATTTGTAGGATTTACGCAGGACCTCATCGGAGGTATAGCCGGTTATTTCCGCTGCGGCACGGTTGAAATGAGTAATATTTCCCGAGATGTCGACACCGACAACACCGTTTTCCATGCTCTGAAGGATGCTGTCAAGATAGGTCTGCATCTCCTCCTGACAGGCAAGACTCTCTTCAAGCTCACGATTTTTCCGGTCGAGTTCAATATTGACATTGCGGAAATCTTCCTGCATGGCCGCGTAGGCGGTACCGAGGCGATCGGCCCGGATCTGAAAGTCTTCAATAATGCGCTGAAACGAAGCAACCAGATCTGAGGAGAGTTCCTGAGGGGCACCGGGTTCCTGTATCATACAGTCCGACCAGTGTAGTAGTAGGCAATCCCGGTACCGGGATCAGTCGGATCCTGTCCGCGAACGGGTGATGATACCTTCAAGATACTGTTGGAGTTGCATTTCATTGTTGAGAAAATTCCGTATGGCATCGGTTACCTGTTGCAATACCGTGTCGAGTTCATCGGCGGCACCGGTGGGACCGATACCGTTTTTACGTTGCTCCCACTGCTCAACCATTTCCGCCATCCGGTTGCGTTCCGCCTCGATGGCATCAAGAACGGTCTGTTTTTCACGGAACCCCGCCGTCACCTGAGAGAGATCCCCGCGGGAAAGTACCAGTTTTCCCAGGAGCTGACTGACAATAGCGCCGAGAGACCGGTACCGGTCGAGCTGCCCCCGGTACGACGCAGTGAGGGTCTGAACGAGTATTGTATCATTTAGGTGTGCCATATGCAACTGCCGATTCCCGCTTTAGCGAAGTACCGCTTTGTATTCGTGTTCCCAGATGGTGTCTTCAAGCTTCCACTGTGCCTGGCGTGCCCAGTAGTCATCGGGATATTTACGGGCAAGTTTCTTGAAGGCATCGATCGCATCCTGATACCGTTTGAGATTCCGGTTGATGCTGCCGATCTGGAAAAGCCCCCACGGCGTCTCCTGGAAAGCGGGGTATTTTCTGGTAACCCGGGTATAGTATCCCAGGGCCTTTTTGTACTCTTTTATTTTGTAAAGATGATCAGCAACACGGTAATAACTGTCGGGTACCCTGAGGTACACCCCGGCCTTCTCCCCCATCGCGATGGCACGTTCATAGGACTCCACCGCTTTCGATCCGTTGCCGATCTCCTGATACACCTTGCCGAGTTTGAACAGTACCGCCACCTTGTCACCGTTCTTCCTGCTGCGGGTTACCGATTGCTGGTACGCATCAACCGCTTTACGGGGTTGTTCAAGATCGACATAGGCATCACCGAGTTTTTCCCAGGCGTTCTGAGCCCATCGGTGATCACGATACTGCCGCAGAAACTTCCGCAGGAGTTTTTCGGCCGTGATCGGCTCGGAACGTTCCAGATAGGTCACCGCTTTGAGGAACAGACTTTGCGCCGCAACCGGATGTCTTCCGTAACGGTCAAGAATCTGCTGAAACTGGTTTTCCGCCTCCTTGAGCAGTCGGAGCTTCAGATAGCAGATCCCGGTGTTGTACAGACAGTGCACCGCAACGGTTCCCGACGGATTACGGGCCAGCACCTTCTTGAAGGCCCTGATCGCCTCGTCGTATTTCCCGGCGGCAAACAGATGAATTCCCTCCAGGAGCTGCTGTCCGACATCCGAGAGCGTATCGACCGTCAGCATGGTGAGCATCGAATCGATCCGTACCTCAAGTGTCAGATACCGTTCCTTTGGAGAGAGAGAATCAGCCCGGGTGGCCGCGGCCGCCGATGCGCCGGGCGCCAGCGCATCCAGTACCGCCGAACCGCCGAGTCGGCGGTAGGTTTCAATGAGCTCCTCCGCCTCTTTCTTTCCCGGCTCGTAGGAGGTTTTTTCGATATACTTGAATAGATGCGTAATCGCCTTTGCATACTTTTTTTCTTCTCCGTATATTTTTCCGAGGTAATAATGAGCATTGAAGCCGAGTTCACTCCAGGCAAGCCCTTTTTTCAGATTGATCTCCGCCATGTGGTACTGTTTCTTTCGGTATCTGATAAGCCCCGCATAATAATATGCCCCCGCGTGCCCCGGCTTTACTGAAAGAACCTGTCGGATCGCTGTGATCGCCTGGTCGAACTTCTCGTTATTGTACAGTTCAACCGCCCGTTTGAAAGCATCATCACCCGCATCGGCGGTACTGTGTGCCGAGGAGCGTTTTGCCGCCCGACGCGGCACTTTTTTTTTCTTTTCTGCCGGCACCGCTTCGGTTGACGCGGCGACACTATTGTCCGCTCCGGCGGCAACCGGTAATGTGACGACAGCGGCAGGGTTGCCGTTACCCCCGCTTACCATGCCTATCAGCCGATCGATCTGCAGCTGAATACTGTCGCGTTCCGCCGGATCACTCGACTGCTGACACTGCTGAAGTTCGATAATCGCCTTCTGCAGCTGACCATCCTTTTCGTATGCCGCGGCAAGCATCTTCTGGGCCCTGCTCCATCCCGGATTATAGCTGAGTGCTTTTTTGAGATTGTAGATAACGAGTCGCGAACGCTCCTGCTTCCGGCGTATTTCCGCCATTTGAAAGTAGGCATTGTAATTGTCGGGATAGGCGGCCAGCACTTTTCTGAATTCATCAATCGCACGGTCGTACTTATTCTCGTTTTTATATTTTACACCGAGCCGGTAGTGGATATAGTCACCGGTTCCTTCGGCGCCACTGCTGCCGGACTGCATCAGTACTACAAAGGCGCCAACGGTGCATACCGTTTTTATCACCCTGCAGAGCACCTTGTTATTTCTCATGTACACCTCTCCCCGATGTGAGTCGGACATTCCGTTCCATTTCGCGTACCAGCCGTTCCTCCAAACCCACTTTAAGCAACGTATTCGGATGAACAACCCCGGAGACAATCAGGGATTCGCCCTGGGTCTCTTCCATCCGGTCAATTTTTTCGATGCGCTCCTGAATGGTCCTGCAGGTTCTGATAGATTCTAACGTATTATCTTTCATGGAAGCAAGGATCTGTTCCTCAAAACCTTTCAGATACCCGTCTTCATCCATTCCATCACGTACCAGAAGGTACAACTTTTCGAATTCCTGAGCTTTAGCGGCCGCAACAACCCCGTAACGTTTCAAGAGGTCGTATCGCTCCCGGGAGAGTCGTGCCCTCCCGGCAATATCAATCACCGTCCGGATTTCTGCCACACTGCCGATCACTTCGGCAAATACCTCCTGTGCCGTGACGGTTCCACCCACAATCGAACGCGCCCTGACTGGTCCGTCCGAATGTATGGTACAGTGAAGGGCGTCCTCTTCAACCTGTACCGCTTTTTCCGCATGCAGCAGGAACTGTGATACGTGGTGCACGGTAATGGTGTCCGCTGCTTTGACGGTACCGTTTCCCGAACCGCTCGCCCCCCCCTGTACGGTAACCGAGCCACCGGACAACACGGTGGCATCTTCGACATTTCCGCCGATGAAAAGATCCCCCGTCACGGATACACTGAATCCGGCGCGGACGGTACCGGCGATCTTCATATCTCCTGTAAATGATATATTTCCCGTGGAGTAATCCACATCGCCGGTGATCACACGACGATTAACCACTTGGAGTGTTCCTCCGTCAAACACCACCGCGCCCTCAATTGCCGCGCGGATAAGTTCCGGTTCATTTTCGTCGCGGCAGGTTCCTTTTCCCAGAGTAAAGTTCAGTGGTTCAAGCGGTGTCGGCGAAACCGGAGTGCCGAATACCGTCATACCGTCTTCACCGGAAACGGGCGGAAAAACGCGCACCAGTTGCTGCTGCCGGGTGACATTGCAATGCGTCTGCAGATCCCGGAGGTTGACGCGTCCGTCGGCAAGCTCACGCGGTTTACCGGTACGAGAGAGGTCAATACACCATTCGAGCCTGCCGGGAGTACCCGGTCTGGCCGGTTTTCCGATTGCCACGGTTTGAACGCCGCCGGCGCAGACCCCTTTGGCGATCATTTTCAGCAGGGATTGATCAATACCGAAAACGACATGCTGATTTCGCAGCAGTGTCAAAAGTTCCTGAACGGTGGGACGGCTGCTGCAGTCGGAAATGGTGATCTCTGCCCGCATGCCGTTTGCATCACAACTCAGTGTAAGGTTGGTCAGACATGCCTCCTTAAACAGTGTGGTTTCCATGTGGATACCCCACCGGACTACGGCAGCTCCTGCGGTTCGCAGTATGCTCCTCGATTCAGATAGGTTACCGCATACTCGGCGATCGATTCCTCAAGTGATCTGCACCGGTAATCACATCCGGCAGCCCGCAATGCGGTAAGATCAGCCTGGGTGAAATACTGATATTTGTCGCGGAGAACCTCCGGCATGGCAATGTAGTCGATCCGCGGCTCCTTACTCTGTGCGCTGAAGAGTGCCCGCGCGACATCGTTCCATGATCGTGCGATGCCCGTACCGATATTGAACAGCCCCCCAATGGAAGGATGTTCCATAAAAAACAGCGTCATCGCGACCGCATCCTTGACATAAATAAAGTCCCGCAACTGCTCACCATCGCCGTACTTCGGATCATACGATCGGAACAGAGAAATTATGCCCTCATCGCGTACGCGGGAGAATGCCTTATTGATAACACTGCGCATGTCTCCCTTATGGTACTCGTTGGGCCCGAATACATTGAAAAATTTGAGTCCGACAATGTGGTCAAGCCAGCCATTGCGCTGTGCAACCTTGTCAAAGAGGTGTTTGGAATAACCGTACATGTTAAGTGGACGGAAGCGGTCGAGCTGATCGGTTCCATCGCGATAGCCATACGCACCGTCTCCGTAGGTAGCGGCACTTGATGCGTAAATAAAACGGGTACTTCTGTGCTGTTCCCACCATCTGCCGATCCGCTCGGTATACCCGAAATTATTCTCCATCAGGTAGGATGCGTCCTGTTCCGTTGTCGATGAACAGGCACCCAGATGCAGCAGGGTATCGATACGGTCACCGAATTCATCGGCCTCCAGAAGCCTTATAAACTGGTCCTTTTCAAGGTAAGCACTATAGCGCAGTGCAACGAGGTTTTTCCATTTTTCGGTGGTCCCCAGATGGTCGACAATCAGGATATCACCGTACCCCCGGTTGTTAAGTTCGCAGACCAGCGCACTGCCTATAAACCCCGCACCTCCCGTCACGACAATCATGAATACCTCTTCCGTTGTTCCCGATACTTTTCCATACACGGACAACCGGTTTCCCGCAAGTTTCTCTGCCAAACACCGGCACCATTTTCACTTCTGAAGAACCGGTAACCTGTTACCTTATCATAAAGTACCGAAATATACAATAAGGGAGTACCGACATCGTGCCGGGCAGGGTGTATTTTATCCGGAGACTCAGGACGTACCACCCGATACCAACGGATGACAAATGCCATACTGTACCCACTGTCACCTTGCGCTCACCCACTCCGAAACGACCGGCTGTCCGCGATGCGGCGCACCATTTTCCGAATCCGACGAAGCAACCTTTCCGGTGAATACCGATCCGTTTCCATGGGATACGGCAGATCAGAACCCGATGCCGTTTCGACTGCTGAGTGCCACCATCACCGAAGCTCTCTTCCACCCATCTCATTTTTACCGGAACGCGGTCGACTATTCCCGGAAACTGTTTCCCGCCTGGCTCTACGCGATGATCACCGGCGGTGTTGGGCTTACCTCCTCCTGGATCTGGTCATACTGGACGTTTCACAACCGATCAACCGGTCTTTTCGGCAGTATCTTTTCCGGTGGCGATGGTGTTCCCGCATCCACCCTGGTATTCGCCCCGTTTCTACTGTCGGCGGAATTACTTTTCTCGGCGATATATATCAGCATTTTCCTCAGACTGAGCAGACTCAAACGATGCGGTTTTTCGCAGTTGCTGCGGGTACTTTGCTACACGGAAACACCAATGCTGCTTCAGATAGTTCCCGTAGTCGGACCGCTGCTTGCATTTATCGTCTGGATATACGGCCTTCTGACGGCTCTCAGTATTCTTTATAACGGGAGCAGAGTAAAAATTTTGTTCCATCTGATTCTGCCGCTTATACTGTTGAGCACCCTTCTGCTGATTATTGTGCTCTCAGGAATCCTGGGCGGAATAATAGCCGGAGCAGGGGCACTCCCCGCCTGGCAATCGCTGCTCGATTTATTCTGATTCAAAAAAAAAACGGTACCGTGGAGACGGTACCGCAGAATTTCCGGTTTCGAAGGGGGCTTGCTCCCGCCGGAGCGGTCGAAAAGGTCCGTATCAGGCGGGCGATTCCCTGTTATCCATAAGTGAGCCGGTGATTTTCCGTTTCAGCTCCCCGCTGTACTTGAAGAGCGGTACAACCCGTTTAAGCAGCGGAACGACCTCACCGGTTTTGGGATTACGCGCTGGACGCGGTTTGCGTACTTTGGTGTAAAACGTACCGAAACCTCTGATTTCGATACTTTTTCCCTCTTCCAGAATTTTTCCGATTGTCTGGAGCAATTCCTCCACAACGATCTTCGTATCGGCCTGGGTGAGCCCCGTAAATTTTGATACCGATGCGATAATGTCGTGTTTCGTTGTATTTGCCACAAGCCCTCCTTTATTAATTCAGCTATAAATATTCCATGATTACCCGGTGAAGTCAAGCATTTTTCTTTGGCGTGAACTCTTTAATCCGTTCCCGCTGCTGGAGTTAGGATAGGCACCCCGGGTCGGTACTGATAACGGAGGGCGATTTTCCGGTACCAGTACGGGGGATCAGGCGGCAGCGCAGGCCGGGTGAGTAGTTTGACAAATGATTTGACGAAGTCCTTATGTTCCGGTGAGGCAGGAGAAACACTGTCTGTTCTTCCGACACGTTCAAACAGAGGACCACAACGGATCTTTCGATGCAGTTGCAGCAGCTCTTCCCTTCGCTGGTCGGAATGGATAATACAGTGTATGATGTTCGTCTGTGCTTTTGTGCCGAGATGTCCGAAATCAACGGTATCGTGCTTAATGAATGCTTTCATGAACGACTCTTTTGTCGGGAGATTTCCGGACGACAGTTTGCCCAGGTTCAGACAGTATCTTCGATAACAGGAGTCAAGGTGTACCCAGGAGCATGGTACCGGTAATCGACGATAGAGTGAATGTGCTGCATTTCCGGATGAAGGACTGATACCCTCCGGAAATCTGCCGGCGAGGGAAATCCCATAAAGCCCCGGTTCATGCAACGAATAACCGAATCCTTCCGCGAGCGAGGTCGTAACCGCACCGTTCACCCATGGCAGAATCAAATGAAAGGGATTCACCTTCTCCACTACCCTACCGAACTCAGAGGACACCCCGATACATCGTCCGGGATCAATGGCTAAGGATAACCGGTATCTCCGCGCTATATCTACCGCGGCTCGCATTCTCCGCTGATCCGCAGCGGTGGTCCCCGATGGTCCGGTAACCAGTGAGCCGCCACCCAGTACCGCTGTCAGCAGAAGCGCCTCAAGAATATTTTTTCTATAAATCATCCGGGAGGGATAACAGTAGAGTGGCAGTTGCGGATCAAAAAACAGTCCATCCAGATCGGCGCATTGTTTCAACAGGCGCCCAGTCTGTTCACGATCTGGCAGTTGCCGGATTGTTCCTCTTTTTTTTACCTGATTCGGCAGAATCGAGAGGTATGCTTCGGATAATCCGGTAACCTCACGCACCCACGGATCAGGCGCGACAAAATGAACGGGAGCACCTTCGGCATAGAGTGCAGCACCTACCGTGACACCACTTCTCCTGAGCAGCTCGAACTTCGAGAGCAGGTCAAACCTCCCCTGCTCCGCGAAATCATGCAGGACAGAATAGAACCGATACCGCCCTCCTGTTCGCCGGGCAGCCTCGGCAAAGGCTTCCGACAATGCCGGATTTTTACCCAGTGCAAGATTATGTCCTACCACCGCGACCGATCCACTGCTAACGGGAAGTGCCTCCAGACGCTGCAGCAGAATGCGCGTCAGACGCTCCGCAGACTCCCGGTATGCCCGTGCTGAAACAAATGAGTGGTAATCGGCACCGGGAAGATCCTCCACCTGTACGGCATCACTACACTCCGCGCCGCTGTGTTTACACCACCACCTGTTCGGCGCATCTCCACCGAACCTTGCAGCAAATACGTTGCTGTAATCGATCATGACCTGCCGGACACCCCCGAGACGATCGTGGTAGTGGATCTGAATCAGTGCTGACGGTTGCTGATTACCCATTATATTTTTTGTGAACGCGGGTGAAATGAGCGATGGACCTCTTTGAGGTATTCCCGGTCGACATGGGTATAAATCTCTGTTGTCACGATATTCGCATGGCCGAGCATCTCCTGTACGGTACGGAGGTCGGCACCACCTTCGAGCAGATGAGTCGCGAACGAGTGGCGAAAGGTGTGCGGGGAGACCTCCTTGTCGATCGATGCTTTCGCCGTATAATTGCGAATGAGCTTCCAAATGCCCATGCGTGAAAACGCACCTCCCCGATTGTTGAGAAAAACCGTACTGTCCGATCCCGGCCGAACATACGTAGGACGTTCAGAACGATAGTACTCGTCAATCCACCGCAGCGCAACCTTCCCTATCGGCACCAACCGTTCTTTCGAACCCTTGCCGAAAATCCTGACGATTTCGTCATCGAACATAATCTGTTCATACGAAAACGCCGCAAGTTCAGACACCCGCATTCCGGTGGCATACAGTGTTTCGAGCATGGCACGGTCGCGTACTCCTCCCCGTTTGTTGCAATCGATTGCACCGAGAATACGTTCAACCTCATCGACAGTGAGCACCGTTGGCAGGTACCGGATTGTCCGGGGACTGACGAGCAGCTCGGTCGGATCTGAGGATATTTCACCTTCCGCGGAGATAAAACCGAAATAACTGCGCATCGATGCGATGGTACGCTGTATGGAGGTCGGTGCGAAACCGATATCATACAGTACCTTGACATACTCTGAAAGATGCTCAGGCCCGATCCGGTCGACGGATTCAATCCGGTGCTGTCCGCAGAAAGCCAGCAGACGCTGCAGATCAAACCGGTAGGCTTCGATGGTATTCCCGCTAAGGGTCTTCTCCAGACGCAGGAAGGATAAAAACGTATCAAGATAGGGTAATTCGGTCATTGGAGGATGATCAGATGGTTTTCATGCATACAGTTTTTTCGGAAGAAAACGGTGTAGGGATTTAAAGTTTTATTCCCTCGATAGAAAGATCATCTGAATGATTTCATAAAAACGGATTCATCCGGCGCTCCCGGCCGATGGTGGTTCTTCCGCCATGGCCCGGACAGACAACTACGGTATCATCAAGCGGGAACAGCTTCTCCCTGATCCCGTCGACGAGGTTCTTCTGGCTGCCGCCGGGAAAATCGGACCTGCCAATCGATCCGGCAAAGAGTATGTCACCGCACAGAAGCACATTCTCGATAAGAAAGGCGGTTCCGGCCGGACTGTGTCCGGAAATCATGATCACCGTACCGGAAAACGATCCAATGGTAAACGCTCCCTCATCAAGATCAATCACTGCACCGTCGTAACTGAAGGCAATGCCAACCATCAGCGACATATTTTGCTCCGGATTGCTCAACATTTCCCGTTCCTGCGGGTGAATGTACACCGGCAACCCGGGAAACCGGTCAATCACCTCAGGAATGCCCCCGATATGATCAAAATGGCCGTGGGTAATCAGAATCGCCTGCGGCTGAAGCTGCTCCTTCGTAATAAATGCCAGCACTTCCTCAACCCCGTTGGAAGGGTCGACGATCAGACACTCTTTTGATTCATTGTAAACGATGTACGTATTGGTTTCGATCGGGCCGGTTACAAACCGTTCAACACTGACGCTCATGTATGCTTCTCCGGAGGAGTATAAAGTGGTTCATCAAACTGTCCCCTGAAAATAACTTCCGGCTCAAGCAAAACGTTATGCTGTTCCCATACCCGTTTCTGCACAGTGTAAATCAGATGACGGACATCGTCGGCACGCGCTCTGCCGATATTCACAATAAAATTCGCGTGTTTGGTGGAAACCTCCGCCCCGCCGCACCGCAGTCCCTTGAGCCCGCTCGCCTCGATGAGGGTTCCGGCGTAATTGCCCGGGGGCCGTTTAAATACACTTCCGCAATTGGGATACTCCAGTGGTTGCTTTGCTTTCCGGCGATCCAGAATTTCCCGGCGTCGGAATGCAAGTTCTCCAGCGGATGCGGTACTCGGGAATGCGAATTGGGCTGAGAGTACAATTTCTTCCGTATGCCTCAGTCGGGAGGAACGATAACCGAGTTCAAGCTCTACCGCAGTGCGTTCCACCACCTCGCCCGTGTGCGGACAGCAGCAGGTGACGCGTACGAGGGTATCGGCAATACAGGTTGAAAATGCTCCGGCATTCATGATGACTGCTCCACCGATCGTGCCCGGAATTCCGGCGAGCTCTTCAACCCCCTTGAAGCCCCGCTCAACCACATTTTTTACAAATGAATTTAGTTGGACACCACCGGCCACGGTCACCCGATCATCATCCCAGTCAACGGTGCCACCGTTGAATCGCTCCGTCAAGTGAACAACAACTCCCGGCCATCCGGAATCACTGACCAGCATATTGGTCCCTTTACCGAGAAGCATAAGCGGCAGCTTTTCCTGATGTGCGTACTCCAGAATACTGAGGAGTTCGCCGGTGCGCTCAGGAACCCCATAATACCGTGCAGAACCGCCAATGGCGAAACTGGTTTTACCGGCAAGGGGAACCTGTTCGGAGAGAGTCGCGGTTGGCATTGTCATTACAGGAGCGGTTCCTGCTGGAAATAGAGCTTGTACACACCTTCATTAATGAAAAATTCCACCACGCTCCGGTCAAGATGATTCTGTGCAACCTCGTGACGGAGAATTTCGAGTGCTGTTTCAGGAGCTATTTTCGGTTTGTACGGACGATCCTGTGCAACAAGAGCCTCATAAATATCAATCACTGCAAGAATTTTACTCTCAAGAAACATCTCATCCCCCGAGATTCCATCGGGATACCCGGTTCCGTCGATCTTCTCGTGATGCTGTGCCGCAATTGCCGGTACATTCACCAGACCACTCGTCCAGGGAATCTGCGAAAGAATCCGGTAGGTCGACCGCGCATGTGAATTGATCAGATCACGCTCGGCACTGGTGAGATTTCCCCGGGTAATGGAGAGGGCTTCAAGGTCATAGGCACTCAGAAGCGGAATCGCCCGGCCATCGGAATCTATATAGGTTTTTCCGGCAAGTTCCTGCAATTTCCGGTTGTCATCGGGTTCGGTCCTGCCCGAATTATTGATGCGGATAATAAGCGCACGATCAGCCTCCAGTTCTTCCGCACTCTCCCAGGAGACCGAGTTTTTATCGAAAAGCAGGCGAAGCGCGATAAAATCAAGACGGGCGATCAGTTGCTCGAAAGCATCTCTGGAGAGTTTCTGTTCCTTATTGAGCACATACTCGGGAACTCCGATCTTGCCGATGTCATGCAGATGGGCTGCGAATTGAAACTGCCGGCGCCGTTCGGGAGAGGCACACAGTTCATAAAACGGGTGATCCGGATATTTTTCCGCCGCATCAACAAACGCCATCGCATAGCCTCTGACTCTCCGTGAATGACCGGAAGTTACCCGGTCCCGTTCATCGATGGAGGCAACGGACGAATTGAGGAATCCTTCAAATAAAGCGGTAATACTCTCATGCAGCTGTGCACGCTCTATGGATACCGCTGCGAGGGATGCAACCGATGTGACAAAGGATTCATCGTGCAACGAAAAGGGAGTTACCAAGCGATCAATGGCGGCACCATCGCTAAGAATATGCAAGGGATCATCCTTATGATTGATGAGCTGCAGTACCCCGACCACCTCGTGAGCGAGATTTTTTAACGGAACCGTCAGCATCGATTTTGAACGGTACCCGAAATAGTTCTGGAATTTCGTATTGGGACGGTACGGCAGTGATTCATCAAGGGAGGCAACATCATCAATAGTCAGGGGTTTCCCGGTAGCGGCAACATATCCGGCAATCGATTCCTTGTTAATCGGCAGTTGGTGCTGGGAACCACGCTGCGTGTCGATCGAATCGTTCTGTGCAACCATAAACAGAAGTGAATCAATCAGTGGACCACCGGGCGCCTGACGTTCCCGCACATAAATACTCCCGGCATCGGCCAGAACCGCCTTTCTGCAGGTTGAAAGTATCAACTCCAGTAGCCGTTTCTGATCCGTTTCACTTGTAAGGGCCGTTCCGATTTCAACCAGCCGTTCGTTCTCGGCACGCGCATGGGACACTTCCTGTGAGAGCTTCCGCTGATTCCGGAGCAGAGCCTCGTTACGTACAATACTCCGCAAAATACTGATGATAACCGTTTTTGAAAGTGGTACCTCAAAGAACCCGGCGATGGGAAGTTCCTGAGTGAACGGTGGTACCGTATGCTCTATTTTCTGGAAAAATGGAATGGTTTCTCCCGTACCGATCGGCAACCTGCCGAACTGGTCAATCACCATCGCCGGTGTGCACGGAAGAAATGAGAGATAGGCTGAGGGAAGGGCGGATTCGTCTGCTCCGGAAAATTCACTGTCGTTTCCCGCGACAGCAACCTCAAATCCGTGCTGTAGTGCAATAGCGTCGATACGCTCAAGATCTGCTTCGGAAAGATCACCAAGAATTACAATTTTTTTTCCCATGCACTGCTTTCCGGCCAAGTCCGCTACCATCAACAAAGTAGCATATCAGGCAGTCGGGTGTCAATAACCAGAAGGAATTCCTTGCTCTATTAGTTAAAACAGCCCTTTTTCTGTTCACGTACTTGTTCCAGCAGGCAGAAAATAGTAATTTAATGCAGAGTACAGTCGACCCCTTTCGGCTGTTTCTCATTACTGCGATTATCAGCATACCATCATCATATCTCTGCACGAATCATAACACGTATTCGAAGTAGAGTGGTCTTGACTATATTCCTTTTCACGGATGATCATGCAACAACTTTCCGAGCAGCTCGGTACGCTTTCCGACTATCTTGAAGGCAGCATCAACCTGCTGATTGTGGATGATTTTCCAATCATGCAGAAGTCGATTGTCGATCTGTTCTCCTCGCCGCTCTTCAACATCAACACTGCTGCGTCAGCATGCGAGGCACGCACCTCCATCAACAGCAAAAAATTATGGCACTGCTGGATACTCGATATTTCGATGGAGGAAAAATACAGCGGCATCAATCTGCTTTCGGAATATCCGCACTATCCGTTTGCCATTATTCTCTCGGGACTACGCTCAATGAGTGTCGCTTCGCGGGCAATGGAACTCGGTGCATACAAAGTGTTCGATAAAGATCCGCAACTGCTTCCGGTGCTCCATCAAGAGGTCTGCAAACTTTCAGCGATCTCCTATATTCTTAATGGAGCGGGAACAAAATATCTCTCACTCTTCTCACTGCTCTCGCAGATGAGAATCGATTCTGCGGAGGCTTGGGCTTCAAATGCGTATATGACGGTCAGACAACTGGAACGGATCTGCTCAATGCATTCACATCTCACTCCGCGATTCCTCATTCCGCTGTACTATACACTTGAGCAGCTGCTGCAGATAGACTGTCCTGAGAACATCCCCGAAAATGAACCGCCGGTAACAAAGAACTTTAACGCCTGTGAGCAGCATATCGATTTTGTCTGCCGCCACATTGATACCATTCTGTTGCGATAAAACCCCACCAAACAAAGAGCTACTGTCTGTCCTGAAATTTTTCTTTGGGTAGGATTGATCTGAGGATCAGGCTGAATTCATTGAGCCTGAACGGTTTGGTGAGAATTGCAGTGAAGCCGTATTTCTCCGGGTCATTCATCACTTCATGGTCGGTATACCCGCTCATGGCAACAGCCTTCACTTCCGGATCTATTTTTTTAAGCGCAGCAGCAGTCTCCATTCCACCGTTTCCACCGGGAATAGTAAGATCAAGCATAACAAGATCATAGGGTGTACCCTGCCTGAATTCTTCGCAATAGTTCTCCACAGCTGCCGAACTGTTGGTCGCTGTGGTGACATCCAAACCGAGCCGTTTGCACATCTGTTTGGCGATATCGAGCAGAATCTCCTCATCATCCATGACCAGCACCCTTCCGGGTCCGCTTCGCACCACCTGAGATACCGCTACGGATTGCCGTGGTATCTTCTCCGTCCCGACCGGGAGCAGTATGGTAACGATCGTCCCTTTATCAGGTTCAGATTCAAGCGTCACTGTCCCCCCGTGACGAGCAATAATTGATTTGACAACAGCCAGACCTGTCCGTGTTTTCTTATCCGTGGTGCCGGTGCTGAAAACAGGTTTAAAAAGCTGTCCCTGGAGTTCACGGGGAACACCACATCCTGAATCGGTAAAACGGATGCGGTATGCGTTACCAAATCCACTCCCCCCCTCCAGGGTTTCCACAGTGTTTTTGGTTACTTCAATAGTTATCGAGCCACCTTCACCAGTAGCCTGTTTTGCATTTTCCAGGAGTTCAGTGAAAACATACCGCAACAGATCCGCATCGATTTCCAGTTCGATCGGACCATTGTCAATTGAAACAGAATACTCTATCGAGGTTCCCCGCAAAACACGGGCAGCAGCAGCATGGAGTAATTGACCGATATCACTTTTTTTTCTGATGACGGTATTGTTTCCGGAGAGTGCCGCGAGCTGTCCCGTAAGCTCACGCATCGGTTCAAATGTCTTCATGACCTCCTGCAGCCTCCCCGCAAGGGGGGTGTCCGGCTGCATTGAAGTAAGGGCGATATCAATCTGTCCGAACAACTGCCCGGCAACATTGTTGAGATCGTGTGCGATTTTACCGGCAATTGCACCATTCGATTCTACACGACCGATAGCCTGTTCCATTTTTCCTTGTACGTCAGGCAGATCCCGGAAGAGGGTCACGATCGAACCCCCTGAAACCCGGCAGATATAATATTCTCTGGACTGACGTTCGCCGTATTCCGTCTGAAGGGCAACCGGAAGGCTGACCCCGATACCGGTTCCTGCGACCGATTTCATAACTCCCGCCACATCATTTGCAGTAAGTTCAGGCAACACCTCTGAAAGATTTCTTCCGATACTGTCATGTGCGGAAATACCGGTCAACTTTTCAGCTGTTTTATTGCATACCTGCAGTCTGAAGTCATCGGTTCCCTCAAGCGGCGAGCAGACAAGACACCCAATTGGAAGCACATTAAAAATGTCGCTGAGCAGCCGATTGAATTCTCCACCGTTTTCAAGGACAGGCTTGGGTACCAATTCACCACGGACAATCCCGGCAATGGATGCCACGGTATGCTCGCTCGTCAGGGTCGCCGTCAGGCGCAACTCCGCCGGAATACGTTTTCTGTCTTTTGCCAGGAGTTGTATGTGCAGCGGAGGAATCGTAATTATTGCCCCCTTTTCCGATGCATGAACCGCAATCGCCCGAGGAACCGCATCACAGACCGTACTCATCGATGCGGCGGTCACGAATGCCTGAGGCAGCAGTGACCGTGCCTCGTCTCCCGTAAAACCAAGCAGATCCATAATTGCATCATTGACATAAACGAACCTGTTCTCAGCCGAATCGAGAATGAAATAAAGGTCTTTCGACTGTTGAATCAGTGGCGAAAACTGCCTGAACGAAGCGGCAATCGCACCCTCCTCATTGTCGGTGGACGACAATGAGGAGGGTACGCCGTGGTGCGGAGCTTTTAACATTGGTGTTTCCCGGTGTGATTGCCTGAATGTTGAATGGCTATGCGGATCAGATTGCGGGCGGATTACTGCAACATCAGGCGGTGCAGTAATAATACTACGTTATTTTGAAGAGGAAATCAAGATTGTCGGCGACAACCACAGTATAGGTAAATTTTCAATGATGCTTCCCCCTATTGCAACGGTTCCGGTATTTTTTCAGAAGTTCCCGACGTATCAACAGGTTGCATCTTTGGAGGGCGTTGTTTCCTGGTCCGTTCACGTTCTTCTTTCAGAATCCTGAGCCGCTGGACCTCCATTCGTTCATGGCGAAGGGCGGCAAGAGCCTCTTTTTCACGCTGACGGTACTGTTCGATAGCAGCCAGCACATCACGTCGTGACATTTTTTCTGAAGCTTTTTCAGCCCCGGTTGTATCGGTGCCGGAAAAAGCTGCGGCAGATCCTGCAATAGTGGTTGAATCTTCCTTCTGTATACTGTCGATTCCGGCCGCAGTCAGCTTCGGCAGTACCAATTCGGTGGTGAACTGTTCAGTGGTATCAACCAGGAGTGTGGCCTGAATGGCAATACCGGAGGTGATCGGTGCAAGCCCGATAACTTCACATGAGAGAATGTTGTCCCCCCCTCTGAACAGCGAAACGATTCCCGTGGCACTGTCGCAGATACTTTTTCCTGTGCCGCCGGTGGTATCACTGAAGGTGAGCACTCCATTTATATAGAGCCGGTAGCTGCCTGCAATGCAGACGTTCATTTTCGCGTCACGCGGTTTCCCGGGACAGAACAGGTTTTTCCAGAGATACATCCGCTGCCAGGTATCGTTACCAACGATGAGCGGAACGCCACCGGGGAGAATACGGTTGGTTACCGGTACCTGTTTCAACCGGAGCGCAGCCAACCAGGTTGAAAGATCCGTAGTCGCCTCCTTCCAGTCGGATACGGAATCGGGGCGCATGAACCATGATTCATCACTTACATAAACAACCGGTTTGTAAAATGAGGCTCCATATTTTTCCGGACTCAGCCGTGCCAGCGTTTCGATGATCTTCGTATACCATGGATTGGTATGCAAACGCCGCTGCAATACCCGTTCCCGAGCAGCTTCGAGCTTAAGGAGCGCCTTGTCCTGAAGTTCAAATACAATATCCTCAAGTTGAAAGAGCAGCTCCTCGCGTTCGTCTTCCGATAGGTTCCTCGGAAGGTTCTCCGTCTCTTTGAGGATCTCAACAGCCATACGGTCACCGGCACTGCCGATGAGATAATTGAGACGTGCGACATTGAGTTCACAAACAATAAGCAGGGAGTCGTCAAGTCCGAGTTTCGGCAAAGTGTCAAGCATGGCTGCAAAATAGTTGAGCACCCGCATTTTGAGCGGTTCAAGTGTTTCGAGCAGTTTGATGCGATATTGATAATAGAGAAGCGGTTGCTGCCGGATCTCTTCAGGAACCGGTGCGTCCTGCATCGCCCCGACCCCCTGGTAGAGATAGGTACCTGCCTGCAGAATGGCATTCCCGAGATTATCCCGTGCCCGCGCTACCCACTCGCGCTGGTCCTCCGAGAGCGAGTCGAACTGTACAGCCAGCTCACTCACCTTCCGGTAGGGTACGAAAGAGGTCTGTTCCAGTTGCGACGCGGCGGTCATTATCTCATTTTCTTTGAGTGCCGCCTTAATGGGATCATCTTTTAACCGCTCCTGCCCTGCCAGCGCCCCTGCAAAATCCTCATAAATCTCTCCCATTCTGCACCCTGCTTCGAACATTTTCTCGCTCTGATACTGCACCACCCGCTGATACGCACTCACCGCCTCGCTCAGAAGCCCCGATTTCTCCTTTATCGATGCAGAGAGTTTCTCCTCCGGCAATTCCAGTTTCACCGAAGAGAACCGGTCGTTGAGTATCCTGCCGAGTGCGAGTGCCGCTTCGGAGGCGAAGTAGAGGTTACCTGCACCGCCCCCCTCGGTAATAAGACGGGCGTTGTGCTGTTCGGCAAGCTGGTAATTCGCTTGTGCATTGGCGATATCCGAACGGTCCGCAAAACATTTACCAATCATATAATACGCTTCAACGGTTTTGGGACTCTGGGGAAAGCGTCGGACGAAATTCCGGTAGAGATTGATCGCTTTTTCAAGTGATCCCGTTTTAGCATAGTAATCAGCGGAGCGGATCAGCAGCGCCTCGACATCCTTCTCCTCCGGATAGAGCATACTGTAGCGTTCATTGGCGGCGACCATGTCTTCGATTTTCCCCAGTTTCTCGTAGCAGAACCCGAGGTTGAACAGCGCATCTTTCGCTTTGGGAGAGTCGGGGTACCGGGAAACCAGCAGTTCATACGTCTCGGCCGCACGTGCGAACTTATCGATTTTTTCGTAATTCCCGGAAGCATTGAACAGTGCATCAGGCGCATACTGCGACTGCGGGTAGCGCTTGACCAGGTCGAAATACCGGTCACACGCTTTGGTCCATTTTTCACTCTTTTCATACGCTCCCGCAGCACTGAAGAGTGCCACGTCTCCGTAAATACTCCCCGGAAAGCGGTCATCGAGTGCTTTGAACGCTGCGGCAGCCTTGTCGTACTTTTTCGCCGCCAGCATCCCTTTTGCATCGAAATAGCAGGATTGCAGCAGAAATGTATTCGCCGTTGTCCGTCGGGTTTCATCAGTTGACTTTTTCCATACCTTTTCGAACAGATCTGCCGCCTCGCTCCACCTCTCCTGCCCGAACCGGCACTGTGCCAGAAGTTGCATCGCCTCCTCAGCCTGATCAGCGAACGCCGGGGTATCGATTATCCGCTGGTAGACCCCGGCGGCCTTGTCGTAAAGTTGACGGTTGAAATAAACACCCGCCATAGTGAAAAGCACCTTCGCGTAGTCACTGCCCTCGGGAAACTGCCGGGTATAGTTGTCAACCGCCTCGATCAGTTTTTTCCCGGCGAAATCAACATTACCCTTCGGGGCGAGGGTATCGGCGGGGAGCAGCGACTGCGCGATGGCGATGGCATTGAGGGCCGCCTGCTCCCTGCGGGCACTGTCGATACCGGGCCAGCCGCTCAGATCAATAAACCCGGCGTAGGCACCCGGATTATCCCCTGTTTTTTCGAGAATCGCTGCAAGATTCCATGCGGCATCAGCGGCACGGGTCTGTTCCCGATAGCGTTCTACCACCATCCGGTAACGCTCCGCCGCCTTCTGCAGAAGCGACAGATCGCCGTCCTGTGCTTCCGCAGCCCGGTAATGGTTATCGGCGATTGAAAGCCCGATGGCGATAACCATGGAATCGGTTTTCTGCAGCAGTACCGAATCGCGCTTCTCGATCCGCGTGTGCCAGGGACTCCCCGCCGAATAGGCGTCGAAGAACCGTTCACGCTCCGCAGCAGCTGCAGTATGCATGTTCGCATTATCAAACAGAGTGATGAGTCGGGCCGATGCCTCAGGTGCAGAATAACTCAGTGGAAAATCGGCAATAAGTTTGCGATAGCGGGTAATAGCGGTCTTGAAATCAAGGTCCTCCTCGCGTAGCTCCCCCATCCGGCTGAAAATCAATGCTGAATAGTCATTGTTGCCGATCAGTTTGAGAAATTCCGCCACCCGGGCTGTATCACCCTCCTGATCGAAACTGATTGCCAGATAGTCAACCGCTTCGGAGCGCAGCAGCGGATTTTTCACCTCTTTCTCGTCTTTGCGCAACGGATCGAAATCGAGTTCAACCTCTTCGATCAGGTACTTGAATGCCGCAATCGCCTCGTCGTACCGATCCTGCATATAGTAACACCATCCCAGATGATAGAGCGCCTGGACAAACTGCGGATGATCCCGATAAAAAAGCACGTTTCTGAATGCTTCTTCGGCCAGTTTGTAGCCGTCTTTTCCGGATTTCCGGGGATGCTCGAAATGGTACCGACCGATATTCATATTCGCTTCGATGTAGTATTCGCTCTGCGGGTATGCATCGATAAGCCGCACCATCACCGCCTGTGCACTGTCTTCAAGCCCCTGTTTCTTCAGGGCAAGAGCACGGTAGAAAAGCGCATTATCGGCATACCGGTCGTGAGGAAAGCTGGTGGTGATTCTCCGGTAGGTATCGATCGCCTCGTGCAGATCATACTCTGGAAAGTCACCCGGTCCGATACTGTCGGGCCCGGAAACCAGTTGCCGCTCGTATGCCGCCATTGCCCGCTCAAACTTTTCGGCCGCTCTGTCAAGCTGCAATTCCGCAAGGCGAAAAAGTGTCGCCGGAGTATATCTGCTCTTCGGATAAATATCGACCATGGTTTCAATATGATCAATCAGTCGGATGCGTTCATCGGAGAGGGTACGTTCAAGCCGTTCCCGATCGGCGACACTCACCCCGGAAGTATCCGAAGTATCTTTCTTCCCCGCCCCCTCTAAGCTGTCGGGTGCTGTTTCCCGTTTTTTCCTTTCGGCAAGTTCTACGGCAATATCCACCAGCAGTTTTTTCTTCTCGAGGTATTTTATGAATTCCCAGTCAATGAACTTCGCCTGCATCTCCTCGCTCTGACGTTTCCCCTCGACCTCACCACCCAGACACTCTTCAATTATAAGAGCGTGTTCATGCTCGATATCACGGTACTGTTCCTGCAGTGCGAGGAAGCGATGGTGTAAACTGTCGGCAGCGGCAGTCACGGTGGTATCCGTTGACAGCGTATCAATATCCTCGATACTTTGCCGCACAAGCGAAAGTGAGTCCTCCGTTTTCTGCTGCTTATTTTTCAGCAGTTTCAGGTAGCGTCGTTCCGCCAGATGCGGTGCACCGGCGAATCGTGCCCGATCCGGTTTTCCGCGACTTACCTCACCGAGAAATTTTCGCAGTCGCTGCTGCAGAGCGATTGTTCGTTCCTTGCCGGTTATGGCTTTGCGCTGCAAGACGGTATCCTGCCGTGCAATCGCCTGGTACTCCCGCACCTGCCACTGTTTTATCAGATCGGTAAGGCGGTCGATTTCATCGAATATTTCGAAGGTAATCCGTGAACCGATAATCTGGATGTGAATACGGGAACCGACATCGCCGGCCTCCTCGGATCGACCGGAACCGGAGAGAGCCTGTTCAAGAATGGATGCCATCTCGAAAAAGTAATCGCTGTCGGGCCGTTTCCGGATGAAGTTCCGTCCCAGCGATACCGCTTTGTCAAATTTTCCACTGTCGAAAAGACACCGCGCAATCTTCACCAGAGCATATTCATACCGTACCGATTTTTTAGGGACTTTCCTGTAGCACGCAAGCGCACGTTCATACCGGTTGTTGCGGTAATGAATATCACCCATAACGATTACGGCTTCGGCGTGCATGTCGCGGTCCCGCACGTGATCTTCCACATACTGCAGCAGGTGCAGGGCCGGTTCCCACTCCCGCAGTTGCACATGACACAACGCACTCAGAAACGTCGCCTGCAGATGACGGTGTGATCCCGGAGCTATCCCACCGAGCATTTCAATCGCTTCACCGAACCGTTCCATCCGGAAGTAAAGCATTGCGCTACGGTAGAGAACCGAACTATACAGCGGATGAAGGCGGTACCCTTCGGAAAAAACGGTACGTATACTGTCGACCAGATCCACCATCTCTTCGCGTGCTGCATATTCCAGCATTCTGAAAAGTGACGGAGCCCGTTTGTCGGTATCCGGGAATCTCGAGGCGACAAACCGGTATTCACTGAACGCTTTTGACTGCAGATCTAGCCGGCGGTAGCATTCAGCAAGAACAAACGAGATAAAATCAAGCATCCCGTCGGGAAGGTTGAGTACCCGTACCTGATAAAGAACATCGGCAGCACGCCGGTAAGCACCTTTATGATAGAGTTTCAACGCTTCGTCAAGCTCACCTGGAACCACGGCAACCGCCTCATTTACCGTCAGGTACTCTTTTTCAAAGGTACTTTCAAACAGCCACTCAACCGGAACTGAATCGTTCCGGGTCGCTGCCGCCACCGTTCCGGTGAGTAACTGAACCGACGTCAGAACTAACCATACCGCAATCATCAACTGCCGGAAACCAACGTCTCCCCACGCGGAACACGCTTTCCCTCCCTTCCGTCCGGACGGAAGGTTCAGTTGCAGATAGATTTGAGAGCGGCGGATCATTTACAGCACCTGAATCCGGTTTCAGTGGAACGGGTAGCCACGGTTCCTTCGAACGTGAGGCCACAGTGAGCATCTTTACCGTAGCGGAATGATCCACCGTACGCCTGTACAAAATCATTCTTTTTATCGTCCACCCACTCCCAGACGTTCCCCACCATATCGAAGGTTCCACCGGTCACGCAGCCGGTTTTCGCACCCGACCCTTCGGGTGCACTCTCTTCGGTGGCACACCGTTTGGGATCGTAGCGGTCACCGTACGGATACATACTTGCAGTCCGGTAACGACACGCTCCCACCCACTCCCCGACGGTGCAGAGCCGTTTACCTGCATCGATACAGAGCATTTTCGCCTCGACCCATGATACCGAGGTAAGCGGCTGCGTTCCTTTACGGTTGGGCCACTCGTACCGGTCCATGCAGAAACCGTTTCCCTTCTCGTCAAATGTGGCCACCATGTCCTCGGGGCACCGGTCAAGTATATAAATATCCCTGGTGAAGGATGCTTTACGACCGCGTTCATCGGTTACCCGGACAGTTACCGTAGCAGTTCCCGGTTTTTTAAACCTATGCGATACACGAGGAAAATAGCCGGTATCGGTATCAAAAGTGCCGTCGTTGTTAAAGTCCCATGCAAACGAGAGGCGCTCCGGAGGGCTCTCGCGATCAATCGTACCCGATGCGTCAAACTGCACCGTCTGCTCCGTCCTGATGGTATCAGGGGTCACCAGGAACTGCGGTGAGGGCGGAAGATCGATCAGATAAACAAAGGTATCGGGATCACCACGGTAACCGGAGACATCCACTACAAAAGCCACAATGGTATCGGAAGCAAGCAGTGTAATCGGTTCAGTGAAAATAGGCGCCTGCATGGTGGGCGTTTTCCCGTGACGCTGGAAATGAATGACAGCCCCCTCCTGCGACTGCAGAGAAATCGAGAGGATCCGGTCGTGTATACGCGCTGTTCCTGCAGGAATATTGGGTGTCACCCGTGGTTTGAACACATCGAGAAGCGAAAGTGCCGACTGATTTCCCGCGGCATCTTCGGCATACCATGCAAGCCGGGTATCCGGTCGGCGCACAAGTGCTATCCGGTCCGATGATCGCTGAAATTTGTTTCCCGCACTCCGGGTGGTGGCACTGAAGAGCGGATTGGTTCCGTCGTAGGTGTAATAGATCGACGCATTCTCATTAGCATTGAAAAAAACGATTGCTGAATCGGCGATACCCTTCTGGGTACGCACTGTCACCTTAGGCGGACTCCAGTCAAGGAAATACTCATTGCGTCGAATCGCACTGCGCACCCCGTCGGGAGTCTCGAGGAAATATTCAAACGAGTGCAAGCCCTCTTTGTCAATGGTTATCGTATCGAGTACCGAACGGAAAACGGTATCAGGAAGCAGACGCCACCAGACCCTACCTTTGAAGGTCTGTTCAAACATGATCCGGATGCGCCGGTTGTACAGCCCGGCAGGCGGCTGTGCCTCCACCATCGGACGCTGGAGATCATCCATAACATATACCCGACTCGCATTTCCCAGAGAATCCCGGGCGAAGTACCGCAGTACATCCCCTGTTTTCATTTGCACCGGATTGGCATACGCAGGGGATGCGGGGGACGGTTTCCCCCCATTGAGGGTGTAATTGATGCGTGCATTAGCTTCGGTTGTCAGGCTGACGAAAAACTGATTGGTAGCGATATCACCCTGAATGCGCGCCTGCACCTCAGGCGGCGATACGTCAATGAAATACCGCTCGATTCGCTCCTCCGAACTGTTTTCCGCCTCGTCAATCCCGGCATACCGCAGTTCGGTCAAGCCCTCCCGGGTAATCGCGATTCCCCGTTCAGAATAGACCAGTGCGTTGTTTTCGAGCGGTTTTCCGTTGAGGGTATACAGTATTTTCGCCGGTTCGTTCGCGGAGAGTTTCACCGTCAGGGGCTGTGAATACGTGCCCCCAGGAGGCAGAACCCGCAATTCCGGAGGTGCGTAATCGTATTTGTACTCCCAGGTGGCCACCGCCGAGATGTTTCCCGCCTGATCCCATCCTTTAGCGCGCAGACGGCTGATCCCACGGTGCTCAACCACCAGCGGTACGGTATACGCCGGTGATCCTTCGTTCGGAATCGTACCGTCGGTGGTAAACCTGATGGTCACCCGCTCCTTCGCACCGAACGTGACGGTATCGGCGACAGTCCCTTTACGCACGTTTACCATCAGCTTCGGCGGAATGGTGTCAACCACGTATGACTCCCGACCGATAGACGATACCGTCCCCGAGGGAGTACGGGCGAAGTACCGGACGATCGTCAGACCGTGCGGCAGACGAAGCGGCTCGGCATATTTGACAAACCATTCAGGGGGGGCCAGCGGATCAAACGTGTACCAGGCTTCAGTTCCTTCGGGAACCGTCAGCGTAACCATCGGCGAGGCGCGATAGATCCCCCCCGGCGGCGCAATGGCTATCGCCACCTCCGACGTATCAATCGTGTAGTTAAGCGAATCAGACCAGATGCGGTTTCCGGCGCTGTCCTCAGCCACCACGTAACCGGAAAACCCCCTGAGCAACAGCAGTGAATCCGCGGCCAGTCCGGCAAGTGAATCACCGCGTCTACGGGCGGTGTAGAATCTGCAGGATTCATTCGACTGCAACCGCAGCACACTGTTTTTACGGTAAGTTCCGGAAGGTGGAGAGATGGCTATTTCCGGCGGTTTCGTATCGAGAACATACACGAATGAATCAACCGGTGATGCATTACCGAAATCATCCTCACCATAAAAATAATACCGCCATACACCGTCCTTTTCAACCGGCACCGGTGCAGTATACTTCTGCATTCTCTTTGGCTTGTTCCGTGCGATCCAGATGCGCGAAGGTTCGGAGGCGGTAAGGGTGATTTTAAAAAGCGAGCGGTGCCATTTCTGTTGCGGTGCAATCGTTAAGACCGGGGCAACCGTATCGAGCCACTCCGGTACGGCCTCCCTGCCGGATATCGGATGTATCCCGGCAAGCAGCAGCACCAGTAGTAGTATACCCGGGTAATAGTTCATGTTACCGTTGCTCCGCATCGGTTATTTTCCGTTCAATATCCCGTTTCTTCCGGGTATCGGATGTCAGGGCCAATGCTTTTCGCCACTGTTCAACCGCAAGATCACGATACCCTTTCGATTCCATATAGAGATTACCCATAAGCAGATAGGGCTCGGGATCATCCGGCAGTTTTCCGGAGGCCTGCTTGAGTGCGTAGATCGCCTCATCAACTCCTGTCGATTTTCCGGCAAGTACCATGTCGGCCATGCATCGCCCGACCCCGATATACGCTGCCCCGTAATCAGGAAATTGCTGAATTACCTGCCGGTAGCGCTCGATCGCCACCTCGTACCACCCCTGTGCACGATACGTTTCACCAAGCAGCAGCATAAAATCCACCCGGGAGGGTTTCGACTCCAGATACGATTCGATCCGGTAAATTGCCTCTTCGTATCGCTGCTGGCCGAGCAGCAGTCGCACCAGCCCCTCAACGGCCACATCGTTGTAGGGATCATTTTCCAGAATACGGCGAAATGCCATCTCTGCATCCTCGTTATTGCCGAGTTTTTGCGCAATGGTCGCCCTGCTGATCAGCAGATCAGTCCGACCGGGAGTCTGCGACAGCAGGGCATCAAGATAGTATGCCGCTTTTTTCACTTTACCGTCGGCAAGATACGCCATTGCCAGATTGTACCGTATTGCCGGATCGTTGCCACCGAGATGGTCCGCTTTTCGGTATGCTTTAATGGCTCCCGGAATATCGCCCGCATGAAATGCGATGTTACCGCTGTTGACAAGAGATGCGACCGCACCGCTTTTGCGTTTTCCAGCCATCGCGATATACCGCTGCGCATCATCAAACCGCTTTTCATGCCAGTAGACTATCCCCAGATCAGCCAGAAGAGCATTCTGATCCGGTTTGAGTTGCAGAGCCTGTTCAAGGAGCTGCCCCGCCTTACGGAACCATCCCAGTGCGAAACTGGTATGTGCCGTCTCGATCATTACCATGGTGTTCTCCGGTTCCTTTTTCCGGGCAACCTGAAGAACACTGAGCGATTCCATTAGTCGGTCTGCCTTCCGGTACACCGTTCCGAGCAGGACATGATATCGGACATACTCAGGCCTCATAGTGATGAGTCGATTGAGCAGAGTAATAGCAACACTGTACCCGCCCGACATCAGATAGGCCATCCCCAGAAGAAACTCTGCATCAAGATTTGATGCTCCCCAGGCGATTGCTCTTCTGAATGAGGCGATCGCCCGCTGATACTCCCCCGCAACCAGATACTGTCTGCCGATTACCGTCAGTCCGGCGGAACTCTGTTCAAGTTCGTCACGCATCCGTTCGACAAACTGATATGCCTTTTCCGGGGGCAATGCTTCAATAGCGAACTCAGCAGTCATTGCCGCGGTAAGTGGTGTCAGACTCCGATCGCGCATCAGCTGCTTCAGTATCGGTAATGCATTTCCTGTTTTTGCCGTGCGTGAATAAAGTACACCGAGCCGACATTTCGCCAGAACGAAAAATGGATCCAGCTGTATCGCCCGGTTGTAGGCGGTAAGCGCCTGTGCATACAACCGGTGCATTTCAAACCCGTATCCTGCACAGTAGGTATGGTACGCATGTGGGACAACCGTATAGGTTTGTTCGATCCGCGCCGAATCTTCGGCGTTCAGGTTCAGATGAAGGAGTGAACAGGTCTGCTGCAGTAATGCACCACAGAGTGAAGGACAGTCGTGCAATGATGCTGTTCGCGAGATATCCATCCCGACATGCTGCCGTGTTCCGGAAACCCAGACAATGCGCAGATTGATCGTTACCGAATCACCTTCAACAGTAAAATTTCCGCCGACAGCGGCGTCCCATTCCCAGCGGTTGCGGTGAATGGACAACAAACTGTCGGATTGCATCCGCCAACCGGAAGAATCAGTCTGGTACATGAACAGAGGATCCCAGACTCTGATGCCTTCGATCGCTCCGAGTTTCCGTGAAAAATTTTCAGGCACCACCGAGGAGATCCATGCATAGAGCGGATCATCGGCCCTGTTCACCAGAGGAAAAACAACCATGCTGGTCCGGGCGGCAGAAAGCGGCAACGGCAGAAATACCAGAATGATCAACAGCAGTTTTATCATCAGGTTGAGAACCTGTGTCCTCTTGCGGAACACTGGAAGTTGGTTGTCGTCGGAACAGCATGCGGAAAGCCTGTGCCCGCTTCATATGTTTTTGAAAATAATACGATTATAGAAGATGAGGAACAATATTTTTATTGAACCGGACACAGAGGAACAGATCCGTATAATATCCGGCATATAACGGTTGACTCCGTTAGTGAATTTAGTTATTTTATTCTGCTATTTGAATGTATCAGGTTATCGGCGGATTCGGATTCGTCCCGGGAACCTCAACGAAACAATCAAGGAGACACTCCTCATGCAGCGCCATAAATCGGTGGAAAAACGCGACCGTCAGAGTAAAAAAGCGAACATCGTTAACCGTGCGGGAAAATCAAAAATCAATACCGCCTCAAAAAAAGTGCTGACAGCAAAAGAACCTGCTGTTGCCCAGGATGCACTGAAAGAAGCGTATTCGATTCTTGATAAGAGTGTTAAAAGTGGTCTCATCCACAAGAAAAAGGCTGCAAACCGCAAATCGAGCCTTTCGAAAGCGGTCGGAAAACTCGCCGCGAAGTAATTAGTGCGCAGCCTGATCCGGAAAAATTACAGGGTGTCCTGCTAGTGCAGGGGCACCCTTTTTTATAGCTGATCACACCAGGATGCTTCCGCACAACCCGTCCGATCACAGGCATCTGTGCTTGGGCGAGTCGTACGGGCGGGTTTGAAACCCGCCCTTCCATAGGCACCATACGTCAAACATACGATCAGGGTACCAGCCTATTTCACCAACACCCTCGAACGCACACCCCTGCTGCTACTGACCACCGCCTGATTCGCTACCGGACGAACACCCGAAGATACTGCATACGTCCCGATTTTCGCGCCAAGAAGATTGAATAGCGCACCGGTGGTACCGTTGCGAATAGTGTACGGTTTCGGAACAACACCGTTGCCGGGCAGGACCGATTCCGGCTCAAAGTTTTCCAGTACCGCGAGCAGGGCATCGTAGGCTGGTTTTGGCTCGTAACTGTTCGTGTAAAGAAGGGCTTCTCCGGTTCCAGGAAACACGCCGGGAATCCATGAGTGACGGTCGGTAAAACCCCATGCCATAAAGGTTTTGCAGGCGGGATTAGCAAGAAACGTCTCAAGATACTCCCGGTAATACTCTCCCTGTTTTTCAAGATCGGCCTGATCGGAAGGGAGCGTTATGCGGATGTCCAGTTCGGTTACCGCGATAGAAAGACCGAGTTTCGCGAACCGGTCGAAATTCTCACGCAGGCTTTCTATGAATTCCGGGGTATATTCCTCAAGCGTCTGATGAGACTGGAACCCGATACCGCTGATGGGAACGCCGTTTTCGATCATCTGCTTGACACGGTCGTACACCGCGGTAGATTTTGTGTTGACATTACTGGTGTTGTAATCATTGTAGTAAAGCACAGCCTCGGGATCTGCCCTATGCGCATAGGTGAATGCGCTGTCAAGAAAATCATCGCCGATGGTCCGCTGCCAGAACGAACCCCGTAATCCAGAGCTACGGTCACTGAACGCCTCGTTGACAACGTCCCATTCAAAGACTTTGCCCTTGAAATGCCCCACCACCCCTTCAATGTGGAGCCGCATCTGTTCCAGCAGCGTCTCGCGCGTCCAGTTTCCCCCGGAAAGCCAGCTCGGATTCTGGGCGTGCCAGATGAGAGTGTGTCCCCGGACCTTCATGTTGTTCTCCTGCGCAAACGAGACCATGGCATCAGCGGTACCGAAACTGAACTGCCCTTTCTGCGGCTGCATCGCCGAGGCCTTCATTTCGTTTTCAGCAACGATGGTATTAAAATCATGAAGGAGCACTTTGTTGTAATCCTGATTAGTCTGGTAGGTCCTCCCGAACACGCAGGTACCGATATTCAGACCGATTTTATCGGCATAATCACGCAGGCCTCCCTGTCCGTACACCCCTGTACCAATAACTGCAATGACGAACAGAAATACCAGTTGAATCTTGAACCGTACCATTAGAACCCCCTCCCAGGTGTGACCGTAATTTAATCGCTTTAATTTGACACCGGTAAGGACTACCGGAGTTTCTCTCTCAATTGGTTATACTGTATAGTATAAGGAAAAAAAGTACCACATGGCGGATAAACCGATCGTATTCGGTTGCAGACCAGTCTTTAATCCGGTTGTTTTCGATAGCGGTACAATGTATCCTGTGTAGAACACAGGATACTATACACATACGCAACGATAACTACATGCCGATTCCGCTCCTGAATCCAATAAGAAGAGTCCATTCATTCCATTATGGAGCAGTAGTACGACATCCCGATCTCACGACACCACCTCTGCAAGGGAATACTGCACCGGGATACAAATATCCATCCGTTTACACGTTTTGTTCTCCCCGCATCGTTCATCATACACTTCGATATCGCACCCTTCACGATTATAGGCAAACCCTGAACCCTGAAGCCACTCACCATAGATATACCGAGTCGTTTCCTGAATCGTTCCGACAAACTCAGCAGGCGTTGCTTCAGGTGTGGTGAATACCGCATATTTAGAAGCTGGAACCGTTTTAAGTACCATCGAATCCGGTACGCTGTCGACCCCTTCGGTTTCAAACCCGATGATATACGAGAACGTATTCGTTTTCTCATCCGTATCACAGCATATCCCCAGTACCGCAGCAGGATGTTTTTTTCCCGGAATCAGTTCCCCGCGCCCCTCCTCATAATACATTCTCCAGAATTCCGGTATCTCTCTGAAGTTTTTTCCTGCGTTCGTAGTGGTGCGCAGTTCATACCCGATCACGGTAAAGGGTTCTTTCATGACAATTACAGGTTCCATGCCAAACTCCTCCGGTTTGATTAATGATAGATGATGCTTGTATCGTTATAATTTTTTTACAGTCCACGGCTCCGACTTCCGTCTCTACGCAGCTCGTTCCTTTCCCCAGAACCGTATGGCCGCCCGTCCGAAGCTTTCGCGTATGGCATCGAGCGCACCCATGAGCTGTTCTTCCCGTTCGGTACCGTCAAAGAGATCGAGTTGACCGTAGGGAAAGGTCAGATCACTGCAGGTGAGCGCCATGTCGGTAAGCCGCACCCGACGGGTGATGATCCGGCGTAGCAACACGGTACAGCGTTCATGAAGACTCAGATCACCGCTGAGCGGCGGCCGGATGACCATGCCGCGCGCCGCAGGTGCGCCGTCGGCATACCGGACTGCCATATGTACCCTCCCCACCGCAAGTCCCATCGCACGGACTTTGGCGCATGCCTGCGCAACCAGCGAAAAAAGCGCACTCCCGAGCAGCAGATCGTCGTTGGTCGGCTCGGTGAGAGTGATATTCTCGACCACTGCAGGAGCCGCTTCGCCTGCACCGCGTACCGGTGTAAGGTCAACTCCGCGCGCCTGCTGCAGAATTCCGGCTGCCACCGGACCGAGAACCGATAAAAGTTGCCGCTCGGTAATAATAGTGAGATCGCGGATCAGCCGCAGATTGAACTGCAGCAGATGCTCCAGCTGACGCCGCTCCACGCCGGGCAGATACGTGAGCGGGAGCGGTGCCATGAACTCCTCTTCACAACCGGGAACCACCGAGCAGAGACCGGCAGGCTTGATAACCCGGGTGGCGATCTTGCTCACCAGCCTGCTGGCTGCAATGCCGACTACCGGCTCTACCCGGCAGTCGTCGCGGATACTCCGCCGCAGGCGGTCGGCCACATCGGCCGCACCGCCGAAAAGACGCCGCGTGCCGGTCAGATCAACAAACAGATGACCCGGACCGGCACGTTCGACCAGCGGAGAGAGGAGACACGCCTGGTCGAAAAGCGCTTTTTCAATTTTTTCGTACAGTGCAGGGACGGGATCAAGCAGTACCAGATCAGGGCAGAGCCGTCGCGCCGCCTCGAACGACATGCCGCGCTCCACACCGGCTCGCCACGCCTCGGTTGACATATCGAGCAACCGACGCTTCGATCCCGGTGCCCGTACGGCAACCGGATAACCCCCGAGCCGCGGTGCCTGCACGCAGGCGACCGCGACATGAAAATGGGTGATATTGACATGCAGAATTGTACGTTTTTCCATTTGACAGCACCGGTTGCACCGTGAGGTACCCCTTCACTCCCCCGCCTCGGCGGACATGATCGTTTTGATCCGCCGTACGTTCTGCACCGCCTGCCCTTTCGAATGATTGTTGAACACCACCATGATCACCGCGGCCTGCAGCGCCATCGCCCGTATGCGGGGCACCCACTCCTGCAGCTCGGCATCACTGTAGCAGTAGTCGTACCTGGTCACGTTGTCACCCTTCCACCAGTTCTCCCGGTTGCGGCCGTGAAAACGGACGTAGCCGGTCCCTGCCGTTACGATACTGGTCGATTCCGGCAGTCCCGGCAGTTTCGGTTCGTCCACGTTGACCAGCGCAACTTCCCGCTCCCGCAAACCGTCGTACACGGGATCTCGCTGCCACTCCCGGTTGCGGAACTCGATTGCCACTGGAACGTGGGTAAGCAGGCTGCAGAGCGTATGCACATAGGTGCGATTCGCCGCGGTATAGTGAAAACTGAACGGAAACTGCAGCAGCACCGCTCCGAGCTTCCCGGCGTCGGCAACCGGTTCGATACCGTGCAGAAACGTGGCCGCCGAACTGTTCACCGTGACGGCGGTTCCCTCATGAGTCAACGACTTGTGCGCTTTGACGGTAAAAAGGAAATCACGACCGGTACACGCCGCCATCCGTCGCGAGAGTGCGGCATCAGGCATTTTATAATAGGAAAAATTGAGTTCCGCCACATTGAACTCCTGTGCGTAAATCGACAGGTACTCCGACGACGGCGTCCCCGCCGGATAGAGTACCCCTTCCCAGTCTTTATACGAGTATCCGCTTGTACCGAATCTGATTTTTCCCATATTCCTTACCGTACTCCCTGTTCACGAAGCAACAACATACTGTTTCGCCCGTTCAAGCCAACTGCCCCGCATCGGCAGATCATCAACACTGCCGATCCGCCCGCCACTCCGCATGCTTACGATCCGCGAGGCACTGCGCGGTCCTATCCCCGGTACCCGCAGCAGCTCGTATCGGTCGGCCCGGTTGATATTGACAGGAAAGAACTCCGGATGAAGCTGTGCCCAGCGCAGCTTGGGGTCGGTATCCATCGATAGCCCGCCCGCGGCATCGAAGGCGATATCAGCTCCCGAAAACCGGTAGAGCCGCATGAGAAAATCAACCTGATACAGCCGATGCTCCCGCACGAATCCAGAGGTGGCATCCGGCCGCACCTCACGTCGCTCGCCGGGGATATTCCCGTCGCCGAGCCCCCGCTGATAGGCCGAAAAGTACACCCTCCCCATACCTAACTTTTTATAAAGTCCCTCCATGTACCGCACGATCTCTGCATCGGTCTCGTTTGATGCTCCCACAACAAACTGCGTTGTCTGCCCCACCTTCGCAAAGGGTCCGCCCTTTGCGGTGAGCCTGCTTATCCGCTGCATCGGGCGGATAACATCGTTGAGGTAGTTCTTGCGCTGTGTTAATTGCGAAAAGTGCTGCTCACCGGGTGCTTCGATATTGACCGAAACGGTACTCGCCAGCCGCAGCGCCTCGTCGATCGCGCCGTCGGAAGCACCGGGAATGATTTTCAGATGTATATACCCCCGGTACCTGTGCCGGTCGCGCAGCAGTCGCGCGGTATCGGTCAAAAGCGTCATGGTGCGGTCGGGCGTGCCGATCACCCCGGAACTCAGGAACAGTCCGATCACCCGTTTGCTGCGCACATAGTCAAGAAACAGTGTCGCCAGTTCATCCGGCCCGATGGTACAGCGCGGTACATCGCGTGAATCGCGGTACGGGCAGTAACCGCAGTCGTTGACACAGACATTTGACATAAGCGTCTTGAGCATGACCGACGTTCCGCCCCGGGGCAGTGATACCGGATAGAGCCAGGTACCGTCACTCCCCCGTTTGCGGTGATCCTCGCCACCCTTCGATCCGCAAGCGCACGAGAGATCGTACTGCGACGCATCGGAGAGCAGCTGCAGTTTGGAATGCGTGTCCATTGCGCCCAGTACCTCTTGTGGTTACGCTTTCCACCGTTTGAGTGTGGGGATCACACTCTCCGCCATACGCCGCGCCTGGGCCTCGTCCATCCCCATCTTCTCGCGGGCGATCTTCACCTGCATGTCGATGAATACCTCCCTGTCGAGCTGCACCGTAAAGGCGCCGTTCTTAAAACAATAGCTGCAATACTCATCGGTGCGGCCGCCACCGGCCGCCGTGCCAAAGAGTTCCTCTTCCGCCATGGGCATGCCGCAGCTCTGACAGATCGGATACACCGGTTTGGTGAGACACATAGAATTCTCCTTGTATAAAGGGTTGTGATAATGAGGTATCCGGAATTCAGGAGTCAGAATTCAGAATTGCCTGAGAATAGGCCTCAAGTAACTTGCTGACTTCGGTCCGTATTCCCTGTATTTCGCTACATTCACCTTCTGCAGCAATGAGATAACAGCATGATTCCTCTTCTGCCTGCTGAATACCAAAGATGTTTAAGCACTAATACTTCCTGATCACTCCCACCAGCTTTCCCGCCACCTGCAGCGAGCTTCCCGGATCCAGCAGTATATCCTCGTATGCCGGGTTTTCCGCCCGCAGTTTTATTGTTCCACCCTCTTTTATGAACCGTTTGAGTGTCGCATCGCCATCGATGATCACCACCACCACCTCGCCGTGCTCCGCCTGCGCCTTCTTCCGCACCACCACGATATCTCCATTGAGGATACCCATGCCGGTCATACTGTCGCCTTTTATACGCAATGCAAAGAGCCCGTCGCCCCGGAATATCGACCGGTCAAGCGTTACGTAGCCGTCAACGTTCTCGATCGCGGTGATCGGTTTTCCCGCAGCCACCGATCCGATGAGCGGCACCCCATCATCAACCTCCTCACCGAACTCCTCGACGGCAAGGGTTGCACTGATCTCGATACCGCGCGCCTTGCCGGGGAGCAGCCGTATAAACCCCTTCTGCTCTATCAGACGAAGATGCTGACGCACATTGTTGGGACTCTTGTACCCGAGCGCCGAAGCGATCTCGCGCACCGTGGGAGGAAACCCCGTCTCCGACCGGTACTTGACGATAAAGCCGACAACACGATGCTGCTCGGGAGTCAGTTCGTACGGTGCCACCGCTTATCCCTCCCGGTGTTTGAACATGCTGCCGGCAATCACCAGATGCCGTTCACCATCGGCCATGCTGACGAATCCGCCCCTGATCGTGAAAGCATGCAGCGGCATTGATGCCGGTCGGGTTTTGACCGGAGTGGTTACCGGACGAACCGGTGTAGTGCTTCTGCGCGGCGTCCAGAGTCGCCGTGGCTGCACCAGCGGCGGGGTCATTTGAAAAACGGTTTCGCCTGTTGAACCTTTGTAGTCGTACTTCATGATGTCTCCCGTTATATATGATTTGAGACTGTTTTCGGCGTTGTTGCAGGGTTTATTCAAGTACGATTTAAATATACTGTTCATTTGAACAGTATGCAAGAAAAAGATGTAAAAAAGATGCTGGTGATATAGCATACAGTTGATCTCCCTACCATTTCCCGGCAGGAAAAAACTGACGCGGGAAACCAGTGATATCAGGTTTCCGTTACGATTTCAGGAATCTCATGCCTGCAGCTCCGCTACAGAGGAACAATATCGAAATCCGATGAGAATGCGAAAGTTGACGCCGTCCGGGTGACAGCGAAATAAGTCGGAAGTTTTTGTAGTATAGTTGAAATCCTATGACGGGCGGGCATCCCTGACGGGTGCCCGTTTTTTTAGGCAAATGGGAGGTTTTACTTGCAATGAAACCCTATGAACCATGTTTACCGCCTGCCCCATCCTACAACATGCATCAGACACGAAAGGAGTCCTCTACTGTAACCGGGAAATTACCTTTTATTTGACGGATCAGACGCAATGCTCGGGGCATCTCACGGCCGCACAATGGTATACGAGGTATTCTTGTTTAAATGCACCGTGCTCCAGGTGTTTTGCTTTTCTACGTTAATGTATAAACCGTGTACTGCATCCGAATTTTCCGAAATCGATTTCCCGAGACAATTAAATCTTCCGTTAAGATACGAATACATATCTACGGGTCCGCTTATGCTGCTGCCCCTGTTGATAACATAGACTGCGTCTTCGGGCCATGTTCCGAAATCGGGTACCCAGGTAATATTGTTGCTGTTTACCCAGTCATAATAACTGGAAGTCCTGGTTGCGATTTCTCGAACATTAATAAAGTGAGTCTGGGAAACGCCATCTCTTTCAAAAAGTTTTGTCGTGATAATTTTCAACGTCAAATTAGGCTCGGTACAGGCATAGGCGATACCTTTGCTTTGCATGGCCTTGTAAAAACTGGTCAATATATTGTCTTCCCTGCCGTCTATTCCGTATGTGTGGAAGGCAACCGAAGCGTTGTCCCACGAAATACCTAATTTTTCACACTCATCGGCGGCTTGCGTCCAGTTATTCGGCTGGGAATAGGACATCATCATGATATGGGTATCCGGAGCCAACTTGCGAATCTGATCATATCCTTTTTTTTCCATGTCAAGAACATTGTCTCTGTACGGAGCAGACCATTTTTGAGGCTCATTCATAAGTTCGAAAACGACATGGGTTCTGTCCTTATAACGGGGAGCGTAGAAATCCCAGAACTGTGTAACAAACGTCTGGTTGAAACTCCCGTTGGCTCCGCCGCATCCTATGGTCAATACCACGTACAAGTCGTTCTCGTCGGCCATGTCGACAACCTTGTCCACCTTGGCGGCATTATATCCCCCGGGCCGGTTGCTGCCGGCATATTCGGCATATATATGAAAAGCGTTCAATCCACGCTTGTTTTTCATGGTAGTAATATCTGACTGGGAAGGTGTTTCATCCCAGATGTCCAATGATACCCGGGCGCCCCGTATCAAGGTGCCCCAGTCGGTTACGATCGTGTTGTTTGCTATTTTCACCCGGCCTCTGGTAGCCAGTACCTCTGTTGACAAGGTCAACACCACTCCAAGCCCAATGGAAATAGTGCAGAACAGTTGCCGGATCCGGGATGGTTTAACGGACAATCGTTGAACAGTTTTATTACTCATCATTACTCCTTCGTTGGATACACTACATACCGATGCTGAACTTTTGAACGCCGCAATTTAATCGATTAACAACATGTTTACATGAGGGTATAATGAAATAACTGCTTTTATGACACCGGAAATAAGTCTGATTGCGTTTTTCACTGCCATCCAGACACAGATATCGTATATAATTTTTATTAAAACTGGTAACCAGTAAAGCCTTTTCTCAGTTTTTTAAGGCAACGTTTTATTCGCTTATTTGATTTAACCTGTTTTTTTTGGGCAACAGTATGGTAATCTACCGAATAATATAACGCATTTTTTTAGCAATATAGTTTTTTTTAATGGTTTTTTCGGCGACAACAGCCCAGAAAACGGTGCTATTTATTTTTACCATTTTTTTTAGGCAACAGCATAACAGTTTTCGATACTTTATCAGTATTTTTTAGGCAACGCTTCAACTAATCATCCCTGTCATTTCATCTTCAATTCGGGCGACGTTCCGTCACCTCCCGGAGGAGCATACATTTTTCTACCAGTTTTTTCTTTTGTCTATTTTTATCAGACCGACAAAACAGTTTTTTTCGCAATTTTACAAGTGCAGTTCATATTTATAATCATTTGTCTACTGTTCCGCCTGTTTATACTCGTCAAATTTCACCAACCGGTAATTTTTGTAATCAGTGAAATCATAACACTGTATCGCAATTCGCTCAACCATCGGCACGCCGGCTCGTTCCCGCACGATCAGGTATATCCCACCCGTACCGAAAGATGTTTTGCCAGTATCCCTGTGAAAAGATCTCCGGACCATGCGGCCGTCGGGACGAAAAACACGAATCGCGGCATCCGCATCATGGTGACCGCCGCTGAAACCAGATCGTGCATGAATGACCGCCGCGCCTCCCTCCAGATCCGCTTCGAATCCGATTACCTGTCCGTCAACCAGACGGTCACTTTCGATCGTCAGAACGGGCTCTTCGCCTCCTGAAGGGATACGACAGGTCAGACTCGCTCCGGGAGCAAGATGTTTCAACGAGGTTTCCGCGCGTACGCCGTTGACCGCCACCCATGCGTCGTAATAATAGGGGGCGACACCGGCATTTTCCACCTCGACAAGCGAAGAGTCGTCTGAAGCGCGGAATGCGTTGATACGGAACCGGTACCCGCTTGCCAACCCGGCGTCCCGTATTCTTTCAACCGACTGGTACTCGGGTTGATCATTACCGATCATGTACGTGATATGAAATTCCGCGGCAGCCGCTTCCCATGTGGCACCGTACATACCCTCAGAATCGAGTACATGCTCCTGATCAAAATCCGTATAGTAACTAAGCTCTCCCCCGGCGGGACTGCGCAGGTAGCGCTCCCTGCCGAAAAAGTTCCAGCAGTCGGTATTGTATCCACCATGTTCCTCATGCATGAAGGAATCATCAAACAGTCCGAAGTTTATCGTTTTCAGAGCTGACTGCTGTTCAAAGGGTGAATAGGTCTCATCCGCCGCATCAATTGATATGCTCCATGGCGTCTTGGCAAAAACCGTATCAAGGTGACGAAAGAACCCGGCCTGAAACTCTTTGGAAGGAAAGGTGGTGCCGATCACTCTCGGCCCGTCGTAAATATGATACTCCGCCCAGAGTCCGAACCCGGTTTGAAGAAACGCGAGACGAGGGTCATTGTCGTACCGTTCGGCGAACTTTGCATAAAATTCGAGCGTAAACCGCTGCAATTCCTCATTGGTCCAGTCGGGAAACCAGGTGGTCTGCCCTTCGCTGGTGCCTTCGGTTTCACTGTAGCCTGCAGACTGTTTGATATAATCAGGCACCGATGTCGCATAACCGGGGTACACAAACCTGAAGCGCAGGATCGCCTGATGTTTCCGTGCTGCGATTTTATCGAGCAGTACATCGACGGCAGTCCAGTCGTAAACACCTTTCCGGCTGACCACACTGTTGTAGAGCATGTAGGAGTATTCGAGCTGTATCGCATCGGTACGGTTCGCATCGTTGTCGGTCCAGAGAACAATGCCGGTCATCGGCTGTACCGAGGTGATGTCGCTTTTCAGGAGAATGTTCCGGTACGCAGATGCGGCCGGAAGAAGGACCGGAAAAAACAGCATCCAGAGAAGAGAGGACGGTAATCTCATGTGCTCTCCTTTGAAAAGGCCCCTGAGATCATGTATTCTACCAGAAAGATACACCCCGCCCGGAGTTTCAGGCCGTCTATTGTATCGACCAGATTAAATCATTTCAACTATCGTTTTATAAGGTTACGATACCTCTAACGTTTTCATTTCCCGCTCAAACGGAGAAGCGTTCCACCAATCCGGTCTCTCAGTTCCGGGTGCACGCCGGTCTCATCCGCATACTCAGGCCACTTCGCCACGGTCGAATCAACCTCTCCAATAATACGTTCCGCTTTTTTGATGTTCATCGATTTCGCGACAGCCAGCAGATCATCCTTTGTTATTCCGGTTCGCTTCCCATTGACACTCAAGGCATGCTGATGCACCCACTGACTGTCCGGACGATACGCATGGCAAACATCGTACGCAGGGGCAAGTTCCCACTCCTCATCTTTTTTAAGGCGGAATGCGAAATTCTTCGTGTGATCATCACAGTTTCGGGCGATCACGTTGAATACCATTCTCCGGTAAAGCTGTTCAGCCTGCGGATAAGGCAGCCGCAACAGTCGCATAGTCTGAAACAGCTGTTCGTAACTGTAACTGCCGATGTCATTGAAATCGTAGTGTTGCATCGCGCACAGGGTCTGGATGTGGTGTTTATCTTCACTCCCCTCCCGGTCGAACCGCCGTGTCATGAAGTGTGCCCGGCCGTTTTCCTCGAACAGCCTGCTCTCTTCCATTTGTATACCGCAAGCAACAGCCATGGCATAATAGGCCATCTCCACGCGCCCGTAACCTGCGGTCGCGCCGAACTGTTCATCACTCACTCCATCCAGTTTTATCAGCCAGTGCGAAAATCCCTTCGGGGCTTTAGTCTGCCCCGATTTCACCTGTCCGGTTGTTTCATTATAGGCGATAATGGCCTTGGGCCGCGCTCCCCCGGCCGATGTTCCCACACGGAGTATCTCCCGGACGGCATGCTCCTCATCGGTCGTCAGACTGGTTTCGAAGTTTTCCCGTATGGAAAGCATTCTCCGTGCCGCTTCCACCAGACCGTCAAGCTCAAGTGCTACCGCCCGTTTCCCCGATGTGAATACCGCAGGTTCGAATTCAAGGCCCCCCATACCGCGGGTCCCTATAAAACAGAGGAGTTCAACGGGGTTGTAGCTGTTTTCGGGTCGGCCGTTGCGGGCGAGCCAGGCGTTGATGAGACGGTTGCCGTACTTGTCGGGCAGGACATCGGCGAGCAGCCCCGGAAGCCCACGGTAAGTATGCACACCCCGCAGTTCCGGAAACAAGAATAGCCGGTTGGTCGCATCGAGCGGCATCTTTATAGGCGACAGGTCCCATTTTTTCGCGGTAAAACCGGCATCGTACTCAAATGCAGCAGTCCCGGTTGTCTCATCCCAGGCCACCGCTCCCACGAATTCTCCCCAGATACTGATGTTCGCCGTTACCTGCATTACCAGTCACTTTTCGGTAGTTTTCCCTTGCTTTTCCCTCGCGCCCGCTGCCGTTTCCGACGCTCCATTTTCGCGAGTTCTATCGGTCGTATCACCTGCTCTATTTGGAATATATCAAGAATGTGCAGCAGATCCATAGCCCGCAATACCTGTATCAGCGATAACACGGTACCCGGTTCGCCATTTTCAAGCTGACTGAGCGTCCACCTGCTTATCCCCGCCTTCGCGGCGATCTGCGCCTGCGTCTGGTTGAGCGATAACCGTTTTTCCTTGATATAGACGCCGATTTCTCCCGCGATCGCCCGGTCGCTCATGGCGGCCCATTTGTTGTTGGTTTTTTCTAACATTAAATGCTTAATATGGTTATTATGTTTGTATTTTCTATCATAATACCATTTTCCGATACGAAAATCAAGTGGATTTTCGAAGTCCGCAGAACCGGCATAGTCCGGCATCGTAGTAACGGCGATAGGTTTTGAATCAGATTCGTACCATCAATTGTTCACGATGATTAATTTAACGGGGTTATCCCCTTGATTCAGGTATCCCAAGAAAAACTGTCCAAACTTTCCGATCAGCGCTGCAGGCCCGAAACATACCAGCCCGGGCTGACCTGCCTGCGCGAAGCCGGTCCACCCTCCGCGGACGGGCTACGGCGGAGGCAGGAGGCCCGGGAATGTCGTGATGCAAATGAAAACAAAGCCCTGTAAGGGCGAAACAATACTAAGATGCGTTTGTATCCCTGACAATTTGGAGCGCAGAATAAAAAAACGGTGCGTTGCACCCTTTCAGGGCTCAGATGCTTTCCAATCTATAGCCGCCCGTTTAAAAGCAAAGGTCCTCAGGTAAACCGGAGGACCTTTTTATATTTCCAGCTGCAGAATCGAAGTCCGTCAGCGCAGGATTTTCACCTTTACAATCGACTTAATCTTGCTGTTCTCGTACTGTACCTTTATCATCATAAGGTACGCACCCTTGCCTACCACCCGGTTTGCACGATTGCGCATGTTCCAGTGTACACCGTACACACCACGGTACGTGTTGGACTCCTTGACCGGCAGATCCTTTGCAACCAGATTGCCGACCGCATCATAAACATCAGCCAGACCGAACACATCACCGCCTCTGGCCCCCGACGGCACTTCGGAATCCTTCAGTCTGACTAACGGTACAAGGGTCTCAACCCCCACGATGGTCCCGGCATTAGTATTACCACCAGTCTGCCGCACTTCGGTAAAATTACGAACGAAATGATCCCGGATTTCTGAACTGATAGCAACTGTCGGTGATCCAGGGTTGGGCATCGCCCCTGCAACCACGCCGGCATTCCCCCACTTGATCACCACCGGTTTCATATCGGGCGGTGGAACATCACCCTTGTCATCAACCACATACGGTGTCTCCTCGACAAAGACCAGACTGTCTTTTCCGGGAGTGATCACGATGGAATTGTACGGGACGAGCATGATGATACTGGTCACCATTGTAACCGAAGTATCAAGCTCCAGTGAGGCATCACGCAATGCATCACTGGTAAAGGTGCCGTTGTCACTCAGTATGAAGATATCCTTGACTGCTCCCACACTTATGGTGGTCCGATCAATCGGCTCGGTCAATTCGATTCGCAGGGTATCGTATAAAGGATCCACTACATTGGTGACCCTTCCGGTTCCGGGATAGAATATAACTTCCTTGATGATCGCCCCGAACAGATCAGTCTGCGAGACGGTATCAGGTGGGTTTACCGTCGTATCGGGTGGATTGGTTGTTGTATCGGGCGGATCTACCGTCGTATCCGGTGGGTTGGTTGTTGTATCGGGTGGATTCACCGTCGTATCAGGTGGATTGGTGGTCGTATCAGGTGGATTGGTGGTCGTGTCTGGTGGATTGGTCGTCGTGTCCGGTGGATTGGTCGTCGTGTCGATCCTGCCGTCCGGACAGATGCGTATATAGTTTTCCACTACCGGAAATTCATCGGTAGTGTCGTCAAATGCCTGAATGAGATAAACACACCCGCCGATATCCGGCATGGTAAACCGCACCATCCTGCCGGCAGTATCCGGTCGGAGCAGATTTCCATTCCGATCCTGAAAGCGCCATACAACGCCGTCAAGCATTTCGGTTCTCAGATTGTTATTGTCGTCGAACACATATATATAAAGCGGGATCGTAGCACCGATCTGCATTGTAGTATCCATCAAACCGCGATCGGTCCGGGGATCCGGCGTTTCCGGCGACGTGGTAACAATCAACTCGCGCGGTCTGACCGGTGTAAGCAGATTGGTGGTAATTTCACAGTTTGATTGCGGATGACGCCGTTCCGTATAAAAGAAATCCATCGGATACGTCTGCCCCTTTACGATCCCAAGCTCATCGGCCACATCATCAAGAATAAGGTCACGTTTGGTTTCGGCCTGCATGCCTCCGAGGTCAAGGGCAAGCTTTCCGTTAATGAACACCCATACATCATCATCGCCCCTGAACGAGAATTGTTCCCCCCCTTTATAGACAAACTCTTTATGCAGTTCCATGGTGAAGTAAAAGTTGTGCCCTGAACCGGCCGGTTCCTCACCGAACCCGCGACCATCGAGCCAGAAAAAACCTCCACCCGGCGCCTTATTGGTCTGTACAAAACTGTAGGTTCCGGTTGAGGAATCAACCAGAGAGAACGGCAATGAATCGTAGATAACAATGTTTGCCATCGGGTCGGCCGCGTTGAACCCCGTACCCACCAGCTCGTCGGATTTTCCCTTGTAATTTACCAGATTACTCCATGTACCGAGGAACGGCTGAAAGGCGGCATTCACCGTACCACTCGGACGATACCACTGTGCAAGCAGGTCGTTGCTGCACCGGTCCTTATTCAACACTGGCTTACGATCGGCATCAAGGGTATCCTGCACCATACCGGTGGCGGTTCCGCAGTTACCCTCACCAAAGTTGCTGTTCTGATGAAAATCATAGAATGTCACCTTCACCCAGAGGGTATCCCGGATGATGAATTCAAAATCCTGTGAAGATACGGTTGAAAATAGTGCCCCGACCGCGCACAGGCCTGCAATACTCAGTCTGGTCCGCCACTGGTGAACGTTTCTCATAAGTACTCCTGACTGGGGACGGTAATTCCCTGATAAATAAAATAGTTACACAACAACATTTTATGCCGGTCGCAGCCTTCCAAGTGTATACATTTTCAGTACAAGACCCTGATGTTGAATGTCTACTTTATTATACATACTATTTATGAATATATCTATTATTTAAACCTGTTAAGTGGCTTCTGACGTACTGTATTTATACAGATTGATGGAAAATTATCGACGCGGCGTTGTTACATATACGGCAGTCTGGATCAAAATACAAAAGCAATAAGCATACATTTCAATTCTGAACTGGCAAAAAAGCCTCAAATCCTTAACAATCGTTGTAAAAAAGCTCCACGAAATCAGCCTCGTTTTCTGCAACGGGAAAGAGAGAGAATGTATTTTCAGGTAGAAGCGTTTATATCATCATCTGGTGGTTTTCCGCTTCCGGGTACCTCCTCAAATCTGAATCGACCAAATGAAAACACACCAATTTTTTATCCGCATGCACCACGCTCTCGTTGCAGCTTTAATTTTTCTGATCGTGGTATACCAGAAGGTACTCTCGCCCCTACTGCCGACAAGATGCCGGTATACTCCTACCTGCTCCACCTACACGATCGAATCACTGCGGGAGTGGGGGCTTTTAAAGGGTATCTGGCTCGGGATTCAGAGAATTTCCCGCTGTCATCCCTGTGGCGGCTGGGGGTATGATCCGGCACCAAAAAGGTTGAAACCGGGAGAGTAGCGGATACGACAACCACCACTTCACGATCATCCTGTGTTATCAGAAACATTGCCGACCATTTGCTCTTTCCTGTTGTCTTAATCAATTTTTTTAAGGTAAAAATCAGTGCATTATAGTAGAATACAACCATCTTTCAATAGCCGACCCCTGGTTCGATTCAAACCCGGGTGCTCATACGGTTTATTGAAGAGATACAGTACAGCACACTCAATCCGCCTGCAAAAGCAGGGTTGTACAGCATCATCGGTTCAGATGCGGGCACGGTTTGAACAACAACGCATTTCAATCAGGAACATTCAGCATTTACAAATCACCGTGAACAAAACCATTATATCCTGTCCCACACTAATCCCCCGGGAGAAATCATGATTGGATCCACGTATCAATCACTCTGCAGACTCATTGTACCCGTTCTTTTCTCTGTGGCCGTTTCAGCCGCAGCCGACGATAAACTCGATGGTCTGGTGAAAAACGGCAAGTTTGCCAAAGTTATCGAACATGTAGAAAAATCAATTCCTCCGGCGGAGCGAAGTGTTGAAGTCTGGCTGCAGTATGCCGATGCACTGGATAAAACCGGCGCCGACAAACAGAAAGTGATTAAAGCATTTGTTGAAGCACAGAAAGTGCACCCCAGCGACCCGCGTATTTTCGCCGTTATGGGTGAGTTTTACCTGAAAGATAAAAAATACGAGGAGGCAATGACGTACCTTCAGAAATGGTACCTGTTGTCCCGAAATGCTCGTGCCGCCGAGGCGATGGCAACCTGCGCGATGAATCTCAAACAGTACAATAAAGCCCGTGACGCTGCGGAATCAGCAGTCATGCTTGATAAAAATGCGATCGAAGCGCGGAAAGTCCTCAGTTATCTCTTTTTCAACGAGAAAGACTGGGCCAACGCTGCCGAACAGCTTGAAGCCATTGTCGCCGCCGACAAAGAGGATGTTACCTACTGGAAGAAACTGGCATTCTGTTACGAAGAACTCAAAAAACATAACAAAGTGATCACTGCGGCGAAACAGATCGTAAGCCTTGACAGTAAGGATACTCATTCCCGCAAGATCATGGCGGAGTATTATCTCGAAAAGAAAGACACGAAATCGGCCCTCCCGCTGCTCAAGGAGCTCGCGGTTCTCCTTCCTAACGATGCCGAAATATTCAGACACCTCTATCAGATCAGCCTCGCCAACAAACAACAGAAGGATGCGGTACTCTACCTGCGCAACTACCTTATCATCGACACCACCGATGCCGAAGCATTTAAAACCCTCGGGGATCTGCTGCTGGAGCAGAAAAACAAAAAAGAGGCGCTTATTGCCTATCGTAAAGCTGCCCGCATTAAACCGTCAATCCCGGGGCTCTACCGCAACTACCTTACCATTGTTCTGAATAAAAAACTCGATGACGAAGCCATCGCCATCATGCCGAAGACGGTGGCGGCAGGAGAAGCCGATGCATCAATGTATGCCGCGGTGGGAAACATTTACAAGAAAAAAAAGGATTGCGGGAAAGCGATCGGATACTATCAGAGTGCGCTTAAGATCGACATGAAAAACCTTGGGGTCCTCTCCGCACTTGCGGAATGTCAGGCGGCAACCGGAAAGACGTCTGATGCCCTGCTCAACTACCAGCAGGTTGTTATGCTCAATCCTGCCGCGAATCAGGAGTACAAAGAGATCGGCGATTTGCTCTCCGCTCAGAAAAAAAATGATGAAGCGATCAAGAATTACCGCAAATATCTGGAGAAATCACCAGGAGACGAGAAAGTAGCAAGCATTGTCGGCCTGTACTACCATGCAAAGAAACAGTGCAAAGAAGCGCTACCGTTTTTTGAAAAAATCAAGTCTTCAAAACTGCTCACCCGTTCACTGCTCATGACAATCGGCGAGTGCCAGTATGCTACCGGAAACTACCCGAAAACCATAGAATATCTCTCTAAGGCACGTACGATGAAACCTCGTCTGTCAGATCTGAAGAGTCTGCTCAAACCGCTGGCAGAGGCCTACGAAAAAACGGGAGATTTGAAAAGCGCGGCAAGTACGTATGAAGGCTACGTTAAACTGAAGGGAGTATCCGATCCCGATGCATCCTTCAAACAGGCATCGTTGCGGGAACCAACCGACAAAGCGGGAGCAATAGCACTCTACCAGGTCAATATAAAAACATTCCCTAAAGATGCGCGAAACTATGTCCGTCTCGGTATTCTGCTCAGCGATGACAAAAAACAGGTTGCCAACGCCATAATCTATCTGCAGAAAGCAGCGTCTCTCACCCCCGGCGACACCATCGTCCTGCAGACACTCTGTGACGTTTATCATGATGCGGGGAACAAAACGAAAGAATTGTCAACTGCGGTCAAACTCACGACATTGCAACCTGGTAATCTTACTGCACAGCGCAGAGCAGGTACGATAACCTACGGCAAAAAACAGTACGCCGCCGCAGTCCCCTATCTTGAAAAAGTATATGCCGGAGCGCCGAAAGATACGGCGATTATCCTGATGCTCGCCAATGCCTATATGGAATCGAAAAATCCCAAAAAAGCCATGACACTATACCAGAAGGCCTCTGAACTCCAACCGGAAAACATAGAACTCTGGCTCTCCCTTATTGCAGCAACCGAGGCTGCGGGCGACAAAGAGAAAGCAAAAGAGTACAAAAAGAGCCTCGCCGCTATCGATAAAAAAATCATTTCCAAAAATTCCAAAGAGATCAACGCGCGCCTCAGGCTCGCCGGATATCTCTATGAAAAGAAGGATTTCGATGGGGCCTTTCCTATTTTTAAAGATTTGGCCAAGCTTACACCGAAAGATACACTCGTAGTAACACGACTGCTCGACATTTCCCGGAAAAAAGGCAAAAATGCCGACGCACTTACTTACCTCCGGAAGTACGTTGCACTTAATGGGAAAAATGCCAAAGCACATGCGGAACTGGGGAAAATGCTCTACGACCGGAAAAACAGTGACGGGGCTCTCACCGAATTCCGGACGGCTCTGAAACTCGATTCCACCCAGGCCGGTTTTCTAAAACAGTATGGAACAATTCTGATCGCCAAGAACCTCGATAACGAGGCGATCACCGTACTCAATCTCGCCATCAAACGAAAAGAAGCTGATGCAAACAGCTGGCCGACGCTCGGTAATCTGTACCGGAAGAAAAAAATGTATCCGCAGGCCATCGCTATGTATAAAAAAGCCTCGACCGATGCCCCGAAAAACCTTGAACTTCTTACGGCACTCGGGGAATGTCAGGCGGCGAATAACGACATTGCCGGAGCAGTACTGTCACTTGAACAGGTGGTCATGCTCAATCCGAATGCAGGCGCTGAATACAAAACGCTCGGTTCTCTGCAGATGAAACAGAAAAAAACGGAACATGCGATCAAATCGTACCGTAAATATCTCGAAAAGATCAAGAATGACGACGACATCGCCAAAACAGTCGGTCTCTATCTTTACGGGCAGAAACAGTATAAGGATGCCGTCAACTACCTTGAAATGGTTAAAAACGCCAAACTTCACAACAGGAAATATCTCCTGTCGCTGGGAGACTCCTACTATCAGTTGAAAAATTGTGATAAAGTATGTTCGATTTACAGTAAACTCCATACTAAAAAAGCTCCCGAAAAGGTGCTCCGAGCCATTCTCCGTCCACTCGGTGAATGCTACGAAAAAACGAACAATCCTGCTAAAGCTGCCGAAGCCTATGCCGGGTATGTCGCTCTTCCCCGTGTGACTGATACCGATGCATCGTATCTGCGCGCTTTTCTTATTGAGAAAAGCGATCCCAAAACCGCCGTTACCTATTATCTGGCCAATATCAAACTGTTTCCGAAAGACAGCCGCAGTTTCACCCGGCTTGGAATGCTGTATGCCGAAACTCAAGCCACGTATTCCAAAGCAGCCGACATGCTCACCAGATCCTCTCAGCTCAATCCGAAAGACAGTAACGTGTTGCTCAAGCTTGCCTCGGTCTGGAGCGCGCTGAAAAACAGTAAAAAAGAACTTGAAGTCTATAAAAAGTTACTGGTTCTTGATCCGACAAACGTTGAAGTCAATAAACGCGCGGGAAAACTGCTTATTGACCAGAAAAGGTACAAAGAAGCTGTCGCCAGCCTCGAGATCGTCAGGGCAACCGATCCGGGAAATGTGGAGATCCTGATGCAGCTCGCAGATGCCTACCTTAAAACGAACCGTAAAAGCAATGCTATCGAACTGCTGACCAAAGTCCATGCGGTCCAGAAAGACAACGCGGACCTGATGCTGCAACTCTATACCATTTATAGTGAACTCGGCAAAAAAACAGAAGCGGAAGAGATGATCAAGAAACTCATCGAACTCAAGAGTGAGAGTCGTTTCCGGCTTATGTACGCCTCCGATCTGCTCGAACAGAAACGATATGAGGAGGTGATCATGGTGGTCGGTAAAGTGATCAAGAAAGAGCCGATGAATCTGGAGGCACTTATGCTGCAGGGCAAGGCCCAAGCCTGGCTTAAAAAGTATGATGATGCCGCAGAGACATTTAAAATGGCAACCTATGTAAAAGAAGACTATGCACCGGCCTATCTTGAGCGTGCTGAAATATACCGTCGCCAGAATAACTGTGATCGTGCCGACACTTATTTCACCAAGGCACTTGAACTTGATCCTAAACTGGCACTTGCTGAACTCGGACTTGCACGGTGTGCCAAAGCGGCGAACAAATCAGATGAATTTACGGCGCATCTTAAAAAAGCAAAACAGTTAGATCCTGCCAACGCGGAAATTTTGGCGGAAGAGAAGGAACTTACTCCTTCACCTAAAACAAAAAAATAAAGAATCAGCATTCAGTTGCCGCCTCGAACGGGTGGCAACTGGATTTAACGCAACGAATAACCCATTTATCGCTTACAAGATCGCCGTTTCGCCTGATTGCCGGTATCTCTCTCGGAAGGTATTTTACTGTTGTGAATCAGTCATTTCCAGAGCAGCACTGGCCCGCAGAGGGTAGCACGCGTCATCTCAAGCAACTCACCTCAGGATCGGTACTCCTCGCGCGTGAAGTATTGCAGGATCCCAATTTTGAAGCAACGGTTGTTCTTGTATGTATTCATGGTGAAGATGGTTCATACGGTCTTGTGCTCAACCGGATCTCTCACATGCCGGTTTCAGAGATCTTTGAAGGTGTCGGCAGTGCAGGTCGTTCCCGGGAAATACTCATCGGTGGTCCGGTACAGCAGACAGAACTTCAGATTATTGAAATTACCGACCAACCGGCGGAAGGTGCCTACCCGATAGTTCCCGGTATTTATATGGGGGGAAAATGGGATGATATTTCCGCCATGATCGATTCCCCGGCGTCGAGTACACGACTGTTCCTGGGGTATTCCGGGTGGAGTCCCGGTCAACTGACCTCTGAAATTCAGATTGGTGCATGGGATGTTTATACAGTGGATATCCGGCAACTGATCATAAACTGCCACCTTCTGGCAGGAGCAGACACAACAGCCATAGCTTCATTTCTTCACTCCATTTCATCAAATACTAATTCCTAACACCCACATCCCGATAATCTCTCTGATGTTGAGATCGGAAAAGCAGTTATTATTCGGTATTTTTTACCGAATAGTCTATATTATCCCTATCGACATTTTTATTAATTTTATATATTTAACATATTAAATAGCGATTATTGAATAAATTGAAAGGTTTCAACAATTTTATCCGTTTGGCACAGCTGTTGCTATTTATAAGAGCAGGTGTTATGCCATGAAGAATGGCAGATGTGTGTGATGATGATGGGGTATCAGGCGAAAGCCTGAGGAGAAAAGGAGCTGAAAAGCTCCTTTTCTTTTTTTATATGCACCTTGCACGGTACATTTAAAAAAAGGACGGATTACTCCGTCCTTAAATTATTCCTTCTGTTGAAAAACGATTACAGTTCTTCAATACCGATCAGCGGCTGCCCTTTTTCAACGGCATCGCCGTCATTAGCCAGAAATTGAACAATCCTGCACCTTTTTGGTGCTGTAATTTCATTGAACAGTTTCATCGCCTCGACGATACATACTTTCGTTCCGGCTTCAACCGTATCCCCCACCTTGTAAAAATGTGGCTTTCCCTGTCCGGGAGAAAAATAAAGCGTTCCGACAAAGGGTGCATCAATGGTTGCAGAGTAGGTGCCATCATCGCCTGCATTCGTGCTGTTGTTGGCGTTGTCGGCCGGCATAGTTTCAACCGGAGCAGCGGTGGCTGCCGCAGGAGCCTGAGGTGCCTCAGGAACGGTATGATTCATAGTAATCCCCTGAGAAACTCCTCCACCAGGAATTGTTCCTGTAGGCCGAACGGCGATAGTGAAATTTCCCTTTCTGAAAATCAGCTCTTCAAGAGTAAGACCGTCGATTTTTTCGAGGAGTTCCGTGGCGACATCAGGAACATTGGGAAGCGTCACCTGCTGGGAAACCGGAGCATTTGCGGCAGGCGCAGCTGCTTTTTCGGTAGATGACTTTGCCGGAGTTTGCTCCTCCTCCAGAATTTTCTTCGCTTCCAGTTCCGCAGGGGTTTCCGATCGCTGATCAGAGGGGGTCGCACGCCAGAGGAAATACTGCAACGCCGGTTCTGGAAGAATAACGTAGGAGAGGATATCCTCTTCCTGTTGGATGAGTTTCGGATCAACACCATCGGTAGCCTTTGGCAGCATCGGACTGATTTTATCGGCCGGTCGGTAATCGATCGGTTTTTCATCACCCAGAATACTCTGCAGAAATTTTTTATCGACCGGTGCCGGTGAGCGCCCGTATTTTCCACGCAGATAATCCTTCACCTCGTTGGGAACTATTTTAAATCGTTCTCCGGCGATCACATTCATTACCGCCTGTGTTCCGACAATCTGACTGGTGGGAGTAACCAGCGGCGGATACCCTAGGTCCTTGCGAACGTTAGCCACTTCGTCAAGTACTTGCGGTAACTTATCAAGAGCATTCTGCATCGCGAGTTGGGAGCGGAAATTGGAAATCATTCCGCCGGGAATCTGGTGCACAAGTATACCGGGATCAATATATGGCATCTGCGACGAACTCTGCCGCCGTTTCGGGGCGAGATCATTGAAATACTTCGCCACCTTCGCAAGTGCCTCAATGTCAAGATCCGCCGAATAATTCGTTTCGGCAAAAATCGCGCTCATTGTTTCAACCGGCGGTTGCGAAGCGGTTCCCGCCATTGACGAGATGGCGCAGTCGATTGCACCGGCACCTGCACGCGCACCCTCAACGTACGTCGCCATCGCCATTCCACTCGACGCATGGCAGTGAAGTTGAATCGGAATATTGAATTCCTTGATGAGCCCCTTCACCAGCCGTTCAGCACTGAGCGGAGAGAGTATTCCCGCCATGTCCTTGATACAAAGTGAATCGATACCAAGAGCCACCTGTTCCCGTGCATAAGCAATGAATTTTTCAACCGTATGCACCGGGGAAATGGTATAACAGAGAGTTCCTTGAGCATGACCACCGTGTTTTTTTACGGCTTTAATCGCTGCTTCCAGGTTGCGAGAGTCGTTGAGTGCATCAAAAACGCGGAAAATATCAATACCGTTTTCGCAGGCGGTTGCGACAAACCGGTCAACCACATCGTCCGAATAATTGCGGTAACCGACAAGGTTCTGTCCACGCAGCAGCATTTGTAACGGCGTATTCTTTGCTTTCGACTTGATCATTCGTAAACGTTCCCACGGATTTTCACGAAGGAAACGGAGGCAGACATCAAAGGTGGCCCCACCCCAGCACTCGAGCGAGTAGTACCCGACATTATCGATAACATCGATGATGGGCATAATATCGTCGGTACGCATACGGGTTGCCCAGAGGGACTGATGCGCATCACGCAGTGTCGTATCGGTAATACGCAACGGAATTTTATGCAGTTTGTCTTCGTCGGTACGAGCGTTCTTTTTACCGCCTGCAGGTGTTTTCTGTTTTGTTGCCATTGTGGTTGTCCCTGTTTATTTGGTGAATTTTCCCATCGCGGCAAATTTTTCATAACGCCGGGATACCAGTTTTGAACCTGACCATGATGAAAATTTCTTGATATATTTCAGTATAATTTTCTTCACTTCGCCGGCAGCAGCGTTCGGATCAGCATGGGCTCCACCTGCCGGTTCCGGGATAATCTCATCAATCACACCGAGTTCAAGCAGTGATTTTGCGGTTACTTTAAGTGCCTCTGCAGCATGTGCGTTATACGAGGCATCACGCCAGAGAATCGAAGCACAGCCTTCTGGAGAGATCACCGAATAAATTGAATGCGCCAGCATCAGTACCGCATCGCCGACACCGATTCCGAGTGCTCCCCCGCTTCCGCCTTCACCGGTAACAATAGAGATAATCGGTACATCCAGTGCCGCCATTTCAGTAAGATTACGGGCAATAGCTTCAGCCTGCCCCCGCTCTTCGGCGTCAAGCCCCGGATAGGCACCCATGGTATCAATCAGTGTCACCACCGGCAGGTTGAACTTTGAGGCGATTTTCATGAGTCGCAGCGCTTTGCGGTACCCCTCCGGCCGGGCCATTCCGAAATTCCGTTTAAGGTTGTCTTCAACAGTATGTCCCTTCGCATGACCGATCAGCATTACCTTTGCACTGCCGATCATGGCAAACCCTCCGATGAGCGCCTGGTCATCACCGAAACAACGGTCACCGTGCAGTTCGATGAATCCGGTAAAAATCAAATCGATATAGTCGTGCAGTACCGGGCGGGACGGATGTCGGGCCACCTGTACCGTCTGCCATGGGGTAAGGTTGGCGTACACCTCTTTCTTGCGCTGTACCAGCCGCTCCTGCAGTTCATCAAGCTGTTTGCCGATATCCCCCTTTTGCTCGCCGGTGAGATTTTTGAGTTTCTCAACCGCTTTTTCCATATCGGCTATAGGTTTTTCAAAATCAAGCTCGCGTTCCATAAGCCTTCCTTATCGATTGTAAAAAGAAAGAATGGATGAGAGCGTCTGTTTGAGGTCGCTCCGTTGTACTACCATATCAAGGAATCCGTGTTCAAGCACGAATTCGGAAGTCTGGAAGGAATCGGGCAGTTTTTGTTTGATGGTCTGCTCGATAACACGCCGTCCGGCGAATCCTATCAGCGCTCCCGGTTCGGCGATGTTGATGTCGCCCACCATCGCGAAAGATGCACTTACCCCACCGGTTGTCGGATCGGTCATAACCGATATATACGGTAATTTCCTCTCGTTGAGCCGTGCGATTCCCGCGCAGGTTTTTGCCATCTGCATGAGTGAAAGAATTCCCTCGTGCATCCGGGCTCCACCGGAAGCCGAAAACAATATATACGGCAGTTTATGATCATAGGCATACGAAGATCCTAGCAGGATTTTCTCTCCGGTACCCGAACCGAGACTGCCTCCCAGAAACCGGAAATCCATCACGGCAATCACCACGGATGTTCCGTTGATTTTTCCGGTGCCGGTTACGACCGATTCGTTGAGACCGGTTTTTTTGCGGGCCTGTTCGACCTTCTCGCTGTACGGTCCTTTTCCGTCAACAAACGACAAAGGATCACACGGCTGAATCGTCTCGTTGATCTCCTTAAACGTCCCAGCATCAAGAGTCAATCCGATACGTTCATAGGCGTTTATTTTCCCGTGCCAGCCGCACTTGGTGCAGACACTGAGATTATTGATGAAATCCTGTTTGAAAATGTGTGCATCGCATTTCCGACATTTTATCCACATTTCATCGGTCAGCCGTTTACGCGGTTCCCGTTCCGAACGGTTTTTCATGAACCAGGGCATCTGAATTCCTCCTGATAATCAAGCGGAGTAAAAATTCGCCTGAGCCGCGTTTGGTGCGGCTCAGGCGTAGATATAAAGCAATTATGCCTTGTTCAAGCGATCTTCTAGTACGGTAAGTTCATCAAGCAGTTCTTTCGGCAGACGGTCTCCGAACTTGTCGTAGTTTTCCTTGATCGAATGGAGTTCCTTCAGCCACCCATCCTTATCAACTGCAAGCATTTCCTTCATGTCATCTTCGGTAACACCTTCAGGAAGATCGATCGCATCGGGAGTCGGCATGATTCCGATAGGTGTTTCAACAGCTTTACCTTCGCCGGTACAGCGTTCGAACACCCATTTGAGCACACGACTGTTTTCACCGTACCCAGGCCAGAGCCATTTCCCTTCCGGCGTTTTGCGGAACCAGTTGACAAAAAATATCTTCGGGAGTTTTTCAGCATCGGTTTTGTGCTCCATGCTGATCCAGTGCTTGAAGTAGTCGCCCATGTGATACCCGCAGAACGGCAGCATGGCAAACGGATCGCGACGTACGGTACCCGCCTTGAGATCAAGTGCGGCGGCGGTCACTTCGGAACCGGCAATCGAACCCATAAAAACGCCATGTATCCAGCTGCGTGACTGATTCACGAGAGGGATAGTTGACGGACGACGCCCGCCGAAAAGAATGGCACTGATCGGTACACCCTTCGGATCCTCCCACTCGGGAGCAATTACGGGGCACTGTGATGCAGGAGCAGTAAAACGGGCATTCGGATGCGCCGCTGGTTTCGTGGCAGTCTCCTTCTCCCAGACATTTCCTGTCCAGTCGATGAGTTTACCCGGAGGTTCGTAGCCGATACCTTCCCACCATACATCTTTATCCTCTGTCAATGCAACATTAGTGAAGATGCTGTTCTTCGTGATTGAGGCCATGGCCATAGCGTTTGAATCCTCGGAAGTACCGGGAGCTACGCCGAAAAAACCCGCTTCAGGATTGATAGCATAGAGCTGACCGTCATCGCCGAACTTCATCCAGGCGATATCGTCACCGATGGTTTCCACTTTCCATCCAGGAATAGTTGGTACCAGCATGGCGAGATTGGTCTTTCCGCATGCACTCGGAAATGCGGCGGTGACGTACTTGACGACGCCCTCCGGATTGGTAAGTTTGAGGATAAGCATATGTTCGGCAAGCCAGCCTTCATCACGGGCGATAGCCGAGGCGATACGGAGCGCGAGGCATTTCTTACCAAGCAGCGCATTACCGCCGTATCCTGAACCGTACGACCAGATGGTGCGTTCTTCAGGGAAATGGGAAATATATTTTTTATCAAGAGGTGCACACGGCCATTTTCCGCCGTCGGTCTCACCTTCGGCAAGAGGCTTACCCACAGAATGAAGACACGGGATGAACTCACCATTTTCACCGAGCACTTCGAGCACCTTGGTGCCTACACGGGTCATGATATGCATATTGGCAACAACATACGGACTGTCGGTAATTTCGATACCGATTTTAGCGATATTTGAGCCGATCGGCCCCATGCTGAAAGGAATCACATACATTGTACGTCCTTTCATGCATCCAGCATACAAACCTTTCATGGTCTCTTTAAGTCCTTCAGGATCGATCCAGTTATTCGTCGGTCCAGCATCATCTTTGCTTCGCGATGCTATATAGGTCCTTTTTTCAACCCTGGCTACATCGGTCACATCTGAATTGAAACTGACACATCCCGGCCTTTTTTCTTCGTTGAGCGGAGTTGCATATTTTCCTTCGATCGAAATTCTGATCATCTCGTCGTATTCGGCCTGTGATCCGTTACACCAGCTAACGGAATCGGGCTGACACATGTCGGTAATTTCCTGTACCCAGTCTTTCAACTTCTGATTGTTAGTCATAGAGTCCTTCCAATTGATTATGTTAAGGTTATTGTGTAACCGGAGTTTCCGTACTCAAAAAAAAAAGCCTGAGAAATGCCGTAACAGCATGGCAGTTCCGAGGCCTTCTCTTCACCGTATCCGCGGTACCGAAGCGGTGACACAGATAGTAACCCTTTGATTTTCCGACCTATATAATAGCTTGGGCATATTACTTCATACCGTCTTTATATCTATCGGAACTATAAAGATATAAAAGGGAAGAAATCCGGGCAAGAGAAAAAGCTTAAGGAAAGAAGGGCTCAGTGATAGTCCGGAAGACTATTCCGTTTCAGGAGGCCGGTCGAGAGTGAATATAATCATTTTCTCTCCGGTTCGTGTACTGAGATCCGTGTGCAGACTGCGGATTTTCCTGCGTAGAATATCTTTAACGATATCTTCAAGCAGCGGTCGGCCGTTTTCCACCAGCTCCATCCGCACCTGTTTGATCAACTCCCGCGCCCGATCGTGGCGGTCCGACTTGATGAGATGGTGTTCCGCTTTAGTGAGCACCCCTTTGAGTCGTATGATCACCATATCCTCTATCAAATAGGTCCGGGTTTCGAGAGGTCCCCGCCCCATGTGCTCTTTTTCGAAGCTGGTAATCGCATCCGACAGTTCGGATTCAAGCTGCCGTTTTGTCTTCCGGAGATTGCCTCTACCCATCATACGAATTACTCCTCTTCCCTGATAACCATTTGTTTAAAATGGTTTTCGCCCGATGCGAATCGAAACAACTGCCACCACGCACACGAATTGCTACCTCCGTTGAGTATGTCTCAATCCGTAAACGGTACACCGGCAAATTCCTCGGAACCGTACTTTGCGCCGGTTGCACGCGTCTCTTCTTCCGGCGGACCCTGCAACACAGTACTTTACTGTACTATGTACATGATTTATAATTATAAATGAATACTAAACGCTACTTTTCACCCCGGCTCAGGCACACAGATCGGTATGCGTATTTCCGTCCCCCTTGGTGACAGTAAAGAATTCAGCGGCTTGAACCGCGCTCAAACCACGCTTATCGGCAGTGTGCTCTTTCTCTCTGCGGCCCTCCCGCTCATTCTGTACTACATTTTCCCCTCGATGTTTACTCTCGTAGCCGCAGTTGCAGTCTATATCGGCTGGTCGATTTTCGGCTCTGCCTGGCTCTTTTCACATCTGCAACGATACGCACAGAAAATATTCAAAGCACAGCAGCTTACCCGCAGGTTTCAGAACATATCCAAGTATTTTGAAAGCATCATGCAGGATTCCACCGATATCATTTTCAGCGTTGATATTGACGGATTCATCCTGAAGTTCAACAAAGGCGCACAGATACACTTCGGGTATTCGCAGGAAGAGATCGTCGGTAAACCGCTCGCCTACCTTTTTGTCAATGATACCGATGAGCGCAAGATACTCAGCACCGTTCTGCTTTCGGGAAAATCAGTTAACGAAGAAATCCCGATGAAGACAAAATCCGGCAATGTCATCCTGCTTAACCTCAGTATGTCGGAGATGAAGAACGACAACAATCAGATCATCGGTCTTGTCGTTACCGCCAAGGATATCACCGAGAAGAAAAAACTCGAAATGGAACTGGTGAAGAAAAACGAGCTGTTGAGCAAGCTCGCCATTACCGACAGCCTGACCGAACTCTACAATTCACGCCATTTCCACGACCAGATCAAACGGGAGCTCTCGCGTTTGCGCCGTAATCCCGACCGCAAACTCTCCCTCATCCTGCTCGACATCGACTTTTTCAAGCAACTCAATGATACCGAAGGGCATCAGATGGGAGACCATGTTCTGCGCTCACTCGGACAGGTGATCAAGGTATGCATCCGGAAAGATGTTGACATGGGATTCCGCTACGGTGGCGACGAGTTTGTCATTATCCTTCCCGACACCGACAAGGCCCAGGCGAAGGTGGCGGCGGAACGTATCCAGAAGCAGTTCAGCGCATTCAAATTCGGGAAAACCAGCCTTTCAATGGGAATAGCCGAAGCTCTGAGCGACGAAGACGAGACCAGCCTTGTGAAACGGGCCGACGAGGCTATGTACTGTTCGAAACGTGACGGACGCGGCAAACTGACGATCGTCTGAGCTTGTCCCTATTTCCACTGTAATCCTCCTGCAATCGCAAACAGTATAATCGCCCCCGAAACAGCCACATTGAGCGATTCAACCGCCTTACAGTTCATTGGAATCGAAAAAAGAAGATCCGCCTGCTGTTTCACCTGTTCACTGAGACCGTTCCCTTCGTTGCCGAGAGCAACGACCACCGGCCCTGCATCGGTAAAGTCTGCCGATGCGTTGCCATTGATATCCGCACACAACAACCGGTAACCTGCGATACGAAGCTGAGCGACCAGCGCAACCGCTGTATCGGTGCGCCTGATCCATGGACCCGGCAACGCCCCCGCCGAAGCCTGGACAGCTTTAGGACCGAACGGATCGGCACATCCCGCTGTAAGCAGCAGGCCGCTGCAATTGAATGCTGCGGCACACCGGATGATGGTACCGACATTGCCCGGATCCTGCACCTCGTCAAGAAGTACAATACGGTTTCCGGGATTTTCAGGAAGTACCGCATGGTAACTTTCCTCAGGAATCCGCACGACCGCGATCACCCCCTGCGGATGCACCGAAGCGGCAACCGAAGAAAACTGTGCAGTCGTGAGAATACGGCACTCTCTGCCGGAATACTCAGGAAGGGTTTCGGCATCACCGTTGATCAGCAACTCCTCGACAGCATCAGGAGCATTCCGGAGAATCTGTTCCACGGCACGTTTTCCCTCAATAAGGAAACAGCCGTTTTCGCGCCGTCCTCTGGTTGTCGAAAGCCCGCGGTACCACTTAAGTGGTCTCAGAATACAATCTCCTCTTTGAAAAGCGGCAGCCATCGGTGGAGCTGCTGGATATTATGTAGAATAGCGGGATTGAAGACAATTGTTTTTTTATCATGATGTCCGTGTTTTGAAACCGTGGTATCCGTTTTCAGAGCGACCAGTTTACTTTCAGTCAATTCATCAAGCGCATCCAGATTGATGTGTCGTTCTTTTCCGTCACGGGCCAGTTCAATTTCGACCTGCTGCCAGGTGAGTTTCATGAGCCGATCAGCTGAAAAAGTACCGTTTTTCTCACCGGCGGTAAGCAGAGTCCCGATGAGGTTGAGCGCCTCTTTTCCAAAGGATTCTCCGATCAGGGAGCTCCCGCGCAGATGCATCCGCAGATACTGCATGTAGAGCTTGAGGGCCTCGCGTTCCCTGATCACCAGATACTCCTGACCGCGTTCGTTCCTGGCAATCACCATAAATTCCTTCATGATCAGATGCAGAAACACCTGCTCAATCTCAAGCCCTCCCAGACCGATAACCGCATTAACCTGTTCCTTCACCGTTGCGACAAGCGGCTTGTCCGTCCCTTTTTCTCCCTCGGTAAGAAGCAGTATCACCTGAATGACACCGTTAATGCTCTTGGTCACGATATCATCACCGGTTTTTTTCATGGTTTCACGCAGGCGGCGCACCACCAGCTGTATCATGTTTTCAAGCCAGTTGGGAATGCTTTTGAGTGTCCGCAGGAAGAGTTCCTCGTCGATAACCGTTACCGTGGTATCTTCAACAACCTGTGCAGTGGCGCTGCGGGGCTGTTGATCAAGCAGTGAAAGCTCTCCCAGCACGCTTCCCGGTCCCAGGCGGGCGAGTTCAACCGCGTTCTGCCCCTCCTGTTTAAGTATCCTGATGGAACCCGATCGGATAATGAACATCTCGCTGCTCGACTCGCCTTCAATGAACATGAGGGAACCGCGTCGGAACGAGCGTTCATGACGGTTTAAGATACTTTTTCCCGCCCCCACTTTACTTGATGATGAACGCTGCATCATGAAAGCTCCATGGAGAATCGGGGTACCCATTCCTGTATTTTCTTGATCCGCCCGGGAATCTCTTTTCTGAAAAGGATCTCCGTGTCATTCACCAGCGGCATCAGATTGATAAGTCCACGCCTGCGGAGTTCAAGAAGATGTTTGTCAAGCTTGGCGGTATCGGCAAGAGCAAGATCTTTGATGAGCGCACTTTTGGTGAGCGACGTGCCTTCCTCAGTCTCCCGCCCTAGTTTCTGGGCCACGTAAACGATGTTACTGAGAATGCTGATGGACTCCCTGGGAATCGACAACTCTTTAAACGTCTGTTTCTGATCTTTGAGCGAAAGGTACTCTTCGTAAAGGCTCAGGACTTCGGTATCCGGAATACCGACACACGGCATCTCCCCGCAGTTCTTATCGACAAGCACTCCCCGTTTTTTAAAATCGTCAAGCAGTTTGACGGTTTCTTTCTTACGCAGCCGGCAGATGTAATACGCTTCCAGCTGAATCGTATCGCTGGAGAGAACCAGCATGCCGTCAACCTCCCGGCGATGCACCGGCAGCAGCAGTTGCAGCAGTGCGACCAGCCCCCGTTCCCGGTTCCGGAGGATCGGCTGATCCACCCGACGATTGGCGTCGCGGAGACGGGAGACGACAATTTTTATGATACTCTGCAACCAGACCGGAATACTCTGCATCACCGACTGAAACTGGGCATACCCAATCACGAGTGCCTTGACCGGATCGATCGCCACAACGGTAGCCGAACGCGGTAATGTATCAAGCAGCGACATCTCTCCGATGATATTTCCCCGACTGACCCGCGCCAGCTCAATCCGGCCATCGGAACCGTCTTTGTAAATCCCTACATTTCCCTCGTGGATAATGAATAGTTCACGCCCCGTCGATCCCTCGGCAAAAAGGGTATCTCCCGGCTTGAAATTCCGTATCTGCTGTTGAACCGGACGCCTGCCGGTTTTCAAATCAGTACGTTGCGGTTGCGTCATTCTCCCAAAGCCATTGATTAAGCGTAACTAACAGATGTTCCCGGTGCAACGCGGAAAGTATTCTCAGGGTGAATCGGTCAGTCTCCGTATGGCATACCCGCCGGACAGAAACATACCACGAACTGGATTTCGGTTCGTTTACCTTCCAAATACTCCTGTAAAAAGCATCGACAATCCGGTTCCCGTATGGACAAAAAAACAGGAGAAGATGGTATATCTTCTCCTCAATAATACAATGATCGTCCGGTGAGGACAATGAATTGACGTGCTATTTTTTTTCTTTGATACGGGTTGATTTACCCGTGAGGCCTCTCAGATAGAAGAGACGCGCGCGACGAACTTTGCCACGTTTGTGGATTTTAACTTCGGCGATAAGCGGCGAATGAATCGGAAAGATACGCTCAACATAGACATTTCCTGAAGATTTTCTTACCGTCACGGTGGCAGTTCCACCGGTACCCCGCTTCTGAATTACCACACCCTGAAATTGCTGAATACGTTCTTTATCCCCCTCCTTGATCCGGAAATGGATCGAGATGGTATCACCCGGCAGATATTTCACCTCACGGTCGCCCATCTGCTTCCGGCTGATTTTTTTAATCAAGTCCTGCATTTGTTCCTCCTCGCCGCAGTGCGGCCGGTTGATAATATATATATCTATTTTTTATCGGTAATGAAACGTTCCCAGAGATCCGGGCGTCGTTTTCGTGTAATTTCCTCTGCCATTTTCCGTTGCCATGCCGCAATATTCGCATGGTGTCCGCTTAAAAGTACTTCAGGGACCTGCATCCCTTCAAATTCCTCCGGTCGTGTATACTGCGGATGGCTGAGTAATCCGTTGAAAAAAGAATCAGTCTCAGCGCTGTCGCGGTTTCCGAGAGCCCCGGGAATCAGTCTGGTTATTGCATCGATCAGTGCCATGGCCGCGATTTCACCGCCGGAAAGAACAAAATCACCCAGCGAGAGTTCCCGGTCAACATACGCCGTCGAGATGCGCTCGTCGATACCCTTGTATCTGCCGCAGAGCAGAACAAGCGCCTTTTCCTGCCGCAGTTCCTCAACTACTTCATGACGAATCAACTCTCCCCGCGGAGAGAGGTAGATAACCGACGGAGCATGCTCCCTGAGACGGTCCTTTGATGCCTGTATCGCACGTGAGAGCGGTTCAGGTTTCATCAACATTCCCGCATCGCCGCCATAGGGATAGTCGTCGACGGTTTTATGACGTTCATCATCGGAATAGTCCCGGATGTTATGCGTCGCAATCGACACAAGCCCGTTATTAACCGCACGATGAATGATACTGTCCGAAAAAACACCTTCGAACATTGATGGAAACAGCGTCAGAATATCAAAGAACATTGGTAATTGTCACTCCGGAGTTTCGCGGTACTCTCTTCAGAGCAGCTCCTCGAGGAATTCCTCTTTAACCGTAATGAATCCGGACATTTTGTCGACCTCGGCAAGAGCCTCGTCGGTCAGCGGGATCATTAGTGTTGAGCCGTCGGATCGACGAACCAGCAGTGAATCCACAGTTGGAAAGTTTTCCAGACTCACGACCGTGCCCATGATGCGCCCCCGATCAGTCTGTACCTTCATTCCCTCCAGTTCAAACTGATAGTAGGAACCCTCCCCGAGTTCCGGCAGCAATTGCTGATCGATATACAGTGTATAGTTGCGGAGGGTTTCAGCACTGTCGACGTCGGCAATGTTTTCAAAATACACCACCGGCCCCTTGGGCCTGAATTCAACCTTCGTAAGCGTCAGCGACTGACAGGTGGTTGCACGTTCACCCGCGGCAACCGGTACCGGTAGTGACAGACGCCCGAGAGATTGACCATGCGGCTGCAGTGCACACGCACCATCAAGTCCAATCGGCTTGCGAAGTACTCCCAGCGCAATCAGGTGCGAACTCACGCGACCATCTCCCGTTGAGGAATACTCCGGTTACTTTTTCTCTTTTTTCTGTTTCGGTTTGCGCGTACGTTCAGGTTTGCGCTCGAGGTTCAGCTGTTCGGGAGTCAACCCTTTTGCCAGACCTTCCATTTTAGCGTAAAACTGATCCTGCCGGAGAAGATTTTTTACCGTCAAGGTCGGCTGCGCACCGTTTTTGATCCATTTCGCCACTTTTTCACTGTCGTAAGTAAATGTTTTCGGCTCAGTCTGAGGATCGTAGAATCCGATGGTGTCGAGAAAACGGCCGTCACGTCTCATGCGGCTGTCTGCAGCGACAATACGATATTTCGCGATCTTTTTCCGGCCCACACGGGCAAGTCTGATTTTAACTGGCAAGTCTTTCTCCTTGCAAAAGATAGTGGTATTAAAAAGACGACAAACTTCTCAGAGCGGCGGCATGCCCCCGCTTTCCTGCGATTTTGTTCATCCGCTTCATCATCAGCTTCATTGAATCGAACTGTTTGAGGAGTTTGTTGACCTCCTGCACCGTTGTTCCGCTTCCCGTGGCGATTCTCCGTTTGCGGTTGCCGTCGATAATCTGAGGTCGCTCCCGCTCACCAACCGTCATTGAACAGATAATCGCCTCTATTTTGCCAAGCGCACTGTTGTCGATTTCCTGATCCTTCACCGCCTGTCCTACTCCGGGAATCATGGACAGAAGATCACCGATCGGTCCCATTTTCTTTATCTGGCGCAACTGTTCCAGAAAATCCTGCAGCGTGAAATTATTCTTCCTGATTTTCTTTTCGAGCTTTTTACTCTTCTCAACGTCGAATGTCTCCTGTGCCTTCTCGACCAGAGAGACGATATCACCCATACCCAGAATGCGCGATGCCATGCGTTCCGGATAAAACACCTCCAGAGCATCCGGTTTTTCTCCGACACCGACGAACTGCAGCGGTACTCCGGTTACCTCAAGGATAGACAGCGCGGCACCACCCCGGGCGTCACCGTCCATTTTCGTCAGTATGGATCCGGTGAAATGAATTTCCCGGTAAAACTGACTTGCCACATTGACCGCATCCTGACCAGTCATCGCATCGGCTACGAACAGCACCTCATCAGGTTTGGCGATCGAACAGATCTCTTTAAGCTCGTTCATCATATCGCTATCGATATGCAGACGCCCCGCGGTATCGATGATTACCAGCGAGGATCCTTCGGTGCGGGCATGAATCAGAGCATTTTTAACGATATCGACCGCCTTGGCACGGCGCTCTGAATACACCGGTATGCTGAGCGATTTTCCGAGTGTTTCAAGCTGATCAATGGCCGCAGCCCGGTACACATCGGCGGCAACCAGCAGCGGCTGATGCCCCTGTTTCCTGAAATGCAGTGCCAGTTTGGAACAGGCAGTTGTTTTTCCCGACCCCTGCAGGCCGGCAAGGACGATAACATTGGTCCGGTTGGTGTGCAGTTGTATCGGCCGCGCGTTCCCTCCCATCAGGTGGGAAAGTTCATCGTGGACGACTTTAACGAACTGCTGGCCCGGCGTCACACTCTGGAGGACTTCGGAACCGAGTGCCTTCTCCTGCACGGTTGCCGTGAACCGTTTCACCACACGGAAGTTGACATCAGCCTCAAGCAGTGCCCGTTTGACGTCACGTACCGCCTCGGCGATATTATCTTCCGTTAACTTTCCACGGCCGCGAAGCTTATGGAAAATTGAGTCAAAACGTTGTGAAAGGTCCTCGAACATTGTTATTCCGGCAGTCAGGGTACAATTTCACCAAATCTGTTAAAGATACCTTCCGGAGGGTATCAAACACAAGTAGTATACATATAGAGTACACCGCTTGTATCTTTAGCCTTCGGTCGGAAAGTCCGACCAACCCCGGGGGCACATCCCGCCGGGGGACTCCATCGGGGCTGGCAACCTGAACCACCCGGTTAAAACTCATATTATCAATAGGTTGAACGTAATATTCCGCAAAGGAGGTACCGCTTTGAATGAACATCTGCGTTTTATGGAACTGGCATACCAGGAAGCTCTCCGGGCCCGTGATGAAGGGGAAGTACCGGTAGGTGCCGTGATTGTCAGGGACCGTCAGGTAATCGGTAGGGGCTACAACCGCATCGAAGCACTCGGAGACGCCACCGCACATGCCGAAATTATTGCCATCAGTGCTGCTTCGGGAACCACCGCATCGTGGCGACTGGATGGCTGCTCACTGTACGTAACGCTTGAGCCATGTCTTATGTGTCTTGGCGCCATTATGCACGCACGCATAGACGAGATCATCTTCGGGGCAACCGACCCCCGGTACGGAGCTGTCGTTTCACACCGATACCGCAACCAGATCGAAGAGGCATATCGCCGCTTCCCGGTGGTCACCGCCGATATCCTCGCGAATGACTGTTCGAACCTTCTGAAGCACTTTTTTTTGGCAATCAGGAAAAAAAGCTAAAGTTTACCCCCCGTAAGGCCGATAATTGTTTTAGGAGAAAGTGGACTCGCGGGGAGGAGAAACGGCAATTCTTACAACTCCCTGCTCAACATGGAAAGGAGTGACAAACAATAATTTGAGCATTGTATAACAACCGACAACGGATGTCGATTGAAAACGTTTTACAGGGAGGTTACTTTTGCGTATTAATCATAACATCTCATCGATGACGGCCATGAATTCCCTTTTCCGCTCAAACAGGGACATGGGAAAATCACTCGAAAAATTATCCACCGGTCTGCGTATCAACCGTTCAAGCGACGACGCCGCCGGTCTTGCAATCTCCGAAAATCTCCGGTCACAGATTCGTGGTGTCGGGCAGGCCTCACGGAATGCCATGGACGGCACCTCAATGCTGCAGATCGCTGAAGGCGCTGCGAATGAAATTTCCGCAGTACTGCAACGAATGCGCGAACTGGCTGTTCAATCAGCGAATGACACGTTGACATCCACCGAACGTTCGTACACCAACAGGGAATTTTCAGCGCTCCGCAGTGAAATCGACCGAATTGCCGCAGTTACCAATTATAACGGTGTTGATCTGATGTCAACGGCATCGGGCAGGTTCGGCGTCTCGGGAGCCACCACGAACACGTCGTTCTGGATTGATGCAGGTTCGAGTGCCGGTGTTGACAGCATCACCATTACCATTGACACGATGACCGTCAGTTCACTGAGTTCAACACTCAACACGGCAACGCTGACGACACAGTCCAATGCGACCACGGCGATCACCGCCATCGACGCAGCCATCAACAGTGTCAACAGCACGCGGGCGAACATCGGAGCATATGTCAACCGGCTCGAGCACGCGATCAACAATCTTATGGTCAGCCAGACCAATCAGGCTGCAGCGGAATCACTCATCAGGGATGTCGATTTCGCACAGGAAACCGCAGAGTTCACCAAGAACCAGATTCTTGTACAAAGTGGCACCGCCATGCTTGCACAATCAAATATGGCACCGCAGAATGTACTGTCACTGGTAGCGAGGTAAACGGGTTGTTATCTGCAGAAGGAAAGGCCCCGGAAGGGGCCTTTTTTTTCGGGCTATAATAAACGCCATGGCATGGCGTTTCTGCTACCGGACGGAAACCGACAACACCGGACACGAAACGGTTCTGAGGACCTGTTCAGTATTGCTGCCGATGAGTTTCTGGGAGAACGTATTCCTTCCGTTGGTGGCCATGACAACAAGATCCGCACGTACCTGATCGGCCAGAGAACAGATCGCGGGAACCACCTGCTCACCACGCAACTCCTGCCTCCAGGTGACCGAAGGAATTTCAACGGGTTCTATTGCGGGAAACGACGTACCGACATGAAGGGTGATCACTTCCATGGACGTATCAGGAAACAGCGCAGCCAGACCTTTGATATATTCAGCTGCATGGCGGTAAAATTCGGCATTTTCCACCGGCATGACAATCCGCCGGAGCGCAACTGCCCCGGTCGCCTCATCAATGAACGGGCGCGCTCCTTCCGGAAAAAACAGTGTGGTATGCCTGAAATAATTCGCGAGATAGGCCGCGAGAGAACTGCCGAGAATACCACCGTGATGATTATGCCGGACCGTCCCAACGACCATCAGATCATGCGGATGCCGCTTAAGTCGTTTTTTTAGCAACCGCCTGCGGTTACCATCCTTCATCACCTTCTTTATCCGCAGCCCGATAGCGGAAACATCACTCCGCTTTGATTCCGGTTTTAGATACCCCCAGCGCTCGAGATACTCCCTGACCCCTATGGTTTCACCCCGTTGCTCCGATGGGCGCACATCAACAATTTCAAGTTCTCCCCTGGCGGCACAGGCACACCGCAGTGCATGAACAAATGGTGCCATAACGATATGTTGTTCATGAATAGCAAGCAGAATTCTCGAAAATAAGCTTTGGAGCCCTTGTCCGGGCTCAGCGGTAGCTGATTCGGTCATGTATTGTCCTTGCTGATACCCGAAAGGGGTATCTGTTCTGAAATCATAAAATTTTAAATGAAGAGAGTCAATATACAAATTCAGCCTCCCGATATGATATTTTTATAGGCGTTTTGTAAATAAATGACGAAACCGCAGTATCTGACCCGGAGTCAGGCGGGATTTCCGCAGCACAACCACCCGGAACCAAAGGATCTCTCATGCATCAGTGGACCATAAAAAACCTTTCGGAAACGATTGCAGCACTCGAACCACTCGATACTTCCTCAAAACAGAAACTGTTGACTCTGATGAACAACGATTTTCCCCTAGCGACCTATGAGTCCCATCGAGCCATGCGGAGAAACGCTCTTGCACAGGCAAACCGGATAAAAGAACTGCTTGATAGCGGAGAACAACAGTTTCCACCATTCGTAACCACTGATTCCCTCCCGATTTCCAGTGAAGCCCTACGCGGATTTTCGGTGGTATTCACGGCAGGAGGAGAAGGCGAGCGGCTCAGGATCAGTCTTGAAAAAAAGGGTATTCCGAAAGCAGCCCTTGCCGATTTCACCAAGGCGACCTTCGGATTGCCCGGGTTTCCGGAAGGAGTCGGGACGCTGCCGGTCAATCTGCTCATGATGGCAGCCATCTGCAACCGTACCGGAATCGATATTCCAGTAATAATCACTACCGGCCCATCCGGTTCGGTCACCGCCAGGGTTATCCCTGAATTGGTTGAAAAACACGAGAATTTCGGATTAAAACACCTGCGCATTCTTGAACAGGATGAACGGTTGTTCCTGACCAACGACGAAAGGATCGTACTGCAGCAGCGTGAATCCGGACTCCACCCGATTACCCATCCGGATGAGACCGGCGGACCGATCATGAAGCTGAAGGCCGTTGACCCCGCAACCGGCCGATCCGCCCTCGACTGGATGAAACAATCAGGATGCACGAAAACCATCATCGTTCAGGCAACGGCACTGTACGACCAGTCGTTGATTCCTGCAATGGCAACGGCACTGGGCAGCCATGACTGTCTGGGCGTCGGAATCCTCCGCGGGGCATTCCCGCCATCCGACCCCTACGGTACCTATGTTTCGGTCTCCTCGGGAGAATGCACAAGCCTGCAGATCATTGAGCAGGATGTACGGAACGATACCACCCGGAAAGTTACCGACGCTTCCGGGAAGTGGTATCTGCCTTTCAATACCGGATTCTACGCATTTGAAAACAGACTCCTCGAAGAGAATAGTCTCCCTGATTTCGCCACTCCTCCAAAGGAGTTGTTACCGGAACTTCCACGTTCACCGAAAATCGGATATGCGGCCACCGATCTGATCGCCCTCGCCCGCAATCCGATCATCCTGACCATCGATCCGTCGCTCTTCGGGGTACTTAAAAATGCCGACGATCTTGAAAAACTCTCCACACTCGGGAAGAAATTCGGACTCGATGCTCTCTGCAGGATTGCCTGATCTCCGTGGTCGCTGAACGAAAAATGATCGGCGACTTCGGCAACTGACAATTTTCTGAATTGATGACCGAGAGCATCACGGTGAACCACCGTTCCCCTCAGCACCTCCCCGTACAGGTTGTACCATATATCAGCCTGATATATTTGAACGATATCACCTAACTGCCGCCCACGTGCAGACAGGCTGCCGGCGTACACTTCTGCCGTCAATCATTCCGTATATACTACTCGCCTGCAAAGATTCATTCCGGCCACTGAGAACGAAGAGCAAGTACCGACGCACTGCCATTATTGCTCCATTTGGTCTCTACACTATAGGTGTAACGAGTGTTTCCCGGCGGATCCAGGAAAACCATTCACCGAATTTTTCAAGTTGCTTTTTTTTGGCATACCCTTTGCGCTTACACGCTCCTCACCACTATTCGACAAGGAGTATGTCATGATCAAAACAATAGCTGCATGGTTTAATGCCGGCGGACCGTACATGTGGGTAATACTTGGCGTATGCGCACTTGCCGCCGCTGTTGCCGCCGACCGTTTCATATACTATTTCCTGTTCTGCGGAGCCGATACTTCCCGATTGCGCCAACGGGTACTCAGTACACTTTCTTCATCATCGTCAAGTGGCCGGTTCCAGTTTCTTCAGAAAGGACGCACTCCGCTCTTCGTGCTCATCCGCACTGCGGTTGAACGGTTTGAAGCCGGAGCCCCGATAGAGCAGATAGAGGAGGGTGTTGAAGAGGCCTCCATTAAAGAACTTCCGAAAATTTCACGTAGAATCAGTTATCTCTCCATGTTCGCCAATATCGCCACGCTGGTAGGATTGCTGGGTACCATTGCGGGGCTGCAGCAGTCGTTCAGCTCACTCGCTACTGCCGAAGCGTCACAGAAGGCAGCCATGCTCGCCTCGGGTATTGCCCAGGCAATGAACACCACCGCTTTCGGCCTCATTGTCGCTGTCCCGTGCATGGTGTTTTTCACCTTTCTCAATAATAAACAGCAGTCGATCATTGCCGACATCGATGACACGGTTGTCCGTACAGTCAACACCATGAAAACCATCAGGGCCTGACCGATATGAAATCACTTCGCCGCAACGAGGGGATTCCCTCCGAGACTATTGCCGATATCGATGTTACACCGATAATGAACATGTTCATAATCCTCATTCCGTTTCTGGTGTCAATGGCGGTATTCACCCATCTCGCGGTGCTGCATTTCGCCCTGCCGCCGAATGCAGGCTGTGACCTTGCCTCGGAAAACGATATTCCGAAGCTGAAGTTGACTGTTGTAATCGCAGAAGAGTATCTGGCACTGACAAGAGGGGAAACAATGCTCGATTCAGTTGCGGCAGTCAGTGGTGTGTATGATCTTTCCCGCCTCGCGACTTCGGTCGCACGGTGCCGCACAGATAGTGACCAGGCGGATGAGGCGATAGTCGCCGTTCGCAACGGTATCGCCTTCGAAAAGGTGGTACAGGTAATGGATATCTGCCGCAACGCCGGCTTCACTAAAATCGGTCTGTCAAACGCTACCGAAAACCCTGCAACCGGGATATAGAAAGAGTCTGTCGTGAAACGGTTATCAATCCGGAAAAAAGGATCTGGTGCGACCTGCAAACCACAGCTTACCTCCCTTATCGACGTTATGACGATACTGCTGGTATTTCTCATGAAAAGTTTTTCCGTTGAAGGAAATCTCATTACCCCTTCTCAGGATCTTGTACTCCCGGCTTCAACCTCCCGGGAAACACCCGAACCGGTTACCACACTGGAGATCACCGGAGAGGCACTCCAATCCGAGGGCGAACAGATTGCAACACTCGGATCCTTTACCGACGAGGACTCGATGGTACTTGAGCCACTGTCGCAATGGCTCTCCCGCCGCACAACCTCATCGCGCGAAATTATGCTGCAGGCTGACCGTCGGATACCGTTTTCAGTGATCAAGCGGGTGCTGTTCACCTGCAGCAAATCGGGTTTCGACGACTTCACCATTCTCGTTCAGCAGGAAGGGTAACCAATGACGACCTGTACGCTACCACCTCCGGTGGATGACAACCGTTCGGTTGTGCCTTCTCCGGATACAGGCCTAGAGAGCAGCGTTCGTTCAATGCCCAACCGGGTACCACCGCAAAGGATTGTATTCAATCAGATACCCGAATATCGCCGTGGTTTGCCTGATCTTCTTTTTCCGGTACTCCTCGTTATCACCGCTGCCATCTCCATCGGCGGAGGCCTCTTTGCCCGGAGGATTCCTCCGGTCCGCAGAGCAATTGAACAAACAGCGATAAAAATCAGAACTGAATTTCATTTTTCGGAACCGCTGCGCAAGGTAATTCCTCCTCCGGTACCAAAACCGGTTGTCCCGAAACCGGATGAAAAACCTGTCGACCTTACAAAAAAGAAACTCACCGAAGAACTGCCGCCGATTATTCCGCAAACCGAACCGGAGCCGCAACCACTCCCCGACCGAAAACCGGTCCGAAAAGTATTCGGCTTGCGGAAAGTTTACTCGACCGGGCTCGGCAGTGGAGGTTCGATGAGTGATGCGGTAGTCGGGAAAATCGGCAATACGATCAACAAGGAGTACGACACCGTCACTGCAACCGAATCGGACATCCGGGGAACGGTAGTTTCAACCGCAACCGTTACCACCGCTCCCCGTTTCCGGAAAGTGGTCAAACCGGAGTATACCCCGGAAATGATCGAAGGTAAGGTACAGGGTACGGTCAAAGTGAAGGTACTGGTCGACATTGATGGAAAAGTAAAGAAAGCAACCTGCATCAACGATATAGGTTTCAACTCGGCAACTCAGGCGGTTAAAGCCACCATGGCGATGCTGTTCGATCCCGCCATGCGCGGCAGTGATCCGGTTGCGGTCTGGATAATCGTACCCATCCGGTTTGTACTGCTGGGGTAACGGTGTACTGTATGAAAAGTATGGCACACCCTGCATCTCCTTCGTTTTCAATAGTACTACTTGTCCATAAACAGACAAAGGAATACCACATGAATCAACTGTTACCATTTTTATATTCGCGGTTTCTCACCGTAACACTCATTGTTGGAATCCTGGTAATCATGGCAAATAAAAAGGTTGCTGCACAGGATGCCGGAATTGAAGTGATCGATGAAACTGAAATGATCATCACAAATGACAAAGATTCCCCTGAGACAGCTCCCCTGAAGGAAAACAATGATGTTCCCATCGAAAAAATGCCGGAAGTGATAACCAGAGTAGCTCCGGTATACCCCCCGGTGCTGGCAAAGCAGGGCATTGAAGGTACCGTGGTGCTTGAATGCCTTCTGAGCGACAGCGGTACCGTCGACAGCATTTCGATAGTCAGGAGCGTGCACCCCGACCTTGACCGTTGCGCAATCACTGCATTGCAGCAGTTCCGGTTCAGTCCGGCAGTTGCCGGAGGAGTGCCGGTACCGGTGCTCCTTCAGTACGAGGTACCCTTCACCCTGACGAAGGTTGCCGCCGATATCGCTCCGGTAGTCAACTTCCGGGGCACACTCCGGGAACGGGGAACCCGCACTCCCGTTGCCGACGCAATGGTGGTCATCACCTTTCCTGATTCGGTGGCAGACCCATCTTTAATGGTTCCGTTTGAAAGCTATCTCGGGAAAATAGGTTCATTTCCCGGTCAATATGTGGAGGAGCGCAACCTCATCACGATTACCGATTCGCTCGGCGAATTCAGGTTTTCATCCCTGCCCGCCTGTTCCATAACGGTTTCCTGCCCTCTTACCGGATACGAATCGATTACGGAACAGGAAGTCATTACTCCCGGAGAAGAACTCGACGTTACCTATTTCGTGCGCCGCCTGACCTATAACGATTACGAGGTGGTGGTGTACGGTAAAGCGGAGGAGAAGGAGGTCTCCCGCCGGCAGATCACACTTGCCGAAGCCCGTAAAATTCCCGGTATCGGCAACGACGCAGTCCGTGTGGTGCAGGCACTTCCCGGAGTCGGGCGTCCTTCATTCGGAAGCGGCGATATTATCGTCAGAGGTGCACCGTCGTGGGACAGCGAATACTTTCTGGACGGAACCGTCATACCGTTGCTCTATCACTTCGGTGGTCTGAAATCGGTGTATAATTCCGAAGCACTCGGCTCCATAGACTTCTACCCGGGAGGATGGAGCACCCGATACGGGGGTGCCATTGCCGGGATAATTGAAATTCAGGGGCGACCTGCAAAAACCGACCGGTGGCACGGGCAGCTCGACCTCAACCTGATTGACGGTTACTGCATGGTTGAAGGACCAGTGAGTAAAAAAGTGTCGGTACTCGCATCGGCCCGGAGAAGTTTTGTTGGTGACATCGTAAAATGGTATACCGAAAGAAATCCCGACCAATTCCCCTATTCCGTTTCTCCCTACTACTACGATATTCTTGCCCGAACCGATATCGCCATCTCCGAAAACAATTCGGCATTTATTACCCTGCTGCATTCACGCGACAGTCTCGGCATCTTTGTTCCCGGTATGCAGGGCGGGAGCAGTGAAGTGAGTAACGCCACACAATCACTCGGAACTAAACTGCAGTTCACCACAGGTCTTGTTGGTTGGGACTGGAAGTTCACCCCGAAGCTGAGCAACTCACTACGATACTCATTTACCGCAATGCAGACTGACGTGTCAATATTCGGGTATGTGACGGTGAACGAAAAACCGTACATTCATCACGTACGTGACGAACTTGCATGGGAGATCTCCCCTGCAGTACAACTGGCAACCGGTGCCGATGTAAAATTCACTATCGAAAACCTCGCACTGCAGATTCCCGCAGGCGACGGCAGTATCAAACGTGATACCACCAACAACTGGCTGTTCGGGGTAGTAGGCGCCTACGCGAATCTCACCATCAAACCAACCGACCGGCTGCAACTGCAGCCCGGAATACGGTACGACTACTATCCTGAACTCATTCACGACGGCGGGATGGTCCCTGAATACTGGAAATACCGGTCCTTCAACAATGAGCGGGGCATCTCCGGAGATCCCTCGCTGCGGCTCTCCGCCCGATATGCGATAAACGACCGGCAGACCATTAAGGCGGCAGTCGGTAATTACAACCAGACACCGGAACCCATAGGGCAGACGATACATCAAACCTGGGGTGATCCATCGCTTCCCACCACCAAGGCATCACATTACCTTGCCGGGTATGAATGGCGGATTACCGACCTCATCAGCGCCGACCTGCAGTGCTATCTCAACCGTCAATGGGACATCCCGCGTATGGCAACCGAGGATGATTTAAGCAGCAATCCCGACGCACTCTGGATGGCAAACGGCGAGGGAAAAATGAAAGGGCTCGAGCTGCTGCTCCGCCACGATAACAACGGACGGTTCTTCGGATGGATCGCCTACTCACTCTCCCGCAGTGAACGGTGGGATCCCAATAAAAAGGAGTGGAACCTCTACGGTGACGACGAGACACACCATCTGCAACTGCTTGCAAGCTGGCATCTGCCCCATGAATGGGATGTCGGTACCCGCATCCGTTACGTCACCGGAAAACCCACCACACCGGTCAACGGGGTCACGGAAAACGAGACGTATAATTACTTCATGCCGGAGTATGGAAGAGAAAACTCTTCACGAATGGATCCGTTTTTCCAGATTGATCTTCGGGTAGACAAAAAACACGTGTACAAAAACTGGATATTCTCAACCTATCTGGACATCCAGAATCTCAGTTGGCTTTTCTATAAAAGTCCCGAAATGGTGGTCTGGAATTATGATTATTCAGCAAAGCAGACTATCAGTATGATTATCCAACCGGCAGTCGGTATTAAAGCGGAATTCTAACCGGACACCGGAAAACAGGGAGTGCATAATGTCATCAGAAAAATACACAAACGACTATTCAGGAGTCTTTACAATGAAATACCGTAGTCTCTTTTCTTTAGGTATTCTTCTTCTCGGAATCGGGTGCGCCGATTTTCCCACCAGTTATAACCGTATCGAACCGGAGAAACCCCGCCTCCTTGATTTTATCTATGAACCTGCTGAAGCTGCTCCCGGAGACACAGTGCTTTTAACGGCTGTTTTTGCAGGAAAACCGGTATCTGCAAGTGACCTGTCCTGGGAGGTATCCTGGGATATCATGACGAATGAATACGGTTACACGGTAGCGACCGATACCGTCCCGCTGGAGACTACCCCGGTTGACGGCAATTTTTCTGACAATACCAGTACCGTCGCGTTCACCTTTGTTGTCCCAGACGATGTTATTGAAAAAAGTAATGCAGTTCCCGACAACTGGACCGAAGCGCTCCACGAGTATTACCGGGAAGTAATTCCCCAGGAACTCCGGCAGTTTTCCAAAGCAGATCTGCTGCGTTTTATCACCATGGCAGCCGCATCCTCCGATTCTGCGGCGTACTCGCTTCTGAATGAAGAAACAAAGCAGCTCCTGCCGATTCTGCTGCAGTGTTTTACCGTTCCGACACAACTCTACTGTTCAGTAAAAGGAAGCCACAGGATCGTGAGCAATTACTCTGTCCGCTATAATTCCCGGTTTTCAACGCTGCCACAGGCGGGAATTCCGGTTAACCGCAACCCTATCGTTGATTCGATCAGGATCTATGCTGTCGAGAAGAATCCACTCACCTTTTTCGATCCCGCCACCTGCAGTTATCCGTTCAGCTGGGTTACGGTTTCCGGCGATACGACGGTTCTAAAAATTGATAAAAACAGCTCCTATTTTATCGGGGTATTTACCGGTAATCTGGACACCACACTGAGTATTGATGCGGCACTCGGCAACGGAGAACCGCTTCCGGAACAGCATTTTATTCAGTGGTATCAGGAGTTTGATCAGAAGGAACTGGATGAGGTCGCACCTTCGGATCTCCTGCAGATCAGCGGGGATGATGTTGCAGACGGTCAACACATCGCCCATCTCTACCCATCGCTCAATCAGGCCATTACCGGGTGTATTGTATGGTGCGAAGTGTGGGATCATTTTATGAATGAGCTCTACCGGCCACACGGTTCCACGCTCAGGGAGATGGTGTTGCGGTTTGAGTATGAGGACAATTGAGAGGCGACGAACGTTTTCGAAAGAGTTATTGCAGGCCCGGAAAAAAGGGCACCGGTTGTTCACCGGTGCCCCCGCACTTAAACAGAACTTTCTGTCGTTTCAGAAACCCACAGTAACACCGCAATAAAATGAGAAGCCTTGAATTTCCGGGCCGGTATAATTTCTAGCCAATCCGGTTGGCGGCAGCCAGATTTCCTCATCCAGCAGGTTATACCCTTCGACATCCAGTGTTATTACCGGTACTTCAAGCTTGAACGCTCTACTGATTTCGTACTTCAGAGTTGCATTGAGTATACTGAATGCTTCACGCGTTTTATTATATGTTGCATTGTAACGGGGATGCAGTGCTCCTTCGTAAATATTGAACACGCTCGCAGTAAAGCCGTTCGCACTGTAACTGATGCCCCCCTTCGCACTTGCTTCGGGTACCGGCATCATATTGCCAACGGAATCCCCATTGGTATTTTTCTGGTATAACCCGGATCCAATGAGCATGAGTTCCTTCGTAAAATAAACCTTTCCTTCCACTTCCACTCCGACAAACGTTGTTGGAATGTTCTGATTGTTGTACTCATTCGGAGGAGGAATATTCTGTTTTGGATATATGGTATTGGTGATCTCACTGTAAAAAGTATTGATACCAAAGGAAGCGTTTTCACTCTGTACATTAACCCCCAGATCGACGGTTCGCACCTTTTCAGGTTTCAGATCAGATTTCCCCATAAGTGTCGGATGACTCAGGTAGAGTTCCATCATCGACGGAGCCCTGAATGCATTACTGTACAGTGCTTTCACGTTTACGACATCAGCCGGAGTCCAGATCATGCCGAGACGGGGATTGACATCAAAATCTATACCTGCAGCCTTGTTCGCCTGTACGCCGGCAATAACTTTAAATTGTGAGAGAAAACGGTAATCACCCTGAACATACCCGGAAAATGCACCTTGCGTGGTATCAAGTGTTGTACCCAGATTACCCGGAACTCCGCTTTCCTCTTTCCCTTTTACAAAGTTTCCAAGTATACCGGCAATAATATTCATATTTTCGACCGGATGAATGAAGTTGGTCCATTCCCCAGTCAGGTCAAATGAATTACGGTGTGGCGCCGGAAAGGAGTCGATAGTCAACCATGAATTGGTAAACGTACCGTTGATCGACATATCCCACTTGTCTGAAAAAGTGTGACTGTACCCGATATCGTTAAACCATTTCTGCCAGACCCCGTTTCCAAAACAGTCCATTCCCGCCATCGGTGCCGGTGAACCAACAGGTGGTGGTGGAATATATTTCTGCATTGCAAAAAAATTCTGCCACTGATTATACGACGTCATCAGTTTTAAACCGGCGACACTCAACTCAGCATACGTACCGATTCCATTGTTGGGTATGGTGAAGTTACGGAATTCAGTAGCAGTCGCCTGATATTCCACTTCCCACGGTTTCTCGTACCGGTACTGTCCACCAACAACCAGACCTACCGGTCCAAGCTGATAAGCAGCACTGGCCGTGACTTTCGCATTACCCGGGTAACCACCCTGGGCGGTAATGGAGGTTTTATTATCCGCCGGTTTTCTGGTGATGACATTTATCACTCCGGAAAAAGCATTGGAGCCGTAAAGCACGGAACCTGGTCCCCGGATTACCTCGATTCTGTCAATGACACTTACCGGGAATGACTCCAGAACCTCACCCTTTATGCCACCTTCTTCGGCTTCCCGAACAGGACGTCCATTGATCAGCAGGAGGATATGGTTTGCTGCGGCGTTGATCTGATCACCGCGGATCGACACACAGCTTCTGTCGCCGATATACGTAGTGGAAAGATTGATACTCGGCATACGCATCAGCACATCTTTAAGTGTTCTGGCACCAAAACGCTTCATTTCATCTTTGGATACCACCGATATGACTCCGGGGGCATCCGATATCTTTTCCTCGGCCTTTGAAGTGGTCGTCACGGTCACGTTCATCAGATCGTCAAGCGACATATCCATAAGATCATCGGTCGCAGTTTCTTCTTCAACCGATTCGATCGGTGCCACCAGTTCCCCATCCTCAGCGTAGATTATGGACGAAGAAATGAGAAGTGCTACTGCCGCAAGACTATAAAGCAGCCTTGTTACCATAAAACCTCCTTGGATAAGGAATAAGGTGTGATGGGAAAAACTTCAACAACTTTAACTATTATGCATCAATTCAGTACTTTCATAAATATCACAGGAACCCGCTTTAATCTGTCAGCAGTTGTATTTATTTAATACGTGAATATCCCGATCAGCCAAAGCTTAGAATAATAAGTTTAAGCTTTCAATACATTTTTGTAGTTTTACACAATTCAAGATCTTTCTTGATTTATTGAGATTATATTGTACACTTTTGTAACTGAACTATTTTCAAATTATCCCAGCCATAAATTTTGAAAGGAGTCACTGATGGTTTTAAGAAAAAATGCTCCGCAATTTATCACGATACTATGTTCACTTTTTTTATTGGTTCCACCGGTTTTTTCAGAAGATATCGGAAAAGCACCTTTCCCCCTGCAGGCAGCCCTGTTTCTGAAATTACTCGCATTCGACAAAAACATCTCTTCCGGTGGGACAGTCACGATTTACGTCATTGATGCACCGGAGTTTGCCGCAGAAATGAAAAAAGCGGAAGGTAAACCGATTGGCGGTGCTAAACTTGAAAAGGTAATCGCAGGAGATAACGTTCCCTCCGATAAACCGTCAATTATTTATATCGGTACCGAGGGGAAACTGGCCGCTGCACTGAACTATACCAAAGAGAACAAGATCCTGAGTATAACCGGTAATCCCGATCTTGTATCGAAAAATGTTACACTGGCGGTGGGCACCAGTGGGGGGAAACCGAAAATCATGCTCAATCTCTCTTCAACAAAAGATGAGGGAATTGAATGGAACCCGGCAATTCTCAAGGTTGCAGCGACTATTAAATAACGTGGTTTTCCGGCAGCGACAGTTCGGTTGGTCATTCTACACATCCGGTAACGGATCGTATATCAACCTACGTTTTTTGGAAGCAGACATATTCATATGAGGTAGTTACCGTACCAATTACCTAAAGGAACGGACAATGCGATTTTCATCGATTAAGGCCCGGTTATTGTTGTTGACCGCCGGTTTCGGTCTATTGATGCTGCTGCTTATCGTTTTTATTGTTCCGCCGCAGGCATCAAAACTTGCAACTCAGGTCATGGAAGAGAATGCTTCCTTTATAAATAATCTGCTGTGCGATAATCTGGCTCTCGGTATGCAGACAATCGACCTCGATAATGGAGCAGCATTGGAACAGGCGCTCAAATTACTTAACAGTGACTCGGGAGAGAATGATCTTATACAATCGGTCGCTATTTACAATACAGACTTGGTCTTCATAAAAGGATTGAATGCCGACAGCACACAGACAATCTCCAAGGTTGACAGTCCATTGGTTGCTTCAAGTGCAGCGAAAACGGTAATCAACAGTCCGATGCGTGATTTTGAAAAAAATATTGTCGGGTACGTGACCTGCGTCTTCAGTAAGAAACGACTCATTGATAAAACTCATGCTTTTATGCGGTTTATTCTTCTCTCGGCAGGATTACTGCTTGTTATTGTCATCTCTGCCGGACTGATCGTTGCTCAATCGATTGTACGCCCTGTACGATCGAGCACCGATATGATCAAAAACATTGCCGCCGGAGAAGGTGACCTGACTCAACGATTAACTTATGCAGCAGACAACGAAATAGGTGCCCTATCGCGATGGTTTAATACATTCATCGAAAAACTTCAGAATATGGTACGGGTGATCACTGAAAGTATTCGTGAGCTTTCATCATTTTCGAGTGAATTTTCAGCAACATCATCGGATACCGGTAACGCTGCGGATGATTTGCGGTTGCGGGCTCAAAAAGCCACACAGGTTTCCGAAAGTGTATCCGGCACGCTTGAAGAAATGTCCTCCTCTGCGAATGCCATGTCGAGCTCAATGGAAGCGATTTCCATTTCCATCAGGGAGATGAGCACTTCAATCAACGAGGTATCCCGAAGCAGTCAGAAAGAGACCAAAATTGCCACCGATGCCGATCAGCAGGCGGCGCAGGCACTTATTGCAATGAATGAACTCGGCATGAAGTCGAAAGATATCGGAACGATACTTGAACTGATCAGAGATATTGCAGACCAGACCAATCTTCTTTCACTGAATGCCACCATTGAGGCTGCTTCCGCGGGAGATGCCGGAAAAGGGTTCGCCGTTGTCGCTATGGAAGTCAAGGAACTTGCAAAACAAACGGCCCAGGCTATTGAAAACATCAACCAGAATATTGTTGAAATGCAGGACAAAACTGCCGGTGCGATCAAAATAATCGAAGCAATCGCCTCCATTATCAATGAGATCAATACAATTTCCCACACGATCGCCAGTGCGATCGAGGAACAATCCTCAACAGTAGGTGAGATCGCGAATAACGCTACGGACACCAATTCCAAAGCCTCGGATATTGCCGGTCAGGTGAAAGAGAGTGTCGAAAAAATAAAAGAGGTGAACCAGATCATTCAGGAAGTTGACTCGGTTGCGGAAAAGAACAGTCAAAGCTCGCAGAAAATGATCGGGCTTGTTCAGGAATATACGCGACTTACACAGAAAGTTAATGAGATAGTCAACCAGTTCAAGGTATAGAATTCACTTTCCGCACTTACCGTCGAAAAAAAAAGCTCCCGAAATAATCGGGAGCTTTTTTACGATATCGAAAGAGCTACGATTGGTCAGAACTGATACTGCAGTTTCAGCCACCAGCCGAACGCACCCCACTTTTCAGCGGGGTTGAACAGATCACCGAATTTTTCGATATTGTCGGTTTTAACCAGTGCCTCCGACATATCCAGATACCCTTTATAGAAATAATCATGCCGGGTATGGTCTCGTGCCAGCTGTCCGATCACGGAGAATCCCTGTACAACGGTTTTTTTGAAGTTCAGCGAATACTTCCAGTTATCAAGTTCAAACGTCTCGATAGGAACCTCGGATTGTTTTTGAGCAGGATGAGGAAGTAACTGTTTGAATTCGTAGACCCGCCCGGTTGAATTCGGATACGCCCACCCGTAGTATTCCAGTTCAAGCGACAGATAGTCCAGTAGCTTGAACGTCGGAATAGTAACGCCGAACATGATCGGTATCCGTTTCGCAACATCATCGTAATAGTTCATTGCAGAATCAACAACCAGCCGGTTCGTATCTGATAACCCGGTATTGGTATCAAAGTAATATTTGTATGCTGTAAAGTTCTGGGTACCGAGTATCGCAATTTCAGAATAAATTTTGGCGTCATTCTCTCCAAAAACATCATTAATCGTACTAGACAGTAACGGTTTGGGATCAAAACTGAGTTGCACCGCGATTTTTGTACCACCGAAACTCATGTATTTTTCTTCGTTATCTTCCGTCAAATATTTATTCTGCGGTATCTCAGGTTTTTCCATTGAGTGATCAACCGGGATAAGGCGATCAAACATGATTCCCCCACTAGCGGAAAAGGGAGCGGTGTGGAAGCCGGCCAACAGGGATAGTGACCAGTCTCGTGTCGGCAGCACCTTTGTTTCCGATGTCAACATACAATCTGCCGTGAATAACCCATCACGAAATATGCCGTTCACCCAGAATCCGGTCAAACGGGCATACGCGAAATCAAAATCAGTGCTGATATACGCCGGTCGCGCCCCTGTCCTGAAAAGGTATTCTCCGAGATTCTTTGTATCACGGTTATATTTGTAAGGAAACACTCCGGCAACGAGATTCATTTCTCCGAAATCAGCCAGAGCAATGTTCACAATCCCCTGAGCCTGGGCAAAATAAACATCGGAATGCTGATTGTACGGATATTTGAAAGCTTCATTACCCATTGTTTCCACCGGATAGGTATCGTACCATAACAGTATTTCCGGCGATAATTTTATGGTAAGATGACTGCCGATGGCAGCCTGTAAATCAAGCCGTCCCTTGGACCTTAGCAACCATGGGCGATTATCGTACAATTGGCCATTCAGGTAAAAACTATTGATAAACTGACCGCACTCCATTGAGACTTCACCACCGATTCCCAGTTTTGTTCCTTCTCTGAGAGGACGAATGTTTATTCCCCCATTCTCAAGACCGGCGTAGGCGATCGCCCAAACCGACAGCAACAGCATGCCGGCCAGTAAGCTTGATCTCCTTCGTAATTCCTTCATTTCCAATGTCCTTCCATTTGAATAGTAGGTGTTATTATCCCGGCATTAAATATAGTTGAATATTTCCACGCTTATAGTGAGCCCGTCGAACCATACCTGCACCCTTCGACGATAGCCAAGTGCGAGTTGATTTTAGCTTCATTTATTGCCGAAGTAATAATTATTTAACAATAGCTATTTTCTTTGTTACAACAAACTCTCCGGTTACCGCAAGACTGTAACACCCGACAGCCAGGTGGCGTGTATCAAGAACAACGGACCTCCCGTTTATCGTAGTCGGACAGGTTACTTTCCTTCCAAGAGAGGTATACAAAGCAACCTTTCCGGGAACTGGGCCCGCAGTGGGAAAGTTAATGAATATGGCTCTTCCACACTGCTGAACTGCAAGGCGCCGTAACAGAGCCGTACCCGGCGATTGTTTCACTGATGCTACACCGAGAAACGGCAGCGGAGTATTATCGGCAGGCTGACTGACGATCGTCACCGGTGCCGTGGCTGAAAGCCCTGGTGCGGAGGCGGCGATGGTAACAGTACCGGGTGTATTGGTTGATTTTATAATAAGCGCACACTTTCCGGCATAGGCCATCACAACATTATTACCGAAATAATCTGCCGGTCCGGTTACCGTAAAGGTTACCGGAATACTGTCATTGCCACCCGATTTCGTATCGACGCAGGTTCCGGATGCATCCCTGAACGATGCGGTGATAATGGCCACATCGGTACTGTCACTGACGAGTTGAGGGTTATCAGTATCAAGGCGAAGGGTAGTGGGAGTCAATCCTGCCACCGGTGTTTCCGAGGCAACACCGGTCCAGTATTTTCTGAACAGGTAAAACACCGCTTTCGGTATCCGGAAATGATCAACCACCCCCATCGGCTTGTCTTTTATAAACTCCGACCAGTAATCATTGAACGACCACATGCATGCCCCGGCCAACTTGTTGGTTCGGGGAATAGTGAACAGATTGGTCCAGATATTCCATCGGGTCATCGCATACCCCGACGCTGATTCATTGTCGTTGGCTGCCCCCCGGTAACACCACTCAAGCCATCCCTGGTGATATTCCGAATTGAAAATCGGTTTTTGAATTGTCGCGCACGCCCCCCCCATTTCACCGTAGTTCTGTCCGATAATGTCGGCAAGCGCGATCATATCAGGCAAGCCCAGATTATTGTCGGCCAGATACGTCATGCGGGTTGAGTCCATCGTATGCGCGGTATTCGCCGCAAGCGGTATCTGATTCGGAGCATTATAAGCGGCGTGCGGCTCGTTGAACAACCCCCAGGCAATTATTGACGGGTGATTGTATCCGACCTCGATCATTTCCCGCATGCAGTTGTTCAGACGAACCCAGAAGGAGTCAGGATAGGCGGATGTGGTGGTTCCCCACGTCGGCACTTCCGCCATGCACAACATTCCCAGTTCGTCGCAGGCGTTATAAAACGAAGGATCACGCGGAAAATGAGAACAACGGATAAGGTTGGCACCCATCTCTTTTACCAGAGCGACCTCTTTGAAATAACGGGAGCGCGGCAGGGCGTTTTCAATCCATCCGAGCGATTGATGCAGTGAGGCACCTTTAATTATTGTTGGAACACCATTCAGTGAAAATCCACCATCCCAGGTCCAGTCAAACCAGCGGATTCCCACCCGATCAACATAATCATCCACCAGCTCACCATCCTTGACCACCTGGGTATATACTGAATAGAGATTCGGCGTTTCGGGGGTCCAGAGCATAGGTTGCGAAACCGGTCCGACCAGCTTATCGAACACCGTGGTTGCATTGGCGCCGACAGCCTGAGTGATGCTGTCGGTAAGAACAATATTCCATTTCGGATCAGCAACGAGATAATACACCGTTACATTACCGGCGGTTGATGACGTTACCGACGTTTTGATCCGTATCTGGGCATTTTCAGCAGATGCCGATGCTTTCGGGACCGATAATTGCTGTCCGTAAAGAGGAATGTGACAATCATCGGTTGCAACAAGCCAGACATCACGGTAGAGACCGCTGAACAACAGATAATCGGGATAAATGCCGGCACTGCCGTCACATCCCGGTGGAATAGCTGCATTATAATTGTTATTGAGACGAACCGCCAGAACGTTTTCACCTGCGGTAAGAAGCGTTCCTCCGGAAACATCGAATTTGAACCAAGTGTAACCGCTGTTGTCATGCCGCCCGAGCTTTTCTCCATTCAGCCAGACATCGGCAACCTGCATGGCACCTTCAAATTCAATGAAGTATTTTCCGTTGTGTTTCGTTTGAGGAACCGTAAAATGAAGGCGATACCAGCAGTTCCCCTTGAAATGATTCGTTTCACCCTCGCCGGTTGGTGCATCGTAGGAAGCGGAATGAGGAATATTCACCGTCATCCATTTTGAATCGTCAAAAGTTGCCGCGGAGGGATCTCCTGCGGCGGGATCTCCCTGATAAAATTTCCAGCCGATATTAAGACTCGCTTTAGTTCGTTCCCTGTAGATACGCTCGGGATAAAATTCCGCACTCACAAAACAGAACATGGTAATGATGACCAACCCTGCAAGCGGCAAGTGTATGCCTTTTGTCATAACAACTCCTGGTAAATAGAAATGGTACACATAATACTTCCAAATCGATAACACCGCACTGCATTGCCCGTTTCGTGACGGGCAGTGCTACACTATTCTTCCCGCGCCATCGGCAATCGTGCAGGCGGAGAACTCGCCGTCGATCCCGGTCGCCTTTTTATACACTTCCGTAGCTTTTGCCATCACCTCGTCTTTTATCTCGGTCGGGACAATAGCGATGGCACTGCCGCCGAATCCCGCACCGGTCATCCGTGCCCCGAATACGCCATCGGTCGCCATGAATCCTTCAACCATCCGGTCAAGCTCGCTGCAGCTTACCTCATACTTGTCGCGCAGTGATGCATGAGACTGCTGCAGTAGTGTTCCAAGGGTCTGCATATCGTCGTTTTCAAGGGCACGGGTGGCGTCCATTACCCGGGCGTTTTCGTTGATCACATGATCAGCCCGTTTCGCAAGCACCTCAGGGAGTTCACCGGCGCACCCGCTGAATTCATCACTGGCAACATCCGACAGACTCGCTATATCCGCTTTCCCCAGCAGGTTCCGCAACAGCTCCACCGCTTCGCCGCACTCCTTTACCCGCTGATTGTATGCGGAGTGAGCCAGTTCCCGCTTGACCTTCGTGTTTCCGACGATCACGGCAACACTGTCGGCCTTGCGAAAGGGAATGTAGCGGTACTTCATTGTTCCGCAATCGAGAAAAATGGCGTGATTCGCCTTGCCGAGCGCACTGATGAACTGATCCATAATACCGCACTTCACCCCGATGAAATCATTCTCCGCCTGTTTGCAGAATACCGGGATCTGCTCCCGTTCGATCTCTTTTCCGGTAAGCCCGAGAAGAATATTGAGCATCAGCACCTCGATCGCAGCGGATGATGAGAGCCCGCCGCCGAGGGGAATATTGCCGTTAAACAGAATATCAGCTCCGCAGACCTCGATTCCCGCCTTCTCCAGCACCCAGGCGACACCAAGCGGATAGTTCCCCCACCCTTTTGATTCGTCGTATGCAAGATTATCGAGCGAGGCGGTCACCAGTTCGGGAAAATTGAGTGAACGGAGGCGAAACTGTCGATCCTCGCGTTTGACGGCCGCGGCAGTTATACTCCGGTCAATGGCGATCGGCAGGACATACCCGTTATTGTAATCAGTGTGCTCACCGATGATATTCACCCGCGCGGGTGCTCTGAAAAATGAGACTTCTCTGTCGGCACCGAACTCCTGACCGAACCGTTTATTCATTTCCGCTATCGACTGTCCGCTCAGTTCATTGGTTTGCATTGCTCGTATCCTTTTTTGTTCGCATTCACCGCTAATAATCTACGGCCAATGACAGGTTTCTATTGAGACTGCGGCGCCGACACCCCTACGGCAACCAATTCATAATTTCATTTACCGATCACCAACAGCACGTTCGTTCGATTCCGTATTGTTCCACCCGGAATCACCCTGTGCCGCCTGACATCTCCGGTCAGTTTATTAAAATCTGGTTTAAACTGTTTGAACTGCTGAGAATATACCGATGTGTGCCTCTCCACGGATAACGGCGCTGCAACCACCATCTTCCGTGCCTCCCGACAGGCAGTATCTGCGGTGAATACCGGCTACTATGGTTTGATTCCCCGGATTTCCCCCTGTAACGGATACCTAAACCGGTACCGTTTCCGGGTAGCCATACCCTGTGCCGATCAAAAATATACACACGGAAACGTCACTGAACCAAGTTCTTTGCGTCCTGTCGGCGCGTCTGAACAGTATATCAGTTAAAAAGTGTTCCATTTTTCAGAACATCGGTTATTCCCGTCTTTTACCGTCGGAATTCCCTATAGAAGTTAACCGCCAAGGATCTTTCAAAAGACACCACCACACTGCCGGAGTACCGGAAAGAACAACGGATGTTCCGGCCGATCACCACCTGTATAGCTGATATAGACACCCTTTCCGGTTTGGTTGCCACCTCGAACGGCAGCGTAATGAAATTGCTTCCGGTAACTGCACGGTCAGCCCCGTTGTCGGCCGGTTCCGTGAATAGTTATTTTATCACCAACTAACCAATAACCTTCCCCTCGTATGGAGTATCTGTATGTTTTTCCGCCCCCTCTCCCGATTCCACCATATCGTTCCTGGAATCCTGTTTCTCCTCTGCGTAGCAGCTTCACTCTCTGCGCGCCGGAATGTCCGTTTCAGCAAATCATGGAAATTCTACCGGGGAGAAGTGAACAACGCACAGGGTACCTTGTTCAACGACGGTTCCTGGGAGACGGTCCACCTGCCCCACACCGTGAAAGAAGAACTCAACTACCGCACCGCCGATATTTATATGGGAGTCTGCTGGTACCGGAAACACTTCTCCCTCCCCGCTTCGCTCGAAGGAAAAATCATCTATATCGAATTCGGCGCGGCAATGCAGAGCGCGGAGGTATGGATAAACGGCACCTCGGTCGGCAAACATGAGGGGGGGTACACGCCGTTTGTGATTGACATAACCGGACTGGTACAATTCCCCGGTGAAAACGTCGTTGCCGTCAAACTTGACAATAACGCATCCTCCGCCTTCCCCCCGGGAAACACCAACCCTGATTTTCTCTATTTTGGAGGACTCTACCGGGATGTGTACCTGCGGGTAATGGAACCGGTACACGTGTCGCATCCGCTTCTGGCGAACATTCCCGCAGGCGGCGGTATTTTTGTTACCTACCCCACCGTCAGCAGCGCATCAGCGGGAGTTCAGGTAAAAACACACGTGGTAAATGAATCGACAGCCGCACAGTCATGCAGGATCACTACCACCATACTTGATGCGAACGGGCAGAGTGTTACCACCACTACCAGTGCATCGGCAAACATTACCGCCGGTGGGGCGAACACCTTCACTCAACAGCTCACTGTTGCCTCTCCCAGACTCTGGACTTCCGACACACCTGATCTCTACACGGTACACTCCGAGGTATTCGCCGATGGTGAAACTCCGATAGACACGGTACAGACCATCATCGGTATCCGGTCGATCTCCTTTTCAAAAGCGAACGGTCTGCAGATCAACGGCAAACGCTACAAGCTTAGAGGATGCAACCGCCATATGTCGTACCCGTATATCGGTAACGCGGTACCCCGTTCCGGGCAGATCCGCGACGCCCGGCTGATGAAAGAGTACGGGTACGATTTCGTCAGAATGTCCCATTACTACCAGCCCGAAGAATTCGTAAGCGCCTGCGACAGATTCGGTGTTGCCGCCATGTCCTGCCTGCCGGGATGGCATTTCTTCAGCGATGAGCAGGCCTTCAGAGACGCCTCGGTAAAGGTGCTCAGGGAGATGATCCGCCTCTACCGTAACCACCCGTCGGTAATCGTCTACGAGGCGATGCACAATGAATCGCATCCATCCGTCACCTTCCTGCAGGCCGCGCAGGCGGCTGCACACGAGGAGTACCCGGGTAACCAGATGTTCACCTGCGGTGAAGACGACCATGAAGTGCTGGACGTCTATATCTCGTCTGCCCAGCACGCCGTCCGTGACTACGCCGGATCGAAAGCGTGTATTATCTCCGAATACGGCGACTGGGAGCATGGGTGCGTCTGGAATGAATCGAGTCCGATCACCGGTTGCCGACACCGGATCGAACGTTCCGACGGCGAGGCGAAAATGCTTCTGGTCGCGAACACCCGGGCGAATGATCTCAGCATGAACCGGGCACTGCCGTGGTACACAGTCGATGGTATCTGGACTATTTTCGACTATCAGACCTGGAACCTCGGTGCCTATACCGGTTCAGGTGACATGGACATTTTCCGCCTGCCGAAGTTCTCCGCCTACATGTACCGGAGTCAGCGTGACCCGGCACAAATAATCCCGGGACTCGACAGCGGCCCGATGGTGTTCATCGCCTCCCGCTGGAGTGCAGGTTCGTCAACAATGATAACCGTATTCAGCAACTGTGCTCAGGTCCGTCTCTCGCTCAATGGTAACGTGGTCGCCACCACCTCGCCGAATGCGGACGGAAGCAGCCTTGAACATCCGCCGTTTACTTTCAACATTCCCGCGTTTCAGCCGGGGACACTTCTGGCGGAAGGGCTTATCGGCGGAAATGTGGCGGCAACCCATATGGTGTCAACACCGGGGAACGCGGCGGCAATTAACGTCGCAATCGATACAGCAGGCATAGCGTTCATTGCCGACGGATCGGATATCGCGATTGTCTATGCATCAATCACCGATCAAAACGGACAGGTGGTACACAGTGCCACTGATCGTGTCACCTTCTCGGTAACCGGCCCGGCAACACTGGTCGGGAACAGCCCGGTGGAAGCGGTGGCAGGTATCGCGACGGTGCTTCTTCGTGCGGATACCACCGCCGGGAAAATCACCGTTTCAGCATCGGGTCCGGCAAACGGCAGTGCATCAATCACCTCGCATCAGTCAGCCGAACCGTTTGTGGGTGCAGTTTTCCCGGAACAACAGCACGCCGTTTCGTCACCGTCAACCAACCGGTTTCAGTTCCACCGCAACGGTAACCTGCTGACCATTCGTACTGCGGAACCAATGGATGACTTGGTCCGGTTTGCACTGTATGATGCACGGGGAAGAGTTGTCGGAACATGGTCGATCGGTGCGGCACTTACTACCGTGAACCTCCGCCGGCTCGCAGGAGGGATGTACATCGGGCAGATCGAAGGGTTGTCGCACCATGCACTGCGCAGGGAGATCGTTCAGGTGTATTGAGGGAGACCACTACTCTGCCGACCGCTACCAGCCCCCCCCCCCCCAAAAAAAAAGGGGATGTTCTGCGCTTGTCCGGAAATATCAGATTCGATTTCATACAGCAACACCCCCTCCCGAGGGGGTGTGCCGTCCGGCTATCACTTCCCCCTGTCGGGTGTGGAACAATCATCCCCGCACCCTAAAGCAGGTGCGCCCTGCCAGCCGCACCAATGAAAATGCCGCCGGGAGAACTGCACGGCGGCATTATGCTCAAGTTTTATTACCATATCCGGAAACATCATGCTTTGAGTCGGCTTGCAATTTCAGCGACATGCTTTCCCTGAAACCGTGCTGCCGCCAGTTCATTATCAGAAGGCATACGCGAAGCGTCTCCACCGGCAATAGTTGATGCACCGTAAGGAGATCCTCCGGTAATTTCGTCGATCCGCATCTGTCCCTGAAATGCATACGGCAATCCTGCTATGACAAAACCGTGATGTAGAAGGAGCGTATGGAAATTAAGTATCGTTGACTCCTGCCCTCCATGTTGCGTTGCGGAGCTGGTGAATACCGAACCGATTTTTCCGATAAGCGCGCCCGAAGCCCAGAGCTGTCCAGTGCCGTCAAGAAACTGTTTCATTTGGGCCGTCATCATCCCGAACCGGGTGGGAGTACCGAATATAATCGCATCCGCTGCAGTGAGATCGTCGATGGTGACCTCGGGTAGTGCGGCAAGAGCCTTCTGAGGTTCAGTTGCACCCATTTTTTCAATTATTTCCTGCGGAAGCGTTTCCTGTACTCTTTTGATCTGCACTTCCGCCCCGGATACTTCCCGTGCACCTTCCGCGACGGCTTCCGCCATTTTTGCAATATGGCCGTAAAGAGAGTGAATGACTATAAGAACTTTCATGGTACGACTCCTTTTGTTGTAGTGAGAAAAAAATAGAAGCAAACTGCATACCAGCGTGAAAATTCAAATTTCTTCGTAAACAGGTGCCTGATTGCTCACTATCTGATGGCCGTAAGAAGACGAAGGTGTATTGAAATACAATGGGGCATGGGGTGCTGACGCACGTCGACTATCCGCATTATTGACGGAAGAGTATGACGCAACAGATCGCATACATTACTTTGCGTTGATCTGTTACATGTTAAAGATTCACCTCAGAAATCTGCGCATCTTTGACAGGAATGATACTGATGCGGCATGCGGCGGATAAAGCGCGGAAATTCCCCGCCGGGGGTGTTTGTCCGTGACACAGCGTGTGAAACTGAATGCATTGAATTCTGCTTTACCGTGGTACCTCCCCATGCCGTTCACTGACAACTTTCCCCTGGATTGGCTCCGCAAGCAACTATTGGTGTGCATGGGATTGGTGGCCGAGGAGACACGGGACTTCATCAATGGCGTCAACAATAAGGATGCCGGTGCGGAAAAAAACTTCGACTGGAAAACGGCTAAAAAAGTGGCTTCTGTTGCAGGATCGTTCTTGCGGGCTTTTTTTGAGAAGTAGTAATCCGATTGTAATTGCATAACCCGATTGAGAGTACCATAATAGAGTATACCGGTGGAAATATACCACTGATTCCAGGCAGTACATTATTTTGTTCAGGACAGTACAGCCACCCCATCCCTCGGGAAAACCAGCATGCAATGGGACGACAGGTTCACCATTGGTATCGCCTCGATTGATGCGCAGCACAGAGAAATGATCAAACTGCTCAATCAGTTGCAGTCAGCCCTGAAAAAAGGCGGCGATAAAAAAATATTCGCCAATACCATCAGGGCGCTTGTTGACTATACGCGATATCACTTCTCGGACGAAGAACGATATATGCAATCAATCAGGTATCCATCGTTCGAGACCCACCGGAAGATGCACGAAAAACTGATCGGCGATGTGAAGAAGATTCTCATCAATCTGAAACACGGCATTGTAATGCAAGAAATATCCCTTTTGCGTTTTCTGAATGACTGGGTCTGCAATCATATCATCGAAGAAGACCTGAAAATCGGCAGATTTGTACAGCACAACCGTATCATCGGTGTCCCTGGGGCCGCAACCATTTCGAGCGCAAAGGAGGAAGTCAAGGCCGAATTCGAGTCGTTATCGAACCAACGTGAGCACGGTGTGTTGCCGGATAATGAATTTATTGTGAAATGCGGAGAAATTCTGGGGAATCACCCCACCCACTTCAACCTGGCAACACGTAACGGTCTATCTGACTCACTTTCCATGATTGCGGCAATCTTCAGTGGAACAGACCGCAGGGAGATCGACCGATCTATTGTCAATACAGTACTGCTGCGCAAGGCACTTTCCCAGAATATAACAGCTGCATTCGACAGCAGGGAATCACTGTTGATTTTTCTGAAATCAATGAAGAGAGACCAACAAATTTCCGATGATGTCTATGAAACAATAGCAACTGAAATTAGTTCTCCGGAGGTTGAATAAAATCGACCGTTCGTGGTAAAAAGAGTTCATTCAGGGCCGGCCGAAGGAAACTTTGAACACGCATTTTTTTTTCCTACTCTGAAACAAATTGATAGTTGTATTTTTTAGTAACGGTTACAGGCGTCCTATCACTTTTCCAGTAACCTGCACGAGTTCCAACACCCATTTTTATGATTCAGGTTCTCACTACAGCATGAACACTAACCCGATACTCGCAGCATATCATCAGCTCCCTGAAACAGTCCGTCTGGGTGTTACCGCCATTATAGGAGCCGGAATCGGCTGGGTTACCTACGAGATAATCTACCGGATCAATCCTCTCCGGGAAACCCGTGCAACCACAAGCTGGGCAATAGCCTTTTTACTGGGGGTGATCCGTCAACACTGGCTGCACCGGATGCTGACATTTACACATGACTCGCCGTATTGGCCGAGTCTGAAACGGGCCTACCTGTTCTATTCGGTAAGTGCTTTTCTCGGCATCGGCGTCAGTTACCTGCTCACGGTCCGTTTAGGGCTGCATCACCGGCTGGCATGGGCTGCATGTTTATTGCTGACCGCCTCAATAAGTGCGTTGTTTCTGAAACGACTGGTTTTTGGAAACACCGGAGGAGACTGCAACACTTGACCGGCAAACTCCTGACGATCCCGAATTGTGTTACCCTCTGTCGTCTTGCCGCCCTTCCGGTTGTATGGTTATGGGCCTTTCAGGATAAATCCCGGTGGGTGGGAATTGCGGTGATGGTACTTCTTCTGTCTGACATTCTGGATGGGCTGCTGGCGCGTTTATTACATCAAAGCACGCAATTGGGCGCAAAACTCGACTCTTTTGCCGATAATTTTTTAGTTCCTTCAACGTTCGTCTGGTTGCTGATGCTGGTGCCGGAAATTCTTCACGGACACAATCGGTTTTTCTTTTTTGTCGGCATCGGCAGCAACCTCCTTATGCAAATTAGTACCTTCCTGAAATTCAGACGGTATCCGCCGAACCTGCATCTGTATTCCGCAAAAGTCAGTGCCGTATTCGGAGCGGTTTTCGTTCTGCATGCCCTGCTGTTCGGCCTCGATCCGTTCATGTATTATCTGTCAAGCGGTCTGTTTACCCTCTCGAACACCGAGGGAATCCTCCTGGTTCTCTCTCGAGCGGAAGTTCACGAAAAGATGGGGTCCGTTTTCCGCAGAACCACACCCGGTCCAAAGAACTACTGAGATTATCCCCTTCGCCATTGAACGGGCAGGTAATCTGATCGGTGTTTCCGGAAGGTGAGATAGTGAGGAGTCATTATCCGTTTATACTACTGATTTGTAAGGAGTGCAATCAGGGAGCCGGGGAGTAAACGGATCCAGAGGTTGTATCCCCCCGTAGAATGCTCATGAACGGTGTATTCGAAAATTCATCAGCATTATCAACAACTTATCCTCTTACTTCGTAGAACTATTCACCAAAGGATGTTTACGCCGGTCTCTGATTGATCTGCAGTTTTTTACTTTCCTTGTTTTCCGGGATTGAATGTTTATATTTTTAGTGAACTTGAAGCGTGTTTAAGCCTGTTAATCAATCCATGTATTTTCGAATTCGAAAACTGGAGTTTTCGCAGTTCCCATATTGTCTCCTGTTGAAAGAGTTCTATATGAAAACACCGTTCTCACTGCTGGTTGTATCGCTGGTATTCATTCAATTCAACCTTTTCAAATGTGTTTCATTACCTACCGATCCCGATACCGTTCCGGACAATGCATCAATCGAACTGCTGCTTCCCACCGAAGGAGATCTGTTCACCACCCCGGTTGGCGATACGGTACCAGTGACCATCAACACTCATCTGCCGGAATACATTGATTCACTGGTCCTGAAACTCAAAGACACAAACGATACGACCATCTGCGATACCGTACTGGTTTTTACCGGGAACGATCTGATCGGCGAACAGCTCACTCTGCAGTTGATTCCCAATAAGGTTGGTGCACGAATCATCGAAGCGAAAGTCTATATCGAATCCGGGAAAATAAAAACAGTTACCCGGCTTGTGACCGTCAGTGGCAAAGCAGCTAAAATCATCAATCCCCTCCCGGATTCGATTTCGGTAAACGAGGGTGCCCGCCTGACAATCGAGCTGGAATATTCCGGTACACCACCATTTAGTTTTCAGTGGTATAAAGACGACAATAAGCTGACAGATGATACATCGGCCACCCTTTCCCTTGCAGGTGTTTCCACCGATGCTGCGGGGGAATACCGGTGCGAAGTAACGAACCCGTACACTCCCGAAGGAACGATCATCAGAAGTTCCACCTGCAAGGTAACCGTTATTCCCGCCGACAAGATGCGTTTGCGATTTTCGGGGGAAACCGTTATTGGTGCCGGTGAAATCTGTTCCCTCACGATTTCGATTGACAACGACACCCTGTCGCCGGAAAGTATCACTTTTTCATTTGACGGAGATATCGCTGATGCCGGAATTACAGACGGTCTCTTCACGTGGGAAACGACACCGGAAGACACCGGCACTATCGACATCGTTTTTACCGCCACCGATTCATTGAACCGATTTTCATTCACCCCCCTCACGGTAACCATCAGTATCCGTACCCCGGAGAGTAACCTCCCCCCCACGATAACCATTGCAGCCCTGAATGATCAAACCAGTATTTCAGTAACCGAAGGCCGCACGATTTTGTTTACCGTTACAGCTTCCGACCGTAACGCAGGCGATGTTGCCACACTCCTCCCGCTGGATACCTCCCCGTGGGATGAAAACGGTTCCGGTTCCTACGACACAGCTACCGGTGCCTTCTCGTATACTCCCGCGTTCGACGCCACCGGAGGAACCGACCCGGAAAAGGACCTTGGAAACTTCATTTTTTCAGCGGTTGATAACGGCAGCCCACCGGAAACAGCATCGGTGGAAATAACTATACTGGTACTCGACAGCAACAGTGCTCCGCACTGGCAGGTGGATACCCTCTTTCTCCAGGCGGTGGAGGGGATGGAAATCTCCCGTAATCTTTCAACTTCCTGTACCGATGCCGAAGGTGATCAGATCAGCTTCAGCACTGATCTCGGTGAAATTACCGGGAATACCTGGAAATGGGTTCCTCCCTTCAGTGCCGAAAATCCGACGGTAGCCACCATAACCGCCGGAGACTCGCACATTCCCGAAGCAACCGCACTAGTGACTCTCGTGATCACGCTCGCCGATTCCAACAGAATTCCTGTTGCCTACGACAATCTTTCAGTGCATACTGTCGAAGATTCCGCAGTGGCCATCGACATTACGGCTGCTGATCCCGACAGCACGACACTCTCCTTTGAGGTTTCCAACCCGGTAAAGGGAACACTTTCCGGAGAACCGCCGCATTTGGTGTACACTCCCCCGGAAAACTTCGCCGGATCCGACACGTTCACCTTTTATGTTTCCGATGGTATCGCCAGGAGCAACGATGCCACCATACTGATAGAGGTTGTAGCGGTGAATGATCCACCTGAATTCGCCACCGTTCAGAAACGCACGGTCAACGAAGGCGGACAGATTCCCGCAATTGACTTGAGTGATTTTGTTTCCGATCAGGACAATGCAGTCTCCACACTGCAGTTTAGCGCAGCCCCACGTGGTCCAATGCAGGTTATTGTTGATTCGACTAATATTCTTTTGATCACGGCACCGGACACCAACTGGTTCGGCAGCGATACAATCGATCTCTCGGTAAAGGATCCGGCCGGTGCAGCGGCATCGGTTTCCGTTGTCTGCGAAGTACTTCCGGTCAATGATGCACCGGAAATTACCATAGGAGCAGATATTACCGTGTCGGAAGACGCCGGTCCCCGGACATTTGCCAACTGGGCAACAGCAGTCCGCACCGGCCCTGAAAATGAAGCCGACCAAAAAGCAACTGTTTCCGTTACCGTTAACCGGCCATCCCTCTTCAGCAGCAGCCCGCATATTGATACCGAAGGAACGCTTACCTTTACCCCTGCCACCGACTCCATTGGTACGGCAGAACTCGAAGTAATCGTACGGGACGACGGCGGCACAGCGCGTAGCGGAGTCGACAGTTCATCCCGGAGTCAATTTACCATTACCATTGCCAACACCAACGACCTGCCGGTAATTCTCTCACAGGTAAGTGATCTCTCGGTCAACGAGGACTCGCCGTTGATCATTTCGATTGACGACCTGGAAATTCAGGACATTGATAACCCCGACGGACCGTTTTCGCTCGCTGTCCGAAACGGTACCGGCTACACGTTCAGCGGTACCACCATCACACCTGCCGCCGATTTTACCGGTACACTCAGTGTTCCGGTGACCGTTTCGGACGGAACCAACACCAGTAACCCCTTCACCCTTTCGGTTACCGTTGTTCCGGTGAACGATCCACCGGTTATTACCGGCCCGAAACAGAGTCTTGCCGTCAATGAGGATGCGTCGCTGACACTTGTCGCCACTGATTTTATCATCAGTGATCCAGATAACCCGACGGGACCATTCACGCTTTCGATTGCCCCGGGAAGTAATTACACCGTAACCAACAGTACGGTCACTCCGGCAACCGATTTCAACGGAACCATTCAGGTTGGAGTTACCGCAAACGACGGAGCGGCTTCTGGTCCTTCCTACAGTGCAACCATTACCGTTCAAGCGGTCAACGATGCGCCGGTCATTACCGGACTCACTGCACCGCTTGCCGTTGATGAAGACGATGTGCTTACCGTTACCGCCGCAATGCTTTCCATAACGGATCCCGACAATACCACCTTTACGGTATCTGCTGCCTCCGGACTCAATTACACGGTGAGTGGCAGTGCCGGCATCATACCTGCAGCGAATTACAATGGAACGTTGCAGGTGCCTCTTACCGTAAGCGACGGTACTACGTCAAGTGCTTCCTATACCGCTGCCGTTACTGTTACACCGGTCAATGATCCACCGGTTGTCGCAACAATTCCCGGACAAACCATCAGTGAAGGGGGAAGTTTTGCCACAATTCCACTGGATGATTACGTTACCGACCCGGACAACAGCAATGCGCAGATTTCCTGGTCAATTTCTCCTGCGTCACCAACCAATCTAACGGTCGGTATTACCTCGCGGGTTGCATCCCTCACGGTAAAAGATCCTGAGTGGAACGGAACCGAAATAATTACATTTATTGCCGATGACGGCGACCGGACTGATTCCAGAGCAGTTTCGTTCGCTGTATCAGGTGTCAATGATCCGCCGGTACTCTCCGGGGTTTCCGACCGGACGGTTGCAGAAAACGAACTGTGTACCTTTACCGTCACGGCAACCGATCCTGACGGCCCGACACCATCGATAACCGCCACCGGGCTTCCCTCCGGTGCGAACTTCAACAATGGTGTGTTCTCGTGGACTCCGGACTACGACCAGGCGGGTGGTCCCTATGCGGTTACGTTCACCGCAACCGACGGCAACGATGCAACGGTGACCACGCAACATATCGCCTCCATCAATGTAACCAATACCGATCGCGCGCCCCGCTTTACCTCGATACCGTCCAATCAGAGCGTTTCCATTGGAACCAGTTACGCAGCATCGGTGATCGCTGTTGATGACGATGGCGATGCAGTCAGTTACTCGGTGGTCAGTGGTCCCTCCGGACTGACCATAAGCGGTGCAACCGTATCGTGGACACCGAACCGTTTGAGCGTTGCAACAGGTACCCAACCGGTCACCGTACGGGCGACGGCAAACGGTAAAACAACCGATGCCAACTGGAGCATCAGTGTCACTGCACACGTCTGGCAAAAGTTCTCCTCACTGCCAATCAATTATCACAGTGGTTCGCGGGTTCTGGTCAGCTTCCCCTCCAGTACCGCCTGCTACCGTTCTCCGGTACAGTCAACCGCCGCACCACTGGAGCGACTCACCATCGGAGAAAACAACTGGAGCACAACTTCGGTGACACCGGCCATCGGGAATCTCTATGAGCTGCTTATTGCAGGGTCAACCGTTATGGTGAGAAACACCCAGTGGGTCGGATCATACAATCTTTCCAATGGTTCAGAGATTGTGCGTGTCAGCGGTTCTTCAACAACATCAAATCTTGCAACGCGTGGTGACGGTCTGCGGTGGTATTTCGGCATCCGCTCAGCGGGTATGGGAGGTTGCGTTTCCCGGTTCTATATCACCGGAGTTTCACAGTGGTCGTCGACGGCGGATTGTTACCAATGGGACCGGATCGCCGCCAGCCAGTCTAATAATTCACTATGCGCACTTACAGAAAATACTACCTACCGGTATTCATCAGATGGAAGTGCAGACCAGCTCATCAACAACACGGTCACCCTCACGGGAGGAACCTACACTGGTCTTGCAGGGGATCGCAACAATCTTGATACCGTGTTTGTGCTCGACTCCACAGGGTATTCACTCCGTCGTACTACCAGTGGATTGAGTTCACCGTCATTCAGCTCCGTCGGCACGGTGACTTCGCTTTCGCCGGTTAAAATCACCATGAGCTCAGGGTATGTTGGATGGATTGTCGGAAAAACCGGTACGGTTTACTTTACGAATAATGGTTTCGCCACCGAGCCGGTTGCAGAAACAACCAGTGACGGAAAAACCATTCTGCAGGTACACATCGCCTCCGATGGATCTACCGAGTTTGCCGTCGGACGTGATGACGGAAGCGGAGAATTATCGCTCTATCAGTATTGAGTGCAGTTTGAATGGTGTTGCAGATATTTTTGTTCGGGGATCACTCCACCCACGGGACAATCGCAATTTCCGCAGGCAGGTTTGGTACTGCAGAAATGTCTGAGAAGCAACGCTGCTTACAATCCGGCAGGTTCATCTGCACCGGATTCCGATACTTCTTACACGAAAAAAAGCACTGCCATAACGGCAGTGCCTGACCCGTAGTTCGATTCACTACACCGCTCGTGGAACATTCCACGGGCGTTCGAATTTACCGCACCATCCTGAACAACCGGGTAACCTGCCGGTCCGATCCCTCGACCCCTGCCTTGATCAGGAACACTCCCGACGACACCGCCGCACTGTTTCCGCGGGGACCGTTCCAGACAAACGAGATCGGCGTTCCATCCGCGACAATCCTCCGATTTTCGAGCAGGGCTCCCGACAGGTTGAACACCTTGATATAAGCATGTCCATTGGCATCGGGCAGATAGTTGATCCGCACCCTGCCCGACGCGGTTTCCGTGAGCGTGAGTGCATTGCCATGCAGACGATCCGCGGCCCGGGTGATTACCGGTACACCGGTCACGAGAATGGAAGTCTCGCAGGTATCACCGGCGTCAGATTCCACCCGCACGGTGATATGATTTACTCCCGGAGGAATCTCATTCGCATTGAGGGTAACAACAGCAGCTTCGTATGATCCGTCAAATGCGCCGTCGAGTGCTTCCACCTCCTGATATTCCGTGCTGTCCAGACGCCAGGAGATCGATTTGACTATTCCCGCCGGGACCCGGTACGAAAGCGACACGTCAACGGTATCACCGGCTTTCGGACGCCCGTTGAGCATTGCCCAGAAGAGTTCTTCGGGAACCGTTTCGCCACTGTCGGCGGTAAAGTACCGCAGCACCAGGGCACTTTTGGGGGCAATTTTCGGCGTGCCAAACTCCTCGACCGTGGTTACCGACGAGGTGGGTCCGCAATTGGGAAAGGCGTAGGCATTCTTATCGGTACCCAGCATGTTGAATTCACGCTCTCCCCAGGAGTACACCTCCACCATCTCAAAATCACCACCCTCCATGGCCACCTCGACATCAAGCGTATCTGTGGAAGAAAGATTGAGCACCAGAACCCGTGCATCACTCCCGGTGGCATTTCCGTAATAGCGAAGCTTTCCGCTGCGACTCGAGTCGACTGCAAGAAGATTGTTTTCATCATCCGGATCAAGCCAGACGTTGGTCACCATGAAGTTACCCCAGAATGCCGATGAGGGTGCATATTTCATACTTGCCTTGATGGCATTAGGCACAGGGTTGAAGAGTGAAAGCGAACCGTGGGTTTTATCGGCTCCTATACCACCTTCTTCAAATGAATCCCAGATAATTGACATTGCCCGGTACCCGAACTTCTGTGCCAGTCCTGCGTTGAGGTTGGCATTGACGATACCATTGACCGCCTGTTTAAGCGTACTGTTCATCACCACCGTAGCATTGAACTCGCTCATCATCACCAGGGTGCTGTCGGGATTGTAAAGATACCGGTTGATCCATGCGAGCATGCTGTCTGACTCATTGTACACATAGTCGGAGGAGAGCAGCATATCTTCAAGGTCGACCCGTGAGGCTGTCCAGTAGGGATAGGAATGAAAGTCGATCCCGTCAAGATAGGTAACCCCGTCTTCCTTTTCCGCCTCGCCGATTTTAAACAGCACCGCCTCGAGCCAGGTACGACCGTCGTAATCACCACTCATGCTGCTCAGACCTGAGGCGAGAGGGCCGAAAATTTTAATGGAGGGATCTGCCGCCTTCATCGCTTTAGCATACAGAAGGTACTTTTCCGCGTACGTGTAGGCACTCACCGGACCGCCGATCTCCCACCCCCCGTCCATCTCGTTGCCGATTTGCCAGAAACGTATTCCATGCTCTTTTACATTATTCGCATAGTGTACCCACGCGGCAGCCTCTTCGGGAGTTCCCGTACCGTAATTGACTGATATAATCGGCAGTGCCGGATACCCGAGCGTATCGCAATAGTCCATAAAGGCGGCAAAATCCCATGAGTAAGACCGCAATCGTGTCATACCCGGATGAGTCGACAGCGCAAACGATTTCGTCTGTTTTGAAAAGATCGTATCATGAGCCGATACCTGCGATTCACCGGCAAACGCGTAGATCTCGCGGATCTGCACATCGCTACCGTCAAATCCCTCGTGCGAGATCACCCGTAATGCCCGGGTCGACACCGCTTCGAAGTTCACCGCAGTAGTACCACCTTCACCCGCAGTATCGGCATACACCGTGCTCCACTTCGACACATTCATTCCGTGCGGACCGGGGTACGAGACCGTTCCCTCCCACACCTGTACTTCAAAATTTCGGCTGTACCGGTCGCCCCAGAGGATAACCACTGAATCGATCGCCTTGTTTGCTGTCCAGTTGAGATAAATGTAGGGATCTTTAGTGGTAATAAGCGGATCACTCCACCAGAAAGAGGTGGTGTCGCCGTCGACCACCCGTGAATACCGCTCCGTTCCCCAGTTGCTCGAGGTGGTGCCACAGTACAGGTTGGTGCACTGAAACCCGGTACTGTCCTCGGTACTGTCGGAATGCCATATCCCCGTTGAATCAAGGGTTCCCTTACCGTTCCAGTGGTATTCATTCGAAAGCGTCCCGTTCGGGAAGCGCAAAACCGCATAGCGGGAAAGTGCGAGTCCGCTTTTGATATTCCGGTAGGTAGCGGTATTGTTCCAGACCGGCAGGCAGGTGCCCGTAAGATACGGCTGGTGAAGCACCGAAACTTTTTCAGATGCATCAAATGTTACCGGGAACGCGTATGATGCAATTCCGGCAACCATCAGAGCTGCGGGGAACCATTTCCGCAGTCGTGCATTGCGATTACCGGCTGGTGCACAGCTGCCGCTCCGGCCAGTACCGGTGTTAAACAAACTTCTGAACCTGTTGATGATCTCTCCTGCTATAATCATTACACCTCCGTGATCCGGTTTTTTCAACTGCTTGAGTTTTCCCTGTAATTTTATTTCATCCACGCCTTTTAGTGAACAATACCACAGAGCCCGTTCGCTGAAACATTTTCAGTCAAGCCATTCGGTACCTGACCGGCGATCGTTCTCCGGCCATGACATCGCCTGCTTACCGGCACTCCCCCGGATAGTGCGTAAATAAATTGCAGAGTGTTGATACGTTTCGTCACACCCGATTTATATTCACATCATACTATGTGAGGCGTCTTCAAACGGAAAATAATCTTCATGAAGCTCATCCAATCGGTAATTATTGCGTTTTTCCTGGCGAACCTGCTCGTTTCATGTACCGAGATAGTCCCCTTTGATGAATTCAGAAGAACGGGTGGTAACCGGTATATTGAACTTCCCGCCGGAACCACCAATTATGAATTATCAGGCGATCCGATCGGGAGTCACGTGGTTGTTCTCATTCACGGCGGCACCATTCCGCTCTGTATCTGGGAACCGCAGCTTGAGGCGCTCCGCAGCGCCGGATTCAAGATCCTGCAGTACGATCAGTACGGTCGCGGGTTTTCCTCACGGTTGAAGCGGCCGTATTCACCGGATCTCTACCGTGAGCAACTACTTGAATTGCTTGATTCACTGCACCTCACCGCTCCGGTTTCACTGGTCGGACCGAGTTTCGGCGGTGCCATTGCCGTCAGTTTCGCTGCGGCACATCCAGGTAGGATCCGGTCGATGGTACTCGCCTCTCCGGTCCTCAACCTGATGAACTCCTCATCACCGCTGGTAAAACCGATGACACTTATGGCAAAACCGGTTCTCGGCGAAATCGCCTATTCGCTTCTGTTGCGAAGGAAAATCATCTCCCGTGGAAGAGCCCTGGTCCCCGGCGGCAGAAAATCATCCTGCGATTCATCCTTTGTACGGCAGTTCACCTGTAAGGGAACCGGCAAGGCGCTGCTCTCACAAATCAGAAGTAGATCGTACGGGAATTACCGGGAAGCCACCCGTAAAGTAGCGGCGGATTCACTGCCGGTACTTCTGCTGCGGGGAAAAAATGATACCGAGGTAACGGAGGCGATGATCCGCGAAGTCCGGGAGGACCTTCCCGTCTGCACCTTTGTGGAAATGGAGAACTGCGGTCATGGTGCCTCAGTAGAGAATCCGGAAGCATTCAACCGGCTGATGATTGATTTTCTCCAGCAGCACTAAGGTCTCTCAACAGGTCCTGACCAACAGTGCGGTTTGATACCCGATACCGTGCGACCCCGCCCTCCCGATAAACCCTTCCTCTTCCGCTGCAGCCACCAGCAGATTAAAGTGTCGTTTCCGCACCACCGGTATCACCGGAACGATCAGCAGCAGTGTTGCCGCCGGACGCAGGGTATCATGCACCCGGGCAAACAGTTGCTTCCGGCAGCGAGCTACCCGACTCCCCCCGATGCAGATACAGAATTCCACCGGTTCCGCAGGTACTTCCGGATGCACTGCCGGACCTGCGTAAACACCAGCGGTATTGCCGGAATGGTTACGGTGCTCATTTCCACCTGTGGAAAGGGTGTAAATAAGACCTGTTTCCCCGACCAGGGCGGCAACCGATCTCACGACCGTATTTCCGACGGTTCCGGCTATAAGTACCGACTTACCGGGACAAATAAAAGGAGCTGCCAACCGGGAAATAGCCGATCCTGTTCCGGGTGAAAAGAACCGGGTACCTCGTTGCAACAGGTTTGAAATCAAATGCATACCGAAACCGTTCCTCCAGTGTATGCAAAATAGCAGATTCCCCGGCAGGAGCAACATTTCTTCATGGAAATTCGTAAACTTACATCAACCTGACCAGTGTTTGTTCAGAATACAGTAAAGAGACCGGGCATACGTCGACCAAACTCAGCATGAGCAGCCCTGGAAAGTGAATTTAGACCACTAATCTTATCGAAGGATAACTCCGTCAGGGATTCTGAGCTGAAATTAATTATCAGGAATAAGTAATTTTTTTCTAAGTTGTGTCTGTTCAGAATAGGATGAAAAATGACAAGTGTCATTCCCGCGAAAGCGGGAATCCAGCATTTCACCTCAAAAACTGTGGATCCCCGCCTTCGCGGGGATGACGTTTCTTCCGTTCTCCTCGATTCTGAACAAGAACTAATTCTACTTCGGTACGATAAACATTTTTACCGATATCCGTCTATTTCCATCGCCTCACCCCAACTCCCCCATCCCCTCTTCCCCTCTCCATGCATGGAGAGGGGAAGAGGGGTGTCCGAAGGCGATGCACTGAGCCCGTCGGACGGGGTGATGGGGTGAGGCGACTGGAAGAAATACCGATACTACGTTATTTTACCGAAGTAGAACTAAGTATATTAGCGATAACCGTACGGAGCGTTGAACAAATTGACGGTCATCAATAACAAAATGTCAGCATCTACCCGAAACGGTGCTTCACGACTACACCGGACGATAAAGCATTCATGAGACTGTGCATCGGAATGTCAGAAAATCTGCTCAAAACCCTGCTTGGCGCCACTCTGGTGCAGCTTATTTCTCTCTCGTGCAACATCACCCCGTATCCGTACATTCCGGAGATACCTTCCCACCTGCATGATGAACCGGTAATCCGGGAATTTCCCCGGGGACCGGTTCCGGTACGTCGTATGCAATTCGGCAGGTATTTTGTTTACTACGGAGACTTTCACAACCATTCGAACCTGTCCGATGGCACCGGTACTCCCCGCCAGGCCTACGACTATGCCCGAAACGAGGGAGGATTCGACTTTTTCAGCCTTGCCGATCACGACTATCTGCTTACCGACGACAAATGGAAACTCATGAAAGCAACCGCCGACAGCTGCAACGAAGATTCGGCGTTCGTTGCCCTGTGGGGATTCGAGTGGTCGTCGTGGACGTATGACCATTGCGCGATCATCGGCTCCGAAGAAATGTGCAGCAGTGTTGATTCAGCGACCGATACCTTTACCGAGCTTTGCGAGTGGCTTTCCGGACGCACCGCATTCGCATTTTTCAACCATCCCGGCAGGCTCGGTTCCAACGTCGAGTTCAACCGGTTTTCGGATACCCCCGTTGAACAGTTTGTCGGTATGGAACTCTATAACAAATGGGATGGTTTCAGCCGTTATTATTACAACGACGGAATATACCCCGATGACAACAACAAGGGATTTTTCGATGAAGCACTGTCGCGTGGATGGCGGATCGGAGCTGCCGGCGGCGGCGACAATCATTACGGCACATGGGGCACCATGACCGACTACCGGATCGGCATTCTCGCTCCGGCCTGTACCAGAGCCGAAATCACCGGGGCACTTTCAGCTCGTCGGTTTTTCTCCACACTCGACAAAAACATCGCACTCAATTTTACCGCCGGAACTCATGAAATGGGCTCCGTACTGCGGGGTAACGATTTCCGGTTCATCATTTCCGCACTCGACGGCAACGGAGAACAGTTCACCGAAGTACTGCTCTACGACGGTAATCACGATATCGTTGCCGCCTGGCATCCCAATACCTCCATGGTGTCAATCACCTACGGGATATCGGTTCCCTCCAACAACTACTTTTACGTGAAAGTAACACAATCCGATGGTGACGAAGCGATCTCCTCACCACTCTGGATTATTGCCGAAGAATAAGTCTGACGATAACCACCTACCGTTGGCCTCCCCGCATAGTTTTCTCTTACCCGCGATGACGTTGAACGACCGTTGTGTCGGCTAACAACGGTCTGCAGAACTCCCGTGGCGAGGGTAGTTCGTGGTGCAATTGCAGCAACCCCGTAATGTATATTGATTGCATTCAGGGAGATAGCTCTCTGTTGCAGAAACCGGTCCCGTACCAGCGCGATCCAGATGAAACGAAACAGTATTCAGCACACACACCATCTCTTCATCCGGCACAGGCGTGCAGTATCGGCGGCGATCGCCGTTTTCATTCTCCTGCTGCACCTTCCTGCAAGAGCACTGCTCACCCCCGAAGACCTCTCCGCCATCAGGGAGACCGGCCTCACCGCACTTACCGGTGAACAGGAGGGCGAGTACCCGGCACGGGATTACGTGGTTGTTGAAACGATGAAGATCCCGAAGGGTGATACCGTCACCTTTATGGCGGGAAGCCGGATATTTTTTCACCGGAACGCGCGGATAACCGTTTTCGGAACACTGCAGATGCTCGGTGTTCCCCGCAAAAAATGCACGCTCGGCAAAATGCCCTTCTCCCTGCCGAAACTCTCCAGCGACCGGAAACTGGTATTCGACAGCACCTCGATTTACACCTACAGTCATTCACAACTCACTCTGCGCCATACCATCATTGCCGATTCATCCGTTAAAATAAGGCTCACCGATACCACCAGTGCTTTCATTTTCGATACAATAACCTGTGCCGACAATCATTTTCTCTTTCCCGACACCGCACTCTACCTCCCGTCAAAGTCGGTGCTCACCTGCAGCATGATTCCCGGTACGCCGTTCATTCCCTGCAAACCGGTACTTGCCGATACACTGAAGATGTATCCCGGCCGGTTCGCGTTTACGGTGAACCCGCTGATTCCCGTCCGGATTGTGCTGGGTGTGGGTGTGGCCGGAGCCGCGGGAGTGTGGTATTATTTCAACAGCAAAGGACTTCGCGCCGAAACTAATTACAGCAAATCCCGAGATAGCAACGAAGCGAAGTCCATCCGTGAACATCAGGATGACCTCATTCTCTACCGTAATCTTGCTGCGGCAGGCGGGGCCTGCTGTCTCGCGGGGCTTTCTATTACCTTCCTTTTCGGGGGACATGACAAATGAACAGCTGGGGATATGTTCTGTTACTCGGATTGCTGGTGATGTTCTGCGCCGACCGGATCAGTCCTACCAATGAGTATGATCCGGAGTTTACCGGGGGAGATTACAGCCTTTCTTTCTACTGGGATGATCCGAACACGACCGACACCACCCTATTGCCGTTTATTCCCTATCAATTCTATTGCCGGAATACCGGTAGCGACTTGTATTCCTCTTTTTCTTTTTCAATTATTCCAGATAATTATACGGTATCAAGTAACGGGGATCATTATCAATTCGATGAAAATGTACAGGTGCTTTTTCACCGAGACGGAGATTTCACACTCACGCTGAGAGCACTGCGTCTCAATAACACCGATACCACGTATTCTGTTCCCTTGACGATAATTAACCCCTATGAAATCCGTGTTGATTCAGCGACACTCGTTCGCGGCGACACCGTTCGATGTTATATTGTAAATACAAGCGGATTAACCGGCAATGATTCCAACCTGACCGTCCGCTGGGCGCGTGATTCGCTTCCTTTAAAGGAAGTGAAGTTAAAAGACAGTGACCTGACGATTCCTGTCAATGCATTTGATACACTGCTTGTAAAGGGACAGATATTTGAAAACGGCATTGTCGGCCTTGATCTCGACCCAGTCGTTGTAGCGGTCCCTAAAGGATTGACTCCTTTTGTCGCCATTAACGAAAAACTGTACCCTCCGATTGGAGACCCATATCCGATTAAGGTAACCGACACGTCCGGCGGCGTGGATTCACTGGTATGGAAGGGAACATCCGGACTTGATACGACAACGACAGGTACCGGACTTGAGTGGACATGGGACACCCCTAATACCGATACGGTAACGGTTACCGCTAAAAACCGTTTCGGCAACGTAGGAAATACCGATACCGCACTTGTCTTTCCCCGTACCTACCGGTACAATCTCGAGTATGTTGATTTTCCGGATATCGTCCCGGTACGGGATACCGTTACCTGGAGGGTCACCGCATACGAAGCTGACACGGTCGTGGCAGATGAGAATATCACCTACGTTTGGACCATATATCCTCCGGATGATTATGACACGATCATCGATAATGGCACTTGCAGTATCTATTGCAACGACAGCATTGCCCCCTTCACCCTGTCGGTGGTTGCTGTAAATGATACCGACTCCTCGTGGACACTTGATGCAAACGTTACGGTCCGGACGTGGCGTCCGGGAATTGTACTGCTCGAGTCCCCTGTTTCCGCGAGAATTAATGAAACGCTTACCTTTGTTGTCAACACCTGGGATACCGACAGCAGTTCCGGCGGATATATCGCCGAACGGTTTTACCGCGCCAGCTTCGGGGATACCGATACGCAATCATTCACGGGCGACACCCTCTCGTTTAAAATGACTGCGGCCGGACAACCCTCAATTCAATTCTGGTGCATTGACAATAAAAACTTCTCTTCCGATACGATTATCACCTCGGTACACGTTACCTCCGACAAGCCTTATATCAACTCGGCCCTTGAGAACCATATCACAACGTTTTCCGGCGATACAGTACACTTCACCGTAGAGGGTCTTCCGGGCGACAACCCCGGGAGTACCATTACCGACTACATCTGGACAAGCAAGGGCGGAACCGTATCCGATACCACTCCCGCCAATCAGTATTCCCTTGTCTTTTCAGAGGCCGGCAGGGACACGGTTGTGGTGCTCTGCAGAAACTCCGAAAATGAGGTATCAGAAACACCGGTAAAGTTTTTCATCACCGTCTCACTCGGCCTGCCGGTAGTCGACAGCGTGATTTGTGCTGAACGGACCGGCTTCATCGGCGATTCGGTCGACCTCGCTATCGCCGCCCGCGACTCCAATGGTACTCTTGTCGCGATTGTCGTGCATGCGGATACCGGCAATTTCGCTGAAGACACCATCGTGGTGGATCCCGCGGATTCGATTTTTAATGACACCATTCGACTGCCACTTACCGATACCGGAACCATCCGGTTTTTCGTAACGGCAATTGATGACGAGGGGTACACGTCCGAAGCGAGGCGCATGAGCACCCCGCTTAAGGTGACGCTCGGCAGACCGAGAGTAACCAACATCACCCCGAAAACCTGCTGGGTGTTCGATGACACCACCTTTTCGGTTACGGCTGCGGACTCCAACAGCAGCGGTTCCATCGACACCATCCGGGTGCAGTGGGAATCCGGGGAAACCTGGCAATCATTTTCACGATCACAAACACCCCAACACTTGTACACAACGCCCGGAGTAAAACAGGTTCGGGTCGTTGCAGTTGACAATCAGGGATACACAAGCTCGCAGTATACAACAAGTATTACCGTCAACAGGGGAACCCCCACGGTTGATGTTGCTTTTCCGGCCACGGTCTGGATAAACGACACGGAACAGTATACCGTCAACGGCAGCGACGATAACGGCGATGTTCTACTGCGCGGAATCCGCTGGGATGATGTTGATACGTTCACCCTTCAAAACAGTACTATTTTCTCACACCCGTTCAGTGACAGTGGATCCCATACGGTTGAAGCATTCGTGATTGATGATGACGGGTTTTCGTCGGATACGATTTCACGAACGGTGACGGTGGATGAGGGAAGGCCGGTAGCAAGTGTCAACTTTTTTGACACTGTTTGGATTAATGATGACACTTCCTACATCGTTCAAGGTGAAGATGTCAACGATGACGGTTCCATAATTCTTACGGCGATCCGGTGGGATAACCAGGGCTCTTTTGAGACACAAATCGGGCCTTTAAATGCGACATTCAAACATAAGTTCCTAACAGCAGGGAACCATACAGTCGAAGCATACGTTCTTGATGACGATTCGATCGCTTCGAATCTAATCAGTGAAACGGTATACGTAGCACTCGGGCAGCCTTCAATTACGGGGGTAACGGTAGATGATCCCGGATTTGACGATCTGTATATTGGTGATACTATAAAATTTACCGTTTCGGTCGTGGATCCAAACAATGAGAACCGGTTTGTCAGAGTATCGTGGAACGGAGATCAGAGTTTCGAAGACTCAGTTTTAGTTGTAAATAATGCTGCCGTATTTACCCGAAAGTACAACAGAAACGAAGACGGTGCCCATACAATACTTTTCCGTGTATTTGATGCCGACAATCTTACCGATGATGAATCGTACAATTTTACACTCTTAAAAGGCACTCCCTCGGTAAACCTGGTATCACTCTCTGAGCCTTCCGATGAATTGTTCGTCAATGATCCCATAACCTTTTCGATTCATGCCGAGGACATCAATGGTAATATCAGGAAGATTGCGGCAAACTGGGATAACGGTTCCTCGGTTCATGATTCAATTGTTTACAACGGAACCGTTGGCGCTGTTGACACCTCATTTACCCATACATTCGATACCACCAGTGGCCCGTACAACGTAAAAATTTGGGTTATTGATGAAGATACTGTAGCCTCCACAGTTCTTTCAACAGCAATAAACATTCGCAAAGGAGAACCGGTACTATGGGGGGACAGTACCGACACATTGTGGGTAGTAGTGGATAATGGGATCGGAACCAACTACCCTATTCATATTAATCATTTTGATACAAACGGTACAATTACCGACTACTATTGGAATGAATCCGGGCCCGCACTTGGCAGGAAGACTATCTCCGATACCATCATGAGGAACATTGGGGTTCTGGAGGTCAACAACGGGTTCAACTATTGGATTTACGGAAAAGATGATGATAGTCTTGTCCGAGGCGGAAAGTTCATTGTATTCGCCGACAGTGCGCCGCCACGACCGGCATCGTTTGCATACGGCACCAGCAGCGATAGTACAATATTAAAATGGGAAAAGACAGTAGATGAGAAAGATGGCCTGAAGACGCAAGTACAAATTTATATTAAATACGGAAACACCGATGAGCCGGATTCCGCTCTTTTTCATGAACCGTGGCCATCGCTTGACGATTCCCGTTTCGGGGAAGAAACCATCTCCGGACTCGGATTGCATGCTACATATACCTTCAAACCGACAATTAGTGGTCGTTGGCGAGTAGTGCTGCGGGACAAGCGCGGAACCGAAAGCATCGGCCCTAATACTGCGGGCGACCCGGCAACCTTTGTTGTACCGTAAATGGTTCAATCCAATTTACTATACAAAACCGATAGATCAATGAGGGGCTGTCGTAATTCTCTTGAAGTAAGTGCTATCCGTTCAATGGATGTAACAAACTGAGTGGATATATGCCCTCCTGCCATTTGACACCTTTCCCAAGCACCCATTATTTTAATCCTGCTGGTTATCCGTTTTAAACTTTATATGGCAGGACCCGATGGCCGCCCCACCGGTACCGCCTAGACAACGGAACCGACCGCATTCATCATGTGCGACGGCCTGCTGTTGCACCGGTGGGTATTAGATGAAATTGCCGGCATGGGACACCGGAAGATGCCCGATGGTATGCCGGATCCGTGGGTGAAGAAAAAGTAAAGAAGCGTGATTTGGACCTCTTCCCTACTACTTCTTCGTCAACGTTCTTCTCTGGAAGCCCGGCAGTTTGAGCGTTGATTCGAGACCGAGCTGCAGCGCGACCTCTCCTTCGCTGTCGGCATCGGGAATAAAAGTATGCCCATACTCCATCGCCAGAAAGATCCCGTGCGGCATGTGCAGGGTTACTCCGCCGCCGATACGCTGAGAGATATTATCAAAAGCATTTTCTGAAAGCGCATCGTACCGCACTGCAGTGCTTATCAGTTCTCCGAAGTTCCAGGCCAGCCCGGTAAACCAGCCTGCGGGGCGACTCTCCGCCTCGCTACGGGCATTAATGTAAAATTCAGCATCAACCGCAAGCGCTTCCCCCGCATAGCCGAATCCGACGTCAACGCCGAGTTCGTCGCTGTTGCCGAGCAGAGACACCCTGGCCATGGCCGCATCGGTAAACGAGTAATCACAGTACAGGTTCCCGATGAACTTCTGCCCCTCATCACCGGACTCGGTTGTGTCGTAAACAGCTGCACCTTCGGTGTTGTGCTTATGGGTGATCTCCATTGTCCCTTCGACCGGCTCATACAGCACGGCAATACCTCCGCTGACATTGCGGTGGGTTACCGAAGCGGTAAGCCCCGGTCCGGCGGTTTCAACGTTGTCGATAATGAGCGGGTCGCTGATCATCTGCGTTGTCAACAGCCCGAAGTTGTAGGTCTGCTGCCCGAATACTACCGTGAGCAGACGGGAGGTGGGTGCCCACTCGACAACCGCTCCGTCGATTGCTATGGCGGTAAGATCACTCTCGGCAAGAACGGTAATCGAGGCGGTAACTCCTTGGGCGACATTCACCACTGCGGAAAGTTCCACGGTACCGATCTCCATTGTGGCGTCGCTGATGGCGGAAACAGGTGCCGTTGCATCCACCGTGACAATTCCACCCAGCTCCATCGCTTCCTCTTCATCACCATCTTCCGCTTTGACCCCATCAGAGGAATCTGCGGTTACTGTTGGCGGTTTTTTAATGCCAACGGTTTCATCTCCGGCAGAAACCATCGCTGGCATGACGCACCACAGAATTACTCCTGCTGCAAAAATGTTTTTCAACAGCATGTCCGCTCCTTTTGTACGAGGTTGTGCAGGTGAATGGAGAAAGATGGTTCCTGAAGCCTCAGATATGTATGGAAACGCCACACGGAGAAAGCAATCTGAGGTAAACAATTGTTCCTTCCGTAATGAAGTAGTTATTTTACCTTTAATTTTCTGAAGGAACAATACCAAAACAGGGAGGACCTATGTCATCAATTCAGATTGCCATCAAAAAAGTTCTGGACCGTCAGGACCTCTCGGTGACAGAATCCACCGAAGTGTTCAATGAGATCATGAGCGGCGGTGCCACCGATGCACAGATCGCGGCCCTTATCGTGGGGCTGCGCATGAAGGGTGAAGTAGCCGACGAGATCACCGGAGCGGCGGCGGTCATGCGTGAAAAAGTGCACCGTATTGAGCCGGACAACCGGGAGTTCCTTGTTGATACCTGCGGAACGGGCGGCGACGGTGCCGATACGTTCAATATCTCAACCGCGGCCGCACTCGTGGCTGCCGGTGCAGGTGCACGGGTCGCGAAACACGGCAACCGCAATGTTTCAAGCAGATGCGGCAGCGCCGATGTACTCGAGGCACTCGGCATCACCGTCACCATCACCCCCGAACAGATGAAACAATGTCTTGACCAGGTGGGAATCGCCTTTCTCTTCGCACCAACGCTCCACAAGGCGATGAAATACGCGATCGGCCCGCGCAGGGAGATCGCGACACGCTCCATCTTCAACGTGCTCGGTCCACTCACCAACCCGGCCATGGCACCGGCACAGGTGATCGGTGTGTTCAGTGCGCACCTCACTGAAACCATGGCAACGGTACTCAACAATCTCGGGAGTACCCGTGCATATGTGGTACACGGTATGGACGGACTTGATGAGATCACCCTCTGCGGTACAACCAAAGTTTCAGAACTTTCAGACGGTTCTATCCGTACCTATACCGTGCAACCGGAAGACTTCGGGCTTGCACGGACCGAACGTGGTGCACTTGCCGGAGGAGATCCTGCGGAAAACGCGAAAATCATAATGGAAATTCTTGATGGTGAAGCAGGACCCCGGCGTGATATCGTCTGCCTCAATGCAGGATTCGCTCTGGCGGCAGCGGGCGTCGCACCGTCACCTGCGGAAGGTATAGAAAAAGCGGCTGCAGCGATTGACTCAGGAGCAGCCGTAAAAAAACTGCGGCAACTGATCGATCTGACAAAGTAACAACGAAACCGGGGCGTTCACAGGAACGCCCCGGTGAGTATTCAGTGGTTACTTTCCATCCGCAACAATACGCCGGACCATGATCACCCCTTCAATCGCACTGATCTTTCCGACCAGCGACTCATCAACCGTTCCGTCAATATCAATAATGTTAAAGGCAAAATCACCACGGTGGCGGTTGAGCATATCGGCAATATTGATCTTTTCCGTTGCCAGCAGGGTGGAGATCTGCCCCACCATGTTCGGCACGTTCCGGTTGGCAATGATAATCCGGTGCCCCGCGGGAATTCCAAGATCACAATCCGGAAAATTAACCGAATTTTTAATATTACCGTACTCAAGATAATTACGGACCTGATTGACGGCCATCACGGCACAGTTGTCTTCCGCTTCCGGTGTGGAGGCACCCAGATGCGGAATGGCAATCACCTTTTCATGTTTGAGCAGTTCCTCATCAGGAAAATCAGTTACGTACGCTCCAACGTTACCATCATCAAAGGCATGAAACAGATCCACATTGCGGACCAGTCCGCCCCGGGAAAAGTTGAGGATGCATACTCCCTTTTTCATCAATGCAAGCCGCTCACGATTGATCATTCCCTTGGTTTTGTCGTTGAGGGGGAGATGCATGGTAATGTAATCCGATTCAGCAAGCAGACTCTCCAGGCTACGGGCCCGGCTCACGTTGCTTGAAAGACCCCATGCGGCTTCCACCGAAATATACGGATCGTAACCGGTCACCTCCATACCGAGGGCAACCGCATCGTTCGCCACCATCACCCCGATGGCACCCAGACCGATAACCCCCAGCCGTTTCCCCTTGATCTCCGGACCAATGAAGTTGGACTTTCCCTTCTCGACCAGTTTGGGGACCTCGTCACCTTTCCCGATCAGTGTTTTTGCCCACTCCACTCCGGGAATGATATTGCGCGAGGCAACCAATATTCCGGCCAGGACCAGTTCTTTTACTCCGTTGGCATTCGCGCCGGGAGTATTGAAAACGACAACACCTCGATCGGCACAAGCGGTAACCGGAATGTTATTCACCCCTGCACCGGCACGGGCGACGACTTTTACCGTATCGGGCAGTTGCATATCGTGCATCGACGCACTGCGCACCAGTATCGCATCGGGATTGAGAATTTCCGATGCAACCTCGTATCCATGCTGCAGTACAAGGTTGATACCGGCGGGAGAAATTTTATTAAGCGTCTGAATTTTATACATGAGCGTTTTCCTTTCACTTATTTGTTGTTTCAAATGCCTTCATGAAGGCCACCAGTGTTTCAACACCCTCGACCGGCATGGCATTGTAGATACTTGCGCGCATCCCGCCCACCGAACGGTGGCCTTTTATATTCACCAGCCCAGCAGCTGTTGCCTGCTTGATGAATGCCGCATTGAGTTCCTCAGTAGGCAGGACGAACGGCACGTTCATCAGTGAGCGGTGCGGTGCCGCGACCGTACCCTTGAACAGAGCCGAATTATCCAGAAAATCATAGAGCAGTCCGGCTTTGTGTTCGTTTACTTTCTGCATTTCGGTGATTCCCCCCTGTTCCATAAGCCACTCGAACACCATTTTCGCAATGTAAATGCTGTAACAGGGCGGTGTATTGAACAGCGATTTCGCCTCGGCATGGGTGGAATACTTGAGCATGGTCGGTGCCATCTCCTGCGTCTCGCCCACCAGATCTTTTCTGATGATGACGATGGTCAACCCGGCCGGACCCACGTTCTTCTGTGCACCGGCGTAAATAATACCGAACCGGTTCACGTCCATCACCTCGGAGAGGATATTCGACGACATATCCGCCACCAGGGGAACCGCACCGGTATCAGGGAAGTTCCGGTACCGGGTACCGAAAATGGTGTTGTTCGAGGTGATGTGCACATAGGCAGCATTCGGATTAAAGGTGGCATCAGTCAGATCAGGGATATGCGAAAAATTCGTATCCTCCGACGTTGCAACCACACGAACCGTACCGAACCGTTTGGCTTCGGCAATCGCCTTTTTCGACCACATACCGGTATGAACGATATCGCACGACCGTTTTTCCGTCATGAGATTGAGCGGCACCATCGCGAACTGTGTGGATGCCCCGCCCTGCAGAAAAAGCACATGGTACTCATCGGAGATACCCATGAGTTTCCTCAGCAAAGCTTCAGCATCGACAATAATCTCGTCGTACACCTTGGAACGGTGGCTCATCTCCATGACCGACTGTCCGCTGCCGCGGTAATCAAGCATCTCCGCAGCCGCTTTCCGCAGCACCGGTTCAGGTAGCACCGATGGTCCCGCGCTGAAATTGTATACTCGTGCCATAGGTCCTTACTCCTTTTCTGAAGGTTTATTTACTTTTGCAGTACTCGTATGGAGCAGTGCGGAAAGAACCCGCAATTCTCCTGAAATATCAATTGACCGGACAACGACCGAATCGATTTTCGGCTTGATCACCATCGGGGTGAAATTGATAATCCCGGCGATCCTGCCGTCACAGCAACGGTCGGCCACCTCCTGTGCCTGCTCCGGAGGAACCGCAATCATCGCCAGTTCCACCTGCAGTCGGGAGAGCATCTCCTCGATCCGATAGGCCGGATAGAGCGGAAACGGCGACTGTATTGTTTCCAGTCGGTTGATATTTGATTCAAACCCCGCCACCACCCGGAACTCTCCGGATTCGTGCAGTGCAAAATGTTCCATAAGCGCCGAACCGAGCCTGCCGAGACCGATGATGCAGCAGTTTCTGATCTTTTCAAACCCGAGGTGCCTCCCCACCAGAGCCCGAAGATCGTCAGTGTCATATTTTGCCCCTGCAGTGCCGGCGATACCAAGAAAGCTGATATCCTTTCGGATGGAATGGGAGGACTGCCCCAGAGCCGAACCAAGTTCGGCAGACGAAACTCGAAGAACCCCCGCCCCTCTCATTTTGGTGAGATGGTCGTACAGCGCACTGAGACGTACCAGTACCGGAAGTGGAAGTTTCTTTTGCATATTGTTCCTTTTTTCACAAATAATATACTTCATTTCTTCCACTATTTCAAGCAATTTATAAGATAGCTACCATATTAAGACTAAATAGCACACAACCTGTTCATTTTTTCACAATCAACAGGCACCTTTTCTATCTACTCAGGTAGCTGATTTTCGATTCCGCTCACAATGAGCGCACGGTAAACAATGCCCCGGAATACCTGAGTTGGTATAATCATCTTCTTCCTTTTCCCTGCAATTCGACCTTTCACCAAAGCAATCCGCTGATTATAGTGATACCCCGAACCATTTTTGCCAGTTTCTCCACTCATATTAGTACAGCTACTCGCTTGCAAATGTTGCGTTCGCAACCACAATCTTGATGTACGACTCAAACAAACCGGATCTCCACAATTGTAGCTGAAGACAATTCCCGTACCGGAAAACCGATCATAACGATACATCATCACCAACGGAGGACTACCGTGAAACGTCTCAACGGAATCGCAGTGTTACTGTTGTTATCCCTGTCATTACCTGCCACCACCGCCCCGAAATTCCCCTTTCCGCAACAGGCGAAGTATCAGTACGGGATTCTCCCCTCGGGAGTCAGCCCGAAACATGTGCAATCAGTGTACGACATCTGGCTCAAAGGGTATTACGTCGAAGAGGGAACCCAGGCCCGAATTAAATTTGACGAACCGGAAAATACGGTCAGTGAAGGTATCGGATACGGTATGCTCATTATGGTGTTCATGGACAATGCCCAGAACAATACTCAGGGCAAGTTCGACAAATTGTGGAACTATTACAAAGGGCACCTTGACGGAAACGGTCTGATGAACTGGAAAGTTCAGGGATTCACCTTGAACACCCCCGGAACCGGTGCCGCAACCGATGCGGAGCTTGACGTTGCCGTAGCACTCATCATGGCTGATAAACAATGGGGGGGGAATTACCTCAATGATGCGAAAAGCCTCATCGGAAAGATTTACACCTACGAGGTGGCCAACAATCTTCTCAAGGGGGGCGATCAGTGGGGTGAACTCAATCCGTCGTATATGAGCATGGTGGCAACCCAGCTTTTTCAGCAGGTGGATGATGCCCGCTGGAGTGCGGTTCAATCGGCCTGCTATACACTCCTCCAGAACAGTCAGAACTCCACGACCGGCCTGTGGCCCAACTGGTGTGACGCCAGCGGCAATCCCGGCGGCGGCACCGGAAGCAATCCGACCGTGTATGGATTTGACGCATGCAGAACACCGTGGCGTCTCGGCTGGGCATATGTCTGGTTCAACCACAACGAAGCACTGGCCCGTTGCAGCAAAATCCTCAACTGGGCAAAAAGCGAAACCGGAAACGATCCCTCGAAAATCGGACAGATGTACAACCTCGACGGCACCATAAATACCGGTGCCGGCGGCAGTGAGGATAACATCCCCACCTATCTTGGCCCGATCACCGTTGCCGGTATGGTTGGCAGCGGCTACAAGGACTGGCTTGATAAAGGATATACCCGACTGCGTGCCTTCGGCGGCAGCGATGACAACTATTACAATGAATGCCTTGAACTTCTCTCGATGCTCCTGCTCTCGGGCAATATGCCCAATATGATGACTGCAACACCGAAAACCACCGCGACCCTCAAAATCAGCATAATGCCGCCGAGCGGCGGAACGGTATCGGCCTCTCCGCAGAAAAGCAGCTATTCGATCGGTGAGCAGGTGACCCTCACTGCCACCAGCTCCGATCCATCGCGATACAACTTCATCGGATGGAGCGGTGATTACGAGGGCAAAGACGCGACCGCCAACGTCACCATCGGTTTCGATATGGAAATCACCGCCTCCTTCAAGGATGCAAGCGGTGGCGACCTGCTCGATGATTGCGAGGACAACGACGGACTCACCAGAATGGGCACCGAATGGTTCACCTATACCGATGTCGCCGACAACGGCGCATCCACCGTTACACCGGAAACCGAAGAGGGAATAAAGTTCCTCACCATGACCGGCGGAGGCTACAACAGCGACTATGCGGTCAAGGTGACCTACAAACTCGACAAAGGCGGTTTCGAGTACGATCCCTTCATCGGCGTGGGTTTTCAGATGAAAAAGGACGGCAGTCCACTTGACATACACACCTCAACCGGTATCAGTTTCGCTTACAAGGGAACGTTCGGAGATGGAGATACCTGTGCCATCAAATGTGAATCTGAAGCAGTAACTGAACCTGGAGCCAGCTACAGTTACACCCTGCCGGGAAGTACCGAATGGAAAGAGGTCACCATCACCTGGGAAGAGTTCCTCCAGCCGAAATGGGCCGAAGCGATGGATCTCGATCTTACCAGAGTGCCGAAAATCCAGTGGCAGATTCAGGGTACGTCCGGTGAATCCGGTGAAATATGGATCGACGATATTCACCTTGTGGGATTTGACGTGCCGGTGGGCGCCCTCTGCCCCGGGCGGATAAGTCGCAACAGTGCAAACAGCACCTTCCAGTGCGTGCAGTCCGGAAATCGGGTGACCGTCAATTACTCACTCGACCGACGACAGCAGGTGCGAATTGCACTTTTTGATCTCACCGGCCGCCTGGTGAAATCCGTTTTCAACGGAACCGCCTCTGCCGGTCTGCGCAGCGTCCGGTTTGAGTCGGGCGAGGTTGCTCCGGCAGGTAACAGCTACCTTATGGTACTCAAAACCGGTACCGCCACAAAAACGCAGACACTGATCATTAACCGCTGATGAAACCTGTTGATTGAAGGCCGGGTTCACCCTGCCTTTTTTCCATTTTTTCGCCAGTAGTGCACCATCCCGAATGCGTCAGGTAAGCGAGCACCGTCGACAGCTTCGACGATACAGTTTTCAGATAGCACCCAAATCAACTTCTGCCTGAAATAATCGATTGCAACGAACCATTTTAACGGATTATCCCACTTTTTATAGTATCAGGAGACTATATAATCGATCGTCTGCCTCGGCATTTAAGTATTTTGTGCAGTGTCGATTCCCTCACGGATTGCACAATCCATTATGGAACAACCTGATACATCAACGAAAACAGTAACCAAACCGGAATTCGGCTTCCACGATTCCTCAGGAGGAGTAATGTTCAAAAAACTAACCGGATCAGCACTATTGGTACTACTCACCATTGCTCCTCTCTTTTCGGCAGCCAAATTTCCCTTCCCTCAGCAGGCAACCTACCCGAACGGTATTCTCCCCTCCGGTATCAGTTTCAAACACGTGCAGGATGTGTATGATGTCTGGTTGAAAGGTTACTACGAGGAACAGGGGGATATCGCCCGAATCAAATTTGATAATCCGGCACAAACGGTGAGTGAAGGTATCGGGTACGGTATGCTCATTATGGTCTACATGGACAATGCGACCAACAACACGCAGGCGAAATTCGACAAACTCTGGAACTACTGGAAAAAATTCCCGAGCAGCGGTTCGCTCATGCACTGGAAAATAAACGGATTCAGCAGCGTAATCGAGAGTGGCTCCGCCACCGACGGTGATATAGATGCGGCGCTGGCACTCGCACTTGCCTATTACCAGTGGGGCGACGAAAAATATCTCACCGGAGCGAAGGCGATGATGAGCGCCATAAAATCGGGCGACGTATCAGGCAACCTTCTTGATGGTGGTGACCAGTGGAGTGCAATCAACCCTTCCTACATGAGTACCGTTGCCACCCAGATATTCACTACCATCGATCCAGGCGGCGGTTGGAGCAATATACAGTCGGGATGTTACTCACATCTCAAAAGCAACCAGCATGGCACAACCGGGATGTGGCCAAACTGGACCGGAGAAAGCCCTCCGGGATACAACTGTCCCTCCTGTTACGGGTTCGATGCCGCCCGTACGCCATGGCGTCTCGGCTGGGCCTACGCCTGGTCCGGTAATGCGGATGCGAAAACCTGCTGCTCAAAAATTGTCGACTGGTTCAGTGCGAAAACGGGAAATTCACCTGGACAGATCGGTCAGGTATACAATCTCGACGGATCGATCAATACCGGTGCCGGGGGCAGCAACGATAATATTCCTACCTACCTCGGACCACTGGTTGTTGCCGGAATGGTGGATGCCAAATATCAGACTTGGGTGAACAGTGGCTACACCCGTCTGCGGTCCTTCGGGATCAGTGACGACAACTACTACAACGAATGCCTTGAACTGCTCACCATGCTGCTGCTTTCCGGCAACATGCCCGATCTCTCCAAAGCGCAGCCGAAAACAACGGCGAAACTTACGGTAACCGTCTCCCCCGAAGGGGCCGGTACGGTTACCGTATCCCCATCCGGAAACTCCTACGCTCGCGGCGACAAGGTAACCCTTACCGCCACCGCCTCCGATCCGGCGCAGTACAGCTTTGTGAGCTGGGGCGGCGATGTGGATATTTCCACCGCAACCGCAACGGTAACCATGATCGGTGATATGAACATCGTGGCTACCTTCAAGGACAACGGCGCAATGGACCTTGTTGACGACTGTGAAGACGGTAATGCGAAAACCTTTCTCAGATCCAGCTGGTACACCTACAACGACAGCGCCAGCGGCGGCCGTTCGACTATCACCCCGCTCACGGGTGCCAAAACCGCGTTTACCATGACCGACGGCGGGTATGAATCTGAAAAAGCCGCGAAAATAAGCTGGAAACTCGATAAAGGAGGTTTTTCCGGCAACCCCTATGTGGGTATCGGCTTCATGATGAAATCCAACAGCAGCGCCCTTGACATCAGTGCATCCACCGGAATGCTGTTCTACTACAAGGGCATCTTCGGTGATACCACCTGCGCCGTTAAAATTGAATCAAAAGGAGTAACGGAATCAGGTGCGAGCTACAGTTACTTCCTCAAACCGAGCACCTCGTGGAAGGAAGTAAACATCACCTGGGATGATTTTCAGCAACCCAAGTGGGTTACCAAACCGGCAAATCTCGACCTTTCAGTCGTCACGAAAATCCAGTGGCAGGTCCAGGCAGGATCCGGTTCCACAGGCGAGCTCTGGCTTGACGAAATTCATCTGCTCGGGTTTTTCATCGACCGACCGATTGCCGTCTGTCCGCGTTCCTTCACCAGAGGTGCATTCCTGCTCGACAATATCAGCGTTGGTGCCTCCGGCGCCATCGGCTACACCGTGAGCCGCACCGGCCAGGTATCGCTCTCGCTGTATGATCTGACGGGACGTCTGGTACGGAACCTGATAACCGGGAATCAGCAGGCGGGAACCTATCAACTGCCGGCAATCAGTACCGGCGCACTTTCAGGTGGAAGTTACCTTATACGACTGGCTACGCCGGAAGGGACCTCAAGCGGAAGGTTGATCGTCGGGAGGTAAACCTCACCTCAAAGCCCCCCTCCCTCTCCTGAACATTATGTAAGGGCAGGTTTCAAACCTGCCCCCTTTACAGGTCCAGCTCCAAACCCGCAATCGCCTCGCCAACCGTAAAAAACGATCCCGTTACACACACCACCGTCTCATCACGCAGCAATGCACTTCGCACCGCCTCCCCCACTCCGTCAACAATCGAATAGCTGTCGGGAGAAAGATGTTCGGCAAGCACCTGAGCAGACGCTGCACGCGAGGTGTCTGGTTTTGTAAGGATTATATGTCGGGCAACCCCTGCATACTTTTCGAGCATAGTACTGTACTCTTTGTCGGCCATGATTCCCGTTACACAACAGATTGACGCATCAGGAAAGGCACCCCGAAGTGTGGCGCAGAGTTCCGCTGCGGCAGCCGGATTGTGGGCGACATCAAGGATAACCGTTTTGTTCCCGACAACGACCTGCTGAAATCTCCCGGGAAGAAATGCTCCGTCAATACCTGCCTGCAGCTGTTTAAGGGAAATACCGATCTGTGCCTGCTCGATCGCGGCAATCGCCAGAAGCGCGTTTTCCACCTGATATCTTCCGGTCAGCTGAGTGGTAAATGCGGTATCATTATGGACAAATGATATTCCGCCGCCGGACCGTTCCACCGTTTCCGTATTTTCTGCCGAGATAAATGTACAGATTGCCCGCCGTTTGGCGGTTACTTCTTCTGCCATACGGCAAAGCTCCGGTTCCTCCGGCCTGGCAAGCACCAGTGGCACCGTTTCCTTGACTATCCCGAGTTTTTCGCCGAACACTTCAGCCAGAGTGCCACCCAGATACTCCCGGTGATCCATCGCGACACGGGTAATTGCCGCTAACCGCGGGGTAAGAATATTGGTTGCATCGAGTCTGCCGCCAAGACCGGTTTCATACACCGCCCAGTCGACCTTGCGTCGCCGGAACAACTCGGCCGCCATGAGCATGGTGGCTTCGAAAAACGTCAGTTGATAGTCGGCGATATGCGGCTCAAGATGGTGGAACACCTCCACCCACTCACCCGTTTCGATGATCGTACCGTTGATGCGGAACCGCTCTTCGAATTTTACCAGATGCGGTGAGGTAAATAGGCCTGTAGTAAAACCTGCGTTGCGCAGAATCGACTCGATATACGCGCAGGTGGAACCTTTACCGTTGGTTCCGGCAATGTGAAAGGCCGGACAATAGTCCTGTGGATTGCCGATATGCGCCGCCGCCGCACTGATCCGGTCAAGATCGTACTTGATTCCCTTGGTGGTCAGCGCGAAAAGTGATTGCTGAATCTGTTCGGGGGTGCGTTGCATCGCCCTGCCTGCCGTTTGTTAAATCAGACCCTGTCCTTGAACTCGTACGTGATCAGGTAGGTATCATCTTCCCGCGTGGTCGTCACCTTATAGCCGCTGTTGAAAAATACCGCAAGCATCATCTGGTTGCTGGCGAGTACGCGGGCTTCAAATCCCGAGATTCCTTTTTTACGGGCAATTTCCGTGAGTAAATCGAGCAGATAGGTCCCGAGCCCTTTAGCCTGCCAGTCGTCGCGGACCAGGAACGACACTTCGGCATGGTGTGTTGCAGGATTGAGATAGTAATGGGCAACCCCGACGATCTGGTCACCGCCGAGATCCTTTACCATTGCAACGATGGCCATATCCCGGCTGAAATCGACCGTGGTGAAATCCTGAATGAATTTGTGAGGAAACGATTTGACCGGCTGGAAGAATCGGAAGGCAATTGATTTTTCAGAGAGATCGTAGAACATATCACGCAGCGGTTTGTCGTCACTCGACTTGATCGGCCGGATGAACAGTTCCGTCCCGTCGGCGAGTATGCGGTTGGTTTCAAGTTCCCGCGGATACTGCAGCCCTTCGGTCGGCAGCTCTTTCTGATGCTGAAAAATGTATTTGCGGTTCTTCGCCTCTTTGAGGATCTCGTTGCGGTAGTCGGGATGGGCGATCTCGGCAAGGGCAAGAACCCGTTCCCGGATGTTTTTTCCGAACAGATCGGCAATACCGTATTCAGTGACCACATAGTGCACATCGGCACGGCTGAGTACCACACCAGCCCCTTCGGTGAGTTTGGGAACGATACGGGAGATCTTTCCGTCGCGGGTGGTTGACGGAAGCGCAATAATCGCCTTTCCCTCAAGCGCACGGGCTGCCCCGCGGTTGAAATCGACCTGCCCTCCCACTCCGCTGTAGAAATTATACCCGATCGAATCGCTGCAGACCTGCCCGGTCATGTCGACCTCGATCGCCACGTTGATGGCAACCATTTTCCGGTGCTGACTGATTATCAGAGGATCATTGACATAGTCTGACGGACGAAATTCAAACATCGGATTTTCGTGAATGTAATCGTAGAGCTTGCGGGTACCCAGACAGAAGGAGGCGATGATTTTTCCCCGGTTGATGGTCTTTCGTGCTCCATTGATCACGCCCGATTCAACCAGCGGGACAATCGCATCGTTGAACATTTCGGTATGAATTCCGAGATCCCGTTTTTCACTCAGATACTGCAGTACCGCCTGCGGAATGGTACCGATTCCGAGTTCAAGGGTCGAGCCGTCTTCAACCAGCGATACGATATTGCGGGCAATCCCCTCAACCACCGGATCCCCGGTCGGCAGACTGTATTCAAGCAGATCGCGCGTACTCGGTACCACCGCATCCACGAGTTCGAGCGGAATGGTCGATTCACCGAAGGTACGGGGCATATTTTCATTCACTTCGGCAATGATAGTCAGGCTGTTCTCCACCGCAGCCTTGACAATATCAACTGAAATGCCTAAACTGAGCTGGCCGTTGCGGTCCGGTGGACTGGTCTGAATGAGTGCAACATCTATCGGGAGACGCCCGGTTTTGAACAGCTGTGGAATATCGGAGAGAAACATCGGAATGTAGTCGCCGCGCCCGCCGGCAATCGCATCACGAACATTGGCGGCAAGGAAAAAACTAGCGGTGCGGAATTTCTTTGCATATTTTTCATTGATGTAAGGTGCTCCGCCCTGAGTGAGCAAATGATAAATCTCCGCATCAACAATATCGTTGTCGTCGCTTACGAGTTCATCGACCAGCGTCTGGGGCTGTCCGCATCCGGTGCCGACGAAGATGCGGTCACCCGCCTTTATTTTCGTGATTGCGGTTTTCGCCGACATTTTTTTCTGTTCATACATTTCCTGCCATACCGGCATACGCTACTTCTCCTTTGACAAAATTATCCGTGCATCGACCACATAGGCGTTGTCGCCGGTCTGGCCGACCTTGAGCGGGTTAATATCCACTTCGTCGATTTCCGGAAAATCGACCACCAGTTGCGACAGACGCTGCATGTTTGACACGATCAGCGATATATCCACCGGTTTCTGCCCGCGGGCGCCAAGCAGCAGCTTGTACGAGCGCGTGCTCTCGATGATCTTGTAACATTCATCTTCGGTGATGGGAGCAAGGCCGAACGCCACATCCTTGAGTACCTCCACAAAAATTCCGCCGAGACCGTACATCAGCATGGGACCGAACTGCGGATCTTTTTTCATTCCTAGGATCACCTCCCTGCCGCCGAGGATCATCTTCTCGACCAGGACGCCGCGCAGTTGCGCTTCGGGTTTTTTCCGTTTGATACGCAGCATCATGAGTTCGAATGCATCCTCAACCGCCTGCGCGTTCGCAAGCCCTATCTTGACACCCCCGACATCCGATTTGTGAAGAATATCCGGACTGGATATTTTCATGGCGACCGGATACCCCACCTCGTCGGCGAACCGGACCGCCTCGTCCACACTGGTGGCGAGTGTTCCCGGCGGAACGATAAAGCTGTACGCCTCCATGATGGTTTTCGCCTCGAATTCACCGATCTCGTACACCCCGCGACTGACACACGCTTTTATTGTTTTAATGGCCGGAATCTTGTTGACGGCAAACCGGTCAACCACCCGCAACGGGCGGGCTTTGTACCTGCTGTACGCAACCATCTCACGCATGGCGTTGGCGGCACGTTCCGGTACCGCGTACTGCGGAATGTTGTTGCGGCGCAGAAGGCTTACCCCATCGGCCACGATGCTCGCGCCCATGAAACAGCCGAACACCGGTTTGTCGGCCTTTGCAACCGCATCGGCGATCGCCTGTGCGGTTCCTGCCGCATCGGTCATTTTCTGCGGGGTAAGAATCACGATCAGACTGTCAACCGAATCGCTCGCCAGTAGAATTTCGATCGTCTTTCCATAGATCGCACCCGTGGCATCACCCAGAACATCAACCGGATTATGCGCCGATGCCGCCGGAGGAAGCAGTTCCAGAAGTTTATTTTCGGTGGCATCGTCGAGATTTGCCATTGTCAACCCGACCATCTCGAGGGCATCAGTCATCATGATACCGGGACCGCCGGCATTGGTGACCACCGCCACCCGGTCGCCCTTCGGCAGCGGCTGATAGGCAAGTGCCGTGGCGATATCAAACAGATGTTCAATGGAGTCGGCGCGGATTACACCGCTGCGCTCAAATGCGCTGTCGTAGGCGCGATCAGCTCCGGCGAGGCTGCCGGTATGGGACGATGCCGCTTTCGCACCGGAAGCGGTTCTGCCGCTTTTGAGCACGATCACCGGTTTGGTCTTGTTGACCTGCTCGGCAATCCGCATGAATTCCTGCCCCCGGGCGATATCTTCCAGATAGGCCGCGACCACCTTCGTGTTGGTATCATCCTGAAGATTCTGCAGAAAGGTGACCTCGTCGAGTGAGGCCTTGTTACCCAGCGAGGCAAGCATCGAAAAACCGATATTTTCGTCGGCGGCCAAATCCTGAATGGCGGTAATGAGCGCACCGGACTGAGAGATAAGAGCTATCGGTCCGGGAGTACCGAGTCCCTGACCGAAGGAGGCGTTGAGTTTGTGCCAGGGATTGATGAGTCCGAGACAGTTCGGTCCCATCATCGTCATCCGGTTCTGCCTGACGATCTGCATGATCTCCTTCTGCAGTTTTCGTCCCTCTTCCCCGGTTTCGCCGAATCCCGCGGTTATGATGATCACCGCCTTGACCCCCTTCTGACCGCAGGCGCGCAGCATCGGGATCACCAGATCGCGCTTGATAACAATAACAGCCAGATCAATGGGACCGGGAATATCAGACACATTTTTGTAGCACGTTTTACCCTCAATTGTATCAGCACCCGGATTCACCGGATAGATTTCCCCTTCATAACCGCCCTGCAGAATATTGAGAAGAACATTGTTGCCAACCTTCGCACGGTTGGTGGATGCCCCTATTACAGCAACAGACGCGGGACGCAGCAGTTTATCAAAGCCCATCGGGCTTCTCCTTTCCTTTCGATACTATCGGAATCATACCTGAAAAAACATATAAAAATACATTGTGCAGCTGCAGTATTCAGCAAAAACCGGTCCAATCCTCGTAATATTATTTGTTAAACAGTTATTCGGTAAAAAAGTATCGGCACGACAGCCGGCCGAAACGTAAATTTATTTATTACCGGTTACAATGCAATGAATTCCCCTGCCAAGTTCATCACCATTGTAAACAAATCCTAACCCTATGAATTTATGGAGATGCTATGGCTACGCAGAAGGCTGCGATTCTGCATTCACCGGAATTGGCAGCCTACCACTATCCAGAAGACTGTCCGTTCAAAACTGAACGGGCTCCCGAAATGCTCCGGATTCTCGCTTCGAACGATGACCGTTTTTTTTCCGTTATCACACCCCGACCGGCAACGAAAGAGGAGCTGCTGCAATTTCACACCGAAGAGTACCTTGGAATTCTTGAACGGGTTTCAGGGGGCGCATTTACCGCTGACGATCTCTTCTACGGTCTCGGAACCGCTGATACACCGGTGTTTCACGATCTCTACCCGTATGCATGCCTTGCTGCGGGTGCCTCCATCAGCGCTGCGGAACTTATTATCAGTGGCGACACCCATTACTGTTTCAATCCCTCCGGAGGATATCACCACGCGTATGCAGATAAAGCCGGCGGTTTCTGCTATATAAATGATGTGGTACTCGCGTGCAAGACATTGGCAAATGCCGGCAAACGGGTATTCTGCCTGGACCTTGATGCCCACCACGGCAACGGCACCCAGACGGCTTTCTACAATGATCCCCGCGTATGTACCGTTTCGCTGCATGAAAGCGGCAAAACGCTGTTTCCCTGGGGGGGATATGAAGATGAAATCGGCGAAGGCGACGGCAGAGGTTATAACGTGAACCTGTCACTTCCGGCCGGTACCGATGATGATGCCTATACGAAGATTTTTCCGCAAGTGGTACCGCCGTTGATTGGCGCATTCAAACCTGATGTCATTGTACTTGAAATCGGTATGGATATTCTTTCGGTCGATCCACTCACCCATCTGAGTATGACCAACAATGCAATAGCCGATGTACTTCCGTACATCAGTACTCCCGGGGTACCGGTTCTTGCCGTTGGCGGTGGGGGGTACAACCCCGATGCGGCGGCAAGAGGCTGGGCGCTCTGCTGGCAGACCATCTGCGGTGTCGCAACGGAATCAGACCTTACCATCGGTATGGGAGGTATGTTCCTCGGCAATGCCGAATGGCACGGGGGATTGCGTGATATGCGCAGCTACGCCCGCGGCGAAGAGAAAAAGGCCATTGATGCGCAACTGCAGGAGTCAGTGGATACAATTCGGGAAAAGGTGTTTCCGCTGCACGGAATTTGAGAGTGAAGTAAGCCTTCGGGGAGGCACCTATAGGATCCTCCCCCGGCCTTCGCCCCCCCCCTCAGTGAGGGGGATAAAACCGGCCGGTGATTCTGTCCCCCTCTTCGAGGGGGTGGCCGAAGGCCGGGGGAGGTTAAAGAACAGTAGACAAAAAGGAATGCACCTACAGTACCGTCACCAGGCCGTCGACAAGCGAGTAGCAGGCTGCAACGATCGTGCAGGATCCGTTTGCGGCAGCACGTTCCACGATCGCAGAAGCGGTACGCACCTCTGCCGCAATCGTTGCAGTATACTGATTAATGACAGCATCGATCGCTACGCCATTCAACTCATGTTCATCGTGAGCACACTTCCCCCTGATGGAACCGAGTACCCTGCCGAGCGCACCGGGTGCTTCAACACCTTTTACCGCAGCGGTAACCGCACCGCAGGAGGTGTGTCCCAGCACCATAAGCAGTGGTACCTTGAGATGATCGACCGCATATTCAATACTCGCGACCGAAGAATCATCAAGCACCGTTCCGGCGTTCCTGATTATAAAAAGATCACCGATTCCGCAGTCGAACAGCACTTCCGGCGGTACGCGCGAATCAGCACACCCGAGCACGGCGGCAACGGGTTTCTGACCGGTACTGCACTCAGAACGTCGAGCGGTATCCTGATGCGGATGCAACAGTGAGGAACCGGCGAATCGCCGGTTCCCTTCAAGCAATTGATCCAGTACTTCCTTAGCGGAATTACTCATTGTTTATGCAGCCTTTTTTGACGGCGCCTTGAGCGCGAGAGCGATAGCTGCCGCGATCAGACAAGATACACCTGCAATGATGAACGGTGTAGACCATGCCGCAACACCGGCACCAGATTTCGCGGCCGCATCCTTGAACAAACCGGCAACCTGCGGTCCGGCGATACCGGCAACTCCATAGGCCAGAAACACCCATCCATAGTTGGGTCCGAGGTTCTTCGCGCCAAAGAAATCGGCGGTTGCGGTCGGGAACAGAGCGAAGTTTCCACCAAAATTAAAACCGATAATACAGGCACCAACAATGAGTCCAATCTCCGAACCACCCATTTTCAGAAAAACCATCATTATGATCCCCTGAATCAGACACATTGCAAACAGCGCCATTTTACGTCCGATTTTATCGGAAACAGTACCCCAGACGATTCGTCCGAGTCCGTTGAAAATTGCATAGAGTGCCATGGCGGTTCCGGCGATTTTGCCGGCGACCTCGGCATCTTTTGCTACACCGGTTGCCTGCAGTGCATCAATACCGAACAGACGTATACAGTAAATAACCATAAGACCGGCCAGTGCACTTCCGATAAACATGAAAAGCAGCATAAAGTACTGCGGGGTGCGGAGCATTTCTTTACTGGTCAGATCGACAGTTCCTACTGCCGAGCCACCGCCTGCCGCTTCCGGAGGATTCCAGCCTGCAGGTTTGTACCCTTCAGGAGGATCGATCATCACGGTGCTGCCGATGAGTACTACAATAAGAAAAACAATTCCATAGATGATAAACACACTCTGTACGCCCGGAAGGCCGAACAGTGAAACCGTGTTGAGCAGCCCGCCGAACCAGCTGCCGGCAAGTTTAACCCAAAGCGTCGCGCCGAATCCGAAACCGGCAACCCCAAGTCCTGCAATCATCCCTTTTTTATCCGGAAACCACTTTACGCCGACCGCAATCGGTACTACATAAGCGATTCCGATTCCGGCACCACCGATAAGACCGATACAGATAAACTGCATCAGAAAGGATTTTCCCAGAAGTCCACCGAGGATATATCCGATACCGAGAACAATCCCTCCGAGCATGGTCGCTTTTTTCGGTTGCTTTTTTGCCCAGGGACCAACCAGTACCATTACAAGCGCAAACGATGCAAGGCCTGCCGAGAATACCCATGCGGTCTGCGTTGCAGTAAATCCGTAAATACCACCATCGGCAATAGCGACGGTCAGTTTCTTGGTGAAAACGCTCCACGCGTAGATGGCACCAAGACAGAGTTGTACAAGGATGGCACCAACAACCACGAGCCACCGATTCATAACCTTCTGTTCAGCCATACATACTCCTTGATACTGTATAATGAGGTTTTGAAAGAAATGTTGTCTACCTGAAGAAAAAAGGCCCCGCTTTCGCGGGGCCCCTTCGTAGCAGTTTATCGGTTCTTGATCAAGTGTTCAACCACACTCGGATCTGCGAGTGTGGTGATGTCACCAAGATTACCCGTATCCTTTTCCGCAATCTTGCGGAGGATACGACGCATAATCTTTCCCGACCGTGTTTTCGGCAGTGCCGGAGCAAACTGAATCGCTTCCGGAGTCGCAATCGGACCGATCTCTTTGCGGACGTGCTGCACGAGTTCTTTCTTGAGTTCATCACTCTCCTCAATACCGGAAACCAGCGTCACGTAGGCATACAGCCCCTGACCCTTGATCTCGTGCGGAATCGGCGTTACGGCCGCTTCGGCAACTTTCGCATGGCTTACCAGAGCACTTTCGACCTCGGCGGTTCCGATACGGTGACCGGAAACGTTCACCACGTCATCGATACGACCCATCAGCCAGAAGTCACCGTCTTCATCGATACGGCAACCGTCACCGGCAAAATAGATGTCGTTGTACATGGTAAAATAGGTGTCGATGAACCGGTCGTGGTCACCCCACATGGTACGCATCATCGAGGGCCACGGTTTTTCGATACAGAGTTTTCCACCTTCGTTGCGGTCAACTTCGGAGCGGTCGTCGCGCAGTACGAGCGGTTTTACTCCAAAGAACGGACGGCTTGCGGAACCCGGTTTGAGAGTCATACATCCGGGGATCGGCGTGATCATGAAACCACCGGTTTCAGTCTGCCACCAGGTGTCAACGATCGGACAATTCTTGTGACCGACATTTTCATAATACCACATCCATGCTTCAGGGTTGATGGGCTCACCCACCGACCCGAGAATCCGGAGTTTGTCGAGTTTGTATTTTGCCGGGAAATCAGGACCGGAACTCATCAGTGCACGAATCGCAGTCGGTGCGGTGTAGAAAACGGTAACACCGAACTTGTCGCAGATCTGCCAGAAACGTCCGGCATCCGGATAGGTCGGCACACCTTCGAACATGATCGACGTGGCACCGTTGGCGAGCGGTCCGTAGGTGATGTAACTATGTCCGGTTACCCAGCCGATATCGGCGGTACACCAGTACATATCATCTTCATGGACGTTGAAAACGTATTTGTGGGTCATTGCCGCATACAGCAGATAACCACCGGTGGAATGCACCACACCCTTGGGTTTGCCGGTTGAACCGGAAGTGTAGAGAATAAACAGCGGATCTTCCGCATTCATTTTTTCGGGTTCGCAGACCTCACTGGCTTTTGCCATAGCATCGTGATACCAGATGTCGCGACCGTCCTGCATCACGCAGGCATCTTCGGCACCGACCTTGACAACCAGAACACTGGTGATGGTCGGGCAACCCGGAAGTGCATCATCGGCAATTTTCTTCAGAGGAATCGACTTTCCACCGCGGCGTGAAACGTTCGCGGTAACGAGCACTTTACAGTCGGAATCATTCACGCGACCCTTGATTGCATCAGAGCTGAAACCACCGAAGATAATCGAGTGGATCGCACCGATACGGGTACAGGCGAGCATCGCGATTGCCAGTTCAATAACCATCGGCATGTAAATGGCAACACGGTCACCTTTTTTTACACCCTGGTCTTTAAGAACATTGGCGAATTTGCAGACTTCTTTGTGCAGTTCTTCGTACGTCAGTTTAACAACGTCGGCATCGTTGTCGCCCTGCCATACGAGCGCGTGTTTTTTGGCGGTCGGCGTACCGAGGTGACGGTCGAGGCAGTTGACACTGACATTAAGTTCACCATCGGCGAACCAGGTATGTTCAATTTTGCGGGCTTTGGTATCCCAGGTGTATTCCAGACCTTTTTTGGGGAACGTGAACCAGTCGAGGGATTTGGCATGTTCAAGCCAGAATCCATCCGGATCGTCAATTGACTTCTTGTACATCTCTTCGTACTGTTCCATCGAGCTGATCCACGCGTTTGACTGCACACTCGCCGGTGGCGGGAACTTGCGTGTTTCCTGCATCAATGATTTCATACTTCCTTCATTTGGTTTATCACTCATGAAACGCTCCTTCGTTGAATTGAAAAAAGGGTATTGAAAATCGATTTAGTCCATATAAATATCGTTGATATTACTCTGGATTTTCGCCCTGTTTTTATAATCCAGATACCACTGATAGTAAATCTGCTGCCGTGACTGCTGCTGCAGTTGTGTGGCGATTTGCAGCATATCCGGTGATTCAAAGGCCGGAATCGAATCAGGAGCACTCTTCCAGAGTGTCCGGATGAGGAAACAGTTTTCTTTATAGGTTATCACATCGGATCGGGTACCTTCCGGGAGGTAAAGCGCTTTGGCCACCACCGGAGTTGAAAAACCGATATGCGTTATGAACTCTGAACCGGAAACGGTATCGGTAACACCGGAAACAACCGTTGAATCGATTGTTTGGTAGGTGGCAAGTGATGCGGTATCGGGAAGAGCTGCACTTATTTTTTCGAGATAGGCACAGGCGGAGGCGAGCTGCAGCGAGTCACGTAACGTTGCTACGATTGACTTACGGGCGTCTTCCACCGGCAATGTTCCTTTGGGGACCTTGCGCTTCACTGTCAGAAGATAGATCGCATCGCTGTTTTCCAACCGTTCGGATATGGAGACATCAGGATCTCCGAAAGCGAAATTTCCCGCTCCGGAAAGATAACCTATTCCGGGAATTGGCTCACCTTTTTCATAGAGACCGGTCGAATCGAAGACAACTCCTTTTTCCGCTTTCGCTACCTGCACGAATTCCTCGTCGAGCATTCTGCTGCGCAGACTGTCGGCGTGTTCGGCAAGCATATCGAGCGTTTCCATGGTAGGCGAAATTTTCCGTAGAATATGACGGGCATGTACCTTCAGTACGCTGTCTTTCTCCTCACGTGCTTCAACATAGATCAAGTGCCATCCGAAGGTCGTTCGTACGGGTTCGCTGACCGTACCGATTTCCTGCGAGAACGCAACCGAGTCAAAAGCAGGTACCATCGCTCCGCGGGCAAACCAGCCTAGATCTCCACCCTGCTGGGCGGAGGTTTCATCATCGGACTCAATCTTCGCTTCATCACCGAATGCCTCGGCGAGCGGTGTTTCAGCCGATTCGATGCGTTCCTTCTTCATATCAAGAAGTTCCTGGCGGTAAAACTGTTCATCGGCGGCGGTAGCCTCTTTGGGGAACTTCACATAGTAAAGATCCGCCTGCTCATCGGTTTTGAAAGAGTCCCGGTGGGCGGTATAATAGCTGTTTATCATCGCATCAGTCACTGCCGACGAATCAACCGGGAAATCACTACTCTTTATTTTACAGTATTCAAACACCACTTTACGCTGTTTTTTTTCGTACTGGAACCCGGCCTCGGAGGGCGTCGGGAGCGCCGTGGCGCCAAGGAGTGTTTCAAGTTTCTGAGCGGGAACGATGGTGTTGGCGGTGTACGATTCAACTTCGTGGAGCCAGCGATACTGCTGGTAATTCTGCGGATCATTGAGGAATTGCACATATTTCGAGGTGTCGAATATACCGTCGGTCTGAAATACCGACACGGTATCGATACCGGGAAGCGGATTGCTTTTGATGTAGTTGAACACCTCTTCGGCAGAGGCATCAAGTTTCATCTTTTTAACAACATCCTGCATCAGAATCCGGTTGATTTCACGTTCCCAGACCTGCTGCGGCACCATCCGGTACTGCTGCGGCGGTACTTCCTTGCCACCTTCCTGCATGCGCTGCCGTTCGGCGTTGACCATCTGATCGAACCGGTTGAGCGGTACCTCTTTGCCGTTTATCTTTCCGGCGGTCACCGCCTTGCGACCACGATCAGTAAGATTCATTCCCCAGTTCATGAAGATCGTCCCCCCCACGAATGAGACCAGAATCACGAGCATGATCACCGGTGCCATTTCTCTCATCTTATGTATCATAAATACTCCCTGACAGACAGACTGACGGTTAATGGTATGATATAGGTATCAATGCGGTTTCCGGCACAGGCAGTATGGTAATAATCAGACTGCCTGTACCAACCGGTAGTATGCACCCCTATTTGGTCTTTTTCTTTTCAGTATTTTTTCCGGTCTTTTTCTCGGATTTCTTTTCCGCCCCGGCTGCGGAAGCCTTCTCGTGAGTCACCGGCTGCAGCAGTGCGGCGTACTGTTCCTTATTGGCAAGCAACGAAAGCGCCGCCTTGAGCTGCGGATCATCGGAGAGCTTCTCGCGGTATACGGTATTGTTGTCCTGACCGAATACACGTATCAACAGTGCTTCGCGAAGATACTTTTTGATCTCGTCTCCATTGTCGGCGAGAGCACGTTTGCTTTCCGTGCGCAGAAGTGAATCAATCCGACCGGTCAACTTCGAAAGTTCCTGTTTTTCGTCATCCTGCCAGTTCGGCAGTTCAGGATAGAGCTTGACCGGATTCCCGGCACTGTCGACGGTATCCTTGAGTCCCGCGGAGAATTTGAATTCCGTAAACCGAAGCTGCGCAAGGCTCTGATACTCGAACTTGATGGAATCAAGGTAGGCATAAAACGCATCAAGCGTCTTTTTATCCACGGTGTATTCTTTGGTGATTTTCACTTTACGTTTTTTCATCTTCGGGTATTCGATATTGGCGAACCGGAAAAAGACATCACGACCGAACAGTGACCGTAATGGAAGACTCAGCAGGTTCCGCTCAACTATCGTATCGGGAATAATACCGCCGCTGCCGTGAACGATCCGTCCGTTTTTCGTAAGGTAGGTGGTGGTATCGATCTTTGATGATTTTTTACCGTTTTCGTCGTCGGCCTCTCCGTCATCATCGGCATTATTGTTTTCCACCCCCCTTATCGCATTTTCGGGACGATTGATACAGCGTCCGGAGGGTGTGTAGTAAAACGCAGTTGTCAACTTGAGGTGATGCGTCGCGTCGAGCGGCAGAATACTCTGCACCGATCCTTTACCGAAGGTGGTGTCGCCGACGATAATTCCACGGTCATAATCCTGAATTGCCCCCGAGACAATCTCAGAGGCGCTCGCGCTGGCGTAATCAACCAGCACCGCCAGAGGAAGATCAATCGGATATACCGGCTGAGCGCCGGACCAGTTTTCCCGGTTCTGACCACGAACCCTTCCGCGGGTGGAAACGATCAGAGATTTACGAGGGAGAAACTTTTCGGCGACTTCGATCGCCTGCGGCAGGAGCCCGCCGGGATTATGACGCAGATCGAAAACCAGTCCCTTGATCCCTTTTTTCGTCAGTTCAACAATCGCCTTTTCAACCTCTTCGCCCGCATCCTGCGAGAAGGTCTGCAACTGCACATACCCGATACTGTCGCCGATGACACCGGCGAACGGAACCGACTTGATATGAATAATTTGGCGGGTTATCGTGTAGTCAAGATCTTTGGCTTCGCCTTTGCGCCTGATAGTGATGGTGATTTTGGTGTCGGGAGCACCACGCAGTTTTTTAACCGCGTTGTCGATCGTGATACCGGCGGTCGACTTCCCCTCGATTTTTACGATCTGATCACCGGACTGTATTCCGGCACGGGCTGCCGGAGTACCGGCAATGGGAGTCATAACGGTAAGCACTTTGTCGCGGATTGAAATCTGAATCCCGAGACCACCGAATTTTCCTTCGGTATGGATTTTCAGTTCCTCGTACTGCTTTGCTTCAAAGTAGCTGGTATGCGGATCGAGGATTCTGAGCATCCCTTTGATGCCGTTATCGATAAGATCCTTTGAAGAGATCTCTTCCACATAGTTCTGATGGATTTTGTTGGCGACCTCGTCCTGTCGGATGATGTCTTCGTAGAAGGTGCTGCTCTCAACATTGGTCGCATCGACAACCAGTCCGGCAAGTATCACTACCAGAATGATAATCCCTGCGAATGGAATACTGCCGACCAATGAATGTGGGGACTTCCTGTCAGTTTGTTCCATTATCACTCCTGATGACGTGAGCCCTCGGGGATACCGGCGTTCCGGGAATGCCCCGCCTGATTTCAGAGGTTGAAAATAACTGCTTAAAATACATCATGCCTCGTTAAAATGAGGCATTTTATACCAGAATTCCGTAAAATTTAGTAAGCATTCAAGTATTTCCGGTAATCGCAAACAGGGCCGCTCGCGGTGAGCGTGCCGAACCGTTAAATTTTCCGGAAAAGCATTCAACGCCGTTAGAAACCGACCAAACGGCATCACTGTTTCAACGCCCGGGTCGGTTGCCGAAACCACCCCATTACAGAGCCGATGCGTACACCTTCGCTGCTATCTCTTCCACCGTCGCCGTTCCATCAATTACCTGAATACGTTGCGGCGCCGCAGCAGCAAGTGCCAGATATCCCTCTCTGATACGGCTGAAAAACTGTTCCCCCCCCGCTTCAAGGCGGTCCTGAACCTTGTTCATTGCCGCCATACGTTCAAAAGCGGTTTCTACCGGAAGATCGATAATAAACGTCAGGTCGGGATCGTTTCCGCCGGTGGCGAAGGTGTTGAGGGATTGCAACTGTTCGAGTGACATGCCCCGGCCGTAGCCCTGATAGGCGAACGTGGCATCCTGAAACCGGTCACAAACCACCACGGTGCCCGAAGCGACCGCCGGAAGGATCTTCTCCCGAAGATGCTGTGCCCGGGCTGCAAGATAGAGCAGCAGTTCACACGCATCGACCATCTCGGCATGTGCGGGATCAATAAGCAGCGCACGTATTTTCTCGGCAATAGCGGTTCCGCCGGGCTCCCGAGTCCGGAGCACCTGATACCCTTCGGCGGCAAGCCGATCGGCAAACAGGTTCGCCTGCGTACTCTTGCCACACCCGTCGATACCTTCAAAGGTGACGAAACAGCCTCGCTTCATACCGCTCCATGACATTTTTTATACTTTTTTCCGCTTCCGCAGGGGCAGGGATCGTTTCGCCCCACGTCGGCACCTGATTTGACAAAGGTATGCGGCACCAGATCCGACCGCCCTGCCGGTGGTGGAGCACCTCCCCCGAGCGGACCGCCTGATCCGACCGGTGCCGGTCGCGGCTGGCGCGAACGTTCCTGCGAGGCGAACACATCGAAATCACCATGGAGGGTCTGTGAGGTATCAACCTGCTGACGTGATGAGTGTTCCACCCGTTCAAGGCGGAACAGATAACTCGAGACCTCTTTGGAAATGCCGCTTCTGAGCTCATCGAACATCTTGAGCCCTTCTCGCTGATATTCATACAGCGGGTTTTTCTGTCCATACGATCGGAACTGCACCCCGCTCTTGAGATGATCCATTTCGTAGAGGTGATCCTTCCAGAGGTTGTCGATCACCATGAGAAAAACGCTGCGTTCAAACTGCCGCATTGTTTCACCGCCGAACCGGTTTTCCTTCTCCTGATACCGTCCGTGCACCACTTTCCAGACATCATCGAACAGGGTATCCTGGGTTTTACTCGAGAGTTCCGAATCCGGTACCCGGTAGGTGACACCGAACGAAGTCTGAAGTTCGGCATAGAGCGGCTGCAACGCCCAGTCTTCCGGATATTTCCCCTCGGTGGAATGACGCATGATAATGTCTTCGAGGTTGGCGGCGATCTGATTGAGGATCTCCTCCTTGAGATCTTCGCCCCGGAGAATCCGCTGACGGAGTCCGTAGATCTCACGCCGCTGCAGATTCATCACATCGTCGTATTCCTTGAGATGTTTGCGGATCTCGAAGTTACGGCCCTCAACCCGTTTCTGGGCTCCGCTGATGGATCGCGACACCAGCGGATGCGAGATGACTTCGCCGTCTTCGGCGCCGAGCCGGTCCATAATGGCGGCGATACGCTCCGAACCGAAAATACGCATGAGGTCATCATCGAGCGACAGAAAGAATTTCGTGGAACCGGGATCACCCTGACGACCGGCGCGGCCGCGAAGCTGATTGTCGATTCGGCGACTCTCGTGCCGTTCGGTGCCGATAATGTGCAACCCCCCCGCGGCAATTACCTCTTTCTGCTCGCGTTTTGTCTGCTCAAGCAGTTTCGCGAATCGCTCCCGCTTTTGAGCAAGGGTGAATTCATCGGGATCCTCCCCCTCCTTGAGCAGTTCGTGATTCGCCAGGATCTCAAAGTTACCGCCGAGCGTAATGTCGGTTCCGCGACCCGCCATGTTCGTGGCAATGGTCACCGCACCCTTGCGACCTGCCTGTGCAACAATCGCCGCCTCCTTCGCGTGCTGCTTCGCGTTGAGGACTTCATGCTCGATCCCCGACCGCTGCAGCAGTTTACTGAGCAGTTCCGATTTTTCGATGGAAGTGGTCCCCACCAGGCAGGGGCGTCCCGCCTCGAACATCACTTTGATATCCTCGACAATCGCGTTGTACTTTTCCCGATACGTTTTGTAAATCTCGTCGTGAAAATCATTACGGGCAAGCGGCCGGTTGGTGGGAACACTCACCACATCGAGTTTGTAAATCTCGTGAAATTCCCCCGCCTCGGTAACGGCGGTTCCCGTCATACCGGCGACTTTGCGGTACATTTTAAAGAAGTTCTGAAACGTAATGGTGGCGAGGGTCTGGTTCTCCCCGGCTACCTTGACCCCTTCCTTCGCCTCGAGCGCCTGATGCAACCCTTCGCTGTAACGTCTGCCGTGCAGGATACGTCCGGTGAATTCGTCGACGATGAGGATCTGCCCGTCCTGCACCACGTAATCAACGTCGCGCTCGTACACCGAAAAGGCGCGGACCAGCTGACTGATGCTGTGAATGCGTTCCGACCGCTCAGCGTACAGGCGATGCGCCTCCTCGCGCTGAAGCGATTTCGCCTCGTCGTCGAGATCGGGATCGTTGTCGATTTTTCCGATCATCTCGGCAAGGTCGGGAACAATGAAGAACTCCGGCGTGGTACCGCTGATGAGCCCGCGGCCTTTTTCGGTAAGTTCGGCACTGTGGCCCGACTCGTCGATAGTGAAGAAGAGTTCCTCGTCGATCTCGTGGAGTTTACGGTCGCGCAGGAAATCGGTCTCGACCTGTTTCATGAATTTCGCGACGCCCGGCTCCTTGAGCATTTTCGAGAGCCGCTTGTTTTTGGGTGCACCGCGCTGAACAATGAGCATCTTGAGACCGCACTGGTATTCCTGTCCCTCTTTTCCGAGGAGTTCTTCAGCCTCCCCCACTACCTTCTGCACCAGATTGGCCTGAGCGGCAACCAGCTTCGCCACACGTGGCTTGAGTTCCTCGTATTCACGGTTCGAACGGGTCACCTGCCCGGAAATGATAAGCGGTGTACGTGCCTCGTCAACGAGGATGTTATCCACTTCGTCGATAATCGCGTAGTTGAGCTCACGCTGCACACACTGTTCGGGAGAGGTTGCCATGTTGTCGCGCAGATAATCGAAACCGAACTCGTTGTTGGTGCCGAACGTGACGTCACAGCCGTAGGCGCGGCGCCGTTCCTCGCTGTGTGGTTCCGTCAGATCGAGACACCCGACGGTAAGCCCGAGAAACCGGAACATCTTCCCCATCCACTCGCTGTCGCGACGGGCAAGGTAGTCGTTGACGGTAATGACATGTACCCCTTTACCGGAAAGTGCATTGAGGTAACAGGCCATCGCGGCGACCTGCGTTTTTCCCTCACCGGTCTTCATCTCGGCAATCTTCCCCTGATGCAGTATCATCGCACCGATCACCTGCACATCAAAATGATACATGAAGGGGATTTCCTGACCGGTGAACTGATCGGTCACCGTCCGCCGTTCACCGAGAATCCGGTGGGTCGCCTCGCGGAATACCGCGTACGCTTCGGGAAGCAGGTCGTCGAGGATCTCTCCGGCGGCAAGCCGTTTTCTGAATTCAGACGTTTTCCCCGTGAGTTCCTCGTCGCTGAGTTTTTTGGTGGCTTCACCCAGCGCATTGATAAGCTGCAGAAGCGGGCGAAGTTTTTTAATGTCGCGTTCCTGCTTGGAACCGAACAGCTTCGATAGTATGTCAATAAATGTCATTACGGAGAAACCTTTTCTATCTGGATGTTTCTTATTTTCATTCCGGAAATGCCGGAAGGCTGCACGACCGGTGCAATTTCCGCCAGCAGCAGCGCTTCCAGTTCATTGATTTTGACCGCGGACAATTCCTGAGCGCGCATGGTACGAAGCACCATGACTTTTATAGCATCTCTTCGCAGCAACAGCGCGCTGCGCTGCCCGGGATCATCGAAAAATAGCTCAAGCGAAAGATTGATTACCACATCTTTCCGGTTTTCAACGGTACATTCGATCGGAGAAAGAAGAATTGAACAGCAGGAACCGGTTGGTGGTGAAGCATCCGGAGACGAATGTCCGGTAGCTGGAGTTGCTGTTTTTTTTGCGGAGACCTGAGGAGGTGGCGATACGGCAGGTTGCGAAGGGGTATCCGCTGTAATGACCGTAAGCTCCGGTGGTGACAGCTCGTCGCCGGTCGCGGTTGAATTGTCCGGTGTCGGTTTAGCTGCGGTATCGTTGGATTCTACCGATGGAACGGCAGGTTCCGCTTCAACCGTATGATTTTCGTGATCGGAAACAACCGTCCCGATCTGGTCACGATTATTGAGATAGAGTATCACCCCCAGGGCACAGAGAGGGCCGAACACCAGAAGCAGAAGAAGAAGCTTTTTTCGATCGTTCCGTCGGGACCTCTCCCAGGAGCTTTCATTCATAGACGTCGTGTTTCAGTACCGGTTCATCATCGACCGAAAAATGTAGTGGAACGCCGCACGAGAATGTAGCAATCATCCCGTCTACCATCGCCTGTTCCTCCGGCGACATTCCAACAAACCGGACACCGATCCGGTATCCGTCGGAACGCTGATGACAATACATTACCTGCGAATTGATGGTGGTCTCGTTGATCCTGAGGGCGACAGGCTGATCTTTGGCAAGCTGGCTGGAATAAAGAAACGCAGCGCCGCTTGTACTCAGATTCAGGAGAATTTCCGATGCCTCCGCCTTGAGAACCTCGATCCGTTCGCTGTCCCGAATAGCCATACTGCACACTCCTGTTAGAGGTAAACCATAACCGCTACCAGAGATACTATTCCCTATAAAGCCAGGCCAGCTAGTACACATAATAGAATGTTCTATAATATAGTATTTTTGCGGCAGGTGGAAAGAAAAAATCAGTGATGTAATTGTGGTCGGGCAGTTGTCTGAGAATGGTGAAATATTCCCCGCCGCCCTCAGGAGAGTCCTTCAAATACGAAGGGGTACACTACTTCAACCGGCCCGGCGCCCTCAACCGCGGGGAATTTCCACCGCTTGATATAGCGGACCACCATTGCGTCAAAGTCACTGTTATTAGTGCTCGACTTCACCACCGAGACATTGGCCACTCCACCGGAAGCGAGAATAACGAATTTGACCGTCAGTCTGCCGCTGAGTGCGGGATCACGCTTGAGCCATTCTTCGTAGAGTCGTTTGAGACGCCGTGACTCTCTGCTCACAACGCGCTGAATGGCAGCCTGACTGCGCTCAGACATTGAGGAGGATTCACCGGAGACCTCCGGAGCCTGCGAAGTGACATTCACCTGTGCTGCCGAAGCAACTCTGGTAACCGCAGTTCTTCCAACCGACTCTTTCTCGATGGTCACATCGGTGGTGCGATCACCTTTTTTGGCGACCAGATCGGCGGCGGCAACATCGCGGGTGGCGAAAGTTCCCTTTGAAACCGACAGATCGCCGAGATCGGCAACACCGATCCCCGCAGTACCTAAAAGATCCGAAGTTGAGGAGGCAAGCCCGCCGGAACCACTGCCCGAGGCGGTGATCGCCGCGAAGATTCCCGCAGCCTGCACCTGTTTTGCCGCCTGTTCCCGCGCCTGTCGCCGCTCTTCGACACCTGATTCCCTGCGGCGTTCCTTTTCAACAAAGGTCTCTTTTTCGCGGTCGACTTTTACCTTCTCCTCTTTTTTCTCTTCTTTTTTAACCGTTTCCGTTTTTACCGTAGCCTCTTCCACCACCTCCGGCACTTCGGCCACTTCGGGTTTGGGTTGATTGAGGACAAGGCGGGCATACCGTTCCTGAATCTTGAGAATTTCTTTCTCGCTTACCTCCTGCGACGGTTTACGCAGGGAAAGAATGGCGATTACGGGAAAAATAAGCACTATGCAGACAAGCAGCAGCAACGTGAATTTACGGTCGAACCGTCCGAACAGCCCGCGTTCGAACTCCCGCGGAAAACGCCCCCCGGCCGCGACAGCGCCAGCAGCAGACGAAAGCAGTATTCCTCCGGGTTCAGTCGCCATTATTCTTCCCGGTAGACAAAAAGGTTCATGTTCGGATACCCCGCCTGACCGCAGGTATACATCACCCGCGTCAGGATGGCATAAGGAATTTCGACATCACCCTGAATGGTGATATCGCCGGAGAACGCGGCCCCCGCAATCGAGGCCATCTTTTTACCCTCCTCGGCATAACTCACGAGGGCATCGTACAGCGGAGTGATCATGAACTCCTTCTGCGTGAGCAGCTTTTCGTAACCCTCGGCATCCACCACCACCGTATTTTCGACAATGATGGTACCGCGGGAGATCTGCACCCCCAGCGCCTCTTTTGCCTTGCGCTCCACCGTTGATTTGGGCAGCGTCAGGTTTTCGGCCGGAGTGACAATTGCCCCTTCGGTAGAGAAGTTCTTGATAAGGAAGACCAGGATGATCGTAAACATATCCATCATGGAGGTGATGTTGAGCTTGACATCATCGCCCCCCCGACGCCGTCGCGCCTGCCGTGCCGCACGTGGATTAGCCATTATTGAACAATCCCTCCCGCGATCGATACATTAGGAAAGAGTGTCACGTTGCCATTCGGTGTTTTAACCCCCCGGGCGGCATCCATAACGGACACAACGGTCTGGTAGTGTATTTTGTCGTCGGCGACGATTTTAACGTTTTCGTGGTCGCTGAACATGGTGACACTGCTGAGGTCGTGTTTACTGTAGAGCAGGGCGAGTTTCCAGAGTTCCATATCACGCGGCAGATCCGTCTTGGCCAGCCGTATGATTTCGTAGAGTGCCTGCCGTTTGACTTCGGCAACCTTTTTATTGAGTGCCGCGAAGTCGTATTCGCCTTTGGCCTTCGGAATTTCGACATCCTCGGTGGTGGCGGTGCTGTCCTTTTTAAAATAGTGAAACAGGTTGAATCCTTTCTCGGTGATGACGATCCCGAGATCAACCCGGGCGTTCTTCTGTTCCTCTTCGCCGCCGCCCGGTCCACCGCCGCCTGCGGCGGATTCCGGCAGTTTCAGTTCGATCATGCCGAGCTTGACAAATTCCGACGACGAAAGCAGCAGCGGGATGAGCACCACCATGAGGTTCATGAACGGCACGATATTCGGTTCGGTATCCACCTCTTCGCGGATTCGTCGATCCGAAACGCGGTAGCTTTTTTTCACCCCGCTCTCGGGGAGCAGCACCTTCATGAGGGTCACGGCGTACCGGTCAATCTCGGCAACGGTCTCGTCCACCCGCGACCGGAAAATCGAATAGATCAGTACACAGGGCACCGCGATCACCAGACCAAGCAGCGTGGTGTTCATGGCAGCGGAGATTCCCACCGCGAGCATCGACGATTTTTCGACCGGTGAAACATCGGGCTGCGCCACCGCGGCAAACGCGAGAATGAGTCCGTAGATGGTTCCCATGAGTCCGAGGAGTGTTGCGAGATTACCGAAGGTAACAATCAGGTTGAGACGTTTTTCGAGCCGGGGCAGCACATGGAGGGATTCCTCCTCCATGCCGAGAGCGATCATCTCCGGCACTTCGATAGCACGTTTGATGCCGGCACCGAGCACCGCCGGAAGCGCCCGCGAGCTGCCGCTCACACAGAGCGCATGGGCATCGGGGAGTTTATCGTCGCGGACAAGTACGAGCAGACGGTCAATAAAGCGGCTGCCATCGATGTTGGTGTACCGGTTGAGGAAGAGCCACCGTTCCAGCATCATCAGTACCACGGTAAAAGCGATCCCCGCCAGTATCCACATGAAGAAGAACCCGCTCTGCTGCGGACTGAATGCTATGACAAATTCGCGGAATATATCCATTATTTCGTCCGTATCCGACGCGTCAGATGTTGATTTCCTTGATCATTTTATTGTCGGTATAGATCTTGATATTGTTGTGGGTCACGTGCAGACCGACACCGTCTTTGAGCTGTGCCGCGCTGATATGGAATTTCTGTGTTTTGTATGAACGTTCCACGAGAACATTGACCAACCGGAGGGAGTGTTCATCGATCTGATCGATGATGTTCTGGGTTTTCCCTTTGAAAAACGTATAGAGGGCAAGTGCCGGAATGGCGATCGCGAGTCCGAGATAGGTAGTGTTCATGGCGGCCGCGATACCCTGAGCGAGCAGCGTTGATTTTTCGGCAGGATCGATACCCGGTTTTCCGACGGCGGCAAAGGCGATGATAAGACCGTAGATCGTTCCCATGAGTCCGATGAGGGTGGCGATATTACCTATGGTACCCAGAAACGAGGTGCGCTTCTCGAGTTTCGGTATCACCCGCAGGGTGGCCTCGTCGACCGCATTGCGAATCCGTTCCGCTCCGCTCCCCGCCTCCTGCAGAGCCGCCTTGAACACCTGTCCAAGCGCCATTTTTCCCGCTTTGTCGACAATCCTCTCCGCCGCGGCGACATCGTTTTTCTGGATATTGCCGATTACATCCTTAACAAAGAGTTCAACCTTGAATGCACCGCGGGTGGAAAGATAGATCAGCCGTTCGAGCGAGATCGCCAGACCGAATACGCCCGCGCCCATAATCACCCACATGAAAATCCAGCCCGCCTGTGAGGTATTGAACGAATAGAGAAACATTGACAGAAAACTCATGACTCGCCTCCGGATGCTCGGAATGTGACCATTGTAACCAACGTTTGCAGTTCCGGCGTCAACCGCCGGAGCCGGTACTGCTCAGCCCGACCGTTACCGGCCTTGCCTACAGTTTATCGATCGATGACCGGCAGCGTGCGACAAACCTGCCGCCTGCCGGCCCGATAGTATCAAGGAACATAATTATCGATCCGCGTACCGCGGAAGTGAAATGCGCCGTCGTACGGAGACGTCTCGAGAATGCGCTTATCAACGGCACCGGCGATATTTCCCGTTCTGCCGAGAACCTGCAGGACCATGGGATCAAATTCAGGTCGCTGCTCAGCTTTGATGAGCACGAGTTGCGGACGGCGGATTTTTCCTTCGATCCGGCGCTCCTCGAAAATCATCTTCGTAACATCTTTTTGTTCGGCGGAAAAAGCGGTCGTAACCGTACCGGCAAGCATAAGCCCCCCCAGCAGTACCGCAGCAATTTTCTCCATAGTCCGAATCCGCCTCATAGTAGGTAAAATATTATTATACATGCAGGTATACAACTGTGCAAGGCTTGCGCACCTCTCCGGAGCACCGGAGCACTAATGTATATTTCAGAGGCTACGGGACGGTTGTACCGGATGGTTTTCTACTGTCGGATTTCCCGTCTGCTGCTGCTCCCTGCAACGTATCTTTTGCTGCAGTAAGCAGTTACGATAATTTATCTGAATACCGGCACCACGCGGAGCAGCATATTTTATGGATACTATCAATAGAGCACGCGCGATCATCGAAGCCGAAGCCGCGGCACTGCGTAACATTCCGCTTGACCGGCACTTCAGTGATGCGGTTGACATTCTGCTGCAGTGCAGGGGAAAAATCATCACCACCGGAATGGGAAAAGCAGGGATCATCGCGCATAAGATGGCATCAACACTCTGTTCCACCGGAACCCCGGCATCGTTTCTCCACCCCGGAGAGGCAGCCCATGGCGACCTCGGGCTGCTTTCCGGCGGCGATGTGATCATCGCCTATTCAACCAGCGGGAAAACCCGGGAGATCATCGAGATGCTCGAACTGGCACACCATTTCGGTATCGATCACATCATCGGCATCACCTCCCACCCCGACTCGTCAATCAGAAAGCTCAGCAGTGTCGTGATCAACATGGGGGTCATCGCGGAACCGTGCACCCTTGGTCTCACTCCTACCGCCAGTACCGCCGCAATGCTTGCCCTGAGCGACGCACTCGCACTGGTACTGATGGAGAAAAAACAGTTTTCGCGAAAAGAGTACGGGCTGCGCCATCACGGCGGGTACCTCGGTGCGAAAGCCCGCTCAGAAAAGTAAGACGGTACCGACAGCACGATTGCACCATCAGAGCGACAACAATCAGCAGATAGACTGACAGATGAATCCGAACAGGGAACAGACCACCGACTTTCTCATTATCGGCAGCGGTATCGCCGGACTCTGCTACGCCATTGCCGCGGCCCGTTACGGGTCGGTGCTGATGATTACCAAAAAGCAGGACAGTGAATCGAACACCAACTATGCGCAGGGCGGGATCGCCTGTGTTATGGATCCGCTCGACTCCTACGAGAGCCATATTCACGATACGCAGGTGGCCGGATGCGGTCTCTGCCACGAGGAAGCGGTGCGGTTACTGGTGGAGGAGGGCCCTGATCGCATCGGTGAGCTGCTCGAGTGGGGCGTACAGTTTTCACGCGATCCGCAGAAGCCCGAGTCCCGGCTCCACCTCGGAAAAGAGGGCGGACATTCAATCAACCGGATCGTGCACGCCAAGGATCTTACCGGACGTGAAGTCGAGGCAACACTCCTGCGGAAAGCGAAATCCCTGCCGTCAATAACGCTGCTCGAGCACCACTGTGCCATCGACCTCATTACCGACTATCATCTCGGACGGCCCGCAGCCGAGAGAACCCGCTGTTACGGCGCATACATCCTCGACACCCAGACCGATGCGATCTACCCGGTGCAGTCGAAGATTACCTGTCTCGCCACCGGCGGTACCGGCAGAATTTACCTGCACACCACCAATCCCTCGATTGCCACCGGCGACGGTATCGCCATGGCCTACCGGGCGGGAGCGCGTATCGCCAATATGGAGTTCATGCAGTTTCACCCCACCACGCTCTTTCATGAGCAGGCGGATTCGTTTCTGATTTCCGAAGCACTACGCGGCCACGGTGCGGTGCTGCGCCGGGCGGACGGTACCTCTTTTATGGAAGAGTACCACCCGCTCGCATCGCTCGCCCCCCGCGATGTTGTGGCACGGGCGATCGATACCGAGATGAAGAAATCGGGTGAACCGTGCGTGTACCTTGACATACGTCACGCCCCCGCGGAGCAGACGATCGAGGAGTTCCCGCATATCTACCGCAATTGTCTTTCGTACGGAATCGACATCACCAGCGACCTTATCCCGGTGGTCCCGGCCGCGCACTACATGTGCGGCGGCATCATGGTCGACACCTACGGAGCATCGAGTATCGGCAACTTGTACGCCTGCGGCGAGGTCGCCTGCACCGGTGTCCACGGCGCCAACCGCCTCGCATCAAACTCGCTCCTCGAGGCGCTCGTTTTCTCCCGTCGCGCCGCCGATGCGGCGGGAAGCCGCCTGCCGCCGCACGCGCCGATGCCTGATCATCCGGTTCCCCCCTGGGACGACCTCGGCACCAGCGCCACCGAAGAGTGGATCCTGCTCTCCCACAATTTCCGGGAGATACGGTCGGTTATGTGGGATTACGTCGGCATCGTCCGCTCCAATCTCAGACTCAAACGGGCACTCCGGCGCATCAACCTGCTCGAAAAGGAGATCGACGAGTACTACCACCGTACCCGGGTAACGGCCCAACTGCTCGATCTGCGCAACACGGTGATCACCGCCAAACTGATCATCACCTGCGCACTCAAACGTAAAGAGAGCCGCGGCCTGCACTACACCACCGACTACCCGCAGCAGAATGACCGCAACTGGCTGCGCGACACCACTATCTCGCGCACGAAACGGTCATGACCCTCCTGCACCTGCTCATTGCCGCTGCACTGATCGCGACGACAACCATTGCCGTTATCGCCGCCCTGCAGAGTTACCGCAAACCGTGGCAACGGATTACCGCGATTACGCTGCGGATACTCCTGGGTAGCACGCTGCTGATTGCGTTTTTTGAACCGGTGCTCACCGTCCACCGTTTTCCCGAGAGTACCGGCGCACTGCCCGTGCTGATCGATGCCTCGGAAAGCATGTCGTTTTTTAATGCGGATTCGGTACTCCAGGCCGTACACCACTCGCTTGAAGCACTCTCCCTGCCGCCGAACCGCAAACCGGTGTATCTGCTCTTTGGTGATTCGTTGCGAACACTTCCACCGGCGCTCCCCTACCGCACCGGCGACCGCACCAGCATCTTTCCCGCTCCCGGCGAACATCCGCTTCTCGCGACCGCCCGTGACCTGATCATCATCTCCGACGCGAACTGGTCGAACCCTGAAACCGTTGTACACAACGTCAACGATCAATCCATCTGGTATCTGCCGCTCACCCCGGTACGAACCGCACCGGCGCTCGCACTTACACTCCCCGATTCGATCGTCACGCCTGCGGATTCTTCGGCAGTGTTCACCATTCCCTGCAACGGTCTCGTCCGGGCGTCATCTGCCATTGTGCTTTCAATTACCGAAGAAGAAACATCCGTTGCTGCGGATACTCATACCATTGCCGCAGGCCCTTTTCACTACACCTTTAAGGTGCGGTTGCCCCGGACTGCCGCGGGATTGCACCGTTACCGCGTTTCGGCCGTCAACCGGAGCGACACGACCCGGTACACTGCAATGGTGCTGCGTCATGTTGTTCCTGAGAAGTTTACCTATACCATTACCTCCACGGCAGCCTCCCTTGACCAGCGGTTTCTCCGCAGCGCCCTCGCCGGGAGGAAGGATTTCATAAAAGCCTCTAAAAGCAAAGCTGCCGATATTGATTTCCGGTTCACCGCAACTCCCCCCGCAGCCCCGTCCGCGAAACACTCCCCCCTCCCGGTGTATCTCGGGATACTGCCCGGCAGTAAACAGTCGCCCGACACGATTACTCCCGAGTCAATCGAGCTTACCGGCACCGCCCTGCACAATCCCTTCCGGCAACTGCCGATCGGTAATCTTCCACCGGTTGCCGTCTCGCGACCGGGAACATCGATCACCGTTACCACCGCATGGATCACCGCACAAAAAAAACGCAATGCTACCATTCCGCTGGTGTTCAGAGGTGTCTACAACAACAAACCGCTGATCGGATGTGCGCTCCGCGATTTCTGGCGCTGGGATTTTCTCCCGCTCGCGCACACCGCAGGCGGTGAGGCCGACGTATTCCGATTTTCCGGTATGCTGCCGGATGCCGCAGTTGCCACTCTTCTCGAACTGCAGACCGATACACTCCTCGCGTTCCCGCGCGGAAGACCGGTTGCAAACCGGCCCGTAGAAATGATTATAGCAGTCCCGACGGCAACCATTCCCTACCTGCAACCATTCACCGTTCATTGCACCCTCAGCGACACCGGCGGCAACACGGCCCTTGACACCGCCGTCACCTTCATTGCCGGCGGCACACTCCTCCAGCGAGTGACACTGCCTCCTCTTGACACCGGCGCATTCACCGCTGTCTGCTCACTCTCCACCGGCTCCCGGCACTACCGGTCCGCCGTCACCGTTACCGTTAACAATAATGACGCGGAACAACGGGTAACCTCCCAGAACAAACAGCTGCTCAACGAGATGGGGCAGCCACTCACACTTTCCGACACTACCCTGCTCGCACGGATCTTTACCGGAAAGAACGGCTTTCAGAAACAGGATCCGGTTGCGGAAAAATTCCGGATCAGGCAGTCGTGGTGGATGCTGGCGCTGCTGCTGCTCCTCCTTGGAGGAGAGTGGTTGCTGAGGAGAATGGTGCGGTTGGATTGAGGTTATAGTTAGAAAGTGGAAAGTGGAAAGTGAAAAGTTGAAAGTGGAAAGTGGAAAGCAGAAGTATCAAGTATAAATGTTGGTGTTTTTTTCCTCGTTACCTCACCCCTACCCCCGGCCCCACTTCGAGTAGCCTCAGTGCAACGCTCCCCCGTTTACGGTGGAGGGGAGAAACGATTATTGCCTATCTTTCCTCCTTTGTGTCAACAGCCATCCTCTAATTTATTTGCAGAGGACTGTACGCTTCGGGTTGCGGTACGAGCAGATAAACCGCGACCGGGATCGAGGTACGAAATGGTGTGCTGCTAACTTTACAACTGCTGACCTCACCCCCTGCGTCCCCTCTCCGCCAGGAGAGGGGAAAATGACATCGTGTATATAGGGAATCACAGGATGCTGTTGTCCTGGGGTTGACCGGGATTATTCTCACATCAAATCTACGATTACGATACGGCTTTTCGCCATTGCCCCGGCGGGGGCCGGAACAGACGAGCGCGTTTCGTCATTTCTCCCGCCGGTATGACCAGAACAGTATAAAGCGTGACGGACTATGGCCGGCGATTATACTGCGACTCTTCAGGACAGACAGTTTCACAGGAAATGGTTATGATGTAGTAGTATATTGTAGAATAAACGCAGCAGTCAGTCAGGGGTACCGTTTTGTGGAAACACCATCCCGGCAAAGCACTTTGAGTCAGAACACCTGCAGGAGCGAATCCATGAAAAACCGAACGTTATATTTCAGTCACCGTTTCACGATACCGGCAGCCATGATCACAGCTGTTTTTTCCGCATTCCTGCTGCAGGCGCAGGAGCTGGATGAGTGTACGTCTTTCGGATGGGCAAATTTTGACGGACAGACCAAGACGGAGCCCGTGAGCGGTGGCGGAGCCGTTGCGCCGGTGGAAGTAACCACCTTTGCAGCGCTCAAATCGGCAGTGGAGTCTTCCGATGCCCGGGTGATTCATGTCATGAATGACGTGGGAAGCGGTTATGTAGGCAAAACCGGCGATGTGCTTTTTTTCAAATCCAATAAAACAGTTATCGGGGTAAAACCGGGAATCACCATCAAATGTTCATTCCAGATTAAAAATGCGACCAACGTCATCATCCGGAACCTGATCATCAGGGGGCCCGGCAACTCGAATTCCAATCAGAACTGGGACGCGGTCAACATTGAGGGAACATCAAAAAGAATCTGGTTTGATCACTGCACGGTAATGGAGGGTGAGGACGGGAATTTTGACGTGGTGAAAGGTGCCGACAACGTAACCGCCTCGTGGTGCAAGTTCACGTACGTTTCCGGTGGCGAACACAACCTGTCGAATCTTGTCGGGTCAAGCAACAATGAATCGCAAAGCCACGGCAAGTTGAACATCACCTACGCCTACTGCTGGTGGGACAATGTCCATTCGCGCTGTCCACGTACGCGCTACGGCAAAATTCACGTACTCAACAGTTACTACAACAACGTTGGCGATGCGGCATACGCCGGTTTCATGTCGAATATCCGGGTGGAAGGATGCTACTTTGAAAACAATGTCGGCAATCCAACCGGTCTTATCAGTACTAATGGCCAGGCAGGTGTTTTCATCATTGATTGCAACCGTGGCGCTACAAAAACCGACGGCTACAATACGGTTTTCACTCCCCCCTATGAATACAAAAAATACAGCAATTCAGAAGTAAAGAACCTGGTAACGAAACAGGCGGGCCCCACCCTCACCGATCCGACGAAATGCGGCACAACCTCCATCGCCTCACAAATTGATCATAACACACCAGCCACTACTCATTCTCCCCTGTATGTAAAGGATAATATTACGATAACACTCAACCTGAAACAGGGCGATGAACTCGGAATGAACCTGCTCGATCTGACCGGCCGAAGCGTTGTTGCCCTGCGGCAAATGTGTACCACCACCGGCAGCATCACCTCAGCAATGAATGTGAAAAATGTACGGCCGGGGGTCTACCTCTTTATGGTTCGTACCGGTGACCGGGTGCTGACCCGGAAAATCGTGAAAAACTGAGATAACTATTACTGCGGCAATTAAATACTACCCATAATTGTCGTTCATACTTCGACTCAGCTCAGCACGAACGGTAGTATTTCCCGCTCATTCTGAGCACAGTCGAAGAATCTCTGAAACGATAGTGAGGCATATTTAATTGCCGGAATAATAATCAGGTATTCAGGAGTCAATAGTAAGAATTCAGAATAAGGCACCTGCAGAAATCAAAAAGTTACACTTTTAGAAGTGCAGGTAATTGTTGACGATGTCCCAAAGGCGGTGGCAAAACCATTTGAATTGTTGCAATGTTACTTAGCTTCTCCCCCACCCTGGCATCCCTCCCCCGTTTACGGTAGAGGGAAATTGATTTTACTCTGTTTCTGTTCCCCTCTACCGTAAACGGGGGAGCGGTGCACTGCCTCCTGCGCACCAAAGCCCTTCCTTGGAGGATGGGTGCTACGGCGGCGGTGCGAGGCCCTCGAAGTGGGGCAGGGGCGGGGGTTGAGAAATACGGATAGTAATTTATCAAATTAATGTTCGAACGATTTTTTCTATTTGAAAACAAGTCTGCCACCAACTTCGGGACGACGTCTAATTGTTTTTTGTTACAATATGCTTCTTTATACCTAAACTGAGCGGTTTTTCGCGGAAAAGAGTTCTGTAGCCGTGCTGGTATTACGTTTTAAAAAAGCGCAGGTTAACCCGGCAGGTTAATTGAGCATTTTTTGAAATGCAAGACTGGTGCGGGTGCGGAGCTATTTTGTGTGAAAAACCGCTCAGTTTAGGTTATAGTATTTCTCCTGAATACTGAATTCTGTATTCTGACTCCTGAGTAGAAACAACCTGAGTACCGTCTACGCCGGCTGCCGTCAAAAGGTTCTCTCTATCGGATTAATTAATGACCGGTATACCATAAGACACTCATCACCCGTCGCCGCACCTCTTTTCAACCCCGTATCAAGGTTTCTTACGCACAACCACCGACGTTGCCTTCTTTTAATTTCCGATCAAATACTATATTATTATCACTTCACCACCTTCAGGAGAGTACCATGCGCACAACGCGTAACAGGCTGGTCGTATCGTATGCCCTTATTTTTATCGCACTCTTGTTTTCCAGCGTAGTGGCAGGTATTCTTAACTATCCCTTCAACGCGAATTTTGATGTACGTACTGCTCGGTATTCATGGGGTGAGATTCCTTGTTTCAGTATGGACATTGTCAACATCGATTCCAAAACATACGATTCTCTTGAAATCCGCCTTTACTTCAGAGCGCAGGAGGGGTTTGAAACGGATCTGGGCGCCCGGCCTGACATTTATATTTTGTTCAACCCAAACGGTCTGCAGGAGGAAATGGATAGTATTCGGAATGTGCTGTGGACCAGCCTGTACAAACAGAAACCCGTCAGGATTGAAGAAACCTATGACACTGCGACCCAATCGCATGCATACTTTCTAGCGATACCGTTACCAGACATCGTACTACGTCCGCAGGCCCGTTTTCGGTACGACATATCATTTTGCAGGCGCGAACCTGAGCTGCAAACAGATTTGCTGGACGAACCACCGGAACACGTCATCTCCTATTCCGACTGGACCTTCGGCCTGCACGCCACGTCATCGGGCGATCTGATCGATTTCCCCGGTGCCTCCATTCTTGCACGAACTGCAATCGATGCCGCTATCAGGGAACAACCGGTGAATTACTATTTGACCATCCACCGAAACAGTGAATTACTGTGGGGTATTCCTCCCGACTGGGAAACGTTCTACGACAAAGAAACCTTTATCCCCGTAGATACGCGCCCCCGCCAGGACCCGATGCCGTACGCCCTCATTGCCGTGCCATTCGATGAATTTGAAGAGCCCCTTATCCGCGACTCCGCAAATCTCAAAATATCACCACTTCGTGTCAACCAGGCGGGGTATCGTCCCGGCGACCGGCACTACTTTTACCGTGTCGGATCTTCTGAAACAGCGTTCTCTATTATTGACATTACGGACAATACGACGGTTACTTCGGGATCACTGAAAAATACCGGATCTACCGGCGCCGGACAGTTCCGAATCAAAGCAAGCAACGACGCCCTTCGCGTATTGGGTGGAGATACCAGATACCTGCTTGAGGGGGAAGAATGCTCCGGTACTGTATACGAAGGCGAAATTCCCGATCTCCCTGAAGGACGCTACCGTATTATTGCGGGCGCGGACACCTCTGCACCATTTGTCATCAGGCATGATGTGTATAATATGGTCAAGGATGCACTGCTCAAGTTTTACGGTGTCAACCGGTGCGGCGATTCGAAGTCATGGTTTCATCCACCGTGTCATCTTTCAGACCCGGTTACCGGAGGGTGGCATGACTGCGGCGACCATTTGAAAGAAGGGGCCACCCAGAGTTATACCGCCGCAGTACTCGGGTTGGCTGCAGCAGTATTCAGCGATATTGATGAGGACCTGTATGCTGCCGATCAGTCAAAAACACTCTCCACCGACGGCATACCCGACATTCTGTACGAGGCGAAACACGGTGCCGATTTCATACTGCGCTCCTACGATGTCGCCGGGGGTGATGTTTCAACAATGATTACTTCCGTTGGCGGCTTCGGCAATCCGGGTTGCGGCGATGACCATATGTGGTGGGGCCCGCCGGAGCTGCAGGATTTAATGCCGCCTGAGCGTGGAGGTCCGCCACGGTGTGCCCGCAATGAGCCGACAACCGACTATCTCGGGAAATATGCCGCGAATCTCGCATTTGTTTCAAAATGCATGACTCCGTATGACCCTTCGTATGCAGATCGCTGCATTGTAGCCGCCAAAGCAATCTATAATTTCACAAAAAACAAAATTGACGCCACAAACACTTCGGCATATAGCGGTGCAACATGTGTTTCCGATGATGCGGCATTCGGCTGCCTCGCACTTCTCTGGGCAACCGGAGAGCGAACCTATCTTGATGAACTCTGTTTTGATTCAACCATCGGCACCCAGGCATCACCGAACCGGCGTGGTCTGTTCACCGGAGGCTGGTTTACCAATAATGATCCGCTTTTCACCAAGTCAATGGCAAATACCGGCTGGGCATCGACACAAACGCATGTGCTCTGGGGGTTTTTCAGGCTTATTTTAAACGATACCGCCATTTGCCGGAAAGTAGACCTTACCGAAGAACAGCGATTAACGCTTATTGAAAATACCGTCATCAATATTCTTGCGAATCTCTCAGCTGTCGGAAAGGGGACGGAATCGATACCTCTTCCGGAGGGTGTCTCCTGGGTACCATCAGCGGTTAAATACGATCTCCCCTGGTTCACGATGCACACACAGATGGAGTGGGTCTGGAACCGTTATCAGGCAGGAAATTGTACCGACCTGTTTTACTATTATGATATAGCAAGGAACATTGAAGGCATTGCCCTTCCCACTACTCCCGCCACAACCGACTGGAAAACGGAAGAGGTGCAAACGCTGCTCGTCCGCATGATGGACTATATGCTCGGTGTCAATCCGTGGGATATAAGCATGATTTACGGGATAGGTTTCAAAAACTTCAACCACCCGCACCACCGCGCCTCCAATCCGGAACTCAGATCATGTTTCACCGACTACCCCTACCGACACCTTGTTGGAGCCCTGCAGGGAGGATGTATACCATCAACCCCACTGTACGAAGAGGTAGCCAACGAATATTTCCTTTCCGAGGTCGGCATCGAAGGTACCACCAACATCCTCATGCCGGTACTCGGGCTTTCTGTTACCGACCGTACCGTTTCTGCGCACACCCCTGATTTCAAAGCATCGCCCTCTGCCGCAAAAATTCATATTTTACGAAAAAACAGCAGAAACGCTATTCTTATCCAGTCGTCAAAACCCCTGCTTGCCGTTTCGCTCTTCACCCTTTCCGGAAGAGTTATCGAGCGGGTACACGCGGGTCCATCAACCACCAACCATCTCGAGCTTCAATCCCGAACAGGAAATGGTACCTATCTTGTACGAATCAAGGTTGCCGATGGTTCAACAATAACGAGACGGGTATCGCAGGTTAATTGATTGGGGTTGTATCGGTGCAGGTAGAATGTATCGAAAAAGTGATCTTTCTTGCCGTAACCGTAAACCCCAATTAGTTTTGTATCAGTTCTACGGTTTGCCTCGATACATTCCAGCCGCTCCCCGAGTGGTTCGTTGCTTTATTCGAACCGTATCGAGGGGAGCGGCTGGAACACTCGGCAAGCAGTTTGGAAGTGTGCATTTATTGGCACCTGATACTTAGTTTTTACTATATCTGAATACCGCTTCATTCAGATAATGGAATAAAAAGGACACCTGATTGCCGGGGAGGGAATACGTGATTGCGCCTGCTGTTGCTTCACCAGGAAAGCAGTATTCAACAGGGAATAACTACATAAGGGCACAGTTGCAGCATATCCGAGCACGGATATCCCTAAGGAACCGTTATGGCAGTAAAAAAAAAACCTTCAGGGGGTGCACTCCGATTGTAAATCAATTTATCGGAACCCTCAACTATCATCCGAAAGCCGTATCTCCCGAGAAAATCAACGTATTGATCGAAAACACGTCCGTTGTAGAACGGAATCGGTATAAGGCAATTTATTGCGAGGGCTTTTTGACAGGCACGTCCTGTGCCTAATTTAATCGATCGGAAATACTTTATGACTAATATTGCTTTAAATGTTAAAAAGATAATTTTTTCAACATCACCGAATTTTCATATCATTGTATTTTTATTCATTTGTATTTCAAATAAATTACTTGCAGATGACATCGGGATTGCAACTGGCTTAAATATTTCCACATACAAATCCTGGAATAGCGAGAGCACTAAATTTCAAAAGATTGATTATTTCAACCCTATTGAGGTTTATTATCAAAAAAACATATTCAAATCATTCGGATTACGTTCTTCACTATCATACAAGAAATTGTCATTGTCAACAAGTTTGACCAGAACCATAATAACTCCATCAGGTTCGATTGAAGAAGATGGAATTATTACAAGCGAAAATATTAATAACTATGTTTCGATAGAATTATCGCCAATTTTTTCATACAGTCCAAAGAAAATGGTATTTGTTCTACGTACAGGCCTTAGTACTGACATTTATATCAATGAATCATATGATAACTTTGGAAACAAATCTGAATTGATAAGAAATAAGGACAAAAGATCCCTTTTATTGAGTTTTGTTATCGGAGTTGGTATGGGATATAATCTTACAGAAAAAATTAAAATTGGTATTTCAAGTAGCATATTAAGAACAATGACTGATATTATTAAAAACCAGAATAAAAATATTGAAATATATTATGTTAATTATAAAAATGTTATTTGTATTTGTTATACCTTTTAGAAGACAAGGAAAATGTTTGATAACAGACTGACAAAGATGGCGCCGTCCTGGCTCAAAAAAAACCCTCGCAATAAACAGACCGCTAACAGCCAGTATATACTGCGCTCGCAAAGCCTCGCTTGGCCTGACGACATATTTTACCGCCTCGCTACGCCGGTCGCTTCGCGAACAGTTTGTTCCGCGAAGGCTCCACAAACCTCCGGCTGGGCGGCCGGTAAAACTTTACATACTGGCGGCCCGTTATAAGAAATATTTTTGCATTTTAAAAAAAGCGCCCCTTAAAAACAAAATATTAAAATATGAATTTAATGTTAAGATACTTTGAAAAATCCTAATAATATTATGAACATCATTCCTGTTAGTAGAAGAAAAGAAATTGTCGGATATTCAACACCAGAAGAAGCGATTAAAGCAGCCTTTAATCATCCTTTAAAAGATCGTCTAAAAAGTGACATAGCAAAATTAAAGGGAACCAAAATAACTGATGGTTACTGGACTGATAATGATTATATTATTAAATTTTCAAATAATTTATGGATCCATGTCTATTCTGAAGATGATATTGTAAAATGGTCAATTTCTAAAACAAAACCCATTTTAGATAAAGATAAAATTGAAGGAATCGGTGCTTCCCCATTGAGATTATCATGGGAGAAAATAGATGAAATTTCTTACATGGATAAATCCAAATTATTAGAGGATAGAATTGGAAGAGAATTCCACGAACTTTTTTGTAATGATGTCTCATTTTACATTTACACAAAAAAACAATTAATTCTCACATTTTCGGCATTGTGTAGAACTGATACAAATGATGATTTTTTATATGTTTATGAAGATGATTAAATAAAAAAACGGGGCGCAAGAAGAAATGCAAAAATAATTCTTATAACAGCGACAAGCCAAAATGCCTGCCGCAGGCGCAACACAGGCAGTTCGGCTGTGTCGCACGGCGTTGAACAACATTTTGATAAAAATATTTGCGTTTAGGAAATTCAAATGGAAATAAGAACTTATAATTCATTTTATGAAAAAGATGTAATTGATATGTGGATTAAATGTGGATTGGTAAAACCATGGAATAATCCCAAAAAAGATATCGAAAGAAAATTAAAAGTCGATCCAGATTTATTTTTGGTAGGATTAATTGAAAATAATATTATCGCTTCTGTAATGGGAGGTTATGAAGGACATAGAGGCTGGATTAATTATTTAGCAGTTGATCCAAAATATCAAAAACAAGGGTATGCTTCGGAGATTATGCATGCAATTGAAAATAAATTAAAAGAAAAAGGTGCACCAAAAATAAATCTCCAAGTTAGAACATCAAATCAATCAATAATCAATTTTTATAAAACATCAAATTACAAAATCGATGATGTAATAAGTTTGGGAAAAAGGTTAGTGGAAGATGATGAATATAAGAATTAGTGGAATGCAGATTTTTTTTTCAAAACGGTCGTTCAACAGCAACAACCCGAAATTTAACTCCACTATTGTTCCGTAAAACTTCGGGCGAGTGTTGCAGCCGGTATGCTCAAGTTAAATGGGCTCGGAGAGAAAGAGGAACGCGCGGACCGGAAAGAAATTGGGGAATAAGAATGATAAGAATTGATTATTTGAAGAATTTTCCAAACCATTTAATTCTACTTCGGTACGATAAAACCCTTGTAAAAAGTTGACTAATACAATACTGTCTTACTATATTATATGCATGACACGAAACGCACCGCAAAACCACTAATCATAAACGTCAGGGGGCAGGAAATGCACCGCGGCCC